>JBDNDP010000009.1:0-101771 GCA_046719065.1 Aggregatilineales bacterium | reverse complement strand
CCAGCGGCGCATTGTGATGGTGGACCATAACGAGCTGGGGCAAGCCGTTCCCGGGCTAGAAGAAGCCGAGGTCATTGAGGTTATCGATCACCATCGCTTGAGCGGCCTGCCAACAACGGTGCCGATCCGCATCCAGATCGAGCCTGTTGGCAGCTGCTCGACACTGGTCGCCGAGCGCGCGGAAGAACTTGAGCAGCGTTTCCCCCCAGAGATCGCTGGCCTGCTGCTGTGTGGCATCTTATCTGACACGCTGATCTTCCGATCTCCCACGGCGACTGCGCGCGACCGAGAGGCAGCGCTGTGGCTGGCTGCCCAAGCTGGGCTTACCGCCCATGCCACGCCGTCTGAAGAAACGCTTTTGCGCGCGATCGAGGCACTAGGGGCCGATCTGCTGGCGGCCAGCGCTGGGCTAGGTGTGCGTCCTATCGAGGATATCATCAGCTCCGACATCAAGTTCTACGAAGCGGGCGGTCACCGCGTCGGCATCGCTCAGGTGGAAGTGACCTCTTTCTCTGAATTGGCCTCGCGGCTTGAGGAACTGCGCCATGGCCTCTCCGCGCTGCTCGAACGCGAGAGATTGGCACTTGCGCTGTTGATGATCACCGACGTGGTGCGTGGCAACAGCCGTTTCGTGGTTGTGGGGCAGCCTCGGTTAATTGCCGCGCTTCCATACGCGCGCCACGACGAAGATGTGCTCGATGCGCCAGGAATCGTCTCGCGCAAAAAGCAGCTTTTGCCGGCAGTGCTCAATGCTTTGTCTCAACTGGCCAGCGCCTGATTACGGCGTCAGCCAAAGGCTGGCGCAGGTCGCAGCAGAAGCGCCCTCACGCCTTTTGTGCCGGCTGCCCAGCGTCTTCAGGCATTGCGGCAGCGTCGACCATCGGCAGCCAAAAAGAAAAGATGCTGCCGCGTCCATATTCGCTGGTGACTCCTATCTTCCCGCCATGCAGTTCGACGATACGCTTGCAGATCGACAAGCCTAAACCCGTGCTGTTCTCGTTGCCGGTCGGCCGGTTGCTCATGCGTTGGAACTCACCGAACAAACGGTCTATCTCGTCTTCACGAATGCCAAGCCCTTGATCGATCACGGAGAACTGCAAACCCCCTTCCACCAGCCTTACCTCTAACCTCACTTCAGTACCGGCATGGGAGAACTTGAACGCATTGCTGAGCAGGTTGTTCAGCACCTGATCGATACGCTGAGGATCGAATTCGAACCGATCAACGTTAGGGTCGATATAATGTGTAAGTCGGATGTTTTTTTGCTCGCCTATCGCCCGGTTAAGCTTAACGACTCGCTCGACAAATGGAACGACACGCACCATCACGGGGTGCAGCGTTAAGTTACCCGTCTCAATCGCTGTGATATCGAGCAGATCGTTGAGAAGATTGAGCATATCGTTTAACGAGTCGCGTATGATCTGGATGAACTCACGCGCATCCTCGGGCGGCGTGCGCGGGTGGAGCAGCAGATCGATAAACCCCTGCACAACCGTGATCGGTGTCCTCAAATCATGAGCGGCCATGCCCATAAAAGCATTTTTCTGCTCAAGCAGCGCTTTGAGGCGCGCATTCATCTCCTCAAGTTCGGCGGTGCGTTCGGCGACCCGCTGCTCTAGCAAGGCGTTCGCTGTTTGAAGCTCCAGCAGCAAACAGCGATTATGCACGATCAGTTGATAGCGCTCAAACGCTTCGCGCACGATCGTGTTCAGTTCAACCGGATCCCATGGTTTGGTTACATACCGGTAAATGTTGCCGTCATTAATAGCCGCGATCACGGCTTGAATGTCGGCGAAGCCGGTTAGGAGCAGGCGGATCGCATCTGGGAACTGATTCTTGACTTTGCCGAAGAATTCGCTGCCTTTCATGCCGGGCATACGCTGGTCGGAGATGATGACATGGATTGGCGTCTCTGTCATGATGCGAAAGCCCTCGTCGGCACTACGAGCGACGTGCACGTCATAATCACGTCGAAACTGGCGGTACAATGCCTTAAGGATCTCTTCCTCATCATCAATAACGAGAAGCTGGCCGCGCATGCCTTGCTTTAGTTCCTCGCAGGCGCGCTGTAGGTCTTCGGGTTTCATCGCAGTTCCTTTGGCAGTATGATGGTGAATGTTGCCCCGGCACCGGGCGCAGACTCCACCGAGATCGTCCCTTGATGATGGTCAGTGATGATCTTGTATGCGATCGATAATCCAAGTCCCATGCCTTCACCTACGCGCTTGGTCGTAAAGAATGGATCGAAAATCTTCGCTTTGACTTCCGGGGTCATGCCGATGCCGGTATCTGAAAATTCTAACAGGACGCGGTCGCCCAGATCGCGTCCGCGAATGGTCAGCACGCCGCCCTCAGGCATCGCTTGGCCAGCGTTGAGGATGATATTGAGAAAGACTTGGTTTAGCTCGGCTGGGTAGCAGACGATTTCAGGCAAATCGTCCAGCTCCAATACAACCCGGGTCTTTGTCCCTAAAGTGCGCCGCGCAATGATCAGGGTGCTTTCAATCGCTTCGTGCAGATCGGCCAGCTTCTTTTCGGCCTCGTCCAATCGCGAGAAAGTCCGCAGCGCCTGCACAATCCGTTTGACCCGCCCCAATCCTTCGAACGAGGCGTGCAGCAAATCACCCACGTCGGTAAAGACAAAATCCAAGTCAGCATCGCTGCGAATTTTGGCGGCTTTTTCGGCCAGCGCTGCCGCTTCTGCCCGAATGAGAGCCTCCAAGCGATTGTAGGCATCAAACACATCGGTGAGCGTGCCGCGCAAACTATGAATATTGCTGTAGACATATGAAAGCGGGTTGTTGATTTCATGCGCAATGCCCGCCATCATTTGGCCAAGCGCGTTCATTTTTTCGGCGTGAATCAGCATCGTTTGCGTATCGCGCAGCTCATCAAGGGCGCGCGCTAGTTCGACCCGCTGGCGCTGAAGCGCTTCTTCTGCTGCAACGCGCTCGCTCACGTCGGTTTGGATGCCGACAAAATGGGTCAGCTCGCCGCTCTCGTCGAAAATCGGCGACATAAACAATTCGTTCCAAAATAAGGTGCCGTCTTTGCGGTAGTTGCGCAAGATCACTTTGCAGCTTTCACGTTTGCGGATAGCATCGCGCAAGATTTGAACCGCCGGCTGTTCTCGATCGTCGCGCTGTAGGAAGCGGCAGTTGCGCCCCAGCACTTCGTCGGCAGAATAACCGCTGATGGTCTCGAATGACTCGTTGATATAAATCAAGGGTAAATCTTCCAACCGCGCATCGGCAATCACAATACCACAGCTCGTGTAGTCCATCGCCCGCCGATGCAGGCGCAGTTCTTCTCGCAGCAGCTCCAGCGGCTGCTGCAGCACACTATTGTCCTTCACGTACCCTTCCCTGCCGAACTTTCTGGCGCACAGACGCGGAATTGTCTTCTCTGTGCGCACCTAACGAGATCGACATATGTGATGTTAATCAAGAACGGATAAGAGCATATCTAGATCCGCGCGTTTCGTCCACAGGCTGCCGCGATCAACTTCACACCACCTACTCGCCTACGTGAGATAGGCGTGCGTTTGCCGGAATTCGTCATCATGGTATGCTATCAGCGGAGCGTGGTGCGCCAACACCCGGAAGATGGAGTTTGAACATGAAAGCAGGGCGACCCTTTTTCGCAGTTTTCCTCATCGTAATGCTGGCGTTTTTAAGCGCCTGTAATCTCGGCGCCGCAGAGCCAACCGTCGCGCCGACCACTTCGCCCACGCGCACACCATCGCCCACGCCATCCATCACACCGACTGTCCGCATTCCAACGCAGATCCCTACGCTAGGCGCGATCTTCCCGACACTGCGCCCAACCAACATCGTCGTTGTGCCAACCAGCCCGCCACCGCCCGTCGTGCCAACAACGCCGCCGCTGCCGATTCGTATCGCGATTCTGTCGCCGGTACCGGGCAGCGTGATCGCTGGAAGCACCTCTGTGCTCGGTTCGGCCGTTCACCCGAACTTCCTGCAATATCATATTGAGTATGGCCCTGACCCCAACCCTGGCAACCTGTGGTATCCGGTTGAGTCGTTCCGTTTCACCCCCGTCTCTGACGGCGTGCTTGGCAACTGGAACACGCTGGGCATTCCCGATGGAACTTACCAACTGCGGCTGCGCGTATTTCTGCGCGATGGCACGATCCTCTCAACAAGCGTCGGCAATATCCGCGTCCGCAACACTGCACCAACGCCAGTTCCATCGGCTACTCCAGCCACACCTAGACCGACGGCCGCGTTTACGTTTGACCGCGCCAGTGGAGATGCCCCACTCACGGTGCAGTTCTCGAACCAATCGTTCGGCGTGATCAACAGTTTCCAATGGAGCTTCGGCGATGGCGGCACCAGCACGCAGCCCAACCCATCGCACACCTACACACGGCCCGGCCTCTATACGGTGACGCTCACGGTGTCTGGCCCGGGCGGGACATCGAACGTTTCGGCGCAGATCAATGTGCGAACGCCTGCAGCACCAACCGCAGCATTCACACCCAGCGTCACCAGCGGCACATCACCGCTCACGGTGAGTTTCCGCAACGACTCGCTGGGTAACATTACCAGCTATTTTTGGAACTTCGGCGACGGGACGACCAGCACCGAACGCAACCCGACCAAGACATTCATCGGGATCGGTACTTACAACGTCTTCCTGACCGTGACGGGGCCAGGCGGTACCTCGATCGCGTCGCGCCAGATCACTGTGCAAAGCCCAGTCATCCCGCCGCCGACGGCGAGTTTCACCTATAACCCGATCTCCGGGCAGGCGCCGTTGAGCGTGACTTTCACCAACCGTTCAAGTGGCGATATCCAGTCGCAGACGTGGAACTTCGGTGATGGGACGATCAGCACACTGGAAAACCCAGTGCACACTTACCAATTTCCGGGCATTTACACAGTGACCCTCGTGGTAACCGGCCGCGGCGGCCAAAACACCGCACAAGCGAGTGTGGTTGTCGTCGCACCACCGACGCCGACGCCAACGCTCACGCCGATCCCACCCACAGCCACATATACGAATACGGCGATCCCGCCGATGGATACTGCTACGCATACGCCGATCGCAACAGCGCAAATTTTGACCGACACGCCAGTCCCAACTGCAACTTTCACCGAGACGCCGACCGAAACACTAATCCCAACCGCAACTTTCACCGAGACGCCGACCGAAACACTAATCCCAACCGCAACTTTCACCGAGACACCGCTGCCACTGCCAACGGCAACCGAGACACTAATCCCAACTGCGACATTCACCGAGACGCCGCTGCCACTGCCAACGGCAACCGACACGCTAGTCCCAACCGCAACGTTCACTGAGACACCAACGGATACGCCGATCCCAACCGCAACGTTCACCGAAACGCCGACCGAGACACCAGCACCCACAAACACACCTGTGCCTCCTCCTGTGCCGCTGTTCACATGGGCACGAGTTCCAGGAGCACCGCTGACCGTTCAGTTCACGAATCAGTCGAGCGGGATTATCGAGGGTTACTTGTGGGAATTCGGCGACGGTGGACTTGCATCCGACGCTAACCCGACTCATACGTATGCAGCGGGAGGAACATTCACTGTACGGCTGAGCGCCTTCGGCCCCGGCGGGACAGTTAGCTACACCGCTGATGTCGTTTTGGTCGCTGCCGGCTTCACCTTCAGCCCCGTCCCCGGCAGCCCGCAGACCATCGCCTTCACCAGCACCGCCTCCGGCCCGGTCGTCAGCTACCAGTGGGACTTCGGCGACGGCTCCGGCGCCTTCGAGCCGAACCCGACCCACACCTTCGCCCCGGGCACTTTCACCGTCACCCTGACCGTCACCGCCGCCGACGGCTCGTCCGACAGCGCCTCCCAGTCCGTCACCATCGCTGAACCCGTCAGCGCCGGCTTCACCTTCAGCCCCGTCCCCGGCAGCCCACAGACCATCGCCTTCACCAGCACCGCCTCCGGCCCGGTCGTCAGCTATCAGTGGGACTTCGGCGACGGCTCCGTCGCTTTCGAGCCGAACCCGACCCACACCTTCGCCCCGGGCACCTTCACCGTCACCCTGACCGTCACCGCCGCCGACGGCTCGTCCGACAGCGCATCACAAACGATCACGGTTGAACCGCTGCCGGTTCCCACACCACCGATCATCGAACTGCCTCAGCCGATCACAACACTGACGGCGCCCGGCGAGGAATTTAGTGCCCTCGATTGGGACCCAAACGGCAACCGTTTAATCAGCGGCACTTTCGATGGAGAGGTTACGATCTGGGATCTCAACACGAGACAACCAGTGCGGTCTCTAACCGGTTTGAACAGCGCTGTATGGTCTGTAGCGTGGAGTCCAGCCGGTAATCGCGTCGCAGCGGCCGGAGATGATGGCGTTATCCTGATCTGGGAGACTGATTCGTGGCAGAACATCGCCGTCTTACAGGTGGGCAGCATCGTCAACGCCATTGATTGGAATTCGCAGGGAACGCAGTTCGCTAGCGGAGACGCCAGCGCCCGAGTCATCTTATGGTCGATCGATGCTCAAGAGCCCGTAACAATCTTCCAAGCCAATACGGGCATCAACGCGCTGAGCTGGCATCCTAACGGCACCCGGCTGGCATCGGTTGGCAATGATGGCAACATCGTCTTCTGGGATTTGAACGCGGGCACTTTTGTGGGCAATATTCAGGTTGGCGATGTCGTCAACGCCCTCAGCTATCACCCTGATGGCAGCCGCATTGCTGCTGCTGCCGCGAACAGCGTCATCATCTACGATGTAAACTCCGGCCAGCCGCTTCGGAATCTGTCTGCGCATGCAGGAACCGTGATCGCACTTGCCTATCATCCCAACGGAAGCGTGCTTGCGACGGGCGGCGCCGATGCTCAAGTGATTTTGTGGGATGGGATGAGCGGCGAGCAGCGGTTGACACTGCAAGGCCATACGGCGGCAGTGACAGGCCTAGCTTGGAACGCCGACAGCAGTCGCTTGGCCAGTGCTGGAGAAGATGGGCTGATCAATATTTGGCAGCCATGATTGGCACATCCTGTGCGTTGCAAAAATTGGAGAGCGGGTTCGTATAGATGAACCCGCTCTCCTACTGCTGTCTTTTTCGCCTAGAGCCTAGATCAAGTCATCGTCATGATCGCGCCGGCGGTCGTGCCGCTTCGGTTTTGGTGGATGCGACGGCTCTGGCGGGCGCGGCGGCTCCGGAATCTCGACATTAATATCAATGCTGCGGATAGCGCGGCGCAGCGACTGCCGCGTGATCGATAGGATCTGGTCTTGTATCTCGCGCCCTAAACCCTTGAGGTCATCGATCTCAGCGGTGAAAGTCGCCCGGCGTTCCACTTTCAGCAGCCCCTCAACGTAGTCGCGAAGCTGGGAAACCATCAGGTTGACCTGCACCAGCTTAGCGCGGTCATCAGCGCCCTCGGTTAACTCCAGTGCTAGCACTTCGCGCACGAAAAAATCATCGGGCAGCAGTTCGGCAGCATGTCGATGCAGCACCTGATACTTCTTGGCGACCACATCGCCCAAGCTATCAAATTCGCCGATCATCAGCAGCTTCTCGACTGAGGCAGCGAGTGCTTTTAACGCAAGCGCAAGCTGCTCTAGGTCTTTTGTCTTGTGTTCATCCATCATCTTCTCTCCTGATACAACTGAGGTAACGCAGCATCTTCATCTATACTAGAACCGGCAGGTGCGCGATCGAATTCCTCCTCCAACGCGGCGAGTGTTTCTGGCCGCAGCAGCCGGCGCAGCGTTCGCTTTGCATGAAAAAGTCGAGATTTGATCGTGCCGACGCCGGTTCCCATTACTTCGGCGATCTCGGCATAGCTCATGCCCTCCTCAGCGTACAGAATGAGCGCTTGGCGCTGCAGCTCAGGCAGCTGATCCATGGCTTCGCGCACTTCAAGTTGAAGCAACAACCAGTGCGCTACTTCTTCGGTGCCTGCCGGTTGTTCACCGGCCGCTGTGAATGACACCCGCCATTCAACCGGCTCGTCATCAAGCGACATTTCGCGATAACGCCCCTGACGCCGCAGCTCATCGTAGCAGCGATTTCGCACCATTCGAAAGACGTAAGGGCGTAAATTCTCAACTGGCTCAATGCGATCGCGATGGCGGTATAGCGCAATGAAGACCATCTGTACGATATCATCTTCCGCGTCATGCTCGCCGATTAAACGGCGGATGAAACGACGGATGGGCGGCTCCAGCAAGGCGAGCAGCACTTCCAGAGCATCCATATCGCCCGCGCGCACCTGCCGAAACAGTTGGTGTTCATACAGACGTTGATCCACGCTGTTTGGCTCCTACACCTGCTTATACGGTGCAGCGCGGAGTTTTGTTCAATAGAGCATTAGGTCTCGGCAGCGAGCATGCCACTGAGCACAAGGATGCCTAACCAGGCAACGACAAAAGCTGCCAGCGGAATACCCGTTAGCGCACCAGCAGCCATGACCGCGCCAAAGCTGAGGGCTGTCGCTAAGATCCGGGTTTGCAGCGGCCGCCTCTGTGTCAGGCTCACGGCGCCGCACAGCCCCAGCAGCCCAGCCAAGACCGGGATGAAAAGTAAGCCGAGCATACTCACATCGAGCGAGAAACCATGGGCGAACCACGCTAACAAGCCGCCGCCGATTAGCGCGAGCAGCGGCGCCAGCGTATCGGCAAGGAACAGCGTGAGGTTGTTCATGGGAAGAAACTGGCGCAAAAAAGGCTCCTCTAGATCATCACTAAGGACGTGCAGCAGCCCAGCCGGCGGCGCGATCGCGGCCAACAGCAGCCATCCGATCCAGATTTGCACGGGCAATTCGTTAATAAGAATGAGCGCCGCCAGCCATGTCATGGCTGCTCCCCACAAAAACGCGATCATGAGCAGCAGCGGGTGCCGCGCATAAGACAGCCCCGCCCGCAGCGCCAGCATGTTAAAGCCCTGCGCCTGCGCCAGCCGCAGGCGCGGCTTACGAGCCGCGGCGGCAGCCTGTCGCTGAATTTGCAGAACAACACGTAAATTGCGGATCGCCAGCAGCCCCATCGCGCTGATGCGAGCATACGTGACGCTTTCATCGATAGCTTGAATCATGTTGATGCGGCTGCTTGCGCGCAGAAACAATCCGATTGCCCCAGCCGCAGCGAGGCTCAACAGGGGCAGATACCACAGAGGCTGCTCGCCCGTAATCCCTGCGACCACGCCACGCCCTGGCCATAAGAAGACATCAGGCAGCAAGACGGAAAGCGGGATTAGGCCGAGCGGCAGCGCCCAGAGCAGCGGGATGCGGCTCACTTGTGGATACACGAGGCGCAGCACACCCAGCACCCATGCGACTGACCAGATCAAGATGATCAGCGGCACCGCTGAGATCAACCCGCGCAGGACAGCCGAGACCGGATCGGACAGTTCAAGCGCACTGGCGATGGCAACGCTGATCAAACTGACGATGAACAAACCGATCAGCAAGCGCAGCAGCACCTGCCGGATGAAACCGAACAACACTGGCGCCCAGCGAGCAACCGGTGAGCCGGCGATATATGCCATATCGGCAAAAGACAGTTTAAGCGGCGTGCTGCGCAAGGCAGCGCTGAGCGCCAGCGCCAGCGCGATGACCGACAACCATGGGATTACATCCAGCAGGGCTGCAACTCCGTCAGGATCGAGCGCTGCGCCAATGGCCTCCATTTGCTGAAAGGCGAACGAAAACATGGTATAGAACCAGATCACCGCAATGCCGATCAGATAGAGGATGTACAAGTTGCCGCCAAATCCGCGTTCACCAGGTTCAGGCGGCTGATATCCTAGCGTGCGCAACCAGTATGTCGCGGAATCGCGAAACTGCGTCCAGCGCAGCCACCACAACGCGCGCAGGTCATTCATTGGCAACATTCACACGACGCGCCAGTATCGCCGCCCGCAGCATCGAATCGAGTGTGAGCGGTGGGTTCAAGTTGAACTCAGCCGCGATCGCTTCTGGGCTACCTTGTGCGATAATAGCGCCGTTCTCCATGATCAAATAACGATCGGGATGCGCATCTGGTGGAAGTTGATGGCTGCTCAGCAGAATGGTCATGCCGGAGTCACGGTGCCGATTCATCTCAATCCACAACTCATCGGCCGAGACGGGATCGAGCGGCCCCAACGGCTCATCCAGCAGAAGAAGGCGCGGCTGCAGCAACAAGCCCATGCACAGCGCCAGCTTGTAACGCATGCCGCGCGAAAAAGCGAAGGGAAAGGCATCGGCGTTTGAAAGCAGCCCATAGCGATCGAGCAGGTCTTCAGCATGTTCCGCCCAGTCCTGCAATCCATGCAGTTGAGCAATGAACTGCAAATGTTCCCATGCGGTCAGCTCATCATAAAACGGCGGGGTATCCGGCACTAAAACGACGTGCTGGCGCATCCAGCGCTCGCTGCGGCGCACTGCCTTACCCATAATGTATACTTCACCATCTGTCACCTGCGTCCAGCCCGCGATGCAGCGCAGCAGCGTCGATTTACCGGCGCCATTGCGACCAAGCAGCGCGATCAACTTGCCGGGTTCAGCGCTTAATGACACTGCATCAAGGGCAGTGAAAGACCCATACTTGTATGAGACGCCCTCAACTTGTAGCAGAGGAGCTTCGGCTTCATTTTCGGACATAAATCCACCTTTTTTGCTCGGAATGTGGTATTGTAACCTTGCGACCATTCCTTTAGCCAGATGACGACTTATTCCAAGGTAAAATGTCCGTAATCTTTGTGGATAGCTTTGGCGAACGCCTGTAGAGAGATGACATGACAAGCTGGATGATCGTCGAAGATGAACCCGATCTCTATGAAATGCTCCTGTCGATGACTCAGATCATGGGCGTTAGCGGCCTAGTGTTCGCTAATGGTGAAGAAGCTGACGAATGGATCGCAGATGTCGAGTCCGGCGTATTCGGAGGAGAACTACCTGAGTTAGCATTGCTTGATATCCGCCTGCCTGGCAGTATCGATGGGCCGATGGTTGGCGCCCGGCTGCGCGCTTGCCCTCCTCTTAGTAAAATGCGCATCTTCTTGATGACCGCTTACAAACTTTCCCCCTCAGAAGAGAAAGAAGTCCTCAAGCTTTCTGGGGCAGAAACCGTGCTGTATAAACCGCTGCCCAGCATCGATAAGCTGGCAGAAATTCTAAAAGGGCAGCGGAAACCTCGGCGCTGGCTTAGCAGGAAACTGGATTCGCAACCGCGCCCAAATGCTTACGACGATACAGTATAGAAGCGATGGATGCCGATCTTGCGATCATCGGCGCTGGCGCTGCTGGGCTGATGGCAGGCATCTGGGCAGGACGCACTCAGCGCTCACGCCGCATTGTTATGCTTGACGGAGCGCGTAAACTTGGCGCCAAAATTCTTGTCGCCGGGGGCGGTCGCTGCAATGTCACCCACGAGCAGGTTGATGCGAGCGCTTATGCTGGTGGCTCTCGCCATGCGATTAACAAAGTGCTACGCCGATTTGACGTTCCAGAGACGGTCGCCTTTTTTGAAGCGCTCGGCGTCCAACTCAAACGCGAGGAGACTGGTAAGTTATTCCCCACGACTGACGATGCCCATACTGTGCTGCGTGCACTGCTCAATGCTGCTCGCGCCGCTGGCGTTGATGTGCGTCACCCCTGCCGCGTCGAGTCGATCGAGCGACTGAATGAGGGATTCTGTATCGCTGGGTCGTGGGGCAAATTGGTAGCGCAGCGAATTATCCTCGCGACAGGCGGGTGCAGCTTGCCTAAAAGCGGCTCCGATGGGCACGGCTACCAGCTCGCCCGCGCGCTTGGCCATAGCTTGACGCCTTGCATCTTTCCTGCGCTGGTTCCCCTGCTTCTGCCATCAGATCATCCTCTATGCGCGCTCAGCGGCTTAAGCGCAGTGGTCACGCTTCACGTGCAAGCGAGCAGCGGCCGTCGTTTGCAATCGTTCACGAATGCTTTGTTGTGCACTCATTTCGGCATCTCTGGCCCCGCAGCGCTTGATATCAGCCGCTACTGGACTGCCGCTCGCTTTGACGATCCGGGCGCTGCGCTTATCGTCAACTGGCTTCCCAACCAAACAACTGAAACGATCGACACAGCACTGCGGACGCCGGCAGGGCGCACGCCGTTATCCCTGCTGAGTGGCCATTTGCCTGAGCGCTTAATCCGCACGTTATGCGCCATGGCCGGCGCTGAACCGACGCAGCGCACCGATCAGCTGAGCCGCGCGCGCCGGCGAGCGCTGGCTGCGCATTTGACGGCGCTGAAACTCCCGATCACTGGCGACCGAGGTTTTACCTACGCCGAAGTAACGGCTGGCGGCATACCACTGACCGAGATCAACTTACTGACCATGGAGTCGCGTGCTTGCCCGGGGCTTTTCTTATGCGGCGAGATCTGCGATGTTGATGGCCGCATTGGCGGTTTCAACTTTCAGTGGGCGTGGTCGAGCGGGTATGTCGCCGGCATCTCGGCCTAGACTCAACTGTTGCGCGGCCAAGTATCGTATGCTATACCCTTACCCCACGTAAGTTTCAACACTTTTCACCCCTCCACCATGGAGCGCCCATGCGTTATCAAGAACGCTTACAAGCTTTTTACGCGCGGCTAAACCCCAACGCAGACCTTGCCTTCCTGCCGATTGGATCTGATCTTCAGTACCTAACGGGCATCCCGCGCGATCTGCCGACCTACGGAGCAACGCTGCATCCCGGTCAATGGTTAGAAGGGGGTTGGTTCGTACCCGGCCAAACGCCGATCATCGTGCTGCCGCGCATGACGGCAGAGTACGGCGGCCTATCGATTGATGATGCACTGCGACTGCGTATCCTTGGCGACCATGAAAGCCCGATCGTACTGGCGAAAACGATTCTGCGCGATGCCTGCCTGCCGCTCAAAACGCGCATCGCTGTTAGCGACCGCGCGCACGCCGAGACACTCATCCAACTTCAAGCGCTGCTCCCTCATGCCGCCTTCATCTCAGCCTCGGATCTCCTGCGCCCGCTGCGGCAGATCAAAGATGCTGATGAGATCACATTGATGCAGCGAGCCGGCGCTATCACTGAAGCGGCGTTCGAAGCCGTCCTGCGACAGCTTAAGCAAGGTATGACCGAGCTGGACGTCATTGCTGAAGTGGATTACCAACTACGCCAGCACGGCGCGCTGGGACCATCTTTTACGACATCGCTCTACAATTCAGGCCCAAACACACCTCTATTGTTTGGCCAGCGCGAACGCTCATGGCGCAGGACGATCGAACCGCCAGTCGCCGTTCTTTTCGATTTTGGGGCGGCCGTCGAAGGCATGTGTTACGATTATGGGAGAACTGTCGCTTTTGGCGCGCCCAGCGCCGAATTTGAACGCATTTATCAAACGGTGATGGAGGCACAGCAAGCCGGTATCCAAGCGTTACGTGCGGGCGCGCACAGTGCAGAAACCGTCGACCAGGCAGCGCGCGAGGTGATCGAAGCGGCGGGCTATGGGGCCATGTTTCGACACCGATTGGGCCATGCTATCGGGCTTGACGTTCATGAGCCGCCGTTTCTCACCGCCGGTGATGATACGCCTATCGCTTCCGGCATGCTGTTCACCATCGAACCCAGCATCATGCAGCCGCACGATTTCTCGGCGCGCGTAGAGGATGTCGTCGTCGCTGCGCCCGGCGGCGGCCAACCGCTGACTCAAGGTTTTCAATCTTTATTCGTCGTGGAGTAACCCGCAATGCCCGATCTGTTCTCACCGCTAACGCTGCGTGAGGTGACTTTCCGCAATCGCATCGGCGTTTCGCCAATGTGCTTGTATTCCTGCGAAGCTCACGATGGCCTGCCGACCGACTGGCATCTCGCCCACTATGGCGCGCGCGCCATCGGTGGGGCCGGCATGGTTATGCTTGAGTCCACCGCAGTAACACCTGAGGGGCGCATCACATTAGAAGATCTCGGTATTTGGGACGAGTATCAAATCGAGCCGCTGGCACGAATTGCGCAGCTGCTGACCGAAAACGGCGCCGTTCCTGCCATTCAGATCGCACATGCTGGAAGGCGCGCAGGCACAACGCAGCCATGGAAAGGTGACCGTCCATTGACCGAAGCAGAGGGCGCGTGGCAGCCGCTCGCGCCCAGCCCACTGCCCTTTGGGGAAGGCTACCTCACCCCTGAGCCGATGACGCATGCCCAGATCGACGCGGCACGCGCGGCGTTTGTCGCCGCTGCAGAGCGAGCCGCTGCTGCTGGTTACCTGCTGCTGGAAATCCACGCTGCTCATGGTTACTTGATCCACAACTTCTTGTCACCTCTCAGCAACCACCGGCAGGATATGTACGGCGGCTCATTTGAAAACCGCATCCGCTTCCTGCTTGAGATCGTTCGCGACGTGCGCGCTGCATGGCCTGCAAACAGGCCGCTGGCGGTGCGCCTATCCTGCATCGATTGGGCCGAGGGTGGATGGACACTGGAAGAATCGATCGCACTGTCTAAGCGACTGCGTGATCAAGGCGTTGACCTGATCGACTGTAGTTCCGGCGGCGCAGTGCTTTATGAAACCATTCCGACGCACTTCGGGTTCCAGCTCCCATTTGCTGATGCAATTCGGCATCAAGCCAACATTCCGACGGCGGCGGTGGGCGATATCACAGATCCAGAACGCGCTCAAACCCTGATCGCAGCCCAACAGGCCGATTTAGCGCTGCTGGGCCGAGAAATGCTGCGCGATCCTCACTGGCCCCTGCGCGCCGCGCGGATGCTCGGCATCGACCCACGCTCGCTGATGCCGCCTCAATACAGTTGGGCGCTCTAATGGGACATGACGGCCCCTGCAAGGTATCATAAAGTTAAAGTGCAGCGCGGCTTTGTGTAAGGAGGCGCAGCGATGTTTACCGCGATCGTTCATGTGCATGTAAAACCAGAACACCTCGATGCATTTATCGACGCGACGCTGGATAATGCGCGCCACAGCAATCGAGAACCGGGTATCGTCCGCTTCGACGTCTTACGCCAGCAGGACGACCCAACACGCTTTGTACTGTACGAGATCTACCAGACGCCAGAGGATCAACTGGCACACCGTGAAACGGAACATTACCTTCGTTGGCGCGACGCAGTGGCCGACATGCTGGCCGAACCGCGCACTGCCGTAAAGTATGACGTCCTTTACGCCGAGGAGTGACGATCATGCGCTTTGAGTTCGCAACTGCCGGGCGCATCATCTTTGGCGACGGCGTTATCGAACAACTTCCGTCGATTGCGCGATCATTTGGCAGCCGTGCCTTGCTCGTCACGGGCAGCAGCACACATCGCGCTGAAGAGGCACTGGCTTTGTTATCGGGAGCAGGCATCACGGTAAGCACATTTAATGTCACTGGCGAACCGACGATTTTCTTGGCTGAAGCGGGAGTCTCGGAAGCGCAAGCACAAAACGCTGAGATGATCATCGGTTTGGGTGGCGGCAGCGCTATCGACCTCGGCAAAGCGATCGCTGTGTTGGTCAACAACGAGGGCGACCCGCGCGATTATCTCGAGGTAGTCGGCAAAGGTCAGCCTTTGCGCCACCCACCACTGCCGTACATCGCGATTCCAACGACCGCCGGCACCGGCGCCGAGGTCACTTCCAACGCGGTGTTGGCTTCGCAGCAGCATCGCGTCAAGGTGAGCCTGCGCAGCCCATTGATGCTGCCTCGCTACGCCCTGATTGACCCAACGTTAACGCACGATCTGCCGCCACCAATCACAGCTCGTACCGGCATGGATGCGCTCACACAGGTCTTGGAGCCATTCGTGTCTAACCGAGCGAACCCATTAACTGATGCCCTGTGCCGTGAAGGACTGGCGCGCGGCGCGCGCGCGATCAAACGCGTTTATCAAGATGGAAACGATGTTTTAGCCCGGCACGATATGGCACTCACGAGCTTATTCGGCGGGCTGGCCCTGGCGAACGCCAAGCTCGGGGCGGTGCATGGCTTCGCCGGGCCAATTGGCGGCATGTTCCCCGCTCCGCACGGCGCGATCTGCGCGCGTTTGCTCGGCCCAGTTATGGCCAGCAACATCACCGCTCTGCGCGCGCGTGACCCGGGCTGTCTAGCGCTTGAACGGTATCGCGAGATCGCCTGCATCGTGACCGGCTACGCCGACGCTAACCCAGAAGATGGAGCAGCTTGGGCATCGGCGCTGGCGGAGGCCCTGCAGATCCCGCGTTTGAGCGAGTTTGGCATCACTGAACAAGATTTCCCCGAAATCATCGCCAAAGCGGCCGCGGCTAGCTCCATGCAAGGCAACCCGATCAAGCTGACTGAACAAGAGCTGATGACAATCTTGGCCGAAGCGCTGTAGCGACTACAACAAAGCGACGACTCGCTGGTCGCGGTCAAAGAAGCCCTCTAGGTCGACTTGCAGCAGACCTTGACGCTTTGCAAACAGCCAGTCCCACAGGACGGCCAGTGGTTCGGGATCCTCGTGACCGGAGCGCAGCACCTGCACGACGACCATGCCGGTTGCGCGGTCGATTATATTCAGGGCCACAGCGCGGTTTGGGTCATCCTGCTTCAGGAGTTCCTCGCGCAACTCATCAAGATCTTCTTGACAGAGCAGGTCATTACGTGGGCTGCGCTCGATGACGGCATAGGGCACATCGCCCACCAGCAAATCACCGCCGTCGCCGTCGGCGCTCTCTCGCATGATGACGGCATCAGGGTGGCGCAGGCGCACAGCGCTCTCCAGTTCATCGAGAGACGGCGGGTCGCCATCGGTCATAATAAAGCGCATCAAATAACTCATAGATCGCCCGCTAACATTAACAGATGTAGATGGCACGCAGACCGCATCGCTTATATCATAGGACTGGTTATCAGAATTATACTCGGAAAGACGATGTCATCGGCCCGTTTTTGGTTCATCGATTTTGACGACACGCTGGCGCTCGGCCCCACAACGTGGGCTGTGCAAACCGTGCTGCCAGAGATGATCCGCCGGCATGCTCTGCCCGCCGACGAGCACACCCTCACGCGGGCGCTGCTGCATGGGCAAGCGCAAGCTGCCAGCGGTTTGAACGAGATGCTCATCCTTGATGAACTCTTCGACGCCATGGGTTGGCCAGATGACTTAAAGCCAACCCTAATCGAGGCGGTTTTCGAGCGTTACACGCCGACGCTGTTCGCCGATGCTATCCCTTTTTTGCAGCGCTTGCGCGAGCACAAGCAGCGCGTTTTTATTCTCTCCAATAACAACCAAGCGCCTCAGCTCGCTGAAGGGCTTGGGATCGTCACCCTCGTTGAGGATGTCTTCACACCGAAGCGCTGCGCCGTCTCGCGCGGCAAACCTGACCGTGCGTTGTGGGACTGTGTGTTGGCGCAGCTCACACCGACCGCTCCGATCATAATCGGTGACGATCCGTGGTCTGAAGGCGCATTCGCTGCCGCCTGCGAGATAGACTGCATCTTGGTTGACCGGCTCGACCGTTTCGCCAACATCAGCGCTTTTCCGCGCGTGCGCTCACTCGCCGAGATCGCCGTTGGTTGAGTAATACATGCTATGCGTCTTCATCAAGCGCCGGTAGTTCAACCCGGCGCGCCAGCCCCAACGTCGTCTCTGGGTCGGCGCTCAAGGCCATGACGCGCTCATATTCGACCTGCGCCAGCTCCGGCGTATACCGCCCATCGTAATCGCGCTTGACGGAGTGGAAGCGCTCGCCGAACGCTAAATCGGCGAGCATAACTTTCATCGCCTGCTCGGTCATGAACAATGTCGGATAGGGCGTGTAGAACAAACGCAGATAATCGCCGCCGCTTAACGCCAGCGGAAGCGGCGCCCGCGTCTTGAGGTCGCCGCTCATATTGGTGCCGAGGTAAAAATGCGGAACCGGCACATCTATCCCGTAGATCTCGCGCGCGAAGCGCCGATAAAGCAGATGATAGAGCGCATCTAACCCGCTAGCAGCAGCGATCTCTGCATCGATGGCGGCTTGCTCCTCGGGGGTGAGTCGCTTGAACAACTGCCACAGGGTGAGCAGCGGCATCGAGGCGATTTCCCAGATTAATGTTCGTCGTCCGCTTGCATATGGCCAAGACCGCTGGAAATCGGCGAATCGTTCGGCCATCTCATAGACTGGCGAGCCGGATGGCAGAGTGAGCAGCGTATCGATGCCAATGAAGTAAGGGTCAGCCTCAAAAGTGTGATAATATGCCTGTGCCTGCTCATCGATCAAACGCAGCGCCTCTGGCACAACCACGCGCGCATAGTCTGGCCCACGTTCAAAGAAACTGCGAAACGAAAGCGCAGTGATGATCATATGCTGGCCACCCAACCCGTAAAACTGGCCGATGAAACGGAAGTAACGCTCCATCAGCCATGCGCCGTGAGCAGCGAAGTCTTCGATATGCCCCGGGTTGGCAGCGTGGCGATTCTGATCAAGGATATAAGTACGCCTTGTCGCGCCAATCGCGAAGATACCGGTCAGGCCTTCGGGATAGCGCTCGCGAATACGCGCCGCAAAAACTTCATCTGCCATGATCAACGCTGCTGCTCGTTCCAAAGCGCATAGGCGTGCAGCGCTGCGAGCAGGGTGGACTTAACAACGTAACGCGGGGTATACAGGCATTTACCTAGCCACAGCGGCGTCAGGTGCTCATCATCAACATGGCCGAGCAGAAAATCAGCGGCGGCGTGCAGCCGCGCGGGGTCGATGCCGCCGCGCTGACGTTCCCAAAAAAGAAGCGACAGCAGCCCATAAGCGGTCTCTTCAGGCGTTGACCATCCATAGAAACCCCAGCCGCCATCGCCGTTTTGAGTCGAATAAAGCCAGTGCAGCCGCGTGATCACCATATCATCGGCAACGCCAGTCAGCGCTTCAACGGCAATGCATGCAAGATAATAAGGCGAGGCGTGCCATTTATCGAACCAAAACTCGCCTTTCGTCTCGCTACTGCGTAGCATGGCGACAGTCTTCTCAATCCAAGCCGCTGCGCGCGAGCCGGCAGGCGCGCCTTTCAGCGCCGAAATCAGGCGCACCTGTGCGCTTAGGGAAGGATCGATCTCATGCGGGAAGCAGCGGAAGTGATGTTCTTCCTCAAACTGGGCAAATACGCTCTCATCGACGCGATAGCCGCCCCAGCGCAGGACAGCATAACCAGCGGCCGTATCGTCCAGATCAAAAATCGAGTAATATGATGAGAAGCCCAACCCCGATTGAGGCGACCACGCGTGCCAAAGTTCGCTTAGTGCGCGGCGAACTTGCAAATCCCCCGGGTTCACTGCTCCCGCAATGCGCAGATAGTTGAGCGACCACGCGATCTCAAAGGTATCGATCGGCGATACATTAGGAACGCCTCCATCCGCCATCAATGCGCTGCGCAGATAAGCCAGCGCCTCGGGCGAGCGGTGCTGTGAGCGCAACAGCAAGGCCGCGGTCGCTGCTGGGGAGGTGCCTACCGATCCATTGGTCTCCAGGAAATCGGGGCGTTTAGGGAAAACGCTTCGGATGGCCTCTAGTGAGAAGGACATGGTGTGATTGCGCCACAAATGCGGACTGTATTGCAAAATCGTCAGTTTCTTGGCGATCGTCTCCGCATCACATCTGGGATTGTGCGGCACGTTCATTTCAAGCTGGCGGGCTTCGTCAAGCAAAGAGACTGCGAGGACAGGGAAGCCGATCGTCTCATGGGCGTCTTGATGCAAACGGGGATACTCTCGCCATAAGAATTCTTCAGCGCGGCGCACACGGTCTGCATCATCGGGCACATTTCCATGCTCTTTAAGTGCGATCGCAGCCGCCAGCGTTGAGATGAACCGGTCATGATGATGAATAATCTCGCCGCCCCAACTGCCATCGGCATGCTGGCGCGCGCGCAGCCACGGCAGCGCGTTTTCAAAACCTGCATTTGGAAATAAGCGGGCTACTCGAGCCGTCCACGCTGTGTCATAAGCGACACTATCGATGTGCCCGCGTCCCAGCTTTGAGAGCACATCATCGATGGCTGGCCGCAGCGCCCGCTTATCAACCCGCTGCCGCATATTGCTGACCACAGGCTCCCCCCTTCTATCAACGCAGTGTAAAATAGAGTAAGAGAATAAATAGTCATAGTTACAACTATTAACACTTTTCACAATATCGGATTTTACTCCCTTGAGCATCAAAACTCAATATAGGTTTCGTAGTGGAAGTATAAATATAATAATAAGGCTAAACCCAAAAGTGTAAATTGAGCTTTAATCTTTTCATGTACTCATAGTGATGGTTTCGATGCGCCGGCGTCGACAGCATCGCGAACAGGCGGTAAAGTATGTACAGATAGCGCAAAACCGTAGTGCAGGTGCTCACGCGGTAAAGGGACATACCAATGAAACGTTCTCATATCAATGCCATCCTTCGGGATGCCGATGCTTTCATCAAGTTGCACCGATTTCACCTCCCACCATTTGCCTATTGGTCTCCAGACGATTGGCGTCACAAAGGGCCAGAAGCTCGTGAGATCGTCGAGCACAACCTCGGTTGGGACATCACCGATTTCGGGCTAGGCGACTACGCAAATTTTGGCCTCTTTCTATTCACAATTCGTAACGGCACCCCGAAAAACCTAGAAACCTGCAGCGGCAAGATCTACGCCGAGAAGCTGCTGATCGCGGATGTTAATCAAGTGACGCCGTTCCATTTTCACTGGACGAAGACAGAAGACATCATCAACCGCGGGGGAGGCACGCTGATGGTTCAGATCTATAACTCAACGCCGGAGGGCGACTTCGACGAGACGCCCATCACCGTTAGCCTTGACGGTGTGGAACGAACCGTCTCGGCAGGCACAACGTTGGCGTTGGAACCGGGCGAAAGCATCACGCTGCCAGTGGGGTTGTACCATAAATTCTGGGCCTCAGGTGGTCGAACGCTGATCGGCGAGGTCTCGATGGTCAACGACGACCATACGGATAACCGTTTCTATGAACCCGTCGGACGTTTCCCGGCGATCGAAGAAGACGAGCCGCCCCTATATTTGCTGGTCGGCGATTACGCCAAGTATTATCCGCATGCTGCGAGTGTGTGACCGACTAACAACCGACGGTACCATAAGGCCCACAGCGATCGTACAATAGCGCCGCGCCGCCCTCTCAGACTTGAGGCATTCGATACGCGGCGCGGTTAACTCAGCGAGCCGACTGCCGATGGTTTTTACGTCGCCCGAATTCGTGCTTTTTTGCGCCGTCTTTTTTCCGGCGTTTTTTTTGCTGCACTATCGTTATCGATGGATCTGGATGTTGGGCGCCAGCTATTTTTTCTACGCTTTCGGCAGCGGCGCTTATGTTCTGCTGATCGTTTTCTCGACTTTCGTCGATTACACAGCCGCACGCTTGATCGAGAACAGTGAAAATCGCGGCAGGCGTCGCCTGCTGCTGGCGCTCAGCCTCGCTACCAATCTCGGCGTTTTGTTCACTTTTAAGTACTTCAATTTTTTCGTGGGTTCATTCAACGCTGCCCTCGATCTGATGCGAATCCCCCACGCAGCGCCAACATCGTCACTGCTGCTGCCGATTGGGATCTCGTTCTACACTTTTCAGTCGATGGCCTACACCATCGACGTTTACCGGCGCGTCGTCCCGGCAGAGCGCCATGCTGGCATTTTCGCCACTTACATCGCCTTCTTTCCTCAACTGGTCGCCGGGCCGATCGAACGTGCTGCCAATATTCTGCCGCAGCTGCGGCAGCGAACCGCCTTTAACCCTGAGCGCACGATCAGTGGTCTCCGTTTGATCCTATGGGGGGTTTTTAAGAAGATCGTCATCGCCGACCGGCTTGCTATTTATGTCAACGCCGTCTATGCCGAGCCACGCGCATATACAGGCGAACCTTTGATCATGGCGACGATCTTCTTCGCTTTTCAGGTCTACTGCGATTTTTCAGCTTATTCTGATATCGCTGTTGGCCTCGCCCGCATTATGGGCATCAATTTGATGCTTAACTTCCGGCAGCCGTTTTTTGCGCGGTCGGTTCGCGAATTTTGGTCGCGCTGGCACATCTCGCTATCAACGTGGTTTCGCGATTATCTTTACATTTCGATCGGCGGGAACCGCGTCGCGTTCCCGCGCTATCTGCTTAACCTGATGATCGTGTTCGTCGTCAGCGGCTTATGGCACGGCGCTGCTTGGACGTTTGTGATCTGGGGTGCGCTGCATGGACTGTATGTCGTTGGTGAGGCGATGCACGCGCGGTTAAATTTGCCCCGCCTACCCCGCTCACCCGCTGGTACGCTCGTTGGGATGGCCTTCACATTTACGTTGGTCGTCTTCGCATTTATCTTCTTCCGCGCAGCCAGCATGAGCGATGCGCTCTATATCACAGGAGCATGGTTTCAACTTGGAAGCTTCGGAGAGATCGCCGAGCCTTTCGCTGGTGGTTTAATGGCTCCACCGGCAGAGTTTCTATTTTCCATCGGTCTGCTCGCGTTCTTACTTTTTGTCGACACACTTGACGCGCGTTACGGGCTTGAACAGATCTTTGAACGCGCGCCTGTCCTCATTCGATGGAGCGCCTATTATACGCTTGGCGGACTAGTCATGTTTTCCGGGTTATATGGCACGGGCGTTCAGGAGTTTATTTACTTCCAGTTCTGATGATGCGTCGATTTGGGTTCCGTTTCGGTTTGTTCATGTTGCCATTCGCAGCGGCATTCACCTTGCTGACTGCTTTTCTGCTTTACACGGGCGAATCGCTGCCGCTGCCGTTGGTCGTGCGAGCGCAGATGGGAGAAACTCCGACGCTGTATAGACCGCGTTTTGGCAACCGGGACCTACAATTTAAGCTGTTAGCTACCGAGCTGCGCCGGCCAGAAATTATCGCGCTCGGCTCTTCGCATGTGCTACAGATTCGCTCAAACTTTTTCGATCGCAACCCGCAAGCATTTTACAACGCCGGCGCCCCAGCATGGCAGCTCGAACATCTAGCGGCTTTCCTAGACCGCCTCCATCACACCCCGGACCTGATCATCCTCGGTATTGATCATCCGTGGTTCAATGATACTTATGAAGGTGATGCTTCTGCGCCGTCACTAGAACCGACCAGTGACTTCGAAACGATCTTCGCCGTCAACCGCACCTTCATGCAGATGCTTTTCTCCGGCGAAAGCATCGATGCGGCGTCGATGTTGGCTCGCCGCGACCCGGGAGACGGCCACGATGCGCTCGGCTTACGCGCCATTCGCGATGGGCATGGCTTTCGCAACGACGGCAGCGAACAATATGGCGATTTCTTGGTCGCCCGCCACCTTTACCCGGAAAACGAACGCGCGCGCCATTTTAGCTTGATGCAAAATGGAGAACAGATGTATGCCCGCGGCGCTGTCGTCTCTGAAACCGCGCTGGCCGCCTATGCTGATCTGCTTGATGCCGCGCAGGCTCGCGGTATCGAGGTCATCGGGTTTTTATCGCCCTTTGCGCCCACGCTGTACGAAGCGATGCTGGCTGGCGGTCAACACACCTATCTGTTCGAACTGCCCCGCCGCTTGGCAGCCCTTCACGCTGAACGCGGTTTCGCTTTCTTTGACTTTACCGACCCCAGCTCGCTGCACGCGACGGATGGCGATTTTTTCGATGGCTGGCATGCTTCAGAACGCATCTTTCTGCGCCTGTACCTGCACATGCTGGAAACTCACCCTGACCTGCTCGCTCGCTACTCCAACATAGAAGCACTGCAAGCTGTTGAGGCAAATGCAGTTGACACGTTTCGCGTCTTTGAGGCAAATTAAAACAACGCTCGTCGATCTCCGGCTATCCCCTCTGTGACGATGTATACTCAAGACGATCGTTTCCCGCGACGGGAGAAACAATGTCACTATTTAGCGCAACACTGCTTTACAAGCTTCAGCAAGTCGATCTCGCTCTCGCGCAGAGGCAGGCACGGATCAATGAGATCGATGCTATCATTCAAGCAGATCAGCGCCTGCACGAGGCTGGGCAGGCGCTAGAACAAGCGCAGGCGGCTGTCAAACCGCTGCAAGCGCAAAGCCGCGCGTTGGAATTGGAGATCCAAGCGCTCGTCGAGAAGATCGCTGTGACCAACGAGACCCTTTACAGTGGTCGCATCAAAAACCCCAAAGAAATGACCGAAATGCAGGCGGAGATCGCTGCGTTGGGACGCCGTCGCAGCCAGCTCGAAGATGAGCAGCTTGAAATACTGCTGCGGCTTGACGGCGCGCTCGAACGGTGCGCTGAAGCAGAGCAAGCGTTGGCTGCAGCCAACGCAGCACAGGCGGGTGAGCATGGGGCGCTGCTGGAAGAACGCGCGGCTTTAACAGCAGAGTGCGCGCGGTTGAGTGAAGAGCGCAGCAGGGCCGCCAGCGCTATCGACCGGGCAGATCTTGAGCGCTACGAAGCCCTGCGCCGGCGTAAAGGTGGCCGCGCAGTTGCGCTGCTGCATGAATCGAGCTGCGACACCTGCGGCGTCGAGCAAACGACCGTGAACGCGCAATTGGCGCGGCAAGGCAAAGCGTTAGTCTTTTGCGAAAGCTGTGGCCGCATCCTCGCGATCTCAACTTGATAGCCGCTCCTCCGGCGTCGAATTCTCAGCGAAGCCAACCGGAAGACCGACGAGCTGCATGATCTTAAGCGCATTCGTCGTTGGCGAAGGCCCGGGACGTAACACATAATCAAACACCATGCGCCCATCGCGCACTGTATCCTCAAAATGATAGTTGCGCACGCCCGGCAGTTCATCAGCTAATTGGACTAATTCGAGATCATGCGTGGACACTACCCCTAGCCCATGCTGACTAACCAGCGCTCGGATATAACTTCGGCTTCCGATCAAGCGTTCGCGATTGTTTGTGCCACGAAAAATCTCGTCGATCACGAAAAAAAGCGGGACGGCTTTGCGCTCCTGTAACGCGTCCAGCAGTCCTTTCAAGCGACGAACTTCAGCATAAAAGTATGAGAATCCATCGGCAAGCGAGTCGGTCACACGGATGCAGGCGTATAAACGAAACGGTGTGAGTTCAAGCTGTTCGGCGCAAACCGGCGCCCCCACCTGTGCCAGACAAATGTTGACGCCAAGCGTCCGTAAAAATGTGCTCTTGCCCGACATGTTCGAGCCGGTGATGATGGCGATATCGCCTGCACATCCCATTTCAAAATCGTTGCGCACCCGCACCTGCTGATCAATGAGTGGATGACCCACTTGCACAGCTTTAAAGTATGCGGCCAGATCTATTGGGAAAGACGGGAAGGTATACTCCGGATTAAGATAGGCAAAGGTCGCCAAACAGTTAAGGGCTTCCAGTTCCCACCAGCGATCGAGCCAGACTGGCAACCATTGCGAAAGCGCCGCGCGGCAGCGGTACAGTTGATGGGCAACGAGAATATCCCACGGTAGTATCGCGTTGACAGCCCCCCATAAGAAGACATTGCGCTGCAAGCTCGCCGCAGAGACGATCCACATCGCGCGCCGCACCAATCGCGAAGGCTGTCCGTCACCGACAAAGGGCGCACACACGGCGCGCAGGTGCTCGGTTCGGCTGTAATCATAGCGCTCCAGCCAGCCGAAACCGGCGCGTAGCCCTTCTAAGGTTGCGCCGAGCGCTAACGCCTCTGCGAACAATGCGCTGGTCTCTCGATAACGCGAACCGATCAGCGCGATATAAACGATGAACGTCACGATCCAGAAGGGCGCCAGCAGTTCAAGCGCCGCCCCGATGAACAGCAGCGCGTTCACAAATGCCAAGACGACTAGAAGGAGCGCAAACTGGCCCAGCGAGCGTTCTGGGGGCTTCGCCCAATCAAGAAGATGGCGCGTGCGCCAGCGAGCGTTTCCGCCGCAGCTCGCTAATGCGGCATTGACGATCAACCGGTTTCGAAAAATAGCTCTGGGAATTAACTCTTGGATGATCGAGGTTCGTTTTGCAAGCGCGTCTGTATCGGTTAGAGGACTTAGCAACCAAGCGCATAAGCGTTCGCTGCCCTCAGCGGATACGGCAACATCGAGCAGGTGATGCAGCGATCTTTCACCGGTGATGTCCAGATCGATCTGGTAGGGATGTGAAGGTACCACACCAATCTCAAGCGCTGGGCGCAGCGCCGCCCAGTCGAGATTCATGCGCGCCCGTTGATCTGCAACGAGCTGGCTCAACGCTTTGTGCCGGGCGCTCGCGCGTTCAATTCGTCGATGCTGGCTGACTGATCCAACAAATACGGCAACCGCAGCGGCGAACAGCAGCCATAACAACGCGTGACCTAACCCCACTGCAAACAACAGTAACGTCGCTGCCGCAAAAAATGTCAGCAGGCGCAGCCCCATTAAACGATCGCTGCGCACCCGTAGATGGGCAATGCGACGCTCTAAACGCATCTGCAATCTATCTAAAGAGTCGAGGCGTCGCCGCCGGCGGTCATCCACAATCGTCCTCCAAAGTTGCTGTCATCCAGTGTAACAGAGCGCTCGACCGCGGGCATAGCTCGATTCTAAGCTCCCATGTGCTTGTGGTAAAATCTCGCTTGCGCCTTGCTCATGTGGAGCACTTTCTATGGCTGAACCGCTCACTCTGCCTGACCCAATTCGAACCCTCGATGCCATTCAAGGCGTCTTTCTTGCGCATATCGAAACTTATGTCGACGAGCGCGGCGCATTTATGGAGACCTTTCGCCGCGAGTGGTTTCCGTGGGTCAGTTGGGATCATATACAAAGCAACTGCTCGATCAGCAAGGCAAACGTGCTGCGCGGGCTGCACTACCACTATCATCAAATCGACTATTGGTTCGTCACCAGCGGCACTATTCGCGTAGGGCTGGCCGACCTGCGTCCCTCATCGCCTACTTTTAAATCAGCGCACACGCTCGAGTTAGGCGAAAATCATCGTATCGGCGTTTTCATCCCGCCCGGCGTTGCGCATGGTTTTTATGCTGTGACCGATGCCGTGCTAACGTACTTGATCAACAATTATTACGATGGGACAGATGAATATGGCGTTGCTTGGGATGATCCTGAATTAGCCGTGGATTGGCGGGTTAAGACGCCATTGCTCTCCAAGCGCGATGCGCGCAATCCCTGCTTACGCGATATCGCGCAGGGCGAGCTGCCGCGCTAGACATTGTGCTCGCTGCTTGCACAGCCTAAATGTTGTGCTCTTTACTGATCGCTTCAAAAGCCGCATTGATCTCGGCCATGCGCTTCGTGTATTTCTCTTTCTCGTGAGGGTGCATATCCGGGTGATTCTCGCGCGCTTTCAAGCGATAAGCGCGCTTTACCTCGTCATAGCTGGCTGAGCTGTTGAGGCCAAGCACCCGATAATGTTGATTGACCACGCGGTAAGTTCGGCTGCTGGCGGATTGGCGCTTTGAACCACCGCTTTTGCGCTGTTCGTCGTAGTACTGATAATTTCCCACATCGCCGTAATGACGTTGAAACTCATCCCAAGGCTCCCACGCCTCGGCTTCCTGTTCCTGGCGCGGCCGGCGCGCCCCGGTAAACGACCAATTACGCCAAGAGTAGCGGTAAGGTTGTTCATCGCGCGGCGGCCGTTTTTTCCAAAACGGGCCATCGCCAAAATCCGCCGCCGCGTAGCGCCCAGTGATGTATTTCGAGGTGAAATGCGCTGTATGCGCACGCAAACTCGCCACCTCAACCGCAGGGCCATAGTTGACGACGCGGCGTTCTTGACCCCACCTCCATTCCATGTGCACGGGGCGGATCGTCACTTCACGCCCTTCACACCAGTACGCGTAGACTCGGCCGTCCGTCAATGCGTGCAAAGCTGCCATCCAGTGCGGCGGTTCGACCTCGCTCCGTTCAACCGGCATCATCCGCCCATCGATGATGAACAAGGTATGCAAACGACGCGCTGTGTTCTTCTCTAACCGGTGTTTGATCTCCGGCAAACGGATAGCGCGGTTAATGACATACACGGCGATCTGTTTGCCGCTGGCAAGTTTCACGGTCATATCGGCATCTTTGTGCGCCTTGCAAGCCACCAATTGTTCGGAGCGCTCGCATTCGCGGGACAGATGATCGAGGACGAACTGCTTCATGACAAAACTGAAATCACTTTCTTGAACTCTAAGCCAACATACGCATGATTGTACTGCGCTCTGCTTGCGCTTCAACAATGTTCTCTCTAAGATCGATGTGGCGCAAGTCGGTCAAAACAACCAACAGCCCGTAGGTGGAAATAACTGTGAGAGGGAACGTTGTTAAGTGAACTCGCTTCTAAGTCTAACGCAGCGGCATTAAAACGACATTGGTGTTTATGGGCAATTTTCATGATGACGCTTGTCTTAGCCACTAAACCAGCGAGCACACAGCCTCTGCAGACGCTTGACAGTGCGATCCGCGCCGCTCTTGATTCCTTCAATGAAAATGTAAGCAGCACCTTCACTTATCGAGAGCTTGACCGGCTGATCGAAGCGCAGCAAGGCGGAATCGTCTACTTAGCATTGGATGATCGCAGCACTGGCCAACGGGTGCCTGGCATCGTGGATTGGATGGTCGTCATTCCAGATGGGGCATCGTGGCGCGCCTTCGTTCCGGGCAGTCCAGCTTATGGCGCTGCCTACGCTCAGCTTCCATCCACGCTGCTCGCTGCCGCCGACGACTCGCGCTTTCGAGAGACTGCCGATCCAGCGCTTATGCAGCCCACTGGTTTGGACGGCTATTTTTTGCCTTGGGAACATGGCGCCTGGGCGACCGTCACGCGCAGTTATGATGTACACGGGATAGGCAAGATCGACTTCGATCTCACCGGGCGCCTCGTCACGGCGGCCAAAGATGGCGTCGTGATCTACGCCAATGACAGCAGCACCGTGAATGCGCGCAGCACCGGCGCGTGGTGGATGTGGAACGTCGTCATTATCGAACACGGGCCGCACGAATATTCACTTTACGGGCATCTGGCTCCCGGCAGTTTGGCCGATGCACTTCGCCAAGACTGCTCGACAGATTTCAGCCAGCCAAACTGTGAACTGCCGATTCGAGCTGGAGACCCAATCGGCCTAGAGGGGAACACAGGGTATTCAACTGCCCCACACTTGCACATCGAGTTTGGGCAGCGGTTTGGCATCGTCGGCTATCCTGCTCCTAATGGGACGATCCACTACACAGGCTATGTCTATGCTGAACATCATGTTGGCTTCAGCGGTTACAGCGCCGAGCAGGTCGGCGCATGGGTCTATGGACGTTTGCTTCAGGCTGCTCATGGCCCGTTTCCGCAGCTGCACATGAACCTGATCCGTAACGGTAGCTTTGCTGAGGGTACCGCAGACTGGACGCCATCTGGACAATTAAGCTGGCGGGCCGATAATGGCGTCTTGCGCTTTCTACGGCTGCGGATTGATGCCTCACCCAATTGGGCCGCGTTTTTCCAAAACACAGGCTACAGCACAGAAGCCAACAGCACCTTCTTGCTAACGTTCCATCTTGGCAATGACAGCGCGGTGCGCAAAACCATCAGCGCTTCGCTGCTCAACCGCGCCGGCCGCGACTACGGAAGCTTCACTTGTGACTTTCAAATCGCAGCCGGCGCGCCGCTCTCCCTCCACCAAATGAGAGTGACTATCCCTGATACATGGGCCGATCTGCGCGTTGAGTTCAGCGTGAACCCGCCTGACGGGCTGCCGGCCGCGCTCATCACCCAGATCGAGCTTCAGCGTATCGAAGCGGAAGCGTTAGGGGAACCACTTTGCGCAGCAGGTTCAGAACTGTGACTGGTGCAATTATTTCTGGCTCACGACCGGCCGCGCCATGTCAAAGCGATCGGTCACACGAACGTAACTACTGCCGGCCAGCCTGCCGATGGGACGGAAACGATCGAGATCGATCTTGTCATCACCAAGCATTACGCTATCGTCGATATGCATGCACAAAACCCGACCAATCACGACGCTGCCCCCGCCCGGCTGGCTGCTCACGTCGACGATCTGTGTCACCATACATTCGAACTGGATTGGGCTTTCAGCGACGCGCGGCGGCTTAATGTGCACAGATGGCACAGGCGTCAGGCCTGCGACGACAAATTCGTCGACAGCGGGCATGTAATCGCCAGAAGTGACATTCATCGCTTCTGCGACCGACTCGCCAACCAAGTTTACGACAAACTCGCCGGTTGCGCGCACGTTGGCCAGCGTATCTTTGTGGCCAGCATCAGGGCGGACATTTGGGCAGAATAAAACGTGGGGCGGATTAGGACAGACCGCATTAAAAAAGGAGTAAGGCGCCAAATTGGGCGTTCCCGCCGCATCCACGGTTGATATCCATCCGATCGGCCGCGGTAGGATTGAGCCGATCATAAGTTTGTACATCAACTGCCACGCGTGCGTCTCAGGTTTAATCTGCATTGAATTCTTCTCCATCACAGCTAAATAAGTCAATTGTCTCGATTAAGTTGTCGTTGGCAAAAAGACAGTATAATGTTAACGTATAGTAATGCTGAATAGTTCAATAGTTGAGTCTGTAAGAGGTTTGCACCGATGTTGGCACTGAAAACTGCAGACGTTTCGCTTGCGTCGTTTCGCGAACAGTCCGCGGGAAAAAAAGTCGTCCTTCTCTATCCGTGGACGAACTATCGCTTGCTATTCTTGAGCAATTATCTTGAACACGCTAAAGAGGGCCTGCTCTATTACGCTATGCCGAAAAAGATCGCAACTTTAGAGGAGATGCTTGAAGATCTGATCCAAGAATTTGAGCTTGTCCTCGGCCAGTTTGGGAAGCGTTTGCGGGCCGTACTGCCAGAAGGATCGCCTGAGGCCTTTGGCGAAGCCCTAGCGGCCGATCTTGCAGCGAGCAGCGACGACCCCCTCATCCTGTTCATCGACAATCTCGGCTGCTTATCGACAACCGCGGAATTTGGTCTTTTTCTTGAGCGGCTAGTGCAAACGCTTGCACCACACATCCAAATCGCGCTTGGTTCCCACATGCTAAAATTCGATTTTTGGAGCACGCTGGTCACGGAAGGACAGGCCATCGTTCTCGGCAACGAGCAGCATCGCAGTCGATTGACTTTCAGCGTGGAGACAAACCCCAAACCACAGCTTGAGGTCATCGGCTTTGGGGCCGGTACTGCGCGAATTAACGGTCAAGAGATCCTGAACTGGGATGGGATGCTGCCGCGCAATTTATTCTTTTATTTGATCGACCAACCGCTCGTAACTCGAGATGAAATCTTCGCCGATTTCTGGCCGAAGGTCAGCATCAAAGACGCTACTGATATTTTCCATGTAACTAAACACAAGGTGATGGAAGTAATCAGCCGCCGCATCGGCAACGGGCACGACTACGAGATCACCCAGTATAAGCAGGGTTTCTATTTGCCCAGCGAAAAGCTGGTGCGCCATTACGACGTTGAGTTATTCGAAACCTCGATCGAGCGCGCGATTAATGCTTCAAATGATCACGAAGCCGAGATCCTGCTCGCCCGCGCGCTAGACTTGTACAAAGGGCCGTTTTTCACCGCTTCGGAAATGTCGTGGGCCAAAAAGCGGCGCGAGGCGCTCGCTCGCCAATACAGCGAAGGGCTGATCTGGCTGGGACGGCTGCGCCAAAAAGCCGGCGACATGGAAGAAGCGCTGCGGCTGTTTACGCTGGCGCTGGCTGAGCGACCGGAACGTGAAGATATTCACCGCGTCGTGATCCAAATGTATTTACAAGCTGGCCGCATCGACGACGCAAAACGACAGTATCATCTGCTCCAACACGAAGTGTATGATCGGATCGGGATCGCGCCGTCCGCCGAGACGCTAGAACTACGCAACGAGATTGAGCGCCGAGCTTAGCAGTGCTCTGCAGAACGGTAGATCGAAAATCCAGATATTTTCTAGATGCTTAGATTGATGCGGCCAAGGCGCTGTCAGCGCGTTACGAACAACCTGCTTCGTGAAAGGCCCTCTTGTTGATGTCACAAAGCCTGCTTCAAACTGAAATTTTGCAGCAGCCTACCGCACTGCAAACGCTCATCGAGAGAGAACGCCGGCACATCGCCGCCATCGGCGAACTTATCCGGCTGCGGTCGCCGCGTTTCGTTATGCTCGTTGCGCGCGGCAGTTCAGATAACGCTGCGCGCTATGGCCAATATCTGTTCAGCACGATCAACCATCTGCCCACTGCGCTCGCGATCCCTTCAGCTTATACGATCTACCGGCAGGCACCCCGTTTAGAAGATGCATTGGTGATTGCCATCTCACAGTCGGGGCAGTCTCCGGATATTGTCGCGGTTGTTGAGGAAAGCCGGCGCCAAGGCGTCGAGACGATCGCGATCACCAACGATCCCGAGTCGCCGCTCGCAAACGCAGCCGAGCACATGATCAATCTCAACGTCGGTAAAGAATTTGCCGTAGCTGCCACCAAAACCTACAGCGCATCGTTAGTCGCGCTCGCTTTGCTCTCAGCATCGCTCGCAGGCGACGACGAGCGGTTGGCTGCGATCGACCACATGCCGCAGTGGGTCGCCGAGGTCACGCAGCACTGCGATGTCACCCTGCGCCAAGCCGAGCGTTATTGTTACATCCAGTACTGCGTAGTGGCCAGCCGCGGCTATAATTACGCCACCGCTTATGAAATCGCGCTTAAACTCAAAGAGCTGACCTATGTGATCGCAGAGCCATACTCCTCGGCCGACTTTCAGCATGGGCCAGTTGCATTGGTCGATCACGGCTTTCCGGTCGTAGCGATCGTCCCCAATGGCCCATTGGCGGGGGAATTAACCGCCTTCTTTCGCGATCTGGCCAAGCGCGGGGCCGAGTTGATCATGATCTCTGCCGATCCAGAGGCGCTCGCGCTGGGTCACACTGCGCTGCCGCTGCCTTCTGGCGTACCAGAGTGGTTGTCTCCGGCCGTTGCTATCGTTCAAGGACAAATGTTCGCTTTGGGCCTGGCGATCGCCAAGCGTTTCGACCCCGATCGGCCACGCCACATCGGCAAAGTGACCTTGACGCTCTAATGACCAAACATAATTCGCATGGGAAAGCGATTGTAGAAACGGGGTTTACCCTCGCGCTGGCGAGCAAAAAGCGATAAACTCATCAGCATATTAAGCCAGTGGACAATCAAAAACCATGTATTTTTGGAATGAGTTTTCTGGGCTCAATGCCGCCTACGTGCTTGAGTTATACGAGCGTTACTTGAACGATCCGGCGTCGGTCGATGCGACTGCGCGCCTGCTTTTTGAACGCTGGGGCCCACCCCCTGAACCTAGCACTGATCAGGATGGCAAAAGGGAACTTACGGTCGAACCCTCGTTCAACGTTCAAAAAGTCGTCGGCATTGCAAATCTGGCTGAGGCGATCCGTGAATATGGACATTTAGCGGCCCAGCTCGACCCACTCGGATCGCCGCCGATCGGTGACCCGGCTCTTAACCCCGCTGCACATGGGATCAGCCATGATGACTTAGCCCAATTCCCAGCTTCGTTAATCGGCGGACCGATTGCGCTGCGCGCGCGCAGCGCCGCCGAAGCGATTGACATGCTGCGTGAGGTTTACTGCGCCACCACTGGTTATGACTTTGATCACATCCGCAACCCAGAGGAACGCGAATGGTTGCGTTTCGCGGCTGAGTCTCGGCAGTTTTTCCCGCCGCAAGATCCGATCAACCCGGAAGCGCTGCTGCATCGCTTGACCGAAGTGGAGGCGTTCGAGCAGTTTCTCCATCGCATCTTCCCCGGCAAACATCGCTTCTCGATCGAAGGATTGGACATGATGGTTCCAATCCTTGACGAGATCACCGGCGCAGCCGCTGAGACAGGCCGCAGGAGCATCTTGATCGGCATGGCGCATCGCGGCCGCCTGAACGTCCTCGCTCATCTGCTCAACAAGCCCTACGCGCAAATTTTTGCGGAGTTCAAGGATCCCGTCCAAGAGCATCTCTTCCGTGACGATCTAGGCTGGACGGGCGATGTTAAATACCACCTCGGCGCGCGGCGGGCGCTGCAAAACGGCACCCCAGTCGCCATCTTGATGTCGATGGCACCTAATCCCAGCCATCTTGAGTTCGTCAACCCGGTGGTCGAGGGCATGGCACGGGCTGCTGGCACTCATGTTGACCAAGCCGGAGCACCCGTCTTTGACCCACTGCTGACCCTGCCTATCCTTATCCACGGCGATGCGGCTTTCCCCGGGCAGGGCGTGGTCGCCGAAACGCTCAACCTTTCGCGGTTGGCTGGGTATTGGACGGGCGGCACCCTTCACATTATCGCCAACAACCAGCTCGGCTATACAACGGAAGCCTCAGAAGGCCGCAGCACGCTGTATGCCAGCGACTTAGCAAAAGGCTTCAAAATCCCGATTATTCACGTGAACGCCGACGACCCAGAGGCCTGCATTGCAGCGGCGCGATTGGCCTTCGCCTACCTCTCTCGCTTCCAACGCGACTTTGTGATCGATTTGGTCGGTTACCGTCGCCACGGCCACAATGAAGGCGATGAGCCAGCTTTCACCCAGCCGCGCATGTATCAACAGATTGAACAACATCCCACTGTGCGCGCTTTGTGGGCGCGCACGTTGGTAGAACGCGGAATGATCGATGGGGAGCGAGCGGACTTCCTGCTGCGACAGCAGATAGACACACTGCAAGGCGTGCTCGAATCGCTTGACCCGGAACGCGATCTGCTTGACCCGCGGCCGACCCCGCCAGAGCCGGGCGCAGCCCGTCGCGTCAAGACCAGCATCGGGCTGGGCCGTCTACGCGAGCTGAACCGCGCGCTGCTCACGTTTCCGGAAGGGTTCACCCCACACCCAAAGCTTCAACGGATGATCAATCGACGCTTGCAGTCCGCTGAAGAGGAAACGCCGCTGATCGATTGGTCAACAGCGGAGTCTTTGGCGTTCGCCAGCATCCTTGAAGATGGGACGCCCATTCGCATGACTGGGCAGGATGTTCAGCGCGGCACTTTTAGCCAGCGCCACGCGGTCTTCCACGATGTACAAACGGGTGAACGTTTCATTCCACTGCAAGCGCTGCCACATGCTAAAGCAGCCTTCGAGATTCATAATAGCCCGCTTAGCGAGACGGCTGCGCTCGGCTTTGAGTATGGGTATAACGTCCAAGCGCCTGAACGGCTTGTGATCTGGGAAGCGCAGTACGGCGATTTCGACAACGGCGCGCAGGTTATCATCGACGAGTTCATCGTCTCAGCGCGGGCTAAGTGGGGGCAAACACCATCGCTCGTGCTGCTGCTGCCTCATGGCTACGAAGGCGCCGGCCCCGACCATTCAAGCGCGCGGCCGGAACGCTTTTTGCAGCTCGCCGCTGAGACCAACTTGCGCGTCGCTAACCCAACGACTGCCGCACAGTATTTTCATCTCTTGCGTCGGCAGGCACTGCTTCTCAAAAGCGATCCGCTGCCCTTAATCGTGCTCACTCCGAAAAGCCTGCTGCGCCATCCCAAAGTGAGCTCGCCGCCTACAGAGTTCGCAGAAGGCCGCTGGCAGCCTGTGATCGACGATCCGGATGCTGTCGAGCGCGTCTCTGTGCAGCGCCTGCTGCTGTGCAGCGGCAAACTTTACGTCGACCTCGCGACGGATAATCGCCGCGCAGCGCGCCCCGACCTCGCGATCGTCCGCGTGGAACAGCTTTATCCCTTCCCTCAAGAAGACCTGCGAAAAGTGCTGCGTGCCTATCCCAATCTGCTTGAGGTTGTATGGGCACAGGAAGAACCTGAAAACATGGGGGCATGGGAATTCGTGCGTCCTTACCTAATTAGTTTGATGCTTGAGCGCAAGCTGCCGCTGCGCTACATTGGCCGTCCAAGAAATGCCAGCCCGGCTGAGGGATCCTCCGCTTGGCACCATCGCAACCAGATGGCGCTGATCGAACAGGCATTTGCGCAGCAAGCACAGCTCGACGACCCTGTGATCAAGCAAGGATAGAGGCGATGGCGTTTAAAATCACAGTACCTGATTTGGGTGAATCCGTCGTCGAAGCGACGATCGCGCGCTGGCTGAAACAGGTCGGCGAACGAGTCACAGTCGGCGAGCCAATCGTGGTGCTGGAGACGGAAAAGGTCGACCTTGAAGTTGGTGCGGAAAGAGATGGCATTCTGGCTAGCATCGAACGGCAGGCAGGCGAAGATGTGGCGATCGGCGATGTGATCGGCACCATCGAAGCGACAGCCGTCGAAGCGCCGCAGCCGCCGGCAGCAAAACCAGCGGAAAACAAAACCGTGCAAGCCGCAGCGCAGCCGGCGCCGCCCCAAAACCGTGATACTGCTGCCCAAGCGACGCCAGTTGCCCGGCGAATGGCGCAGGAAAATCAAATTGACCTCACTACGATAAAGCCTAGCGCCGGAGGTCGTGTCACCAAAACCGATGTGCAGCGTCACTTAGAACAGCGGACAGGCGGTGCGCCCTCCCCCTCCGCTCAACCTGTTGAGCCGATTGCCACCAGTTATGGAGACGGCCGCCGCGAAGAACGCGTCCGCATGTCGCGTCGCCGCCGCACGATCGCCCAACGGTTGGTCGAGGCTCAACATACAGCAGCCATGCTGACTACCTTCAACGAGATCGATATGAGCGCGGTGATGGCCATCCGCGAGCGGCGCAAAGAAGCGTTTAAAGATCGATATGGCGTCAGCCTCGGGCTATCGTCGTTTTTTGTCAAGGCGGTCATCGGCGCGCTCAAAACCTTCCCACGCCTAAACGCCGAAATTCAGGGCGACGAGATGATCCTCAAACACTATTACGATATTGGCGTCGCCATCGGCGCTGAAGAGGGTCTGGTCGTGCCCGTACTGCGCGATGCCGACCGAATGTCTTTCGCGGAAATTGAGCGCGCTATCAAACGTTTTGCGCAGGAAGCCAATGATGGCACGCTGTCGATCGACGCACTGCGCGGCGGCACCTTCACCATCACCAATGGCGGTGTATTCGGATCGCTGCTGAGCACGCCGATCCTCAACCCACCACAGGTCGGCATCCTCGGACTGCATAAGATTCAGCAGCGGCCGATCGTCGTCGATGGAGAAATTGTCATTCGGCCGATGATGTATGTTGCGCTAAGCTACGATCATCGCATTGTTGATGGGCGCGAAGCGGTCGGCTTTCTGGTTCGCGTCAAACAGCTTGTGGAAGACCCTGAAGCGCTCCTAATTGAAGTGTGAGGCGCGCTCCTTAATTGAATTGAGAAATCTGATCCCCCAGCAGCCGGCACTTCTTGCTAGCCGGCAGCGTTAGCTGAAAACGATCGTCTTATTGTTGTAGACCAAAACCTGCCGCCGCAGGTGATAAAGAATCGCGCGTGACAAGACCAGCTTCTCGACATCGCGCCCTTTACGCACCAATTCTTCAACCGAATCGCGATGATTAATGCGCACGACGTCCTGCTCGATGATCGGCCCGGCATCCAACTCCGCAGTGACGTAGTGGCTGGTCGCGCCGATGATCTTCACGCCGCGGCCATAGGCTGCGTGATAGGGCTTCGCGCCGATGAAAGCCGGCAAGAACGAGTGATGAATGTTGATGATCCGGTTGGGATAGTGAGCGATGAATTCAGGCGTGACGATCTGCATATAGCGCGCAAGCACGATGAGATCAATCTGATGTTCGCTAAGCAAAGCGAGCTGCTGCGCTTCCTGCTGACGTTTGTTTTCTTTGGTGACCGGAAAATAGTGATAAGCGATGCCATACTGCCGAGCCACAGGCTCCATATCGGGATGGTTGCTGATGATGAGCGGGATCTCAACGCGCCACTCTCCCGAGTGCCAGCGCGCCAGCAGGTCATAAAGGCAGTGCCCCTGTTTCGAGACGAACACCGCCATGCGCGAGACAGCGCTTGAGAAATGCAGCGCAAAGTCCATCGTGTAGGCTTTGGCTATCGGTTGGAAAGCCGCTTCGATAGCATTCTGAGCGAGTGAGAAACCATCGAGCGACCATTCAACGCGCATGAAGAATACGCCTTCTTCAGCGTCAACATGCTGATCGAGATAGAGAATGTTTCCGTTATGAGTAAAAATAAACTCTGTGACCGCGGCTACAAGTCCTTTGCGATCGGGGCATGAGATGAGGAGGATGGCCGAACCGCCATTGCTAGGCTGTGTCATGATCGATAAGTCCTCGAAGTGAAAATTAAAACGCTGTGATCTTCAAAACACGGCCCCTGATAAGCGCATCAGCAAGCCGGAATAGCGCTCTGCGACACGATTATTTTGCACTGCGAGGTGCACGGCTCGTCGGCTTCCTACCAATACGACCGCCTGTTTTGCGCGAGTTACGGCGGTGTACAACAAATTTCGCTGAAGCATAACGTAATGCTGGGTCATCACCGGCATAACGACGAACGGGTACTCCGATCCTTGGCTACGATGTGTGCTAATGCAATAGGCGTGGATCAGCTCGTCGACCTCAGAGAATTCGTAAAATAGATAGCGGCCATCGATAATGACCTCAATTTCGCCATTGTCAAGGTCAATCGCGCTGATGCGGCCGATATCGCCATTAAAAACATCTTTTTCGTAATTGTTGCGCGTCTGCATCACCTTATCCCCAACGCGGTACAACCGGCCGCCGATTTGCTTTTCCGCGAGGCGACGATCGCCATTTAAGGTTCGTTGAAGCGCCTCGTTCAGCGCGTTAACGCCGACTGGCCCACGATACATCGGCGCGATCACTTGGATATCTTGCAGCGGGTCGCAGCCGAACCGCGCAGGCAGCCGGCTGCTGACAATATCAACGATCAACTCGGCCGCGGCTGCTGGATCTTCTTCGTTGAAAAAGAAAAAGTCTGCGCTTTTATTATCCATAAACGGCACTTCGCCCTGATTGATGCGATGGGCATTAATGACGATATGGCTACTTTCGTGCTGGCGGAAGATTAACTGTAGCCGAGAGACATGCGCGATTTTGCTATCGATAATATCGCGCAGCACATTACCTGCGCCCACGCTGGGAAGCTGGTCAACATCGCCGACCAACAGAAGGTGCGCTTCGGGCTTCAACGCTTTCAGCAGATCATACAGCAAGATCAAATCAAGCATCGACGACTCGTCGACGATCAGCATGTCAACATCGAGTGGATTATCCTCGTCGTGCGTGAAGCCTTCGGCCGGGCTGTAGCCAAGCAGCCGGTGGATGGTGCTGGCTGATTCGCCAGAGGCCTCGCTCAAACGTTTAGCAGCGCGGCCGGTGGGCGCAGCCAGCGCGTAGGTGAATTTTTCGGCGCGCAGCGCCGCGATCACCATGCGCAGCGTCGTCGTCTTGCCGGTGCCAGGGCCTCCGGTCAGCACAGATATCTTGTTCAAAAGGGCAGCGCGGACGGCGTCTTGCTGCTGCTCAGTCAAACTGATTTCGTTCTGACGAGCAATTTCACCGAGAAAGACTGGCCAGTCGATCTCAGCAGCTCGTTCGGCCAACCGCGATGGCGTATTAGCCAAACTGCGCAGCCACTCGGCAGACCCGCGCTCAGAGAAAAAATACAACGGCAGATAGACCGGAGCCGCGCTGGGTGTCGAGCTTGTTTCGCTGATCAGATCGCCAGTGAACAGCTGCTGGCTCAAAACCGTTTCAATGCGCGCGGTATCATCAACTTTCAGCAGGTCAGCCGTCGTGAAGACCAACTCATCATGCGGCAGGTAAGTGTGGCCATCACGCGCTTTTTGGTTCAATGCATAAAACAATCCGGCACGAATGCGCCCGGGATCGTCGACTGGCACGCCTATCTTCTTGGCGATTTCGTCCGCACGAATGAAGCCAATGCCGAACACCTCATCGGCCAGCGTATACGGATCGGACTGCACTTTGCGAACCGTCTCACTGCCATACTGCTGGTAGATGCGCGCCGCCATGCGGCTGGTGATGCCGTACCCTTGCAAGAAGATCATAGCCTGCCGCAGCCCTTGATTTTGCCCCCAAGCAAGGATGAGATGTTTGGCCAGCTCTCGCTTGAGACCGGGGACGTTATAGAGCTTTTCCGGAGTGTGCTCCAGCACATCGAGCGTCTTCGCGCCGAAGTGATCGACGATCTTCTGTGCGGTTTTTGGCCCAATGCCCTTGACGATCCCGCTGCTTAAATAATTGACGATGCCGACTTCAGTGGTAGGCAGCATCGTCGAGACGGTCTCGGCCTGAAACTGGCGGCCATATCGCGCATTATCGACCCACTGGCCCGTGAAACGAACCATTTCGCCGATGCTCAATTCCGGCATTGTGCCGACGACTGCGACCGTGCCATCGCGCGCAGCAGCGAGTGGATACTGGCGGTCGGGACGAATCTTCACCACACTGTAGCCGGTATCGGCGTTGTAATACGTCACGCGCTCAACGGTGCCGTCGAGCTGTTCTTGAGCGAACATCATGATCAGTTCAATTTCAGCGACCCCATCATTATAGACTTTCTGCGCCTTACAGCGTAGGGCTTGCCTCGAAACGAACCGATGATTTCGTATCTCAACGCGCCAGTTCCCGGCCGAGATCACTCTGGAAGAAACGCGTCTTGGTATGCTAATGTTATGTCCTTAGCGCAAATGCATTTAAGGACGGGTTGTGATGAACGTCTCTCGCTCCAGCGGCATCTTGCTGCACCCCACTTCCCTGCCCGGTCGCTATGGCATTGGTGATCTTGGCGAATGGGCCTATCGATTCGTCGATTACCTGCGCGAGGCTGGCCAGAGCATTTGGCAGGTGCTGCCGCTGGGGCCAACCAGCTACGGCGACTCGCCCTATCAATGTCTATCCGCCTTTGCCGGCAACCCTCTGTTGATCAGTCTCGACCAGTTGGTCACTGAAGGCTGGCTGACGGATGAGGAGTTGAGAGACGCGCCGAATTTTCCCGCGAACCGCGTCGATTATGGGCCAGTGATCGACTATCACCGTACGCTGCTCGATCGGGCTTTTTCTCGTTTCGATGAGACGGCAAGCGCCGAAACGCGCGCTGAGTTCACAAGTTGGTGCGAGCTTAACAAAGATTGGCTCGAAGATTTTGCCTTGTTTGCAGCGCTCAAAGACCATCACGGCGGCCGGCCGTGGGTCGAGTGGCCGCAGGGCGAAGCGCTGCGCGATGCGCAGACGCTCGTCGAAGTGGCTGCGCAGCACGCTCGCAAAATCAACGGATTCCGCTTTCAACAGTGGCTGTTCTACCGTCAGTGGTTCGCCTTAAAGACCTACGCTAATGACAGGGGCATCCGCTTGTTCGGCGATATTCCGATCTTCGTCGCCCACGACAGCAGCGATGTATGGGCAAACCGCGACCTCTTTTTCCTCGACGTGCAGGGTCATCCAACAGTCGTCGCCGGAGTGCCACCCGATTATTTCAGCGAGACCGGCCAACGCTGGGGCAACCCGCTCTATAACTGGGAAAGACTAGCCGATGACGGCTACGCATGGTGGATTCGCCGCATCAAGCAAACGCTTGAGACGGTGGATGTCGTGCGCATCGATCACTTCCGGGGCTTCGAAGCGTACTGGGAAGTGCCGGCTAGCGAGCCAACTGCCGTTCAGGGGCGTTGGGTCAAGGGGCCGGGGATGGCGTTTTTTAGTGTCATCCTAGACACGCTTGGCAGCTTGCCGATCATCGCCGAGGATCTCGGCGTGATCACACCTGAGGTGGAAGCGCTGCGCGACGGTCTCGGTTTGCCGGGCATGAAGATTTTGCAATTCGCGTGGGGCGAACCTCATGGCAAAGATCCGTTTCTGCCACATAACTATGTGCCTAACTGCGTGGTCTATACTGGCACGCACGACAATAATACGACCATCGGCTGGTATCACGAAGAAGCCACGCCAGCAATGAAAACCTATCTCAACCAGTATTTAGATCGTGAAGTGCGCGAAATAAACTGGGATCTGATCCGGTTGGGCATGGCCTCGGTGGCGCATACATTTGTCGTGCCGATGCAAGACGTGCTCTCGCTCAATTCCGACCAGCGCATGAATTTACCCGGGCGCGAAGCAGGAAACTGGTCTTATCGCTGCCTGCCGGCCGATCTTGAAAACAGCGCTGCGCGCGATAGATTGGCGTTTTACACTCGCATCTACGCGCGCCTGCCCGCCGATTGGTCTTGACTGGTCCACATGCATCATGGTTGCTGCATGTTGATCGACTTCTAGCGTTCTGTATACGGATTTCCTACAGAACGCCGATGCAGCTCTTATCTAAGCCGCCTATCTTGAAAGCGTAAAAACAGTTGAGAGCTGTTAGTTTATGAGGAGGAGACCATGACCATGATGATCCGTTGGAACCCGCTGCGCGAGCTGGCCGCCATGCAAAGCGCAATGGACCGGATGTTTGAAGAGACTTGGCGCGGCGCGCGCGCTAACGTGGCAGAACTGGCGCTGCCCATTGATGTCTATGAAACGGAAACGGGCTATCAGTTGACTGCTTCGCTCCCCGGTTTGACGAGCGACCAAGTGAACATTAGCCTGCACGATAATGTGCTGACGATCAGCGGCGAACTGCCCGCTTCACCGCACGAGGAAAACGCGCGCGCCCTTCTGGTCGAGCGCAACTCTGGCCGCTTCAGCCGCAGCATCCGCCTGCCGGAGCCAGTCGCAGCCGATCAGGTTGAAGCCGCGCTCGAGAACGGCATCTTGCACTTGACGCTGCCCAAGACACCGGAAGCGCAGCCTCGCTTGATCCCGGTGCGCAGCGGCAATACCGCGCATTCGAACAATTAATCCACGCGCCTTACATTATCTCATTGACAAGCGGGTTGGGATTTTCTACCCAACCCGTTTTTCGTTTCAGTGCTTATCGCCAGCTTTTGACTATGCGAAGGGCTTGACCCCGCACAGATGCGTCTTAATGCCGAGCGCATTGAAACAAGCCGCTTTAGCGGCCAAGGCGCGATCCGCTGCCGCGTCGTCAGGCGCATATGCCACCTGCACATGATTGGCTTTATGGCGCGCCATCATCTGATCGCGGGTGACCCCATGCAAAACGGCGTGCATAATCGGCCACTGCGGCGTCGTCAACTGCCAGCGCCGCTCGGTCTCCGCTCGCGGCAGCTCAACGACCGTCGCCCTACCCAGATCAGCATGAAGATCGCCTTCCATCACATAAACGCGGCTCCATACAATGGGGCCGGGCTTGCTGATCCCCTTGAGCGTCCCCCCACCAAGTCGAAAATACATCGGCGGCTGTCGTTCGCTTGATGCGCCCGCGTATCCACCGATGAAGTGCGAGGCTGGCGCGGCCCCAGAGATCAAGAACACCCAGACGAAATCATCGATGCCCTCGCCGCGATAGTGCTCACCCCAGCGGACATCATGGAGGGTGGTGGCCGGATCAAAGCCCATCGCCGTCCACACCCGGTTGGTAATCAAAGCGTCAATGCCTGCGCCCTCATCAACTTCGTTGAAATGCGGCAAGGCGCGCCCAGCATATAGTTCTGCACCCGTTTCGGCGTGATAAACGGGCGGTCGCTCTACATTATTGAGCAGCCCTTCCGCCAGATCTGAGGCTGGGGTCATATCTTTCAAGCCCTGCTGATATTGGATGCCGATCGCATCGCAGCCAAACTCATCGGCAATGCGGACGGCAGCAATATACATCTTGAGCTGTTCGAGGATCTGCGCGTCGGTCAGCTCCGTCTCCGGGTCGCTGCCCGTGACGAAGGTCATCCCGCGGGCATCGAGCCAAGCGCGCGCAGCGGCTGCCTCGGCGTCAGCAACTGTTCGCATCGCCGCTACGAGCGCTGACTGGCTAAGCCGCTCTTTATAGACGCCGATCGGGTTGAGCAGCTCATCATCAATGATGGCGTTGTACATCCCCATGCAACCCTCATCGAAGACGCCGAGGATCGCTTTGTGATGCCTAAGGTGCGCGGCCAGCGCTTCGCCCAGCGCGCGCTCTGGGGCCGGCAGCGCATCAAGCTCAAGCGGGTAAACGTGCGACATATCATGATCAATTTTGCCCTCACGAATCCATTGTCGAAGGCCGTTCAAGAAGAATGGGTCGTCAAAGTTTTCGCTCCACAGCGTGCTATAGCGCACACCCGCTTTGGTAAGAGAGCCATTCAAATTCAACATACTGACCAAGCCCGGCCACTGCCCACTCCAATTGGCGACCGTCAGGATCGGGCCGCGATGCGATCGCAGGCCAGCCAGCACGTGATGGCTGTACTGCCATACCGCCTCAGCGACGATCAAGGGCGCATGGGGATCGATCGTCGCGAAGACATCCATGCCCATGCGCTGATTCCAAATGAAACCATGTCCCAATTCAGGATCGTATGGATGGGCGCGCTTGACCGTTATACCTTCGCGGGCAAATGCCTCGACCAATTTGCACTCCATCGCCTCCTGCGCGGGCCAGCACACTTGGTTTGCGCTCAGGCGAAGATCACCGCTCGCTACAAGCAGGGCTTGGCCCGGAAGCGCAGGCTCCGGTGTGGTTACTGTTGGCAAATTATACGTTGTCATTAGGGCAGCCTTTCGTCAACTGGCGCTCAAACTTTATGGTAACGCCGCGCAGGAGTTTGACAACCCCTGCCAGATGATTTATACATACCGCCATACAATTTGAAATAATCTCGTTTCAGAGATGAGTAGGAGATGATGGTGAAAGTTCAAGTCTCTCGATGGATGGTGTTCTGCCTGCTAGGTTTAGGGCTGGCCATCCTGCCTGCGCTAGCTCAAGACGAGCAGCCAGCATCAGTTGTTGTGATCGGCAGCCTGCAAACGGCATTAGGCTGCCCGGCCAATGATGACCTCAACTGCGCCGAAACCGCATTGGCCTATGAGCCGACTTATGATCTATGGTCGGCCACTTTCGAGCTGCCCGCAGGCAGCTACGAGTATCGGGTTGCGCTGAACGGCGATGAGGAACAGATCTTCGGACGCGGGGCTGAGCGCGGCGGCGAGAGTATCGCTTTGGAGCTGGAACAAGATACACGTGTACGTTTTCTGTACAGCCACCGCACAAATTGGATCGCTGATACGGTCAATCACATTTTGGCCAACGTGCCGGGATCATTTCAAAGCGAAATTGGCTGCCCGGGCGACTGGCAGCCGAGCTGCCTGCTCACATGGCTGCAAGACCCAGAAGGTGATGGGATATATACCTTCGTAACAACGGATATTCCTGCGGGGTTTTATGAAGCGAAAGTGGCATTTAACGAAAGCTGGGCGCTCAATTATGGAGAACGTGGTCTGCGTGATGGCCCTAACATCGGCTTCACTGTGCTCAACGACGGCGATGAAGTCGTTTTCTCGTTTGACACAACGACCAACATTATGACGATCAGCGTGGCCGGCGAAGTTGGCCCAGCGGCTGGCAATCTATTCCTATCACAGGCATATTGGGTCAACCGCGATACACTAGCATGGAATATCGGGCGCATTCCCGGCGCGGTCTATCGCCTGCACTTCAGCACGACCGGAGATTTGACGCTAGGCGACGAGGGCATCGAGGGCGGCGACTCGATCTTGCTGCGTTATGACCGAAGCGGACTGCCGACCGAAGTACTGGCACGCTTCCCCCACCTGCGCGACTACTTCGCGCTGCGCATTGCTGAAGAAGATCTTGCCCGCATCCCAGAAATTTTGACTGGCCAACTCGCCGTCTCAGCCACGATCAACGATGATACCATCCTAAATGATGCGACCGGCGTTCAGATTCCGGGAGTGCTCGATGATCTCTATCGCTATGATGGAGACCTCGGCGTGACGTTCGTCGATGACATCCCAACGCTGACGGTTTGGGCGCCGACTGCACAGCAGGTGCGCCTCCACCTTTTCGCGGATAGTGACCCGCAGACAGCCGCCGAGATCTTCGAGATGACGCGCGACGATGCGCACGGGACGTGGAGCATCACGGGTGATGCGAGCTGGTATGGCCGCTACTACCTGTATGAGGTAACCGTGTATGCGCCGAGCGTGCGCTCGGTCGTCACCAATTTAGTGACGGATCCTTATTCGCACAGTCTCTCGATGAACAGCGCGCGCAGCCAGATCATTGACCTGAACGATCCAGCGCTGCTGCCGCCGGGCTGGGATGAACTGGTCAAACCCCCGCTGGCTGCTCCGGAGGACATCGTCATCTATGAACTGCATGTGCGCGATTTCAGCATTTTCGATGAGAGCGTCTCGCCACAGAATCGCGGCACATTCCGAGCTTTTACCGAGATTGAGTCGAACGGGATGCGTCATCTGCGCGCGCTGGCCGAGGCGGGACTCACTCACATACACCTGCTGCCGGTCTTCGATATCGCCACGATTAACGAAAACCCGGCCGAGCGCGTTGAGCCTGATCGCGAACTTCTGGCAACCTTTCCGCCTGACTCCGACCAGCAGCAGGCGATCATCGAGCCGCTGCGCGATCTCGATGGGTTTAACTGGGGCTACGATCCGCTGCATTTCACTGCGCCGGAGGGCAGCTACAGCACCGATCCGGACGGGCCGCAGCGCATCCTTGAATTTCGGGAGATGGTGCAGGCACTCAACGAGAGCGGCCTGCGCGTGGTGATGGATGTCGTTTACAATCACACCAATGCGGCCGGCCAGTCGGAGCGTTCCGTGCTCGATCGGATCGTGCCCGGCTACTACCACCGCCTCAACGCAGATGGCCGGGTAGAGACCTCGACCTGCTGCCCCAATACGGCAACCGAGCACTATATGATGGAACGTTTGATGATCGACTCGGTCCTTACGTGGGCAACAGCCTATCGCGTTGATGGCTTCCGCTTTGACTTGATGGGACATCACATGCGCGATAACATGCTCGCCTTGCGCGAACAACTCGACGCGCTCACGCTTGCAGAAGATGGCGTCGACGGCCAATCGATCTACGTCTACGGTGAGGGCTGGAACTTCGGCGAGGTGGCCGATAATCGCCGCGGCATCAACGCCACGCAGATCAACATGGCCGGCACGGGCATCGGCACGTTTAACGATCGACTGCGCGACGCAGCGCGCGGCGGCAACCCGTTTAGCGGCTTGCAGGAACAAGGCTTCATCAACGGGCTATACTACGACCCCAACGAAGTCGAGACGCGCAGCGCAGAACAGCAACGGGCACAGCTCCTGCATTTCAGCGATCAGATCCGTGTAGGGCTGGCAGGCAATCTAGCTGCCTATACATTTATCAATGCACAAGGCGAACTGGTGACTGGCGCCGATATCGATTACAACGGCCAGCCCGCGGGCTACACGCGCGCCCCACGGGAACATATCGTCTACGTCTCGGCGCATGATAATGAGACGCTGTTCGATGCGATCCAGCTCAAGGCGCCGCTGACCGCTACTCCCGAGGAACGGGTTCGCATGCAGAACCTCGGCCTAAGCTTGGTAACGTTGGCGCAGGGGATCCCGTTCATTCATGCCGGCGATGATGTCCTGCGATCAAAGTCGATGGATCGAGACAGCTACAATTCCGGTGACTGGTTCAATGCCATCGATTGGACGTACCAAACGAATAACTGGGGACGCGGCCTGCCGCCAGCCGACAAGAATCGCGAAAACTGGCCGATCATGGCGCCGCTGCTGGCCAATCCCGATTTGGTCGTAAATACGGAACATATGCTCGCAGCGAACGCCCACCTGCGGGAAATGCTGCAAATTCGCTTTAGCTCACCGCTGTTCCGGCTGCAAACGGCTGAAGAAGTTCAGCAAAGGCTTGCCTTCCACAACACCGGCCCCGATCAGATCCCCGGTTTGATCGTGATGAGCCTGTCCGACCTTGAAGGCGAGGCGCTTGACCCCAACTATGCGATGATCGTGGTCATGTTTAACGCGACTACCGAGACGATCGCCTTCCCTGCCGGCGAGTTGGCCGCGCACAATTTCAGGCTGCACCCGGTGCAAGCGAATTCAACCGATCTCGTTGTGCGTGACGCCGGGTACGCTGATGGCCGTTTCACCGTGCCCCCACGCACAACGGCGGTGTTCATCGCAGGAGAATAGTTCAGGACGAGGGGGCGTGATCGTCCCCTCGTTCAAACCGCGCTATTTTGAAAAGATCGATGTCGTGCGCAGTGCACCCCTCAAATGCGAGATCGCACAAAATGCTGCCAATCACCGAAGCGAATTTAAAGCCATGACCAGAGCAGGCTGCGCCGATGACGATCTGAGGATAAGCTGGATGCTTATCGATGATGAAATGCTCATCCGGCGTCATCGTATAGAGACAAGCCCGCGATGAGGCATGGGTTGGGTTCATCGTTGGAAAGTAGGTCGCAATCAATTGAAACATAGCTTCAATGCAAGCTGCCAGAGGCTCACGCTGCGAATCGTGGGGGTCAAAATCAGGGCCACCATGCAGCGAAAACTTGACCCCTGCATCGTTCACGCTAGGGATTCCATAGCTCATCCACCCAAACGTTTCGCGCTCATGCCAGATGAAAACCGGAAATGCGCCGATGGCGTAATCTGCGGGCCGTTCGGCGTGGAAATAATTTTCTTGACATAACGTTGGCCGCAGCGGCAGCGGCAGCCCTAAAGGCGTGAGCAGGTCGTTCGCCCAAGCGCCAGCAGCAATGATCGCTCGTCCTGCGCTGAACACATTAGCTTTAGTCACCACACGGACGCCATCTCCATCCGGCGCGATGCTCATCACAGTCGTCTTTTCCAACACCTGTGCGCCGTTGGCCTGCGCGAGCTTAACCTGCGCTTGCACACAGCGAGAGGCGCGCAAGATGCCAGCATCTGCTTGAACAAGCATCAGCATATCTTCGGCTAATCGAAACTGCGGGTAACGCTGCATTGCTTGTTTGGCATCTAGCAGCTCAAAAGGAATTTGCATTTGCGTTAAACTATCGACCGTGCTGGCGAACGAAGCGGTGGACATCCGGCCGATATCGACGCCTCCGGAGGTCAACAAAAGCTGTTCTCCTGCCTCAGCTTCAAGCGAGGCCCATAGAGAATAGGCCGCACGCGCCAGCGCCACATAGGTAGGATGGTTGTAAGCATAACGAATGATGCGGGAATGACCGTATGAACTTCCACAGTCGTGATCGACCGCAAACTGTTCGATCAATAACACGCGCTGGCCTCGTTTCGCCGCGTGGTAGGCGGCAGCACTGCCGTGCGCTCCCGCGCCGATCACAATCACGTCAAAAACTGAGTTCATGGCGAGCACATCCTTCGGAAGTGGCAAGTTTGTCGGTACAATGGTGACTAATGTTGAATGATGGCTGACGATTGTAGCGCAAGATATATCGGAAGCGAGCAAGACTTTATGACGTATTCTCAACCTACATTGCTGATGCATGCAGAAATGATCAACGATCAGATCATTGGATGGCGGCGCGCCATTCATGCTCAGCCGGAACTTGGCTTCGAGGAAAAGGAGACCGCCGCGTTGGTCGCCGATGCGCTGCGCGCCTTGGGCATCGAGGTGCAAACTCAGGTCGGTATCACTGGCGTGGTCGGCCGTCTGGGTTCTGGCAAACCTGCGATCGGCATCCGCGCCGACATGGACGCACTGCCCATCCAAGAGACCAACAACGTGCCCTATGCTTCGCAAATCCCCGGCAAAATGCACGCTTGCGGTCATGATGCCCATACAGCGATGCTACTGGGGGCAGCGCGTCTGCTCGCTGAAATGCCAGACCGGCCGAGCGGCGAGATCCGGTTTCTTTTTCAGCCCTCTGAAGAGATCGAAGATGCTGAAGGGAAAAGCGGCGCACAGCGCATGATCGAAGATGGTGCTCTTGACGGGCTTGATCATGTCATTGCACTGCATGTGGCTAGCGAGCTGCCAGCCGGCAAAGTTGTGGTTGAGGACGGTTATATCACAGCCAATGTCGATACCTTTTATGCGACCATTCGCGGCAAAGGCTGCCACGGCGCGCATCCCCACCGCGGTATCGACCCGATTTACTTGCTGGCGCAGGTGATCAATGCGCTGCATGGGATCCGCGCGCGCCGCATCAACCCAATCAAGCCTGTTGTGGTGACGGTCGGCGCAGTGCACGGCGGCAGCGGGCCTAACATCATCCCTGATGAAGTAGAACTCAATGGCACGCTGCGCAGTTTTGACGACAGCACTCGTGAGCAGCTCATCCACGAAGTGGAAGCGGCGTTTGGCGTGGCCCGTTCACTGGGCGGGGATTACGAGCTGCAAATTGTAAAAGGATGTCCATCGTCATATAACGACCCACAAGTCGCGGCGATCATTCGTGAGGCGGTGGTCGATCTGCTCGGCGCTGAGGCCTTGCACCGGCAAGATCCAAGCATGGGCGGCGAGGATTTCAGCTTCATGGCTCGCCTCGCGCCGGGGGCAATGTTCTTGCTCGGCGCAAAACGCGACGAGATCGAACGGCCCCATCACAGCCCGCAGTTCGATCTGAATGAGTCAGTTTTTGCGACTGGAGCAGCCCTGCTCGTCGAGTCCGCCTGCCGGCTGCTGCGGAATGGGCGCTGAACTTACAGTAAGCATTCAGGGGTTAAAATGAGTTCTCTCACCGATACAAAGACACAGTGGATCGCTGACGAGCTAGACTCGCTGCGCGAACAGGGACTATTCACGACTATCCGCACGATCGATGGGCCGATGGAAGGCCACATCATCGTCGATGGCCAGCGCGTGCTCAACTTCTGCGCGAACAACTACTTGGGACTGGCCAACCATCCGCGCCTGCGCGAGGCGGCCAAACGCGCCATTGACAAGTATGGGATCGGGCCCGGCGCGGTACGAACGATCGCCGGCACGATGACCTTGCACGTTGAGCTAGAACAGCGGCTGGCAAAGTTCAAACAAGCGGAGGCTGTGATCACGATGCAGAGCGGGTTCACCGCCAACCTCGCAGTGATCCCAGCATTGGTCGGCAGCCGCGATGTGATCTTCTCCGATCAGCTCAATCACGCCAGCATCATCGACGGCTGCCGGCTCAGCCGCGCCAAGATCGTCGCCTATGCCCACAACGATATGGATGACCTGCGTCGCAAGATCGCCGAGACGACCGATTACCAACGCCGCCTCATCGTCTCCGACGGCGTCTTCAGTATGGATGGCGATATCGCGCCGCTGCCCGAGTTGGTTGCGATCGCCCGCGAGCATAACATCCTGTTAATGATCGATGACGCGCACGGCGAAGGCGTGCTTGGCCGCGGCGGGCGCGGCATCGTTGACCACTTCGGGCTGCACGGGCAGGTCGATATCGAAGTCGGCACGATGAGCAAGGCGTTCGGCGTCATCGGGGGCATCATCGCAGGAAGACAAATCATTGTCGATTGGTTGCGCCAGCGGGCCCGGCCCTTCCTCTTCTCCAGCGCGATGACTGTGCCCGATGTCGCAGCATGCATCGAAGCAGTTGAGATGTTGGAAAGTTCTGAAGAGCTTGTTCAGCGTTTGTGGCGCAATGCCGATTTCTTCAAGCGCGAGATGCTAACGCTGGGTTTCGATGTCGGCCACAGCCAGACGCCGATCGTGCCAGTGATGCTGGGCGAGGCGCCCGTTGCTCAAGCGTTCAGCCGGGCGCTGTTCGAGCGCGGCGTCTTCGCCATGGCGATCGGTTTTCCGACTGTGCCGCGCGGCAAAGCGCGCATCCGCGTGATGAACACCGCGGCTCATTCCCAAGACGATCTCGAGCAGGCGCTCAGCGCTTTTGAGCAGGTGGGCAAATCGCTCGGCGTCATCGCTTAGCTTAGTTACAAACACACACTGAAAGCAGCAAATCAATGCGGAAGAAGGTAACCTTGATCACGGGCGCCAACGGCGAGGTAGGCCACGGCTTAATCGCGCGCCTGACCGAACGTGGCGAACACGACATCCTCGCGCTTGACCTGCGCCCCCTTGATGAAACGCTGCGGCCGCTGGTTCACGTGCACATCGCTGGCGATATTCTCGACAGCGACCTGCTTGAGCGGCTGATGAGCGAATATGAGATCAACACAATCTTTCATTTGGCCGCGCTGCTCTCAACGCGGGCGGAATTCACGCCAGAGGCCGCTCATCGTGTTAACGTTGAGGGTACCCTGAACCTGCTGCATTTAGCCATCGAACAATCGCGCTGGCAGGGCAGCCGCGTCAAATTCATTTTCCCCAGTTCCATTGCGGTGTATGGCCTGCCCGATCTCGCGACGAAAGCGAACATCGCGCCGGTCAGCGAAGACGAATACTGCATGCCGCGCACCATGTACGGCTGCAACAAGCTTTACTGCGAACACCTCGGCCGTTACTATTCGGCGCACTACCGCCAGCTCGCTGCGACGCCGGAGCCGCATTACGTCGATTTCCGCGCCCTGCGCTTTCCGGGTCTCATTAGCGCGGTCACGCTGCCAAGCGGCGGCACCAGCGACTACGCGCCAGAAATGATCCATAGTGCCGCGCAAGGGCTGCCTTATACCGCGTTCGTGAGCGCCGAGACGCGTATTCCTTTCATGGTCATGCCCGATGCGATCAAAGCGCTACTGCTGCTGGCTGAAGCGCCAATCGACCGCCTCAGCCGAACAGTTTACAACGTGACCAGTTTTAATCCTTCTGCCGCTGAGATCGCTGCGATCGTTCAGCGGGCTTTTCCCGATGCCCACATCACTTTTGAAGACACAAGCAAACGAAAAGCGATCGTCGACAGTTGGCCGGCGCAGCTCGACGACAGCGCGGCGCGGCGCGATTGGGGTTGGGCGCCGGACTTCGATCTCGACCGGGCGTTCGCTGATTATCTCATCCCAGCAATTCGACAGCGGTATGACCGACCGATCATTTGATGCGTTCAGGCAAGTGCAGCCAGCCCGATACCTAGCAACCATCCGATGAATAGCCAGAAGCCAAATGCCCCATGCAGCTTGGCTGTGCGTCCTTGCGCTTGGTGCAGCAGCGCCGTATCGCGGCTGGTGAAGATAATCTTGATCAAGCGATGGGCTTCTGGCAGCGTAACCAAAACCAGCAGTCCCGGCCATGGGATCACCATGAGAGCGGCGAGCGCGCCAACCAAAACATAAGCCCCGCCCACCAGCAGCAGGTATTCAAGGCGGGCCGCCCGCAGACCAAGCAGCACTGCCAGCGTTCGCTTATTGACGGCGCGGTCGGCGTCGAGATCGCGGATGTTATTGGCATGCAAAATTGCCGCCACCATAAGCCCGATTGGGATCCCAGCCAAGACCGGCGTCCAGTCAAATTGGCGTGCCATCACATAGTAAGCGCCCAGCACCATCAACGGCCCCATGAAAATGAAGACGGCCAGCTCGCCTAAACCGTTATAGGCTAGTGGAAATGGCCCGGCCGTATACAAGATGACAACCAGCACGCCTCCCAAACCGATCCAAAGCAGCAAAGGCCCACTTTGAAAAAGCAAAAACAGCCCGAGCAGTGCGCCACCAAGCACCGTCAGCACGGCTCCGGCCAGTACTTCATTAGGAGTCAACAGCCCCTGTTTCAGGATCATCCCTTGCCCGGCTTGCTTTAACGCTTCAGCACCGCGACGAAAGTCGAAGTACTCGTTAATGAGGTTAGCCGCAATCTGAAGCAGCAGCGCGCCCAGCAGTGACAGCGCGAACAGGGGCGCGTTGAAGACACCTTGTTCCAGCGCGATCGCAGCAGCCAAGGCGAGCGGCACGTAGGTGGCTGTGAGGGTGCGCGGTCGCGCCGCTCGGTACCAAGCAGCAATTTTGTCGAAGGCAGTGGCAGTCGTCATGGTCAGACCATCAATCGAGATACGTTGATTATGCCGAAGGCTGTCCCAAAAACAAGCGCTTCTGAAGCGACGTCAGATCGGTTAACTTTAACCTTGTTCTGACTATGCGAAGTGTGGCGAGGCGCTATTGAACACGATAGGATTCAAAGCGATATTTTTCACCGTAGATGTGAGGAGAACTGACATGAAGTGGATTCTGCTCATCACGCTGCTAGCGCTGGCGCTAGTGGCCTGCGAACCGAGCGAACCTAGCCCAGTGCCAACCTTGAGACCGACAGCCACGCCAACAGCCGAAGCAACCGAGGAAGCAACGCCCGAAGCTGAGGCCACCGAAGAAGCGACCGAAGAAGCAACGCCCGAGGCGGAGGCAACCGAACCGGCATAAGCAGCGCGGCGCAGACTATGCTGCGCCGCGTCGTTCATTTTATTTCTTATTTTATTTCACATCTTGCCAAGCGGTGTGTACCTCTCGTTCACCCTTAACCAAAGCTCTGAACAAGGCATCCTGATCGACAGGCAGGCTGTAGACGCGCACGCCCACTGCGTTATAAATTGCATTGCAAATTGCTGGCGAGGTGTTGATTGAAGGCAGTTCGCCAACGCCTTTTGCGCCGTAGGGGCCTTCAGATGTGCGATGCTCGACCAGATGGCTGATGATATCCGGCGTGTGCTTGATGCTCGGCATCTTGTAGCGTGCTAACAGCGTTGACCACGGCATACCCTCTTCGATAATGTATGCCTCGGTCAAGCAGTTGCCGAGCGCCATCACGATGCCGCCTTCGATTTGCCCCTGCGTTTGCAAAGGATTAATCGCGCGGCCAACGTCCGTTGCAGAGATGATCTTATGAACTTTCACTTCTCCCGTGCGCATATCGACGCTGACCAACGCCGCCTGCGTGGCGTATGAAAAGGCGAAGTGCATATCGCCGCCAGTGCCCAGCGGCTGTGTTTTAGGGCCGTAATACTGCTGTAAAACTCGCGTCGCTAGCCCCTGCGCCTGCGCGTGCTGTACTGCCTCGCCAAAGCCGACCGACGTGCCGTTGTAGCGCACCAGCCCTTCTTCGAAACGGAGGGTCTCCGGCGGGCAGTCAAGCTCCTCGGCGACCACTTTGCTCAGCATCTCGCGTAGATGCGCAGCAGCCAGCCGCACCGCGTTGCCGCTCATGTAAGTTTGCCGGCTGGCCGTGGTAGGGCCACCGTTCGGAGTGCGATCAGTATCGGAGAGCAAAACGCGCACGTTGCGATAGGGCACGCCAAGCTCCTCGGCCGCGCACTGCGCCAGCACACTGATCAAGCCCTGCCCCATATCAGCCGATGAAGTTCGAACCTCAACCGTGCCATCGTCGAAAGCTTCTACCTCGGCGTCGGCACGGTCCGGCGCGCCGCCACCTAAGCCGGTGTTCTTGTAGGCACAGGCCACCCCCCATCCAAACGCGAGATCGCCTTCGCGCCAGCCCCAGCGGAAATCGCCGACGCGCATATCGGCGTCCACCTTTTCGATCGTCTCAATCAGGCCGACGCTCTCACGCAGTTCCTGCCCCGTCGCTGTGACCGAGCCAACACGTTGAGCGTTAATCATGCGGAACTCAACCGGGTCGATGCCTAGTTCGGCCGCCACAAGATCCATGTTCTGCTCAACAGCGAATGCGCTCTGCGTGACGCCAAAGCCGCGGAATGCGCCCGATGGCGCGTTATTAGTGTACATCGCGTAGCAGTCGATCTTGGCGTGCGGCACGGCGTAAGGGCCAGTAGCATGCGTAGTTGCGCGGGTCATCACCTTATCGCTCAAGCTGGCGTAGGCGCCGCCATCTCCATACAGCTCGGCCTGTACCGCCGTCAGGCGACCGTCTCGCTTAGCGCCCGTTTTAATGCGGATGACGGTTGCATGTCGTTTTGGATGAAACAAAAGCGACTCCTGGCGCGTATACAGCATCTTGACCGGCCGGCCAGTCGCCAGCGCTAACAAAGCGACGTGGATCTGACCGGCAATATCCTCTTTGCCGCCGAAACCGCCGCCGATCAAGACGCCTTTGATGCGCACCGAGTCCTCCGGCACGCCCAGCGCCAGCGCCAACTGGTTGCGATCCTGATAGGGGATTTGCGAACCCACATAAACCGTCAATTTAGCGTGCTCATCGTCATAGCCCGGCGGCACGCCAATTGCGCATTCTGGCTCAAGGAAAGCATGCTCTGTGGTCGCCGTGCGGTAGGTTCGTTCGACGATCACATCGGCTTCAGCGAAACCGCGCTCAATATCGCCATGTTCCACCTTAATATGTTTGAGCAGGTTGCCGTTTTCACGCCCTTCATGAACGTGCGGCGCTTCGATGCGGTGTGCCGAAATCGGATCAGCGACGACCGGCAGCGGCTCATAGGTCACCTCGATCAGCGCCAGCGCTTCAGCCGCAAGTTCCTCGGTATCAGCTGCAACGATGGCAACAGCATCACCCATATAGCGCACCTTGTCGCCTTCCGCGCACAGCACTGGCCAGTCGCGATAAACAAGGCCGTGTAAATTCTCGCCAGGCACATCGGCCGCAGTGAGGACAGCGCGCACGCCAGGCAAAGCCTCGGCTTTGCTTGTATCAATGCGCACGATGCGTGCGTGAGGATATGCAGCGCGCAGGGTGCGCCCGTAAAGCATCCCATCGAAGATGTAATCATCGGTATATTTGGCGCGGCCAGTCACCCGGTCGACGACGTCCTGCACCTTTTCATTGCGACTGACAAAACGCATCGGCTCAGAAACCGCCGGTTCATTCACCGGAAGTTTCCCTTCACCGCGCTTAACGGAAGCTGCCGATTTGATCGCATTGATCACGCTTACGTAACCGGTGCAGCGGCAGTAAGTATCTTTAAGCGCAACTTTAATCGCATGGTCATCTGGCTGCGGATTTTCCTCAAGGAGCGCAGCCGCTGTCATGATCAGGCCGGGCGTACAGAACCCGCACTGCACCGCCCCATGATCGATGAACGCCTCTTGCAGGGGATGCAGCGTTTCTCCCTGCGCCAGACCCTCGATCGTCGTCACCTGCGCGCCCTGCGCTTTGAAGGCAGGGTAAATGCATGAATTAACGGGAACGCCGTTTACATGCACTGTGCAGATCCCGCATTCCGCTTCACTACAACCGATTTTTGTTCCCGTCAGCCCAAGGTCGTAACGCAGCACATGCGCCAGCGTTCGTGACATCGGTACGTCGAGCACATGATCCTGCCCATTAACTGTCAGTCGCAGCTCGCTCATCTTCACCATCCATAATACGCTATCCCAACTTTTTACTTAGCTCATCCCGACGCCTTCAGCGCGCGCCACGCCGGTGCGTGCCCGCTCGACCGCTAACGGCAATGCGCGGCGCAGCAGCGTTTCGATCATGTGCTGGCGATATTCCCCGGTGGCGCGATACTTGCTCGTGCGCGGTCGCAGCGTTTCGTAGGCAACCGCAACTGCGGCATCCAAGCTGTCCTCACCAACGGGCTGGCCGCGCAGTGCCGCCTCCACTTCGGCGGCGCGAACCGGCACCGGAGCGACCGGACTAATACAAATGCGGACATCGTCATAAGCTGCCCCATCGGCAGACACCCGAACCCAAACGGCGCATCCAAGCACCGGCAGCGCGACACCCTGCGGACGCATGATGCGCTTGAAAGCAGTTCCTTCATTTGGCCCCGCCAGCGCGAAGCGAAAAGACACCAGCACATCCCGGCTCGGATCGACTGCAGAAATGCCCGGCCCATGAAACAAGCTAGCGATCGGCAGCCATTCACGGCGGCCATCTCCCCACGCCACTTCCGCCTCAGCATTGAGCACGACCAAAGAGGTCGTGCCATCGGCGGCCGGCAGCGCATGCGCGACATTGCCGCCCAACGTGCCGACATTCCGTACCTGCGGCCCGCCGACGACGCCGCAACTCTCAACAAGGCAGGTCGCGCCGGCTTCAAGCGCCAGCGATTTCACAATCTGCGTATGGGTGACAGCGGCACCAAGCTGGCACTGACCTTCCGCGATATGGATCGCCGTCATCTCCGGGATGCGGGTAACATCGACCAGCGCGCTCGCTCGGTGCTCGCCGGAACCATACTGCAAGTCGATCATCAAATCGGTGCCACCCGCGATGATGCGCGCCGAGCCTGCATGGGCTTTGAGCACTTCAAGCGCTTCGGCGACCGTCAGCGGCGTGTGGTAAGTTTGCCAATGCTGCATGGTTTAATCCTATAAAGAGGCGCGACGTTGACCGGCTCACTCTCATGGTTGCAAGTCTGTATCAATTATACGATCAATGTAACACATCCCGATCGCTGCAGCAAAGAAATTTCTGGTAGCATTGATGCCCTTAATTTTGGGTATTATTGACGAATGTAACTAGCGCAAACTCTATTAACTTGAATAATGATCATCATGAAAGAAACTAGATATGCTTTTTTGTACAAAAAGGATTTCGATGCGCTTGAAGATTACTCGCAGTGACCTGATCATTGGCTTTGTGCCGATCATCGCGGTGCTGTTGGCGCTGCTCGTGGGCGCAGTGATCCTACTGCTGCTTGGCACGAACCCACTGCAAGCTTACAGCGTTATGATCGAGGGTGCATTTGGCAGTCAAGCGAACTTGTACCGCACTCTCACCCGCGCCACTCCCCTGCTCATCATCGCTGTTGGCATCTGCATCGCCTTTCGCGCCGGCGTCATCAACATCGGCGCCGAAGGACAGTTGTTCGTCGGCGCGGTGATGGCCACTGCATTCGCTATCCAAACGGGCGAAGCGCTGCCGCCCATTTTACTGGTGCCGCTCACATTGGCAGTGGGGTTCTTTGGCGGCCTGTTATGGGGAACCGTGCCCGGCTTTCTTAAGGCGCGGTTCGAGGTTAACGAGATCTTGACCACGGTTATGATGAATGCCATTGCGGTACAGCTTCTGCTGTTTCTGCTAAGTGGGCCAATGATCGACCCCCAGCAAGTCGCCCAAGGGACGCGGGTACCTCAGTCGGCACAGGTGCCCGAAGCAGCATGGTTAGCGCGTTTAGCGCCACCATCACAGATTCACACTGGCCTGTTCATTGGGCTAGCGGCGGCGGTCGTAGTCTACCTGCTGCTGTGGCGCACGACTATCGGCTACCGCATACGCGCCGTTGGCCAGAACAAAGATGCCTCTCGCTACGCGGGCATTTCTGTGCCGCGCTATTTAATGCTTGGTCTCATGTTAAGCGGCGGACTGGCAGGGCTGGCTGGCGCGGTCGAGGTGACGGGCATCACGCACCGCATGGTTGAGGGTTTTGCTGTTGGGTATGGCTTCTCTGGCATTGTCGTGGCGCTGTTCGGCCGGCTGCACCCGCTCGGAGCGATTCCCTCCGCATTTCTGTTCGGCGCGTTGTTGGTCGGCGCCGATCGCATGCAGCGCACGATGCAGGTTCCAACTGCAACGATCATCGTCTTACAGGGGTTGATCGTGATCTTCGTGGTCAGCAGTGAGGTCTGGGTGCGGCGCTATACATCGCGCCGGCAAGCGCGAGCGCCGGTCCCCAGCGCGCCCGCTGTAGAGCCAGTGCCAGCATCGCAAGAGGTGAGCGCATGATCACCGATATCTCGCAAATTTTGACCGAAGCGCTGGCGCTGGCCATGTTATATGCCACACCGTACTTGTTTGCAGCATTGGGCGAGGTGTTTGTTCAGCGCTCAGGCGTGCTTAATCTGGGCGTTGAGGGCATGATGCTGATGGGCGCGTTTTCATCGATCTACGTTGTTTCTAGCAAAGGCTTTGGCCTCGATCCTGCTTTCGGCCTGCTGACCGCGATCCTCGTCGGTGGTTCGCTCGGGTTGGCGATGGCCGTCGTCAGCGTGACGTTTCAAGCACAACAAGGGATCAGCGGTATCGGCTTTACGCTGTTCGGCCTCGGCCTTTCGACATTGCTGTTTCAAACGTTGGCCGGCGGCGTGATCACTGCGACCGGTTTTCAGCCGATCCGCATCCCGCTGCTCAGCGATATCCCGATCATTGGCCGCATCCTGTTCCAGCAGAACATTCTCGTTTATATCGCCTTTTTAATGGTCCCGATCTCTGTCTGGGTGCTCAACCGAACAACATGGGGGCTGCAAATTCGAGCAGTAGGCCAAAACCCTGCGGCTGCCGATGCAATGGGCGTTAATGTTGTGCGTGTGCGTTACGCCACGCTGATCTTTGGCGGTATCATGGCCGGTGTCGCGGGCGCCTCGCTGTCGATCGCGGCCCTGCCGGTGTTTCAAGAGAATATGACGCAGGGACGTGGGTTTATTGCGGTTGCGTTAGTTTACTTTGGCGGTTGGTCGCCGTGGCGCGTGATGGTCGGCGCGCTCTTGTTCAGTGTGGCGAACAACCTCCAGTTCTGGGCACAGAATTACAATATTCAATTGTTTGGGGCGCCTATTCCTCCAAACCTACTGATCATGATTCCGTATGTGCTGACGATCGCAGTGTTGGTCTTCGCGCGTGACCGCAAGCGGCAAGAACCCGCAGCACTGACCAAACCATTCCGCCGTGGGGAGAACTAAGTGTGCAAGCAGGCCCATGGTGGCCTGAGCGCTATCAACCACCCAAGGGAGGGTACAGTGACCAAGAGGGCCGTATTCACCATATTCGTCGCGCTTCTCGTCCTGTCGTTGAGCGCGGTTGCCGTGGCTCAAGATGGGCCGGTGAAGGTTGCCATCGTGCTGCCCAGCAGCACGACCGATATCGCGTGGAGCCAGTCGATCTACAGCGCGCTGCTAACCGTTCAGGAACAAATGGGCGGCCCCAGCGCCATGGAAATCGCTTACTCTGAAGGCATGTTCGATGTAACTGCGGCTGCGCAAGCGCTGCGCGACTATGCAGAGGACGGCTACCATCTCGTCATCGCCCATGGCACGCAGTATGGAACTTCGCTGTTCGATCTGGCGCCTGATTTCCCCGAAACATCGTTCGCTTGGGGCACAGCCTCCGACACTGGCATCGATCGCGGCATTAACAACGTCTTCGCATACGAAGCCAGTTCGCAGGAAGGTGGTTACGTCAACGGCGTGATGGCCGGCTTGCTTACGCGCAGCAACGTGATCGGGATCGTCGGGCCGGTGCCTGCCGGCGATGCGCTGCTCTACATCAACGGCTTCCAACAAGGGGTCTACGCCAGTAATCCAGACGCGCAAATTCTGCTCGCCTACACCGGTTCATTTGGAGATACCGCCGGCGCTGCTGAACTGGCGCAAACCCAGATCGCGGCGGGCGCCGACATCCTGACGGGTTCAGCGCAGCAGGTGGTCGGTGCAATCGACGCCATTCAGTCGGCAGGCGGCTATTGGTTCGGCACGCAGAGCGATCAGAGCACGGGTTGGCCAACGACAGTCGTCGCTTCACAAGTCTTTAACTGGGTTCCAGTGATCACTGACATGCTGGCGAAACGGGCTGAGGGCGTATTGGGCGGCATCGCTTATGACTTAACGTTGAGCGACAACACCCTGACCTTTGCCTTTGGCGATATTGAGATTCCCGATGATGTGCTATCCGCAGCAGAGCAGGCGATCAACGACATCATCTCAGGCGTCGTCTATCCGTTGGGGTCACTCCCTGAGACCACGTTCCGCGTCGCGCTCGTGCTGCCCAGCAGCATTTCCGATCTCGCATGGAGCCAGTCGATCTATGATGGTTTGGTCGGCTTGCAGCGGCAGCTCGGCGGCCCCTCGCGCCTGGAGATCGCCTACAGCGAGGGCATGATCGATGTGACTGCGGCTGCGCAAGCGCTGCGCGACTATGCAGAGGACGGCTACCAGCTTGTCATCGCCCATGGCACGCAGTATGGTTCACCCTTGTTCGAAATCGCCGCCGACTTCCCGAACACGTCGTTTGCATGGGGCACAGCGACCGACACCGGCAGCGAGCTGGGGCTGCGCAATGTTTTCGCCTATGAGGCGCGCGCCGAGCAGGCCGGTTATGTGCAGGGGATCATGGCTGGCCTGTTGACCGAGAGCAACACGATTGGCATCGTTGGGCCAGTGCCCGCCGGCGACGCCTTGCTGCACATTCTTGGTTTCCAGCAGGGCGTGGCTGCATCTAATCCAGACGCCAACGTGCTGCTCGCCTACACGGGCTCGTTTGGCGATACGGCCGGGGCTGCCGAGATCGCGCGGACGCAAATCGCCGCTGGCGCGGATATCCTGACCGGCTCAGCGCAGCAGGTCGTCGGAGCGATCGACGCGGTCGAGGCTGCCGGCGGCTTATGGTTCGGCCTGCAAGCCGATCAAACCCTCAACTGGCCAACGACCGTCGCCGCTACAGCCGTTTTCAATTGGCAGCCGATTTTAGGCAGAATGGTAGACTCGATCCTGAGCGGCTCGCTTGGTATGCAGGCCTACGAGCTGTCGTTCGTCAACGGCGGTATGAAGATGGTTTTTGGCGACGTCGATATTCCTGACTCAGTATTCGCCGCCGCCGAAGAAGCCTTAGCGGGCATTGCCAGCGGCGACATCGTCGTCTCGCGTGAGCTGCCACAGTAACGAGAAACGTCATCTGCGGGGGGTGCGGCGTTCTGCATCCCCCGCCTAAGTTCGCTTTGATAGAACGGTGAGTGCCCGCCATGACCCAAGCGCATCTCCCCTCTGGCCATCGACGGATCGAACACGTGCAGATGCTGGGAATTACCAAACAGTTTCCCGGCGTGCTTGCCAACGCCAACGTCAATTTCGACGTTAAAGCCGGCGAGATCCACGCGCTGCTCGGCGAAAACGGCGCGGGCAAAAGCACCCTGATGAAGATCCTTTACGGCCTTTACACGCCTGATGAGGGCCAGATCATCCTCGACGGTGAACCAGTGAGTTTTCGATCGCCAGCCGACGCGCTAGAGCGAGGCATTGGCATGATCCACCAACATTTCATGCTCGTGCCCTCGCTAACGGTAGTTGAGAACGTTGCGCTGGGCATGAAGTCGGAGCGCGGCCTTCTGCTCGACCTCGGCAAGGTGCGCGAACAAGTCCGCCATCTCTCGCAGGTGTATGGTCTGCGCGTTAACCCCGATGCCTATGTTTGGCAGCTCTCGGTTGGAGAGCAGCAACGCGTCGAAATCATCAAAGCGCTTTACCGGGGCGGCGCGCTGGTCATCCTTGACGAGCCAACTGCCGTGCTAACACCGCAGGAAGTGAGCGAGCTGTTCGTCACGCTTAAAGCCATGCGCGATCAAGGCCATGCGCTGATCTTCATCACGCACAAACTGCATGAGGTGAAAGAGTTGAGCACGCGCATCACCGTCATGCGCGATGGCCGCGTCATTGACACGACGCCCAACATCGATGTTGACCGGCGCCGCTTGGCGAGGATGATGGTTGGCCGCGATGTGCTATTTCAGCCCGATAAACCGCCTTTAAGCGCGGGCGAGGTTAAGCTGTCGATTCGCGGGCTGCGCGCCAATAACGATTCTGGCCTGCCCTGCCTGCATGAACTATCGCTCGATGTGCGTGCCGGGGAGATCATGGGCTTAGCGGGCGTTTCAGGCAACGGGCAGCGAGAACTGGCCGAGACGATCACCGGCCTGCGACCCGCTACGGGCGGCGAGGTCATGCTGAACGGCAAACCGATCTTAAAGCTGCCGGTGCGCGCGCGCCTAAAAGCCGGGCTGGCCTATGTGCCCGAGGAACGTATGCGCCACGGCACTATCGGTTCGTTCTCGGTGGCGGAGAACACCATCCTACAAAACCATGCCGACCCGCAATTCGCGCGCGGCATTTTCCTCGACACCAGAGCGATCACGCGGCACGCCAATACATTGATTGGTCGCTTTAACGTCAAAACGCCAAGCCCCAAAACAGCCGTTAAAAATCTCTCAGGCGGTAACATCCAAAAGCTGATCCTCGCGCGTGAGCTGTCGCGCCAGCCAGTCGCTCTGATTGCCGCGCAGCCGACGCGAGGAGTCGACATCAGCGCGACTGAGTACATTCATAAAGTCTTGATTGAGCAGCGCAGCGCAGGCGTGGCGATCCTGCTCATCTCGGAAGATCTGGATGAGATCCTTGCCCTATCCGACCGGATTGCAGTGATGTACGAAGGCAAGATAGTGGGCATCGTCGACCGCGACGAAGCAGATGTCGAAACACTTGGCCTGATGATGGCTGGAGTAGAAACCGCACACGCTTAACTCAGCGCCGTGTGATCGCCATCACTGCATCGAACAGGATGCCGTTAGTCCCGATCGACTCGCCAGCGTCGATCGACGGTCTGCCGTTCCAGTCGGTAAAAGTGCCGCCCGCTTCCGCCATGATCACACCGAACGGCGCGCAGTCCCAGATGTTCATAATCGGGTCGAGCATGATCTCCGCCCGGCCCGTGGCCACCAACGCATAGCCGTAGGAGTCTCCCCATGTGCGCTGGATGGACGTGGTCTGAACTAACGCCTCATAGGCCGCTTGGTGGGCGCCATAGCCGATGACGTCGCTGAAGAGCAGCGTCGCATCCTCAAGCCGGTCGATCGCAGAGACGCGCGCGCGGCGGCCGTTCCAGTAACAGCCATTTCCTCGCGCAGCGTAGATGGTATCGTTGAGCGCCGGATAATGCGCTACGCCTACAACCGGACCACTGGCGTCGACAGCTGCAATCAACACGCTGTAAAAGGGCACGCCGTGAATAAAGGATTTGGTGCCGTCAATCGGGTCAATGATCCATGTGATCGCGCCTGCGCCCGGCTGGCGACCGAACTCCTCACCAATGATGCCATGATCAGACCACGCCCCGGCGATGCGTTCGCGCAGCAGCTTCTCCGCTTCACGATCGGCGATCGTGACCGGACTGTTATCACTTTTCCGCTCGACGCGCAGCCCCGTTTGGAAATAGCCCAGCGTAAGCCGGCCAGCCACCCATGCCGCCTCCAGCGCAAAGTCAAGCAGTTCTTCAAGCGGCGGGACAGACGCCATTGACGCACCTCATCTCAGGCTCAAAAGGCGATGGCCAGCGCAGTCATGGTCTGCGGGATCGGCAAGCCGAGCAGTTGGCACAGCGTCGGCGCGATCTGAAGCTGGGAGAGAGTTTCTCGAGTATTGCCGCGCCCTTTGCCCGGCTGGATGATGTAGAGGGGGACCTGCCTGTGCTGCGCAAGCGTGCCGCCGTGGGTGCTGTTGTCATCGCTCATTCCGTGGTCGCCCGTAACGAGCACCGTATAACCGGCATCAAGCACATCGGGCAGCAAATTCGCCATAATAGTATCTTGGGCGATGACCGCGCGCCGATATTCTGGTGAGACTCCACCCTGTTTTTCACCGATGATATCGAGCATCATCGGGTGAATCAACAGATAATCAGGCTGGTATTTGCGGATCAACATCGCAGCGGCTAAAAAAGTCTCAACATCGGGGTTGTCTTCGCGATAGAAACGCCCGTGCTGGATCGACAGCGCTGGATCATCGACCTCTCGATCGAGAACCATATCGTACGGAACACGATTATATAGTTCGGAAAACCAGTAGAAGGCAGAGGCTGCCGTCACCAATCCCGCATCGCGCGCCAGTTCGAAAATATTGGGCATTTTGGAGCGGCGGACGATGAAGTTATTCGTAATGCCGTGGACGCTGGCCATTGCCCCAGTGTGCAGCGTTTCATAGATCGGCCGCGACATCGTCGGCAGCTCTGCGATGACGGTGTAACGGGTCGCATGCCTCGCTTCGACCAAATGCTCGAGATAGCCCATATACTCGGCTGCAGCGTCATCGCGCAGCGCATCGCACAGAACGAGAATCACTTTATTCCCCATCGAATGAACCGCCTCCAATCGGTTCCAGCGGCTGAGCGCGGTTCTCGACCGAGATCTTGGGTCCATAAGTCGGCGCTGCCCAGCGAACTGCGTTAGCGATCACCCGGCGAACTTCCGGCTGGTAATACGTTGGGTACGTCTCGTGGCCCGGGCTGAAGTAGAAGATTTTACCCCGGCCGCGATAGAAACAGCAGCCGCTGCGAAATACTTCTCCGCCTTGAAACCAGCTCACCAACACAAGCGAGTCGGGTTCTGGGATGCCAAATGGCTCGCCATACATCTCAGACTCAGGGATCTCGAAATAATCAGACAGACCATCGACGATCGGATGCGCCGGGTTCACCACCCAAACGCGCTCACGTTCTCCGATCTCACGCCATTTTAAATCGCCGCTGGTACCCATTAGCTTTTTGAAGATCTTTGAATAGTGCCCTGAATGCAGCACGATCAATCCCATGCCATCTAATACGCGCTGGTAAGCGCGTTCGACGATCTCATCTGCAACATCGGCGTGTGATAAATGGCCCCACCACGTCAAAACATCGGTTTGCTCCAGAACAGCCTCCGTCAAGCCGTGCTCAGGATCATCAAGCGTGGCGGTTCGCACGGCGAAACCCTCAGCAGTCAAAAATTCCGCTAAAGCGCCATGGATGCCTTGGGGATAAATCTTTGCGACGAGTGGATTCCTCTTTTCGTGGCGACCTTCATTCCAAACAGTGACACGAAGCGACATCATCGATAGCGACCTCATGTTGTGCATCATCGGCAAACGACCGGCACTTTCGAGCGCCGGCCGAGCTACGACTATACCACGAACTTCCAAACTACAGGTATTGGCGGTATGCGCGGCTGTTCCATTAACTAACACAGCGTCTCAGAGTGCTGTGCAGCTTCACCCGTTCCCTCGTATAATAGAGCGCAATAGGGTCAGCAAACTAGGAGACTAACTGCAATGGAAATTGCGCCCGGCATTCACCGCATCAAATGCACGTTCGAGCCAAACCGCGTCGCGTTTGTGCACTTGTTGATCGGTTCCGAAGCTGCGATGTTGGTTGATACCTGCTGCGCGCATAATCCGGAAGCGGAGATCCTCCCCTATATGCGCAGCATCGGCTTCGATCCAAAGCGGTTGACTTATATTTTGATCTCGCACTCTGATCTCGACCATCAAGGCGGCAACCAGCCGATGAAGGCCGCCGCGCCGCAGGCGCTCTTGATGTGCCATAATCTCGACCGGCCGTGGATCGAGAGCACTGAAGCCCTAATCGAAAAGCGTTACAACCAGTTCGCGGCCGATCACGGCATCGTGATGAGTGAAGAGGCTAAACAAAGCATGCGCGAGCAAACCCTGAGCGCCCCGCTCGATCTCACGCTCGAGGGTGGAGAATGTTTTCGCCTCAGCCCAGATTGGTATATCGAAGCGCTGCACACCCCCGGGCACACATGGGGGCATTTAGCTGTCTTCGACCCGCGCAGCCGAACGCTGATCGCTGGTGAGGCCGCCCTCTCTACCGCGATTCTCGATCTGGACTGGAAGCCTGCGATGCCGCCAACTTACTGCTATGTCGAGACCTATCTGAACACCATCGACCGATTGAGCCGGATGAATATCGACATATATGCTCCCTCGCACTGGCCTGTGCAGCACGGCAGCGATGTCGCCAGCTTTTTGCGCGAGAGCCGCAATTACTGCCTGCATGTTGAGGCAAAACTGCTCGAACTCGCGCAGGCTGGGCCGTTCACCTTGCAAGGCGCGATCGAGCGCTATGGAAGGGAGTTGGGCGAGTGGCCAGAAAGCGGCGCGGGCGCCCTCAGTTTCCCGTTCCTTGCTAACTTGAACTTTCTCGTGCAGCGGGGCAAACTGGCGACGAGCCGCGGCACAGATGGCGTGCTGCGTTACAGCCTGCCCGTTTAGTTGGAATAGCCGGCAGAGCATATAGGGAGGTGCGATCGTGGAGATCAAATGGTACGGGCATGCCAGCTTTCGCATCACAGCCAAAGATGGCACTTCGATCATCACTGATCCGTATACGCCTGAAACCGCAGGTTACGCTCCTATTGATGAGAGCGCCGACATTGTCGTGATCTCCTCCGGGAATGACAGTTTTCATTGTCGCGCTGATTTGATTCCGGGCACGCCCAAGGTAGTCAATGCGTTAGAGCTGGCACAGGCCGGCGGCGAGCAGGTCGTCGCCGGCATTTCAATTCGCGCCATACAGGCGATGGAAGCACTTGACCATCGCTATCACGATCCCGAACAAAATGCTCTCTATCGCCTAACTGTCGATGGCCTGCACATCGGCCATATGGGCGATGTCGGCAACCCGCTCAATGCAGACCAGATGGCATTTTTTGCCGACCTCGACGTACTGCTGGCGCTAGCGGGCGGGCACCCGACCATCGCTTTACCAGACCTTTACACCGTCATCGAACAAACGCGGCCCCGGCTCGTTATCCCGATGCACTTTCGTACCCTGCGCTGGAAGCCGCGCAACACACTCTGGATCGAGTCTTTCCTCAGCTTGTTTGACGATGAACAGGTCGATTTTGCCTGCGATACCCAAGTTAGCCTTGACCGCACGGCCCTGCCGGCGAACACGCGTATTCTTGTCCTCGCCCATGACCGCTAGCGCTTGAGCCGCTGCGCTGCAAACATCTCTTAAAGATCATCCAGCCACGAGCAGATAGCGTTAGCGCTCTGACATTTCATCGAGCAGTTTTAATGCTTTGATCACAGCTTTGCTGAAAATAGATCACAGTTTCTTACACAATTTTAGCACATCTGTGCTATGATTGATAATGAGGGTTAATGAAGCATGGAGAAGGCGAATTACCATGAAGCCGCGTGAGATCAAAAAGCTGCAGGCGCGCAGTAAGGGGCTGCGCGCACGGCTGATCGCGCCAAACACGGTGGTAGTGAGCAGCCGCTCTAACCCATACGCACAGCACATCGTCACTCTCGAAAACCGGCCCGGCGGCGCGATCAAAGCACGTTGTACTTGCCCGTGGTCGCAGCACGGCGGGCACGGCTGTTCGCATGTGATGGCAGCGCTCAACTATCTGGCTGCGCGTCGCCGCCGCACGATCAGCTATTGGCCCACTTTAAATGAGGCTAAACGGCAGAAACATCGCATTTTGCGCCTTGAGGGCATTCCAGGCAGCGGTGACGACATTTTCATCACCAGCCGTCCCACATAGCTTCAACCAAGCGCGGAGAGCACAACGGCTTACCGCGTGAAATTTCATCATTCTCCAGCGAGGAGCTTTTCGCGCTGCTTCTGCTCGCGCATGCGCAGTTCGTTATTGAGCGTTCGTTTGCGCGGCCGCAAATTAAGTGGTGTCACCTCTAACAGCTCATCATCAGCGATAAATTCCAAATAATCGTCGAGCGTCATCCGGCGGATCGCTTTCATCCGTTCATCATCCGCATAATTTTTGGTGCGCACTGCCGTTAAATGCTTGGTTTTGCACAAGTTGACGGCTAAATCCTCAGGCCGAATGTGTTCGCCCACCACCATGCCTTCATAAATTTCGGTGCCCGGTTCGATGAAAAACGTCCCGCGCTGCTGTACGCTGATCATCGCATAGGGGGTGGCCACCCCAGTTTCCCAAGCGATGAGGCTGCCGAACTGCCGGCCTGGAATTGGCCCACTGAACGGCTGGTAGCCATAAAAGATGGCGTGGATTTGGCCCATGCCGCTGGTCGCAGTCAAAAACTGAGAACGAAACCCCAGCAAACCGCGCGTGGGCACCAAATAGCGCAGGAAGGTCGTGCCTGCATCGGTGCGGATATCAACCATTTGACCGCGCCGCGCGCCCAACAATTCGACGACCGTACCTGTCAGCCCATCAGCCACTTCGATGTAGACTTCCTCCACCGGCTCGAGCAATTCGTCCGTCTCGGGGTCGCGCCGCATGATGACCTCAGGCTTGCTCACTTCGAACTCATAGCCTTCACGGCGCATCGTCTCAATCAGAATGCCGAGGTGCAGTTCGCCGCGACCGCTGACGATAAAACGGTCGGGCGAGTCGCCGTCGGCCACGCGCAGCGCGAGATTGCTGCGCGTTTCGTTGTATAAACGCTCACGCAGCTTGCGCGACGTTCCCCAACCCGTCTTCCCTTCGCGCCCAGCGAACGGTGAGGTGTTAACGCCGAATGTCATACGCACAGTCGGTTCTTCGACGCTGATCGGCGGGAGGATGCGGGGATTGACCGGATCAGTGATCGTATCACTTATGCCTAAATCGTCCAGCCCACCAAACGCGAGGATGTCACCAGCTCGAACTTCTTCGACTTCTTGCTTAGATAAATTGTGAAACGTGAATAGGTACTCGATACGTCCATTCACGCGTTCGCCGGCCGATGAGACGCGCAGGACAGGCATGCCGCGCCGCAAAACCCCAGATTGCAGCCGGCCAATCCCGATCTGCCCCTTGTAATTATCGTACTCCAGCGTCGTCACGAGCAGGCTCACTGGCGCAGCATCATCGATCGATGGCGGGGGGATTTGCTCAACGATCGTTTCGAACAACGGCCTCAGGTCATCACTCAGCGCATGAGGATCTCGACCAGCCCGCCCTTCCAGACCGATCGTGTAGACGACCGGAAATTCAGCTTGATCATCACTCGCCCCCAGTTCAATGAACAGGTCGAAGGTCTCGTTCAGCGCCTCCTCGGGCCGCGCATTAGGACGATCGACTTTGTTGATGACGACGATCACGCGCAAGCCGAGCGCCAGCGCCTTGCGCAGCACAAAACGAGTTTGCGGCATCGGCCCTTCGACAGCGTCAACAAGCAGCAGCGCGCCGTCGACCATGTTCAATACGCGTTCGACTTCGCCGCCAAAATCGGCATGACCGGGTGTATCGACGATGTTGATCTTGATGCCTTCCCAGATGACAGCGGTGTTTTTAGCAAGAATGGTGATGCCGCGCTCTCGTTCAAGCGCGTTTGAGTCCAGAATACGCTCGCCGGCTGCGGCGGCGTTGCGAAAGACTTTCGTCTGTTTAAGCATGCCATCAACCAGCGTCGTCTTGCCGTGATCGACATGCGCAATGATCGCGATATTGCGAATATCCGCCCGTGTCTGCGTCACAATGCCCTCTACTTGCTACTTATGGAGCTCGCATTGTATCAGGCAAATATTAAGGCTTACAGGGAAAATACTCGCCCCCCCACAAGGACGCGATCAAATTGTATAGCGCTGCATGACAAAGCAGCACTGCGAAGATACTGGTGACAAGCCAGCGGAGTCAGGGCTTAACCACCTGCGACTGCTAATGGCTTAAGTGTTCCCTCAATAGCGCTGCGGCTGCGCTCTAGCCACGGGGGCAGCATGAGCGTAGTGCCGAGCGCCTCTACCGGCTCATCGACAGCGAAGCCGGGGCCGAGCGTTGCCAGTTCAACAATATGCCCGTCTGGATCAGTCGTGTAGATGCTCTTAAAGTAAACGCGGTCGCGAACTGGCGAAACGGCATAGCCTGCGGCCATCAAGCGATCGCGCCATGCAAGCTGAACGTCCTCGTTTTCCACGCTCAAAGCGAAATGGTGCGTTTGACCAGCGCCCATGCGCACGTGCGGGGTCGTGCGCGGATCTCGTTCAAAATAGGTGATAACCGTCCCCGGCGCGCCCTCGCCAACGCCCCAATACCAATGCGCTGAAGATGGATCATCGAAGTTTACCGTCATCTTCAACCGGCGCATGCCGAGCAGATCGCCATAAAAAGCATGCGTGCGCTCGATATCTGCACTAATGGCGGTGATGTGATGCATGCCATGCGCAAGCGCCATTTCTGGTGTAATGGTCGCAACCGGCTCGGGCCACATTTCACTCGCGATGCGATCTTCGTCGCGGTTGGCGCGGATCATCTCTGCCGGGGGTTCGCGGTAAGCTTCACCGAGATGCGCAGGATCTTCGTCAACCATCCAGCCGGGGCCGCGCGTTGCAATCTCAATGTTGACGCCATCCGGATCTCTAAAATAGATCGAGCGAAAGTAATGCCGGTCATACGGCCCTGCGACGGAGACCCCCAAGTCAACGAGCCGGCGTTTCCATTTCAGAAGGCCGTCCGCATCAGCTACAGTTAGCGCATAATGATGCGTCCCGCCGATGCCGGGCCGCCCACGAAGCGCCTGTGGCCACTCAAAATAAGTCACCACAGAGCCGGGCGATCCTTGTGCATCGCCAAAGTAGAGATGATAAGCGCTTGGGTCGTCAAAATTGACCGTGCGCTTGATAAAACGCAGCCCAAGGACTTGCGTGTAAAAATCCACTGTGCGCTGCGCATCGCTGCACACCAGCGTGATATGATGCAGGCCAAGGATCGTCATGATAGGTCTCCTTTCCTTTTACGCTTACCCATTACACTTCTACGAGCGCCGCCATTATACCACGCACGTATTCAAGCTCATCTTCATTAACGGTGTGACCCATTCCCGGATAAAGGCGTAGGGTCACCTCTCCCTCAAGCAAACGCAGCGTTTCAGCCGTGTGAAGCACGCGCGCTTTGGGAATATGCAGGTCAACATCGCTGCATCCGAGAAAGATCGGCGTACCTGCTAGCGATCCCGGATAATCGCGCGGCGTGCCGTCTGGCCCGATCAGTCCACCGCTAAGGCCCACGATCCCGCCATATCGACGCGCGTTGCGGACACTATACTCAAGCGCCAAACATGCGCCCTGCGAAAAGCCGAGCACCATGATCCGTGTGGAGGGAAGTCCAGCCCCTATCAACATTTCAATGGTCTCTGTGATGATGCGCAGCGCCGAACTAAGGTATGGCTCGTTCAGCGCCAGCGGCTGCAAGAAACTGTGTGGATACCATGTCCAGCCAGCTGCTTGCGGCGCTACGTAAGCGAAATCGTCCCGATCGAGGTCATTCGCTAGCAGCAAAATATCTTCGGCGCTTGCGCCGCGCCCATGCAGCATGATCATAGCGGCTTTGGCAGCAGGCAAAGGGGCACCCGCCTTTAAAACGGGCTGGCCAGCATGTGGATGTGAGCTTGTATTCATCTGAAGTACATCATTGCCATTACTCGCGTTCCAGCGTTGAACGCGGATCGCCGACCGGCGGCATTTCCCGGAGCTGTCGATCGAGCAGATCGCTCAAATCGCGCAGCGGGCCGCGCAGCAGCGCGCCGAGCACAACCGGCGCCGACATGACGCGATCGGCAGGCACTTGCCGAGTGAGCAGCATGCCAATTTGCTCTTGACACACTCTATCCCGCAAGATCCAGCGGGCAACTGTGCGCCCGGCTGCACGGTTGAACCAATCCGGCGAACTGCTGTATAAGCTCGTGCGCACGCGCTCTAGCGTCGAACGGTACATCGGGAAGGTCTCAGCGCGCGCTGCGTCATCATACCATGCGAGCGCCTGCGCCCAACTTCGATCGCCGGCGCGCCAGTCCGCGATCGCCTGCGCCAGCAGTTTAGCGGTGTAAACCGCATCGTAGATTCCTTGTCCGTCGATCGGATCCTTCTGATGATAGGCATCGCCGACCAATGCCCAGCCAGCGCCGCCGGGGTTGCGATATAAATTGCCGACTTTTCGCATCCCGCGCACCTCGGTCACGCGCTCTGCATGCTGCAAGCGCGACCACAGTATGGTGTTCCGGCGCAGTAGCTCCAAGTAATACGATTCGAGTTTGCCCGCCGGCGGGTCGAGCAGATCGGCGCGCCCCTCTATGGCGACGGCGTGCGTGTTATCGGCACTGTCCATCACCAAATACCCGTAGCCATCTCCTTCACCATAGGCGACAGCGGCGGGTCCATCTGCATCGAGGGGCGCAACTTCGCGCCAATAAGCATAATACAGCGTCGTGGGGTGTTCATCATGCGCATCGCGCTCTTCAGCGCCGGCTTTGCGAGCCACTGTGCTGAACCGGCCATCAGCGCCGATCACGAGCTCGGCCCCGATCGATTTACGTTCGCCTTCATGCTGGATCAGCGCGCCCACGACCGCGCCGTCATGCCACAACAGGTCAATCAGCGAGGCGCCATCCCAAGCGGTAACACCCGGCTGACGCGCCGCGTGCGCCCATAACGCACCATCGAACCGAGCGCGATCAATCGCATAAGCATAGTCGCGGCCATGCGCTTCAGGGATGCGCAAAATGGCATCCATGCCCTGCCCCACATTGACCATACGGCGGATTGGCGGCGTGTTGCGCGCATATTCAGCTTCATCGGCGCCGATCTCGTCGAGCAGCGCCATTGTTGAAGCATAGATAATAGGACATGAAGCGCCGGGTGGACTGGGCATACGCGCTCGTTCAATTAATAGGATGCGCAGCCCCATCTGCCCGAGGCGCGCCGCTAACGTAGCGCCTGCCGCCCGGCCCCCAACGATGATCGCATCAAATTCCAGTTTTCCAGTATCCATCATGCATCCTCATAAACTCTCACAAGTATTATTACGCAATCAGACGGGCTAGCGCTATCTTATTCACCCGTTTCTCACCGAGCGAGACGGACTTCTGAGGCGACGTTCAGGTATGGTATGATACAGGATGAATGAAGATGGATTGTGGAACTCACAATGCGTAAATATGGTTTCGTCATCGGCCTGATCTGCTGGCTTTGCTTGGTCGCAGCCCCGCTTGTCGCAGACGCTCCTGAAGGGACGCTGTGGTGGAATGAGCGCGTCTTCTATCAAGTTTTTGTGCGTAGCTTCTTCGACAGTGACGGCGACGGCGTCGGCGATTTACGCGGCTTAATCGAACAGCTTGATTATTTGAACGACGGCGACCTCACGACAGGTGCTGACCTAGGCGTTACCGGCCTCTGGTTGATGCCGATCATGCCGGCGGCCAGCTACCATGGCTACGATGTCATCGACTTCTACGATGTCGCGCCAGAGTATGGAACCCTCGACGATATGCGAGAATTGATCGCGCAGGCCCATGCGCGCGGCATAGCAGTGATCCTTGACCTGCCGATCAATCACACTTCGACTCAGCATCCGTGGTTCATCGCCAGCGCGGCTGGCGACCCGGCTTATGCTGATTGGTATCTATGGGCTGACGAAGACCCCGGCTACCGTGGGCCGCAAGGTCAGGTCGTGTGGCATGAGCGCGGCGGCCGTTACTACTACGGCGTCTTCTGGGGCGGCATGCCCGATCTCAACCTAGAAAACCCGGAAGTGACTGCGGCCTTGTATGACGTCACCCGTTTCTGGCTCGAGGAGGTTGGTGTAGACGGATTTCGCCTCGATGCGATTAAGCATCTGATCGAAGACGGGCGCGATCAAGTGCACACCGAAGCGACGCGCGCATGGCTGCGTGACTATCAGAACTTCATCAAATCGGTGAACCCTAACGCGCTGACGGTCGGCGAAGTGTGGGATACAAGCTTTCGCGCTCGCGATTATGTGCGCGACGGCGCTGTCGATATGGTTTTTGAGTTTGATCTAGCAGACGCGATGCTGCAAAGCGCACGACAAGGGACGAACACTGCTGTCGCATCAATGCAGCAGCGTATGGTCGATCTATATCCGCTCAATCAATTTGCCACGTTCCTCACCAATCATGATCAGAATCGGGTGATGAGCGTCCTCGCCGGCAATTTGGGCGCAGCGCGCACCGCCGCCTCGCTGCTGCTGACCGCGCCCGGCGTTCCGTTCATCTACTATGGGGAAGAAATTGGGCTAACTGGCGTCAAACCTGATGAACGCATCCGCACACCGATGCAGTGGGATGCGACGCCGGTCACCGCCGGTTTCACCGAGGCAGCTCAGCCGTGGCAGCCGCTGGCCAGTGGTCATGAAAACGGCGTCAATGTCGCCACACAGCGCAGCGATCCGACCTCACTGCTCAACCATTACCGCGCGCTGATCGATCTGCGGCGCAGTTACCCTGCGCTGTCGTTGGGCGATTATCACGCGGTAGAGGCATCGCCCCGCAGCATTTACAGCTTCCTACGAAGCGGAGGAGAAGATACCCTACTGATCCTAATCAACCTGAGCGGCCAACCGGTAGAGGAGTATGCGCTGCGCATGCGCGGCGGCCCGTTCACATCTCTGGTGAGCGCGGAGCTGCTGTTCGCCGATAGTTTGGAGGGCCCGGTCGAGATCGCCCTGCCAGAACTAACGCTCAATGGTGATTTCGCCGGGTACCAACCGCTGCCGTTCCTGCCAGCACACAGCACGACAGTCATCAGACTGCTGGCCCCGTGAAACAGCTTTGAGGCGCGCACGGACGCATTCACCTAAAGCGGCCAAGCGAACCTAGCGCAGCGATCTCAATGCTGTACAATAGCCTACTATCGTTCATTCCATACAATCGAGGCTACCATGCATTTTATAAATCGATACTTGGGCGGCATCTTTGCGCTGTTGGGATTAAGCATACTGCTGACCAGTGTAGCGCAGGCGCAAGTCCCACAGACGCCAGAGCAGATTTGCGCCGCCGTCGAAGCTAACGAGCCAGAGGAACGGCGCTTCTCTATGCCGCAGCAGGTGCTGGAACCGGGAGTCGATTATCGCGCGATTTTCTGCACGGAGGTTGGCCCCATCTACGTCGATCTTTTTGAGGAATTTGCCCCGCTCGCAGTCAACAGCTTCGTGTTTTTAGCGGAAGAAAATTACTACGATAATACCACGTTCCATCGTGTGATCGAAGGTTTCATGGCACAGGGCGGCGACCCTACTGGAACGGGCACCGGTGGGCCGGGTTATCAATTTCAGGATGAGTTCGTTGGCTTCCTGAATTTTGACCGACCGGGCTGGCTGGCGATGGCCAATGCTGGGCCGGCGACCAATGGCAGTCAATTTTTTATTACGACTGCCCCAACGCCGCACCTTAACAACCGCCACACGATTTTCGGCGAAGTGCTCGAAGGCCAAGAGGTGGTCGAACAGATCCGCCTGCGCGACCCAATGACTGACCCGCTCCCCGGGACGCGCATCGAGACGATCGTCATTATCACCGATCCGGATACAGTCGAGACCACTTACCGCGCTCCAGAACCGGCCGTCGAGGCTGACTTTCAAGCAGTGCTCGATTTGATCGACGCTGACATACCGCAACCGCTCGCTGTGAGCGAAGATGCGGGGCTTTTCGATACTGCCGAGGTGGCCGGCCGTGCGCCGGAGCCTTTCCGCGCGCAGTATGCCGACTTTCTGAACGCGAATAACCACCTATTTCGTGCTGGGACGGGCGTCATCAACCCGACTTGCGATCTCAACTTAGCGCCCTACTCATCTTTGATCTACAAGCTCGATGTCTTTGCAACGCGCGCCGATGCTTCTGCGGCGCTGGCCAGCGGCGTCTTAACGGAGCTCGCAGAGGCGGAAGGGTTTGCGATCGTCGATGTCGAAACGTTGAGTCAGCCCATCTATATCCGCGCGGTCGAGCGCTGCGACATTCCCATGACCCATGCGCGCACGCACTGGCAGCGCGGCCGCTACATCGCCACCGCTGAGGCAATTTACCCAACCGACCACAGCATCACGGCCGATATATGGCTCGAACAGGTCGTGGGAACGCTGATCTTTGAACAATTTTTCAGCGACGTGCTGCGCGCCGAGCTACGCTAACATCGCTTTCTAAGACAAAATCGACGCAAAAACAGAGGCGCGGGTTACGCGCCTCTGCCATTATCCATAGGCTTACCATTTCAGCCGTTTAAACCAGCGATGCTTCAAGCGTGATCGTGACCGACGCAAGCGCGCGCGCGATAATACAGGATTTTCTCGTTTCCTCGGCATGCTCTTGAAAAGCCGCAGCCTCTAACCCGGGCACATCGCTCTCATTGACGAGATGGATGCGTGCGATCGAGAAGCCGCTGTCATCCTTCTCGAGGTGGACATTGGCGGTTGTGTGCACCCGGTTGACGGTCAACCCAGCACGGCTGAGCCGGGCCGCCAGCGCCATCGAGTAGCAGCCCGCCAGCGCCGCCCCAACTAGTTCTTCGGGATTGGTGCCCGCGCCTTCTTCAAAGCGCGAAACAAAGGAGAACGGCCCCTCGTAGGCGCCGCTGCCCAGTTTGATCGCTCCGCTGCCCTCTTGCAGCGGCCCTTTCCATGTCGCTTCAGCAGTCCGTGCCGGCATTACAGTCACTCCTTTAACAGGCTATCGTTCATCCGTCGACGCCCCAAAGAATAACGCGATTGGGTCAGTTCCACCAACCCCACATCCCATACCAATCCTGATCGATCTCGGCGGCAACGTCGTCGGAGTCAAACTCGACAGACAGCCAGAGCACCGCTTTAAGCGCGGCACGCCGCACCGAACCATCTTCATCAAGCAGCGCATCGGAAATGTATGGAACGGCATCTTCATCCATCTGCCACACAGACTCAGCGGCAGCATGCCACACATGGCTGCTGTGATGATTAAGCGCAAGCAGCAGTGCGGGCACCGAGGACGGATCGCCGAGCTGCCCTAATGAGACGGCGGCGGCATAGCGAACATAGTCGCTTTCATCGTTCAGCAAGGCCGTCTCTAAGGCGTCCAACACCGATGTGTCGCCTAAAACGCCCAGCGCTTCGGCCGCAGCGTAACGAACGAAGCTATTTTCATCGGCTGCCAGTGCCTCAACCAGCTCAGGCACGGCTGCGCTGTCCTCGATTGCTTGCAGGGCTTTGGCAGCCTCCCAGCGCACGAAACTGTTCCCATCGCCTAACAAGGCACCGACCAACCCGGGAAGCGCCGTGCTGTCACCGATGACGCCAAGCGCTTGCGCCGCCGCGCGGCGAACATCTTTGCTGCGATCGTTCAAACGATCGATCAATGCGGGGACCGCGAGCGGATCGCCCAATGCCGCCAGCGCTTGCACAACCAGCACACGAATTTCCCGATCCCGGTGCTTTAACGCCTCCAGCAATGCTGGGAGCGCCGTCGGCTCGCGCAATTGGGAGAGGCGGAACAAGGCGTAGCGCTGTTTTTGTTTATCGTCGCTGCGTAAATCATTGAGCAGTTGGTGAACTAGCGACGTATTTGACATGTGATGTGCTCCAATCGTTGCTAAGCCTCTCAAGTGTAACTGCCAGTACAAACACTGGCAATGCAGAAATCACAGCTTTCATTCCACCTCTAGCGATTGACAGATCCGAACAAACATCCTATTATATTGAAATCAAACGATTGGAAATCAAAGTAAATCAAGCAATGAACGCTAACCAACTGCTGGTGATGACTTCGGAAATCCGCATTTTGTGCATGCTCATCACGAAAACATCCGCTCGTGCCATAGAGGATCGTCTCTCGCTAAGCGGCGTTGAATTAAGCGGTTTGCAGTATGGCGTGATGCGCTGCTTGAGCTACCACGCACACACGTTAAGCGAGCTGAGCAAAATGTTCGTGCTAGATCCGTCGACACTGGTGCCGGTCATCGATTCGCTGGAACGGCGCGGCCTGCTGCGCCGTGAACGCGACCCCAGTGATCGCCGGCGAATGCCGCTCTCACTGACTAAAGAAGGCATGGCCGTTATGAAACAGGTCGCCGATTTGCATCACGACGATGTGCTGTTTCGCAGCCTACAGCAGCTTGGGCCGCAGCGCGCCGAACAGCTGCTAGAACTGCTGCGCGCGATCATTCACGAACTTCCTGACGGCCCATCCATGCTGCACGAAGTGCAGTCTCATGTCCAGCGCCATGCGCAAGTGTTAAGCAAACCATGATCCCCGTTTGAGGAGGAGATAATCGTGCAAGCAGGAGCAGTACAGCCGCATGTTGGCCGCGGCCGGCCAGCAACCCCCAGCAGTCTCATGCGGGCCATTCGCTATTTGGGGAAGCAGAAACGCTCAACACTGATCGCTTACGGCGCACTGGTCGTAGCCACGCTAGCACAGCTTGCCGTGCCGATCCTTGTCCAGAACATGATCGATTCCGTCACTAACGGCACGATCGCCAATGCAATCCTCAGGCTGCCAACGATCGCGCAGAACTTCGCCGCCGCGCAAGCTGGCTTCACGATCGATGAGCTGCGCACCTTCCAAGCAAACGCAGAAACATGGTTGATCAGCGCGACGCTGTTCATCCTGATTTTTGCGATCACGCGCGGCCTATTCTCTTTTATCCAAGCCTATATGGCCGAGAAAACTTCACAGGGGGTCGCGTTCGATTTCCGCAACGAGATCTTCGCTAAGATACAGCGGCTGTCGTTCAGCTACCATGATCAGAACCAGACCGGCCAGCTCATGATTCGCGCGACCGATGATGTTGAGAAGGTGCGCTTGTTCATCGCGCAGGGGTTAGTATTGACGGCACAGGCTTTTTTACTGCTCAGTGCGACGCTCGTCATCCTGTTTTTGACCGATTGGAAGCTCACCCTCGTCGTACTGCCGATTTTACCGCTGGCGCTCATTATCTTCATGATCTTCGGCAAGATCTCGCAGCCGCTGTTCGTCGAACTGCAAATGCGTCTATCTCGCTTGAACACTATCTTGCAGGAAAACATGGCCGGCATCAAAGTGGTGCGCGCTTTTGCTCGCGAGCGGCATGAGCAGAAACGCTTCGATGCCGCCACTGACGATCTGTTTGCCCAGCAGTTAAGGGTAGCCCGCACATTTTCCTTGCTGTTCCCGGTTATCTTCTTGATCGCGCAGCTCGGCCAAGTTGCTATCCTCTATTTTGGTGGACGCTTCATCCTTGATGGTTCGATCTCGCTGGGGGTGTACCAAAAATTCAGCCTGTACGTCATCTACGTGTTCTTCCCGCTTGGCCAACTCGGGTTCATCATCTCTCTACTCGCGCAGGCCTCAGCCTCGGCTACGCGCATCTTTGAGATCCTTGATGCAAAAAGCGACGTCACCAATAAACCTGACGCGATTGACCTCCCTCCAATCCAAGGGCATGTGCTTTTCGAGCACGTCACTTTCCGCTATTTCAACTCGGGAGAGCCAGTGCTGCGCGATATCAGCTTTGAGGCCAAGCCCGGCCAAACAGTCGCTCTGCTTGGAGGAACGGGCAGCGGCAAAACGACGATCATCAACCTTATCCCGCGCTTCTATGACGCCAGTGAGGGGCGCATTTTGATCGACGGCTATGATGTGCGTGATGTCACACTGGACAGTTTGCGCTCTCAGATCGGTATCGTCTTGCAGGAGACGAATTTGTTTAGCGGGACGATCCGCGACAACATCGCATTTGGCCGCCCAGAGGCGACGGATGAGGAGATCATCGCCGCGGCCAAGGCTGCCGCCGCGCACGACTTTATCATGAGTTTTCCTCAAGGCTACGATACGCCGGTCGGTGAGCGCGGGGCCACTCTCTCGGGCGGACAAAAACAACGCATCGCCATTGCGCGCGCGCTGCTGCTTGATCCACGCCTGCTTATCCTCGATGACTCAACGAGCAGCGTCGATCTGCTGACCGAACACCTGATCCAAAAAGCGCTCGACCGGCTAATGAAAGGGCGCACCAGCTTTGTAATCGCTCAGCGAATCACGACAGTGCTGAATGCTGACCTCATCCTTGTACTTGACAAGGGTCGTATTGTCGCCAGCGGCACGCACGGCGATTTGATGGAAAACAGCGCTCTTTACGCCGAGATTTACAATTCGCAGCTCGTCAGCGACGTTGAGATCGAGGCAGCGAACCTCGCGCTGCTAACTCAGGAGGGCTGAGATCATGATGGGACTTGACGGCAACCGCCGTCTGATGGAAAACGAAGTGAGCAGAGCGACTAACCTCGCCGCGACGCTGCGACGCTTCGGCGCTTATTTCCGGCAGTATTGGGTTGGTCTAGCTCTCGCTTTCGCGTTGATCATTGCCGCGACATGGACGCAGGTGGTGGCCCCTGAGCTGATTGGGCAAGCAGTGGACTGCTATCTATTTCCCCGCGCCGATGCCTGCTGGTTCGAGCCGACGGCGGTCGCTGCCCCGATCGAGGAAAAATTAGTTGGTTTGGGCGGGCTGGCGCTCATTCTAGTTGCCCTGTTTGTCGCCAGTTCGATCTTAAACGGCCTTGCCTTCTTCGCCATGAGCCGTACTGGCCAGTACGTACTGCGAAAAATGCGCCAAGATCTGTTCCGCCACATGCAGCGCCTGTCGCTCGGTTACTACAGCGAGAACGAAGTCGGCAACATCATGAGCCGTGTGACCAACGATACCGATACCATTCAGCAGGCTTTTAGCTTTGCGCTGCTCAGCGTGTTCAGCGGCGCCTTGCTCATGGTTTGGATCGCCATCCGCATGATCCAAACTAACCTGCCCTACGGCCTGATCAGCCTATCGGTAGTGCCCGTGATGTTCATCGCAACCGTCTACTTTTCCAATCAAGCGCGGCGCGCATTCCGCCGCAGCAGGCGCGAGATGGGCAGCGTCAATGCCGATTTGCAGGAGAGCATCGCTGGCGTGCGCGAGGTGCAAGCCTTCAATCGTGAAGACGAAAACATTGAGAATTTCCGCCGCACGAATGCAGCCAATCGCGATGCCAATGTTCGCGCTGCCGCTTTCACTAGCGCGCTTAATCCCATCCTGGAAGCGCTTGGCTACGTCGCGATCGGGATCGTCGTCGTGGTTGGCGGTCTTTCAGTTTTGCGCAATGAGCCGCTGCTAGGAACCAGTGTCATTTCGTTAGGTTTGGTTTTCACCTATTTGCAATATGTTCAGCGATTTAATCAGCCGATCCAGCAGATCGCCATCTTGTGGACGAATATTCAGAGCGCGATCGCGGGCGGAGAGCGCATCTTCGGCCTGCTCGATGTACCGGTCGATATTGACGACAAACCGGGCGCGCAGCCCATGCCTGAAATCGTCGGGCGAGTCGAATTTGAGAATGTCGAAGCGGCTTACAAACCCGGCGTCCCCGTGCTGCAAGGCATCAATTTCACGGCTGAACCCGGCCAAACAGTCGCCATCGTCGGCCCAACCGGCGCTGGCAAGACGACCATCATCAATCTGATTCCTCGTTTCTATGACGTGACGAGCGGCGCCGTGCGGATCGATGGTTATGATGTGCGCGACGTGACGATGGAGAGCTTGCGTCGCCAAATCGGCATCGTGCTGCAAGATACCTTCCTGTTCTCCGATACAGTCATGAACAATATTCGTTATGGTCGTCTTGATGCGACGGACGAAGAGGTGATCGCTGCGGCAAAGTTGGTCGCCGCCGATACATTCATCGAACGGTTGCCACAGGGTTATCAAACTGTGCTTGGCGAGCGCGGCAGCGGCTTAAGCCAAGGGCAGCGCCAGCTCATCGCCATTGCCCGCGTTGCCCTGATGAACCCGCGCATCCTGATCCTCGATGAAGCGACTTCCAGCGTCGACACGCGCACGGAACGACTGATCCAGCGCGCTTTTGAAGCGCTGCTGCGCGGCCGCACTTCGTTCGTCATCGCGCACCGTCTCAGCACGATTCGCAACGCTGACATTGTCTTGATGGTGAAAGACGGACGCATCATCGAACGGGGCACACATCACGAACTTTTAGCGCTGCGCGGGGCCTACTACGATTTGTACATGAGCCAGTTTCAACACGAGGCTGCGCGCGAGGGAACGCTCGACGAAAAAGGCGCGCTGCCCGCTGCGTCTGAAATCCCGTCATGAAGCCGCCACACCGACATGGAGCCTGTCTCGTGATGACGGTCTCCATTGATGTTATGTTTGCGCTACTGTTTCAAGTAAGACGCGCTAAGTCCCTCAAAACATCTATTTGCGGCCAAACCACTTCATGATTCTATGTGACCAGCTTTTTAGCTGGTTAAGCTGCTCAAGATGTGCCTCTAATTCAGTGCGTACAGCTGCGGGTATCGGAAAAGGCGTCTCGTCGCCCGCCAAGAATGCCTCAATCGGCTGGGCGAAGCCGTCGTCGAACTGCGGCCCTTCCGCCGTCGAGACCCAGCTCGACCAAATGAGCCGCCCCGTGGTAGCGAAGACACGCACGCTGTACCCACGCGTGCCTTCTGACCATTCCCAAGTTGAGCCTTCATGCTTATAGTCTGTCATTGCAGCACGCTAAGGGCAAACGAGCCGAAAGCCGATGCTGCCATAATGGCTTTCTGGCCCCAGCACGAAATGGAAGCTCGTCTGTGCTCGTTCATACGCGCTCATATAAGAACCGCCCTGCACTGCGCGCGCATCGCGAGTGGTGATATCGATCTGATCGTACTCACCGTTTAAACACCACTCCCAAACATTGCCTGCCATGTCATAGACGCCATAAGGGCACCTGCCGTTCTCATAGCGCATAACGAGAGTCGTCATCCGCACCTTGCTCTCGCGTGTGTTACACAGGCTGATATCGAATTCGTTGCCCCACGGATACACGCGATTGTCATCACCGCGGGCTGCGCGCTGCCACTGCTGGCGCGTTGGCAGCGTTACGTTCAGACCGGTCTTGCGGCTCAACCAGTTGCAGAATGCCATAGCCTCGTACCAAGTCACATTTTCGCGTGGACGGTCGTCGCCTTGAAACTGCGATGGCATTGGGTCAGGATTCGCCTGTCGCCACTCTTGAGCGTGCGGTGAAAAATCCCACCACTGCGGATTAGCATAGCCATCAGGGTCATCGATAAAAAGTTGATACTGAGCGTTGGTGACCGGGTACTTGCTCATGTGGAAACTGTCCACATACAGCGTTTCGCGGTGCATATGGCCGTTGACGCCCTGTAGCACGAGCAGCGTTCCCGCTGGAATGCTGCACCACTCCAACAGCGGGAACGTCGGCCGTTGGATAGCGGGAAGCGTGGAGACTCCATCGATGATCATTTCAGAATGTTCGTTGGCACAAATCTCGGAGAGGTTCTCCGGATCGTAGTTCGGGTTCTCGCTCACAAAACTGTTGAAAGCTTCGCAGCCATGGCGGCGCGTCCGTTTGCGTTTAACCAGCTCAGCGATCAGCCGGTAATCGCGTTCCATCTCGCGCATGCGATTTTGATGGTCAAGCGCGGCAGATGCTTCATTAAGCAGGCTTTCTAAACTGATGAAACGTGATGCAATCCCTGCATCGATCGCTTGTTTCAAAATCTGCACGGCTTGGTCGTAACGCCCATTCTGCATGGCTTCGGCGGCATCGCCAACGATCGTCGCCGGGTCATGGTCGATTGCGACAGGTTCGTAGTCATAGCCCGCGTGCGGTGTACCATTTTGGGCTTGCGGCGCATGACTTTGCGCAGGCGCTGTCCGTGCTTCGCCATGGACGATCGGTTCCGGCACGGGCAGAGAGACTTTCGTATAGCGCTGCATCTCCGCCATATGGATGGCGTTGAGCAAACTGGCGGCCGCATCAGCAGTCAGCCCCAGACTGAGATCGACATAGTGCAGATCGCGAACCAAATCAGGGATCGGGGTATGGGGTTCGATCAAGACTGGGAGCACAAACTTGCCTCCCTCGATGGCGAGCTGCAGTTCTCGCTGGCAAGGTTCCGAGTCGTTGGCGTAAGGTGAGATCAGGCAGATGAATCCCTCGCACCAATCGAGCATGCGCAGTATTTCCTGCCACCATTTTTGGCCGGCAAAAAGCCTATCGTCATACCAAACTTCATGAATGGCCAGCAACTCTGCGATCTGCTGGCAGTAATGCCGGTCTTCTCTCGCGTAGCTTATGAATAATCGCATGACCTGCTCACCCCTGTTTGCCCGGGACCTGCGACGCTTGCTGACGCCAGCGTTCAACGGCTGCCATCGCTTCCGGCGTTCCGATGCTCTCTAAGACATCGGCTGCGATATCACAGATGCGCCGATCTTCCCAACTCGGGCCATCGACGTCATGCAACTGACCTATCAGCGGCTCAACCGCTGCCGGGTCACCGAGTTTACCAAGGGCTTCGATCGCCGCCCACCGTACTTGACTATCGCTATCCTCCAACATCCCAATCAGGGACGGGGTGACCGTCTTATCGCCGATCTCGCCCAGCGCTTCGACAACCGCGCGCCGGACGAAACCTTCAGGATCTGCCAGCGCAGCTTGCAAGCTGGGGATCGCCTCCGGCCCGACCGCCAGCCGGCCAATAGCCTCGGCGGCCGCCTCGCGGATCGAAGCCTGCCGATCGTGAAGCGCTTCGAGCAAGGCCGGCCCTGCGGTAGCATGACCAATTTCGACCAGCGCGCGGATGACCGCCAGTCGGATCGTCCATTGCTTATCATGCAGGGCTTCGAGCAGCATCGGCAGGCTGGCAGGATCGCGAATCCACGCCAATGCTTCAACGGCGGCCCAGCGCACCGCGGATTCAGGATCGCGCAGCGCACTCGCCAGCCGTCCAATCACTGTGGGGTCATCAAGACCACGCAAATTTTTCGCCTGCAAGCGAAGCTGTTTAGAAGCCGCCAGCCTTGTGTGCCAATCTGGACTGCGCAGCGCTTCAAGCGTCTGATCGAGCGAGGCCCACGCCGTTTCGCGCGCAGGGGGCGCTTTGCGGCCATCTGGGGTACTTGGCTCTACAAGGTTTGTTGCGCTGTCTGTGATGGCTGTGATCTGCACGGCGCGGTCACGCCAAGCTGCCAGCGCTGCCAGCGCCTGCGGCGTCCCAATGCGTTCCAAAACATTGGCAGCGCGGTCGGCGATGCGGGCAATCTCACGGTTTGGCCGGTTATTATCGTTCAAACAGCGAATGAGGGCGGGCACACTGGCTGGATCCGCGATTTGTCCAAGGGCATCGATCGCTGCGCCACGCACATCGACACTCGGATCGCCTAATGCATCGATGAGGCCTGGCACCGCACGCGCGCCCATGCGTCCCAGCGCTTCGGCAGCAGTATCAGAGACGAGATAATCTTTGTCGCGCAGGGCATACAACAGCGCCCGAATGACCGAGTCGCCCGAATGACGTTCGAGCGAGCGCACAGCGGCCCAACGCACTTGATTGTCTTCATCACGCAGCGCGCCAATTAAACCGGTGACAGCGCGCGGGTCGTCGTAATCAGCTAACGACTGGGCAGCGGCGAAACGCACCTGCCAATCATTGTGGCTTAACCCGCGCAGCGCCTGCGGAAGCGGTAGCCGCAGCAGCTGCCGCCCAGTTCTTGCCTGCGGGCGCTTGCGCTCTGGAATATCGGGGCTGGGTTCAGACGGCAGCGCACCAGCGCGCCGGGCCATCTCGAGGGCGGCCATCGCCTCTGGCGTACCCATCTTGTTCAGGGCATCACGCGCCCGATCTGAGATGCGCATCTCCTCATAACTGGCGCGGGCATGGTCGCGCAAACACTCGGTCAATCGCGGCAGCGCTTCCGGGCTGCCGATGCGACCCAGCGCTTCAACAGCAGCGCCGCGGATTTCCGGATTTTCATCGTAGGAAAGCTCTATCAATGCGAGCACAGCGCTACTGCCGCCGATAAGGCCCAACGCTTCTGCGCAGGCGATTTGGGCTTCGGGGCGCGCACCGGCCAGCGCTTCTACGATCAAAGAGACCACGGGCGCGCCATAGGCGCTCAGCGCCTCGCTGGCGGCTTTGCGCACCGCTTTTTCTTGATCGCTCAGCGCCTTGACCAAAGCTTCGGCAGCGTGCGGGTCTTGCATCGCGCGCAGCGCGATCGCAGCTTCGCGGCGCACCAAGGCATCATCGTCATACAGCGCTTCGATCAGGCCGGGCACAGCTGCCGGATCGGCGATCTCTCCCAACGCCCATGCTGCGCCACGCCGCTTGGCCCAGTGTTCATCGCGCAGCACCTCTAGCAGCACTGGCACTGCCGACGAACCTACCCCTCGCAAAGCGGAGCCGACGCGCTCATCGGCGTTCCAATCCCAATTGCGCAGCGCTTTGAGCATGTCCGGCGGCACCGGTGTGCCCGAGTCGGCGAGCGCCCATGCTGCCGCTTGTCGTACTGGAAACGGCCCTTGACGCATGATCTCGAGCAGCAGCGGCGCGGCATTCTGCCCGATCATGTCGAGGCTGAGCGCAGCGGCCACCCGTCCTTCGCTGTCATCGGCGCGAGCATAACCCGTTAGCACCTCAACGATGCTGTTGTAGATGGGGTGAGACACGCTTACCCCGCTAGCGATACAAGCGGACGCGAGAAATGGATCAACCTCCGCGATATCGCGAATGAGATACTCTGGGTTAGGAGCCATGCCTGCCGTCATCACGATCGCTTCATCCCATCGCGTCGCAATGCGGAGGCTGCGTTCCGTGAACCGTGGAGAACTGAGTATGGACTGGAGATCAGCTCGCGTCATACTGATCGCGGCAAAATAAGCTTGCACGGTGGCGCTGGCAAAGCGCACATGCTGATCGTTGACCAGAAGCAAACCCGCATTCCGGCCAGCAGCCAGAAATGTTTCGCTGCCGATCGCCTCAAGCACTTCGTTATACGTCAGCGCAGCCGGCAGATCGGCACGGATCATCTCTAGCGCAAGCCGCGAAAGCGCGGACTCCATCTCTTTGAAGGGCAGCCAGCCGGGCATTTGCGTCATGCGTTTCCAAAGCCACAGCGAAGCCAGCAGCCGCTTGTAAATTGCTCCAACACTGTGCGGGAGATCGGTGTGCGGCGAGATGCGGTAAAGGAAAACTAAACCGAACAACAGCGCCGGGCTGCGCGCCAGCAGCGCCAGTGGAAAAGCATCATCAGCACGATCTTCGGCTGGGAACAGCAGATTAAGCAGCCCTGCCCCTTTTTCGTGGCCAAGGTAGGCATGGACGAACTGCTCGATCGCAACATCATCCAGCTCGTGCACTTCTGCGACTGGCAAGCCAAGATCGAGCACACCGATGTAATCGCCACTGCGACACGTGACGATCACTCGAGCTGGCGCGCTCGAGCCTGATAGCCAAGCGCGCAGATGAGCGGCCTTCTGCGCGCTAGCGGCCCCTAGCTCGTTCAGGCCGTCCAAGTATAGGTCAGCATGGCCTGCCTCGAGCAGTGCGAGCGGATCGCCAGGCAGCCGCCAGCTTGAACGAATAAATTCCTCTATAGTTTCGGTATCCTCATCCCACTGGGACAGGGACAGCAGCACAGGCAAACCCCGATCGCGCTGCCCGGCTAGCAAAGCGTAGGCAGCATCGAGGACGAGGCGCTCAAGAATAGTCGTTTTACCAATGGCAGGAGGCCCTACCACAACCAACCGCGGATGGCGAGCAGCGGCATCGGATAACGACAGCCCGACATGTGTGCGCCACAGCCCTCCGGCCGAGGGAACCGGTTCGCGCAGAGTGATGCGGCCGGGCACACCCCAAACCGGCTTCAACCGCGAAAGCGGCCGGACATCGGCCGTGATGATGTCAGAACTCTCTGAAATATCGACGAACTCCAGATTGGCCCGCCGCATTTCGATCCGCGCGACCAAATCATTCAAATAGCGAGTCGCATCGTCGGGAACTGCGGCCGGGTGAATGCCGAGTTCGTCCAGCAGCATTAGCAGATGTTCGAAGCTCTGCGCGTACAATTCGGGATCGCGCCAGTCATTAAAATTGATCGTGAAACCGCGCGGCACTTCGGACGGCCAGCTTGTTTGTGGAATGGCGCTCGTTAACAAAGTGACGATGTTGAGCTGATTCCCGATCGCATAGTCCAATTCAGACCGGGTGTAATTCGATTGAATATAATGCGTGGAGAGGGCACAGATCAGAGTAGAAGCTCGACCAAGCGCGCTGGCGTTAGCCGCCGCCCACTCACGTTCGTGAGAAGTATCCATTCGGTCGAACCAGACGGCGATGCCAGCATTTTTCAAATCGACGGCTAAACGAAACGCAAAATCTGCCTCAAAAACGCTGTAGCTTAAATGACACTCGCCGTGGGTGTTCACTACAGATTACGTCTCCCTAAATAAACTTGTTAAACTTTACCTTGCACAAAATGCTGCTCCGCTGCGGGAGGGAGCTTAATTTCTTTTGCAGTCAACTTAGTACAGCTCGATCAAGTTTTTAGTTTAATTTTAGTTTGTTTACCGTTGTCATGCTACTAAGGAAACGTGAAATTCATAAAATTCTCGTTCCTCGGCATAATAGTTATTGGGATTGAGAGGAAAAGCCGAAAACGTTTAACAATTATTTAAACAAAATCAGCACTTAGCAAACATGATGCTTAACATATCATTCATGCAAATGGTTTGTATTCAATTTGAAATGGTATGCTAGCTTTGCGAATCTGCGCCTTCCGAGAGGAAACGCCCACGCATCAGGCGCGCGGAAGCCGCCAATTTCTGGAAGTAATCTGTGTCGGTGATCTCACTCACCTGCCGTTCTAATTTCCCTTGGTCGATCTGAATCTGCAGGCTTTGCAGCTCGTTCAACGCTTTGTTCAGGTCATCCTTGACCTGCCCATAAAGCCGGGCATTCTCGATAGCGATCGCCGCTTGGGTGCCGAAAACGGTGAGCAGAGGAATTTCATCGCTCCGGAAGATATCCTGCGTGATGCGGTTATCGGCGTAAAGTACACCCACCGCTTCGCCATGGACGATCAGCGGGATGCACAGAATTGAGCGAAGCTGGTTGTTAACCACACTCTGCACATTTTGAAACCGATCATCCGTAGCCGCATTGGTGGTCAAAATCGGCTGGCCTTCATGAAGAGCGCGGTTAACGACGCTGCGGCTGAAACCGGCCTCAGCTTCGGAAAGCGACTCGCGATCCCAATTGCGCGCAACAGCGAGATCAAGTTCGCCCGTTTTTTTGTCACGCAGCATCAGATAGGCACGTTCCGCGCCGGTGAGTTTGATGACGGTATCCATGACTTCGTCCAACACTTGATCAAGCTCAAGCGTCGACGAGATCAACGCAAACTTGCGGACAAGATCGTCCATTTGCTCAGCCCGCGCGATCAAGGCTCGACTTTGCCTAGCCGCCAATTCAACGCGCTGGCTGATCTGCTGGGTAATTCCGACCACATCAACCGAAATCTGAAAGCCATTCTCCGTGATGACTTGCACAATACGCGAAAGGACGGCTTCAAGCTGGCGCAGCTCGTTTATACTTTGACCAAGCGTCTCGACCAAATCAGTTGAAGTGGAGGAATCGGTCATTTGACCTCACCAATCTATCGGCATTCGAATGGGCGCTCATTGAGCATTGCTTTCAGGAACATTATAGACGATTCCCTACGCCGTAACTATATGGAGCTGGCCAATACCCCTAAATATGGTGTTGACCTGACGGGTGATGCGCCGCGGCGAATTGATTGACCGAAAACTCAGGCCGATCTGCGGGAACGAACACGAGGTCGAACTGCCACAGTGCAGCGTCAAACGGGCGATGTACAGGCTCGATCAAGTCAACCGGGCGGAACCCAAGCGCTTCAAGGTGCTGACATAAATGGTAAAACAACACACTTTCAGCAGTAAACCGAAAATTATACACCTCGATGATGAGCATGTTTGCCCGTTTAAGCGCCTCGCGCGCGCCGGCTAGGATAGGAACTTCAAAACCGTGGGTGTCTAACTTGATCAAGTATGGCGCTGGAAGGTTGTAATCGACGCTCAATCGATCGATCGTCGTCATTGGAACCGCAAAAGCATGCTCTATGGGCTGCTCACTAGCTAACCCACCGAGCGGGTCGGATGGCGCGTGAAAATTGGCGATACCCTCTCTAGGACCGGCAGCGACCAGCGCGTAACTCGCATTTTGATGACGTCCGACGAATTCCCTAAGCTTTGGCTCAAAATGAACATTAGCTTCGACCAACAAGTAGTGCGCCCTGGGGTAATAGCGCATCACACGAGCTGACCAACGCCCATCAGACGCGCCAACGTCGATCACGGAAGCGATCGATACAGGGCGCTGCACAAACCGTTCAAAAGCAGCTTGCAACGAGAGATCGCTGTAGCGAGAAATCTCTAAGCTGAAATGGTTCAAAACGCGATTTATAGCACGAAAAACGTTGGTCTTCCATGTCATGGCGTGGTTCCTAATTATGCCTATACACTCTTAAGAAGGCGCCGCCTGAATGACCATCCGGTCCTCGACAAGGATGGAATCGCCGGCCGGCACACCGTTGATTGAGACCGGCAAGCGCTCATTGCGAAGTGGATCGTAGAACCCCACGACCAAACGGAGCGTTTCGTCGCGCGGGGCGATCCCATCAGGCAAGCTGAGGACGCGACGATCGGCCAAAATTTCACCCGGTTCCCAAACCAAAGTCGAGTAATAACCAAACTCTGCTTCGGCCATTGGCCCATCCCAGTTAGCCAGCAGCCGGCCATCTGCGTCGAGCAAGTGAACGAAGATCGAATAATCCTGATCAGCGGAAGAAAGAACTTCCCAGAACAAATGCATAATGACGCGGCGGCCGGGCCATAATTCAAACCCGCCAATATCATAGCCCAAGTAGCGCACAAAATCGCCGACCAGAATTTCCTCCGCAGCCGGCCCGTTAATGAACGGCATTTCGAAGCGGCTGCGTTGGTGCAGTTCATAGACCTCGTATCGAAAAATGCCGTCATCATAACCCCATGCGCGGCGGATAATGTCTTCCCGCCCGAGCGCGCCGACCACTTGATTCTCAAGCGGTGGCACTTCGAAATATGCACCGGCACTCTCTGGCAAACCATAGACAAAATAAATCACATCATCGAGCTGGGCTAACTGCGTTGGCGCAGTGTCAACGCGAATGTCCTCAAGGGGGAAGAAAAACGGCAACCGGTCAACCCTCGGCGCCGTTACGACTAAAGGCTCTCCCGGCCACTCTCGTTGATAGACTTCCAAGCCGTCAACGACCGCCATCAGTGCCGCATTGCCAGAACGATAGCGCTCTCGATCATCGGGCAGTGCATCGCTCCACAAATAATCCCACCCTGCGTTGATGTCGTAAATGGGACTAACGATGCCCGGCAGCGCCAGCGCGATCAACGCAGCGCTGTAGGCGAGGCGGCGCGCGCCGGGCCACTTCGCGACGCGTTCGTGCGAGAACCAGCGCGCCAGCACAAGAGCGCTCGGCAAGAGCAGCAGCGGGACGATGGCAAACGAAAGCCGGTAGTGGTAGCTGTAAGAGTAAAACCAAGTGACGAAATACGGCAGCGCCAGCGCCAACCCCCAACCAAGCCGAGCAGCGGCAGCATGCTGCGGCGCAGTCCACACAGCGCGGGCGTGGCGGCCAAGCGCGATCGCCAACAGCAGCGCGCCGATCGCCAGCAGCAGCCAATCGAGCAGATCCATCCGCCTTGGGAACACGATCGAAGGCAGCAGGCCAGCCAGCACCAGCGCGAACCCTGCCACCGTCCAGCGCGCGTCGGGGCGTGGGCGCAGCGGTCCTGAATGGACGTAGACGAGATAGATGATCAGCCCCAGCAGCGGCCATCCAAATTCTGCGCCGCTGCGTTCGGCCAGCGTCAGCCAATAGGCCGGCGGGAAGTCGATTGGGGAGTGGCCTAGCGCGATATTGCGAAGATACCACAATCCGCCAAGCGGAACCGCTGCCAACCCCGCGAGCATGATCAAACGCAAACGCGGCCATGCTGCGCGCAGATCGAACCGAACGCGCAGCAGCTCAATGAGGGCAACGAGCGCTAAGCCCCAAACAAACGCCCCAGCAGTCGGCTTCGTCCAAAGGGCGATGCTGAGCATCAGGCCGGCCAGCAGCGCGTAATGCGCGCGCGGGCGCGCTCCAATCCATGCAGCTAGAAAAAAAGCTGCCGCTAGCGTGAAAAGCATCGTCAGCGGGATTTCAAGATCGCCCGCCCGAGACCACTCGCCCACATGCGGGTAAAATGCCCACAAGGCCGCGGCAAAGACACCGGTGCGCCGGTCGAAAAGCCGCGTGCCGAGGATATACGTCGCCGCGATCGCAGCCGCGTGCAAAGGCAGCAAGACCGCCCGCGCCGCATGATCGTTGATCGCGCCATAGGCGAGCTGGCCGAAAGCGTACTGAAGCGACAAGAATGGCGGATAATAGCCGATCGACTCTGGGATATATCCGAGCAGCGTATACAAGCGCCCCTGATATCCATAAACCCACAAGGTGTCATAAGCTGTAAAAGGCCAATAAGCGATGACCAGCCAGCGCACAACCAGCGCAATTCCGATCAAAGCAAGCAGAAGCAGTTCATCGGCGTCGAAACGCAGCTGCTGAACTGGTTCGAACGGTTCTCTACGCCGGCGCAACGCGATCAACAGACCGACGACCGCGATAACTACCGTGCCGGCAAATGTGTTTTCGATCGTCAGCAGGGTGGTCTCCTGCGTTCCCCCGATTGTGCCGAGGATGAACATCCATACCGTTAGAAACGCAGGGCCGAGGGCCAGCGACAGCGCTAAGAGATGGCTGCGCCGCCCCCAGTCAGCGCGGGGCAGCACGACCAACGCCCACGGCAGCCCAAGGCCTAAAAACACCCACAGGAACGCTGGCGTGCCAGCGAGCGTCTCTACGATCCAATATGGCAGCAGCATGCGCGTCTCAATATGGGTTGAGCGCCTGCGGTCGCATGGCTAAAATGCGTCCGCCGCTTAAGCTAATGTAGACCCAGCCCCACTCATTGACAGCCAAACCGAGCGGACGATGCGGCCACAAACCGACTCCGCGCCGGTTAATCTCGGCGACGGTCAGCCCGGTTTCACCGGTTGGGTCGGCCGGTAAAATCGAGCGATAGGACGGCGGCAAACCCGGCTCAACCGCAATCACTTGATAACCGCGCAGATCGAGCTGGTTATGCGAACCGCTCAGCGCCACTAACAGAGTTCCCGCGAGAGCAGGCAGCGTTTGGCTGGTGTAAGCGGCGATTGCCAGCGGACGACTGCCGGAAGGAAGAGCCAACAGCGGGGCCGTCACCTCATCACAGGAAAAATTCGGCAGGTCTGGCTGATTATCGATGCCGATACAATGAGGCCATCCAAAGTGGGCATTTGCTACAACGCGATTGACCTCATCTCCGTCAGCATGCAAGTCCGGTCCATCAGGAGCGCTGTCGACCGTCCACAACGACTCTCCGTCGAACGCCAGCCCAGCAGGATGGCGCAGGCCGCGGGCGATGATTTGGCAATCGGTTCCATCCAGCGCATAGCTCAAGATGACGCCGCGGGCCGGGTCTTCTGGAACACATCGATCGCAGGGCGCGCCGATCCCGACATAGAGGCGGTCGTGGGCGATGACGATCCCGCCCGTCCAGAAGCCGCCGCCCGCGGGTAGATCAGCAACCAGCACACTGACCTCCGAACCGACCAGACGATAGATGTGCCCTTCCCCGCCGATGTAGAGCGCCCCTTCGTGATAGGCCAGCGAGTTAGGCCGCGCCAGACCCTCAGCAGCGAGGCGCGGCGAGTCGGGCAGCAAATCACCATTTGTATCGACAATGGCGAAGACCTCCCCCGTCATGGGGCGCGCAGCAAACAGTGTATTATCGGGCGAAACCGCCAGCCCAGTGAAAGCCAATTCACCAGCTGCGCGATCCCAGATCACCTCTTCAAGGCAGGGAACATCAACGCCGATCCAAGGTTTAGTCAAAGAGGTTTCGCGCCAAAAACAGGGGATTTCGACATCAGGGCTTTGGGCGCGCGCCGGCAGCACGAGCGCACAACCAAGCAGGATCAACAAAAAGCGCAATCCAAGCCACTCCTTCGACTTCGCGTTAGAATAATACTATTGATCAAAGGAGATAGCGACACCGATTATGACCACACATAAACCGATTCGCATAGCATTGATCGGCAGCGGCATCTTCGCGCGAGATGCTCACCTGCCAGCGCTGCTTAGGCTTTCCGACCGGTTCCAGATCGCCGGCATTTGCAGCCAGTCGCACCAGAGCGCGGCCCAGCTCGCGGAACTGCTGCCCTATGAAGTTAAAATCACCACAGATTACAACGAGCTGCTGCGTGATGACTCGATCGATGCCGTCGACATCCTGCTGCCGATCCCCTTGCTGCCCGAAGCTGCTGCGGCCGCCCTCGACAGCGGCAAGCACATCATCAGTGAAAAGCCGATCGCGCCCACCGTGGCAATGGGCAAAAGCCTGATCAACCAGTACCGGGCGGCAGAGTCGCGCATTGTGTGGATGGTCGCCGAAAACTGGCGCTACGAACCCGCTTTCGCGCGCGCTGGTGATTTCGTTCGGAGCGGTGATATTGGCGCGATCGTCACCGCTTACTGGGCACTGCACGTGCCCGTGACGCCAGAACTCAAGTACTATCACACGAGCTGGCGGCGCTCTGGCGATTTCCCCGGCGGGTTCTTGCTCGATGCCGGCGTACACCACATCGCAGCGCTGCGCCTGACCGTCGGTGAGATTGTGCGCGTCAGCGCCAGCGTGGCAGCGATGCGCGACGACCTGCCACCGGCCGATACTTTGAGCGCTGTGCTTGAATTCGAGAACGGCGCTGTTGGTCATTATACGGTGACTTATGCCGTGGGCAGTCCTTTCCCGACCCATTTGCACGTGATCGGAATGCGCGGCGGTTTGCGCGTCGACACAGATTCTCTAGAAGTCATCGCCTCAGAAGGGCCTCAGACCGTTCCTTTGCCCAAGCTCGACGGCGTGACCGCCGAACTGCAAGCTTTCGCCGACGCAATCCAGACCGGGACACCACATCGCAATTCTCCAGAAGCGGCGCTGCAAGATGTCGCTGTGATCGAAGCGATGCTACAGTCAGCGGAGAAGGGCGTCCACATGAAGCCGGAACGGATCGTCTAAAAAGCGAGAAGGCAGCCTTATGGATAACAGCCCTCTTGTCTCGACACAATGGCTCGCCGAGCGCCTCAGCGATCATCGGGTGCGCGTCGTTGACATTCGCGGGCATGTCCTCCCGGCCAGCGACCCGCCGCCACATTACTTCAACCATTATGAAGATTACTTGCAGGCGCACATCCCTGGGGCAGCGTTCGTCGACTGGGTTCACGAGATCACCAACCCCGCCGACCCGCGCCATGCACAGATCGCTTCAGCGGAGCGGTTTCAAGCCGTCATGCGGCGCATCGGCGTGGACGATGACACGTTCGTCGTCGCTTATGATGACGCGGGGGGCATGTTCGCAGCGCGACTATGGTGGGGCTTGAATTATTACGGTCACCCGCGGGTCGCAGTGCTTAACGGCGGCTGGACTGCATGGGTTGCTGAAGGACGACCGGTGAGTGACGAGCTGCCTTCCTTTGCGATGGGCACTTTCGTCGCTCGCCCACAGCCGCAGTGGTACCGTTCCGGCGCAGAGATCCTCGCCGCGATCGAAGACCACGAGACAGCGCCGCTCTTAATTGACGTGAGGACGCCAGCCGAATACCACGGAGAGGCCTCGCGCGCAAAGCGCGCTGGCCACATCCCTCGCGCGCGCAATCTCCCCCGCGCCGAATTGACACAGACCGATGGCCATTTGCCAGCACGCGAGACTCTGCGCGCTCAGTTCGCCGCCATCGGTGTGACCGAAGCCAATGCCGCGCAGGTGATTTTCTATTGCAATGCTGGCGTTTCAGCCAGCTTCGGCCTGCTTGCCTTGCGAGCGGCTGGCTATGCAGGTGGAGCGGTCTATGATGGGTCGTGGAAAGATTGGGGCAACGATGAGACGAAGCCGGTCGAGCGCTGAGCTTGCGATTGAAAAACAGAACAAATAAGCTACTATTTGCTGACGACCAGACCATGAGATACGGGAGGCTTGTGTCTACAGCGCCGCTGTTCGTTGAGATATTTCCGATCAAGCGCGATGCAGTGCCAGCCCTCACAGCGTTTCATATCCGCGGCAGCGCGCTGAATAAGGGAGCCGCAAGAGACAGCGGGCCACTCCTCGCCTCGGTCTTGGCAGAGCTGCTGCCGGGTTTTTGGTTGTGGCTGGCCGGGCGCATTGTCACAGATACCCCACCGAACCCCGTTAACCTGCTGATGGCGCTCGATGAAGCGCGGCGTGCGCTGTCAGAAGCCTTACAGCCGGTCGAACAGCTCGAGGAAGACTACGGCTGGAAGCCGACGGCCGAGACGCTAGCGCAGTTCGTGGCTCGTGGACCCGCAGCCGTGCTGGAGGCCGAGATTCGCGCAGCGCTGGCCGAGACGACCTTTGCGATCAAATCGATGCGCATCGAACGCGATTATCGCATCCGTGGATGGTCGGTCGGCGGCGCCCCGGCGCTGGCGCTCTCGGTCGCTTCGCGACTGGTGTTCGAGCCGGATCTTCAGACCTATGCGGCGGCGCTGCCTCACGTGAATGACTTGATCGGCCTGCGCGTGGCCGACCGAACTTCGACGCTGCAAGGCGAAGTGGTAAAGGTTTTAGGCCCACTTGATGAACATCGCGAGCGGCTGCTCGGCCTAACCTCTCGCCCCGAAATGCAAGCACTACTGCGTCAGGCGCCAGCAGATCACTGGGTTGTGCGCATTCAAACTTCAAGCGGCGATTTTGATTACGTTATCGACGCGCTAGAACTGATCGTACGACCATCGGATGCCGAACGTTTCGCCATGAGTTTCCCTCAGATCGAACGAGCGCTCCAATTAACTCCCACGGCGCGCGCGCAAATGGTTAAAGTCGTCTCGGACCGGTTGAAAGCCCACGGACTGATTGATAACGCCTACAGCACTCAAAATGCGCCAGAGCGCTTCACTAAAGTCACGCTAGAGACCAGCCTCGTCTTCGGCCGGAGTCGGTCGCGCACTTATGACACTGCTCGTTTGCCATACGACTTTGAGAAACACGGGCCATACCAAGCGCTGCCGGGCGGCTCTAGCCTGCTGCGCGTAAGCGTCTTAAATGCGTTGGGCGATCTAGTCGATGATTTCATAGAGGCGTTACAGCGCCACGCCGAACGAGCCTTTAGCCTAACGCTGACGACCGTGCGAGAGCGCAAGATGCGCGTCTCATCGCAAGCCAACCTCGAAAGCGCAGTCCGCGTTTTGCAAAAAGAAACAGCCGATCTCATGCTGATCTTTCTGCCCGAGAGCGCCGCTGAAGATGAACACGACAACGTGAGCGATACCTTCACACGCGCGCAAACGATTGGGCGCGCCAAACCGTGTTTGATCATCCATGAGTCCACACTGCACCAACCTGAAGCACTTAACCTACTCTTGATGGGCGCGATCGCGCGCGCCGGGGCGATACCTTATTTGCTGGAAACGCCTTTACCCTATGCCGATCGTGTGGTGGGGTTGAGTTTCACGCGCATTGGCCGTCGGGAAGGCGACCGGCTGATCGGCATCAGCCACCAGTACGATGCGGTTGGGCGGCTGCTCGGCGCCGTCGTTGCTGAGGAAACCGCAGCAGAAGGCGACGGAATTCCCGATGCGCTGCTAGAGCGACTGCTGCCACGCCAGTATCTGCGCGAAAAGCGCGTCGTCCTGCATCTCGAGGGCAGGCTGCAGCGCGATTTTCTGCGTTCGCTGGGCGGCTGGGAGGCAGAGTTGGAAGCGACTTTCTACCCGGTCGAAATTTCTCAGCACGCGCTCCCTCGCTTATACGCCCTTTCAGGCGGCAAATTAGAGACAGCGCCAAGCGGCGCAGCCTTTTTGCTTAGCGATACCGAGGCAATCCTCAGCACCAGCGACAACGGCAGCAGCAGCCTGCCCCCACTTCATGTAGTGACCGAACCTACCCTGCCAATCGAGCAGGCGCTCCATTCGCTGCTCATTTTCAGGCTATTTCATTACGGCGCGCTGTCCCTGCCCGCGCTCCCGGTTACCCTACACCATCACGACCTATTGGCCACTGCAGTGCTGCGCGGGATATTCCCCGTCAACACGATCTATGATCACCCCTTCTGGCTTTGACAGCAACGCGCCTCTAATCAGTTGGACTGAGAATGAAAGCAGCTGTGGCGCTGGCAGCTGTTAAAAACTGGGCCTGAAAAACGTAAAAATAGGTTAAGGGTCAAGCTCATCCCGGCGAAACATCAACCCTCGTCAGCACGACTCCTCACTATGATGGGGGAAAGCGACTGACCCGCTTTTGTCTATCAAAAGCGCAGCTGTAAAACCGCGCATACGGTTGCGTATACAGCCGTTGAAGGGTAATGTTAGCAGGCGACTGACAACCACTCAGGAGTTCGACGATGGGGAAAATTATTTCGATACATTCATTCCGTGGCGGCACGGGTAAATCTAACACCACGGCGAACCTTGCAGCGCTGCTAGCGATGCAGGGGCTGCGCGTTGGCATCATCGACACGGATATTCAGTCGCCGGGAATTCACGTCTTATTCGGCCTGCGCGAAGATGATATCCATTATTCGCTGAATGACTATCTGTGGGGTAAATGTGAAATCGAGAAGACCGCAGTCAATGTCACGGCCAATCTCACCCAAAATATCTCCGGTTCTGCGAACATCCCCCCGGGTGGCCAAGTTTATTTGATACCTTCAAGCATCAAAGTTGGCGAGATCGCGCGCGTGCTGCGAGAAGGTTACGATGTTGGCCTGTTAAACGACGGCTTTCAAAACCTGATCAAAGCACTCGCGCTGGATGTCCTGTTGATCGATACCCACCCGGGCCTAAACGAAGAAACGCTGCTATCGATCGCCATCTCATACTCGTTAGCGATCATCATGCGGCCCGATCATCAAGATTATCAAGGCACTGGCGTCACTGTTGAGGTAGCGCGCAAACTCGATGTGCCGCGCATGGTGATCATCGTCAATAAGACGCCGCCAACACTTGATTTTAATGAGGTGCGCACTCGCGTACAAGAGACCTACAACTGTGAAGTGGGCGCGGTGCTGCCGCATTCAGATGAGATGATGATGCTCGCCAGCGCAGGTGTCTTCGTCCTTCGCTATCCTGAACATTCAATCACGCAAAGCTTGCGTCATGTCGCGCAGCGGCTGATCGAGTGAGTGGTTTCAGTTCCAGTCTTAAGCTCCGAGTGCTCCTGAAACAAAATCATCGTAAAAAAGACTGCCCCACCAGTTGGCGGGGCAGTCTCTCTGAACTGCTGGTGGCATCAGTCCCTAACGATTGCGCTCGCGACCGGGAACGCGACCTTCGCGGCTTGCAGACTCAATCGGCGGCGTATTCTGCGGGTACTGATCCTGAGACGGATCGAACGTGAGCTGGCTGGTCTCAGTCTTGACGTCCAGCGGCGGCGCGTCAAGCGGCAGCACGAACACACTATAGAGGTTGTTATCACCCGCGATATCCGGCTCATCCGTCACATTAGATGTCCAGACGATCGTCGGGCTGTCGCACAGCCACGTGGGCGCGACGTCCTCGATCGCATTGTCCGTGAGCAAGCGCGTTTCGCCAGTGGATGGCTGGTGCACGTAGATATCGTTGTCGCCGAGCAGATCAGACTGGTAGGCGATCAACGCATCGGCCGTGTACTCACCGCTGACATAGGCGGCATCGGGCGACCACACATGGTTACGTGCGTTCGCGTTGGGGTCTGAGATACGACGGACATCGCCGCCATCAGCATTCATGACGTAGATCACGCTGAATTCCCCATCGCGGAACGAGCGGAAGCCGATCGCATTGCCGTCCGGCGTGTACTGCGGATCGTGATCATCACCGCTCCCGTCGCTCAGCAGCGTCTCGACGACATTATCAGCACCATCGCGCAGGGCTTGCGCCACTTCAAGCGCGTAGATCTGCCAAATGCCATCGCGGTCGCTTTGATAGACGAGTTTGGTGCCATCCGGAGACCACGAAGGATGGATCTCATTCGACGGCGCTGAAGTCAAGCGGGTTTCCACGCCTGTCTCAACGTTAACGACGTACAAGTTCCAGTTACCATCGCGCACGCTCTGGAAGGCGATCAAATCGCCACTCGGTGACCAAGCCGGTGCAGTGTCGATCGCGAACGTGTTGAAAGTCACACGTCGCTGTTCGGTCCCATCGGTCCTGGCAATGTAAATCTCCCAGTTGCCATCACGGTTGGTCGCAAACGCGATCCATTCCGAGTCAGGCGAGCGGGCCGGCGATACGCTGAAGTTACGCTCACCAGGCGTCTTAGTGAGGTTGGCGTCAGCATCTGGGTTGCCCGGGTATTCGCCGAGCCGGAAGATATCCCAGTTGCCCGTGATATTCGTGTGGTACACGAGCCAGTCTGGGCACACGTACCCTCCTACTTCGATCGGCGCCCACGGCGGACGCGCCACGACAGCCGTATCGGGCGGGCAGGCAGACATGTCAACCTCTGGGAATTCGAGCGTAATGCCCTGCCCCAGCAGGTTGAGCACCGTACCGCAGTCGATCGGCGGTGGCGGCGCGCAAACGACGGAAATCGTCACCGCACCATCGGCTGTGAAGAACGAGTAGGTCCCGTCAGGCTGGTCGCTGAAGGTGATCGTCACGCTTTCGCCCGGATTGAGCGCGGGCAGAGTGCCGCCAGGCAGCTCACCCTGAGGCCCAAAGACCGTGTAACCAACCGCATCTGAGATTGAACCACCCGTGTTCGTAATGGTGAATGCGATGCCACCCTCAACGCACAGACCAGTGCCAGTCAGTGCTGGAGGCACCAACGGCGGCGTCGGCGTGACCTGCGGCGCCGTGCAGACGACCGCGAACGTCAAGCCCCCAGCACCGATGAACGAATAAGTCCCATCGGGCTGCTGACCAAAATTAACCGACGCGCTTGTGCCGGGCGCCAACGGCCCGATCGTTCCTCCAGGCAGCGGCCCTTGCGGCCCAAACACCTCGTAGTTCAGCGGGTCTGAGCTGCCGGGGCCGTCATTAAACACCGTGAAAACAACGACGTTATCTTCACACGTACCGGTCACGCGCAGCGACGGAGGCTGTGGCGTGTTGGTCGGCGTATTCGTCGGCGTATTCGTCGGCGTGTTCGTCGGCGTGTTGGTCGGCGTGTTGGTCGGCGTGTTGGTCGGCGTGTTCGTCGGCGTGTTCGTCGGCGTGTTCGTCGGCGTGTTGGTCGGCGTGTTCGTCGGCGTGTTCGTCGGCGTGTTCGTCGGCGTGTTCGTCGGCGT
>JBDNDP010000008.1:0-161381 GCA_046719065.1 Aggregatilineales bacterium | reverse complement strand
GTGACGGGACTTGAACCCATGACCTCTGCGTCCCAAACGCAGCGCGCTACCAACTGCGCCACACCCCGTATCTTGCTTAAGTATAGCAGCAGAGCTGTGCGCCGTAAACAGTCTACTTGCGGCGCACGAAATGTTCCATCCAATAATTGATATCAGCGAGGGAACTGCGCGGCTTTTCGTCATCATCGGAAAGCGCCTTTGGCGCTGGTCGCGTTGCAGCTGCTGGCCGCGCCAGCAGCCGCGCAAATTCATCGTTGCGCAGCACAGCGATGCGCCGCCGCGCTGCTGCCGCTCGCACCTCGCGGTCGGACGAGACGACTGTCATGGCGCGCACGTCCTTCTGATTGCAGATGCGCTCTTGCAGGATGCGATCGGCATTGGTATTGCTGCCGGCGAAGATGACTTCGACCTGTGTCGTTGACAGGGCCGGTGCTCTGCCGCCGGGGAGGCCGTTATCGAAAACGACAGTGCACTGCGCCCCGCGCCCTACGCAGAAACTGCGCAGCTTTTCAACCAGCTTCGCTTCATCGTGAGGGTCGTCCAGCGAGATATCGGGCAAGGCAGCGATCAAATTGTGTCCGTCGATCAAATAGCGCATGGCATCCTCCTGTTCTACTTCGGCGAAAGTGCCGCTGCGGAGCGCCTTTTAGAATATTGTAACACTTGATTTGGTCGCGCTCATGAGGGACAGCTGACAAAACTTCAGGGTTCGGCATGTCGAAGCGGGTTACACTGAGGGCATGATCGAACAACATCCTTCTCCTTCAACCAGTTCATCGAGCGATTCGGCCGTTAAGGCCGGCTCACCAGCCAAAACAGGACGGCCGGCGATTGGCCACCTCAGCCGGATCGCCGCGATTCTGCTGGCGTTGACCGCCCTAATCTTTCTTTACTTCTGGACGCACAAACCTCAAAGCCTCGCTTTCTACCTCATCCTCGGCGGGGCGCTGGTCGATATGATGACCGTTGGCGCTTTGACGCTCGTCGCCGGTGCCATTGGCCGGGCAAGTGCGAGTGCTTTGGCCGCGCGAACCCGGGTTAACATCCTGCTGCTTTCGCGCGCGGAACGCTTGGCCTTAGATGCGGCGCTCGGTCTAGGGATCATCAGCTCGGCTGCGCTGCTTGTAGGGTTGGCGGGGGGCTTTCGCGCTATCGTCTTTTGGCCCTTGTTAGGGCTGGCTGCCTTCCTGCTGCGGCGCGCGTTGCGATCATGGCTGGGTGACTGCGCCGGCCTTGCGGGCGCGCTTTGGCTTGACATTCGCAGCCAGCCTCCGTGGCTGCGCGCGCTCGCTGCGATGAGCGCCGTCCTGCTTGCGCTGGCGCTGGTGCATGCTTTGGCGCCGCCTTATGCGTGGGATAGCATGACCTATCACTTGGTGCAGCCCAAGCTCGATCTGGCAGCCGGGCGCGTGCTGCCCGCGCCCGATAACTTTTACATTGGCTTTCCCAAACTGACCGAAATTTTGTTCGGGGTGACGATGAGCCTGTTCGGCCGCGAGACGGCGGCGGCGCCAGTACATTTCGTCTATGGAGCCCTCGGTCTGCTGGCGATCGGCGGGCTGGCGCGACGCATCAGCGGGCGGGAGACAGGCTGGGTGGCCGCTTTCCTGCTGCTGGGCAGCTACGAGATCTGGCTGTTGATGGGCAGGCCCTACGTCGAGATGACCGTGCTCACCTATGGCGTCTTGGCGGTGGGCATCGCCATCTTATGGCGCGAACGCGATCAAGCGGGGTGGCTGGTCTTCATGGGTCTATTGTGCGGCTTCGCGCTTGGGGCCAAATACACCAGCGGCCTGTTGATCGCAGGGTTGGGGCTGTATCTTTTCGCCTACCGGCCGCACGCTGTGCTGCGCAACGGGGTGATCTTCGGGCTCAGCGCCGCGATCGCCTTCGCGCCTTGGATGCTGCGCGGTCTGCTGCATTATGACAATCCGGTCTACCCATATTTCTTTGGCGGCTTGAACTGGGACGGCGAACGCGCCGAAATGTTCAATCAAGTGGGGCGCGGGCTGCTCAGCCGCGGCGAGGCATGGCTGCTCATTGCGCTGCCCATCACGGCGACCATCTTCGGGTTGAGCGAAAGCGACGTCTTTACCTTCGTCCCAGGGCCGTGGCTGCTCACGCTGCCGCTGCTGCTGCCGCTCGTCTGGCGTTGGCTAACGGAACGCGAACGCCCCTTTGCGCTGGGAGGTGCGCTGCTGCTGGTGCCGATCTACGGTTTTTGGATCATCGCGGCGGCCTTCACGGGCATCGGCATGCAAACGCGCCTGATGATCGCGCTCGTCCCGCTTTCGGCGCTGCTCGGTGCGCTGGTCATCGCCGCGATCGCGCGCTGGCCACAAAAACCGGTCAACCTCCATTTCATCCTGCGCGTTTTGATCGTGATTACGTTTGCCGTTAATCTGGTCGATGTCGTCTACCGCATAACCTCGCGCGGCGTGATCGATGTGATGACGGCTGTCGCCTCGCGCGAAGAGTATTTATTCCTCCAGCTTATGACGATGCCTGATACGCTTGAGCAGCTCGCGGCGCTGCCCAAAGGGACGCGCGTGCGCTTGATGTGGGAGCCGCGCTACTATCACTGTCCTGCGCATATCGATTGCGATCCCGATGAACTGTTCGATCACTGGAGCCGGGCTGTGCGCGATGCTGGCTCGCCTGAAGCCGCTTTTGCCGCATTCCGCGCAGCTGGCGATGACTATTTGCTGTTCTTCCGGTTCGGCTATGAGCGCTTTCCGACCTTTCGACCTGAGATCGACGCGCTGTTTCCGGCGGCGGTCGAAGCTGCGCTGACGCCGGTGTGGACGACGCCGGACGGGCGCTACACCCTCTATGTTTTCGATCCATAACGTATCCTTATCACACCGGCAGCCTCGAAAATCTGTGGCGAGCATTCGGGCGATTTGCGTCGCTTGGACGGTTGCAAATAAAAAGCCCTTGAAGAGATCTCCCCAAGGGCAAGAACTAGCTCCACAGCCTGGATTCGAACCAGGAACCCATCGGTTAACAGCCGATTGCTCTGCCGTTGAGCTACTGTGGAAAGTCATCTGTAATGTAGCAAAAGAGTATTGGCCTGTCAAGGTGGTATGAAGCGAAAAAAAGAGTAAGATCAAGGCAGATTTCATCGACGAAAGCTGTCCAATATGGCTGCAAGCATTAGCGTTCGTAAGGTCGTTTCTCAGGCCGAGTTTAAGACCTTCTTCGAATTTCCGTGGGTGCTTTACCACAATGACCCCAATTGGGTTCCCCCTCTCCTTTCGATGCGGCGCGCGCTGCTCGATCAGCAAAAACATCCCGCATGGGAATACATGGAAGGCGACTACTTCGTGGCGTGGCGCGGCGAGCAAGCCGTCGGCACGATCGCCGCGTATATCAACCACCGCCACAACGAATTCCACAATGAGAATATTGGCTGGTTCGGCGCGTTCGAGGTCTACGACGACCAAGAAGCAGCGGCGGCGCTGCTGGAGGCCGCGGCCAGTTGGGTGCGAGCGCGCGGCTGCGTCGCGATCCGCGGGCCGCAGACCTTCACCACCCACGATGAATGCGGCCTGCTGGTCGATGGATTTACGCAGCCCGTCCTTTTGATGCCCTATAACCCGCCCTATTATGAACGGTTGATCGAAGCGGCCGGTTTTGCCGCGGTTAAAGAGACCGTCAGCTTCACGAAACTGCGCGATGATCCGCATAATGAAGCGCTGCTTGAACGTCTGGGGCGCATCTCGCAAGGAGTGATGAAGCGCAACAAGATCACGGTGCGGCCGCTAGACCGGCGCAATCTCAAGCGAGAGTTCGTGCTGTTTAAGGAGCTGTACAATCAGGCATGGGAGAAAAACTGGGGCTTCGTGCCGATGACCGCGCGCGAACTGGATGCTTTGGTGAAATCGCTGGGGCAGTTCTTCGACCCCGACCTCGCCTTCTTCGCGGAGGTCGATAGCGTGCCGGCCGGGTTCATCATGGCCGTCCCTGATTTTAATGCCGTGCTCAAAGCCGCTAACCCGAGGCCGGGTGTGCCGGAAATGATCACGCTGCTGCGGGCACTGTGGGCATGGCGCGTCGCCAAAGTGATCAAGATCACGCGCATTCCACTGCTCGGCGTCGCCGCGCCCTTTCGTAACAAAGGGGTTGACGCAGTGCTGGCATTCAACATTCTCGATAAGTTGGTGCGCGGGCCGTATGAGTCGGGCGATTTTGGGTGGATCTTGAAAGACAATACCACCATGATGAATTTGGCGCATTCGTTTGGATCGCGCATCTACAAGACGTATCGCTTCTACGAAAAGGCATTCTGAATGGCCACTATCCTGATCATTGATGATGAGCATCTCACCGCTGAAATGTTGGCGACCTTCGTAAAGATCATCGGGCACCAAGCGGTCGAAGCTAACTCGTGCAAACAGGCGTGGGATAAGCTGGCCTATATGCAGCCCGATGCCATTCTGCTCGATATCATGCTGCCCGATCAAAATGGCATTGAGATGCTGCGCGAACTGCGCGCCACAGCTCAGACGGCGACCATGCCGGTCATCATGATTTCCGCCCATGCCCCGCCGAAGACGGAGGAGGCCGAGGAGGCTGGCGCGAACGGTTATCTGGTCAAACCGATTAGTTTGGCGACGCTGCGCGAAGCGCTGGCCAAAGTTGGGGTAATAGCTACGTAAAAAATCCTCTGGTGCGTTGGGCCTAACCGCTGAGCTGCGCGATCACGTCGCGCGTCGCCTCGTCGGCAGTGCGCTGGCCGGCGATTACAGAGGCCAAACCAGACTGCATCGCCCGCGCCACCGTGCCGCTGGCGTTCTCTGGCAGCGGTAGAATCGCCAGCGCGACTAAATTATCGACAAACGCTGCATAGTCGAGGTCGACGGCGCCGCGCAAGGCGGTACGCTGCGCAGGCACCATCCTGACCGCGCGCGCATAGGCTTCATGTTCGCTGATCTGCATCATATGCTCGATGAAGCGCAGCGCGACCTCTTGCAAGCTGATATCCGGCGTGGTAATGACCCACATCCAGCCATCGAGCACCGTGATCGCTTCGCCGGTCGTGGTTGGAATCAAGCCGAAGCCCAATTCAAGGCCGCGCGCCCTAAGCTTGCCGTACAGGGTCGAAGTGACGATGCCAGCATCGACCAAGCCGGAGAGCAGCGCTGGGCCATAATCTTCAGGCCGAATGTATTCAAGCACCGATGCGTCAATCACGCCTGCGGCCACCGCCTGCTCGTAAAAAGTATAGACGGTGCGCAGCACAGCTGCATCAACGATCAGCTCTCCGCCAACCAACAGATCTGGCCCGGCCGTCAAATACTGCGCCAGAAACGCATTGCTCAGCACGTTGACGCGGCCGGCCGGGAAAACATAGGTCAAATCGCTCGCCAACACATCATCGAATGCCCAACGCGCGGGTGGCAGCACCCTCTCGGTGAAAGCCATGTGCTCCACATCGAGCATATAGGGCAGGCCGTAAACCTGCTCGCCGATCCGGCCTAACTCAAGGGCTGTGCGCTGCACATCTCCGCTGATAGCAGCCGGAATGCGCAGCGGCTGCAGCAGGCCGAGGCTGGCCGCTTCAAGCAAGTCAGAGCGGCGCATCAACGTGACGTGTGGCAGCGCTCCCGGCGCCACGGCGCTGGCGCTGCGCAGGGTCGCCAGCAGGCTGCCGACGTTCGACATGCCAATGTGATCGACCTGCTTCAGCCGAAAATCGACCATGACGTTGGGGTTGGCAGCCCGAAAGGCGCCTATCAATTCAGAGAGCAAATCGGCCGCATCTTCATTTTCGACCGGCGCAAGCGGCTCTGGCCACCACAGGCGCAGCGTCATCCCGGCTGGCGTGGGGGTGACCGGCGGCGCGGCCTCCTCAAAGGTTGGCGTCGCTTCAGGCTGCGCGGCGGCGATATTGTGTATCGTGCCGCCGCGGTCTTCAGCCTGCGAAGAAGGCGGCTGGGTCGCCATTGGCACAGCCGCCGGCAAACAGGCTCCTAACCAGAGCAGCGCCAGCCCGCCAGCCCACAAACGTCCCGCGATTTGCGCCTTAAACCGCATGATCACTCCCTCTTTCACCGACATGCATGCGCGCTGCATTATACATGATCGCGCGCCAGCGGTTGCGTCTTGTCGAATGCGGCTGCTTGTGCTATTGTTGCCGCCATTAAGCATTAGCGATAGAGAGTGTGTTCCAATGGCGAGCAAGCGCAACATCAGCGGGAAAAAACCCATGTTTGGCAACGCGCGCAGCTTCTCAATGCGCGCGAACCGCCGTCAATTCAAGCTGAATATGCAGACCAAGCGCATCTATGTGCCTGAATTGGATCGCAAGGTTGAAGTTAAAGTGACGGTTGATGAGCTGCGCACGATCGACAAAATCGGGCTGATGGCCTTCCTCAAGCGCCGCGGCATCAACGTCAATTCGCTGCTGTAATCCCCGCACGAACGAGACATAGCAAAAGCGCGAGGGTACTGCCCCCGCGCTTTTATGGGTTTGCGCCGGCACGGCCGGCAGCTGAACGTATCGTCAAATCTGGGTCGCCGCATCAACCAGCGCGAGTTCGCGGCCTTCAGCCGCCGAACGATAGCAGGCTTCAATAATCTGTGCGCGGCGCAGCCCCTCGCGCCCGACATGGGCAGACCAGTCGCCTTCGTGGATGGCAGCGATGAAGTCTCGGATGACGCCAGCATGGCCCTCGCCGCGCGTCACAACAGGGTGAATGTCGGCCGGGGCGCCGGCGACGTCGGTATAGATGCGTAGCGTATCCTGCCATGCGTAGTTCTTAATCTCGATGGTTGCGCCGCCCTCTGTGCCATAAAGCGAGACGCCGAAATCGTCGTCGTTCTTGCCGTAGGTCGCCCAGCTCGCCTCCAGCAACAGCGTGACGCCGCCCGCCAGCCGGATGAACGCAGTCGCCAGATCCTCAACCTCATAGACGCCGCCCAAGCGACGGTCGCGGCTGCCGCGGCCGCGCGGGCCCAGTTCAGCATAAGTTGCCGCACTCACTGCCAGCACTTCTGGCTCATCGAGCAGATACATCGCCATATCGAGCACGTGCACGCCCAAATCGATCAGCGGGCCGCCGCCAGCCATCTCACGGCTGGTGAACCACCCGCCCATGCCGGGGATGCCGTTCCGGCGCATCCATGTGGCTTTTGCGTGGTAGATGCGTCCTAAGCCACCCTCGTCGATGTAACGTTTGAGCACATCGACATCGCCGCGACGGCGATGGTTAAAGGCCACCTCGAGCACGCGGTTGTTTTCGATCGCCGCTTTGACCATCGCTTCGGCCTCGGCGACCGTGCGCGCCAGCGGCTTTTCGCATAAAACATGCTTGCCATGCTCCAGCGCGGCGATGGCGATGGGCGCGTGCAGATAATTCGGCGTCGTCACGCTGATGATATCGAGGTCTTCACGGGTGAGCAGCGGTTCATAATCGGTGGAGACGACCGGGACGTTATAGCGCGATCCCAGTTCGGCGACGTGGTCGGCGCGTGGGTCCGAGATCGCGATGACTTGAACGTTGGGCATCGTCAGGTAAGCCTTGAGATGCGTTTCACCCGCCCATCCCATCCCGATGATACCGACGCGCAGTGGGGTTGTATTGCCATTGACGATCATACTTGGAGAACCTTTGCAGGCATCATGATGCCGTAGTGGCCGATAGAAAAAGGCGAAACCTTGAGGGGTCTCGCCTCACAGCGGAGAGGGCGGGATTCGAACCCGCGGTGGCCGTAAGACCACACTCATTTTCGAGACGAGCCCATTCAACCACTCTGGCACCTCTCCAGTACGACCTCATTATACCGCAGCAAGGGGGGCGGTAAATCCCGAATTTAACCCCCGCGCAGATCGCGGAAGAAGGCCCGAAGCTGCTCGGCGGCTTCCTCAGCGAGCAGGCCGCCTTGCACGTCGACGCGGTGCAGCATCCGTTCATGGCGCAGCACATCGAGGATGCTGCCGGCCGCGCCCGCTTTCGGGTCGGGCGCCGCATAGACCAGCCGCGGCAGCCGCGCCAGCAACATTGCCCCGGCGCACATGACGCAAGGCTCAAGCGTGCAGTAGAGGGTGACTTGATCCAGCCGCCAGCGCCCCAACGCGGCCGCGGCTTGGCGCAGGGCGATCATCTCGGCGTGGGCGGTGGGGTCTTGATCGGCTTCGCGCCGGTTGTGCCCGGCGCCGATTACGCGGCCTTGATGAACGGCCACCGCACCGACCGGCACATCGCCGGTTGCCAGCGCTTTTTCCGCCTCGGCCAGCGCCAGCCGCATAAACCCGTAATCATTCATCACGGGTTTAGAAGAGGCTAAGCTGCTGAAAGCCCGGCTCAGCTGGTGGGGCATCGGCAGCGCTGGGATCATCACCGATAGAGGCAGAATCGTCGGGTTCCGGTTCGGCGGTGTGCGGCGCGGCTTCGTCTTCGGGCGGAAGCAGGGATGAATCGTCCTCAACCATCTCGGTTGGCTCGAGAGCGACAGCGGGGTAGACCGGCGGCTCGTGGGCCGCCAGCGCCTCGAGATCGGGCGTGAAATCGGCGCCCATCCGATCGACATGCATCGTGGCCAGCACGCGCAGTTCTGCCAGCTCAGTTTCAGTGAAACCAACGCGGCGCAGGACATCGACCAGCGTGCGTTCAGTAACCGTGTCGCGCTCGCGGATCACATGCATATAGTGTGCGCGCAGACAGGCGCGCCATTCGTCGGCGAAAACGCTCGGCCCGGGCAACGTTTATACCTCCACTGACTGCTTCCATTCCGGGATCTCCGCCGCGACGCCAAAGCGACCAGCCAGATCGTGCGCCAGCGCCTGTGCGGCATCTAGCTCGCCGTGCACGAGGAAAGTCCGCCGCGGTTTAGACTGGATCGCACCGAACCACGCCAGCAGCTCATCATGGTCAGCATGGCCGCTGAAGCCGTTGAGGACCTTCACCTCGGCGCGCACGCGGTAGCGGTCGCCGAGGATATTGACCTCCGCCTCACCGTCAACCAACCGGCGGCCAAGCGTATCGGGCGCTTGCCAACCGACGATCAGGATCGTGGTGCGCGGGTCTTCGATGCGGTTAGCTAAATGATGCAGGATGCGCCCGGCCTCGGCCATGCCGCTTGCGCTGATGATCACGGCTGGCTCTTTGAGATCATTAAGCTGTTTGCTCTCCGAGACGTGGCGTGTGTAGATGAGCCGCTCGAAACCGAACGGATCGAGCCGGCGCTCGCCGCCCAGCATGAAGTTCGTCGTCTCGTCGTCATAACATTCTGGGTGCAGGCGATAAACAGCCGTCGCATCAACAGCCAGCGGGCTGTCGACGTAGATCGGCAGGTCAGGGATCGTGCCGGCGCGCGCCATCTGATGGAAGGTATAAACGAGCTGCTGCGTGCGGCCGACAGCGAACGCCGGGATCAAGATCATCCCGCCGCGTTTGTACGTCTCGCTGATGATGTGCCCAAGCGCGATCGTGTCCATCTCGATATCGGAATGGTGGCGCCCCCCATAGGTACATTCCATGATCAACACATCCGCCTCGTTCAGGCGCGTTGGGTCGCGCAGAATCGGCAGCCCTTCACGACCCAGATCGCCGCTGAAGACCAGCCGCAGCGCCCGCCCGCGCGACTGGTCTTCGATCGTCAGCTCGATGATGGCGCTGCCCAGCATGTGCCCCGCATCGAGCAAGCGCAGCGAGATTCCCGGTGCGATCGCGCGCGGCCGGTCATAGCCCTGACTGGTGAAATACTGCAAGCAGGCAGTCGCATCGGCGATCGTATAAAGTGGCTCGACCAGCGGTTCGCCGCGGCGCGTTTTCTTTTTGTTCAAATACTCAACATCGCGCTCTTGGATGTAACCGCTGTCCAGCAGCATGATCGAGCACAGATCGCGAGTGGCGTAGGTACAAATGATATCGCCCTTGAACCCCTGCTTGACCAAATTCGGGATGTTGCCGGAATGGTCAATATGCGCGTGCGACAAGATCATGAGATCGATCGTGCGCGGGTCGAATGGGAGATGCTGATTGCGCGCGTAGCTTTCGGCCCGCTTGCCCTGAAACAGGCCGCAGTCAAGCAGCAGGCGTATGCCGTTCACCTCGATCAAATGCTGCGACCCAGTCACTGTGCGCGCTGCTCCATAGAACGTGATTCGCATCTCTTAACCTTTGCGCAGCCCTTATTTGCGGCCGTTGCGCAGGACGCGCAGCAGCTCTTCGCCATATTGTTCGATGCGCCACGGGCCGAGGCCGTGAATCCCTCGCAGCGCTTCGAGGGTTGTGGGCGCTTGTTCGGCCAGCGCCCATAAAGCCTCACGACTGATGATGACATCGGACTCGACCCCGCGCGCCAGCGCGCGCTGGCGCCGCCAATCGCGCAGCTTGCTGTAGCGTTCGACGACCACAGGATCGGCCGGGGGGCGTGGCGGGGGCTGCTGAGGTAATGCAGCGCCCATCCCCTGCGCGATCGCCTTCAAAATCTGGCTTCCATAGCGGCGAACCTGCCCGTTAGACATGCCTTCGATGCCGCTTAACTCGGCGGCTGTCTTCGGCTGGGCGCGCGCGAGCTGGGCCAGTGTGCGGTCGCTGAAGACCTTGAACGGCGGCACATCTCGTTCCTGCGCCACCCGCTCGCGCAGCAGGTACAGCTCGCGTAAGACGGCCGTCTGCCGCGGCGTAAGCTGGTTAGGCAGCGCGATTCGCCAGTAGCCGTCTGGGTCGAACTGGTGATTGGGAGCCGGCGCTGGGTTCAGTTCGGCAAAAGTTTCGCGCGCTTCCTGCCACAGGCCGAGCTGCGCCAGTCGGTCGGCGAAATGCTCGCGCAGGTCGGGCAGGTAATGCGTATCCATCTGTGCGTAATGCAAACTAGACGCGGGCAGCGGCCGTTTGCCCCAGTCGTCGCGTTGATGACTCTTGTCCAGCTTCACACCGATGAATTCACTCAACAGCGTTCCTAAGCCGACGTTTTTATAACCGCAAATGCGTGCGGCGATCATCGTATCGAACAGGTTGTTGACGCTGAAGTTGTAATCGCGCTTCAGGCACATCAAATCGTATTCGGCGGCGTGGAATACCTTTTCGATTGCAGGATCGGCCAGCAAATCGCCGATCGGCGCAAGGTTGATGGCGCAAAGCGGATCGATGATATAGTCAGCGCTGCGCGTCGAGATCTGGATGAGACAAACGCGCTCGCGATAGGCATGCATGCTGTTCGACTCAGTGTCAACAGCCAGCAGCGGTTCGTGGCGCAGCATGGCGACGGCTGCCGCTAGTTCGTCATCCGTCTGGATGTAATTCGCCGGGGGCAGTGCATTCATAGCCATTTGCGCCTGCGAAAGAATACCAACATCGAGACATCTATTATCAGCATAATGCCAGAAATGATGAAGAAGGCTCGCAGGTCTTCTTCAATGGGTAATGGAGGCGCAGCCACGCTGCGTCGTGCAGCGTGGGGTCAACGATATTGACCCATTTCGTCCGCGTGCCGCTGATCGCTTCGATTGACACCTTGTCTATTATGGCGTCTTCCGGTAAATCAGCAATGGACCATCAGCGCCTCGCCCGCCGCAGTTCCAACTCCTCAAGCGCGACCCGCCAGACGAAGCGGGGATTGTAGATGAAATAGCGCTTGCCTAATCTGCCCGGCTCCTGCGCCAACCGGAACAGCCACTCTAAGCCGGCGCTGCGCATCCATGCCGGCGCCTGCCGCTTGACCCCAGCCAGCATATCAAAAGCTGCGCCCACGCCGATCAGCAGCGGCGCGCGCAGTACCGGCCGGTAAAGTGCCATCCACAAATCCTGCTTGGGCGAACCCAGCCCCACCCAGATCACGTTAGCGTCGCTGTCATTAAGCAGCGCCACTAGCGATGGATCGGGCGTGTGAAGCTGGTCACTAAACGGCGGCGAATGCGCGCCGACGATGTTCAACCCCGGAAAGCGCGCGCACAGTTTTTCGGCCAACTTTTGCGGGACGCCAGGCGCGCCGCCGAGCAAGAAGTGACCCAGCCCGGTGGGAACGCCGCGTTCGCACAGCGCCAGCATCACATCGGGGCCATAGACGCGCTCGGCTTCAGGATGCCCGCGCCGCCGCTGCATCCATACGACCGGCATGCCATCGGCGGTTGCCATCGCTGCGCTGCTCACCGCCGCCATGACGGCCGGGTGATCAACGCACATCATGATGGTGTAAACCGGGCAAGTTGAGACATAGCGCGTCCCCGGCGGCTGCGCCCAATTGAGCAGCGTTGTGATCGCGATTTCGAAGGTCTGCGCGTCCGTCGGGACGCCCAGCAGGCTGACTTTCGCCATGCGCAGTCCAATGTATGCGCTGTTGCCGTTACAATGGCAGGGGCTGCCAACCCTCAATCATAGCACAAGCCGCGCCAGAAACGCCCCATCCAAAACGCGCAGCCTTCTGCTATAATGGCGCTTTGTGATGTGCGCAGGAAAATGCATGACTCGCAAGCCGCTTCTCATCCTCTTTTGCCTGCTGGCCGGCCTTATGGCGGTCGCAGCGCAGCCCGACGAAATCCTCTCCGGCACGGCTTACCAGACCGTCAACATCCGCAGCGGCCCCGATACGCGCTTTGATATCGTCGGCCAGCTTGCCCGAGGCGCCGAAGTGCTCGTCACTGGTCGTGATCCGGATGGGCTGTGGGTGCGCATCGCCACCGAGCAGGGGCAAACAGGTTGGCTGCCTTCTTTCACGCTCATGATCGACGGCTCGCTCGACTTGCTGCCCGTCGTCGATACCGATGCCTTCGGCGTAGCGGAAGCCGAGGGCGATGCGGTTTATGTCATTGCCTACGGGCTGGTCAATGTGCGCGCCGCGCCAACCATCGGCGCATCGATCGTCACGCAGCTCGATGTTGATGATCGCGCGCCGGCGAACGCGCGCAGCAACACCAACAATGACTGGCTGCTGATCGATCTCGATGAGGGGCAGGGCTGGGTGGCGTACTTCACGGTGATCGTAGAGGGCGACCCGAACACGCTGCCCGTGCTGGTGCCCGATGCGAGCGGGGCTGGCCTGCTGCCGCCGGCCGAACTGGTGCGCACACGCTTCAACACGCGCCTGCGCGATGCGCCGAGTCTCGATGCGCCGCTGACCACCATCGTCCAATTTAACAGCGAAGTGACGCCGATCGCGCGCTCGGCCGACCAGCAGTGGTTGTACGTCAGCTATGGCGATGGCATTGGGTGGGGGCTGGCGCGTCTGTTCGACATCAGCGATGCGCAGCTTGCTTTGCTGCCAGTCTATAACGACGTTGGCCCGGCGGCCGCGCCGCCGCCTACAGCCACAGCCGAACCCGATGAAGCCGCCGAAACCGGGGCGTTCACGGCTTAATCATCGCCAGCAGGTGCGCCAGCCGTTTCAGGTCGTGAGAGAGCAGCCCGGCGATGTGCCGTCCACAGCGCACCATGAACGCATAACGTTCGCCTTCTGGATAAGCCCACATCGCGTAGCGCAGTGCCGCGGCCAGCAGCTCATCGCTTGGCACGTCTTTGGCATTGAGCACCAAACGGAAAAAATCGCAGCGGGCCGTGAAGGTGTAGACTTCTTCGAGGCTGCACATCTCCACCTCGCACAGGCTCATCGGCGGGCGTGGAGGCAGGCTTTGCAGCAGCTGCCCATCGAACGCACAGCCGACGTTCATCACGCCGATCTCGATCGGCACCATGCGATTCTCGCGCTGGTCGATCAGCGCCGTATTATCGACGCTTGTGGCCATCACCAGTTCGCGCGCCAGCGGGTCATCATCGATGCGGATGGTGTGGATCAGCCCGATCGCCCAGCCGCTGCCATCATCCGTCAGCGGCGCTTTGACGAAAGCGCCGAACTGATGGCGCTCATCGAGGCGGCTGCCGCGCGTCCCACAATCGAAGCCCGTGGTGCTGGCGCGCAGCACACGCCCAACGATCAACCCTCGCTCCCTCACCGTCATTTCTCGTCCCTTGATTATCGTCTTAGGCGGTGCTGGCGCCGGCTGCCGCGCGCCAGTCCTTTGGTTTGTAGCTTGCTCGAGGCTTCCGGCTGCATCTGATTTTTGAGCATCTCGATGCGGATCAACGAGTCCAGCTCGCCCTTTTCGGTGCTGCTCACATAGGCCAGCTCATCAGCCCGGGTGAGCGCATAAGGATAGTGCTTGCGCCCCTGAATGGCGCACTGCGTCACCAGCAGCGCGTGCAGCGCGTCGATGGCAGCGCCATCACGCGCGACCCACAGCGGCACTTCAATACGGACGATCGTCGGCCGGTCTCCCGGCGCGACATTGACGTAGAAAAAAGCGATCTCAAAGGCATCGCCGCGGCGCTTGTAATCGCGGTTTTGCGGCGAATTCTGCACCATAAGCGCCGACCGCTGGCCGGCCGCGAGCACGTGGGCGAACAACGCCACATCCGTTAGGCCTTCCAAAGCGCCGTTCGTCTTTAAGTTTGCCTCGTTGACCTGATCATCGGGCAGGCTCATCAGATGCAGCAAGCTGATCACACTGCTGCTGCGCGGCGCATCACCGTAACCCGCCAGCACGGCCGCGCTGTCGTGAAGCTGCTGCAGCGTCTCCATGTAGCCTTGCTCAACCGCTTGCGCGTCGGCAATATCAGTCGCGCCGAAATACTTGAGCAGGCCGCCATCGTGCAGCGCGACCAGCGGCCGCGGCGCATCGCGCAGGTCCCAAGCCGCTGCAGCCAGCAGGCGCATCTCGGCCAGCGTTCGGCGAGCGTTGACGGTCTGGTTGGTGATCAGCCGGCCATCCCGATCGAGCAGCAGCGTATCTTTATAGGCCAGCTCCGGTTGGGTCATCTGGTCGGGTAGATGCCCGCTGCCGTGATAGTAAACGAACAGGCCCACGTTGATCAGGTAGTACAGCGCTGGCGCGTGTTGGTCAGGATAAACCTGCGATCCATCAACAGCGAGGATCGTCGCTTGCGCAGGGGGCTGCGGGGCCGGCCCGACCCCGCACAAGACCTCATCGCATGGGGGTGGGGCGGCCGTCGCCCCGCGATAGCCGCTGACGCCGCTTTCGCGCACCAGCGCGATGCGCTCGCGCACCGGTTCGAGATCGGTCAGCGCGTAGAATCGCTCAAGCGCCAGCGCTATCCGGTCAGACTGGCTTTGGCTGCGATGGCCGAGATAGCGCCCCATCGTCTGCACCTGCTCAACGACCTTGACGAATTCTAACGACACCTGCCACGTCCTAACGCATTTCCAATATTTCTTCGCTAGCGTAGCACCAACGTTCTAATTCGTCAAGCAAGCGGCTGAGCAGGGGTCGCGTAGTTCGAGCTTAGCCACCGTCGAAGCGATGCTCGACGCGGCGCAGCGCCGCTTGCAAGCGATACTGCTGGAGCGTGGTCGTTATGTCGCCGCGCGTTCGTTCGAGCACGCCGCGCACGACATCGGTGCGGCGGCGCAGGTCGCCAGTGATCGTGTCAGGAAAATCGAACGTCACTAGCTCGTCATAGATGGCATCCATCCACCCTAAGAGGCGCTCGGCTTCGGCCAGCGCGGCTGTTTCGCCAGCGTCTTCACGGCGCAAGATATCAAGGATGAAGCGGCGCAGCTCGGTCGCGGCTTCAGCCAGCCCGTTAAGATAGGCGGCGCTGGGGACGTTGAGCGCCTCCGGCGTCGGCAGCGGCTCGGCGCGCACAATTGCGTAGGTGATGAATGCTTCAGCCAGCTCCTTCAGCGCGTCTTGCAGATAGCCGCTGTAATAGAGGTCGCTATATCCCTCGACGACGGCGCGCAGCTCACCAGCGCTGGCCCGTGCGGCCGCCAGTTTGGCGGATGCTCCCTCCCATTCGCGGCGATGAGTCGCGCGGATCGCTTCAGCACAGTGACGGATTAGCTCGCGCGAGCGCCCGATGGCGGCATCGCGCGCAGCCGTTTTGCTGGTGAAATCGACTCGGATCGCTTCGCTGATCGGCTCGAGCGCGGTCATGAGGGAGTCTCGCCTTCCGGTTTGTCGCTGGGAGGATTGTCTTCTGGGCGAATTCCGCCGAAGAGTTGGTCGGCCAGCGAAGAGGGCTGCGGGGGCACGCTGATCTCGCCATGCTTTTCCTCGTAGCGCATCAGGTTTTGTTCGAGTGCGCGCAGCAGGCTCTTGGCGCTGGTCGGCGTCATGACGACGCGCGACTGCACGCGCGCCCGTGGATCATTAGGCATGATTTGAATGAAGTCGAAGACGATTTCGGCAGGGGTTTGGCTGATGATCACTGCGTTGGAATACACGGCGTTCAAATTGGCGGGCAGTTCAAGCCGCACTTGGCGCTGCTGCGGCTGGCTCATAGCGATGTCCTTTCACGATAGACCTTGTGATATTATACCCAACGCGCGCTGAACGTCAGGCCGGGTAGCGCTCAAACGCCCAGCGCATCAAGGTGTAGTAAGCAGCGATGCCATCGTGCGGGCGATAACGCGCGAAAAGCTCGTCAACGGTGGGTGCTGCTGCGCGCCCTTCTGCGCCAAAATGATAAGCGTTGACGGCCGCGCGCAGCGCGACATCGGCGCTGCCAAAATATAGATAGTGCCCGCAAGCGCGCAGCAGCGCCCATGCCGCCGTCCAATGGCCGACGCCGGGGATGGCGCGCACGGCGGCATACGCTTCGTCGAGCGGCAAGGCGCGAATGTCCTCAAGATCAATGCCGCCGGAAGCCGCGCTTTGCGCCAGCGCGATCAAGCGGGCCATGCGCTGAAAGGTAATCTTAAGCGGCCGCAGCTCGTCCACCGTCAGCCTAGCGATCCGTTCCGGCGCCGGGAAAACGGCATAGGTCTCGCCCTCGTAGCTGATCGATTCTCCCAGCTGCGCCACCAGCCAGCGCTCGGCCTGCTGCGCCATCCGCAGCGCGATCTGCTGCTCGATCATCGTGATTGCCAATGCCTCAAACAGCGATTCGGCCTGAAACACGCTCAGCCCGTACAGGCGGTCGATCGTGGCGCGCAGCGCTGGGTCGGCGGCAGATGCATAGAACAGCGTCCGATCGCTGCTGAGGTTGAGCATCTGTTCAAGCTGGCGCGCCAGCGCCGCCGGGTCAACCACCTTCGACGAAGCGAGCAGACGCGCCATTATCGACGGCTGCTCGATCGTGCCGACGCTCCGCAGTTCAATCAGAGCGATCGCGGCGCCGCAGCGCAGCGCGCGCCGATACACTACGGAACCATCCCGCTCAATCGCGCGGCCCAGCACTGAGTAATAGCGCGCGGCGCGGGCGGTCAGCGCGAAGTCGTAGGGCGGTTTGGGCATCAGCAGCAGTTCCAAGCCATCACGCATCAGCGCAGTTCAGGTCGACCAGCGGTTAGAAAGCGTCGGAAGGACGCCATTTCCCCGGCGGCGTTTTCAAGTATAGTAAACGGGCAAGTCCTGCTAGTGTAAGGGGCAGTGATGATCCTTTTCAAGCGACTCTTCATGCTGCTGATCGCAGCCCTAGCGACCGGCGCGAGCGTGGTCGCCCAATCAGTCGATACGATCGCTATCGGCGAGACCAAAACCGGCGTCGTCACGGGTGATAACCCGGCCCCCAGCTACTTCTTCGATATCGCGGCCGCTACAACGCTCACGATCCAGCTCACGACGCCATCGGTCGAACTGCGGCCGGTCATTTTGGTGGCCGACAGCCGCAACACCGTGCTGGCTACCTTGAGTGCCCCTCCCGGCGCGGCCAGCGCTGGCGGGGCCATCACGCTGGCGGAGGCCGGCCGCTACTTCATACAAGTGCAGGGCGCCGGCGGCACGCAGGGGCCGTTCTCTGTGAGCCTGCTCGAAGGCGATGTCCCGCTGGCCGCGCCGGCGGAAAGCGCTGGCCCGCCGCTCGCTGAGCAGCTGCTGCCGGCGCGGGCACCTGTGCTGCCGCTGGCCGTCGATGCCCGTCCCGATCTGACCGCCGCGACGCTTTTGAGCGCGGGCATGTCCGTCACGGGCGCGGTCAGCGCCGAAACGCCCGAACTGCTCTACACGCTCGATCTCGATGATGGCGCGTTGGCTGTGCAGGTGCGCGCCGAGGGCGACGCGCCCAGCCGGCTCTCGGCCGCTTTGGAGCTGGTTGAAACGGGCGCGACGATCGCCCTGATCGGGCCGCCGGCCTTCGCCGGTACGTTCGCAGTCGCCCCCGGCGATGCAGTGCTGCTGCGCCTGCGCCACAACGGCGGCGATCCGCAGCCATACGCACTGCGCGTCAGCCTGTTCGACGAGCAGGCCTTAGCCCTGCCGATGCCTGTCTCCCCGGCTGCGCCGGCCGTCACCCCGACGCCGCTGCCGCCGGAGGCTGTCGAGCTGCTGCTGCGCTGGGATCCGACCTATTTCTTGATGACGAATATCTCGGGACGGTCGCTCAACGTGAGCGGGCTGTCGTTCAGTGGGGCGAACCGGAGCGCCACTATGGACGTGCTGGCGCAGACCTCGACCGCTTTCAACCCGATCGCTTTCCCGCCGGGCGCCTGTATCGGCTTCCGGCCGCTGGCCTACCCCAGCGCGCCGCCGGCCGGCTCGTGCCGCAACTTGGCGGCATGGTATTCAGCCGATATCTATTATTTCTGGGGCGCGGCGACGTTCGACGTGCTGCTCAACGGCACGCGCATTGCCATGTGCGAGACGGTCGTCGGCGAATGCGGCATCGCGCTGCGATAAGCTGCTCACTCACCAGTTGATCGGCGTGTCGCGCCGCCAGTAGCGCAGCACAAAGCTGCCACCCGGCGCGGCCGCCGTCAGCCGGTAGAGCAGATCCCATTCATCTGGCGCGAGCACACGGCCGGCCAGCGACGCCCCAGCGAAGACCGCCAGCCCGCCGGCCAGCCCGGCCAAGGCGCCGAACGCGCCCAGCGCGGCCATCGCCAGCGCAGCGACCGCGGTCGCTGCGCCTAAGCGCAGCAGCCGCGGCAGCCGTGCGCGCCAGTCGATCGGGTACAGCCCGCTGAGCGCGATCAGGACGCCTACCTCTGCCAGCACCGAGGCCGTCGCTGCGCCAATGACGCCAATGCGCGGCAGCAAGAACAGGTTGAGCAGCAGCTTGCCAACCAACCCGGCTGTGCGCATAGCGACGTAGCGGCGCTGGCGGTTTTGTACCATCAACCCCTGCGCGAAGATGTTGACGATCATCGTCGCTACTGCGTACCAGATTAGGACGCGCAGCACAACGGCCGCTGGTTCGAAGGCGGGGCCGAACAGCGCGATGATCGCCGGCGCGTGCAGGCTGAAGGCCAGCCCCAGAGGCAAGCCGATCAGCAGGGTGAAGAAAGCCAGCTTTTCAACCATGAAGAAAAAGGCGGCGTTCTCGCCGCCAGCGCGGTAGGCGCGTGACATCAGCGGGTAGAGCGCCACCAGCACCGTCGTGCTGAGCAGTTCGACCACGCCGACGATGATGACGAACGCAGCATTGAGTTGGCCGGTGGCGGCTTCACCGAGCAGGCTGGTTGTCATCAGCTTATCGACCTGCGCATAGGTCATGTTGATGAAGGCCGCCAGCGCTAGTGGCGCGCTGTTGACCAGCAGCGCGCGGGCGATCGCACGGTCAAGCGGCCAGATCGGCCGCACACCTGTCCCACGCAGCAGCGCCCACAGCAGCGCCGACCGCCCAAAGCCAGAGGCGAGCGTCGCCAAATAGACGCCGAGCAGCCCCCAACCGGCCGCCAGCGCCAGCCCCGCCGCGGCGATGCGGGCGATCACATGCCCCACTTCAACGAGCGACGTGGTGACCATGCGCTCCTGTGCCAGCAGTTGATCATAAGCCAGATTGCCGGCCAGATCGAGGAACAGGCTCAAACAAGCGATCGCCGCCAGCGCGCGCAGCGCCTTGTCATAGCCAAGCGCCAGCGCCGCCCCATTCAACGCCAGATAGGCCACCAGCGCCAGCCCAGTCTGCATAACAAGGCAGGCCGTTAGGTAGCGGCCAGCTTGCTCCGGCGCGCGGGCGATATCACGGATGACGATCAGGCTCATGCCAAAAGTGACGATCGCCGCGCCGATCGCATACAGGGCGCCGATGGTGCCGTAGATACCAAACTCGGCTGCGCCAAGCAGGCGGCCGAGGATCAACTGCCAGATGAACAGCGCGCCGCTGCTGAGGATGCGCGCGGCGGCGATGGCGGCGGCATTGCGGGCGGCGCGGCGGGCGGCTGCTCCGCCCAGTGGGTGGGTCGATGGATCGACGCTCATGCGCGCTATTGTAGCAGAAGGGCTGCCGCTTTCGCGCACGATACAGCGCATTGCGCGCCTTACTGCCAGCACATTGACAGAGGTCGCCTTGATGATGCCGAAGCAGGTCACGTGCGCTCAATGGTTGCGCAAGGTTTCATCCCCATAAACTCGCAGCAATGCGAATCGTCTGCGCATGGATGGCCACGATCTGGTGGACGTCGCGCGCGTAACCGCCGGCCATGGCGATCGCGACCGGCAGGCCAGCTGCGCGGCATAGATCGAAGACGATCTGGTCGCGCTGGGCCAGCCCTTCCATTGTCACGGCCATGCGCCCCAGCCGGTCGTTTTGATACGGGTCTGCCCCGGCCAAATAGATCGCGAGATCGGCGCCGGCCAGCGCCAGCGCGCGCCGCGTCCCTTCCTCGACCATAGTCAGAAAGAGGTCATCTGTGGTGCCGTCAGGCAGCTCAAGGTCGAGATCGCTGCGCTCTTTATGAAAAGGGAAATTGCGCGCGCTGTGGATCGAGAACGTGAAGACGGTTCGGTCGCCAGCAAAGATGGCGGCCGTCCCGTTGCCTTGATGCACATCGCAGTCGATGATCACGACGCGGCGAGCGTGTCCCTCGGCCTGCATAGCGCGCGCAGCGACAGCCGCATCATTGAAGACGCAGTAGCCCTCGCCGCGATCGCGGAAGGCATGATGCGTCCCGCCGGCCAGATTGGCGGCCGCCCCATCGGCCAGCGCGGCGCGGCACGCCCCGATCGTCCCGCCAACGGTGCGCACAGCGCGGGCGGCCAGTTCTGGCGACCACGGAAAACCGATGCGGCGCTGTTCACGCGCCGTCAGCAGGCCATGTTTGACGCGATAGATATAAGTCGCATCGTGCGCGCGCAGGAGCTGCTCATCGGTCGCTGGCTCGGCCAGCAACAGATCTTGTGGCGCGATAATCCCCTCGGCCAGCACGCGGTCGCGCAGCAGCGCATACTTCGCCATCGGAAAGCGATGCTCCGGCGGCAGCGGCAGCACAAATGTCTCAGAATAGAAAGCCTTCATCCCTCAGCAGGCCAGCCCAGATCGCGCAGCGCCAGCCGCGCCGCCACGCCACCGGAAAGCGTGACCATCGGCACGCCGCCGCCCGGGTGCGTTGTGCCACCGGCGAAGTAGAGGCCACGCACATCGGGGGCGCGGTTATGCGGACGGCGCAGAGCGTTGAAACGGTCGTTAGAAGAGATGCCGTACAGCGCGCCGCGCCGCGCGCCGGTCAGCCGCTCGATCTCGAGCGGGGTTAGCCGGCGCTCAGTGCGGATCTGGCCGCGCACATCCAGCCCGAAGCGCGCCAGCATCTGCAAGACCACTGCGCGATAGTCCTCGGCGCTGCGTTGCCAGTCAAACCCTGCGCCGCCACCCGGCGCGGCCAGCGCCGGCGCGTTGACGAGCACAAACCAATTCTCGCAGCCGGGCGGCGCATGGCCGCGATCGGTTTTCGCGGTGATAGCCACGTAAACCGTTGGCTCATCCGGCGGGATGCCGCGCTGGAAAATGTCAGCGAATTCACGCCGGTAATCGCTCGAGAAAAAGATGTTGTGATGCGCCAGTTGGGGGTGCTCCCCTTCAATGCCGAGCAGCAGGATGAAGCCCGAACACGATGGCTCCATGCGCGCCAGCCGCTCGAACCGCCGCCGATACGCCGCATCTTCCGGCAACAGCCGCTCGTAGACGGTTGCCACGTCGACATTGGCGATGACAGCCTCGGCGGGCACGCGCTCGCCACCGGCCAGCCGCACCCCAGCCGCGCGGCCGCCGGCCACTTCGATCGACTCGATGCGCGCGCCTGTGCGCAGCTCGACGCCCAATTCGCAGGCCAGCTGCGCGAACGCCTGCGCGATCGCGTAGATGCCGCCGCGCGGATACCAAACGCCGCCACTCAGTTCGACATGGGCGATCACGTTGAGCGTGGCTGGCGCCAGATAGGGACTGGCCCCAACGTAAGTCGCGAAGCGGCCCAGCAGTTGGCGCAGCTTGGGCGAGCGGACGAAGCCCCGAATGCTGGCGTCCATCGTCCGCAGCGGGTCAACAGCTGGCATATCGCGCAGCGGCGTCCGCGCAATGCGGCCCAGCGTCGGCGGGTCGTTGTAGATGAAGACCGGCCCGGTGATGCGATGGATGCGCTCGGCATAGGCGAGGTAGCGCAGGTAGCCGCGTGCGTCGCGTGCGCCCTCCGTCCCGCCGACGAACACGCCGATCCGCTCAGCCATCACCTGCGGATCATGGGCGGCATCGATCTGACTGCCATCGGGATAGAAGTAGCGCGTTAGCGGGTCGACCGGCAGCAAGGTGAGGTAATCCTCCAGCCGGCGGCCGGCAGCCGCGAACAGCGTCTCGAACACGTGACGCATGGTGATGACGGACGGCCCTGTATCCCAGCGAAAGCCGTCCGCGGCGACCTCGTACATCTTGCCGCCGACCTGCGGGTTCTGTTCGCAAACGACCACCTCAAGGCCACGCGCCGCTAAGTGGATGGCCGCGCTCAGCCCGCCAATGCCCCCGCCGACCACGACCACGCGCGGGCGGCTTTTTGCGCGCTCAGCCAACTGGGTCGACCTCCCTACCCAAATGCGCCGCGAAGAAGGCGAGGATCTGCGCCCACGCATCGGCGGCCGGGCCGCCAGCAGCGATGCCGGCCGGATCGACGAACGCATGGCCGACGCCCGGGTAAATCGTCACGACATGGTCGATGCCAGCCTGTTCGAGCGCAGCCTCGAACCCTTCCACTTCGCGGAGCGGGATCTGCTGGTCAATCTCACCAAAGATGCCGAGCACCGGGCCGCCGGTCGTCAGTAACGCGCCGAAGGCCGCTGGATCGTCAATCGTCGCGCCATACAGGTTGACTGTCGCGGCTATCGCTGGGTTGTTGACGGCATGGCGCAGCGCCACGCCGCCGCCGTAGCAAAAACCCATCACGCCGATACGCGCAGGATCCACCCCATCGACGGTCAGCAAAAAGTCGTGCGCGGCCTGCATATCGCTGTCGACGCGATCGATCGGCGCGCTCAGGCGCAACGTCAGCGCGCCGGGAACCGTGGTGGCCACATGGCCGCGGTACGTATCGGGGGCGAGCACGACGTAGCCCTCCTCGGCCAGCAGCTCGGCCATCTCAACGATCTCGGCATTAAGCCCCCACCATTCATGCACCATCAGCACAGCAGCGCCGTTCGGGGTCTCAGGCATCGCCAAGAAGCCGACCAACACCGCGCCATCGGCCGCCGGGAAAGAGACGTTGGCAACATCGCTAGCGGAGGCCAGCGCGCTGCTGTCAACCAGCGCGAGGGCGACCAGCGCGCCGGCCGCCACAAGCAGGACGATCAGAAGGACGATCAACAACCGTTTGAACACGACCAGCTCCGTTTACTCGCCCGTGGCTGCAGGCGTCAGGAAGCGCACAGTGTCGAGCACCGCTTGCAGTTCCGGCGCCGCCGCATCGAAGGCATCGATCGGTTCGGTGAAAGCATAGAAGATGTAATTGATGCCGCCCTGCTGCAAGCCGGCGAACCAACCGCGCGTATTGGGCAGCGCTGGGCAGTCGACCGCGGCAAACTGCGTGCCGGTTGCCGCCAGCCCGCCGATGCTGTACTCGCGGCGCTCGTCGGTGCCGATGTTGCAGCCCGTTTCAATGACAGCCAACCGCAGCAGCCGCAGCCCATCGAAGAAGAGATCGATGGCGGCTTCACCGCCAAGCACCTCCCCACCGATCAGGTTGGGGAACCCCCACAGCAGCACGATCGTGCCGGTACCGCCGGTTACCGGGCCGCGGTAGACGACGATCGGAATGCCGCGGAAGGCATCGACATCTTGTAGGAGGAACACATCACGGCCAAACACCCAATCAGCGGGCAGGCCGATGATCAACGGCGGGTCGACCGGCTCGCCAAGCAGCGGATTGATGACGATCGCCTCAGCAGTCGGCTCGGCCGTCTCCGGTTCGGCCGTCGCTTCGGCCAGCGCCGCGGCCAGCCGCTGGTTTAGCTCCCGCAGCGCCCGGTCGATCGTGAAATTGAGGCTGGCTGGATCGGTGAGCGCGGGCACACCATTGACGGTGACATACGGCGTGCGCGTGAATAAGCTCATGCCAGCGACCTGCGCATCGGCCGTTCCGAGCGTATTGTCCGGTCGGTCGCTGGTTAGACAGCTTTGCAGCGCGTTCAGGTTGAGACCGGCTGCGCGCCCCAGAGCGAGAAGCGCCGCGTCAGCGAACGGCTCTGGCTCGGCGGCCGCTGCTTCAAACAGCAGATCGTGATAGCGCCAGAAACGATCTTGCTCACCGGCGCACAAGGCGGCGCGAGCGGCAGCGCGCCCGCCCGCAAGCGCATCCGAGACACGCTCGATGACCGGCACGAACGTCAGTAAGATTTCGCCGGTCTGCACGCGCTCAATTAAGGCTGGCATCGTCTCGGCATGAAAATCGGCCGATGCCAGATCGTCGAAACCGACATAGAGCGTGACCGAGACCGGAGCGTTAGGGAACCCAAGCTGCGGGAAGCCAGAGCTGGAAATGCCTTGCATTAAGCCGGTGTAGCGTTCTGGCGCAGCGGTCGGGCGCGGCGTCGGCTCGAGTTCAATGGCGACCGTCTCGGCTGGCGCTGGCCGGCCAGTCTCGTCGAGCATCTCCGCCGTTGGTGTTTCCGGCAGCGCAGGCGTTTCCATGGGCTGTGGCGGAGATGCGCAGCCCCCCAGCGCCAGCAGCCCAGAGCCCAAACCGAGCACGCACGCGAGGATCGACATTGGTCGCATGTCAGCCTCCCCAGCCCGCGCGGCGCAGCATGTCAAGCGAGGCAGGCAGCGCTTCTGCGAGCGCCGCTTCACGCTCGTCACAAGCAGGGTGCAGCAGATGGGTATTCATGCCAAGATGGACGGCCGCGGCTCGCACAGCCGCGCGCTCCATTGCACCAGCAATAGTCGGCACGCGATCGGTCAGATCCTGTGCCCAAAACTCGATGCCGGCCAATCCCAACGCGCGGGCGCGTTCAAACTTGTCGCTCACACCGCCGGGCAGCAGATCCTCTTGAACAGCGAGCTGCATGTCTCTCTCCAAAGCGGGCGCGTCGTTCAGTCAAAGTCGGTCGGCAGGGCCGGGTTGGCGCGGTGGGCGAAAAAGCGCATGATCTGGTCGGCGGTCACTCGGCTCGTCGAAAGTTCGGGCAAGGCATCGGCGCGAAACCAGCCAACCTCGCCAGTCTCCACATTCTTCGGGTCAGGGTGACGCTGTTCATCGACCAGTTCGCACAGGAAGAAGAGCTTGTAGGCATGGAATAAATAGGGCGGGTGCGCGTGTTTGTTGCGATCGTAAACTGCCAGCAGCTTCACAGCGCGTGTGTGGTAGCCGGTTTCCTCGGCGATCTCGCGGACGACGCTTTCGGCCGCGCTCTCGCCGATATCGGCCCATCCTCCCGGCAGCGTCCAGCGGTTCTCATCAAGGCGTTCTTGCACGAGGAGGATGCGATCCTCTTGAAAGACGACGCCACGCACGTCCACTTTGGGCGTGGCGTGGCCGCTCTGCGCCGACATCGCTGCCAACACAGCCTCGAAGTTGGCGCCACCGGCAGCCATGATCTCCGCGGCGATGGTTTGTACCATCTCATAGCGCTGGCGGTCAAACTCGGGCGGGTTGTAGTGCAGGCCGGTCTGCGCGATCGCTTGCAAGCGCTGCGCCCACTCCAGCCAGCGCGGATAAAAGCCGTTGTCCACGTGTGGTGATCCTGTTAAACAGCTTCGATGCGCCTTCCATTCTACAAACAGGCGCGGTCTTTGCCTACTGCTGCCATACCAAGACCGCGACGAGATGGGCTATACTGAAAGGATGAGATCTTTTCGCAGTTTGGCTGAAAAACCTTCATGGTTGCTTATGCTGGCCGCGCTGTTGATGCTCGCGGCCGCTCCAGCGAGTGCCCCAGCGCATGGGCAGCCGCAGTGCCGCTATGCGACGACGATCGAGTTTCCAATCGATCGTTCGTCGTTTCGGCTGGTGCAAGAGTTCGGCGCGCTCAGCGTGCGTCATCAAGGACGCGCCCATACGGGCGAGGATTGGTATGCCAGTGAAGGGGGCGGGCCGCATGTCGTGCGAGCGATCGCCGATGGCCGCGTGACGTTCTCTTCCCCAAATGGCTGGGGGCGCGATGGCGGCGTGATCATCATCGAACATACTTTCCCCGATAACAGCAGCGCTTACAGCATGTACGGGCATCTCAGCGAGGCGGATGGCGTCGCTTTTCCCGCCGCCTTCACCTGCGTGCGCGTCGGCGATGTGTTGGCGACGATCGGCGATGCGCGCCCCGCCCCGCATCTGCATTTCGAAATTCGCACCAGCAATCCCTCGACACCGGGCGCTGGCTACGTTTGGGGCCCCCCTGAGGCGCAGGGGCTGCGCCGGCCGAGCAAATTTATCCTCAACTGGCAGGCGTGGCTGCTCGATGCATTTCGCTGGCGCATGGATATCGCCGACGAAGCCGGCCCAGTCGCGCCGCCTGTGCAGCTCGACGACCTGAGCTTGCTGCTGCTCGATGCCGGTCGCGTGCTGCGCGGCTCTCCAGATGGGCGCGTCCTCTGGCGCGTCAATCTGCCGCGGCCAGCGGTCGGGCTGCTGCCGTTCCGCGAGAGCGGGCTGATCGCCTATGCGGATGGCTCGATGCAGCCGATCGGCCGCGACGGGTCGTTGGGCGAACGCTGGCAAAGCGCGGCTCCTGCGCTCGAGGGCGCGCCGCTAGCGGCATGGGGGATCTGGCTGTTTCGCACACCCGATGACGACCTGCTCGCTTTCGACCCATCGCTGCGGGGCATCCTCTGGCGGCTGGGCGGCGTGCCGGCGATCCTTCGCTGGGCGGCGACTGAGGCCGTCCTCGGCGTGATCACGCGCGATTTGCAAATGCTGCTGATCGCGCCGAATGGCCGACTGATCGACCGGGCGCTGCTGCGCGAGGCGGGTGCGCTGGCCCCTGCGCCCAACGGCGGGCTGCTGGCCTATACACGCGGCGGGCTTTGGTCGATCGCGCCGGACGGTACGTGGTCGCTGGCCAGCACAGCAGCGCCCCCCGGCGGGAGCGGCGCGGCCGTGCTGCCAGCGCCAGATGGCGGCATTTATGCTTTCGACGGCCAGGCGCTCACGGCTTACGATGCCAGCGGGGCAGGCCGCTGGCGCGCTGAGTTGAGCGGCTTCGATGATGATTTGGCTGTCGGCACAGCTCAGCAGCTCGCGCTTTATGGCAACATCCTGCTGCTGACGGGGAACGGCGGGCATATCGCTGCTGTGCAGGCGGAGACGGGCGCTATCTGCCGGCAAGCGCGCATCTATGGGAGCTGGCGCGCTGGCGCTTGGCACAGCCTTGATGCCGATGGCCTGCTGCGCGTTTACGTCGCTGACCAGGTGATCGGACTGAACTGGCGGCAGTTACTTGGCCTGTGCGCGCCATAAAATGCAGGCCGTCCAAACGAGAGACGCTGAGGCGCAGTTCTGCTGCGCCTCGGCGCCTTGATTGAACGCTTGCCGACTAGCGGATCGTCGGGTCGCTGATCCAAACATCGTTGGAGAAGCGCGTCTCGCTCTCGATGATGATGTTGGTCGAGTAGCCGTAGCGGAATTCGAACACGTTCAGGCCGTTAAACTGCGAGAGCACCGGCCGGTTGGCCCCGGTGCTGTTATCGAAAACCGAGATGACCGGCTCGCAGGCTGTCGCCGTCTGCGCAGGCTGGTTGCAGATCTCCAGCGCCACCTGCGCCGTGCGCGCCGCCACATTATCCTGTACGTAGGTCACGCGGACGAAATTCCACGAGACGAGCTGTTTGGTGATCTGAAGCTGCTGCGGGTTGGGCGTCGCCACCGGCGTTGTTTCGACCAACACTGCGATCAGCGGGCCGGAGCCGGTTGGCGTTGGGGTTGGCCCTGGGCCGTTGCACCAGCTGGCGTCGCAGAACGTGATCGGCCGCACATTCTCGATCGTCGGCAGGCTGTTGAAAACCGTCTCTGGCACGGTGGTGAAGCGCCGGTCAATGTACAGCGCAAAATCGGCCCCGCTGACGAACATCATGTTTGACTCGCCGAAGTTACGATAAACGGCGCGGAAGCGCGTGCCGCCGGGCATGATGCCCATGTACTGCGTCGCCGCCACATCCAGATAGGCGAATGCAAAGTTCGAGGTGCCCGTCAGCCGTTCCTGTTCCTCGACGATATCAAGGACTGGCGGGTTTTCGACGACGGCATTGATGGCCTCCTCCACTTGGGCGCAGTAGTTTTCCGCTTCAGGGTCAATCTCCGTCAGCGAAAAATCGTAGTTCTGCTCAACCAGAAAAGCCAGCGAGCGAACGGCAGGCCGGCAGCGCTCGACCGGTTCAACCGCCTGCCAGCCGGTCGGGCGCACGTCGCGGCCAAGCGTCTCATCGGTCAGCAGTTCGAGGTCAAAGCGCAGGTTGAAATAGGACTGCCCCGGAGACGGCACGACGATGCCGATCCAGCCGCGTGGGCGCTGCCTCAAACCGAGCACATCATCGGCCAGCAGGTTCATATCGAGGAAGATATCGCCGATTAAGTTAGGCGAGTCGAGATCGCGGCTGCCGCTGTAGCCGGGCGGCCGCGTATTGAGGCCGAGCAACTCATCGGCCAGCCGCTCCAAATCGCCACGGACGGTTGAGAGCAAAAAGATCGCATCGGGCAGCCTGCCATCTGCGCGCGGTGTGCCAAAGACGATGTTCGTCAGTTCGTCTTCAATCTCGGCAGCGATAGCTTGGCAGAAGTTGAGGGCAGAGTCTGGAGTTTGCGGGCGGATGGCGTAGAAGCGATCCAGCATCGCCAGTGTGTTTTGCAGTGTGCGGTCGCAGCGCAGGAGGCTGGGCACGCCGCGCCAGCGATCAGGCCGCTGGTTGATGCCATAAACGCGATCGGCTGCCAGCTCGAGATCGCGGCGGACATTGCGCACGATGGTATTGGCGCTGGCGATGCTGGCGCCTGACCAGCCTTCAGGACGTTCGCCCGGCCCGAAGATCGCGTCAGCAAGCTGTTCGTTATCGAACCAGAGATCGACCACTACCGTCGCCGAGGTCGTGTCAAACGTCCCCATCCAGGCTTCTGGGCGTTCGTCTTCTCCGAACACATCATCTGCCAATACTTCGAGATCGGCACGCGCATCGAAGATGAAAGCCCGCTCGGGGTCGATTTGCAGCATGGCGACCTCTGCGCTGGCCGACGCGGCGATCAGGTCGATCGACAAGGCAAGTGGAAGCAGAAATAGGGCGATCCAAAACAAGCGACGCCGTCGCATGGCGTGACCCTCTCTGTGAATAGCGCTTTGCGATCCATTATAACCGCACGTGCCCGCAGGACAATTCAGTCATTCTATCGATCATGACAGCGATCATGACAGCCTGCCTAGTTGATATGGAGGGTTCGTATTCACAAGCAGATTTTAGTTTATGGCGGCGTCATGGCTGGCCATAAGCAGATCGCAGGTATAGATAACGTCGGGCACTACCTATTCCTCATAACATTTTCTTAAAGATTGTGGGTTAAACTTACCGATAAGCTGTTTGTGTCCTGTGGATCGCAAGCAGCTGCCGATCGAGCGGCTGCACGACGGCGTACCGGCATGGGCCTCGCCGCCCGCCGCCGTTCTACTTCATCGTTCAATGTGACTGCCGTGTGTTCACGGGCTGACGCACGACATGGATGCCGCTGATTTTGTTTTTTAATGGGGGAAGCAGCATGGAAAAAAAGCAGATCTTGATTTTGTGCACGGGCAATTCAGCGCGCAGCCAGATGGCAGAGGCGCTCATCAATGCGCGCCGTGACGACTGGCAGGCATTCAGCGCAGGGACACAGCCTGCTGAACGGGTTAACCCGTATGCTTTGCGCGCGCTGGAAGAAATCGGCATTAATACGCAGGGATCGCGCCCGACGCATATCGAGGAATTCGTTGGACGGCAGTTCGATATGGTCATCACCGTTTGCGACGACGCGAACGAAAACTGCCCTGTTTGGCCCGGCCAAGGGCGGCGCGTTCACGTCGGTTTTCCAGACCCAGCCAAAGCAGAAGGCAGCGACGAGGAGATCATGGAAGTTTTTCGCTCCGTGCGCGACGACATTGAGCGCCGCCTGCTGCCGCTGCTCAACCCGCAAGAGGCGTAAAAAAACCGCGCGCCTAGCCCTGCACGAAATAGCTGCGGCGCAGCGAGCGCGTGCCCAGCCGCGTAAACAGCGCTGCGCCCAAACCCACGCTGCTGACCAGCACCAGCAGCAGCGGGCTGATCACGTAGCCATAAGGCAACAAGCTGAGACCGAGAAATGCCAGCGCCAACGCCAGCGAGCCGGTCGCCGCGGCAACCAGCGGCGGCGGGGGTACCCGCGTGATCCGGCGCAGCAGCCAATCTCCAAGCATGAGCGCCAGCGTCACTAAACCGGCGGCGACCAGCACCAGCAGCAGCAAGCCGCCGATCGCGTAGAGCGGAAGGAGAAGCAGTCCCAACGGCGGCAGCACTGCCAGCAGCACCAGCAGCCCCGCGCCTAAACCGGCCGCGAGCAGGAAGACCGCCAGCCCCGCTCCTGCTAGGCTGCGTGGCCGTGCGCGCACCGCATCTTCGATCAGGCTGATTTGCCGTGGGAACAGCGTGGCGGTCAGCGTCGTTAGCGCGGCCAGCAGCAGCGAAGTCAAAGCGAACATCGCGGCCAGCAGCGCGGCCGGAACCTGCGACGGCAGCAGCGGCGACAGCACTAGGCCTTCTTCACGCAGCGCGATGAGGGCGGAGAGCGGCGCCAAAGCGGTGCGCGCATCACAGTCGCGCACTCGGATATCAGCCCCCTGAATTTGCAGTTTCTCGACGCAAGCGTAAACATAGCCGTTCACCCGCGCGCTCGGCGCGAGCGTCAGCCGGTCTCCGGTGACGCGCAGGTCGCCCTCGACCGTCCCGCTGAACAGGATCATATCGCCCAGCAGCGAGGCGCTGCCAGCGATCACAGTCGGCTCGATCACGTTGATGACTTCGCCAACGACGGTCAGGTCGCCGCTGACCTGTACACCATCGACCGAGATAAAGCCGCCCACCAGCGCGGCGTTTCCATCGAGCGCGCTGCCGGCTGGCAGCACAATTTCTTCGGCCACGACGACGAGATCGCCATCGACACGATGCTCGGCCAAGTTGAAGCTTGAGGTGAAGAAGACGCCTTCAAAATCGGGAATGCTCAGTGAGGCCAGCCAGCCGCGCAGCAGCAAGCCCACCGCGATGACCGCAGCGAGCAGGATGATAAATAAGCTCCAACTGCGGCGCGATGCCCGACGCTGACCAACCATCTCGTCTCTACAGCTCCTCGCGGTGGTTCTGGGCAGCCAGCCGCAGCAGCCAGAAGATAGCGATCGGGATCGTCAGTATGAGTACAAACGGCAGCTCAGGAAAAGCGGCCAGCAGCGCCTCGGCGCTGACGGCGAGCGCACTTAGCCCGTTGAACACCGCAGCCAGCAGCCCAGCAAGCTGCCCGATCAATGCGCCGAGCGCCGCGGGGCTGCCCAACATGTTCAAGATCAGCCAGCCCAAGCCCGCCAGCAGCGGCATCAATGCCAGCGTGACCAGCGCCAGCCCCAGCGCCAGCGCCAGCCCCGAAGTGCGCGCCGACATATATGGCTGCAGTCCTTCAGCCAGCCGCGCCATGATCTTAACCGCCAGCGTCTCTGGCGCGCGCTCGAACGGCGCCATGCGCAGTAGCCGGTCTACCTGCTTAAGCTGTTGAAATTGCTCGGCTTCTTCCGGTTCAGCGGCGAGACGCTGGCGCAGCATTTGCAGCATTTCAGGCGTTAGCTCGTCGTCTAAGGCCTCCTGCATCAGGCGTCTTTGTCGTTGATCGGCCATCAAGCATTCTCCAAAATCGGCGTCATCGGGCCAGAGGCGGTGCGCGGGCTGGCTTTCTCGGCCAAGATTTGCCGCGCCCGGAACAAGCGGCTCTTGATCGCGCTCTCAGTCGTATCGAGGATGTCGGCAATCTCAGTGTAGGAGTAGTCGTACCAATAGCGCAGCACGACGGCGGCCCGGTAATCGGGATTCAGCTGGTTGAGCAGCTCTTGCAGCGCTTTGCTTTGTTCGTTCAAGATGGTGACGTCTTCTGGCTCAGGCGTATCATCGCTCAAGGCGAGGCTGGGCAGCGGTTCGTCGATCGACAGCCATTTCAAGCGCCGCCGCCTCAGCCGGTCGATGCAGTGGTTGGACGCGATCGTCAGCAGCCAGGTCTTAAACGACCGTGACGGGTCGTAACGCCCGAGATTCAAATAGGCGCGCAAGAACGCCTCCTGCGAAGCATCTTCGGCTTCCTCTCGGTCGTATAGCATGCGGTAGCAAAGGTTATATACCGCATCTTGAAAGGTATAGACCAGTTCGGCAAAGGCATCCTGGTCTCCCTCGAGCGCAGCGCTCACCCAGTCCAGAATCACTGGATCGGTCGTCGACACACGGTTCTCCCCGGGCTCCCTCCAGGCGTCGGCTGGACGATCCTGCCCGTCACCGCTGCCATTACCCCCTATACGCAGCGCGGGCGGGGCAAGTTGCAGCGTCGGCCCACAGAAAGCTATATAACGTTCCCCATTGCGCAATTGTACCGCATCTGGTCGAGGAAAGAAGTATAATATGCTGTCTATGCCGGCCGCGGCGCCAAAATGAGAGGAGCAAACGGCGCGTGAAAGCACTGGTCACTGGGGGAACGGGTTTCGTGGGATCGCATGTCGCGCGTGCGTTGGTCGATGCGGGGCACACGGTTCGTGTGCTGCACCGCGCCAGTTCTAAGCTTGATGCGCTGGCAGGGGTATCCTTCGAGAGCGCGATCGGCGACATTCTCGACACGGTCACATTGGAGGCGGCCTGCCGCAGCTGCGACTGGGTGTTTCACGTTGCCGCGGTTGCCGATTACTGGCGCGCCGACCGCGCTCGCATGATCGAGGCCAATGTCGAGGGAACGCGGCGCGTACTGGCGGCAGCTCGTGCCGCCGGCGTGGAACGGGTCGTCTTCACCAGCAGCGCGAGCGCGATCGGCCCGCGCGTCGATGGGATGCCGAGCGATGAGGCCGATCCCTTCGCCCTGCCACCCGAGCATTTTCCCTATGCTTACAGCAAAGCGATGGCTGAGACGGTCGTCGCCGAGGCCGTCGCAGACGGGCAGGATGTCGTCATCGTCAACCCCGTGATCGTGATGGGGCCGGGCGATCTCAACTTGATCTCCGGCACGTTCGTGCTGCAAGTGCACCAGCGAAGCTGGCTGGTGCCCGTCACGCCGGGAGGCGCAGGCTTCACCGACGTGCGCGACGTCGCGCGCTGGCATCTGGCAGCTGCCGAACGCGGCCGCACGGGCGAGCGCTATATCCTCGGCACGGCCAATTTTACCTATGCTGAGTGGTATGCGCTGATCGCCGCTGTGACCGGCGTGCCGGCCCCCGGCCTGCCCATCCCCGCTGCGCTGCTGCCGCCGCTGGCCGCGCTGATCGACCGTCTGCGCGCGCTCGGCATCGCTGTGCCGGTCGATGGCAATCAGGTTCGGCTGGGGGCGCGGCGCATCTTTTTCAACTATGACAAGGCGTGGCGCGAGCTGGGCGAGCCGCACATCGAGATGCGCCAGAGCATCGCAGATACGTTCAACTGGTATGTCGATCACGGCTTTGTTCGCGCCATGGCGCGCCCGCCAGCCGCTGGATAGGTGAGGCGGTTCGGCTGATGCGCGCGCTGCGTTTCTGGAAACCCTACGGCGTGCTGACAAAATTTACCGATGCGCAGGGGCGACCAACGCTGGCCAGCTATATCGATGTGCCCGGCGTTTATGCTGCTGGCCGCCTTGATATGGACAGCGAGGGCCTGCTGCTGCTGACTACTTCTGGCCCGCTCAACGCGCGCCTGACGCAGCCACGTTATGCCCATCCGCGAACGTATTGGGTGCAGGTCGAGCGCGTCCCGGCAGAGAAGGCGCTTGAACGGCTGCGACAGGGGATCGTGCTCAGTGATGGGCCGACCCGACCGGCGCAGGTCACTTTGATGGGCGAGCCGCCGCACGTCAATGGTGAGCCGCTGCCTGAACGCGATCCGCCGATCCGCCAGCGCAAGACTGTGCCAACCGCGTGGCTGGCGCTCACGCTAACGGAGGGGCGCAATCGGCAGGTGCGCCGCATGACGGCCGCCATCGGTCACCCGACGCTGCGGCTCGTGCGCTGCGCGATCGGGCCGCTGACGCTGGATGGCTTGCAGCCCGGGCGCTGGGCACCGCTAACTGCCGAAGAGATCGAACGACTGCGGCGCTCCCTATCAAGGCAAGGGCTGCGATGAAACTGGGACGCCCCCACTTCATCTTGATGACCACGGCTGTACTGCTGCTCGCGGCGGCGACGCGCATCGGCGGCGTCGGAAGCTGGCCGGTGTGGACGGACGAGGGCTGGAGCGTGTGGGCAGCGAGCGCGCCCAGTCTTGGCGAGACGATCCAGCGCGTAGCCGAGGATCGCCACCCGCCGTTGTACTTCGCCGCGCTGCATTTGTGGGGCGGCCTCGCTGGCGAGTCGCGCCTCGCGCTGCGCTTCTTGAGCATTGGCGCTGGCCTGCTGACGGTCGCCGCGGTGTACCGCATCGGAGCTGATGCCTTTGGCCGCCGCGCCGGCGTACTCGGCGCGCTGCTGCTGGCCGTGCTGCCCACCGCCGTCTACTACGGGCAAGAGATTCGTCACTACGGCTGGCTAATGCTGTTCACGACTCTGCTGTGGCTGTTCGCGCTGCGCTATCTGCGCCGACCGCGGTTTTCCACATGGCTCGGCGCGGCGCTGAGTTTGACGTTGATCCTCTACACACTGTACATCGGCCTGCTGGTGGTGGGCGCGCTGGCGGTCGCTGTCATCATCTATCCGGTTCCTGTGAAGCGCAAGCTCGCACTGGGGATGGCCGGCTTGGCAGCGGGCGCGCTGTACATTCCGTGGCTGATCGTCATTGCCGAACAGGCCGCCTTCATCTCGCGAGGGATCAGCGGTTTCCCCGGCACGATCCCGACGACGCTTGCCTCGCTGCCGCTGCTGCTCAGCTTGATCTTCGGCGTGGGGTGGGCGCTTACGCTTGGCGCCTACGGGTACGCGCTGCTGCCCGATGCGCGACCCGCGCCGCGGCGCCGCGATCTGATCGCGCTGGCGACCGGCGGAGCTGGGCTGTTCCTCGTCATGTTTGTGCTTAGCCTGCGTTTCGACCTGCTGGCAGCGCGCACTTTATCTTTTCTCACGCCGCTGCTGATGATCGTCAGCGGGGCCGGGCTGAACCGCCTCGGCGGCCGCGCCAGCGTGTTGCTCGCGCTCACTTTCGCCATCGCCACGTTGAGCACGCCGTTCGTCGTGCAGACGCGGCTTCCCATCGACCGGCTGACGGCGCTGATGGCTCCTCAAGCCTCTCCCGGCGATCTAGTCGTGATCGAGACGGGTTGGGATGACAATGCCTTCGCCTACGAACTCCGCCTTGCGCTGCCGGAGGGCACCGAGCTGATCCCAACGCTGCCGTGGACAAATGATCTGACGGGTGGCATTCTAGTCGTCCCTCAGATCGAGGAACGGCTGGCTCGGGCCGAGCGCGTCTGGACGGTCAACTGGCTGCAAGCGCCGGAAGCGCTGCCGTTCCTCGCGGAGAGGGGCGGCCTCGGCTTTTTGCCGATCTTGTCATTTGAGATCGACGCCGGAGAACACGGCGCTCGCCTTGGCGACCCGACGCTGCGCGCCGCTCTGTTTGGAAGGCCAGAACCGTTTGACCCCGTCATCTTCGACGAGCGAATCGCGCTGCGCGGCGTAGTCGCCGCGCCGACAGCGCAGCCCGGCCGTTCTCTGCTCGTCGATCTGTGGTGGGCAGCGCTCGCGCCGCTCGACCGTGACTACTCAGCCGGGGTGTTCCTGCTCGGCGAGGACGGCGTCGTCCTTGCTGAGGCTCACGGCCCGCTGGCCGCGGCTCCCAGCACGACATGGCCCACCGACGATCTGGCCGCCAGCCGCTGGCGCATCGATCTGCCGGCCGGCCTGCCTGCTGGGCGCTACCCGATCGGGATCGTCGTCTACTGGTATGCCGATCCAGTGCCGCTCTCCGCAAGCGGCGCACCGCTCGCCGGCCCGGTCGCCCTCATCGCTGAGGTGCGCGTCGAACCTTGAAGCGCGCATCCCCGCCCTTGCCCGCGGCGCGCGTCGCAGCTACGATCACGCTGGCTGGTGAGCGTTCATTTGTGAATGCGATTTAGAGACTAAGGAATGACGATGAGCGAAGTAATCGCTGAAAAAAAGACCGGCGCAGAAAGGGTCGTGTGGGATCTTTCGGTCTTGTACGCTGGCATCGACGATCCCGCCCTTGATGCCGATATCGCCCGTGTTCAAACGATGGCGGACGACTTTGCCGTTCGCTATCGCGGCAAAGTCGCTTCGCTCAGCGCCGCCGAACTGGCCGAAGCGGTGCAGGCGCAGGAGGCAATTTATGATTTGCGCGGGCGCATCAGCGCATTTGCCTACCTGCTGTTTTCCACCGATACCATCCGTCCAGAATACGGCGCGCTGGTGCAAAAAGTGCAAGAGATGGCTGCCGCGATGGAGCAAAAGCTGCTGTTCTTCGAGCTGGAGTGGCAGGCCGTCGATGAAGCGGCAGCGCAGGCGATCCTCAGCGACCCGGCGATCGGCAGGTATCGCCATTTGCTTGAGGCTGAACGGCGCTACAAGCCGTACATCTTGAGCGAACCTGAAGAGCAGATCATCGTCGAGAAGAATGTGACCGGTCGTCTCGCTTGGGAACGCTTTTTCACCCAGTTGATGGGCGCGATGCGCTTCGACTATGACGGAAAGCCGCTCACGCAGTCCGAAGTGCTGGCGAAGTTGTACGTCTCTGATCGCGCTGTGCGCTTGAAAGCGGCCGATGCGATCACCGCTGGCTTGAGCAGCCGCTCGATGGAGCTGACCTATATCTTTAACGTGCTGGCTGCCGATAAAATGCTGGAAGACCAGCGCCGCGGCTATCCCTCATGGATCTCGGCGCGCAATTTGGCCAACAAGGCGCCCGACTCGGTCGTTGAAGCGTTGATCGAGGCGGTCACCAGCAATTACGAGATCGTGGCACGCCACTACCGCCTCAAGCGGGTGCTGCTGGGTTATGAGCGGCTGTATGACTACGATCGCTATGCTCCGCTCCCAATCGAAGCGGCCGAACGCGAGTATTCATGGGAACAAGCCCGCTCGATCGTGGTGACAGCATTTGAAGCCTTCAGCCCGCGCATGGGCGAGATCACCAACCGTTTTTTCGATGAAAACTGGATCCATGCGGCGCTGCTGCCGAATAAACGCGGCGGGGCGTTCGCCTCGCCAGTCACGCCGTCGGCCCATCCGTATGTGTTTCTCAATTATACGGGCACGGCGCGCGACGTGATGACGCTGGCGCATGAGCTAGGACATGGCATTCACATGTACCTGTGTGCTGAAACGCAGCCGCTAAGCTACGTCTATACCCCGCTTACCACGGCCGAGATGGCTTCCGTCTTCGGGGAGATGCTGGTCTTCAACGACCTGCTGAGCAAAGAGGCGAACCCTGCGGCGCGGTTGGCGATGCTGGCGCACCGGCTGGAGGATGCCTTCGCGACCGTCTTCCGTCAGGTGGCGATGAATCGTTTTGAAGACGGGATGCACACGGCGCGGCGCAGCGAAGGCGAACTCTCGACCGAACGGCTGAGCGAGATTTGGATGACGACGCAGCGCGCCCAGTTTGGCGACAGCGTTGAGCTGCGCGAGGATTACCGACTGTGGTGGAGCTACATTCCACATTTCCTCGCCACGCCCGGCTATGTTTATGCGTATGCCTTCGGCGAGCTGCTGGTGCTGGCGCTCTTCAACCTGTATCAAAAGCGCGGTGCCGAGTTTGTGCCGCAGTATCTCGAGGTGCTGGCCGCCGGCAACAGCGATTATCCCGATCGCATCTTGGCCCGCGTCGGCGTTGATTTGAGCGACCCCGCTTTTTGGAATGAGGGATTACAGACGCTGCGCACGCTGGTGGAACAGGAAGAAGAATTGGCGCGCGCGGTGTATCCCGAAAAATTTGTTTAGGCGCGCTCGCGGGGCTACGCAATAACAACGGGCGGCCATTCACCGGCCGCCCGTTGGCATCCTCGGCGCAACCTTATTCAAATGCCGCCGCATTGAGCGCGACGCGGGCGACCTCGGCGCTGAGCAGTTCGGCCGTCCGCCCGCGCGGCAGCCGGTAAAGCGAGACGGGCAGGAAATCGTAAGCGCGCAGCGAGTAAAGCTCCTCTTCGCCGAGCGCCCCGCTCGCAGCGGCGGCGACCCACTCGTCGGCGTTGGGCGTGGTCGTGAAATACAGCACCCCGCCCGGCGCTGGTAGCAGCCGACCGACAGCGAACGCGCGCCCGCTCCAGATCTCCGCATCGGTGGCGGCTTCCAGATCGATGCGGTGTATGCTCACCGTGTAGGCTGTCATCTCACCGGTCATCAGCGCGGCCGAGCCGGGGACGACGCCGGCCGGCGTCCGCGTGCTGTAGTAGATTTCCCCGCCCGGCCCCCAGGCTACTTGATCTGGCTGCGCGGCAGTCACCAGCGTCGTCTCTGCCCCGCTGGCCAGATCAATGATCGTCAGCACGCCGTCACCGAACCCGGGTTCAGGATCGGCCATCCCGATGATGCGCGTTCCATCCGGCGAGACGACGAAGCGACTCAGATTGGTCCCGATCGGTCGCCAGTCGCCGCTGACTGGATCGACCAGCGCGGTCCCGCTGCCGGTGCAGTTGGTAGTATAAAGCAGGCCAAAGCCAGTCAAGGCAAGCCGCGGCGCTCGGCCGTTGATGCCAGCCTCGGCATAGAACTGCTGCGCGTCGGGCAGTGCCATGCCGCCGCAGCCTATCCCGAACGGTACCTCGGCCACCGGCTGCGGCGGGATCTGATCCAGCAGCGACTGCGCGTATACGTCGATCAGCAGCGCGCCGCCCCCGGGCGGCAGATCAGTCGTTGCGAGCGGCGCAGCATTGGCGCGCGCCCGCGCATAGAGCACATCCCCCATAGGCGTGAAACTGACGCCGAGATCGGCATAGACGTCGGTATCGAGCAGTACCGGGGTCGTATTGCCGCTCGCAGGCGAAGCGATGGCGTACAGATCCGCCGTTGTGCCGCCCGCTTCGCGCACGATATAGGCGAGGAAACTGCCGTCAGGACTCCACGCCATCGGCACGCCTACCTGTAAGGCGAACGGATTGAGCGCCTCGCCGACCGTCGTCAGCCTTGAGAGGCCGCGGCCGGGCGCATAATCGTAGACCGCGATCTGGTCTCCGCTCACCGCGGCGAAGGCAGGCTCGGCCGCGCTCACATCAAGCGAGACGGGCGGTGGCGTCGGCGTCTGCGTGGCGACTCGGGTCACCGGCTCCAAAAAGTACGTGTCGGGCAGCACGCCCTCCGCCGTCCAGCCGACCTGACCGAAGGCGGCGACCTGCCACCAAACGATGCCTCCCGGGCTGCAGCTCGGCCCGCCGATGACATCGACGATCGTGTTTGGATTGATCACGATGATCTGGTCGGCTTCCAGCGAGGGGGCCGTCCGCAGGCGATTGCCTTCGCTGCCGATCACGCGCGCCTGCCCACCGACGCGCAGCCGCGGCTGCAAAAAGAAGCGAAAATCGGGCGGGCACGGGTCAGCAATGTATCCCAGTTCGATCACTGGTTCGAGGGCCAGCAGTTCCTCATCGCATGGAAAGACGATGCTGTTATCGGCGGCCACGCGATAATCGAACGTTTGGCCGCGATAGGTGATCAGAAATTGATAGCCAGCGATGCTGCCCGGGCGGATGCCCTCGATCGGGTCCACAAATTCGCAGCCAAGGGTGGAGTCTCCAAACAGGATCTGCGTGAACTGATAGCGCTCGATGGTGCGCGGCGTGATGACCTGTCCCAACCGCGCCGATAGATCGGCCAATGCTGTATTTAACTGAGCTGGCGGTTCGCCCTGTGCCAGCGCCGGCCCAGCGAGCATCGCCAGCGCGAGCATGATCATCAGCAGGGTAGTGAGAAGGCGCCGTTGGCCCATAGCTGCGTATCCTTTCTGTGCAGAGCCATGTGAGTTCACATCCTGTTAAATCTGTTAAATTGCGCGGTCCGTTTCTCTGAGATTTGGCTAGGGTATCGTGAAGACGGACTGGGCACGCCCTTGCGCGTCGATCAAGGTGGCCGTGGCGCCGGAAGACCAGACCGGTTCTTGCCGGTTCCAGAACAGCGCGATGGCGGTATCGGTGCCAACGCGCGAGAACACCGTGATCGTGCTGCCTTGGAACAGCCGCCGCTGATCCGGGAATGTGAAAACACTGCCATCGCTTGAGCGCAGCGTCCACCCCGAAAGATCGATCACTGGGCCGTTGTTGCGAATATCGACGCTTTCCCCGGTCACATCGCCGACATTGAGCACGCGCACGATTTCGACCTGCGCATTGGCCGCGGTTGGCGGGATGGTGATGGTGGGCGTCAGCGTGGGCGTTGGGGTCGAGGTGATCGTTGGCGAAGCGGTTGGCGTCGGCGTTGAGGTGCTTGTGGGGGCTTCGGTCACTTCTGGGGTCGGGGTATCGGTTGGCTCTGGCGTGGCGACGGCGGCGGTCTGGGTCGCAGCCAGCGCCTGCACGCCGGCTTCACAGCCTTCGAGCGGCACGATCAAGATCTGGCCGATCTGCAAGTTGCTGGCGGCGATCTCATCGAGGCCGTTGATCGCCATCAGCTCGAATCCATTGGCGCCATATCGCTCGGCCACGCCAAACGGCGTATCGCCCGCCTGAATCTCGTGCAGAATACAGCCGGCCGGCAGCGCGGTCGCCGTCCCTTGCAGGGACTGGCTCTGCGCCAGCAGCGCCTCGTCGATAGTGGGCAGTGGGATGCGCGTCTGCGCAGCGCTGAATTCTTCGATCAGGCCGGGCGGTAAGATGACGGTGCCAGGCATCGGGGTGGCCGTCACGATGATGACAGGCACCGTTGCATTTGGGTCTGGCGTTGCTGTCAAAATGATCGGCACGGTGACCACGATCGGCTGTTGGTCGCGTTCGCGCTGTGCGTCAAATACGTTCAATGCCAGCGCAACTACGCTCAGCGAGACGATCACGTTCAGGATCAAGAAGAAGATCAGCGAGCGCCGGCGCATAATTGCCCCATTTCCGCAACTGCCGCACTGGCGAGTATCTTAACAAGTTGCCATCGATCGCGCAATTAGGCGATGGAGCGATAGCGCTAGCGGGGCTAGCGCATTCAATTCGGCGTCACAAACTTGGGCAGGAAGAGGCATCTGTGCGCCGGGCGCTCTGTTCCGATACAACAGAACCAGAGGCAGACGACACGAGGCCGAACACGCCTCGCTTTGCGGCAGTTGCGGCATTGCCTGTCTTTTTGATAGATGACGTTACTGTATCTGGCAGGCGCGCAATCTCAGGGAATCAATACTGCTGCTCACGGCGGCGCGCGGTTGTTGATCGCTGCCGCCGCCGCTGCCGCTTTACATCTCCTGTTTTAGCGGTGGATGCGCCTCCGTTGGCTCCAGTTGTTCCAACGCGCTTTGACGAGCTGAGCGCACTGGCCGTCCCGTTGATCTGAGTAGGTTCTGGCCGTCCTAACGGGGATGGGTAAGGGTGATCGCGCATGATGGGAATGCGCAGGCGAATCGTCTTTTCGATATCGCGCAGGTAGGGACGTTCTTCTTCGCTGCAAAAGGAATAAGCGACGCCGGAAGCACCAGCGCGCGCCGTTCGGCCGATGCGATGGACATACGTTTCTGGAATGTTAGGCAGGTCAAAGTTGATCACGTGCGAGATGCCGTCGACATCGAGACCGCGGGCGGCAATGTCGGTTGCCACTAGCACCCGCGTCGCCCCAGTGCGAAAATTGCTCAGTGCGCGTTCGCGCGCCGTTTGGCTCTTGTTGCCGTGGATGGCCTCAGCCTCAATGCCAGACGCGGCCAGCTGCTTGACGACGCGGTTAGCCCCATGCTTGGTGCGTGTGAAGACCAGCGCGCGTTCGACGCTCGCAGCGCGCAGCAGGTGCTCAAGCAGATGTCGTTTATGTCCTTGTTCGACGAAGAAAACGCTCTGGTCGATCTTTTCTACTGTGGTCGCCTGCGGCGTGACTTCGACGTAGACGGGATTGCTCAAAATGCTGGCAGCAAGCTGCTGGATATCGGGCGGCATCGTCGCCGAGAAAAACAAGGTTTGCCGGCGCTTGGGCAGCGCTGCAACCACCCGGCGTACATCATGGATGAAACCCATATCCAGCATTCGGTCGGCCTCATCGAGGACGAAATACTCAATCCCATCAAGGCGGACGATGCCCTGTCCCATCAAATCGAGCAGTCGGCCGGGCGTGGCGACGACAATATCGACCCTGTGTCGCAGCGCTTGTTCTTGTGGAGACTGGCCAACCCCGCCGAAGATAACGGTATGTTTGAAAGAGAGATAGCGGCCATAGGCAGCGAAGCTGGCGCCGATTTGGGCAGCCAGCTCGCGCGTGGGCGCAAGCACCAAGGCGCGAATATGGCGCGCTGCTGGCGCAGCGTGCAGGCGCTGCAAAATCGGCAGGGCGAATGCCGCCGTCTTACCAGTGCCGGTCTGCGCGCAGCCGAGCACATCGCGCCCGGCTAAGGCCGGCGGAATCGCCTGTCGCTGGACCTGAGTGGGTTCCACGTAGCCCTCCGCGCGCACAGCGCGCAGGAGGGGATCGATCAAGTTTAAGTCTGTAAATTGCACAAGGCCTCAAGCTATGGATAGCGGCGCGCACAAGGGCGCCAGAAAAGCAAGAGCGTGGGCGACGCGCTAGTGGCAGTGCCCACGCTGTATAGAAGTGTACCACACAATTTCACTTTCGTGGCCTGCGAGGAACGGCGCAGGCTGAATGGCTGCGCCCTCGCGAGGCAGCCTTAGCCTCAGCCAAGCCTAAAGCGCCGGCGCACGATCGTGTGCATGGCCACGGCCAGCACAATAATGAATCCGTAGATCACTTGAGTGGTGAAACCGCTCCAGCCAATGGCGACGACCGCGGGCTGGATCGATGCAATGATGAAGCATCCGATGAACGTGCCGAGGATCGTGCCTGTGCCGCCAAGGACTGAGGTGCCGCCCAGAAAAACCGATGCTAGACCGATGAGCAGGTAGCCCTCACCGAGATTGGTGAACAGATTTGAAATGTCGAGCGCGTTGAGCAGCCCGGCGAAGCCTGCCGCAAGGCCAACCATCGAGAAGAGGAGGATCCGTGTTCGGGAGACCGGCACACCCATCAAGCGCGCACTGTTCTCATTATCGCCAATCAGATAGACATGCGCGCCGAAGCGATGGCGGTTGAGGATCACCCAAACGAGGATCGCGATGATCACCATCCACACCATCTGCATGGGGACAAACCCAAACAAGCGCCCTACCAGCAGTTCGCGCAGTGGGTCGCCGCGCAGATGCGCTAGCGCGAAGCTGCGCCCATCGGTGATCACCTGCACCATGCCGCGCCAGAAAAACTGCGTCCCGATCGTGGCGATCAGCGAAGGCAGCCCCAAGTAAACGACGATCAGGCCATTCAGCGTACCGACCAGCAGCCCGGTCAGCAGGCAGGCGGCAAAAGCGGGCAAGATGCTGCCCGTCGCCCGTTCGACCAAGACGAACGTCGTCACGCTGATGCCCATGATCGAAGGGAACGAGAGGTCCATCTCGCGCGCGATGACGAGCATCGTCAGCGGTAGGGCGACGATGCCGAAAAATGGCACGCTTTGCATGAAGGCGCGGTAGATGTTTTCGCTGGCGAACACGTTCGGGGCGAAGCTCATGTAGAAAAGCCACAGCCCCAGCATGACGCCGATGATGCCGAGCTGGGTGCCGTTGCGCCCAATGAAGCGTCCTATTTCACCGCAGGAAGCTGCTGGTCTGGCGATTTTGCCTTTATCTGCCTGCGCACTGGTCATTGAATGTCTCCACTCTAAGCGGGGTGGCTGAGGTTGGTCATGCCGATTAATTCAGCGTGCCGGTTTCGGCGACATGCTGCATCTTGTCGAGGAGTTCGTTGAGCGTGATCTGGCTCGTCATAAATTCTCCTGCGACCTGTCCACGGTCGAGCAGCACGATACGGTCGGCCACTTCATAGACATGAAAGACATTATGGTCGATGAAAATGGCCGATTTGCCCGCGCGCTTAATCTCGCGCACGAAGTTGAGCAGCTTGCGCGTTTCGCTCAGCGCCAACCCCATCGTCGGTTCGTCTAGAATAATGAGTTCGGCATTGAAATAAAGCGCGCGCACGATCGCCACGCCCTGCTTCTCGCCGCCGGAAAAACCTTTGATGACGGAGCCCGGCGAGACTGCTGAAGACGTAAAGCCTAACTCGCCCAGCATCAGCCGGTTGGTCTCGCTGCGCATCTCGTTGATGTTTAGGAAACCGAGGCGCGATGTGAGTTCACGGCCCATAAAAATGTTACGCCACAGCGTCTGTTGTTCCGCCAGCGCGCGCTCTTGATAGACGGTTTCAATACCCAATGCGCGCGCTTTAGGCACGGTCAGGTTTTCAACCCGTTGACCCTTGAAGTAGATCTCCCCGCTGTCGGGTTGGTAATAGCCGGTGATGATCTTGACAATGGTAGATTTACCCGCGCCGTTATCGCCCAGCAGGCCCACGACCTCGTTCATGCCGACCGTAAAATTGACGCCGCGCAGCGACTGCACATCGCCAAAAGACTTACTCACGTTTCTAAGTTCCAAACGTGGGGTTTCCATAGATTGTTTCGTCCTCAATTGGCCTGCATTTGTGTTTTAGAGAATGAGGAGCGCCTTGTGAGGGACGCTCCTCATTCAAGGTTATTGGAGCAAAAACTAGCGAATGCCCATTTCGACCAGCGGCGCGAGGATATCGATGTTATCCGCGCTGGCAAAACCCGCGCCGGTATCCACCGTCAACCCAGAGAAGTTGTATTTCTTCGCCAAGCAGATGTGAAGGACCGGCAGATAACCCTGCAAGTACTGCTGCTGATCGATCACGAGGTCAGTCCAACCGCCCTGAATTGCGACGACGGTCGCCGGAGACAGGTCGAAACCAGCGGTGAAGACATCATCAGGGCCTAGGCCAGCCGCCTCGAGGAAGGTTTGCAGCGAAGCGGTTAGGTTGCCGTGGTCGGTCACGACCAGATCAATATCAGGATTGGCGGCCATGACGCCGGTGAAGATCGCAATGCCGGCGGAAGCGTCGGCATTGGTCGCCGAATCGATCTCTTGATAAATGACCTCGATGCCGGCTTCTTCTAGGCCTTCAACGACACCGCGGGTGCGCTCGCCGCGCCCAGCCTGCGCCAGCAGGCCCCACACGAACGCTTTATCGCCCTCACCCAGACCGAAACGCCTGATCGCTTCTTGAGCCAGTGAGTAACCGGCAGTGTACTGGAAAGCGCCGACATAGCCAAAACCCATCGAGCCGTACTGCGCTTGCAGCTCGGGCAGAGGAACGTTCATCGCCGTCACGATGATGCCCTGTTCGATCGCTTGGTCAACGAGAGCGCGGTAGGCGTCATCGCCCGGGTGGCCCATGATGGCGATGCCATCGGGGTTGATGGCGATGGCCTCACTCAACTGCGTGACCATTCGCTGCGGATCCCAATCTGACCAGAAGTATTGGATATTGGCGCCGAGGTCTTCGGCGGCCCGGCGGGCGCCGTTGAAGACGACCGTTTCAAACGGACCGCCGGGCGAGCCGCCGGGGAAGAAGACGATATCGACCCCCTCGCAAACGCGGCCCTCATCTTGCGCGACCGTTCGCGAACCTCCACCGAAGGAGACGACCAGCAGGGCCAGCACGGCACACGACAAAGCTAGCAGACGGAAGAATTTTGTCATATTCCACTCTCCTAATTTAACATAAGCATGATTTGTATTCGATGCATTACACATCAGTAACGATCGCGTATTCTAACATGCCGTCCGCTCAGAAACAAAAACTCGAGCGGAGATTAGGTTGAAGCGATACGTACAATACAACAAACGGGGCAGCCGCATTGAAAAAGGGCTGCCCCGCGCCATAGAAGGCTTGAAATGCGTTTAGACCGTCTCAGACTGCGGCACGGTGCTGAAGACGAGCTGATCGCCTTCCAGCGCGATATCGACGATGACGTGATCGCCTTCGCGCACCTTGCCCTCGATGATCTGCAGCGCCAGCGGGTCTTGCAGGTCGCGCTGGATCGTCCGCTTGAGCGGGCGCGCTCCAAACACGGGATCGTAGCCGCGTTCAGCAAGGAACTGGCGCGCCTCCGGCGTTACATCGATGGTGATGCGGCGTTCGGCCAGCAGCCGTTCCAACCGTTTGAGCTGGATAGCGACGATCCGTTCCAAATCTTGGCGTGTGAGCGACTGGAACAGGATCACGTCGTCAAGCCGGTTAAGGAACTCCGGCCGGAAGTGTCGGTCTAATTCCTCCATCACCGCGGCGCGCAGCGCTTCTTTATCGGGCTGGGCGCCCATCGCCTTAATGATGCTGCTGCCGACGTTGCTGGTCATGATGATGATCGCATTGGTGAAATCGACTGTGCGGCCTTGTCCGTCGGTCAACCGGCCATCATCGAACACCTGTAGGAAGATATTGAACACCTCTGGATGCGCCTTCTCGATCTCGTCTAACAAGACGACGCTGTACGGCCGGCGGCGCACAGCCTCGGTAAGCTGACCGCCCTCCTCGTAGCCGACATAGCCGGGCGGTGCTCCGATCAAGCGGGCGACGCTGTGGCGCTCGCCGTACTCGCTCATATCGATGCGCACCATCGCGTTTTCATCATCGAATAGGAACTCGGCCAGCGATCGGGCCAGCTCGGTTTTGCCGACGCCCGTCGGCCCGAGGAACAGGAATACGCCAACCGGGCGATTCGGGTCTTGCAAGCCAGCGCGGCTGCGGCGCACTGCCGAGGCGACGGCGCGCACGGCATCGTCCTGCCCGATGACGCGCTCGTGCAAGCGGTCTTCCATGCGCAGCAGCTTCTCGACCTCGCCCTCGAGCAAGCGCGCGACTGGGATGCCCGTCCAGCGCGAGATCACTTCGGCGATCGTGTCGGCGTCGACTTCCTCGCGCAGCATGGCAGTGCCATCGGCGCGCATGCGGGCGACGGCCGCTTCCGCCTCGGTCAATTTTTTCTCCAGCTCCGGCAGCACGCCGTAACGCAGGCGCGCCGCACCTTCCAGATCGGCGCGGCGTTCGGCCTGTTCGAGCTGGATTTTCGCCTCGTCGATTTCGGCCTTGATCTTGCGGATCGCCTCAATGGCGTCCTTCTCCATCTGCCAGCGGGCAGTCAGCGCGGTTAGCTCCTCGCGAGCGTTGGCGATCTCTTCCTCCAGCGCCGCCAGCCGCTCTTGCGAAGCGCGGTCGCGCTCCTTGCGCAGCGCTTCGCGCTCGATCTCCATCTGCATGATCTGTCGCTCGGCATGGTCAAGCGCGGCCGGCTTCGAGTCAATATCCATTTTCAATCGAGCCGCCGCTTCATCGATCAGGTCGATCGCCTTGTCAGGAAGCTGGCGATCGGGCAGGTAGCGCGCGCTCAGGGTCGCAGCGGCGATCACAGCGCTGTCTTGAATGCGGACGCCGTGGTGCACTTCGTAGCGCTCTTTGAGGCCGCGCAAGATGCTGATCGTATCTTCTACGCTCGGCTCGCCGACGAAAACGGGCTGGAAACGCCGTTCTAGCGCTGCATCTTTTTCGATGTACTTGCGGTACTCGTCGAGCGTGGTTGCGCCGATCATGCGCAGCTCGCCACGCGCCAGCATTGGCTTGAGCATATTGCTGGCATCGACCGCGCCCTCGGCTGCCCCCGCGCCAACAATGGTATGCAGCTCGTCGAGGAAGAGGATGATGCGCCCGTCGCTGTCGGCCACTTCTTTGAGTACGGCCTTCAGCCGTTCCTCGAATTCGCCGCGGAACTTTGCGCCGGCCAGCAGCGATCCCATATCTAACGCGATGATCTGCTTATCGCGCAGGCTTTCCGGCACATCGCCGTTGACGATGCGCTGCGCCAACCCTTCTACGATCGCCGTTTTGCCCACACCAGCCTCGCCGATCAAGACTGGGTTATTCTTCGTGCGCCGGCTGATCACCTGAATGACGCGCCGGATCTCCTCCTCGCGGCCGATGACCGGATCAAGCTGGCCGCGGCGCGCAAGGGCAGTCAAGTCGCGCCCGTATTTCTCAAGGCTTTTGTAAGTGCTTTCTGGGTCTTGCGACGTGATGCGCTGGCCGCCGCGGATGGCCGCCAGCGCCTTCAAGATCGCATCGCGCGTGATGCCGTGGCGCGTCAGCAGGCCGCCGAGCGTTTTGTCTTCAGCGAGCGCGAGCAGGATATGCTCTGTGCTCACGTAATCGTCGTGCATCGTCGCGGCTTCTTTTTCGGCGCGCGTCAGCGCCTCGACGGCTGGCCGGCCAAGGTTGGCCGTGACGTTGCTGCCATAGGTGCGCGGCCGCTGGTCAAGCTGTGCTTGCAGCTCGGCCAGCACGGTGGCCGGCCGCGCGCCGATCTTAGCCGTCACTTCCGGCACGACGCCTTCGGGCTGTCCCATCAGCGCGATGAGGATATGCAGCGGCTCGATCGCGCTGTGACCGTATTCGTTAGCGAGCGACTGCGCTTTGAGCAAGGCTTCTTGTGCTTTATTGGTGAATTTATTGAGATCCATACCTTATTACCCCTTGCATAACGACACCATTGTATGCCGCTAATATTAGAACAGCATCAACAGCGACGGCTAGTTGGGCCGATAGGGCAATGCTTTAAGGGTTCACTTGTGGCGGTCGAGGGCGGCGTCGGCGTCGACATTGGTGCTGGCTGGGCTGCCGGGTTTGAGCGCGTGTTCAAGCGGCGTAGGCAGGGTGCGATCTTCGTCGCGCTCGGCGCGAATTTCCGGAAGCCGCTCCCTTGAGATGTAGCCGCGCTCGGCAGCGTGGACGGCCGCTTCATAAGTGTCTTGCGCTACGACCAGCTCGACCCCATGGGCGGCCGCTTCGGCGATCAACGCATGGAGCGATGCATCGCGCGAGCGGCCCGTCACATCGCGGATGTAAATGGCGAGGATGCGCCCCGGATTATCTTTGACCGCTTGCACATAGATTTCCGGATCTTTCTGACCACTGTCGCCGATTAAAATGAACGACAGGTCGGCATGCACGTCCAACAAATGCTGGATGTGGCCGAGTTTGTGCGAAAGATGGTTTGGGGTCAAAAGCTGTTTCGGCGTTAGGCCCCAGTCTGCTAGAAAGATCGGCCCGACCGGGATCTCGCGCACAACGAAGAAGTCTGTGAGGACGTCGTAAATGTTCCATGCACTGCTAGAGACGTAATAGATCGGGTTCTCGACCAGACCAGAGCCGCCGCGCCGCAGCGCGTCGTAGAATGCCGCCACGCCGTCAAATGGCAGCCGGGTGTGGGCATTTTTCAAGAACGCATTGCGCGCCATCGCCAGCAGGTTAAGCACGTCGGTCTGCAGCACTGTATCGTCAATATCGCTGATTACGCCAAACTCGGCGCCTGGCCGCGGCACGATCACCGTCCCGGTCGCGCGCGTAGCGAGTGGGATATCGGCATAGCGATCGCGCCCCGGATAATCGACCAATTCGAGGTCGATGGTATAGCGGCCATCTTCTTGATAGGGCAGCGCGTGAACATGAAAAGCGATTGTAAAAAAGCCTTCTTCATTTGCGATGGCTTCCTGCACATGCTTGCCGAAACGCGCCCGCACGACTGCGCCGGGCAGTTCGCGGCTTTGGTAGCGCTTATACATGTTGATCATGTTTCTCCATGCCGAATCTTCGGCCATCGCGCTTTTAATGCCTTTATCGCGCAGAACGCGGCCGCGCAAGTAAAGCGCCTGCGCGGTTCCGTGGCCAAGATAAGCGGCGATCATGATCTGGTCGGGGCGCAGCGGCCGGCGCACGCGGTACTTGGCGCGGTCATACAGCGCTTCGATCTTGCTAAGCGCTCGCGTTACTGGCCTCACACGCGGCATCGATCGGCTCCTTTGTCTCTTCCCGGTCGCCCCGTTTCTTATACCGCAAAATTAAATAAATAGGAACCGCGAAGGCGGCCTAGATTGCGAAGCGCCTAACGGCGATGTGCGCTAAAACGCAGGGCGCAGCGGCAGTGTGATCGTGAAAGTGGTGCCAACGTTGACCACGCTGGTGCAGGTGACCGTTCCCCCATGAAGCTCGACGATGCGGCGCACGATCGTTAGCCCTGTGCCAGCGCCTTGATCCTCGTGCACCTCGCGATCGATCTGGTGAAAAACTTCCCAAATCCAGCCCATCTGGGTTTCGGGGATGCCGCGCCCTCGGTCGGAAACCCACAGCGAAATGGTCGCGTCGTCGCAGCAGACGCCTAGGTCAATCGGCTGGCCGGGCGGGGAGAATTTGGCGGCATTCTCGAGAAGCTGCTGTAGGGCGAACTTCAGATATTCCGCATCGGCGATGAAAGGCGGCGGCGTGTTCAGCACGTTGATAGAATAGGGGTGGCTGTGGCTGCCGTTGAAAGCAGCGCGGCATGCGCCTTCAAGCAAGGCTCGAATATCGATCAGCGGCCCTTTGCGTTGTTCGTGGGTGCGCTGCGCATCGCCTGTCTCAAGCTCAACCAGCGTAATGAAGTTCTCGATCAAACGGCGCAGGCGCACTGCTCCGCTGTTGACTCCCTTAAGGAATGTGATCAGCTCGTCTTCAGAGAGCAAGTGCGCCTGTTGGGTGTTTAACATATCGGCATAGGCGACGATGAGCGATAACGGCGTGCGGAATTCGTGGTTAAGGATGGTCAAGATGCGCCGCTTGAGGTTGCTCATCTCGCTGCGGTGGGCTTCGCTGAGCGCCTGGGTGCGCTTAAGGCGCGCCTCTACAGCCACCACAAGGTCGGCGGCGTCGAATGGCTTGACCAAGTAATCGTCGACGCCGTTGCGTTTGCCGCGCTGGATATCGATCTTCTCTCCCAGCGCGGTCAAGAAGATGAAAGGGATGCTCAGCCAAGCAGGTTCCCGGCGCACTTCCGTCAGCAGCTGCAAGCCGTCCAGCACCGGCATCATGATGTCGGAGACGATGAGGTCTGGCGGCCGAGCAGCCGCGCGCAGCCAGTTGAGCGCTTGCTGGCCATTTTCCGCAGTGTGAACTTCATATCCTTCCAATTCGAGGACGGTGCTAATGCCCTCAAGCAGATGCTGATCGTCCTCGACGACCAAAATGCTGGCTTTCGTGGTCATCTCTTTTTGAAGCGGTCTCGGTGAATCTCCAGTAAATCGGACAGGACGGCGAAGCCGGTCTCGGTGCCGCCTGCCCCTGCGCCCATCAGCGTGATCTCGCCCATCAAGTCGGTTTCATAGGTGATCGCGTTCATCGCCCCGGAGACGCCGGCCAATGGGTGCGTCTGCGCGATGCGTATGGCGCGCACCGCGCCGCCCTCGGGCGTGACTTGGGCGATCAGCTTCCAACGTTCACCGGCGGCGGCGGCAGCGGCAATATCCTCCGGCGTGATCGCGCGGATGCCAGAGACCTGCATTTCGTCAAACGTGAGCTTGCGACGGAACAACGCGGCCGCCAGGATGATCGCTTTGGCCGCCGCGTCCCACCCGTCGACGTCGGCGCTTGGGTCAGCTTCGGCGTAGCCGAACGCTTGCGCTTGCGCAAGCGCATCGGCATACGACAGGCCGCTCTCCATCTGGGTGAGGATGTAGTTCGTCGTCCCGTTGAGGATGCCGCGTACGGCGTTGATCTGGCAGCCGGCGAGCGCCTGCATGCCCAGCCGCAGAGCGGGCGTGCCTGCCATCACAGCGGCCTCGAATAATAGACGAACGCCGGCGGCTTCGGCTTGCGCTCGCAGCTCTTCATAAGCAATGGCGACCGGGCCTTTATTGGCCAGTACGACATGTTTGCGGCTTTCTAAGGCTGCCCGGCATACGTCGAGGGCGGGTTGGCCAGTCATTAAATTGGAAGGGGTCAGCTCGATGAGGACATCGGCACGGCTGCTGCGGGCGATCGCCAGCGCATTCCAGTCGCGGCTTAGCCCGCGTTGATCGGGGTAGTGATCGAAGTGACCACGGGCGCTGGCTTCGAGCAGGGCATTCAAATCCAGCCCAGCATCGCGCACGAGCGAACCGTGCGCGCGCGTCGCCACAGCGACGACCTGCGGCTCGAACCCCTCCGTCTCGCGCAGGAAATCGCGTTTGCCGTTCAAGATCGCCGCCAGCCCCTGCCCGACGACGCCAAACCCGATGATGGCCAACTTCATGAGCTTATCCTCAATTTTTCCCACATTGTAAAGGTAGGTTGTGCCGCAAAGACAAAAGAATGCCGCTTAAACTTAAGCATGCGCGGGCATAATTATCGCCGATCTGCGCCAATTTCAAAGGTTGGCGCGCGGCGGCGCTCAGTGGCGAGCCATTCGCGACGATTGCGGCAAGCCAGTGCGCGGCTTATAATCAAGGCATTTCCGCAGTGGCAGCCGCCGGGCGTCTTGGTGCCCGGCGCAGTGTTCTCTTCCGCCGGTTGATATTTTGGAGCAGGCACGATGACCCTCAAGGCTTCGACACGCCCCGGCGCTAATGGACGGGCGATCATCGCCCGCGACGACAGGCTGATGTCTGGCTCGATGACGCCGCGCTACCCGTTTGTGATGGAACGGGGCTTGGGCGCGCGCGTGTGGGATGTGGACGGCAACGAATACGTAGATTTTGCCGCGGGCATCGCAGTGAACTCGACCGGACACTGCCATCCGGAAGTCGTGCGCGCGGTTATCGAACAAGCGCAGAAGTTCCTGCACATCGCCGGCACTGATTATTACTATGAAGTTCAGGTGCGGTTGGCCGAAAAGCTGGCCCAGATCGCGCCGTTTGAGGAAAACGCGCGCATCTTCTTGACCAATTCCGGCGCTGAGGCGGTCGAGGGGGCCATGAAGGTGGCGCGCTGGTATACCGAGCGGCCGCATTTCATCGCGTTCTTCGGGGCGTTTCATGGGCGCACGATGGGCGCCCTTTCACTGACAGCAAGCAAGGTCGTGCAGCGCGACGGCTTCTTCCCGCTCGTGCCCGGCGTCCACCACATCCCGTACAATAATCCATATCGCTGTCTGCACGGCCGGACACAGGCGGACTGCGAGGCGCGCTGCCTGTGCGCCAGCTACCTCGAAGATGTCGTCTTCAAGCGCCTTTTCCCCGGCGACTCGGTCGCTGCGATCATCCTTGAGCCGATTCAGGGCGAGGGGGGGTATCTCGTGCCGGACAGCCGCTTCGTGCAGGAGCTGCGCGCCATCTGCGATCGCTATAACATCCTGCTGATCGCCGATGAAGTGCAGAGCGGCATGGGCCGCACCGGCAAATGGTGGGCGATCGAGCACCACGGCGTGGAGCCAGACCTGATCTGCTCGGCCAAAGGCATCGCCAGCGGGCTGCCGCTCGGCGCGATCATCGCCCGCGACCATGTGATGAGCTGGCCGCCGGGCGCGCACGGCACGACTTTTGGCGGCAACCCCGTCTCGTGCGCGGCGGCGCTGGTCACCATCGATTTGATCGAGCGGGGCTACATGGCCAACGCTGCCGAACAGGGGGCGTATATCCTCGACGCGCTCGAGGAGATGCGGCCGCACCACCCGACGCTGCGCCACGCGCGCATTGATGGGCGGGGGCTGATGATCGGCGCGGAGCTGGTGCTTGACGAAGCGCGGACGCCGGCCAAAGCCGTGCGCGATGCAGTTGAGCGCTGCGCGATCGAGCACGGCCTGCTCATCCTCGGCGCTGGTCAAAGCACGCTGCGCTTCTGCCCCCCGCTGATGATCGAACGCGAGACGGTGCAGGAAGGGCTAGAGCGCTTCGAACACGCCTTGACTCAAGCCGAACAGGATGCTGGGTTGATGTAGCTGGATGGTATGGGAGGGGTTGGCGAACAGCACACTGTCTTTTTTCTCGCCCTCATTGAGCGGGCTAGAAGCCCTCTTCTGAGAAGTAATCCTCATCGATGCGCTTCACCACGTAAGTCCTTCTGGCGGTGATGCCGATGTTGAAATCGATCATCATTTCGGCTAGCTGCTCGCCGTCGATGAGCACGATGCGCTTGCCGATCCGGTCGACGTACTCGCGCGCATCGCGCGTGAAGTCTGAGGTGGTGATGAAGACGCCTTTGGAAGCGCGCTTCTCCTCAAGGCTGCCGGCGAAATCGCGCACGTCTCGCGCTCCAACGGGGCCCTCTTTCCAGCGTTTCGCCTGAATGTAGATGACATCGAGGCCGAGCCGATCCTCGCTGATGATGCCGTCGATCCCGCCGTCGCCTGTTTTACCGATGCGCTGGGCCGCCTCACGCTGCGAGCCGCCGTAGCCCATCGCCAGCAGCAGGTCGATCACGGCCTGCTCAAAGAATCTTGGCGACGTTTGCTTGAGCCGATCCAGCAGCTCGGCAGCGAGGGCGCCCCGGAGCTGCTGGTAATTGACTTCCAGAATTTCTTCCGGCGTATCCGGTGGAGGGGCTGGCGGCCCGTTTACGGTTTTTGTTCCACCTGAGCGATTTCGAAATTCCTCGAATTCACGGAAGCGCTGGAGATATTTCGTGTTAACAACATCCCCCGAGCGAACCACTTCGAGGCCGCGCTCGGTGATTTGGTACAGCCCGCGCTGAGGCGATGAAAGCAGGCAGGCCTGTTTCATATAAGTAGCAGCCCAGCCGACGCGATCGTAATGGCGACTCTTTCGGCCGCTCGGAATTAACTCGGCGAGTTCGTCTTCCGTGAGGTGAAAATACTCCGCAAGGTCTGCCGCAATGTCGGTGATGCGCCGGGGCTGCCCATCGCTCAGCAGATGCAGCATCGGGTTCATGTATTGTTGATAGTCGGGGACGGGCATGGTTCATCCTTAGTGAGGCGGGAGATCGTGCGCATGTTAACAACATACCATTTTTGTGCCCCGATGTCTCTTAAAGTTAAGCGGGCCAAACGGCTGCCGGCGGCGCGGTCAGCCTTCACCCCAGCAGCGCCGCCGGCCGGGAGAGCGCACCTCACCGTCTCGGCTTCGAAGGCCCACGACCTGTTCCGCCTATGATGATTGTCAGAAGTGGTTGTGATATTTATCACTATATGCGGCTGCGCCTTTGCGCTACAGTATCGATATATATAGATAGTGATATATGTTGATGTGCCGAATAGTCGATAGAAAGACGATGATGAAAACGCAACTTCGAGATCAAGTGGCGATCCTTCATGCGCAGTTCTGCGCAGCGTTTTCTGACCCCAGCCGTATGCTCATCATTTACGAGCTGCGAGAAGGCCCCCAAAACGTCACCACGCTGGCAGAACGTTTGGACATGGCGCAGCCAGTCGTCTCGCGCCATCTCAAGATTTTGCGAGAACGAGGGATTATCGCCTCAGAACGTCAAGGCCGCACCACCTTTTACCACTTGACGGATGACCGCGTTGTACAGGCGCTCGATCTGTTTCGCGCAGTCATTGCCGATCAACTTACCGCACAAGTTCAATCCTTTCGTTAAAGGAGTAGCAAAGGAGTAGCAAAGATGAAAACGCTCCTTATTCTGGGCGCAGGTACGGGCGGCACGATGGCTGCCAATAAGTTCGCAGAGGCGCTGGACCCAAACGAATGGAAGATCATCGTCGTTGACCGCGATGAGACCCACTACTATCAACCGGGCTTCTTATTCATTCCGTTTGGCATTTACAAGCCTCAAGACGTCATCAAACCGAAGCGCAACTTTCTGCCGCGTACTGTGGAAGTTGTCTTTTCTGACATCAAGATCATCGAACCAGAGAAGAATCGGGTTCAACTTGAAAAAGATGATCGCGTCATCCGTTACGACTACCTGATCATCGCCACTGGAAGCCAGATCAAACCAGAAGAGACAGAAGGCATGGTCGGGCCGGGATGGTATAAGAATATTTTCGACTTTTACACGATCGAGGGCGCGCAAGCCCTGGCGCGCTCCCTGCGCACTTGGCAGGGCGGGAAGATGGTCGTCAGCATCACTGAGATGCCGATCAAATGTCCGGTCGCTCCGTTAGAATTTGTCTTTTTGGCAGATTGGTACTTCTGCGAGCGGGGAATGCGCAATAAGGTGGAAATCGTCTACGCAACACCGCTGCCCGGCGCATTTACGAAGCCTCGTGCCACCGCTGCCCTCAGCGATTTGCTAGAACGCAAGCATATTGGTGTCGTTGCAGATTTTAACATCGGCGAGGTCGACCAAGATGCCCAAGTCATCCGCTCTTATGATGGGCGCGAGATCGGCTATGACCTGTTAGTGACTATTCCGACCAACATGGGCGCGGATGTCATCGGCCGTTCTGGCATGGGCGATGAGCTGAACTTTGTGCCCATACACAAGCACACGCTGCAATCGCAGAACTGGGAAAATGTGTGGGTCATCGGCGATGCCGGCAATGCGCCAACCTCCAAAGCGGGTTCAGTTGCGCATTTCATGCTTGATACGCTCGTGGAGAATGTCCTGCGGCACATGGACGGGTTGGAACCGCTGCCAACGTTCGACGGCCATGCCAACTGTTTCATCGAGACGGGTTTCAACCAGGGCCTGCTGATCGATTTCAACTATGACGTCGAACCCCTGCCCGGCAAGTTTCCGCTCCCCGGCATCGGGCCCTTCGCCCTGCTGCAGGAATCGCCCGCCAATCACTGGGGCAAGATGGGCTTTCGCTGGATGTACTGGAACTTGCTGCTGCGCGGCAGTGAACTCCCGATTAGTTCGTCGATGACGATGGCAGGCAAGTGGAGCTAAAGGCCCTATGGACAGCGAACTGCAAGCACTGCACGAAAAACTCGACTATCTGATCGAGCAAGTCGAAGCGCAGCGCCAGCGGCAGGAAATATGGGATGAACTTTTGCGAGATATTGCCCCCGCAGTCAATGACATGTTTCAGCTTGCTATCGATGAGCTGGACGAGATTAGCCCGCATGTGGAACTGCGTGACATCTTAGGGTTGGTGAAGCGGTTGCTGCGCGATGCACGTCTGCTAAATGACATGCTGGATAAACTGGAGAGTTTAGTCGAACTAGGCGAAGACCTAGGCCAGCTTTCGCAGCCAGCGTTCGTTCAGCTCGTTCAAAAGCTGGACGAGATGGAGCGTAAGGGCTATTTCGCCTTTGTCAGCGAGGGCATGTATACCCTTGATAGGGTTGTCAGCGAATTTGACCGCGAGGACGTTCATGCGCTGGGCGATAACATCGTGACCATCTTAAAAACTGTGCGCAGTATGACTCAGCCTGAAGTGATGAACATGGTCAATTCCGCCGTAACGCATCTAGAAGGCCCGATTGCGGAAGATGTTTCACTATGGCATCTGCTGCGCCAATTGCGCGACCCCGAAGTGCGCAAAGGACTGGCGCGCATTTTGTACGCAGTGAAGGGTATTGCTCAACCAGTGCCGATGACGACAGAACAGTGAATCCAGAAAGGTGGTAGTTCTCATGACCGATGTAAGCATTCTCGATACGATCGAATTTAACGAAGAAGGCTACATGAAAGACTGGAGCCAGTGGAATGAAGACATCGCCCGCGCTATCGCTGCCGATGAGGGAATTGAACTCACGGAACGGCATTGGGTGGTCATCAATTTCGCCCGAAAAGTGTATGCGGAAAAGAAAGAAAGCCCAACCCTACGTCAAATCACTAAGCAGACTGACGTCTCGATGAAAGAGATGTATGAGCTGTTCCCCAACGGCCCAGCCAAACGGGCTGCAATGATCGCCGGATTACCCAAACCGACCGGCTGCATCTAACACGGAGGATAATGCGATGACTGAAGCGACGGCGCTCACACCCCCGCAAGAAGGCACGCAGCTTGGCCGAAGAAAGAAAGCGGAGCCGAAGAAGGCGCGCAAGTTATGCATCATCTGCTCAAAGGGATCGCTGGATATGGCCTATCCGCCGCTGATCCTTGCGAATGCTGCGCGGATGAGCGGCATCGATGCCCATCTTTTCTTCACATTTTGGGGGATGGATATCATCACCAAGTCGAAGATGGGCAATCTGCATGTAGCAACGGTAGGCAATCCCAATATGCATCCGATGTTTCACATCCCAACAATCATTGGTGGGTTGCCCGGTATGTCATCGCTAGCGAGCGCCATGATGCGTAAAGAGATCGCCAATCTCGATTTCCCACCAGTTCCAGAGTTTCTGGATATGCTTCATGATGCCGGTGCGCACATTTATGCTTGCGAAATGGCGATGAAGATGATGAAGCTCAAGCCCCAAGATTTGCTTGACTATGCCGAAGTCCTCGGCGCTATGGAGTTCCTTGAGATCGCTGAGGACGCGCAGATTATCTTCGTCTGATAGTGATAGCTGCAATGTTATGAGGTGCCCCCTCTTAACCCCCTAGCAGCGCCGCGATAGCGCTGGCCGCTGTTTCGAGCGCGACGGTCACTTCATGGCCGTCGCGCAGGCGTTTCAGTTTAACCTCGCCGCAGGCGATCTCATCTGGCCCCAGAACGGCTACCAGCGGGATGCCCTTCTTATCGGCGTAGCTGAACTGGCGGCCCAGCGGCCGCTCCTGCATGAACAATTCGGTGCGCACGCCGGCTGCGCGCAGCGCCGCTGCCAGCCGCTCGGCCGGCAGGCGCGTCTCGAGGTCGAACAGCGTCACCAGCACCTGCACCACCGTCCCACCGATCTCTGGCGGGTATAAGCCGAGCAGATCCATCAGATCGATGAGCCGCTCAATGCCTAACGAAGTGCCGGTCGTTGGAATGCTCTCGCCGCGGAACAGGCCGACGAGGTCATCGTAGCGGCCGCCGCCGGTCACACTGCCGAGGTTTGGCTCGGTGATGATCGTCTCGAAGATCGGGCCAGTGTAGTAGCCCAGCCCGCGCACCATCGTGAAATCAAACGCGTAGCAGGTTGGATCGACGTTTGCCGCCTCAAGGTGCGCAGCCAGCTCGCGCAGCTCGCGCAGGCCTTCGACAGCGGCCGGCAGGTCGCCCAGCGCGTCATCAAGCACCGCCAGCCGCTCCAGCCCCGGCGCCTGCACCGTGATCAGCTCCATGATGCGCCGAGCCGCCTCGACCGGGACGCCGCGGCGCTCCAGCTCTTCGCGCACGCCGTCGGCGCCCACTTTGTCGAATTTGTCGATGCTGCGATACAGCTCAGCCAGTGGCGCGCCCTCCAGCCCGGCATACTGGCCGATGGCAGTCAGCAGTTTGCGGTTGTTGATCTTGACGCTAAACTGCTGAAAGCCCAGCCGGCGCAGGGCGGTCACCACCAGCGCGACGATTTCAGCGTCGGCGCTCATGCTTGCGACGCCGACGATGTCAGCATCGCACTGGTAAAATTCGCGATAGCGGCCTCGCTGTGGGCGCTCGGCGCGCCACACCGGCGCGAGCTGATAGCGCCGGAACGGCAGCGTGATCTCATTTGGATATTGGCCCACGACGCGCGCCAGCGGCACAGTCAGGTCATAGCGCAGCGAAAGCGCTTCTTTGCCGCCCGGGTGCTGCGCGTTGAAGATCAGCTTATCGGCATCCTCGCCATATTTGCCCATCAGCGTCTCAGTCAGTTCGAGCGTGGGCGTGTGCAGCGGCTCGAAGCCGTACAGATGGAATACCTCGCGCACAATGCCGAACACATACTCGCGTTTGATCATGGTCTGCGGTAGGAAATCGCGCATACCCTTTGGCAGGCGCGGCTGAATCTTCGGGGGCATGCTCGTCATTTCTCCGTGAGCGTTCAAGCAGGGTTACGCCGGGGCTGTCGTCTTTAGCGTGCTGCCACAGTTCAAAATCATGCCGATCCTGTGGACTGCAACGACGCGCCGTAAGGCCAGCGCAGCGGCTCGAGCTAGAAATTGATCATATGGCCTTCCAGCCCATGCGCGGCCTCTTTGATCGCCTCGCTGAGCGTGGGATGGGCGTGAACGTTGCGCGCGATCTCGTTGGGCGTCAGCTCAGCGAAGCGCGCCAGCGTCAGCTCGGGCAGCAGCTCGGTCACATCGGGACCGATCAAGTGCGCGCCGAGGATCTCGCCATATTTTTTGTCGCTGATCAGTTTGACGAAGCCGACAGGATCGCCGAGGCCGTGCGCCTTGCCATTGGCTTGGAACGGGAACTTGGCGACGTTGATCTCGTAGCCGCGCTCGCGCGCTTCCGTCTCGGTATAGCCAAAGCTGGCCACTTGCGGCTGGCAGTAAGTAGCGCGCGGCATCATGTCGAAGTCCAGCTCGATCGTCTCGACGCCGGCGATATTCTCCGCTGCGATCGCGCCCATCGCCTCGGCCACATGCGCCAGCATCAGCTTGGCTGTTACATCGCCGATGGCGTAGATGTGCGGGACGCTGGTCTGCATCTTACCATTGATGTCGATCGCGCCGCGCTCAGTCAGCTTGACGCCCGTGTTCTCGAGGCCGTAGCCTTCAACGCGCGGCTTAAAACCGATCGCTTGCAGCACGCGCTCGGCCTCGAGCGTCTGCTGCTGGCCATCTTTGCCCGTCACTGTCACGCGGACGCCGCTGGCGGTCTCTTCAATGTTCTCAACCTTGGTGCTGGTTAAGATTTTGATGCCGAGCTTTTTGTACTGCTTGGCCAATTCAGCCGAGACTTCTTCATCCTCGCGCGGCAGCAGTCGATCCAAAAACTCAACGATCGTCACCTCAACGCCGTAATTGGCGTGGACGTAAGCGAACTCTACGCCGATCGCGCCAGCCCCAGCGATGATGATCGATTTGGGCAGCGTCTCTTCAAGGATTTGTTCCTCATAGGTGACGACTCGCTCGCTGAGCTCGGTGCCCGGGATCAGCGCGGTGACCGAGCCAGTAGCGATGATGCAGTATTTGAAGCGCAGCGTCTCGGCCTCGCCCTTGTTGAGGGCGACCTCGATCGTGCGATCGTCTTTGAAAGTGCCCCAGCCGTCATACTCATCGATCTTGTTTTTGCGCATCAAGAAGTGCACGCCCTTCACGCGTCCCTCGGCGACGCTGCGGCTGCGCTTGTAGGCGGCGGTATAATCGAAGGACACCTCGCCTTTGACATGAATGCCGAATTTCTCCGCCTCATTTTTGAAAATGTGCGCAAGCTCGGCATTGCGCAGCAGCGCTTTTGACGGAATGCAGCCGACGTTCAGGCACACGCCGCCCCAGTATTGCTTCTCGATGATCGCGGTTTTCAGACCGAGCTGGCTGGCACGAATCGCAGCGACGTAGCCGCCCGGCCCAGCGCCAACCACTACGACGTCATAGTCTTTCGCCATGCGGCATTCTCCTCATAAAAGTCTCGGTAAAGCGGCAATTGTAAAACCGAACGGCATGCTGCCGCAATGGTGCGCAAATGATTAAGCCGTGGCAGCTGCTCAAGATTCGAGCGGAAAATCGTCTGGCAGCTCGTCGAGCGAGATGTCATCAGGATCAACTGGAGCGCGACGGATGACTTCTTCAGCGCTTGGTGGGTTGTTGGCATCGCCGCCAGTGATTTCGGAGTCGCTCACGCGCCCTTCATCGATCGCCATCTGCTCAACTTCATCAAGCCAATCGGCGCGTTCTCGCAGCGCGCGGGGGTCAAGCGGGGTCTCATCCCGCAGCTGCGAGTTAGGTGGTCTGCTGCCCATAAATTCCTCCATCGTTATGCTGTTTGAAAGATAGCACATTTCGATTGGAGCAGAATGAGAGTTCTGACGCGCCCGAGAAACGCCCAATTGTGGAGCGGCGGTGCGCAGCAAGCGCTCCGGCTAGGATCCTAAGGGCGTGCTGGCCCTAAAACTAGCGTGGGTCAACGGTTTACCGCATGGCGCAAAATCGTTTCACGGCAGCTAGTCCTTGAACTTCTTGGATCTTTTCCACTTTGAAAGAGCCGCTGTCCTAGACAGCGGCTCTTTCATGATTGACAAAGCTCGAGCTTCATCCCACATACAGGCGTGGATGAGAAATGCAGTATTCGCTATGTGCCGGGCAGAAAGTCGTTAGTGAACGCGCGCTCGATGTCAATCGGCGCGTCGATCAATCGGCTTTCCAGCAAAAAGTTGGTAAAGGTCTGCCAGACTTCTGCTCGCTGTTCACCCCAACGCGGCGCATCCGCTTGATATTGATCCGCCAGCCATAGGGCGCTAGCGCGCACCAGCGCTTCATCAAGCTGTGGCTCAGCGGCGATCAACAGTTCCGCCGCCGCCAGCGGGAAGCGGATGGCAACTTCATAGCCTCGAGCAGTGGCGTGCATGAAGGCGCGCACCAATTCCGGATCATTTTGAACAAGCTCAGCCGATGTAATGATGAGTGGGGTGTAGTAATTGGGGATACAGTCAGGGTAATCGCGAAGCATGATGACATCCAAGTCGACGCCGCGCAGCTCCGCTTCGATTCCTTCCCAGCCGTAGTAAATCCAGCCAAAGTCCGCTTTGCCTTCCGCCAGCACCTCGATCATGTCCACCACACCTAATTCGGCATAGGTGCGGCCCCACTGCGCGCCATCGCAGCCCACCAGTTGAGACAGAATCGCCTCGGCAACTGGCCCGCTGCCATAGTATGTGAGATCAGCCAGATCGGCTGGCCGCGTCAATGGGTGGCGTTCGGCTAAACTGGCAAAACCGGTCGTGTTGTGCTGAATGACCGCGGCGATCGCGACGATTTGAGCGCCATCGGCCAAGGCAAACGAGGTGTATTCTTGATAGTTGATGCCGAACTCAACCGCGCCAGTCTCAACTGCTTCGATGACTTTGAGGTCAAGCTCGTTGGGCTGAACGATATCCACATCTAAGTTGACATCATCGTAAAAACCGAGCGCTTGTGCGACGTAGAAACCGATGTGGTTGGTATTCGGTGTCCAATCGAGCAGAACGCGCACAGACTCGCGTTCGGGTAAACGGACGCTCGCCCCTTCATTGAGCTGCGCAGCAGCAGGCGTGACCGCCACCAGCAGCCACAGCATCAAAGTGAAATATAAATAGAACCTACGCATGATGTACTCCTTGCTTTTCACACTGCTGACCACCTATCACAAAACAGCATGCATCATTGAGGAGCGTCGCATGAACCGAGACGTTCTCATTAGCGTGTATGAACACCGACACTCAAGCAGCTCGTGCGCATTGAGCTGCTGGATCAGTTTTTGTTGTAACGTTATAGGAAGGACAACAGCAATGAGGGCATTTACGTTCACTCCTTACGCCAGCATTACCTGGTTCAAGTTCGAGGGTCGGTATCCGCTAGATACCCTCTCAGCTCGATGCTGTCGAGCTCCCCTGTACGCTATGCTGTTATGAACAACATACGCAGTTCTTTAAAGTTTGTCAACACGCCTTTCCTGAGATTTGGATTAGGAAGAGATCTATCCCAATGCAACGGACGAAAAACGTCAAAGCAGGCCGCCTGCTCGTACTGGGCTGAGCTAAGCTAGCCTAGCGCCGCGCCGGATTCGCCATTTTCGCTATGCTGCACCGCTTCGAACGCCTGTCTCGCGCAGCTGCGGCAGCAGGCTGGGCTGGATCGACGCCAGCCGGTAAACCTCGCCCACATCGCGGCTGGTGAGCAGGCCGCGGAAATGGCCCTGTTCCACCACTGGCAGCACATCGACGTTTTGCCGTGCCATTTGCTGCTGAGCCTCGGCGAGTTCATCATCGGGCGAGAGCGGCTCGAGATCGGTCGTCATCGCCACGGTGACTGGCGTCGTCGGTTCGTGCTTCTGCAACGCATCCACCAGATTTTTGTAGGTGAGCACGCCGAGCAGCCGGTCGCCATCGCAGATCGGGAAATCAGCCTGAAAACCCGTCACCACCTGCTCAACAGCGTCGGCCAGCGTCGCGTTCGGGCTAAGCGAGCGCGCCTGCCGCGAGTAGGCGTGACGCACGGTCAAATCGCGCAGCACATGCCGCACCTGCACCATCTGGCCCTCTTGGCTGGCGCCCATGTAGATGAAAATGGCGACGATGATCAAGAAGAAGGCGCCGGTCAAGAAGCCCCACAGGCCGAGTATCCACGCCAGTGTCTGGCCGACGCCTACGGCGATAGCGGTAGCGCGCGCGTAGTCCATCCGGCTGGCCAGCAGCGCGCGCAGCACGCGGCCGCCATCCATGGGAAAGGCGGGGATCAAATTGAAGAATGCGAGGAATAGGTTCGCCATAAAAACGTAGTTGAAGACCGCGGCCGCGGTGAGCGTTTGCATTGCCGCCAATCCTTCGTCGAGATCGGCGTAGCGCCCCCCCAACGCAAACAGCGAGTCGGCGATGAGCAGCACGATCGCAATGGCAAAATTGACTGCTGGCCCTGCAATCGCGATCACAAACTCTTGCATTGGGTTTTCGGGGATGCGTTTCAACATCGCTACGCCGCCGATCGGCAGCAGCACGATCTCCTCAACCTCGATGCCGTAGTTTTGGGCGGCGATGCTGTGCCCCAATTCGTGCAGCACGACGATGCCGAACAGCAGCAGGATGACGATCAGGCCAAAGATCGCGCCGTCCCAGCCCATGCCGGCCAGCAGGCCGAACTGGAGCATGGCCCAAATCAAAATGAGCGGGAACGTGATATGAATGCGTAGGTTAATCCCACGCACGGTCAGTATTTTCAGCGAGTCGCGCATTGGCCCATCTCCTGCTGCTTAACGATGCATTACGTCGTGTGGAGGATCTCCATCAACACTGCGAAGATGACAAGGATGATCAATACCGGAACTGCCGCAGCAGCGATGCCGAAGACCACTGGCCACAAGATCGCTGCGCCAAAAGCCGCAACGACAGCACCCAAAAGATAAAACAACCCTTGTAAACGCTGCACCTCCATCGTAACACCTCCGGCAAAGTTGATCAACGAATCGGGGGATGAGAACTTCGCCTCATCCCCCGCCTCTGGAGTGACCGTCGTGAGAATTATTTCTGGCCGCTCTTGAGCAGATTCTTCGCCTTCACGGCGATGCGCTGGATGGGATTCGGCTTCTGCTTTGGTAGCTTCACGGTCAAGATGCCATTCTCCAAAACGGCCTCGGCTTTGTCGAAGAAAACTTCTTCCGGCAGCGCGATCGAACGGGCGAATTTGCCATAGCGCAGCTCGCGAATGTGCCAGTTGGCCTGTTCCGTCTCGCGCTCCGTCTTGGACTCGGCCGAGATAGTCAGCGTGTTCCCGCGCACATTCACATCAATTTCATCCTCTTTGAAGCCGGGCAGCGCTGTGCGGACGATGATGTTCTTATCGTCGCTGGTCATATCGACCGCCAGCAAGTTGGCATCGTCGCGCTGGATGAGCGGCGCCTCATACGGCAGCAGCGCCAGCGATTCGTTCATCATCGCTCGCATCCGCTCAAGCATACGGCTCATGGTTCGATCGACGTTCTCAAACAGATCGTAAGAATCGCGACGCATCAGAGACATGGTACACCTCCTGAAAGCTTGCCATCTGGAAGACTGTTGATCCGTTCTCTATCTCTATATCGACTCGCTCATGTGATAGCGGGGCTGTAGCGCCTCATCATCCTACCATCTCCGCGCCTGTAGGCCGCGCCATCTGTAATTTATGTAGCGCAGTCATGTAGGAAATGAATAAACACAGCATCAGAACTGCGTTTACACGCGTGCGCGCTGCAGATTTCGGCATTCGATCAAGCGTTAGCCGCGGGAGGGAAGAACGCATCCGCCGCCTCGACCAACACATAGCCGAACTCGGCGGCGAATGCCGCCGCCAGTGCTGCGCGAACGGCTGTTTCGTCCAGCGGCATCCTGAGCACGGCCGCCATGCTTGTTACGCCCTTGTCATGAATGCCGCACGGCACGATGCCATTGAAGTAGCTTAGATCGGTATTGACGTTGAGCGCAAAGCCGTGTTTCGTCACCGCTTTGACGCTGACGCGCACGCCGATCGCGGCGATCTTGGCCGGCCCGTCCGGCGTTTGCGTCCAAACGCCAGTCAGCCCATCGAGCGTGTGCGCGGCGATCTCGTAGCTGGCCAGCGCGGCGATCAAGACGCGCTCCAGCGCGCGCACATAGCCGACCACATTTGTCCGCAGGTGATCGCGTTCGAGTTGAAGGATCGGATAGCCGACGATCTGACCCGGCCCATGGTAGGTGATATCTCCACCTCGATCGACGCGGTGCACGGCGATGCCGCGCCGCGCCAGCTCATCGGCCGGCAGCAGCAAATGTTCATCGCGGCCAGAGGTGCCGAGCGTGTAAGTGTGGGGGTGCTCAAGCAGCAGCAGCCGGTCGGGCGCGCGGCCTTCGGCGCGTTCAACGCTCAGTCGGTCTTGCAGCGCCCACGCATCGGCATAAGCGATGCGGCCGAGGAAAGCGACTTCACAAATGGATGGCATGGGTCACAGGGTCATTAAGGTTGGCGCGGGTGGGGTCGAAGGGCCGTGCAGCAGGCGCGCCATGAACTCCGTCGTCTTCTGCCACGCGATAGCGCCGGCAGAAGCGTTGTGCGCCTCATCAAAAAAGTTGCGCGCGGCCCCTTCCAGAACGACCAGATCGTGCGTGACCGCGGCGGCTGCCAGTTCACGGCGTAGGCGGGCGATCGTCTTGGGGCGCACATAGGGGTCTTTGCTGCCAAAGATGGCCAGCAGCGGCGCTTGCAAAGCGCTGAACTGGCCGAGGTAGCGCTGCGGAAAGCCGTACAGAGCCACGGCCGCTTCGAGATCGCTCCGTTTGATCGCTGCCTCAAAGGCGAGGCTGCCGCCCATACCCAACCCGATCACGCCGGTGCTGCGGTTTGAGCGGACGTGGTTCTCGATCGTTTGCAGCGCGGTGTTCACGCAAGCATAGCCTTGTTCGCCGAGGGCACGCACCAGCGCCAACGCCTCTTCGGGCGTAGTCGCCACTTGGCCGTTGAACAGGTCTGGCACAATGACGTAATAACCACTTTGCGCCAGCAGGTGAGCCAGACGGCGCTCCAGCGCAGTGATACCCCACCAGTCGTGGATCAGCGCGATCGCCGGGAAGGTGCCGCCGAGGTCGGGATGTGCCCAGTAGGCCGGCAGCGCGCCGCCGTCATCGAGCACGATGCTGATGTTGCCATAAATAATAGCGTATTCGACCTGCCGCGGTTCGTAGATCGGCATGCGAAGCGCTCCATAAAACCCGCTTACAGTCATTATATCACGTGCCGGGCTTGCCTACTTGACGTCAGCAGCCAGTGTCTCGACCGAAAAAGCGTCTGGTTCAGCATCGGGCCCCAACGCTTTAACGGCGCTCTCGAACACGATCAGCCACAGTGTTCGGTAGCCCTCGCGATGCGCCCAGTCGCGCAGCGCGGTGACCGTTGGCCCTGCCAGTCCCTTCAGCGTCCACATAAAAAAATCGGCGGCGCGCGGGTCGTACATGTGCTGCTGACACAGCACAAGCGCATCTTGACCGCCGGCTGCCAGCCGCAGCCGGTGTGTTCGATAGCGGCGTAGCTCGGGCATCGTCTCAAAGGTGCGCGGCCACAGCGTTTCCCATAGATGGCGCGCGCTGGTCAGGCGGCCGGCGCTCATCACCCAGCCTGCGATCTGCGCCGCGTCCTCCTGATGATAATCCACCGCGCGGTAGAAACCCTGCCCGGTGCGCGCGGGCAGGCTGAAACGGCGGGCGATGGCCAGCCGCCGCAGCTCGCCGGTTTGCCGCAGCGCAGCGGCGATCGCATCGTTGTTAGGGTCGCTGCTGCTGATCGTGATCTGGCGGATCTTGAGCGTTTTTGCGCGGTCTTTTAACGCCGCTATCAGGGCGAATGCAGCGCCGAGCTGTTCGGCGCGGAGATGGGCAAGGTGAAGATGAGAACCGAACGGCTCGCCCTCATCGTTGACATAAGCTTCGAGGTATCCGGCGACCCGGCCGTCCTCGACGGCAACCAGCGGGATGCCCGCGCCGCGCAGCAGGCGGTTGAGGTGGATCGCAGCCGTCTCGATGCTCATCCATTCTCCGGCGTGCAGCGCGTTTCCGTGCAGCCAGCGCTCATAGACGGTTAGCGCCTCATAGCTCATGTCCTCTACGCGGCCGTCTGCGCCAAGACGCTGCCACGTCTCGATCGCCCCGCGGAACAGCGCGCTAATCGCGCCAGTATCATCTAGGCCAGCCTGCCGAACCTCCATCGCGAGTCATCTCCCATGCTGCACTGCCGGTAGGACGAGCGCTGTCTTTAATCCGTAAGCCAGATAAACGTTGTGCACTCAACGCCGTCATTCAAGCGGGCACGGCCAGCGGTTGCCAAGCCTGCACACATTATACCGCTCCATGCTATACTCGCAGTTCGCTGCGAGCGCGAACGGTGTGACGCTCGTGAAGGTGAGGAAGATCGTGGTGAGTCTGCTTGCCGTCGACATTGGCAATACCAATATTCACATCGGCCTGCTGCGTGATGGTCACTGGGCGATCTCATGGCGAGCGCGCACTGTCGCCGAGAAAATGCCGGATGAGTATGCGATGCTGCTGCGCAATCTGCTGCGCACGGCAGATCTCGATTTCGACGCGGTTGATGATGTCATCATCGGCAGTGTTGTCCCGCTGCTGACGAGCGCATTCGTCGAGTTGGCGCGGCGCTACCTCAAGGTGGAGCCGCTGGTCGTCACCCACGAGATCAACACTGGCGTCCGCATCGCCATTGACCAACCAGAACAAGCAGGCGCAGACCGCATCATCAATTCGGCGGCTGTCGTCGCGCTGTATGGCGGCCCAGCCATTGTGGTCGATTTTGGCACCGCGACGACTTTCGATATCGTCTCGGCCGATGGCGCTTACTGCGGCGGGGCGATCGCGCCCGGGATCATGCTGGCCCACGATGCCCTTGTCAGCCGGGCGGCCCGGCTGCACAAGGTCGACCTGCTGCCGCCGCCCAGCCCGATCGGCGCAAATACGATCCACGCGATGCAGTCCGGGTTGTTTTGGGGATATGTCGCGCTGATCGAAGGCATGGTCGCGCGGTTAAAAGCGGCGATGGACGAGCGCTTTTCTGCGCCTGCGCAGACGATCAAGGTCATCGCGACGGGGGGATTAGCGCCGCTGTTCAATGCGCACACGCCCGTCATCGATATCATCGCGCCAGAGTTGACGTTAGAGGGCTTGCGCACGATCTATGTGCTGAACCGGCCGTGACCCAGCCTTTGCGCTGTGCGCGCGTTAGATCGCTTCGCCTTCTAACACGCGTTTGAACAGTTCGCCAAGCTGGCGGCGGGGCAGGGGTTTGATCAACACACCTGCGCAGCCATGGCTGCGGGCGCGGTCGAGCAGATCGAGCGTCGCTCGATCGCTGATGAAAATGATGGGAATATGGGCCAGCTCAGGGTGATTTTGCAGCATGGTGACGATATGAAATGGGTCGGCCAGCGGCAGATCAACATCGAGCAGGATGAAATCGGGGCGCGGCTGCATGTGCAGCGCTTGAGCTGCAACGTTAGCGCCGGTCGTATTTCGTTTGTAGCGAATGCCTAGCTCGCTCAGCAGGTTCGAGATCGCGATCAGGCTGTGCGGGTCGTCCTCAATGACCAACGCACACCGGTTTAACAAGGCTGAGTCATGCATAAGACCTACATGATTATGTAATTTCAAACAGAATTATACAGCAGTCCAGCTTTTGCGGACGATAGTCCGCAAAACTCTAACAAAATTCACAAATTGGTCGAAACGTTCCAAGGTCTTGTTTCTGAAAAGAGGGATAATCTACCCAGTGATTGGTCTAAGTGCCTTTGAATACAGCCCAAACGCGTTAAGTCTGCTCGTTGCGGCCACCCGTCCCAAATCAACCGTGGGGAGGCGCTGCGATGAAATCGATTGAGGCGAATATCGTTGCGCTGGTACGAGGGCCGGACGAAGCGCGCGAAGCCGCCGTCGACGGGTTGATCGCAGCCGGTGAGGCTGCCATTGAGCCGCTGATCGCGCTGTTGGCCAGCTATGAGTCGTGGGAGGCATATGCTGCTGCTCCCGAGCCGTTCAACGCCGCTGAGGCTGCCCTGATCGCGATCGGCACACCAGCCGTCCTACCGCTGATCGCAGCGCTGCGAAGCGAGCGATGGGGTGAAGAAATGGGCGCGATCTCCTGTTTGGGCGAGCTGGGAGATCCGCGCGCCATCCAGCCGCTGATCGAGCGTCTGGACGACGATCGCGATCGGCTGCGCGCGATCGGCAGCGCCCTCGCCGCGTTTGGCGCGCAGGCGCTGCGTCCGCTGATCTATGCTTTGGCGCACGGCACAGACTCAGCGCGGCGCGGCGCGGCGCATCTACTCGGCCAATATCGCGACCCGCTCGCCGCATCCGCCTTGATCGCTGCGCTGGGCGACTTGAATGCAAGCGTGCGCGCCGCGGCTGCGGGGGCGTTGGCCGCACATGTTGATGCGCGCGCGGTCGAACCGCTGATCGATGCTCTGTCTGATGAAGACCCAGCCGTTCGCGAGAACGCGGTGCGCGCGCTGGGCGAAACGGCGCTCCAGTTAGGGGGCCAGCGCCCGCTTGAGGCGCTGCGCGGGGCGCTCACCGACCTGGACTGGGGCACGCGCCAAAGCGCGGCCGAGATGTTGGCCCGGCTGGGCGTGGATGCCGATGGCCAAGCGCGCGCCCTGCTGGAAGCGGACCTGCGCTCTATGGACGCCGAACTGCGCCTCGGAGCGGCTTGGTCGCTGCTGCCGCTGGTCGAACAAATGCCCGAACTGCGCCCTCAGGTGGCCGAAGCGCTGGCCGTGCTGCTTTATCATGTCGATGCGCGTATTAGCGCTAGCGCCGCCCTCGCGCTTGGCGAATTGGGCGATCGACGCGCTGTTTGGGCGCTGCGCGCGGCGCAGCGCGCTAGCGATTCTCAACTACGGCACGCAGCCCAGCATGCGCTCGACAAGCTGGGCTGCGCGGATGACTCTTGAGATTAAGATTAGGCCGAAGGCTCGCCTGCTTAACGCATCTTTTCGATGCGGTCTTCAATGCTCTTGCGCAATTCAAGCAGGTCGCGCGAAAGCTGCTTGACGGTCTCGCCAAGATTCCTCTCGCTCTGTTCAAGCGTTTCAGTCACCGTGCTGCTAATCTGCTCGCGGGTGCGCTCGCCGCTGCGCGGGGCGAACAGCAGCGCCAGCGCAGCGCCGATGCCGACGCCGAGCAGCAGAAAGGTGATGATGGTGATCATGCGCTCGCGGTTGGCGCGTTCCTCAGCCTCGCGGCTGTAATACATGCGGTCGCTCATGAGATCTCATCCCTTATTCGCTAAAATGCCCATCTGCCATTTATTAAATCAGACATTTCAGTTCGCGTCAATCGCTCCAACCTGCGACTTGGCCGACTTTAACCTAAAATAGAACCACCGACATTCATTCTACGAGGATCACCAATGATCGATTGGCTGCGACGCTTGTTCGGCGCGCCGCGAGGTTCTGGCAAGCAGCATCCGCTTGAGGAGGCGCTTCCCCTCCCACTTGTCGACCCCGTTGCGCCGCGCGAACAACCCGAACCTGTGTATCCGCGCGTGCTGGCGATCGTCCATAACCCGCAGATGCCGATGTATCAGCGCAAGATCAGCGCCGTCTACGGGTGGAACGATCCTGACAAACTGGCGCATGGGTATATCGAAGACATCCGCGCCATCAGCCATGGCTACGCCAACTATCGCATCGTCGAACGGATTGAGGTCGATGGCTTCCCGGTCAAAAAAGATGGCTATTGTTATGACCCGGTGTCGTTCGATGCCGCTTGGAAACAGCGCCGATTCTACCAGCCAGACGCAGTCGATTATCATGCGCTGATCGAAGAATTCGATGTGATCGAAAAGCTCGATGACGGTAAGATCGACGAAGTATGGCTGCTCGGTTTTCCCTACTGCGGCTACTACGAGTCGATCATGGCCGGGCCGGGCGCTTTCTGGTGCAACGCGCCGCCGCTAGCCGGCACCGAACATGCCTCGCGGCGTTTCGTCATTATGGGTTTCAACTACGAGCGCGGCGTTGGCGAGATGCTGGAAAATCTCGGCCATCGCGCCGAGTCAATCCTGTCGCGCGTCTTCAAAAATGTGCCGGCAGAAGCTAACCTGTACGAAAAGTTCATCCGCTATGATCGCAAGTATCCCGGGCAGGCAGAGTGCGGCAACGTCCATTTCGCGCCCAACAGCGAGCGCGACTACGACTGGGGCAACCCGCGGTTCGTGCCCAGCCGCTGCGATACTTGGCTCAATTTTCCTGATCTCTCCGGCAAACCACGTATGGTCAACTGCAAAGATTGGGGCGGCGGCGATATTCGCGAACATCACCGCTGGTGGTTTCGCCACTTTCCTCACATCCGCGGCGAGACGGCCGGCATCTCATGGAATTGGTGGGAGTATGTCATTGACCCCAACCGCGTCCCGGTTTGAGAGCCTGTGCCGTCTCGTGAGGATATTTTTTAACGATGCGCTGGTTCTATCGGCAGCACGTGGTCGATGCCGATCACGTTGCCGTTAGTGACGACTGGAAAGGTGCCAAACAACACTCCTGCTTCATTTGCGAAAGCGAATCTGATTTATAATGGTGACATGTCGCTTTGGAATACATTCACGTCATTTGTTGGACCGGCATCTGGCACATACGACGCAGAAGGCTTTCGCCATATTCGCGCCGGCACGATGGTCGTCAATACAGCGCGGACGACAGTGGTGCCACCTGCAAACGGACATGTGGGCAGATTGGTGCATTCTTCGATCATTCGCATCACGACCGCGCAAACGTCGCTTGGCTCAAGCGATTTCTTGGCTTACCAGTATTTCATCGAAGGCAGTACCGCTCGTGCCATTATGGGTGGTCCGTTTGTCGTTTCTTTCTGGGTTTTCGCAAATACCACAGGTACATTCGCGCTAGCAATTCGGAATGCAGGAGCAGATCGTTCATGGATAACCAATTACGAAATTCCAACAGCAAGCACTTGGCATCGCATCGTCAAAGTCATCGACACGCCGCCGACGGCAGGGACATGGAATTACGAAAACGGAATCGGTTTAAACATTTGCTGGACATTGGCATGCGGCACAGCTCTGCAAACGACAACGCCAGACGCATGGATAACAGGATCGTTTTTAGGGACCCCTTCGCAAACAAATTTCGCCGCAGCGGTCAACAACGATTGGTATTTGACCGGAGTCAAAGTCGAGCCCGGATCGGTCGCGACGCCAATGCTGCCAGATCCGACGGAAACCACCCTGTCCAGAAGTTCCCGGTATTTTTACAAAACATACAACCTGGCGACACCACCAGGGACGTCGGGCGTATCGGGAGCGTCGGCGGCAACGGCGGTCAGCGTGGGAAGCCTGTGGGGCCTCAATTTGTTTCCGGTCCCTATGCGCGTTTCCCCTACAGTTACAGTATACGCGAACGACGGGACGCCAAACCGAGTCACGTCATCGGGCGGCGTCACGACGGGAACAGCGGCGTTAACCGCGCTCGCGATACGCGATCGTGGCTTCTTAGTTGTGCAAGACACTGGCCTGCCATTTACAACTGGCTCTCTTTACACCTACAACTTCGTAGCGAACGCGAGGCTGCCATGAGCGATTGGTTATTTCCATTGCCAAAGCGCTACAAGGTGACACAGCGCTTTGGCGCAAGACCACAATATTACAGAAAATGGGGATTTCCGGGACACGAAGGTGTCGATTATGGCGCGCCAATTGGAACGCCTGTTTATGCAATGCGAGACGGGACTGTGAAGATGGTCCATCGCATCGCGCATAACCACAATTATGGGCTGCACGTTCGTTTAACGCACAAGGCGGACGATGCGGAATACGAAACGATTTACGCGCACTTGGAAAGGATCGACCAGAACCTGCAAATTGGCGATTTGGTTCAAAAAGGCCAAACAATTGGCTACGTAGGCAGCACAGGCAACAGCACGGGACCGCATTTGCACATCACCATTAAGAAAAAGGGCGCCTCAGACAGCGGGAAAACGCATTTCCCGCGCGACGTCATCGATCCGGAAGAAATTCTAAAAAGCGCCGCAATCGCCACAATCAAGGAAAAGGCAAAATAAAAAATGAGAACCGTAAGCTGACAATAATCATTGTTGGTTTACGGTTCTCAATGTGCTACAATATTAAATTAATGCGCAGCTCACCATTATCGTAACTGAAAATGACTGAGCTGCCTGCGCGCGTCTCAAAAGTAAGCGGATCGTTAAGCTGGCGAATTGCGAATACGTCGTCGATGATGTGCGTTAGCAGTAGAACTTGCAAGTCTTCGGGGTTGGTGAATAAACCGGTCAATTCGCTCGCGTCAAGCGCCATAAAGGCTGCATCGGTGGGCGCAAGCAGGGTAATCGCATCTTGCTGAGTGAAGGCTTCTTGAAGATTGGCAAGTTCGATCGCGGCTAGCAAGAGGTTAAAGGTGTTGCCTTGCTCATCCTCGTAGCTGCGCAAAAAGTCGAGGATGGTTCGCTGGGGCAGCCGCGACACTGCGCCAGTTACAGCAATGTTATCTGGATAATCGCCCACCATAGCAGTCAATAGAAGCAGATCGTTGGCAGGTGGCGTCTCTCCATCATTGCGGAATAGTATGCGATTTGGATCGTCAGAGAACGTCACTAAGATATCGTGTGGCGCAAGTGAAACCGCGACAGCGCTGTAATCGCCAAACGCAAGGCCTTCGATCAAGCGTTCATCATCCATCGTGAAATCAACTGCGGGTCCATTGCTGATCCCATGCACTAAAATGGCATAGGAATGTGGGTCTGCCGGGTCGCGCAGTTGAGATACGATCTAGCTCTCGTTGATAAGCAGCGGCGTGAGGCTGTCATCGGCAATTTGTCCGATGAGCGCTAACGTGTAGTCATAATCCGCTTCAAGGATAACCTCGAGCGTCAGCAAATTTTGCCGGCCGTGAGGCGTTTCCACCTCTACCACGATCGTTTGCTCTCCGGCTGGCACTTGAATATGTTGGCTCGTCATACGAAACGCGAGTCCCTCGGCAAGCGAAACCCTGTTCACGAAACCGCTGATCGGTGGTAGATCGATCACATAGTTCGCGAGGCGGAAACGCGCCTGTGAGACATCATGAGGTTGCGCATCAAGCGCTTTAACAGTGATGATGAGAAAGCACGCTAGCAGCGCTGCCACGCGCAGTGAGTGATAAATCTTCATATTTCGCCCTTAAAATGTGCAAAAAACTCAGTAAAAATACAAAAATATTTGTAAAAACGCAAGCGCAACGCCTTGGTAATGGATGAATAATTCCAAGCAAATAGCCTAGTGCATTTGCTGCCGTTGTTTCGATGAGCGCGCTCTAAATTCTTATTCTAGCTATTACGATGGCTAAATGAGGGGGATATTGGCGATCACCTGCGTGCCTTGGCCAGGTGTTGAGCGTAGATCGAGTGCGCCGCCATGGGCATCGATAATGCGCTGTGCCAGCGTCAGGCCGATGCCGATCCCTTGCTGTTCGCGCTCCTCTCGCCCGATTTGCTGGAAAGCACGCAGCGCCTGTCGAAGCTGGGCTTCAGGGATGCCAGCGCCATGGTCAACGATGGCGATCCAGACATAGCCGTCTTTCACCCACTGCGTGATCATCACGCGGCCGTTTTCAGGCGAAAACTTGATCGCGTTTGAGATCAGCTCGGCCAGCGCCTGTTTTAAAGCGGCCGGATGGCACTGCACCACAGCCTCGCGATCGCGATCCTGCAACTCGATATCGACGAAAGCTGGCGCATTATAGGCAAAGCGCCGTGCTAAATTGACGGCCGCGGTCAGCAGGTCCCACATCTGCGTTGGCACGCCCTTTTCCGCGATTTGAGATGCGCTCAACAGTCCGGCTTCAAGTTGTGTCAGGTATACCATCTGCTCAATGCGATGCGAGAGGCGGCGGCTGCCCGCATCGATCGTGTCAAGCATCTCTTGCAGCTCTGCCGGGGAAAGCTGGTGAAGCTGGCGCGAGATGACCTGCAGCACCGTGTTGATCGAGACGAGCGGCGTGCGCAGCTCATGCGTGACCATGCGCGCGAGCTGCTGTTTAAGATGCTCCACTTGCCGCTCGGAGTGCTCGCTGATCTCAGCGTGACGGCGCAGCCGAACGTTGATCGCTGTCAATAGTTCGGGCAGGGTGAAAGGCTTCGTCAAATAATCATCGGCGCCCAATTCCATGCCATGTCGCAGTTCATCACGGTCGGCTTTGGCCGTCAAAAAAATGAACGGCGTCGCTGCAGTCTGCGGGCTGCTGCGCACCGCAGCGAGCACGTCATAGCCATCAAGGCCCGGCATCATTACATCGCACAGGATCAAATCGGGCTGAATGGACTGCAGCAGCCTGATCGCTTCTTCTCCACTGGCGGCGCTGCTCACTTCATAATAGGAGAATTCCAACATCTCGACGATATCCCGCAGCAGCCCCTTCTCATCCTCAACCACCAAGATGTGGGACATCTCCATACTCCATTTCAATGGATATTCTTAACGTAAGCTTAAAATCATTTGGGGCGGCGAACGCTGTAGAACTCATGAAAAACGTGAATTAAACTGGATTATAAATTGTCCTCTTGAAAAAAATTAATTAATGTTTTGTGTAAGTTTAAACCATCTCTTTGATCGTTTCGGCTAAACGCCGGTTGATCCCCGGCACGGCGGCCAATTCTTCGACCGATGCGGCGCGGATCGCGCTGATCGAATTGCCGAACGCCTTGAGCAGCGCCTTGCGCTTTGACGGGCCGATGCCCGGGATCGCCTCCAGCTGGCTGGCCATACCCAACTTCTGCCGGCGCTGCCGGTGGCTGGTGACGGCGAAGCGGTGCGCCTCATCGCGAACCCGCTGGACGAGATAGAGCGCATCGCTGCGGCGCGGCAGGATGAGCGGTTCTGGCACGCCCGGTCGGTACAGCTCTTCGAACTGTTTGGCCAGCGCGACGACCGGCACGCGCTCCAGCAGCCCGAACTCGCGCAGCACTTCGACGGCGACATTGAGCTGGCCCTTGCCGCCATCGACCATCAGCAGATCAGGAAGCAGCCGCCACGTCTCATCGCGATCATCCTGCCCGGGCACGACCGGCGTTGGGTCTTCTAGCGCCTGCTTCCAACGGTTGAAGCGCCGCGTGAGCGCCTCACGCATCGACTGATAATCGTCTGAACCAGCATGGCTGACTGTACGGATGTTAAAGCGGCGGTACTCCGCTTTTTTAGGGACGCCCTGCACGAAGACGACGCGGCTGGCGACGATCGCCGTCCCCTGCGTTGTGCTGATGTCATAACATTCGATACGGTTGGGGGGTTTAGGTAGCTCAAGCGCGGCTCGCAGTTCGGCCAGCGCGGTCTCCTGCTTGTGGGCATCGGCTTCCCACTGCGCGCGCATCATGCGCAGCGCCTCCTGCGCGTTTTCCTGCGCGATCTCGATTAGCCCGCGCTTATCGCCGCGCTGCGGCACGGTGATCGTCACACGGCGGCCGCTGCGTTTGTCGCGCAGCCAGCGCTCGATGATGCGCGTCTCTTCGATGTTATGGGCAACGATAACCTCGCTGGGCACTTCGGCCGGGCCGCTGTAAAAACGTTTGATGAACTCGCTAAGGATCTGTCCGTCAGTCTCGCCTTCGGTGCCCTCAAGGGCGCGCGCGTCGCTGCCGATCAGCTTGCCGTTGCGGATGAACAGGATTTGCACAAGCGCTTCGCCATCGTCGCGCGCCAGCGCGATCACATCCTGATTGACGAAGCTGCTGCTGACGGCGCGGTGCTGTTTGGTGATGTAGTCGATCGCCTTAAGCTGGTCGCGCAGGGCGGCAGCGCGCTCAAAATCAAGCGATTCGGCGGCGGCGTTCATCTCGGCCGTCATGCGCTCGATGACCGCCTCGGTCTTGCCGGAGAGCACATCCATCAGCTCGCTGATCATAGCGCGATACTGCTCTTGCGTCACCGCGCCGATGCAGGGCGCATTGCACAGCTTAATGTCGTGAAACAAGCAGGCGCGCGGGTCTCTGCCGGTGATCTCACGGTCGCAGGTCAAATAGGGGAAGGCTTTGCGCAGCGTTTGCAGGGTATTTTGCACCGCCCACATAGCGACATATGGCCCAAAATAGCGGCTGCCATCGTCGACGATACGCCGCGTCGTCTCCACTTTGGGATAGGGCATGTGCCAGTTGATCTTGATGTATGGATAGCGCTTGTCGTCTTTGAGGCTGACGTTGAAGCGCGGCTTATGCCGCTTGATCAACGTCTCCTCAAGGATGAGCGCTTTGACCTCGTTCTCCTCGACCAGAAACTCGATATCGCGGATCTGCTCGCGCAGGCGCAGGGTTTTTAAGCTGGTCTCGGCGCTGGCGTTAAAATAGCTGCGCACGCGGTTGCGCAGTTTCTTCGCCTTGCCCACATAGAGGATCTGCCCGCGTTCGTCCTTCATCAAATAGACGCCGGGTTTAAGCGGCAGGTTCTTCAGGATCGTCTTGATGTGATCGGAAGGTTGGAATGCCATCGGTCAGCGGTCAGAAACAAGTTGAAAAGGTGTTCTAATTATAGCGGAATTGGCGCGCCGCGCGACGCCGAATATCTGCGGCGGGTGCGTGCTGCGCTTAACTGCGGCTGCACACAATTAGACCCGTGCATCGTAATTCATGCAGCCTCGCAAGTGGACTGTGCTACAATCGAAACATCGTCATGTTAAATTTGAACTGGTCTATGCACGTCCCTGTCCTGCTTGATGAAGTGATCGCAGCCCTTGTGCCCGCAGACCGGCCGGTGCGGCGCGCTGTCGATGGCACGCTTGGGGCAGGCGGTCACAGCCGCGCGCTGCTCGAAGCTGGCGTGGAAGCGCTGCTCGGCCTCGATCTTGACCCGGCGGCGCTGGCGCTGGCGGCCGAAGCGCTGGCGCCGTTTCGGGGGCGGGCGCATCTCGTCCGCGCCAGTTATGCGAACATGGTCGAAGAAGCCGCCCGAATCGGTTGGGATGGGGTCGATGCGATCCTGCTCGATCTCGGCGTCTCGTCGATGCAGCTCGATGTGCCGGAGCGCGGCTTCGCTTTTCGGCAGGAAGGCCCGCTCGATATGCGCTTCGACCCCGGGGGCAGCCGGCCGACGGCGGCCGATCTCGTCAATTCGCTGGACGAGGACGAGCTTGCTGCGTTATTCTACACCTATGGCGAAGAGCGCGACGGCCGCCGGCTAGCGCGTGCGATCGTGCGGGCACGACCTTATCGGACGACCCGCGAACTGGCCGAGGTCATCGAGCGCGCCGCGCCACAGCGGCCAGCAGGCCGGCATGCAAAGCCGCCGATCCATCCGGCGACGCGCGTCTTTCAGGCATTGCGCATCGCCGTCAACGACGAACTGCGCGTGCTTGAGGCGGCGCTGCCAAAAGCGATCGCGCTGCTGCGAACCGGTGGGCGGCTGGCGGTGATCAGTTTTCATAGTTTGGAGGATCGCATCGTCAAAGATGCGTTTCGGCTGGCGAGCACCGACTGCATGTGTCCGCCGAAAGTCCCAGTTTGCGTGTGCGGCCACGTCGCAAGCGTGACGTTGGTCACGCGCAAGCCGGTCACAGCCGGTGAGGATGAAATTGCGCGCAACCCGCGCAGCCGCAGCGCAAAGCTGCGAGTGGTGGAGAAACGATGAGTTCGAGTGGTTGGTTTCGACACGCGCTGCGCCGTTCCGGGTGGCAGCCGCAGCGACAGTTAGCCGCCCTGCTGACGCTGGGATTGTTCGTCACTATGGTGATCGGGGGGCTTTACCTGTCGCGCTCGGCCGCAACTTCGACGCTTGGCCGCCAGCTTGAGGAGTTAATACAGGAGCGCAACAACCTCGAGCAGGCCAATGAACAGCTTCGCGCCGAGATCGCCAGTTTACAGGGCATTCCCCGCCTGCTAACGCGAGCGGCCGAACTGGGCTTCATCCCGGCCAGCGAAGCGCAGATCGCTTATGTCGTCGTGCGCGGCTACAATCCCGATCGCGTGACGACAGTCGCGCCGCTGGCGCAAGACCCGGAACCGCTGCCGGTCTACGACGAGTCGTTCATCGGCTGGGTTCAGCAGCAGCTCGCGGCTTTCACCCGCCAGCTTGAGGAAATGCAGGGGGAGGTCATGAGTGGCGCAGCGGCGGAATAACGATTTCTCCACGCTCGATACCCTGCGCAGCCGTCTGCCTCTGGTCATCGTTGGGTTGATCGTGGTCAGCGTTGTGCTGCTGGGGCGGCTCGTGTCATTCCAGTTTCAGATCGGCATGACGCCTGAAGTCGTCAGCTACCTTGAGCGGCTGCGCGACAGCGCCTACACGCGCACGCTGCGTTTGGCTGCGGCGCGCGGCAACATTTATGACCGGCGCGGCGATGTGATGGCTGTCAATACGCTGGAGTACCAGATCGGCGTTAGCCCGAATCTCGTCGCCAACCGGCGCGAGGTGGCGACTCAGCTTTCCTCCGTGCTTGGCCTGCCCGAGCTTGAGGTGTTTGAAGCGCTTAGCCGATCTGACCCGTGGGTGCTGCTGGCCCCACGCGTGACTGCCGAAGTGGGCCAGCGTGTGGCGGCGCTGAATCTCGGCCGCGCCATCACCATGTCGCCGATCCCGCGGCGCAGCTACCCGCAGGGCGTGCTGGCTTCGCAGGTGATCGGCTTCGTCGGCGGCGATCTGCAGGGATATTACGGCGTCGAAGGTTATTACCAGCAGCAGCTTGCCGGCGTGGTGCGCGACCGGCAGGTGAGCACCATTCCACTGTTCGCTGAGATACGCGATTTTGAGGGCGACCGCGGCAGCGATATCGTCCTGACCATTGATCGCGACATCCAATTTGTGGCCGAAAGCGAACTGCTGCGCGCCATCAGCGAGACCGGCGCGCAACAGGGCTGCATCATCGTGATGGACCCGCGCAACGGCGATGTGCTGGCGATGGCCAGCTATCCCTCATTTGACCCGAACGCGTACTTCAACATCACTGACCCGAATGTGCTGCGCAACCTGTGCGTTAGCGATAATTACGAGCCGGGTTCGGTGCTGAAGGTCGTGACGATGGCCGCCGCGCTCGACCGCGGCACGATCACGCCGACGTTCACTTACGTCGATCAGGGGACGCTCAACGTTGGCGGCATCACCGTTCGCAATTGGGATCGGCGCGCGTGGGGCACGCAGGATGCGACGCAGATCCTCGTCCAGTCGCTCAACGTCGGCGTGGCGACGATCAGCACCATGATGGGGACAGAAGCTTTCTACGGAGAGCTGGCCGAGTTCGGCTTTGGGCGGCTGACCGGCATCGATATTCAGGGCGAAGAAGCCGGCATCATGTATGTGCCCGGCCACCCGAACTGGAGCGAGAGCAATCTGGCGACCAATGCCTTCGGTCAAGGCATTTCCGTAACGCCTCTCCAAATGCTGACGGCCATCAATGCTATTGCTAACGGCGGTTTGATGATGCAGCCGCGCGTCGTCCATCAGATCATCGATGACGGCGTTGTGTATCGTTCACAGCCGACGGTGCTCGGGCGGCCGATCTCAGCCGAGGTGGCCGCTATCGTCTCGCAGATGATGGTCGAAGTTGTGCGCGACGGGTTAGATGGCGGCGCCAGCCTGCCCGGGTATACAGTTGCTGGCAAGACCGGTACCGCCCAAATCCCAACGCCGATCGGCTACGAGGCCAATGCCTCGATCGCGACCTTCGTCGGTTTTCTGCCGGCCGATGCGCCCCAGATCAGCGTGCTGGTGCGTTTGGATCGGCCGCGCGATTACTGGGCGAGCTTGGTCGCAGCGCCAGTCTTCCGCCGTTTGACGGAACGTCTGGTCATCATGCTGTCCATACCGCCCGATAATATCCGTTATGAACTGGCCGCGCAGGGCGGCGCGGTTGGTCAGATTCGCCGTTGATAGGCGAGAGAGGAGCGGACGTTTGATGGAATCCGCGCTGCCTTTTGCCTTGTCGATGGGCGGCGTCACCTTTCTGCTCGGTGTCATTTGGGGTGGCCCGTTCATCGAGGTGCTGCGCCGGCTCAAGGTCGGCAAACAAATTCGCGTAGAACTGGCCGAGGGCCAGCAGAAGAAAGCCGGCACGCCGACGATGGGCGGCATCATGATCATCCTGCCGGTGGTGCTGGTGGCGCTGGCGCTCAATCTTGTCAATTTGATCCGCACAGTGACCGGCCCCAGTATCTTGCTGCCGCTGTTCGTGCTGGTCGGCTTTGCGCTGCTGGGCGCCTACGATGACTGGCAGGGCATCCGCCGGTCGCGCGGGCAGCCGCGTGGCGAGGGTATCTCCGCCCGCGCGAAATTCGCCGCGCAGGTGTTTCTGGCGCTGCTGGCAGCTTCGGTCATCTCGCTTTATAATGGCGGCTTTCAGTTCGCCAACCAAATTCCGCTGCCGCTGATCGGCATCGCCATCCCGCTCTCGCCAGTAATCTTTATCCCACTGGCGGCTTTCATCATCGTGGGTTTCTCCAATGCCTTGAACTTGACCGACGGTATGGATGGTTTGGCTGGCATCATCACGGCTAGCGCCTTTGCAGCCTACGGCGTGATCGCTTTTTTACAGGGCCAGATCTTTCTCGTGCAGCTTTGCTTTATTCTCGTCGGCGCTTGTTTTGCCTTTCTGTGGTACAACGCGCATCCGGCCCAGTTGTTCATGGGCGATACTGGCTCGCTGGCCTTGGGCGCCACGCTGGCGACCGTCGCGATTATGACCGGCCAGTGGCTGCTGCTGCCGTTGATCGCCATCGTGCCGGTGGCCGAAGCGCTGTCGGTCATCATTCAGGTGGTTTACTTCAAACGCACCGGCGGCCAGCGCCTGTTCCGCATGTCGCCGCTGCACCATCATTTTGAGCTGACGGGCTGGAGCGAAACGCAGGTGGTGCAGCGCTTCTGGCTGGTTGGCTTGCTCAGCGCGATGGTCGGCGTCGCGCTGGCCCTCATTTGATCATCCCTATGTTCGATCCGCTCAAGGGCAAGCGCGTCGTCGTCGTTGGTTTTGGGCGTCAGGGGCAGGCGCTGGCGCGCTGGCTGCCGTCGGTCGGTGCGGAGACCGTCGTCACCGATAGCAAAAATGCCAGTGCCTTCGAATTCGACCGTGCCGACTACCCGGGCGCCCGTTTCGTCTTTGGCGGGCATCCTGATTATCTGCTGGATGGCACCGATCTGATTTGTGTCTCCGGCGGCGTCCCCCTCGATCTGCCATTTTTGATCGAGGCGCGCGCGCGGCGCATCCCGCTTAGCAATGACGCTGAACTGTTTCTTGAGCGCTGCCCGGCGCCCGTGATCGGCGTCACCGGCAGCGCGGGCAAAACCACGACGACGACGCTGGTTGGCGAGATCGTCCGCAAAGCGGGTTACAAAACTTGGGTCGGTGGCAACATCGGCACGGTCTTGATCGAGGCGCTGCCCAAGCTGCGGCCAACTGACCGCGTGGTGATGGAGCTGTCCAGCTTTCAGCTAGAGCTGATGCGCGTTAGCCCGGAGATCGCCGCAGTGCTCAATATCACGCCCAACCATTTAGACCGGCACAGCACCATGGAGGCGTACACCGAGGCGAAAGCGCAAATTTTGCTGCACCAGCATGCCGGCGGTGAAACAATAGATACTGCTGTCCTCAACCGCGATGATGCCGGCAGCCGCGCGCTGTCCGAACGCGCGGTTGGCCGGGTCGTCTGGTTCAGCAGCCGCGAGATCGTCACTGATGGCGCGTTTTTGGCTGGCCAGCGCATCGTACTGAGCGGCTTCGTAAGTCCAGATCGCCAGCCGCTCGTCATCGGCGAGCGCGCCGAAATCCTGCTGCGCGGCGAGCACAACGTGAGCAACGTGCTGGCGGCCTGCGCGATCACAGGGGCGGCCGGCATCAAGCCCGATGTTATGATGGCAGCCGTGCGCGAGTTCAAAGGGGTGGCGCACCGGCTCGAAGTGCTGCGCGAGATCAATGGGGTAACGTGGATTAACGACAGCATCGCCACGGCGCCAGAACGGGTGACGGCAGCCCTGCGTAGTTTCGATGAGCCGTTGATCCTGCTGCTGGGAGGGCGCGACAAAAAGCTGCCGTGGGAGGAGATGCTGGCGCTGGCGCTGCTTAAAGCGCGCCAGATCATCGCCTTTGGCGAGGCCGCCGCTATGATCGCTGCGACTGCGCGCGCGCTCGCTGGCGATGTCGCGCAGGTGGTTGAGGCTGCTGGTCTAGAAGAGGCGGTGCTGGCGGCGGCGGCCGCCGCGCAGCCGGGCGATGTCGTGCTGCTGTCGCCCGGCTGCACTAGCTACGACGCCTATGTCGACTTCGCCGAGCGCGGCGAGCATTTTCGCGCGCTGGTAGAACGCTTGTGACCAACCGCAGCAGCACCGCCGCAGTTGCAGGATTGTCGCCAGCTTCTGCACAGCAGAGAATAAGAACTGCGGTATACTGTGTGATAAGGTCACGTTAGAACGAGACAACAGGGTGGGATAATGGCTGAACAACCCCTAGCTCCGCAGTTCATCGATGCCGACGAACGGGAAGCGCCGCCGGCGCGTTTAGTTCAGCCCATTCAGCGCGGCTCAGGGTCAGAAGCGGCGGTCGCGCGGCCTGCGATTAAAAAGCGCGGTTTTCTGGCCACTATCGATACCTTCGTGCTGATCGGCGTATTGATGATGCTGGCGATCGGCACGTTGATGATCTACAGCACGACGTTCGATTGGAGTTATCAGGAGTTTGGCGTCGAGACGGCGATCGTCATGCAGCATGTCCGTAACATCGCCATCGGCGCGGTGATCATGTTTGTGCTGGCTGTCATCGATTACCGCGTTTGGAAACGGTTTGCTGTGCTGCTGCTGCTGCTCACTATCGGCAGCTTGATCGCTGTGCTCTTGTTCAGCGATCAAGTGTTCGGCGCGCGCCGCTCATTTCTGAACGGATCGTACCAGCCTGGCGAGCTGGCCGAGCTGACGATCGTCATCTACCTCGCTGCATGGATGAGTTCAAAAAAGCGCGGCATGGCTAGTTTTTTCAACGGCCTGCTCCCGTTTACCGTGCTGATCGGCCTTGTCGGCGGCTTGATCTTGCTGCAGCCAGATTTGAGCACGGCGGCGACGATCTTCATCACGGCCGGTCTGATGTACTTTCTGGCCGGCGCGAACTTGATGCATCTGGGGGTCGTGCTTGGCGTGATGGGCGGGGCTGGCTTCTTGCTAAGCCAGCGGCTGAGCTATGCGCAGGGGCGCGTGTTAACGTACATTGCCGGCCTCACCGATTTGACGCAGACCAATTACCACGCCCAGCAGGCGATCATTGCGTTCCTGAACGGTGGCTGGACGGGAGTCGGCCTTGGGCAAGGCCGGCAAAAATTTGGTTTTCTGCCAGCCCCGCACACGGATAGTATTTTCGCAGTCATCGGCGAAGAACTGGGCGTGCTAGGCGCTGGTTTCATCGTCCTGCTGTTCGTCTTGGTGATCGTGCGTGGGCTGCAAGTGGCGCGCCGCTGCGCTAATCCGTTTGGCGCACTGCTAGCAGCCGGCATCACTTTGTGGATCGCGACGAAAGCGCTCATGAATATCGCCGTGATGATCAACCTGCTCCCGGCAACCGGTGTCGCGCTGCCGTTCATCAGTTTCGGCGGTTCGTCGCTGGTGACTGCGATGGCCGGCGCCGGCATCCTGTTGAGCGTCTCGCGGGTGACGGCGATCGCCAATATGCCAGAAGGGAGAAGCGCGCGTGCGGATCATGATCGCGGCTGGGGGAACCGGTGGTCACGTGTACCCGGCAGTAGCAGCCGCCGAAGCGCTGCGCCAACAGCATCGCGGCGTTGAGCTAATCTTCGTCGGCAGCGCCGGTGGCTTTGAACAACCCCTGCTCGAAGAGGCCAATTTCCGGTTCGATCAGGTCGCTGCCGTTCGCGCTGGCCCGCTGCATGGGGTCAACCCATTGCGCGCTGTTTTCAGCCTCGCTAACCTTGCTATAGGGACGGTTCAGGCGCTGCGCCTGCTGCGACGGTTTGCGCCGCGCGCCGTACTGCTGACCGGAGGTTGGGTTGGTTTGCCGGTGGCATGGGCAGCGTGGTTGCGCCGCGTGCCATCGTTGATCTATTTGCCCGACATTGAGCCGGGGCTGGCGATCCGCACCTTGCAGCGCTATGCAGCTCGCGTCGCGGTGACGGCGGCCGATTCGGCGCAATTCTTCCCGCCCGGCAGAATTGTGGTGACGGGCTACCCGGTGCGCGCGGCCCTGCGCGCGGCTGCCAGCGGAGGCGATCGTGAGGCGGCGCTTGGTCATTTTGGCCTAGACCCTGCCCGCAAAACACTGCTCGTATTCGGGGGCAGCCGCGGCGCGCGCAGCATCAATCACGCGCTGATCGCGATTGTGCCTGAGCTGCTGGCTGATGGTGTTCAGGTGCTGCATTTGACCGGCACGCTCGATTGGGAGACGATCGCCGCCCAGCGAACGGCCATGGCCGGCGCCGATGGATACCACGTCTTTCCGTATTTGCACGAAGAGATGGCGCTGGCGCTGGCGGCGGCCGACTTGGCAGTATGCCGAGCCGGGGCCAGCACGTTGGGTGAACTACCCCTGTTCGGCCTGCCTGCTGTGCTCGTCCCTTATCCGCATGCTTGGCGTTATCAAAAAGTTAATGCGGATTGGCTGGCTCAACAGGGGGCTGGCGTCGTGCTGGAGGATGCCGCGTTAACGACGGACTTACTGCCGTTGCTGCGTGCGCTGCTGGGCGACTCAGCGCGCCTCGCGGCCATGCGCGAACGGTCGGCGGCGCTGGCACAGCCGCGGGGAGCTGCAAACTTGGCAGACGAGTTACTGCGTTTGGCAGGAGAAAACGTATGATTCAGCTTTCAGCGCTGATGGTCGTGATGGCGATCTTTTTCGCCTTCATAGGCTTTTTGCGGGGCTGGAATCGCGAGGTAATTGCGACTGCGGGCATCATCCTTGGCCTGTTTGCGCTCTACCAATTTGACAGCCTGCTGCGTGGGACGCTGCTGGCGGGCGTCAACCGCGATACGGTTTTTTTGGTGCAGGCGACAATTTTTATCGTTATCGTTTTTTTTGCCTATCAAAACCGCGTGAATTTTAGCGGTGAAGGCCGCCGTCGCGACGGAGGGCGAGATAACCTGCAAAACAGCGTGCTCGGCGGCATCGTTGGTTTTATCAACGGCTACCTCATCTGGGGGTCGCTGTGGTATTTTATGGACATCAACGAGTACCCGCTAGCCCCGCACGTCATCGCTCCAGCGGTGGGATCGCCCAGCGATCAAGCGCGCTCACTGCTGCCGCTGGTCATCCTTGGCGGCGGCCCGGCCGGCACTGGAGATCTGCTCGTTGTGCTGGTGATCGTGTTGTTCGTCATCGTTCTTTTCATCATCTGATCATGATCCGTTTTACACCCGGGCAGAAGATCCATCTGGTGGGCATCGGCGGCGTTGGCATGTCGGCCATTGCGCGCGTGCTGCTGGAACAAGGCTGCATCGTTTCCGGCAGCGACCGGGCGCCCGGCAGTTTAGCGCTGGCGCTCGCCCGCGATGGCGTCGCTGTTTACACGGGGCATGACGCGAGTCATGTCGGTACGGTCGATGCGCTGTTGATCACTTCGGCGGCCAGCGCCGATAATCCCGAGGTGGCGGCGGCGCGGGCGCGCGGCATCCCCGTTTACAAGCGGGCTGATATTATCGCTGGCTTGATGGCCGGTCGCAGTGTGATCGCGGTGGCCGGCGCGCATGGCAAAACGACGACCACCGCCATGATCACGCACATTCTCTTGCAAACGGGCGCAGACCCAGGGTACATCATCGGCGGCACGCTCAAATCGAACGGGCGCAACGCGGCAGCGGGCAGCGGGCCGGTATTCGTCGTTGAGGCGGATGAATATGATCACATGTTTCTTGGGCTGTGTCCTGATGTCGCCGTGGTCACCAACGTTGAGTGGGATCATCCTGACTTTTTCCCCACGCTCGCGGCTTTTACTGAAGCATTCGAGCGCTTCATCTGCCGGCTGCCGCCGAACGGGACGTTGATCGCCTGCGTTGATGACCCCGGCGCTCGTGAACTAGCGGATCGGCGCGTGCGGCAGGGGCTGCCGGTCATCGGCTATGGCTTGAACGCGGGTGCTGCCCGCATGGTTGATCTTCGGGCGGACAGTGATGGCACAGTCTTCACCGCCCGCCTGCCCGACCGCGCTGTAACGACGGTGCGTTTGCAGTTGCCGGGAGCGCATAACGCGTGCAACGCAATGGCGGCGCTGCTGGCGACAGAAATGCAGGGCATTGAGCCGGAAGCCGCGGCGGAGGCCCTGGCGACTTTCACAGGCACAGGCCGCCGCTTTGACCTGCTTGGTGAGGTTGGCGGCGTGGCGGTGATCGATGATTATGCCCATAACCCGACTAAAATTCGCGCCGCCATCGCGGCGGCGCGCCAGTGTTATCCTGAGCGGACTCTGTGGGCGGTCTGGCAGCCGCACACCTACTCGCGGACGGCGAGTTTCAAGCGCGAATATCAAGCAGCTTTCTCGGAGGCCGATCACGTGCTGGTAACGACCATCTACGCGGCGCGCGAGGCTCCTATACCGGGAGTGACTGCCGCGAGCGTGACGGCAGGGATGGATCACCTCGATGCACGTCACTTCTCCACGTTCGATGAAGTGGTCGCTGTGCTGCGAGACGAAGTCCAGCCGCCGGCTGTCGTCTTGATCATGAGCGCCGGCGATGCGACCGCCATCGGCACCGCGCTCCTCGAGGGCTGGCAGTCGCATGCTTGAGGCGCTGGCTGAACGCTGCCGGCTGCTGCGCGCCGAGCCGCTCGCCAAATATACGGCGGCGAGGCTCGGCGGGCCGGCCGATTGGGTGTACATCGCCCGCGAGTCCAACGAGGCGCTGGTCGAAGTTGTCAGCGCGGCATGGGCGGCGGGAATACCGACGCGCGTGCTCGGCGGTGGGGCTAATGTGCTGGTCGCTGATCGCGGTTTTCGCGGCTTGGTTGTGATCAATCGTCTCGACAGCGTCACATTTGCTGACGAGCGAGTCGAAGCCAGCGCTGGCGCTTCGCTGACGACGCTCGCGCGGCGCGTTGCCGCGCGGGGGTTAGCCGGGTTTGAATGGGCTGCCAGCGTGCCGGGCACGGTTGGCGGGGCAGTGGTCAATAACGCTGGTGCGCACGGCGCCGATATGGCATCGAATGTCGTCACCGTCGAGCTGATCGATGCTGTGAGAGGCCGCGCCGTCTTGACTCAGGCCGAACTGGCCTATGGTTACCGCACCTCCGCCTTAAAGGCGCGCGCTGACCGGCACTTCCTTGTGCTCTCGGCCATCCTTTCGCTGAAGCAGGATGACCCGGCTGCGGTGGCAGCGCGCATTGACGCCAATATCGCTTACCGCAAGCGGACGCAGCCGCCGGGCGCCAGCCTCGGCAGCATCTTCAAAAACCCCCCCGGCGATTACGCCGGCCGTTTGATCGAGGCCTGCGGGCTGAAGGGCTGCATGATTGGCGGCGCGCAAATTTCACCCGTCCATGCCAACTTCTTCATCAATCTCGGCGCGGCGACGGCGGCGGACTATCGCGCGCTGATCGAACATGCGCGCGCGGTCGTCGCTCGCGAGCAGGGCGTTGAGCTGGAGACGGAGATTGAGCTGCTCGGAGACTGGGAGCCGTGAACAGCTGAAGCTGTAAGGATGAAGCGGTTCGTCATTAGCTTGTGCGTAGAATTCCATGTTATGATCGGTTTGGTCAAAAGATGAACGAGCTGTTCGCATGACTTCTCGCACCCGCCAGCACGACTCCCGCCGCACTCGGCGCGATCCTGCCATCTGGCACGGGTCGCTGACCGCTTACGACACCGAGCGTGCCCCCGTTCAACAAGTCAACGATCGCCGCGCTGCGGTGAGTTGGCGGCTTCTGAGCGCGCTTATTGTAGTTAGCCTCGTGATCGTGCTGCTGCTGTTTTTCAGCTCTGATGCGTTCTACGTGCACAGCGTCGCGATCGGCGGCCTGCGCTACATGACCAGTGAAGAAGTTTTCGCTCTGAGCAATATCGCGAATCTGCATGTCTTTTGGGTTGACCCCGCTGTGGTACGCGCTGACCTGCTCCGTTCTCCCACCATCGCCAATGCGACGGTTCAGGTAACTTGGGGAACGCCGATGGTGCAAATCCTGATCGAGGAACGCGAGCCGGCGCTGGTTTGGGAACAGGCCGGCATCGCCACTTGGGTGGACTTGCAAGGGCGCATCATGCGCCAGCGCGAAAACCGCCCAGATCTGATACGGGTGACCGTCGATGACCCGATGGCGGGCGTGCCAGAGCACCGCGTCAACGTCGATATCGTCAATGGCGCTCTGCAGCTTCACATGCTGCTGCCCGATCTGCCAGCTTTACGCTATCATGCCGAGTATGGTTTGGGGTACAATGATAGACGGGGGTGGGAAGCTTGGTTAGGGACCGGCACAAACATGCCGGAAAAGCTGCTGGTGTATAACGCGCTTGTCGAACAACTGCAGCGGGAGAACTTTATCCCCAGCGCAGTTTTCGTGCTCGATGTGGATACCCCTTATTACTGCTGTCGTCCAAATATACGATCCCGATGAACGATCTGGTTGTTGGCATCGATATTGGCACCACCAAAATTTGCACCATCGTCGGTGAAGTGAGGCCGGACGATATCTTCGTCGTCGGTTTGGGGCTGGAGCCGAGCCGGGGAATGCGTAAAGGCGTCGTCACCGATATGACCCAGCTTTCGGCAGCGATCTCGGCCTCGGTGCATAAGGCGGAAAAAAGCAGCGGGTATGACATCAGCCGCGCGTTCATCAGCGTCGCTGGCAGCCACACCGCGTCGATCAACAGCCGCGGTGCGGTGGGCTTGGTGAACACCCGCGGCGTGCGCGTTGACGATATGGACAAAGCGATCGAAGCGGCCCGGGCGATCGCCATTCCCCATAACCGCGAGGTGCTGCACGTCATCCCGCGCAGCTATTCGCTCGATGGGCAGGAACACGTCCGCAGCCCGCTCGGCATGCACGGCTTCCGGCTCGATGTCGAAGTGCACATCATCACCGTTAGCTCGACCAGCGTCGCCAATTTAGAGCAGTCGATTCAGGCAGCGGGCGTCTATCCTGATCGTTTCATCCTTAACCCGCTTGCTTCGGGCGATGCCGTGCTCACCGAGCAAGAGCGTGAGATGGGCGTCGTCGTCATCGATATCGGCGGCGGCACGACCGATCTCGGCATCTTCATCGAAGGTACGGTTTGGCATTCTGCGGTGATCGCGGTCGGCGGCGATACCATCACTAACGACATCACCCACTGGATGCACGTCCCGTTTGAAGTTGCCGAGGCAGTGAAGCTCCAGCACGGGCACGCCTTGGAAAAAGGCGTCAACCCGATTGAGACGTTTCTCGTCCAGCCGTTTGGCGAAGGAATGCCGACCGAGGTGAAGCGCAGCGATCTGGCCATGGTGATCGAAGCCCGTGTGACCGAATTGTTTGAATTTGTCCACACCGAGATCAAACGTTCCGGTTATGATGGCCTGCTGCGCGCTGGCGCCGTGATCACGGGCGGCTGCGCGCTGCTGCCCGGCATCCGCGAGGTTGCGGCGCAGGTCTTGGGCTGCCCGGTGCGCATCGCGAAGCCAGAACGCATCACCGGCATGGCCGATGCGCTGCGCAGCCCAGCCTACAGCACCAGCGTTGGGCTGCTGCGCCTCGGGTTGCAGATGGATAGCGTCTCGCCGCCGTTATCCAGCAGCAATGGCGGCTCGCCTGGCGCGGGCCTCGGCGGGCTGATCAGCGGGCTGTTCAAGCGACTGCTTCCTGATGACAGCCGGTGAACTTTATCCCACAATATCCAGCGGCATTTCCAAATTCTTATGCATCTTATGGTTGCATCAACTTCTATTCGGCATACAATAGGAGTTATTCATCCGGCTCTCATATTTTGTTTCTCATGCACGCACTGAAGAGACCAACTTTTTAGGGAAGGGCACGAAGCTATGGATATGCTTACCCCCGGTGAAAATTTCGCCCAGATCAAGGTGGTCGGCGTTGGCGGCGGCGGCGGTAACGCGGTAAACCGGATGATCAGTGAGGGGTTGGGCGGCGTTGAATTCATCTCAGTCAACACCGATAATCAGGCGCTCCTGCTCTCGAAGGCGAAGACGCGCGTTCGCATTGGCGATAAGCTGACGCGTGGCCTTGGGGCGGGCGGTAATCCAGAAATTGGTCGTAAAGCAGCCGAAGAGAGTGCCGATGAGCTGTACGAAGTGCTGCGTGGGGCCGATATGGTCTTCATCGCTAGCGGCATGGGCGGCGGCACCGGCACCGGCGCGTCTCCCGTCGTGGCGCAAATCGCGAAAGAGCTTGGCGCGCTCACCATCGGCGTGGTCACGCGGCCGTTTACGTTTGAGGGCGCGCGCCGTCATCAGGCGGCCGAAGCCGGCATCGAGGCGCTCAAAAGTCAAGTTGATACGCTAATCGTCATTCCCAATGACCGGCTGCTGCAAATCGCGGATAAGCGTTCCAGCTTGCAGCAGGCCTTTTCGCTGGCCGATGATGTGCTGCGGCAAGGCATTCAGGGCATCTCTGAGCTGATCACCGTGCCCGCATTGATCAACCTTGACTTTGCCGATGTCCGCACCATCATGAGCGAGGGCGGCGCAGCCCTAATGGCGGTCGGTCATGCTGAAGGCGATGAGCGCGCCCGCCGCGCAGCTGAAAACGCCATCAGCAGCGCGCTGCTCGATGTCACCATCGACGGGGCGCGCGGCATCCTGTTCAATATCACCGGCGGGCCAGATTTGAGCCTGTTCGAGGTGAACGAGGCAGCGGCCATCATCAAAGAGAGCGCGCACCCCGAGGTCAACCTCATCTTTGGCGCGCAGATCGATGACAGCATGGGCGATGAAGTGCGCGTGACGGTGATTGCCACCGGCTTCGAGCAGAGCCGCGTCTCGCGTAAGCTGGAGCAGCCGGCCTACCGCACGAACCGCGAGCAGCGCAGTGCGGTCGCGCCGCAGCCGCAGCGGCCAGTTCAGCAGTTCAGCGCTCCGCCGGCCCCACAGCCCGGGCCGAGCGCGCCCATGCAGCAGGAGCAGCAGCCGCCGGCGCCGGCTCCCCAGCCGCGCCCTGCGCCGCAGGAAAACTTCAGCGCGCGCGTGTACGATGAGGGCAATATCGAGATCCCGGCGTTTTTGCGCAAACCCCGCCGTTAAGGCGCGTCGCGTGCCAGCACGGTAACTTGAACAATTTATTCTCGAGGCATGGCGAAAACCATGCCTCGATGAGTCTTAATCTGAATTCTCGCAAAGTGGGATAACGGGTTAGCGTGGGAAAAAATCGGACTCATGTTCTAAAATTTTAACCAAATTCAGCCCAAATTCTGTTCGACAAAGCTGCCCAATGATGCTAAAGTGGAATTATTCTAAAGCGAAGGGATTAGAGAAAAACGTTGTTTAGTAGCCGCACACAGCAGTACTCTCCCTTCCATATACAGGATAAGTTTCAGCCCATTCACGTAAACTGAACGCGTTCGACGCAGGCGCCTATGCTACGTTCGGTGCGCCTGTGAGTTTTTGCGCCCGTCGCGGGCATTAAACAACCTGCAATGCTGATTATCCAAGAGTAAGGATTGCTGCCATGGTTCAAACACCCACACAGAAGCGCAACATCTTGCACGAACTGGGGTACAAGATCTTTTTGGATCGCTATGCGCAGAAAGATATGACCCGTTCCACCCTCACCGTGGGCGATACAGTGATCGTCGTCGTCAATTCCGAGACGGGCCAGCGCGAAGTCGGGACGATCAAAGCGCTGGCGCTGCCACAAGTGACGATCGAACTGTTAGATGGTGAGGTCGTCACGCGTGATATCGAGCATGTCGATAAACCGATTGAGACCGACCCGGCCCAGATGATGGAGCGCGTCGCCCGCGGCATCGCTGCGGTTGAGGCAACCCCTGAACTGCGCGCCGAATGGGCTGAGCGCTTCCGCTGGATGTTGGAAGATTTTAAGTTCGTGCCAGCCGGCCGCATCTTAACCGCAGCCGGCACCGAACAAAAATTAACCTACTATAATTGTTATGTCATCCCATCGCCCAAAGATTCGCGCGGCGGCATTATCGAGACGCTGCATCAGATGACCGAGATCATGTCGCGCGGCGGCGGCGTTGGCATCAACATTTCCAGTCTGCGTCCGCGCCACGCCTACGTCAAGGGCGTCAACGGCCGGTCAAGCGGGGCGGTCTCGTGGGGCGCGTTGTACAGCTTCGTCACCGGCCTCATCGAACAGGGTGGCAGCCGGCGCGGCGCGCTCATGCTGATCCTGAACGACTGGCACCCTGATGTATTCGATTTCATCAACAGCAAGCGCGAGGCTGGCAAGATCACCAACGCAAACATCAGCGTTGGCGTCAGCGATCGCTTGATGGAAGCGATCAAGGCCGATGCGGACTGGGATCTGATCTTCCCCGATACCAGCCACCCCGCCTACGATGACGAGTGGGATGGCGATGTGTACCGGTGGATCGAAGCGGGGCGGCCAGTTGTGAAGCACCGTACGGTCAAGGCACGTGCAGTGTGGGATGCCATCATCGAAAGCGCGTGGGCTAGCGCCGAGCCGGGTGTGTTCTTCAACGAGCGTTACAACAAAATGTCGAACAGTTGGTACTATGCGCCGATCATCTGCACGAACCCGTGTGGTGAACAAGGGCTGCCTGCCTTTGGCGTGTGCAACCTTGGCGCGATCAATCTGGCTAAGTTTTACGATGAAGAACGTCATGACGTGAAATGGGACGAGCTCGATCGAACGGTGCGTTACGCAACGCGTTTCCTCGACAACGTCATCGACAGCACGCCCTACTTCTTTGAGGAGAATCGTAAGCAGCAGCTTGGCGAGCGGCGCGTTGGCCTGAACAACATGGGGCTGGCCGAACTGCTGATCCGTCTTGGTTTGCGCTATGGCAGCGACGAGTCGGTCGCGTTCATCGATAAACTCTACGGGTTCATCGCCCGCGCCTCTTATGAGACAAGCATCGAGCTGGCGCGTGAGAAGGGCGCTTTTCCAAATTTTGATGGCGAGAAATTTGTACAGAGCGGGTTTATGCAGTCGATGCCAGCCGACATCCGCGAGAAGGTGCGCAAGTACGGCATCCGCAATGTCACGCTGCTGACGCAGGCGCCGACTGGCACGACGGGCACGATGGTCAATACATCCACAGGCATCGAACCCTTCTTCTCGTGGGTGTATTACCGTAAGAGTCGTCTGGGCCTGCACGAGGAGCAGGTGCCGTTGGTCAAAGAGTGGTTTGAGCGCAACCCGGGCGCGACCGAGCTGCCCGACTACTTCGTCACAGCGATGGACCTGACGCCGGAAGAACATGTTAAAGTGCAGGCGGCTATCCAGCGCTGGGTCGATAGCAGCATCAGCAAAACGAGCAACTTGCCCAATCATTATACGGTCGAGCAGACGCGCAAGCTTTACGAGTACATGTATGAGCTAGGCTGCAAGGGCGGCACGGTCTATCGTGATGGCAGCCGCGATGAACAGGTGCTCATGCTCAAAGGTGACGAACGCGCCGAAAGCGAGCTGGCTAAAACGAAAGAAGCCAATGAACCGCGCATTCAGCAGGTGGCAACTCCACATTACGTTTACCCGCGCCCCAAGAAGTTAAGCGGCGTGACGGTCAACTGCAAGACGCCCTACGGAACCGCCTATATCACCATGAACAGCGATGAACAGGGCTATCCGTTTGAGGTATTCATCACCGCGCCGGGCAAGGCCGGCAGCGATCTTCAGGCCGACGCAGAAGGCCTTGGCCGCATGATCTCGCTGCAACTGCGCACGACCGCCCCGCAGAACCGTATGCAGATGCTCAAACTGATCATTGACCAGTTGAAAGACATCGGCGGCGCGCGCTCGATCGGGCTTGGGGCGAACCGCGTCTCGTCGCTGCCCGATGCAGTGGCCGGCGCTCTGCTTGACCATTACTTCCCGCAAGACCGCGCCCAACAGCTCAATCTGTTTACCCAGCCTGAGCTTCAGGTGGGCGGCAAGGAGGGCGACGATAGAGGTGAGCATGTGGAACAGGGGCCGGTTAGCTTCACTGCCAATGGCAACGGCATTCATCCTAAGGGCTATCTCAGCGGCGCTGATATGTGCCCGGCATGCGGAACGATCTCGCTTGTGCGGATGGAGGCCTGCCGCAAGTGTTTGACCTGCGGCTACAGTGAATGCTGATGCTGCTCTAACGTGATGAACCTCCTGCATGGGCGGCCGCGCGGCCGCCCGTGTGATTCTTGCGACCGCGTTGATCACGCTTGACCCTATGGCCTCGTCTGGTACGATAGGGGCTGAGCGACTTGGTTAGGAGTGCAAACAGTCTGAAACGCATCATGGATGATCGCCCTGCCCTTCCAGCAGATCACTGGCAAGAACCGGATTTCTTGCTCGCCGATATCGTCTCGTTCATGGCTAACAAACTTGAAGTGGGGTTGGGCATCACGCTGATGTGCCGCGGCGCGGTGTACACTGGCACGCTGGTCGGAGAGCGCGAATTCTTGCGCCAAGCTAACGATCTCCTCAAGGCCTTGGTGCGCGACTCGCTGCCTAGCGCCAGCCGCGCCGATCTGAGAGAAGTAGATGCTGCCTTCATCTATGATCAGTTGTTCGAAGACCAGTACGCAGATTCGGATGTGTCCGGCGATCAGGCTACCGATGCCTCCCGGTCGCAGCCGATCCGTTTTTTGCATCTGCAAAGCCCTGTGATCATCTACCCGGGCTCGACGATCAGCTTTACCGAAAGCGCGCTGCCGATCATGCGAATTCGACTGACGGAGATCGACGGCTGGATGATGGGGCGCATCACGATCTTTGCGCCGGAGCATCGCGATCGCAGCGGCATGCCAGATAGCGGTTTCATCCAGTAATTGGGCCGCCAGCGCATTCCGCCTTCATGATCAAAACCCTCCTACGTCTCTCCGTAGTCGTCGCCGTGAGTTGGCTGGTGGCTTGCATCATATTGACGGGCGCCATTTACGCCTACTCGCGCGAAGACCGCGCCGAGCCAGCCGATGTCATTATCGTGCTTGGCTCGGCGCTGCGCAGCGATAATCGCCCCGGGCCGGCCCAGATTCGACGGGCGACGCGCGCCGCCGAGCTGTATCTGCAAGGCTATGCCCCGGCTGTCATCTGCACCGGCGGTTACACAGTCGGCCGCAGCCGCAGCGAGGCGGATGGCTGCCGCGAAGTCCTTGAGGGGTTAGGGGTGCCCGCCGAGGCGATCTTCCTCGAACCTTTCAGCCGCAGCACCGAAGAGAACGCTTTTTATGCCCATGAGATCATGGACGAATTTGGTTGGGAGACAGCGCTGGTCGTCAGCGATGGCTATCATCTGCTGCGCGCGAGCTGGATTTTCGAGATGCAGGGCATTCCACATTCGACATCACCGTCCGTCGATCCGCCGCGCGCCAATCACATCCGTTCGGTCGTTCGCGAGGTGTTCGCCCTCCACTGGCAGGTGATCAAGCGCGCCCTTAACCTGCCGATCACCTACCTGCCTAACCTCTGACGTAGGGCGGCCGCGGGGCAAGCAGCATCAAGGCAGTGCGCCAGCCGGCATAAATGAGCCTATAATGAGAGTAGGTCTATAACGCCAACACAAGGGATGTCTTTATCATGCGAATACACCGTTTCCCGCTGCTGTTCGTGCTTGCGCTGATGTTGCTCGGCGGCGCTAGCATCGCCGGGCAAGGTGATTCTGCGGGGCCAACTGCCGCGCCGCCCCTACAGGTGATCGCAACCGAACCGGCCGGCGGCGCTGAATTGAGCGGCAGTGCGCCGGTCGTCTTTTTCTTCAATCAACCCATAGACTGCGACAGCGCAGTACGCGCGTTCCTCGTGCAGCCGTCGATCGATGGATCATTGTCCTGCGAAGCGGCTGCCAACACTGTTACCTTTACGCCAGCAGAACCGTATATCCCGGCGACGCGGTACGTTTTCGCTTTCGATCCAGCGCTGCGCTCAACCGCCGGTGGCCAGCTTCTCGATCCGTTCACGCTGGAGTTGAGCGCAGTTGGCGAGCTGCGCGTCTCTGACTTCTTGCCGGCGGCCGAAAGCGAGGGGATCGCGCCCGATGCGCTGATCACGGTCATCTTTAACCGGCCGGTCGTCCCCTTAACGACCTACGCAGCGATGGCGGCTATGCCCGCGCCGATTGTGATCGACCCGCCTGTTGAAGGGGAGGGCGAGTGGCTGAACACATCGATCTACGTCTTCCGCCCCGCCGCATTGGCAGGGGGCGCGCAGTATACCGTTTCCGTCAATCCCGATCTGGTCGCTGTTGACGGCGCGCGTCTGAGCGAGGCTGCATCGTGGACGTTCACGACCGAGGCGCCGCGCGTAGTAGAAGTTCAGCCGACCGATCTGGCGCAAGGTGTCTTGCTGACCGCGCCGATCAGCGCGACGTTCAACATGCCCGTTGACCGTGACAGTGCTGAAGCGGCCTTCTCGCTGGCTCCAGAGAGTGATCTCGATGCGCTTGTGGAGGGGACTTTCACTTGGTCAGACGATGGCAGGACGTTCACGTTCACGCCAAGCGACCGGCTGGCGATCGAAACCCTCTACACTGCTACCGTTGCCCCGGGGGTGACGGCCCTTGGCGGCGGCCAGCCGTTGGCGGAAGCGTATACGTGGACCTTCAGCACTGTGCCGCTGCCCGCCGTCCTCTCCACGCAACCATTCGATGGCCAGAGGGATGTTTACCCCTATGGCGGCTTCACGATCACGTTCGCCTCGCCGATGAATATCGAGACGCTGCGCGAGCGCATTCTGATTGATCCGGAGCCGTGGCTCGATTTTGACGCTTATTTCAGCACCTTCAACAACAGCTATACGCTCGCCTTCCCGACTGAGCCGAGCACCGACTATACCATCACTCTTTTGCCCGGCATGGAAGATATCTACGGCAATGCGATCGAGACTGAACTGGTAGTTCGCTACCGCACGGCGCCATATGAGCCTGAAGTGATGCTACAAGCGCCGCGCTACATCGGTTTCTACAATGCCTTCAACCCGCAAACGCGCGTCTTTTTGACGCATCGCAACGTCAGTCAGGTTGACATCACGCTGTCGCGCGTTGCGCTGCCTGCGTTGATCGAAGCGGCCACTGGCGATCAGTATTTTGATCCCCTGCGCGCCATGCCGGCCGATGCCTTTGAGCTGATGACGACGTGGACGATCCCGTCGACGGCGCCTCCCGATCGACGGCGCTACGAGCTGCTTGACCTCGGCCTTGCGGCGGCTTCCCAGTGCCCGGGCGCGCCGCCGGCGCGGCTCGCGATCGGCGATATCGCCATTGTCATTACCGAACCCGATCCGCTGCGGGCGCGCAGCGCGCCGCCCGATGGAACCGTCGTTGACCAGCTCTATCGCGGCTATCGGCTGCCCATCGTTGACGGGCCGGTGTGCGCCAACCAGATCAACTGGTGGCAGGTGCGCCTGCGCGATGGACGGTTGGCGTGGGTTGCCGAGGGTATCACGGAGGAATATTTCCTCGATGTAGCTGTTCCTGCTGGCGAGATGCCGATCGAGGTGGCAGAGCCAGCCGGCGGGCCGCTGGCGCCCGGCTTATATCGCCTGCAGGCAAGTGCGCCACAGCTGCCGGATGAGGTTTGGGCGCGGGTTGATCATTTGATGGTGGTGGGAACCGCTAACCTCGTCCTTAAGAGCGGCGGCGACAGTGTCCTTGTTTGGGCGACCAACGTGAACACTGGCGAGGTGTTGGCCGGCCAGCCCATTGCCATTTACGATCAGACTGGCTTGGTGGCACAAGGCGTCACCGATGACGATGGCCTGCTCGTGCTGGATGTGCCGCCGCTGCCTGAATACGGTTCGCGCCGGCGGCTGGCCGTGCTGCAAAGCGATGACCATTTCGGGCTGGCTTCCGACGATTGGGCATCGGGCATCGAACCGTACCAGTTCGGCCTCTCGCAGAGCTATGAACGCCCGGCTTACAGCACTTACCTCTACACTGACCGGCCGATCTATCGCCCCGACCAACCGGTCTATTTCCGCGGCATCCTGCGGGCGCGCGATGATGTGACCTACACTCTGCCCATGGTGGACGAAGTCAACGTGGCGATCTTCAACCCACAGGGCGAGATCATCTGGAGCGATACGCTGCCGCTGACTCCGTTTGGCAGCTTCAGCGGGCAGTTCGCGATCTCGCCAGATGCCGAACTCGGCTACTATCGGCTGGCTGTGCAGCAGCCCGACGAGGTCGACCTGGTCGCATGGCGCAGCCCAAGCATTACCTTTGGCGTGGCCGAGTACCGCGCGCCGGAGTTTCAAGTCGAATTGACGCCGGAGGCTGACGCTGTCGTCAATGGCGAGACGATCCGCGTGCTGGTGGAAAGCCGCTTCTTCTTCGGGGGCGCGGTTTCCGGCGGCGCGCTCGAGTACGTCGTCGTCGCTGATCCGTATTTCTTCCAGCGACCGGGCGGCAGCCGTGGCTACAGTTTCATCGATACTAACGCCGACTACGGCCCGAGTGATTTCTATTATTACGGCGGCGGCCAGATTGCCAGCGGCGCGGGCACCCTCGATGAAAACGGCCGCTTCTTGATCGAACTGCCCGCTGAACTGGGCGACAGCACACAAAGCCAGCAGTTTACGATCGAGGCGACCGTGACCGAAGAAAGCGGTCAAGCGGTCTCGGCGCGGGCGAGCGTGATCGTGCATAAGGGCGAGCTGTACGTTGGCGTGCGGCCGGAGCGCTACGTCGGTACCGCCGGCGAGTCGCTGGCGATGGAGCTGATCGCCGTCGATTGGGATGGCGCCCCGATCGCTAATCAGCCGCTGACGATCGAGGTGTTCGAACGCCGCTGGTCGAGCGTGCAGGAGCTGGATGAATTCGGCCGCAGCACATGGACATATGCGGTCGAGGATATCCCTGTCACCGATGGAAGCGCGACCACCGATGCGCGCGGCGAAGCTGTCTACAGCTTCACACCGCCGGTTGGCGGCATCTACAAGGTGCTGGCGAGCACGCGCGATACGAGCGGCAATACGGTCGTCGCCTCGACGCTGGTCTACGTCTCCAGCGGCGAATTCGTCGCTTGGCGGCAGGAGAACAGCAATCGCATCACGTTGGTGGCCGATGCCGAGTCGTACAGCGTGGGCGATACCGCGCAGATCTTGATCCCGTCGCCGTTCCAAGGCGCGGTCGAAGCGCTGATCACCGTTGAACGCGATAGTGTGCTGCTGTATGAGCGGGTCACGCTTGAGACGAACTCGACGATCTACGAGCTGCCAATTTTGCCCGAGTATGCGCCGAACGTCTTCGTCAGCGTGGTGCTGGTGCGCGGCGTCGATGAGAACAATCCGGTCGCCGCTTTCCGCGCCGGCTTGATCGGGCTGGCGGTCGACAATGAGCAAAAGGCGCTGACTATCGAAGTGACGCCTGACGTGGAGCAGGCCGGCCCGGGCGATGAGATCACGTATACCGTGCAGACGACCAATTACCTCGGCGAGCCAGTCGTGGCTGAAGTCGGCATCGGCCTGACCGATCTGAGCGTGCTCACACTGGCCGAGCCGAACAGCATTCCGCTGCTGCTGCATTTCTACGGGCCGCAGGCGCTCGGCGTGCAGACAGCAACTCCGCTCACGATCAATACCGACCTGATCACCCAGACGACGCTCGATACGATCAAGGGCGGTGGCGGCGGCTTCGGCGAAGGCGGCATCTTCGATATCCGCGAGGAATTTATCGATACTGTCTACTGGAACCCGGCCCTCGTCACCGATGCAAATGGCACGGCGACCTTTACCGTCACCTTGCCAGACAACCTAACGACATGGCGGCTTGATGCGCGCGCGGTCACCAGCGGCGAGGACGGGCTAACGCTGGTCGGCCAGACCACGTTCGACGTGATCAGCACCAAGCCGCTGCTCATCCGTCCAGTGACGCCTCGCTTCTTCGTCGTCGGCGATCGCGTTGTGCTGGCGGCCATCATCAACAATAACACCGAGAGCGCACTCAATGTCCGTGCAGCGCTGCAAGCCAGCGGCGTCACCCTTCTCGATGAAGCAGTGCAGACGATCACGGTGCCGGCTGACGGGCGCCAGCGCGTCGAATGGCCCGTGACCGTCGATGATGTCGCTGCTGTCGACCTCACCTTCTTCGTCGATGGCGGCGACGGGTTGACCGACGCCAGTAAGCCGCCGCTGGGGCGCGGCGATGCGCGCCTGCTGCCCGTCCTGCGCTTTACAGTGCCGGAGACGGTGGGCACGGGCGGGGTGCTGCGCGAAGCCGGTTCGGTCACCGAGGCGATTGTGCTGCCGCCGACGCTGAACATCACGCAGGGCGAGCTCACCATCCGCTTAGAGCCATCGCTGGCCGCCACGACGATCGACGGCCTCACCTATCTTGAGAATTTCCCGCATCAATGCGTCGAGCAGACGGTCAGCCGTTTCCTGCCCAACGTGATGACTTACCGCGCGCTGGAGGCGCTCGGCCTCGCCGACGAAACCCTGCGCGCGCAGTTGACGGCGAACGTCAGCAACGGCGTGCAGCGGCTGCTGGCACAGCAGAAGGTCAGCGGCGGTTGGGGCTGGTTCGTCAATGATGAACCGAATCCATTGGTGACGGCCTACGCTCTGATCGGATTGGCCGAGGCGCAGCGGCAGGGCTTCGACGTGCCCGCCAGCGCGATCGAAGCCGCGCAGCGCTATTTACGCCAAGCCTTGATCGTGCCCACTGCGCGCACAACGACATGGCAGTTGAACCGGCAGGCGTTTGTGCTCTATGCGCTCGCCCGTTCAGGTGCGCCCAGCATCGCGCAGACGACCACGCTCTTCGAGTACCGCAGCCGCCTTCACTATGATGCGCTTGCTCTGCTCGCGCTCACATTTGCGCAGATCGATCCGGATGATACACGCAGCTCCGATGTGCTTGTCTCCGACTTGATCAACGCTGCCAGTCTGAGCGCGACCGGCGCTCACTGGAACGAGGCGAGCCGCGATTACTGGAACTGGAACAGCGATACCCGCACGACCGCGCTGGCACTGGCGGCGCTGGTCGAGCTGCGGCCGGATAGCGACCTGATTCCGAACGTTGTCCGTTACTTGATGGCACAACGCACTGCCGATGCTTGGGAGACGACGCAGGAAACCGCGTGGTCGATCATGGCGCTGACGGATTGGATGCTCGTTAGCGGCGACCTGCAGCCTGAGTACAGCTTCTCGGCCGAGCTTAACAGCGAGACGCTGGCGGAAGGAATGGCCGCAGCGGAGACGGCGCGCGAAGCGCTGGCGCTTCACATTGAAGCGGCTGGCCTGCTGGCGCAAGAAGCCAATCTGCTCACCATCCGCCGCGGCGAGGGGCCGGGCAGCCTGTATTACACCGCGCACCTGCGCGCATTCCTGCCCGTTCCAATGGTCGAGCCGCTCAGCCGCGGACTGACGGTTGAACGACGCTACTTCATGCCCAGTGCTGATCAATTGGGCGAACCTGTAGCGACCGCCCGCGTCGGCGATACGCTGATGGTGCGGCTGACGATCGTTGCCCCCAACGACCTGCATTACGTCGTCGTCGAAGATCCGATTCCAGCCGGCACCGATGCCATTGACCCAATGCTGCAAACGAGCCAGCAGATCGGGACGCAGCCGGCTTTCGATCTTGCCGACCCGCTGCAGCGCGGGTGGGGGTACTGGCTGTTCACCACGACTGAATTCCGTGACGATCGAGTGGTGCTCTATGCGCCCTATCTGCCGGCGGGCACCTATGAGTTCGTCTACTCGATCCGGGCCGGCCTGCCGGGCGTCTTCAACGTGCTGCCCGCCACCGGCTATGAGTTTTACTTCCCTGAGGTTTACGGGCGCAGCGCTGGCAGCACCTTTACTATTGAGCCGGCGAACTAGCCCATCACCCTCGCTATAAACGGACGCGGGCGGCCTCCAGCGCGCCGCCTGCGTCCGTTTTATCTAAGTTGACCTCGGATCGATCTCAGCATAAGATCAGTCTGTCGCTGATCATCAGTGAACTCAACTGCCCGCTTGGCGGCATCCATGTGAAATGGTATAGGATGCAGGAGTCTTCCGATGCGCGACTCGGTCGACTTAAGTGAATTCATCCGTTACGGCCGGCTTGATGCTTACGAGCTGACCGATGAGGAGCTGGCGCGGCTGCTCGAGGTTTGGCGCTGGACGGCGTGGGTCGAGACTGGGACGCCTTCCGGCCCAGATCACGATGTCCTTGAGGCGGTTCAAGCGCTTCAGCGCCGTTTGGCCTATGAGCAGAATGTCGAGACCGAGTACAACACGGTGTTCCTGCTCAAAGCTGAGTTAGAGCCGCTCATGCATCTGCGCGTTTTGCTTGATGTTCCGCTGGCGCTGCGCTATTTCCTGCGCGTTGGCGGGCCGCTGGCGCTGTGGCGTGCCTACCGACAGGCGCGGCGCTACCGCCGTCTAGAACCGGTTCGCGGGCAAAACGGCAGCGAGCGCAGCTATCCTCGCCGACTGCTTGAGACGCTCAAACTGCGCCCGCCCAACCTGCTCAAGCGGCGCTACTGGCGCCCGCTCAGCCCGCACTCCTTCGAAGAACGCAAGCGCTTAAATCGCTGGTGGTGAGGGCGGTTCCTCATCCGGCTCGTGCGCGCCATTGAGCGGTTCTTCTGGCGCTGCGCCGGCATCTTCGGCGGTCTGGTCGTGGAAGAACGAGACCAGCCGCGCGTTGACAGCATCGCGCTCATCGTGCTGCACCCAATGCGTCGCTTCGGGGAACAGCTCCAGCCGGCCATCATCGCAGTAGTCAAGGCTTTGCTCGGCCATCACCTCGGTCAGCGCGACATCGCGGACGCCCCACAGGATTAGCGTTGGCACGCGCACGCGCGGCTGGTAGAGCGGCGGCGGCGGGTGCAGGACGAACGATCGGTACCAGTTGAGCATGGCCGTCATTGCGCCCGGCTGCTTCCATGCGCGCACGTAGTGCGGAATATCGGCATCGGTGAAGCTGCCGCGGTTGCTCGTCTCTAGCAGCACGCGAATGCCGAACTGCGCGTCGCCCAACGTCAACAGCGTTTCGGGCAGCCACGGGATCTGGAAGAAGCCGACATACCAGCTCTTCAGCATCTGCTGAGGGTTTTCGCGCACATTGCGCATCATCACCAGCGGATGGGGTACATTGAGGATCGCCAGCTTGCGCAGCCGCTCTGGATATTTGATCGCCGTCCACCACGCGACCATCGCGCCCCAGTCATGGCCAGCCAGAAAGGCTTGATTGACACCGGCTGCGTCGATCAGGCCAATCACGTCAAGGGCGAGCTGGTCAAGCGCGTAGGCTTCGAGCCCAGAGGGCTTCTCGCTCAAGTTGTAGCCGCGCTGATCGGGCGCCCATACGCGGAAACCCGCTTCCGCTAGCGCTGGGATCTGGTGGCGCCAGCCGTACCAGAACTCCGGGAAGCCATGCAGCAGGATGACCAGCGGCCCGTCGGCCGGCCCGGCCTGCGCAACGTGCAAAGCGACATTGTTGGTCTCGATCAATTGGTGATGGATCTCGGTCTCGATCGGGGTCACGAGAAGCAGCTTTCACTCATCGGTCACCAGCATGATTATGCCGCGGAATAAGCGCTCTAGCCAGCCAATGTCGCTTGACAACTGTAACCTTCTTTATGCATCGCGCATCTAAAAATATAGGTCGATCAGGACCCGTTAGATAAGGAGGTGTAACGATGGGATTTGCAAAATGGATGGCGCAGCCCCTAGGCCGTCTGATTCGGATCATCGCTGGCATCGTGCTGATCGCCCTCGGGCTGGGCGTGATCGGCGATACTGCCGGGCTGATCGTTGCGATCATCGGCGTGCTCCCGATCTTGGCCGGGGTGTTTAATGTTTGTCTCATCGCCCCATTGATCGGCGCGCCATTTCAGGGTAAAAAAGCGCTGGAAAGCTGAGCGCTTCTGGCGTGTCGCCTTGCTTCTGTTGGCCTTCACGCACTGTCCGTGAAGGCCAATTTGCTAATTTGCTATTGAAGGATGGCCACGCCGGCAGTCTTGCGAATGGACGCGGCGCGGTCTATGGACGAACAGCAGCAGCTTGGTGGCGATCCCAAAGCGGCTTCAGAGCTGGACGAACGCGCCCTCGTCGCGCGGCTCAAAGCGCGCGACCCAGCAGCGCTGGCGGCGCTGTTCGAACGCAGCGCCGACCGCATTTACCGGCTGGCGCTTAGCCTGCTGCGCGATGAACAGGCTGCCGACGATGTCGTCCAGAATACGTTCGTCGCCCTCATCGATGCGATCGATACGTTTGAGGGGCGGGCACGCCTTGACAGCTGGCTGTATCGTGTTGCGTATAACGACGCTTTAAGCCGGCTGCGCGCGCAGAAGCCGCTGGTGCCCCTCAATGTGCCGGATGACGGCGAAGCGCTGATGCCTGCTAACTTGATCGACTGGACGACGCTGCCGGAAGAACTGCTGACGGATGTCGAAGTGCGCGCCGAAATGGAGCGCGCCATTGCGACGCTGACGCCAGTGCAGCGCGCAGTGTTCGTCTTGCGCGATATCGAAGGCTTTTCAACCCGCGAGACCGCCGACAGCCTCGGCTTGAGCGAGGCCAACGTCAAGGTTGCGCTGCACCGAGCGCGGCTGGCCCTGCGCGAGCATCTTGCTGGCTATTTCGAACGACAAGTGCGTTGAGTGGGGTTAAGCTGTGGACTGCGAAACGCTGATCCGTTATCTCTCTGATTACATCGACCAGAACCTTGAGGAAGCGCTGGCCGAGGCAGCGCGGGAGCATTTGGCGACCTGCCCTAACTGCCGCGTGGTGCTGAATTCTACTGAGCGAATGATCATCCTCTACCGCGAGCAGCAGGTTGCCCGCGTGATCCCGGCGACGCGCAGCCGCATCCTCTATGCGAGCATTAGCGCTATCTTCGCCGAGCGCCGCTCAGGGTAGGCGATCACCGCCCGCGCAGCCAGCGCAGCACGCGTGGCCACGCGCGTGTGTAGAGCGCGTAAAGGGGCGGGGCGGGTGCGTAATCCCAAGCGCCGATGTGCCGCACGATCGTCCCGCGGAACCCCCGCTTGAAGTTGTAGACCCCCCACAGCGGGTCGCTCTCAATGAAATGATCGGGCGCGCCCCACAGATCGTACACTGCACAGCCGTGCGCCCTCGCCCAGCGGATCGCCTCCCACTGCAGTAGGTAGTTGGGCATCAACTGCCGGGCTTCGTTCGATGATGCGCCGTAGAAATACCAGCATGTTCGCCCGAAATGGAACAAGATGACATGCGCGACCGCTCGTCGCCCTTCGTTGAGCGGGGCCTCGGCGATCAGCGCGTGCGCCAGCCCAGCCTCCAAAAAGCGGCGCCATGCCTGTTCATAATAGGCTGGCGGCCGGATCAGAAAGGCGTCGCGCTCGCCGGTGATGCGGTACAGGTCGTAGAGCAGCGGCAGGTCGTCCAGCGTGGCTGATCGCACGGTGACGCCCTCACGTTCGGCGATGCGCACCTTACGCCGAGTGTTCTGGCTCATGGCGGCGAGCAAGGCCGCTTCGCTTTGCGTCAGGTCGATGGTGATCGTATTGCGGAACTGCACCTGATCGGCGGAGAAGCGCCAGCCGCGCTCGCGCAGCATGGCGGTCACGGCAGCGCCGGTTGGGGCGGCGGTATCATCATCGCCACCGGGCAGGCCGGTGGCCATGATCACATCAGGGTCGATCTTGAACCAAATTGCGCCGCGCCGCCGCGCCAGCGCCTCCAGTTCGGCCAGCACAGCCGTTAGTAACGCCGAGTCCTCATAGGCCAGCGCTGGGCCTTTGGGGCTGTAGAGGACGCGCAGCGGCCCAACCCGCCGCTCGCCGATCGATGCTGCAGCGACAATAGCCCCAGCCTGCTCGAAGGCGAGGCGCAGCGGCTGCCAGCCGGTCGTCGCTCGTTTGAATTCGCCCCATTCCCATGTTTGCAGCACATGGGCATAGGGCAGGGCAGAGAGCAGCGCGTTCCAGCGCTCGCGCTCAGTGATCGTCAAGATGCGCAGGGTCATCGCAGCGAAAAACGCATGATCGCCATGGCGCTTCACCGCCTCATAGGCGCGGCGAGCTGATAGGCGGCGAAGATCAGCGGGTTGTACGGTTTATCCCACGCGCCCTGCGAACGGACGATCTGCCCGCCCCAGCCGCGCTTGAACCCGTAAACCCCCCACAGCCCGTCCGAACGAGTCTCGAAATTCGCTTCGAGCACGGCTTCATCCTCATCAGGGATGCCCCATAGGTCATAGCGTGTGCAGCCGCGCGCCTTCGCCCATTGGATGGCCGCCCACTGCACGCCGTAGGTCGCCATCAAGTTGCGTTTGATGCTGGCCGACGCCCCATAAAAGTACCACGCCGTGCGCCCGCAGGCGAAGACCATCACGCCTGCCAACACATCGCCCTCGTGTTCGGCCAAGATCAGGGCGGCTTCATCGGGCACGAACAGATCATAGGCGCGTTGGTAATAGGCCGGCTCGTGCACACCGAATGCGTTGCGCTGGCCGGTCGCCTGCATCATCTGCGTAAAGCGCTCCACATCGGCGCGCTCGGCTTCGAAATAGCGGATGCTGTTCTTCTGGCTTTGGCGAATTTTACGGCGCGTCCCTTGGTTCATGCGGGCTAAAAGGGTTTCGTCGTCAGCCTCGATATCGAGCACGATGGTGCGCGGCGGCTGGATCGTCTGCACGCTGCGGCGAAAGCCGAAACGTTCACAGTCATGTCGGGCGTCGCCCGAATCGATAATGCCCGGCTCCCATTTGAGGAAAGCGGCGCGATGTTGGCGCGCTGCTGCATCGATGGCGGCCCACAGTGCTTCGCGCTGATCATCTCCGGTCAAGTAGGGCCCCATCGGCAGGTAGGCCATTGTCCCCAGCCGAGCGGGCAGCCGCCGAAAGAGAAGCTGCGCGCCAGCGACGATGTGTTCCTCCTGCGCTAGCGCTACTCGCACCGCGCCCCAGCCGTAGGCGCATTTTAACTCTGCCCAGCGGCTGCGCTGCAAGATGTGCGCGCGCGGTTGAGCAGCGACAAAGGCATCCCACGCTTCAGCAGGCGGCGTGATCAAATCGAGGGTCAAACGGTTACGCTCGCAGTGCACTTAAATGGCTGCCATTATAGCAGATTCGCTGCCCAGCGATCGGCTGCATGATTGCAGGCCGTTTGACGTTTTGCGCGTATCGGACGCTGTGTTACACTAACCACGGCAGCGGGCGGCTGTGAACGCAAGCCTTTGCAGTTTCAACGCCCTGCTGTTATACTTAGCGCCGTTTATCACAAATGGCGTTCACATCTTAATTTCATAACTCGCTAAGATGCGTTAGGTCATTCCAACGCGCAGCGCTAGTGTGCAGGGCTTTTGGCAAGCGCCCGCACAGCAAGCACAGGAGTATCGCTCTGATGAGCATGGTAAACCAGTGGGCCTTCATCGGTGTCTTTGTGGCAGTGGCGTGGATTTTCCCAGTGCTGCCGTTGGTTCTCTCGTGGCTGCTGCGGCCGCGCAAGGCCAACGCCATCAAAATGCAGACCTACGAATGCGGCGTCGAAACAGTGGGCGATACGTGGGTGCAGTTCAAAGTTCAGTACTATATTTACGGCCTCGTTTTCCTCATCTTCGATGTCGAGATCATCTTTTTGTTCCCGTGGGCGCTGGCCTATAATCAGCTCGACTTCTTCGGCTTCGCAGCAGGTTTCCTGTTCATCTTCCTGCTCGCCGATGCCTTGATCTACGCTTGGCGCAAGAATGCGCTGGAATGGGCCTAGTTGCGGAGAAAATTTGAATGGATGTTTGTATCAACGTCATCGAGACGCTGGCCCCTTGTCTCACGCAGTACGGGACCGATCCCGCGCTCGCTCAATTTCTCTCGATCCTGCTGGGGGTCGTGCTCGTCACGCTGTTGCCGCTGGTGCTCGTTATCTTGCTGATTTGGGTCGAGCGCAAGGTGGCTGCGCGGGTGCAGGATCGCATCGGTCCCAACCGTGTCGGCCCGCTTGGCCTGCTGCAAAACGTGGCCGATGCGCTCAAGTTGATCACCAAAGAAGATATTACCCCAGCAGGTGCCGATCGTGTCGTTTACAATGTTGCGCCGATCATCGCCATCCTCTCCGTCATTTTGATCTGGGCCGTCATCCCGTTCTCGCCGGTGCATATTGGCGTCGATCTCGATATCGGCGTGCTGTATTTTGTGGCCGTCAGCTCGATCGGCACTTTGGCGATCATGATGGCTGGCTGGGCCAGCAACAACAAGTACGCGCTGCTGGGCGCTTTCCGCGTCGTGGCGCAGCTCCTCAGCTACGAGGTGCCGCTCATCCTGTCGCTGCTGGTGCCGATCATGATCGCCGGCACGCTGAGCATGATGGAGATCACGCGGGCGCAGCTCGGCATGTGGTTCATCTTCATGGCGCCGCTGTCGGCGTTGATCTTCTACATCTCCAATCTGGCTGAGACCGGCCGCGCTCCCTTCGACTTGATCGAAGCGGAGTCGGAGCTGGTGGCCGGCTACAACATCGAGTACTCTGGCATGAAGTTCGGCCTGTTTATGGCCAATGAATTCCTTCACGCTTTCACGGCTAACCTGCTGTTCGCAGTCATTTTTCTCGGTGGGTGGGTTGGCCCCGGCGCTGAACAAGTGCCGCTGCTCGGCTTCGTTTATCTCATGATCAAGACGGCGCTTGTCTACATCCCCTCGTTGATTTTGCGCGCAACCGTGCCGCGCGTCCGCATCGACCAGTTGATGGCGTTCAACTGGAAGTTCTTGGTGCCAGTTGCGATCGTGAATGTGCTGGTGATGGCTTTCCTGCTCAAACTGCTGCAAACGCTTGGCATCACGCCGGCGCCGGAACAGGCGACCAGTTTCCTCGCAAACCTACCGATGACTGTTATCTTGCTGCTCGGCAACATTGCGATGTTCATCGGCATCGCTGCCGTGCTGCGCACGATTGGCCGTCGCGAGCGCATGGCTGATCTGGCCAGCGGCGCCCTCGTGCCGGTTGAGCAAGATGACGATATCCTTCCCGCCACGGCGGCTCGCTGAATGGGCCGCTGTCATTTATTAAGGTATTAAGGATCGGGTGCGATGCTTGAACTGAACGCACAAACGCTCGCTTTTTTCATCTTCAGCGTCCTTGCCATTGGCGGGGCGTTGGGCGCCGTAACTTCCCGAAACTTGATCCACTGCGCACTTTACCTGATCGTCAGCCTATTCGGGGGTGCAGGGCTGTTCATCCTGCTCAGCGCTCCGTTTCTGGCAGCTGCGCAGGTGCTCGTCTATATCGGCGCGATCGCCATCCTCATCATCTTCGCGGTCATGCTCACGCGCAGCATGACCGCGCTGCGTGAAGTGTTAAACGCCCAATGGTGGATGGGGCTGTTGGTGGCTGGGCTGTTGTTCGTCTTGCTCGTCGTCGGCGTCATCCTGCCGGTGTGGGGCGAGAACGGCACGAACCCAAACATGCCGGTGAGCGATATTGTTGGCACGACTGCCGATTTGGGCGTCGCTTTGGTTGACGGCAACCAGTTCGTGCTGCCGTTTGAAGTGGCTTCGCTGCTGCTGACCGCGGCCATGATCGGCGCGATTGTCATCGCTCGCGATAACGATTAACGAGCTGCGCGCACTGCTGAGGAGAGTTCATGGTTCCGTTATGGATGTATCTGCTGGTCGCCGCCGCCATTTTTTGCATTGGCGTGTACGGCGTGTTGGCGCGGCGCAATGCCGTCGCCATTCTGATTAGCATTGAGCTGATGCTAAGCGCGGTCAATATCAACTTGTTGGCGTTTTGGCGCTATGTGCAGCCATCGAACATGGCCGGGCAGGCGTTCGTGGCTTTCGTCTTCGTTGTCGCGGCCGCCGAAGCAGCGATTGGCTTGGCGATCATCATCGCCATTTACCGTTCGCGGCAGTCGGTCATTGTGGAAGATGTGAACCTGCTCAAGGGGTAAATGTCGTTGAGGGGGAAGGCGCGGCGGCGCACAGGCCAGCTAAACGCGCCGCACGCTGGGCAACTGCAAGGGAACCTCTATGGATTTGAACGCATTCATCAGTGATCCAAACCTGCTTCCGTGGCTGATCCCGGTTGGACCGCTGCTGGCGTTTGCGATCATCACGCTGCTGACCAACCGCAGCCGGTTGATCCCCGCCACCAGCCATGAGTATGGCGGCCACCACCCGGATTATGAGGGCATGCTCGTCCCGGCCGTCGCGCCGGCGAGTCGTGTCATCAGCATCGTCGTCGGCATGAGCGGCATTATCGCTGCTTGGCTGATTAGCCTTGCAGTGATCGGCCATGCGACTGCGCTGCCAAATCTGGGCGAGGCTGTGCTGGCCAGCGCGCTGACGTGGCTGGATACGGGCACAGGCGGTTTCCAGATGGGCGTACTGGTCGACCCGCTGACCGTGGCGATGTTATTCATGGTGCCGCTGGCGTGCACAATGATCTTCATCTACTCGATCGGCTATATGGCGCACGACCCGCGGCAGGCGCGCTTCTTCAGCCTGATCGCGCTGTTCGCCGGCGCGATGCTCACGCTGGTGGTGGCCGATAACCTGCTGCTGTTGTTCGTCGGCTGGGAAGTGATGGGCCTGTGCTCGTATCTGTTGATCGGCTTTTGGTTCGAGAAGCCGAGCGCCTACAGAGCGGCTATCAAAGCCTTCACGACGACCCGCGTCGCCGATGTGATCATGCTGCTCGGCATTGCCTACCTCTACGCCAACACGGGCACGCTCAGCTTCCGCGAAATACTTTATAATCCCGAAGTGCTTGAGGCGCTGGCCTCGACGCCGGCCCTGCTCATCCCTGGCATCAGCGCCGCCGGCCTGATCGGCATCTTCTTGATCATCGGCACGATCGGAAAATCGGCGCAGTTTCCGCTGCACGTATGGCTGCCCGATGCGATGGAGGGTCCCACCCCGGTCAGCGCGATGATCCATGCCGCTGCTATGGTCTCGGCCGGCATTTACGCGATCATCCGCGTGTACCCGCTGCTGGCCGCTGGCGGCGATCCTCACCACGGCGAGTTCACATCTCCGCTGCTGCTGATGGCGGTCGTCGGCTCGGTGACGGCGCTGTTCGCAGCGACCATCGCCGTGGCGCAGAACGACGTTAAGAAAGTGCTGGCTTACTCGACGATCTCCCAGCTCGGCTTCATGATGGCCGCACTCGGCGTTGGCGCGTATATTGCCGCGGCCTTCCACCTGTTAACGCATGCGTTCTTCAAAGCGCTGTTGTTCATGGCTTCTGGGGCCGTCATTCACGGCATGGAGCACGGAGAGCATCACGTGCATGCGCACGCGCATGGGCATGACGATGACGAGGATGATCTAACGCATAGGGTTGATGTCAGCATCGAACACAGCGGCGCTGCGCCTGACCATGAAGCGCATGGCGAAGGCGAGTCGATCATCGACTCGCACGTGTCGCACGATACCCATGCGCTGCACGATGATCATGTCGCGCCGCATTTTGACCCGCAGGATATGATGAACATGGGCGGCCTGCGTAAAACGATGCCGGTCACCTTCGTGACGTTTTTGCTCGGCGGGCTGTCGCTGGCGGGTTTCCCGCTGCTTACCGCGGGTTTCTGGTCGAAAGACGAAATCTTGGCCGAGTCGTGGTTGGGTGTGACATACGGTTACGGCCCACACGCGCTGGTGTTCTTCCTGCTCGCTATCGCTGCTTTTCTCACGGCGTTTTACACGATGCGCCAGCTCGGCCTCACTTTCTGGGGCGAGCCGCGCACCGAGGCGGCCAAACATGCCAGCCTCGGCAGCGGCGTCGTCAGCTTCACGATGACTTTGCCGCTCATCATTCTGGCTTTCTTCGCTGTATTCGCCGGGTTCGCCGGTGTGCCGCCCGATTTCCCGATCTTCGGCGCGATCTTCTCGCCAGAACACAATTTCATCCATCACTTCCTCTCTCCGACGATCCTTGAGCCAATGCCGAAGGTCGCTTTCAACCCGCTGCCGGTGCTCGTCTCGTTCGCGGTGGCGCTGGGCGGGCTAGCGCTCGGCTGGATGATGTACTGGCGCAAACCGCTGCAGGCCGGCGAACTAGACCCGCTGCAGAAGGTCATCCCATCCATGTACCCTGTGCTGCAAAACAAGTACTACTTCGACGAACTGTATGCTATCGTCTTCGTTCGCCCGTCGCAGTGGTTCGCCAAAAACGTGGCCTATGAGTTCATCGATCGTGGCATCATCGACGGCCTGCTGCACCTGATCGCGCGTCTCGCCATTTGGATCGGCGATTTGATCAAGATGCTCAATACATGGTTGATCGACGGCTTCCTTGACGGGGTCGCCGAGCTAATCGCGCGGGCTGGGTTGTGGTTCCGCGGGCTGCAAACCGGGCGAGTGCAGCAGTATATGCTGCTCATCGCGCTGGCCGCCATCTTGATCGGTCTTATCTTCGCCCTTTCAACGGGCGCGCTGCAAGCAGCCCCGTGAGGGGGGAGTGCTCATGGACATTGCGGGTATCGACGTTTTATCCTTCTTGATCTTCGCGCCGGCGATCGCCGCGCTGATCATCTTCCTGCTGCCGCAGAATAAGCTGTTGGCGCGGGTGGCGGCGCTTGCTTTCTCCACGATCATCGCCGGCGTTAGCGCAGCGGTCTTCTTCGGCTATAACGCCGCTGTGCCGGGCTACCAGATGGTCATTCAAGTGCCGTGGTTTGAGCTGCTCGGCGCGTCATGGCATATCGGCATTGACGGCGTAAGCGCGACGATGGTGCTGCTGACGGGCCTGCTGACGCCGCTGGCGGTGCTGATCAGCTTTGAGGTCGAAGAGCGCGTTAACACGCACATGGCGCTGCTGCTCTTTTTTGAAACCGGCTTGATGGGCACATTCGTCGCCCTCGACCTGATGATCTTCTTCCTCTTCTACGAGCTGTCGCTGGTGCCGATGTTCTTCATCATCGACCAGTGGGGCGGCCCCAACCGCAAATACGCCTCAACCAAGTTCTTCATCTACTCGATCGGCGGCTCGCTCGGCATGCTGCTGGCTACGCAGTTGATCGGGTTGACGGCCGGCACGTTCGATATTCCAACGCTGACGCAGTTCTGGCCGACGTTCACCGGCGAGAATGGCACGTTCCTCGGCGCAGATATCGGCCTGATCAAAGCGCTGGCTTTCATCGGCTTCTTCGTCGCCTTCTGCATCAAAGTGCCTGTGTGGCCGTTCCACACATGGCTGCCCGATGCGCACAGCGAAGCGCCTACCGCCGGCTCGATGCTGCTGGCGGGCGTCATGCTCAAGCTGGGTGCTTACGGCTTCCTGCGTTTGGTCATCCCGCTGTTCCCCGATGTTTGGATCGCCGAGGTCACCTTGGTCGGCTTGAGCGTGACGTGGGCGCAGATCTTCGCTTTCCTCGCCATGCTCGGCATCGTGCTCGGCGCACTCGCCGCCTTCGGCCAGACCGACATCAAACGGCTGGTCGCATACAGCTCGGTCAACCATATGGGATTCGTCGCGCTTGGCTTGGCGGTGACGGCGCTGGTCTACGGCCAGCAGTGGGCTGAAGGCGTCTCGACGATGACGCAGGATGCCATCCTTGCGACCAACGGCGCGGTCTTGCAGATGTTCAACCATGGCCTCAGTTCGGCCGGCATGTTCTTGCTTGCCGGCGCGATCTACCACAAGACGCACACGCGCGATATGACGCAGTATGGCGGCTTCTGGGTCAAAGCGCCGATCTATGGCGGCATCTTCATCTTCACGAGCATGGCCAGCCTTGGCCTGCCGGGGCTGAACGGTTTCGTCAGTGAGTTCTTAGTCGTGCGCGGCGCTTGGCCTGTCTTCACATGGCTTACTGTGCTCTCGATGATCGGCCTGCTCTTTACTGGCAGCTATATCCTCAAGGGCATTCGTGCGGTGCTGCACGGCCCATTCAACATGCATTGGCGCGATTACCGGCTTGAGATCGAGCCGCGCGAGTTTATCGCCATCGCGCCGCTGATGGTGTTGATGCTGGTCACTGGCATCGCACCGAACTGGATCTTGGCGACGATCAATGCGACCGTCACCCGTATTCTGGGCGGATGACCCTATGACAGAACTTGGTTTTCCGGTACTCAGCTTGATCGTCTTCGTGCCGATCGTGGCGGCCGTCATCATCCTGCTGCTGAAACCAGAGCAGGCTGATCTATCGCGCGGGATCGCCATCGGCGCGGCGGCGATTTGTTTCGTCCTTAGCCTGTTCATCTATTTGAATTACAATGCCAACGTGAGCGATCTCAGCGCCCAGCAAACCGCGCTGCTTGATGAGGGCGGCGATCTGGTTGGAACGACGCTGTTCGCGCAGTCGCTCGCCTTCGAGGAAAAAGTGCCGTGGATCGAGGCGCTCGGCATTAGCTATCACCTCGGCGTTGATGGGCTGAGCGCGCCGATGGTGCTGCTGACCGGCATGGTCGCTGTGGCCGGTGTGCTCGTCTCGTGGACGATCCAAGACCGCACGCGCGAGTTCATGGCCTTCTTCCTACTGCTGGTGGCCGGTGTGTTCGGCGTGTTCGTCGCCATTGACCTGTTCGTGCTCTTTTTCTTCTATGAGCTGGCGATCTTCCCGATGTACCTGCTCATCGCCACGTGGGGCTGGGTGAAGCTGCGCGAATATGCCGCCATGAAGCTGACGCTTTACATCCTCATCGGCTCGGTCGTGGCGCTCATCGGCGCGATCGCGCTGGTGCTGACCGCCGACGCTTTCTTCCAGAATGAAGGCGCGGCTGTGCTCGCTGCCGCCAAAGAGGCTGGCCTCATTGCTGAAAATGCGGGCACCTTCAGCTTTAACCTGACGCAGCTCACGCTGGCGGCCGAGGCCGGCGCGTTCGATGTTTTCGGCTATGGCGGCTTCGATGCACTGACGTTCGCCCGCTTGTGGTTCCCCTTCATTTTTATCGGCTTTGGCGTGCTGGCTGGCCTTTTCCCCTTCCACAATTGGAGTCCAGATGGCCATGTGGCCGCGCCGACCGCCGTCTCGATGATCCACGCTGGCGTGTTGATGAAACTCGGCGCCTATGCCGCGCTGCGCGTTGGTGTGCAGCTGCTGCCGGAGGGCGCGCAGGTGCACCTGCCGTGGATCGTTTTCTTGACGCTGATCAACGTTGTCTATGGGGCGTTCATCGCTTTTCGACAGCGCGACTTCAAATACGTCATTGGCTTCTCGTCGGTCAGCCACATGGGGTTGGTGAGCATGGGTTTTGCCACTATGAACCTCACCGGTATGACCGGCGCCGGCCTGCAAATGTTCAGCCACGGCGCGATGACGGCCCTGTTCTTCGGCTGCGTTGGCATGGTCTACGACCGCGCGCACACGCGCGATATCCCCAGCTTGGGCGGCTTCATCAAAGTGATGCCGTGGGTAGGCGTCGCCTTCATCATCGGCGGTTTGACGAGCATGGGTATGCCGGGGCTGAGCGGGTTCATCGCTGAGTTTCCGATCTTCGTCGGCCTGTTCGATGCGTCGCCGAATGTCACCCTGACGATCGGCAGCCTGACTTTGGAGAATTATTACGCTTTGATCGCGTTAGGCGCGGTGCTGGGCATTGTCATCACAGCGGCTTATGTGGTGCGCGTCACCAGTCAGGTTTTCTTTGGCGAGTTCAATCGGGCGCGCTATCCCGATGTCGATGATATTACAGCTCGAGAGCGGTTCGTCTTGGTCTTTCTTGGAGCGCCGCTGGTGCTCATCGGCGTGCTGCCATCGGTCATGGCGCCGATGATCGAGACGGGCTTTCGACCGGTGCTCGCCATGCTGGGCGGGGGAGTGTAACCGTGGGAGAATTCGATTTTCTGGGAAGCCTGCCGGCGATCGCGCCGGAAATCGGCTTGACGATCTTGGCGGTGGTCGTTCTGTTCCTGGATCTGCGCCTGCCGGATAGTCAGCGTAAAACCCTCGCCGTCGTCACGGCGGCCGGCCTGCTGGCGACAGCCGTGCTGTACTTGCTGTTCTGGTCGCCCACGCCAGAGACAGAAGGGTTGTACTGGGGCGGCATGGTGCGCCACGATGTGCTGGCCCAGATCTTCAAGACGGTGGTGCTGGTGGCAGCGGCCATCACCGCTCTGATCGCCGTTGATGCGCGCGGGGTGGGCACGCGCGGCGAGTTCTACGTCGTCATGCTCGTCTCGACGTTAGGCGCCTGTCTCGTCAGCGGCGCTTCCGACCTCATCCTGATCTTCATCGGTTTAGAGACGATCACCATCCCGCTGTACGCGCTGGCCGGCCTGCGCCGCGACGACCCGCGCTCTTCTGAGAGCGCGATGAAGTACTTCCTGTTCGGCGCGTTTGCCTCGGCGCTGATGCTTTATGGCTTCAGCTTGTTGTATGGGTTCAGCGGCAGCACCAATCTCTACGCGATCGCTGAATTTCTGGCCTCGCCGGAATTTTCGCCTAACGTCGTGCCGCTGCTAGCCGCCATGACGCTGGTCGTCGTCGGCTTCGGGTTCAAGATCAGCGCTGTGCCGTTCCACTTCTGGACGCCCGATGTTTACGAGGGCGCGCCGACCCCGGTGACGGCGTTCCTGAGTGTTGCCAGCAAAGCGGCCAGCTTCGCGCTGTTGGTGCGTTTTTTCACCGCGCTGATCCCGATCACGTTGGTGCTGGGCGATACCAATATCTCTGAGGTCATGGCGCAGCTCGCGGCGGCGTTGGCGGTCGTCTCAATGACGCTCGGCAACATCGTCGCGCTGGGCCAGCGCAACATCAAGCGGCTGTTGGCGTACTCGTCGATCGCGCAGGCGGGCTATACGTTGATCGGCGTCGCTGCGCTGGGATCGGTGGCTGGGCAAGAGCAGGCCGTCGCTGCCATCATCTTCTACATGCTCATGTACATGTTCACTAACCTGCTCGCCTTTGGTGTGGTGATCCTGTTTAGCGAGGCGACCGGCAGCGAGACGATCGCTGATTTGGCGGGCCTCAGCCGGCGCAGCCCGTGGCTTGCGTTGATGATGACGATCGCGCTGCTGTCACTGGCCGGGGTGCCGCCAGCGGCCGGTTTCTTCGGCAAGTTTTTCCTGTTTCAGGCCGCTGTGCAGTCCGATTTGGTGTGGTTGGCGCTGGTTGGCATCATCAACGCCATCATCGGCCTCTATTACTACCTGATCATCGTCAAGGTGATGTATGTCGATAAGAGCGCCGATGAGGACAAACCTGTGCCGGTCACTCAAACGTATGCATGGGTGCTCGGCACGACCACCGTCATTGTGCTGCTGATCGGCTCCTTCGGCGTTCAGCCGATCTTCGATTGGGCACTGCGTGGTGCACAGATGTTGTTCGGGACGATCTAACACGCACGAGGTTTTCGGCCATCGCGCGGGATGAAGGCTGCCTTCGTCCCGCAATTGCTGAAGCCCGCAAGCAGTATTTAGATCGCTGTAAAACTTTGAAATTGTTGGGTAGCTTGTGATAGAATTCGCGAGCACTGAAGCTGTATGAGCGATTCGCCGCTGCGCGCCGCTCGTTTGGCGCATGTTGCTGCCGCAGGGCAGGCCGGCTGTTGGATGCTGGTGATCCTCTTCGCGGCATTGCTCATTGGCCTGTGGCTTGATGGACAGTTTGGTCTGCGCGGCCCATTCACCGTCGCGGGGCTGCTGATCAGCATTCCGATCAGTTTATTCGTGGTGGTGCGGATTGCGTTGGGCGCGGTTAAAATGAGCCAGTCCCGCCCATTGGTAAACAGGCGCCATGAGGAAACACTTAAAGAGGAGGGATGATCTTTGATACGAACTTATCGGGTTTTCCGAAGTAGAGGAGCGCCAGCATGAACGCAACAGTGCGCGGTGCGATCATCCTGGGCGGCATCATCCTCTTCATCGCTGCGTGCAGTGCCCTCACTTTCGGAGTGCTGCCCGCGTCGGGCCTTAGCGTAGGCATGCCGGTGATCATGGTGCCCGGCGAGCCTTACGACACGGGGCTGCCGCCAGAATCGTTCCGTTGGACTAATACCTTAACCGCGACTGTCCTCTCCACGTTAGCGGTGCTGTTGTTTGCACTGCTCGCGTGGCGCGCCTCGCGCGGGTGGAAGCGCGAAGTGCCGACCCGTTTTCAATCGTGGGTGGAGCTGCTCGGCGGTTTCATGTACGATTTGACCAAGACGATGGCCGGCAGAAATGCCCGTCTTCTGTTCCCTTTGGTCGCCACGATCTTTGTCTTCCTGCTGGCTGCCAACTGGATGAAACTGCTGCCCGGCGTTGAGAGCGTCGGCGTGATGCACTGCGCCGAGGAAGGTTTCTCTGGCTACCCGGCCGTGCAGGTGGGTGGCGCATTCCGCTTGTATGTTGATGAACCGCTGAATGCCGGCCGAGAGGCGACCTATCAAGACTACAACCGCTGTAAAGCATTCTTCCGTCACGGCGATATTCACGGCCCAACGCAGGAAGCACTAAACGCTGCCATTACCGAGCTGCGCAACCGTGAGGCGACCCTGATCGCTGAGCTGGACGCCGATCCGACGATCACGCCGGATGAACGGCAGGCGCGCATCGACGCGCTGCGTTTCGAGATCATCGAGACGGTCTATCCTGATCCGGTGCTGCCGCTCTCGGCCGAACAACTCGCCGCTGGCGCGTTCCCGTACATTTTTGTTGTGACGCCTTATGTCCGTGGGGCGCCCACCGATCTGAACCTGACGATCGGCCTCGCGCTGGTCGCGGTCACCGCGATCCAGATCTTTGGCGTCATGGCACTGGGTCCCAGCTACTTCAAGAAGTTCATCAACCTTGACGCGCTGGGGAACCTAGGCAAAAGGCCGCTGGGAGCTATTGACTTCATCGTCGGCATCGTCGAAATCATCTCGGAGATCGGCAAGATCGTTAGCCTCGCCTTCCGTCTTTTCGGAAGTATGTTCGCGGGCGGTATTCTGTTGGCAGTGATGGCGCTGTTGATCGCGTTCTTCCTGCCGATCATCTTCTACGGTCTTGAGATCATCATCACCACCATTCAGGCACTCGTTTTTGCTGTTTTGACGCTCGTGTTCTCGGCGCAGGCGATGGTCGCCCATCATGGCGATGATCACCACGACGACCACAGTAATTCTCATCACTAGGAGGGAAACGCATATGGAACTAGATACGGGTTTGAAAGCGCTCGGCGCCGGGTTGGCGATGTTTGGTGCGTTTGGGCCGGGCATCGGCATCGGCCTGCTGGTACAGGGCGCGATGCAGGGCATTGGCCGCAACCCCGATGCGGCTGGCCAGATCCAGACGAACATGATCCTCGGCATCGTGTTCACTGAAGCGATCGCAATTTATGCGCTGGTGGTTGCGCTCATCATCCTGTTCGTGCTCTAGATCGTGCGCGAACGAGGAGTTTACCTATGAACGAACAGTCACGTTCACTGCGACTGCTGTTGCTGCTGCTTCTCCTCCTCAGCTTGATCGCCGTGCCCGCTGTCATGGCTCAGGAAGAGGCAGCGGCAGAGGCCGAAACCATGGCCACCGTTGAGGCTGCGCCTGCCGAAGAAGCTGTTAACCCACTGGTGCCGCTGGGCATCAACGCCGGGTTTTTAGTGGCGCAAATCTTCAACTTTCTGCTCCTGTTCGGGCTGCTCTCCATCGTGCTGTGGCGGCCGCTGATGAACATGCTCGATTCGCGCGCCGCCAAAATTCAGAAAGGGCTTGAGGATGCGGCGGCGGCGGCCAACGCCCGGCGTGACGCCGAGGCCGAGGCCGAGCGCATCAGGGCCGCTGCGCGCGCCGATGTCGCTCGCATGATCGAAGAAGCGCGCCAGCGCGGCGAAGACCTCGCCAAGCAGATCGAAAACGAGGCGCAAGCCGAAGCCGAAAAGATTCGCGCCGAAGCCCGCGCTCGCGCTAATGAAGAGCGCGATCGGCAGCTTGCCGATCTACGCGGTCAGGTCGCCGCCATTGCGATCGCCGTTTCGCATCGTTTGATCGGAGAGTCGCTGGATGAGAAGCGCCAACAGGCGTTGATCAACGATTTCTTCAGCAAGGTTCCGGCAGAGGCGAAGTCGCTTAGTGGCCCGGTTGAAGTCATCAGCGCGATGCCGCTCGATGAGGCCGAGCAGGCGCGCGTCAAACAAGAGATCGGCGTCGATCAGGTGACGTTCTCGGTCGATCCCTCGATCCTCGGCGGTCTAGTCATCCGGACGACCGATCGCGTCGTCGATGGCAGCGTCCGTAGTGGGTTGACCGAACTCGCCGGCCTGCTGCGCTAGGGGTAGAACGCTATTTGGAATGGCAGGCGCCGGATTCGTTCCGGCGCATTGCATTTCGTAACCATTTGCTGGAGCGACCCCCGTGACGAAAACGCTGGCTGACCTGCTCTCTGCGTTGCCGTTTCGAGCTGAACTGGCTGGCGACCCGCAGACGCGCATTGAGGCGCCGGTCGTTGAGAACGATGCGGATGTTGTGCCCGGAGGGGTGTTCGTCGCGCGCGTTGGGCTGTCCTCAGATGGGCACGATTTCATCGAGCGGGCGATCGCGCGCGGCGCGGCGGCCGTCGTTGGAGAGCGGGCGCTGCCTCCCTTACCTGTGCCTTATGCGCGCGTCGACAACGCCGCCGAAGCGATCGGGCTGTTGGCCGCCGCTTATCACGATTTCCCGTCTCGGCGGCTGCGCGTCATCGGCGTGACCGGCACCGATGGCAAAACGACGACCAGCCTGTTGCTTCATAGCATCTTACAGCGTCATACTGGCGGCCGTGCCGGCTTGATCAGCACGATCGCTGCGCAGATCGGCGATCAGACCATCGATACCGGCCTGCACGTCACGACGCCCGGCGCGCCGCAGGTGCAGGCGCTGTTGGCGCAGATGGTCGCCGGCGGGCTGTCGCACTGCGTCGTCGAGATGACCAGCCACGGTTTGGCGCAGGGACGGCTGAACGGCATTGACGTGGCTGTGGCAGTGCTGACGAATCTCACTCACGAGCATCTCGATTACCACGGCACGTTCGAGGCCTACCGCGCCGCAAAAGCGCGTATGTTCGCGATGCTGACGTCGGACGGCGTCAGCGTGATCAATATTGATGATCCGAGCGCCGCATTTTTCGCCGCTATCCCGGCTGCGCGGCAGATCTTTTACGGCCTGTCGCCAAGGGCAGAAGCGCGCGCGGTTGGCATCGTCCACCATCCGCAGGCCACAGAATTTACGGCCATGCTGCGTGGTCGCGCGCTGCCGATCGTGCTCAAACTGGTTGGCCATTTTAATGTGCTCAACGCGCTGGCAGCTGCATCGGCAGCCGCCAGTTTGGGCATTGAGGACGAGACGATTGTCGCGGGCTTGGGCGCAGTCGCCGCGATCCCCGGCCGGCTCGAACGGATCGATGAAGGCCAGCCGTTTGTCGCGCTGGTCGATTTTGCCCACACCCCAAATGCGCTCAGCGATGTGCTCAAGGCCGCGCGCAACCTGACCGCAATCGGCGGCCGCGTGATCGCGGTTTTCGGCAGCGCCGGCCTGCGCGATCGCGAAAAGCGCCGGCTGATGGCCGAGATCGGAGTGCGGCTGGCCGACTTGAGCATTTTGACCGCCGAAGACCCGCGAACCGAGTCGCTCGATGAGATTCTAGCGACGATGGCCGAAGCTGCTGCTGCTGCCGGCGGTGTTGAGGGCGAAACGTTCATCCGCATTCCCGACCGTGGCGCAGCGCTGCTGGCGGCTTGCCAGCGCGCGCGGCCGGGCGATGTTGTCATCGCCTGTGGCAAAGGGCACGAGCAAAGTTTATGTTTCGGCACGACCGAGTACCCGTGGGATGACCGCATTGCGCTGCGCGCGGCGCTGCGCGGCGCGCCCTTGCGCACCCTGCCGACTGCACAGCACGGTGACCAGCCGTCCGGTGGTCGTTGAGCGCGTCGTTTGGGTTCTGTGGTAAAATCGCGAAGGATTGCGGAGCGTGCATCGATGATCGATCTCGGCATCGTCATTCTGAACTGGAACACGAGTGCGCTGCTCAAACGCTGCCTCGAGACGGTGTTCGCCAGCGAGGGGGAGATCGTCTACCGCGTCGTCGTCGTCGATAATGCCTCGAGCGATGACAGCGCAGCGATGGTGCGCGCGGAGTTTCCAAACGCCGAACTGATCGTCAGCCCCGTTAACAACGGGTACTCTTACGGTAACAACCTCGGCCTGCGCGCGTTGGGGTTCAATGCCCGTGGGCCGGCAGCGCCGGGTGCGCCGCGCTATGCGCTGCTGCTCAACCCTGATACGGAGGTGCCGCCCGAAGGGCTGTCTGCGATGACGCGGTTTATGGACTCGCGGCCTGAAGTTGGCGCGGCAGGGCCAAAACTCATTTTGCCCGATGGCAGCCTCGATAAAGCCTGCCGGCGTGGTTTTCCCACGCCGATGGTGTCGCTTTATCACTTCACCGGGCTGGGCAAGTTGTTTCCGCGCAGCCCGCGCTTTGCGCGTTATAACATGACTTATCTCGACCCCGACGAAGAAGCAGAGGTAGACGCGGTCGTTGGCGCCTATATGCAAGTGCGGCGCGAGGCGCTTGAGGAAGTTGGGCTGCTCGACGAAGCCTTCTTCATGTATGGAGAGGATTTAGATTGGGCGTATCGAATTCAGAAGGCGGGCTGGACAATCGCCTATCACCCTCAGGTAGTCGTCAAGCACGTCAAACGAGCGGCGAGCCGGCAAAGCCAGCGGGCGCAGTTCGAGTTTTGGCGAGCGATGCTGATCTTCTATCGCAAGCACTACCGGCAAACGACCCCGCTGTGGTTGCACGGCCTGATCATGGCAGGGCTGCTAGTGAAGGGGGGGCGCAGTATGTGGCCGGAGATACGCCAGCCCGCTATCCCCTAGGGGCAGCTTCGCGCCGGACGGAGCGGATCCGCGCTGTCATCAGCGCGCTGCTCTACGTGTCCGATATCGCGATGCTGGTGCTCGGCTTCGTGCTGGGGTATACGGCGCGCATGGTGTTGCCATTTTTCCCGGTGCCGCCCAGCCAGCCCGAGTTCTCGCGCTACGTGCCGACTTTAGTCTTGCACGTCGGCACGATTGTGACGCTGTTCTATCTCTCGCGCATGTATCATCAGCCGCGCGCCACCAGCCGCATTGACCAATTTCGTAATGTGGTCGGCCTCGTCACGATCGGCGCGTTGATCGTCAGCGGTGTGCAAGAGCTGCTGTTCAAAAATACGTTCTTCGACCCGGTCGATTACCCGCGCAGCATGTTTTTCTACGTTTGGTTTTTTAGCATCGTGCTGGTGGCTGCCGGGCGCGAGACGCACCGCGCGCTGCGGCGCCAGCTGCGCGAGCGCGGCATCGAGCGCGAGAACCTGCTGATCGTCGGCATGGGCAAAATTGCCCGCGACATCACGCGCAAGATCAAACACAGCCCAGAGTTGGGATACCGCATTGTGGGCATCGTCAATGTGCGCCAACGCCAGCGCAACCATATCCTCGGCATCCCAGTGATCGGCGATCATCATGAACTGCCGTATCTGATCGATGCCTATTCGGTCGATCAGGTCATCATCGCGCTGCCTGATGCGCAGCGCAATGAGCTGGTCGATTTGATCACCCTGTGCCAGCGCGGGCGCGTTGACATCAAAATTTATCCCGACATCTTTGCCTATATGGCGCGCGACTTGAGCGTTGACGATTTGGGCGGCCTGCCGCTGCTGACGGTGCGCGATATCGCCCTGCGCGGCTGGAAGCTGAGCCTAAAGCGCTGGCTGGATGTGGTCGGCTCGCTGACCGGCTTAATCCTGCTGTCGCCGTTGATGCTGCTGACGGCGCTGCTGATCCGTCTCGAGTCGCCCGGCCCAATCTTCTATACGCAAGAACGCATGGGCCTCGACGGCCGCCCGTTCCAGATGATCAAGTTTCGTACGATGTACCAAGACGCCGAGGCTGCCGGCCCAGGCTGGACGGTCGAAAATGATCCACGTGTCACGCGCCTTGGCCGTTTTATGCGCCGCACAAGTTGGGACGAGCTGCCGCAGCTTGTTAATGTGCTGCTGGGCGAGATGAGCCTCGTCGGCCCGCGGCCAGAGCGGCCCATCTATGTGCAGCAGTTCCGCGAACGGATTCCGCGCTACATGGAGCGTCACCGCGAGAAAGCCGGCATGACCGGTTGGGCACAGATCAACGGGCTGCGCGGCGATACTTCGATCGAGGAACGCACCGCTTTCGACCTGTGGTATGTTGAAAATTGGTCTCTGTGGCTTGATATTAAGATCATCATTCGCACACTGATCAGCATCGTGCTGCGCCGCGCCGAAAACGCCTACTGATGGCTAATATGGATTTAAAAACCCTCGAAGCCGCTATGCACGCTTTCGTTGAGAGCAAAGGGTGGTATGCCGCCGACTCTCCGCGCCCGCAGACGCCGCGCAATCTGGCCATTTCACTCGTGCTCGAGGCAAGCGAAGTGCTCGAACACTTTCAATGGAGCGAAGGGGCGCCCGATCGTGAAGCGCTCTCTAGCGAGCTGGCCGATGTGATGCTTTACCTGCTGCAGATCGCCAGCATCCACGAGATCGACCTCGGCCAAGCGGTGCTGGCCAAGTTAGAAGTGAACTACAGACGCAAGTGGGACGAGGGAGATGCCGCGCCAGCGGCGCAGGGTTAATTATCTTTTGCCAGACCTGTTTGCTGTGCTCGCATCGCTTCAGCGACCAGCGATACAGTATGATGGGTTCGGAATAGGCTGTACTGCCCGGGCCGTCCGGGAATCGTATTGAGCACGTTCTCCGTCTCCATAATCGACAGCCACAGATCGAGATCCCAGTCTTTAGAAGGGTCAGCCAGCCGGATGCTCTGCTCAGAGATGATCATGTTGCGCTCATACAGTGAGAGCAGCAGGCGCACGAACCGATTGCGCTCATCGATGATCGAGCGCACGATGGAGGAATCGGTGAGCAGCGAAATGCCTTTGGTGAAGAACTCGCTCTGCGGGTTGGGATACTCTTTCACCTCGGCCGCCTGATTGGCGAGCAAATATTCCACCGAGCGTTGAAACGACATGCCGTGATCAAAGGCGCGCAGCCGCTTGTGCAGACTGCCGAGCGGGCACCATGTAAAACCGCGAAAACTGGTGAATTGTTCAACACTCACAACGACGCGGCACACCATATCAGCCGTTTCGGGCTCCATGCGTTCCAGCTCGTCAAGCGAGATGCCGCTCCAGTTCTCGCGCATCGGTTCATCGTCTTGCTGCTGGCCAATGGCCGGCAGCGGCTGAAAATCGGGCCGCAGCTTGATCACGGGCACGAGATCTTCCGGGTTGTGCCGGTGAGGCACCAACTCGCGCAGCAGCACGTGTTCGCGCACAAGGCAGTCGATCCAGTCCGAGCGCCATTGATCGCTGTAGTTCAGCCCAGGCTGGTCTAGCTCGCGATCCATCGCCAAGCCCTTGAGCAGGAAGCCGTAGTTGACATATTCCCAATCGCGCACGTTGAGCGTGTTGAGCACGCGCAGCACGATGCGGTCGCGGATCAGCCGCGTTTTCCAGACGATCGGATGTTCGGCGTCGAGCGCCAAGCGCGTTCGATTGGCCTGTTTTAAAATGCCGATGCTGATCGCCTGCGTGACTAAATCTTCGCCGCGCGCTTTCGAGATGACGGCGTTCACGCTCACTAGCTGCTCGATCAACTTGGTGCGCGTCAGGGTTTCGCTGCCCGTGGCCTGCGCCAGCCGGTCGAACTGGATGACCACGCTTGACCACTGTGAAGGGGTAAAACCCGTCAGCGAAGGTTCTTGGTCCAGCCGCGCCAAACTCAGCGATTGGTGGGTTTGCAGGCTGGCGAAATCTTCCACATACTCGATCGTGATATTGGGATTGTTCTCTAGCTGGCGGCTGGTGCTGCCGCGCACCGACCAGATGACGACGGTTTTGTTGCGGGCGCGCAGCGAGGCGATCAAGTCGTTGAAATCGCGGTCGCCGCTAGCGACAATGTAAACATCGGCTGAATCGGCGTGGCTCGAGTCGGTAATGACGTCGCGGGCAATGCGCATATCGGCGCTGTTCTTGCCCGGCAAGTTGAAGACCGGATCGATATTGGCCATCGCGAGGCGGCTAGGGGCGTCGTCGGCGACTTCGCGCCCGGCTGCATCGACCAATGGCGGCAGGCTGCCGCGCTGCCCCCACGGCGCATAGGCCGCCAGCTTGACGACCTGCCCATGCGCTTTGGCCTGCCGCTGGAATGCCTCGATCAGCACATCCAGATTGACGGTGTAACCCTGCTCGCTTAGGCTGATGGCGATGTTCTCGAAATCGATGTAGACGGCGACATTTTTGGTTTGCTGAATGCCGAGCAGCGATTCGAGCGGCTGAAAGATGACCGCCTCGGCGAATTCAGTGCCCTTGAGCACATCGTCGGAACCCCACATGCGAATGCGAGCGTTGCGCGTCGTCTTGATGCGGCGCACCAGCGGCACCAAATCCGGATTAGTGGTCGCCAAGATCAGCTCGTCGACCGGCTCCGGGTCATAAGAGAAATAGTGGATGATCAACGCATCTGTCATGCAGTCGCGCCGTGGAATGTCGAAGATTTCATAGCCGGCCGATTTAAAGACTGACTGCGGGTCTGGCGCGCCGCGTCCCCTCGAAACCTCGCGATCTTTCCAATTCGCAACGGCAACCGCACGCAGACGATCGACGCTCACCAGCCCGGCGGCCAGCGCCGCGCCGCCGCGCAGGCCCACTGCCAGCTCTTGGAGATCGATCTGAATACCTCTACGACGGAAGTGCGCGAGCAAATCGTCAACATCTACGATTAAGTACGCAGCCATTGTTCCCTAGTCCAAAAAGGCCTGCCACCAGAACCGCTCGGTTAGAACCGCCCAGCTCGGTGGTCTTCTTGCTGTGCTGCACCGCTTTCAGCACCATGTTCGATTGCAAAGTGAGCACGAGAGACACGAATAAATATAATTTCACAGCAAAATTAAAACTCGCATTTGTTCGAATTGTAACAAATACTTCACCATGCAGCAAGCTACCCTTAGAGCCATATAGACGTTATCCCCATATTCTTACCAGTATACGCCGATGTTTTTGACGCGCCATACAAGAATATGCTAGCACAAATTGACTATTTTGCTGATGCTAACACAGATGTAAGGATTGTGGCCTATCGCGGTCTGGCTCACAGCGCTGCACCTCTGCGCCAGCAGTTCAATCAATAGGCTTTAGCGAATAGAGCAATCCGGCTGGCCGGCCGTCCCGATAGGAAGCAGCGGCCGCTGCCGCCGGGCTGGGCTAGCGGGTAGCAGCGATGTGTCGCGCCGGTTTCCTGCTTCACGCGCGCTTCTTCCTCAGCGGTGCCAGCCCACCAGCCGCGCGCAAAGCCGCCTTGTTCGATCACGCCGCGCAGCTCATCATAGCTCGAAATATCGAAGATGTTGCTGTCGCGGAAGGCTGTCGCCTGTGCCAGCATATTGGCCTGCACGGCATCGAGCAGATCTTGCACCCCCGCCGCGAGGTTAGCCTGTGGCAGCGTCTGCTTGCTTTCCTTACTGGGCAGATCGCGGCGGGCTGCTACAACAGTTCCGCCAGCCACATCGCGTGGGCCGAGTTCGAGACGCACGGGCACGCCGCGCATCTCCCAGTCGTTAAATTTGAAGCCCGGCGTCAGCCCCTCGCGCGCATCTAGCTTAACGCGCACGTTGGCATCGACGAGCGCGCGCTGAAGCTGTTCGGCGTTCTCAAGCACGGCGCTTCGCTCCTCTTCGCTACGGAAGATCGGCACGATGACGACCTGAAACGGCGCCAAACGCGGGGGCAAGCGCAGGCCTTTGTCATCGCCGTGCGCCATCACCACTGCGCCGATCATGCGGGTACTCATGCCCCATGAGGTCGTCCAGCAGTATTGAAGCTGGTTGTTCTCATCGAGATATTGAATGTTGAACGCGCGGGCGAAATTTTGGCCTAAGTTGTGGCTGGTGCCGCTTTGCAGCGCGCGTTTATCGCCCATCATTCCCTCGATCGAGTAGGTACGCAGCGCGCCGGCAAAGCGTTCGCTGTCGCTCTTAAGGCCAGGGATGACTGGGATCGCCGCCTCGTTGATGGCGACATCGGCATAAATGTCGAGCATCTGCAGCGTCTCGGCTTCGGCTTCGTCGTGGGTTGCGTGGGCGGTGTGGCCTTCCTGCCACAGAAACTCGGCAGTGCGCAGGAAAGGCCGGGTGCGCATCTCCCAACGCACGACATTCGCCCACTGGTTGATCAGCAGCGGCAGGTCGCGGTACGACTGGATCCATTTGGCGAACGCCTCGCCGATGATCGTCTCCGACGTGGGCCGCACGACCAGCGGCTCTTCCAACGTTTTGCCGCCGCCGATAGTCACCACGGCCAGTTCGGGGCTAAAGCCCTCCACATGTTCGGCTTCACGCTCCAAGTAACTTTTGGGAATGAACAGCGGAAAATAAGCGTTTTGATGCCCGGTAGCCTTAAAACGTTTATCAAGCGCGCTTTTGATCGCCTCCCACAGCTCCCAGCCGTAGGGCTTGAAGATGATACAGCCGCGCACTGGCGATTGGTCGGCTAGATCGGCGCGGTAGACGATCTCGTTGTACCACTCAGAAAAATCGACGGATGGAGATGTCAGTGCCTGCCAGGCCATCGGCGCTCCTTCGTGTCCTTGTGTATCGCTGAACCCGAAACGTCTTAAAGCTGCTCAATTATAGTCATAGTGAAGCGGAAACGTAGTGGGAGTTTGGCCGCCGAAGCTAACTCGCTTTTCTGGACTGGCGTTTGAACGCTGTTTTGCTATAATGCAGATAGCGTTGTGACCAGTGCGCCCTAATGACCGGCGCGCTCGGTGTCAAGTCTGAAAAAGGACGGTCAAAGGTCAAATGGGTCTCACGAAAACCGAAAAGAGCGCGATCATTCAAGATTACGCCCGCCACGAGAGCGATACGGGTTCGCCTGAGGTGCAGATCGCGCTGCTCACCCAGCGCATTCACCAGCTCACTGAACATTTGAAGGTGCACAAGCAAGACCAGCATTCACGGCGCGGCCTGTTGAAGCTGGTCGGCCAGCGCCGGCGCCATCTTCGCTATCTTAGCCAAACCAACCCGGAAAGCTATCGTGAAGTGCTCCAGCGGTTGGGCCTGCGGCGCTGAGGTTTGAGGCCAGTTCTGTCGAGGCGAGGCTCTACGGAGGGCCTCTGAGGTTAACATGCCTGGTGGAGCAGGAATTGGAGTGTGCGGCTAAACCCCTGTTTAGCATCACTTTCCAGTTTCTGGGCGCCAGGCATGTTCTATAACACCACAATGAGTTACACACGGAGGCATGCATGGAAACCCTAACAACCCCTATGGGCACCGTTTACCGGTACCGCACCACAATTGGCAGAGATGAAGTCATCATCGAAACTGGCCGCTTCGCCGAGCAGGCCGGCGCCGCCGTCACCGTTCAACTGGGAGATACTGTGGTCTTCGCCACCGCGACGATGAGCAAAACCGTGCGCGAGGGCATTGACTTTTTCCCGCTGAGCGTTGATTTCGAAGAAAAGCTGTACGCCGCCGGCCGCATTCCGGGCAGTTTCTTCCGGCGCGAGGGCCGTCCCTCTGAGGCGGCTATACTCACGTCGCGCGTTATCGACCGGACGCTGCGGCCGTTGTTCCCGGAAAATATGCGCAACGAGGTGCAGGTCATCCTATGGGCGTTCAGCCACGACCAAGAGCATCAGGTCGATATGCTCGGTGTGATCGCGGCCAGCGCAGCGCTCATGATCTCAGATGTGCCGTGGGATGGCCCGGTCGCCGGCGTTCGTATCGGCTTGATCGACGGGGAGTTGGTCGTTAACCCGACCATCCCTGAGATGGAAAACAGCGCGCTTGACCTGCGCGTAGCCGGCACCGATACCGCCATCAATATGGTGGAATGCGCGGCCGACGAGGTGGATGAAGCGATGATGCTGCGCGCGCTGCGGTTGGCGCAGGATACGATTACGCCGGTAGTTGGGCTGCTGCGCCAGATGCGCGAGGAGATTGGCAAGCCGAAGCAGGAGCCGGTGCTGGCCGATGTGAACACCGCGGTGATGGCCGAAGTCGCCGAGAAAGTGCGCGATCAAGTGCGGCAGGTGTTGATCAACACGACCGACCGCACCGAACGCCGCGAAGGTCTCGATGCCATTCTCAATTCGCTGGTGGCTGAATACGAAGCGCGCAATCAGGCATTGGAGAACCCCGCCGAAGCGATCACGCCTAACGTAATCAAGAAGGCTTTTGAAGAAGTTGAATATGAAGAAGTGCGCCGGCGTATCCTTGATGATGGCGTGCGGCCAGATGGCCGCGATTACACGTCAATCCGCCTGCTGGCGGCTGAGGTCGGCGTGATCCCGCGCGTGCATGGTTCTGGTCTGTTCAAGCGCGGCCAAACGCAGGTGCTGACGGTGGCGACGCTGGGCACGCCGCGCGACTCGCTGCTGCTCGATGGCATCGCGCCGGAAGACACCAAGCGCTTCATGCATCACTACAATTTCCCGCCGTTTAGCACAGGCGAAGCTTACCCGCTGCGCGGCCCGCGCCGCCGCGAGATCGGCCACGGCGCGCTGGCCGAAGCGGCGCTGCGTGCGATGATCCCAGATGAGGAAACTTTCCCTTACACCATTCGTCTGGTCAGCGAAGTGCTCAGCTCGAACGGCAGTACATCAATGGCGAGCGTATGCGGCAGCACGCTGGCGCTGATGGATGCCGGTGTGCCGATCAAGGCGCCAGTCGCTGGCATCGCCATGGGGTTGGTCAAAGAGGGCGATAAAGTCGCCGTGCTGACCGACATACAGGGCGTGGAAGACCACCTCGGCGATATGGACTTCAAAGTGGCTGGCACGAAGAAGGGCATCACCGCGCTGCAGATGGATATCAAGATCAGCGGTGTTTCTGACGAGATTATGGCGCTTGCGCTGGAGCAGGCGCGCGTCGCCCGCCTGCAGATCTTGGATGTGATGTTGGCTGCTATCCCAGAGCCGCGCCCGACCCTCAACGAGTTCGCGCCGCGTATGACCACGATCAAGATCAATCCGGAAAAGATCGGCGCCATCATCGGGCCGGGCGGCAAGGTCGTCCGCGGCATTCAAGAACGCACTGGCGTCAAGATCGATATTCAAGAGGATGGCACCGTCTTTATTGCGGCGCAGGATGGCAAATCGGTCGCGCTGGCGTTGGACGAAATTCGCGGGCTGACCGAGGAAGCCGAAGTTGGCCGTATTTACACGGGCCGCGTCACGCGCATTGAGCCATATGGCGTGTTCGTCGAATTTATGCCCGGTCGCGACGGCATGGTGCATATTTCGCAGCTCGCCGATTATCGCGTCACCTCCATCGAAGATGAAGTGAGCATCGGCGATGAGCTGATGGTGATGGTGACGGATGTCTCGCCCGATGGCAAGGTGCGTTTGAGCCGGCAGGCTGTGCTCGAGGGCTGGACGGCCGAAGAAGCCCGCTTGCGTGACCGGCGACCGCAGGGGGGCGGTGGCCGCGGAGGTCGCGATGGCGGACGCGACGGCGGTCGCGGCGGCGACCGGCCGCGGCGTTGACATTGCTCTAATTCAGACGATAGCAGCGGCGCAGAGCGATCTGCGCCGTTTTGCATCCAGCGAGTGAGTTTTTCGTACTAACAAACCCTTAGTGAGCTGTTATTCGTGCTAAAATGGGATATGGCCGTTCGCAACTACTATGGAGGCACAGCATGGGCGACGACGTCGAGGTCGATACGCTAGCCGAGACTGAAAATTACATCGCGTGGGTTTCGCGTGAACCTGATGGCGAAAACGTGTTTCACTTTGAGTTTGGGCAGGTGACGATACACTTCTTTCGTGAGGAATTTGAAGAAATGCTTGGGCTGGTCGAAGAGGTGATTAAAGCCTATCGCGAAAAATGACCCTGAGCCCGCGAACAACCCAACTTTTAATCGAAGCGATGGCCAAACATTTGCCGCCTAGCGCTTCGACGCTGCGGCTGGTGGATATCGACGGGGCGGCTGGCGCTGTCTTGCGCACCAGCCGGACCGATCTCGAGCTGGTCACCATACCGGCTTCGTCAACAGTGTGGGCGCTGGAGCCAGACAGCGTGGATGCTGTGGTCGCTTATGGGATGGGTCTGAGCGATACGCTGCTGGAACAAGCGCTGGTGGCGCTGCGGCCCGGCGGCCGGTTGATCGTTGTTGATCCGAACGACGCGCCCGGCGCTCAGCATGTCAGTCGATTAGAGGTGGCTGGCTATGTACGCATCCTCGTCGAAGCCGGCGCGCTCCATCCGCTCGAAGTCGGGGTGTTGATGCGCGGCGAGAAGCCGCACACGGCACGATATACGTTGGAGCGGGTGGCGGCTGTCGCAGCTAAAGACGCCCCGCTGGACACGTGGGCCACGTTTCGCGGACGCTATGCGCATCTGCTTATTCGCCAAACGCCGAATAAGCCGGTGTGGGCGCTGCGGCCAGATGAGCCAGTTATATGGGAAGCGGTTGCTGTAACGCATGAAGGGACGCCGCATCTGTTAGCCTTTAGCAGCCTGCCGAACGCGGTCGGTTTCATGCAGACGGCCGTGCTAGCGCGCACGCTGCGCGATATTCACCGTGTCGCCAAGTTCAGCCTCGCGACGGCTAGCCGTTGGCAGCAGCCCGTCTTGATCAACCCGAAGCCGTCTGTGCTCGCCTCTGGTTACCTGTTGCTGCCCGTCGATCCCGCGTCGGCCGAACGGCCAGACGAATAATCGTCTCGCTCGTGATCGCGCTGGAGACGCTGTCGTTCCTTACCTCGCCCGCCGGGGCGCGGGCGCTGGCATGGCTGGCGCAAGAAGACCTTTCGGACGAAAACAGCCTGCGCCTGCTGATGGCCCTGCGTCGCGACCATGCCCCGGCCGAAGCAGGGGCTGCCCTTGAACTGGCGCGCCTGCGTCGGGCCGCCGTCGCCAAATTTGGAAGCGATGCTGCCCATCTCTATTTCACGCGTGAAGGGCTGGAGCAAGCCAGCGACCCGCGTATTCGCCGCTGGCGCGCTGCGGAGAGCGCTGGCCTGCGCGTGGTGGATGCCTGCTGCGGCATCGGGGCAGACTCACTGGCCTATGCTGCGGCTGGCGCCCTAGTGACCGGCATCGACCGTGACCCGCTGCGAACTGCGCTGGCTCGTTTGAACGCGGCCGCCCTCAATCTCGACGCGAATTTTGAGACCGGCGATGTGCGCGATGCACTGCCCGCTGCCGATCTGATCTTCTTCGATCCAGCGCGCCGGTCGGCTGATGGTCGACGCATCTTCTCGGTTGAGAGTTATGAACCGCCGCTCTCGACGCTGCAGCAGTGGCGCGCGCCCTGCATCCGCGTCAAACTGGCGCCAGGCGTCAAGCAAGCGGAGATCGCCCCCTACAGTGGGATGTTGATCTTCATTTCGGTTGCAGGCGAGTTGAAGGAGGCGCTGCTCGATCTTGGAGGCGAAACGGGCACTGCTGCGCTGCTTTTTCATGATGAGCAGATTTATCATTGGGGCGCTGCGGATGTCGCTGTGGCGCCGATATCGGCGCCGCGCGCCTACTTGATCGAGCCAGACCCAGCCCTGATCCGCGCCGGATTGGTGGCCGCGGCGGCGCTGCGTTGGGAAGCCGCGCAGCTTGACCCGACGACCGCGTATTTGACCGCCGATGCCGCCCCTGAGACGCCGTGGGCGCGCGCGTGGCGCATCGAAGGCTGGTTGCCTTTCAACGTCAAGGCGCTGCGAGCGACGCTGCGCGAGCGCGATGTAGGCCGCGTGGCAGTCAAAAAACGCGGAACGGCCGTCACGCCGGAGGCGCTCATCCCCCAACTCAAGCTAAAAGGCGGCCAAGCGCGAACGCTGGTGCTCACCCGCTGGCAGGGACGGCAAATTGTGCTGATCTGTGAGGAAATGCCGGAAGCGCATTAACCGTAGAACGGAGCAGGCGACAGACTCGAATGCCAGCGTCAAAGTCTATTTTTTCAATGAGAGCGCGGCGGCGATGTCGAGGTTGGGCGATGATCGATGCCAGCGTCAATGTAAGGGGTATGGCGATGCTCGATGAAAATCGATGACGGACGCTGCGGGCTGTGATGAAGGAAGATGGCGGCGGTGATGGTGTGCAGATGGTTCGAGCATGTCACCCGATCCGTTCTATTGTTAAGGCGCTGTCTAACTACTTGATTTATTGTACTCTGCTGTCGTCATTGAAATAAAGAGCGCTGGCGTGAAATTCATGAAAAATTGATATTTAACACTATAACAAAATCGTTATATAAGCAATCACTCCCTTCATCAATGCGGCGTAGAGCTGTTTTTATGGCCCGCCGGCGTTAATGCATCGGGCGCGACAGCCGGGTTATGATCTAAGCATCACATTGCCGCGCCTTGCTTGATCAGAAGGACTGCCGTGACTGCTGACAAACGGCGTTCACTCGCCTTGGTCGCTGCGTTGATGCTGCTGGCGATCGGCGCCCGCGCGCTGCCCGGCCCGCGCACGATCGATGATGCCTTCATCACGTTTCGCTACAGCCGCAATCTTATCGAGGGGGCAGGTTTCGTCTACAACCCCGGGGTGCGCACGCTCGGCACAACGACGCCGTTGTTCGCGCTGACCATGGCTGGGATGAGCGGGCTGACCGGCGGCCAAGACTTTCCCCATTACGCCCTTTGGGTGAGCGCGCTGGCCGATGCTGGCACGGTCGCCATAATGTTTGTGCTCGCGCGCCGGCTGGTCGGGTCGTCTTTGATCGCCACTCTGCCGGCGGCCATCTGGGCGATCGCGCCGATGAGCGTCACTTTTGCCATCGGCGGTATGGAAACCAGCGTCACGATCTTCTGGATGTTCGCCGCGTTCGCGCTTTATGCGCAGCCAAGCGCGGCCGAAGATACCCCGCGGCGCGCGTTCGCGCTTGGCGCAGTCGCCGGTCTTGGTCTGCTCACGCGCGTCGATTCGGCGCTGTGGATCGGCCCGCTGTTCGCCTATCAACTGGCGGAAAGCTGGCTGCAGGCGCGCCGCTTGCCGTGGCGAACGTGGGCGGGCGTCCTGCTCATGATCTTGCCGTGGCTGGCCTTCAGTTTGGCCTACTTTGGCGCGCTGCTGCCCAATTCGGTGACGGCCAAACGCTTCGCTTATGTGCTGGAGCCATTCTCGGCGCTGGGGCAGCTGCTGCCGGTCTATTCGAATGTCTTTTCGATCTTCAATGTCTTTGGCTCGGCCGGCGCGATGTTCAGCGCGGTGATCCATGCCGCGCTAGCGTTGTGCGCGCTGCCATACGCAGCCCGGCGGCTGCCGCGCGCGCTGCCGCTGCTGGTGTACCCGTGGCTGTATTTTGCTGTTTTCGCTGCGCTCAACCCGCTGATCTTTCGCTGGTATTTCGCGCCGCCGCTGCCAGCGTGGATCCTCGCCATCTTCACTGGGGCTTGGGCGCTGCTGTCGCCGCTGGCGGGGCGCGGGGTTCAAGGGCGGCGTGTCGCCGTCAGCCTCGTGACGGCGCTGGGACTGTTCTGGCTGTTCACGACGGCCAACGGATGGGTGCTGCGCCCGGACCACGGCCCTGATCGCCCGGCCCCGCGCATGGCTTGGCATCAAGTCGAGCTGCTTTACGAACAGATGGGCCGTTATCTGCGCGATGTGATTGGCGTGACGGCCGAGACACGAGTCGCCTCAGGCGACATCGGCGCGATCGGCTTTTTCAGCCGGGCGACGATCGTCGATACGGTCGGGTTAGTCACGCCTGAGCTGACCGCTTATTATCCGGTTGACCCAGCGTTGATCGTCCCTGGCCAGAACTATGCCATTCCGCCCGCGCTGATCGCCGACACGCTGCCGGATTACTTGGTAACGATGGAGGCCTTTGTCCGCTTGGGCTTGGCGGCTGAACCTTGGTTCAACGCGCAGTATGAACTGATCCTCGAATATCCGACCGATTTCTATGGGACCGGCATGCGGCTTTACCGCCGTCGCTAGAAGCCCTTCAGCTGATCGGCACAGTGTAACCCGCGCGCATCCACGCCTCGATTTGTCCCTCGTCCAGCCCGAACGGGACGGCGTCGGCAGCGCTGAAGCCTTCGGGGTGCGCATCCACCAGCGCCAACAGCTCCGGCGTCTCAGCGTAATCCGCGCGGTAGTCGTGATAGATGCCGCGCCGCGCGCGGTAGCACCACGGGGCGAGACGATAGCGCGTCGACGCGGTGATCGGCGTGAGCTGGAAGCGCAGCGGCGATGCGACCTGCGCGTTTTCGATCACCTCAGCGTAAGCCGCGAGCTGTCGTTCGATGCTGTAGTGCTCGTGCAGGTAGGCCAGCGTCTCCGGTGAGGTGCGTCGGCCCTCGCGCAGGATGGCCGCGGCGATGCTGGTGGCCGTCTCGTCGTCATCAAAATCGACCTTATCGATCAGATGCTCTGGCAGCAGTTCGCGGTGCGAGGAGATGCGCGCGACGATCGACGGCGTGCCGCAGCCCAGCGATTCGTAGACCGCGTTGCCGAACGATTCGACGAAACTGCCCAGTGCCAGCGTCACGCCGCCCAAACTGTAATATTCTGGCAGCAGGTCAGCCGGAACCCAGTCGTGAAAGATGAAATGATCGGTCAAACCGCGGTCAGCGATCACGCGGCGCGCGCGCGCGTAGAAATCGCTGACGCCCGGGTCGGCCTTGGTGCCCAGCCACATGGGGACTAGCACACGCACGTCGGTCATCCCCTCGTGATGCACCAGCCGGTCAACCACGTGGATCGTCTGCCACATGCCTTTTGTTTCTTCGGGGCGGTGTGGGTGCAGCACGATGCGATATGCCCGTGGATCGATCGGGAGCAGGTCAAGGATGCGTCCGGGCGGCGTCGGCCGGAAGCGTGACCAATCAATGCCATTGTGAATGACGACCATGCGCTCCGGCAGTTCAGGGAAAAACCGGCCCGCTGTGTGGGTGAAAAAAGCGCGCGCGTACTGCGAGATCAGGATCAAGCGGTGCCCCTGAAACTGGAAAGCGCCTTGGATCGTCTCTGGATAGACATTGTCGCGCAGCGAGACGATGGTCGGCGTCTGTCGGTAGACAAACGCAAAGACGAATTCGCCATCGTGGATATAAAAACGATCGGCCTGTGCCACGTGCGAAGCGACGTCGTAAACCAAATTAGCGATGTTGAAAGCCGGCGTATCGTAGGGGGCGGGGAACGGCTGCTTGAAGGCCAAGATCGGCTTGATGACGACGCGGGGATGCCAGTTGAAACGCGCCGGCGTATCGGCGCGGCGCGTGCACATCACAGTGATCTCATGGCCGCGTTCGGCCAAATACAGCGCGATCAGGCGCAGGTGCTTCTGCGCGCCGCCCAAATCGTGATCGGGGAACAAGGGGGTGATCGAGAACATAACGATCTTCATGATTTCGGCCTGTGGTGAGGAGGATCAGATCGGTGTATGGTATTGACAATACCGTGAAAGCGAACCCTACAGCAAGTGAGCAGACGATGAACGTTTCATTTTTGACCCGCGCGACGCCGGAAAGCCAGCGTATGTATGAACGCGCCGCCGCGCTCGCCGCGACCTGCCCGCCCGAGCTAGGCCGCGAAATTGCCGTCCTCGGCTCGGTCGCGCGCGGGTTGGCCGACGCGCAGTCTGACCTTGAGATCGCGCTGTGGAACGTCACCCTCCCGCCGGTCACCGCTCGTGCTGGCTGGCTGGCCGATCAAGGCGTAACCGACCTGCTTGTGAGTGAAAGCGCGCGCAGTGACGGTTCGTTCTGGATTGCTGGAAGATTGGACGGCGTGCCCTTTGAGGCGAGCTGGCAGACGGTCGCTGCGCTTGAGGCGGCGCTGCATCGCATCGCCGCGATTGAGTCGTTCGAGCGCGAGGTTCTGGCACTGGCCGAGCTGATCGCCAGCGCGCAGCCTCTGCGGACGGTGGGTTGGCTGGCGCGCTGGCAGGCGCTGCTGGCAGTGTTCCCGCCTGCTTTAGAGCGCGCCATAATCGACGATGTGGCCGGCCGCTGGGCGCGGGCCGAGCGCTGGGCTGCTTTGGCGCGGCTGGCGCGTCGCGGTGAATGTCTCTTGCTGGCCGAGCGGCTGGTTGCCGAGCTGGATGCGCTGCTGCGGTTGCTTTATGCCGTCAACCGGCGCTGGGAACCGTCGCGCAAATGGACATTGACGCTGGCGGCCGACCTTCCGCGCATGCCGGCCCGCTGGCGAGATAGGATCAAGGCGGTCTTGTGCGCTAGCGGGCTAGAAGCCGTCGAGCTGTGCCGGGCGCTGCTGCTTGATGGACTGGCGCTCGTCTCTCCGGAGATCGATACCAGCGTGGCGCAGACTGCGCTGCGATCGCCGCTGTAAAATGCGCCGCCTTGCTTGGACGATCGACCGCCCTTCACTGTATAATTCGCCGCAGGCATTCGCGATGAGCGCCCTGCTTTTCAACGATGAGGCTGCCCTTACGGGCGACCGGCCGGAATCCAGATGACGGATGAACTGATCGGTAGAAGAATCGGCGGCTACGAGATCCTCGACCTAATCGGCCGTGGCGGTATGGCGACCGTCTACCGCGCGCAGCAGGTATCGATGAACCGGATCGTCGCTCTAAAGGTGCTGCCTCGTCATCTCCTTGATGATGCGACTTATTTGCAGCGCTTTCACCGCGAAGTCAAGATCATCGCGCAGCTAGAACACCGCAGCATCTGCCCCGTGCACGATTACGGAGAGGAAAACGGCCAGCCCTATATCGCCATGCGCTATATGGCGGGCGGTTCGGTCGATGATCGACTGCGCGATGGGCCGCTGCCGGTTGAGATGATCGTCCGCATCATCGCGCAGATTGCGCCAGCCCTCGACTACGCGCATGCTCATCACGTGCTGCACCGCGATCTCAAGCCGAGCAACATCCTGCTCGATGATGACGGCGGCGCCTACCTGACCGATTTCGGCATCGCCCGCATTCTGGGCGAGGTGAGCAGCACATTGACGACGCAGGGCGTCGTCGGCACGCCGAGCTATATGAGTCCTGAACAAGCGCAGGGGCTGCCGCTCGATGCGCGCAGCGACATCTACTCGTTGGGCGTGACGTTGTTCGAGATGGCGACTGGCCGCCGCCCGTTTGAGAGCGAAACGCCTTATGGCGTCGCTGTGATGCATGTCACGACGCCGCCGCCCTCGCCCCGTTCGTTCAACCCGAATCTGCCGGCTGCCGTCGAAAATGTCATCTTGACCGCCTTGAGCAAGAACCGCGATTCGCGTTATGCCGATGCCGCCGCGCTGGCCGCTGCGCTGGAGCGAGCCGTGGATTATGCGGCGCTCAATATCCACGATACTCAGCCGGGGTTCGCTCGGCCCGAAATGCCGGCCAGTTCTCCGTTAGAACCGATGGCCGACTACGTGCCGCCTGCGCCGCCGCCGGGCACAACGACGGGCAGCCTGCCGCCGATCGAGCGAGCGCCGGTTGAAAGCGCGCGCTGGCGGCGGGTGCGCGCCAAGGGCAGCGCTAACTTGCTTATCAGCGCGTTGGTTGGGGGTTTGCTCGGCTGCGGCCTGTTGGCTTTAGTGACGCTGGCCGCTGTGCTGATCATCAGCGAGTCAGAGCGGCGCTCCAACGTAATCGCGACGGATGAGGCGCTGGCAGCAACAGAGACTGCTGCTAATGCTCCCACGGAGACGCCAGCTTCGCTCGTCCTCACGCCAGCTCGAACGGGTGAAACCATTCCCGGGGTCGTCCTCACAGACGAACCGCTCGCCGGCCCCCCACAGTGGCTGATCTACGCCGCTGAGCGCGGCGGCCAGGCGAGTATCTACCAGCTTAATCTGACGACGCGCGTTGAGACGCAGCTGACCGATGGGACAGCAGCCGCCCTGGCGCCGGCTCCCTCGCCCGATGGCACGCGCATCGCGTTTATCGGCAGCCGTGGCGGCGTCTATGATTTGTATGTCATGAACGCCGACGGCAGCGGCGTCGTTCGCTTGACCGACAACGGCGTCGATGACCGCGCGCCCACATGGACGCCTGATGGCGCGTGGATTGTTTTCTCCACGGATACGCGCGGGGGCGGCGCTCACGATTTGGTGCGCATTCGGCCTGATGGGACCGACCTTGAAGTGCTGCTGAGCGGCCCCGAGCGCACGACCGATCCTTCCGTTAGCCCTGATGGCGCCTTGATCGCCTATACTGCCGGCAGCCCGGTTGATGCTTCGCGCTGGGCGATCTGGCAGCTTGATTTGCGCGACGGCACGACAGCGCCGCTGACCACTGGCGTGAGTAAAAATTGGGCGCCCGTTTACGCGCCCGATGGCACGATCTTCTTTCAGACGATGGGCGAGGGCTTTTCAGCCATTGCGCGCATGGATGGCGATGGCCGTAACCGCGAGATCGTGTATGATGGCCCGGGATTCGAGTGGGGGATCGACATCAGCCCAAATGGACGTTTTATCGTTTTTACTTCTGATGCGACTGGACGCGATGAGCTGTATGTGATGACGATTGACGGCGATGACGTGCAGGCGGTCACATCGCGCGGCGCGCTTGGCGGGCGGTGGCTCCCATGAGCACACGAGCGGATGCGGTTGCGGCAACGCTGCGCGCAGCGATCTTGGATGGCGAATATCTTAGCGGCGAGCGGTTGGTCGAGATCGCGCTGGCGAAGCAGCTGTCCGTCAGCCAGAATACCGTGCGCGAGGCGCTCTACCGGCTCGAGCAGGAGGGCTGGGTCGTGCGGCGCAGGCGTCACGGCGTGTTCGTGCGCATGTTCTCATCGATCGACGTGATCGAGCTGTTTGCTCTAATACGCGCCGTTGAGGAGGTTGCGGTGCTGGCGGTGACCAAACGCGCTGCTCGCACCATCGATCCGCCGCTCAGCAAGGCGCTTGAACAAGCGTGCCGGCATGCCGAAGCTGGCCAGCGGGGTGCCGCGATCGCAGCGCTGTTCGAATTTCACGAGCATGTAGGCGCTCTGTCTATGCTGCCGCTCACCGCAGATCTGCTCAAAGGGTTGTACAACCGCGTCCGCTTGATCGAAGCGCTGCGCCAGTCGCGCGTGCCTGTCCACTCTGACGAGCTGAATAACTTCATTGCCCTGCACGCAGCGCTGCGCGCGGCGCTGCTCAGCGGCGACCCAGCTGCCAGCCTAGAGGCGCTGCGCACATTGGTCGATTCTTATGAACACGCGCTCTACGGCGCGCTGCGCCAGGTCTCTTAGGGGCGCTCCGCTTAAGTCTGAGGCAGCTCAGGCGCGCGGCGCGCCAAAGCGATAACCGCTTCGATCTCCTCGCGAGCGGCCTCAAGCGTGCCGTCAACGAAAGCCAGTGTTGGCAGATAAAACGGCTCGTCGGGCAGCCGTTCATAGCGAGCGTAGCCAGATTCAAAAACGCCGGTGCTGCCGCGGCTCGGCTCGCCATCGCAAATGTGACCCATCAGCCGGGCATAACGGCCGATCCAAGCGGGCACCTGCCGCCACTGCGATGACCGTTGGTAGATCGGGAAGATATCGAGCAGCCCATCCCACCAATCCTCGCCGGAGACGAGCAGCTCCGGGCGACCGGCCCGCAGCCTGTCGACAAGCTGGCGATAACCTTGGCGTAGGTTGAAATCGGGATCATTGATCCAGACTTCGACGGTATCTAGAAAGACGGCGTCGAACTCGTAGCGATCGATCAAGCCAGTGATCTGTCGGACGAGTTCGTTCTGCCATGCGGGCGCGCCCGGGTTCAACCACGCCTGCCAGCCGGTGTCGTGGGCGCGGCTGGTGTTCCAATCGGGCTGGTTGCCGTGGAAGACATTGCGCGTCGCCGATTTCATGTATGACGACGGGCCAAAAGTATGAAAGTTGGGCGACCAAGCGTTCGCGCAGTTGCCGCCAAACATCGGCATGAGATGCACGCCGAGGGCGCGCGCCCCGGCGCAGAGATCGGCAAAGCCCTGTTCGCCGCCCAGCCTTGGCTCTGGCCGAAAGTCGCCGTACTGCCAGTAGTAGCGCCCCTCCCAGCCGGGCAAATAGGCCAGCACCCGCTGGCCATCAATGCGATCGGCCACAAAGCGAATCGTCTCCAGCATTTGCGCGTAGGTGTTAAACACATAGCCTGACCAATGCATCCCATGCAGGGTGAGCACGAGGCGCAGCGTGCGCGCCCAGCCCGGCACGTCGGTGCGCTCGTCCCACGGCTTCAGGCCGATCACGCGCTCGTTGAAAGCGAGCTGTTCAGCGCGAAAGGAGGTCGGCTCTACCCCGCGCTCGATCACCCACTGCGGGGTTTCGATGTGGGTATCGAAGTGCCGCGCATCCTCCTCGTGAATACACTCGATCGCGTAGCGGCCTGCCAGCCGGCCGATCCGCTCCTGATAAGCGCAGAAGCGTTTAGCGCGCAGGTGTTCATCCTCGCAGCGCAGGCCGATGTGCTCTCCAGAAGGCAGCCGCGCGAACCAAACCGGCAGCCGCAGCGGATACGGATAGCTCTCGATCCGTCCGTCGGGCGGGGTGGGCCGCGCTTGATCGAGCATGTCCAGCGTCTCCAGCGCGTCCAAATCGCGCAGCAGCAGTTTGATGGCCATGATCTTGTGTTCAGCCGTCGCCTGCGCCTGAATGCGCAGCCGCGACCCGCTCTCCTGTTCGATCGTCACTGCCGCTGAACCGCGCGCCCGCTGTTGGCCGCCAGCCCAGCTCAACTGCGTGCATTCGATATGCCAGCGATCCACCTTTTGCGTGACGATCGTGCTTTCAGGGGCAAAACCGTACACGTTCTCCATCGTGATGATCTGCAAGCTGAGCGCCCAGCCGTTGAGGTTAAAGAGCGGATCCTGCTGTTCAAAACTGTAGAAATGCATGGCTTGTCTCTCGTTTTCTGCCCAGACAAACTAAACCGATCGTTCCCTGCTTGCCAGCTCAGTGATCATGGCGTTCAACAAATGCTGCGCGGCCGGGCTGGCCTTCAGTCCGGCAGGCTGGTCGCCGGCGCCGCCGCCGAAGCGCAGTGTCGAGGCGATCAGTCTGCCCCGTCCGATCGCGAGATCAATCAGATAGTCAGTCACTGTGAACAGCCGCGCATCCAGCCGGCGGATAACCGGCGACAGGGATCGCAAACCGGGGAGCGCGGCCTCCAGCTGCTCGCTGTCGATCGCGTGGTCGGTCGCCAGCGCATAGAACTGCAAGTCCGCGCTGCCCCGATGCGGAAAGCCGCTCAGCACGGGGTGCGGGTAGAGCAGCTTGATCGACTCGCGCCAGAATGGCAGCCCGACCGTCGGCAGCCGTCCCGCGCCCGTTTGCAGCGCGATCGCTGAACCGCCCGTCTGGAGGTATGCTAGTACCGCATCGTCGATCAGGCCGGCGATCAGCGGCCGGCCAGCCGCTTCCCGCACGTCGACGATGCGCTCAGCCGGCAGCGCATCGAGCTGACTCAAACAGCCAGCCGGGTCGTACAGCGCCAAAGAGGCCGGCCACTGCGGCTGGGGGTACACGTAGAGCGGCCACTGGTTAGCGGCCACCCCGGCCAGTTCGACATCCAGTGTGACGATCTGAGCGTAGTCCACGTTGGGCAAGGTAAAGTTGATGCCCGCAATTTCGCACGGACTGGCCTCTGCCGCCAGCGCGGGGGTCGCGCTTTGCCCTTCAACCAGCGCGACGCCCGCCTCATCGCGCAGCGACCAGCGTAGGCGGTTCGCCGCGACCGGTGCCGTATGTGCCAGCACGATCCGGGAGTCGACGGTCGTGCCAACGAAATGGTTGAAGCAGTCAATTGGCGCTGGCCGGTCGCCGCCGTGACGCCACGCGCGCGCCCGCCCCTGCTCGAGGATCAGCACGTTCTCGGCGTTGAAGGCCGTGAAGGCCGCGGCATCGTACTTGGGTCGTCCAGCGTCGTCGAAGATGCCGGAAGTCGTGATCGGCGTATCGCGCAGTCCTGTGATGACGTAGCCGCCCATGCCCGCTCGGCTGCGCACCCATTCGACGATCATCTTGCGAACGAGCAGCGACCCGCGCCGCGCGATCGTCTCCAGCTCAGCGGGTATGAAGGGGAGATCTGCCGCGGCCAGCCGCTCTTCTTGAACGCTATAGGCCCAACGTTCGAGCGAGCCATCGACGCCGAGCAGATCGCGCCACCACGGGCGCTGGTCGCCCGTCAGCGCGTGGGTATCGCGGAAATCGTCGCAGTCACAGAACTCGCCGAAGATCCATGGACGAGGCGGCCGCCAGTCGCGCCGGAAATGGTCGAGCATCGGTCGGAAGTAGTGCAAGTCGCAGTAGAAATGATAGTCAGTGAAATCGGCGTAATCGAAGCTGAGGCCCTCATAGGCCTCGCCAGAGCCGCTGTTATCGCAGATCAACGCGCCGCAGGTGTTCGCGCGCGCCAGATGATTGAGCGCTTCAAGCAACGGCGCGTCAGCCATGTTCGCTCCCAGCTCGCAGCCGAGGCTGTATAAGACGATCGATGGGTGATGGTGGACGGCCTGCAAGATGCCGGCATATTCGACTTGCGCCTGCTGGCGCAGATGGTCGCCCAGCCGCTGATACCACAGCGGCAGCTCCAGCCACAGGAACATGCCCTCCTCATCGGCGATCTGGAACAGGCGGTCGGGCGGCACGAAAAGGCACAGCTTGATCAGGTTGAAGCCGAGCGCGCGGACGCGGGCGAATTCGGCGCGGATCTGCGCTTCGCTCGGCATGGGCGCTAGTGTGGTCTCGTCCCAGCCCCAGCTCAAGATGCCGCGCAGATGAACGGGCGCGCCGTTGAACAGCAGCTGGTTGCCACTGGCAGAGAGCTGACGAAAACCGAAGCGGCGTTCCGCCTGCGCGAGCAGCGCGTCATCGTCGTGCAAGCTTAAGGTGAGGCGATAGAGCGCCGGCTGCCGAGGCTCCCATAAGGCGGGCGCAGCGACGCATAAGGATAGATCGAGCTGATCGGCTGCGGCCTGCTCCGTCTCGGCGACCGTCTGGCCGTCTGGCGCAGCGACGGCCACGCGCATCGTCAGGCCGGCGAGCGGCCGGCCATGTGGATCGATCTGCGCGCGCACGCGCACTGTCCCATCAATCGATGGCGCGACCTGCACATCGCGCCAAGCGGGCGCGCGATGTGCCACCAGCCGGATCGACCCCCACGGACCGCCGAACGGCAGCGACACGTAGGGGATGAAACCGACGAGCACATCGCGGTAGGGGAAGCGGTCGCCGTCGCGGCCGGGCTTGGTGATATGCAAGGCGATCGTGTTGGCCGCGCCGGGGCGCAGCGCTGCTGTTACATCGACTTCGAACGGATCCCACAGCCCTTCATGCGCCCCGACCGGCTGTTCGTTGACGAACAGCTCGACGTAGTAGCTGACTGCGTCGCACTGGAGCATGACGCGCGCGCCCGCCCAACTGGCTGGCACGTCGATCGCGCGCGCGTAAATCGCCGGGCCCGCCGCTTCCAGCGGGAAGCCTTGCAGCTCCCAAACGCCCGGCACAACGACCTCCCGGCGCTGGCCGGCCAGTTCGGCCGTCCACGTCCCATCGAGCGACAAGACGTCCGCTGCGGTATTTTCCAATCTCATCGATGCCTCATCAATTGTGCTTAGCGCGTTTCGCCTAGGGTAATTTCACGGCAGACTATAGCCCCCATATCGCTGGTTTGTCAAAGCGCTACAGGCCGAGACCGACTCTCTGCGTTATTCGCCGCGCCTAGATAGAATAGATGCTTCGTTCGTCCGGCAGTACGCTGCCACCCCTGTAAAGCTGAAAGGATCGGAGCGCGATGAGCCTACCCCCTGATTATCTTGAGCGCGTCTATGCTGGCCTGCTGGGCAAGCTGATCGGCGTCTACATGGGCCGGCCGATCGAGGGCTGGACGTATGAGCGGATCAGCGCCGAGATCGGTGAGGTGTGGGGCTACGTGCACGATCGGTTTGGCGTCCCCCTCATCGTGACGGATGACGATATCAGCGGGACGCTAGCGTTCCTGCGCGCGCTGCCAGAGCACGGCCCAGACCACGCGCCAGCGCCAGCGCAGATCGGCCAAACGTGGCTGAACAACATCGTTGAAGGCAAGACGATCCTGTGGTGGGGCGGGCTAGGGGTCTCTACCGAGCATACCGCTTATCTGCGGCTCAAAGAGGGCATATCGGCGCCAGAGAGCGGCTCGATCGCGCGCAACGGTCGCGTGATCGCCCAGCAAATCGGCGCGCAAATCTTCATTGATGGCTGGGCGATGGTCGCGCCGGGCGATCCCGAACGAGCGGCCGATCTGGCCCGGCGTGCGGCCAGCGTCAGCCATGATGGCGAGGCGATCTACGGCGCGCAGGTGATCGCAGCGATGGAGGCGCTGGCTTTCGTCGAGCCGCGACTGGAGCGCCTGCATGACGAAGCGCTGCGCTTTATTCCGGCAAATTCGATCATCGCCCGTTTAATCCACGACCTGCGCGCGCAGCGCGCTGCCAGTGAAGACTGGCGCGCTGCGCGCGCGCTGCTGGCGCAGCGCTACGGCTACGATCGCTACGGAGGAGTTTGCCATATCGTGCCCAACCACGGGGTGATCCACCTCAGCCTGCTCTACGGCCTCGATGACTTCCGGCGCGCATTGATGATCGCCAACACCTGCGGTTGGGATACTGACTGCAACGCCGGCAACGTCGGCTGCCTGCTCGGCATCAGGGGCGGGCTGACCGCCATCGATCCCGACCTGTGCGCGCCGCTGGCCGACCAGCTCTACCTGCCGACGGCCGACGGCAGCCGCGCTATCACCGACGCGGCGCGCGAAGCGGTATGGATCGCTAACCTCGGCCGAGCACTGGCCGGCGCGCCACTACAGCTGCCCAAGGACGGCGCGCGCTTCCACTTCGCGCTGCCCGGTTCGCTGCACGGTTTCCGCAGTCTAACCGCCCAGCTCGACAACCCGGACGGCACGCTGCGCGTCCGCTTTCGAAGCGAGGCGTGGGTCGAGACGCCAACCTTTATCCCGCCGGAAGCGGTCGCCATGGAGGGCTACCCGCTGCTGGCTTCGCCAACGCTCTACCCCGGCCAGCGCGTCCAAGCCGCCCTGCGCGTCCCTGCGGATAGCGCAGCTGCGGTAGCTATCCAGCTCGCTGTCGCCGTCTATGGAGCAGGCGATATGATCGAACGCCTCGATGGGCCGGCAGTCGCGCTCTCGCCCGGCGAGGCGAGAATGCTCGAGTGGCGCATCCCTGAGACGGACGGCGCGCCGATCTGCGCCGTGGGACTCGTGATGCGCGCCGCTGTGCCTCAAATAGAAGCGATAGCGCTGCTCGACTGGCTGACATGGAGCGGTGTGCCAGAGCTGATCCTCAAGCGACCGGCGGGCGGCGGCACGCTGTGGCGGCGCGTCTGGGTCGATGGCGTCGACAGCATGCCTGATTTTGGCGTCTACACCGCCCAGATCGTCCAGAATGAAGGGATAGGCCTCGCCATCTACGGCGACAGCACGTGGGACGACTACGAAATTGAGCTGATGGCGCATCCCGGCCTGTGCGAGGCGGCGGGCATCGCAGTGCGCGTCGGCGGGATGCGCCGCTGGTATGCCCTAATGTTCGAAACGGGCGGGCGCGTCCAGTGGGTCAAGCGGCTTGATGACGCGATCACCGTGCTGGGCGAGGCGGCGTTCGACTGGCAGATCGATGGTGCATACCAGCTGCGGCTGCGCGTGGAAGGCGCGCGGCTGAGCGCATGGCTGGCAGGCGAGGCGTTGTTCGCGCTAGAGGACGGCGACCGCCCGCTGCTGAGCGGCGCGATCGGGCTGATCTGCCGGCGCGGCACGCTGGCGACCGGCGCTATCGCCCTGCGGCCAGCCGCGCATTCCTCGATCCCTTAACACTGAAGGCGGAGAACGCGCTACAATAAGAGGGCAGTGAGGAGGCTCGCCCATGCGCCTGATGCTCGCGTTGTTCGTGCTGCTGCTGGTCGCGTTGATCGTGCCGGCCGCCGCGCAGACTTTTCCAACCCCTACCCTCGTGCCGACCGTCCTCATCCCGGCGACGCCGACGGAGGCCGCCTGCGCCGAGCCGCTGCCATTCACGATCGGCCAGCGCGTAGTGCTCACACCGGGCGTGAATGTGCGCAATTTGCCCTCGCTGTCGGGCGGGGTCGTTAACTATTACACCGAAGAGGTGGTGCTGCGCATCACCGATGGGCCATCGTGCGCCAACGGCTACAACTGGTGGCGCGTATCTGGGGTGGGCAACCCGGGCTGGGTGGTTGAAGGACGGCCGGGGCGCTATTTCCTTGCGCCGGCTGCGCCGCTTGTCGACAGCGTTTGTTTTGAGCCGCTTAACCTGACCATCGGCGGTACAACCCGCTTGATCACCGGCGTGCGCGTGCGCGAAAGCCCTGATGCGCGCGCCCGCGTGCTGACCGTCATGCGGATCGATGAGACGGTTACCGTGATTGGGGGGCCGGTGTGCGCGAGCGATATTAACTGGTGGCAGGTTCGCGTGCCGTTCGATGGCACCCTGATCGAGGGCTGGGTGGCTGAAGGGTTCCCAGATAACTACTGGCTGGAAGCCCCGGTGCCAGCCGCGGCGCAGGCCGTCTCGTGCGCGCGGGCGCTGCGCCTGCCGCCGGGAGCGCGCGCGGCCGTCACCTACAGCGATGGCGTGCCGCGCCGCCTGCGCGCTGCGCCGTCGCTCACGGCTGAGGTTATCGCCCCGCTCATCAACAATGTTGCCTTTGAAATCACTGGGTCGCCAGTTTGCGCCGATGGCTATAACTGGTTTCCAGTGCGCGTGCTTGGCGCCGACCTGAGCGGCTGGCTGGCCGAGGGACGCCCGGGCAATTATTGGTTCGATATTATCAGTGAGACCGATGCCGTTGGCTGAAAACGCGCCTGAGCTGCCGCCAGCGCCGCACATCGAATCCTCTGAACATGGCCACCCGCGGCCAGCGCAGGAACGCCTGACGCAGTATGGCGCATTGGCGCTGCTGGTCGCCATGCTGTTGGCCTCTCTCGTCCAGTTTGCGCTAGGGCTGCTTGGTTTGCCGCTGGTTTTCATCATGGGGCTGTTCACCCTGCTGCTGGCTGCTCCAGTCGTTATGCTGACGACGATCACGCCCGCGGTCACTGTCACGCCGCGGGGGCTGCTGATCAAGCCGGTGCTGTGGTCGGGGCGATCGGTTGCATGGGATCAGATTAGCGCCGTCAAGCCGAACCCCCTGCTGCCGCCAGCAGGCGCGGAGATCGGCCGGCGGGCGCTGGCCGGGCGCGCCAATTACCGCCCTGCTGAGGGGTTGCTGCTTGTCATCCCGTCGCTGCCGGTTTACTACCGCATCGCTGGTTTGTTTGCTGGCGAGGGATTCACTGGTGTGATCGGGCTGACCAACCGCGCCCACAGCGATTACGCGCGATTGGCGCGCGCAGTGCTGGCCCATGCCGGGAAAACGCCGCCCGCACGTGACTCTACCGACGATTAAGCATTTTTTGTTATCATGATTAGCAGCGAAAATGTGTGTAGTTTTTGAGAGAAAATTGATGAAACGCGATCGTTCTGCCCGCGTCTGTGTGATCGGTGCTGGCCCATCAGGGATCACGGCGGCAAAAAATTTGTTACAAGTGGGCCTGACGAACATCGTCGTCTACGAGAAGCAGGATGCAGTTGGCGGCAACTGGTTATTTTCGCCTCGTCTCAGTCATTCCAGTGTCTATGAGACGACGCACATCATCAGCTCGCGGCGGCTGTCCGAGTATGAAGATTTCCCGATGCCGGCTGATTATCCTGACTATCCCTCGCACACGCAGCTTTTAGCCTACTTTCAGAGTTACGCCGATCATTTCGGCGTCACGCCGCTGATCCGTTTCAATACTGAAGTGGTGCGCGCCGAGAAGGATCCCGATGAGACGTGGCGCATCACGCTGGCTGATGGCACGGTCGAGCGGTTTGATTATTTGATCGTGGCCAACGGCCATCACTGGGACCCGCGCTGGCCCAGCTATCCGGGCGAGTTCGCCGGGGAGTACCTGCATTCGCACCAGTATAAGATGGCCGCTCCTTTCCGTGATCAGCGCGTGCTGGTGATCGGCGGGGGTAATTCCGCCTGCGATATCGCCGTGGAGACGGCGCGCGTTTCAGCTTTCACCGCCATCAGCATGCGCCGGGGCTATTACATCGTGCCGAAGTTCGTCTTCGGTGTGCCGGCCGATGTGATGGCGGCGCGCTTCAACTGGCTGCCGCGCCCGCTCTATAAGCTGGTGCTGCGCATTGCCCTGTGGCTGAATGTGGGTGATTACGCCGCCTACGGTTTGCAGCGGCCCAAGCATGGCATTTTGAGCGCGCACTTGACGATGAATTCGGAGCTGCTCTATTACCTACGCCACGGCAAGGTGCATCCACGCCCCGATATTGCCCGCTTCGATGGGCGCGATGTGCACTTCGTCGATGGGCGGGTTGAGCCGTATGATGTGGTGATCGCGGCCACCGGCTTTCACATCAGTTTCCCGTTCTTTGATCGCGAATTCATCGATTTCAGCGCGGGCAAGCCCGTTCCGCTGCACCTGCTCACCATCCATCCCGATCACCCGTCGCTGTTTTTCTGCGGGCTGGTGCAGCCGCTCGGCTCGATCTGGCCGTTGAGCGATTTGCAAGCCAAATTGGCCGCGAATGCTATCGTTGGCATCTATACCCCCCCGCCTGATATTCACAAGCGCATCGCCCGCGAGCTTGACCGACGCACGCGCCAATTTATCAAGTCTGACCGGCACACATTGGAAGTCGAGTATTTTGATCATCGTAATGCGCTGCTGCGCGAGATTCCGGCCAATGCGCCGCGCTGGGGCGAACGACACACCACGCCAGCCGCTGGATGAGCGGTCGTAGGGAAAGAAACGACTCGTGATTGCCGTCGTCGCTACCGTCCTGAACGAAGGCGAGAGCATCCGCCGCCTGCTCGAGTCGCTGGTCGCGCAGACTTGCCAGCCTGACGAGATCGTGATCGTTGATGGGGGCAGCCGCGATCAGACTGTCGCCATTCTGTACGAGTATACCGACCGGCTGCCACTGCGGGTGCTGGTGGAGCCGGGCGCTAACATCAGCGCGGGGCGCAACCGCGCGATCGAGGCCGCCCGCGCTGATGTGATCGCCGTGACCGATGCCGGCGTCGTGCTGCCGCCGGAGTGGCTGGCCCAAATCGTTCAGCCGCTCCTTAAAGATCCGACGATCGAAGTGAGCGCCGGTTTTTTTCGGCCAGACCCGCACACCGTCTTCGAAGCGGCAATGGGCGCAACAGTGCTGCCGGCCGTCGATGAGATCGACCCAGAGGCTTTCCTGCCCAGCAGCCGCAGCGTCGCTTTTCGCAAGTCGGCGTGGGAAGCCGTCGGCGGCTACCCGGAATGGCTCGATTACTGTGAGGATCTGATCTTTGATCTGCGCCTGAAAGCGATCGGCGCGCCGTTCGCGTTTGCGCCTGAAGCGGTTGTTTTGTTTCGGCCGCGCGGGTCGCTGCATGCCTTCTTCCGGCAGTACTACCATTACGCGCGTGGCGATGGCAAGGCCGATCTTTGGCGCAAACGGCACGCCATTCGTTACAGCACATATTTCCTTGCGGCCCCGCTGATCGCGCTGTTGGGCTGGCGCGCGCACCAAGCGTTCTGGCTGCTGTTTGGGGTAGGCGCGTTTGCCTATCTGCGAGCGCCTTATCAGCGTTTGGGCGCTGTGCTGGCCACGGCAGCGCGCGCCGGCCGCCTTCGCCTGACCCCGGCAAGCTGGCTGTATGCGATCGCATGGGTGCCGTTGATCCGGCTCGTCGGCGATTTTGCCAAGATGGCGGGCTATCCGGTTGGTTGGGCGTGGCGGCTGCGCAGCCGGCCGCCGGACTGGCGGCGCGTCGAGCTGCCTCGGCGCGAACCCTAGCGACGAAATGGCGCACTTGGGCGTATACTGTGAAGAGAAACCCGGCACTGGCAGAAGAGCATCTGTCATGAGAATCAGCAACATCAACCTCAAGGTCTTGCTGCTGGATACGGATTATTATGCGCTGCAAGCCATCAACAGCTATCTGGCGTGGGATCGGCGTACACGCGTGACGGCTCTGGTCGAGAACGTCAATGCGATGTGGGAGTATATCGAGCGGGCGCCGTTGGCCGAGCTGCCCGATGTCATCCTGCTCGACTCAGATCATATCGGAGGGCCGGCGGCCTTGCGCTCTCACATCGAACGGCTGCGCGCGCGCATCAAGGACGTGATGGTGATCTGTTTAGCGCAGGCGCCAGATGCGGGCCTGATCGAAGCCGCAGTGGCGGCCGGGGCGCGCGGCTATCTGCTCAAAGGCGAAGTGCGGCTGCACATTGCATGGGCGATCGTCTATGCGCTTGACCACGCTTTCATCGTCACGCCGACGATCGCGCGCGTCGGTAAGCAGTCGTTCAGCGCGCATGCGCGCTCGGTCGCAACCCTGCCTAAACGCCGTGAATACCCGGAACTGACAGAGCGCATCCGTCAGGCCATCGAGCTGTGCGTCGTCAAAGGGATGCCTGCGCACTTGGCCGCCGATGAGATGGGCATCAGCTTACACACGATCCGGTCATACATTAAAGAGGGCTATCGCATCCTCGAAGCGTATGACGAGACCGAATATCCTGTCGATATGTCTCCACAAGAACGCGCATTCATGCGCTTGACCGGCTTCGCGCAAGAGGTTGATGAGGAAAAATAGGCCTAGCATTCGGGCGGCAGCGCGCGCTGCCAAACAGCGATGCGCTGGGCTGCCAGCAGGATACTGCAAATGAGCGCGAGTCCAATTGCCGTGAACAAGATGGTAGCAAGCGTGTAAACTGCCGGCCCCGGCAGCATGACGGCGCTTGTATTGAGCATTTGGTTGAAGAGCAGCAGGCCGCCGTCAAGGGGCGCAAAGCTCGCCAATGAAAGGGCTGATGCCCACAGCGTGCTGGCATCTAACGGCGACAGGGCAATCACCCCCAGCGCGGCCAGCACCCCACCGGCAATCATACTGAAATACAGGCCGGCCGCCAAGCGCTGCGCGGTGCCTTCTTTACGGGCGATGGTCGAGGCCAACATGCCAAGCGCCGCGGCGATGCCCATGTTGAAAAACGGATAGGCGATCAGCAGCCCAGCCCCAAACAGCGCGATGGCCGGTGCATCTTGAGTTGTCGCGACCAACCACAAGCCGACGCCGCCGCGCCATAACAGCAGCCAGCCATATAGATGAAGCGTCGTTTGCATGGTTGCCCACCATTTGCCGAGCACGATTTGGCGTGCGTCGATGGTCGTCAGCAAAAGGCTTTCCCATGTGCGGGCGCGTTTTTCACGGGCCACCGACGCCGAGGCCGTTTGCAGCGCAAACAAAACGATCAGCAGGTGAGCGATCAGCACCAAGAAGCTGGTCATGAGCATGACCAGCGCTTCGGTGGTTTGCACGGCTGCGCTGATCTGTTCTGGTGGCAGGGCGAGCAGCCCGCCGATCGGCGTCTCAAAGAAACGCGCAAGGCTGATCGTGACAATCGCGCCAATGCAGGCGCCATAACCAGCAAGCAAAAAACGCCCACGCCGGAATAGGCGGCGCTGGTGCGCTCGCTCTGCGCGAGCGATCGGGCCGGTGATGATGCTGGTCTGCGCGCGGCGTAGGGCAGTCAACGAAAGCACCCGTGCCTCACAATTCGCGCAGGTCGCGCAGCCGCTTGACCACTTCAGTCACGACCCGCGCAAACAGCGTCTGCATAAGTGCGTCATCAATTTGATAAGGCCCGCCAAAACTGCCATCGGCCAGCACCTCGCGCGCCGACAGCCCTTCCTCGATGAGCGCAAGGTTGACCAGCGGTTTTTCTCCAGAGGGGACTTCAGAAACGCGGTTGAAGGGAAAATTCTCGATCCAATTTGCATGATCGCCAGCCAAACGCAGCTCAGCGGCGAACTGCGTTGCCGCATTTTCGCGCCACCAGTCGTACCATAAGATACGAGTGCTGCCCTCCATATGCATGTCTTGCAGCCGCTGTGGAAATGCGTTGCCGCCGTGGCCATTAAGGATGAAGAACCGCTCAAAACCATGATGGAACAGGCTGGTGATGAGCTCGACCAGTACTTGTTCAAAGGTGATCTGGCTGAGGCTGATCGTGCCGGGGAACTCCGCAAAATAGCCGCTCACGCCGAAATTGAACGGCGGCGCGACCAGTACGCTCTCCTGTTCAGCAGCGGCCAGCGCGATGCGTTCTGGGATGAGGACATCCGTCATCAGGCTGAGATAGGCATGCTGCTCGGTCGCGCCGGTGACGAGCATGATCCGTGTGTCCGTCTGCAAATAACGCTCAACGTCCATCCAGTTCAAATCTTGGAAACGCATGGTCGACTGCTCCTGCGGATGCTGCGCCTAGTTGCAGTATACCGCAAGGCAACCTCAAGGGATCGTTTATTTATTTTCCAAGCTTAGGGAGGTAGGAAGCGGTTGACCGATTTGGGCGAGTAGTTTGCTCAGCAGTTCAACCGGCAGGCCAACGACGTTGCTGCGGCTGCCCTCGACAGCAGCAACCGGCTGAAACCCCTCATGTTGGATGGCGTAGCTGCCGGCTTTGTCGAACGGATCGCCGGTCGCGATGTAAGCCTCGATCTCGTCGTCGCTGTAGCTGCGCATGATGACGGTCGTGCAGGCGTGGTCTGTGAGCTGAACGGGCTGATCGCTGCCCCTCGTGCAGCGTAGAGTTAGCGCAGTGCACACCGTGTGCGCCTCGCCGCGCAGCCGGCGCAGCATGGCGCGCGCTTCGGCGGCATTCGCCGGCTTACCGAGCACCTCGCCTTTATGGATCACGATCGTATCGGCGGCTAGGGTGATGACGTTTGTGCCGCTGCCCGCGATCTGCGGGTGTTCTGCCGCAGCGCGATCGCTGGCACCCGCGCACTTTTCAACGCTGAGACGACGTACGTAGTCGAGCGGCGCTTCGCCATGGCGCTGTGTCTCGTCAATCTCAGGTTTGATGACGATGAAACGAATGCCGAGCGCCTCAAGGAGCTGGCGCCGGCGCGGCGATCCCGAAGCGAGGATGAACAGATCGCTCATAGCGCTGGACTCGGTCTCGGGGCGCAGCGATTCGCATCGCTGTGCCCCGAGCAAGCGGCAAAAGGCCGCTTTACTCTTTGTCCTCGTGATCATCCCAAGCGGTGTGCACGTGGCCGTGCGCCAGTTCCTCTTCGTTGGCTTCGCGAATCTTGACGATGCTCACATTGTACGTCAGCGTTTTCCCGGCCAGCGGCGGGTTGAAATCGAGCACGACGGTATCGGTGGTCATCTCGCGAACGTGCGCCATGTAGGTGTAGCCGTCTTCATCTTCAACTTCGACAACCATGCCGATCTCAAGCTGGTCGGCATCCGGAATATCGGCGCGGTCGATCTCCTCAATATTGTCCTCATCGTACTCGCCGTAGGCATCGTCTGGCTGAAGCGTCACCTGAAGCGTCTCGCCGACCGTTTTACCCTCCAGCGCGTTTTCGAGTCCCGGCAGGATATCCTGCGCGCCATGCAAATATTCCAGAGGGTCTTGATCGTCGACGCGCGCGATCTCTTCGCCGTCTACGGTCAATACATATGCGAGGCTCACCACCATCCCATCGCTGACGCGCTGCGGTTCCGTTGGCATTGGGCATGTCCTTTCCAAAGTAAATGACCCGCGGAAGCGGGGTCAACATTCCCTGTAATTTTACAAGATTTGGGGGGTGATGGGAATAGTGAGCCGCTCTCTAGCGATTGATCTGTTTCCGTTTTGAAGTTCGCTGTTGGCCTCGCTCCATTCGCGAAACTCGTTTTAGCGCTTGTGGCGTCCCTGCTGCGCATGTGCTGAGAAGGGGCGTCGTGATCGCGGTTAATAATGAAGACCGAGGCTGGGAGCGGAATGGCCCGCTCCCAGCGATCAGGCTTTATCAGCGCAGGGTTTGATAGTACGTCGACGGGAATGTGAACGAAACGGGCGGCGGGGCGCTCTTGGTCGCCATCAGGTCGATACTGTAATCGCGGTACACGCAGTTGCTCACATCTTCCGAATAGGTGGGGTCGAACACCATCAGGTAGGTGGTGCTGTAACGGGTCGTATCGATCGCCCCGCCGCGGCCGAGCGCAGTGGCCTCGACTAAGCCGTCCACCACGCCGACAGCGTACAACTCCAGCATCCCGCCATCATTGACCAAGCCAGCGTAGTAGACGCCGGGAGGCGCGTTCAGGCGGAAATAATTGGCGCCTAACTCCTGAATGCCGCGCCCTGAATAGCTCCAACGGCCTGGGCCGTTGATGGTATTCTCCAGCCAAACGGTTGCGTTAAAACGAGGAGCGAGGACGTAATCGCGGGCGAGGTTCTTCACCCGGTACTCAGCGATGATCTGTGGAATGGTCGCGTTGTGCGCGGCGAGCGTCCGCTCCAGCGCTTCGAAGCCGTCATACAGCGCGATATTGCGCCACAGCTCAAGGACGATGTCATCGCCGTAAAGATCGACCAGCATTTGGATGAACGTCCACTCGCCGTACATCAGCTGACCCTGCCCCGGGTCGTTGTCGGTGCCGAAGCACAGCTCAGGATACATGTAGGCGTATTCGATGTAGCCGGTCGCGTCTTCATCCTTGCCAACGGTTGCCGTCTCCATCCAGACGGCTGTCGCTTCATAGAACCACTCGTGCGGGTCATCAGAGTCGAAACCGAACTGAATGGCGTGATGGAACTCATGAGCGACGGTGGCGCGCATGAGGCTAAGCGGCGAGCCGCGCGAGATCTCGGCAAAGTCGTTGTCGATGACGATATAGCTGGTCGCTGCCCGCGTCTCGGTAAAATCTGTGTGGGGGTTGCTGCCAATGATCGACTCAATCGCGGTATAGCCCAGCGTTCCCTCCCCGGAACCGAGCAGATCCATCAAATAAACGTCATAGCGCGAGTCGCCGCCCATAAAACCATCTGGCGGCGGCGGCGGCCAGCCCATCCGGTTGATCTGGATCTCCCATACCTCCTCGAGCACATGGGCGACGGCGTCGACATACGCTTCAGTCACGCGATCGCTGCCTTGCAGCGTGTAGTGGATGCGGAAGTGCGGCGTATCGCGCACCAGCATGGGGCCGCTCAACTGGATGCGCGTTAGCTCTAGCAGCGGGTCAAGCACGCTGCTGTCATCGCCAATCGTGATCTGAAGGCGGTACGTCCCGCTCGATACATAGCCGGGGTAGCGCGTCACTTGCACGGTATACACGCCTGTGAATGGCGCTTGATACCCCAGCGCCGAGTCATAGCTGTCGGCGCTGCGGTCGTCATTGCTGGAGACGATCTGGCCGTCTGGGTCGAACAGATACAGGTAAGTATCAAGGTCGCCACTGGTCGCTTCGGCCAGAATGAATACGAACTGACCCGCTTCTAAGGGCAGGGGATATTCTTTGAGTGTGGTATTAGAATCGATAAACCCGGTATAGACGATCGTCTCGCTTTCAGCATAAACGCCTATGGCGACGATCGTCACCACAAAAAGTGCGAACATAATGCGAAGAAATGGACGCGGCACCCTGTAGCTCCTCATCTTGCTGGCTTGGCGAGATGGCCTGCCGACTTCAACTTCATTCTACGTCAAACCCGGCGCCGGTTGATGTGTCGTTTATGAGCTTTTAACAGGTTGCACGACCATTTATAGGCAGTTTATATATTCGTGAGCGGTCGTAGTTTATGGTATTTGTCCTATGGCACTTGGCAAGACTCATAGTTAAGGGGCACAATTATGTAAAAACTTAAAGTTTTCGTTGTTTGGGGGCGAAAATGATGGCTGAAGTTCCTTCGACCACAGTGCGACCAGATATAGACATCCGCGCGGATATTTACGAGATCATTGTGCATTATCCGCCGTTGGCTGCCGAACGTCATCATGTTGATGTGCAGGTTGAGGGAGGACGTGTCATCTTGAGCGGCAACGTTTCCAACCCGATCAATCGGCGTTACCTTGTCGATCGCGCTGCGACAGTGCCGGGCGTCACGGCGGTCGACGCTGAACGGCTGGCGGATGATGTCAGCATCAATATCGCTGCCGGTCGCCTGCTTCCTCACGGCATGGTGGCGCACAGCCACCACGGCACCGTTGTACTGTCGGGCAGATTGCCTGAGGGCATTGATCTTGATGCAGTGGCCAACCGTGTAGCGGCGCTTCCCGGCGTGCAGCGAGTCATCGTATCGCTGCGCTAGGGGTGGGGGTCTACGCCGTTGCTCTTAGAGATCGCTGTTGAAGTCGCGCTGTATGCGTGGGTTGGCGGGGTCAGGATAATCGTGCTTGGCGACCAGCTCGGCGAGCGCAACCTCGTTGAGCGACGACGACCCAAGCAAAATATCGGCCAGCACGATATCAATCACCAGCAGCAGGCGCGCAAAGTTACTAAATTGTCCTTGCAGCGCTGTGAACAGCACCGCGAAAACGCGCTCACGCACTTCGGTCTCCAAAATACCGCTGCCCGGCCAACCGCCGCCCCAATGCTCGCTATAGGTTCCCATGCGCAAAATATCCTCGCGCAGCGTCGTGAGCTGCGCGATGGCGGCTCTGCGATCGTTCGCGTCGAGCAGGCGTGAACCCGTGCGGTAGGGCAGGTTAGCGAGCTGTCGGTAAATCTCGCCCGCTTCGGTCGTCTCGACCAACCGGCAAAGCGGATGCGCTTTAAAGCTGAGCGCCGAGGCCAGCGCACACGCGCACTGGCGGTAGTATCTGCTGCGGGCAGGCAGGGCGGCGCTGCGATCGAGCCGCCACAGCAGCGACAGGTAATCGCCAAAATCGAGGCCCAAACGCGGCGGGTCATGTGGGGCATAAGCGCTAAGAAGTTGGTTGATCCGCGCCTGTTCGAAGTGGCTGTGCATCGCGGCTTCTCGTTTTAGTTAGATTATTAGATTAGATGGGATAAGCTTCGCTGCGCCTCATGGTAGGGTTAAGGCCATGATGCCGAAACAGAAGCTGCCAAACGCGCAGCGCTGCCTCAAGCTGAATGCGCACATCCATCTTTGATTGGCCGCGTTTGCGATCGGGAAAATAGATCGGGATCTCGGCCACGCGATAGCCAAGCCGGCAGGCCACATAAGCCATCTCAACCTGAAAGACGTAGCCATTCGAGCGAATGCGATCGAGATCGAGGCCGATAAGCGTATCGCGCCGCCACAAGCGATAGCCCGCCGTCGCATCATGCACCGGGATGTTAAGCAGTGCCCGCACATAAACTCGGTTAGCGAACCAGCTTAACAATTTGCGGTAAAAGCTCCACGTCTCGTCGACGCCGCCGCCCTTGCGCCAGCGCGAGGCGATGACCAGATCGTGGCCGCCCTGCTCCAACGCCGCGAGCATTTCGACGATGTACTTGGGCTGGTGCGAGAAATCGGCGTCCATCTGCAAGATGTAATCGGCGCCCATGCTAAGCGCGCGTTTGAACCCGGCAATATAGGCTGGGCCGAGGCCGGCTTTCTCTGTGCGATGCAGTACGAACACCCGATCAGGATGCTGCGCGGCCAGCGCGTCGGCGATCGCGCCGGTGCCATCTGGGGAATTGTCGTCAACGACCAACACATTGAGCTGAACGTTTGGCAGCTCGAACAGCGCTGCGATGAGCAGCGGGAGGTTTTCTGCTTCGTTGTAGGTGGGCAGAACCACCATCGTCTTCGGCATAAGTTCAGTTTTCTGTGCGAGCACTATCCTAGATCAAGGACAGCAGTGCCGGAATGAAACCGCTCCATTGTATTGAGTGTATTGAGTCTAAGATAATGCCATTGTGCGTGCAAGAGCAAAAAGAACCGGCAAAGCGCGCGCCGGCGCCAACAAATTGG
>JBDNDP010000007.1:0-162983 GCA_046719065.1 Aggregatilineales bacterium | reverse complement strand
GACTGGTCGCCCGGGTTGATGATGATCGCGTCCACCCCGCGGTTGATCAAATTCTGGATCTGCTGGATTTGCCCCTGCGCGTCTGTGTCCGTGCTTTCGATCACCAGCTCGATTTCAATGCCATATTGGGCAAGATCGGCGGCCGCGTTCTCGATGTTCTGGATCATCTGCGTGCGCCACTCGCTGCCAACAAAGCTGTTCGATACGCCAATGACGAAGCGCTGTGCTTGCTCTGACGGGGCTGCTTGGCCTGCGATCACAAGGGATAGCAGCGCCAGCAGCACGACAAGGGAAAACAACTTCTTGTTAAACATAAACGCCTCCTTGAACAAAATTCGTAAGTTGATCTTCGCCAGTATGTTTTACCGGCTGGCGGCGGATGACCAGCTACTACTATAACCACGAAGGGCCATCCATGCAATCGATTGCGCCTGATAAGCGCATGAAAGATTGGAAACCCGCCAACAAACTCTTTCTATATGCATGCGATTGTACCGCTTCCGCCACATCCCTGCCATTGAACTAAGACGGGGTTATTTACATTGCATAAGCCGGATAGGGCGACTTACCCTCTGCCCGCGTGAGGGTGTAACCTCCATCGACGGGGATGATCGCCCCAGTGATGTAACGGGCTTGAGCAGACAGCAAGAAAGCGCAGGTATCCGCGATGTCGTCGGCTGTCCCTAGCCGCCCAAGCGGAATGCCGTGCTCGATAAAAGCCTGCCCCTCTGGTGTTAGGGATGCCAGCCTGCGCTCTCGCTCCGTCCAGCCAGTCGCCAGCACGTTCACGGTAATGCCGTATTCGGCGAGATCGACCGCTGCCATGCGCGCAACCGCCCCGAGCGCCGTCAGCGTTGCACCCGTGACACTTGACTGGAGAAATGGCATTAAGGCGGCGAAAGACGACAAAAAGACCAAACGCCCTCCACTGCCGCGGCCAACCATGCCGCGCGCGATCGCTTGCCCAGCGAAAATCAAGCCGGAGAAGTTGACTTCAAGCGCGCGATCCCAATCAGCGGGCGTCGTAGCCATGAATTCCGCCGGGGTATACCATCCGGGGCATAATAGGGCCGCATCGAGAACGCCCAAGGAACCCACTTGCTCGGCTAGCGCCAGTGGGTCTGCGCTCGACAAATGATACAGCGGCGCAGTTAAATCATGCCGCTGAAGCGGCCGCTCTGCCGAGGCCAACGCCGCATCAAAACAGGCAAATAGGACATGAGCGCCGGCTTCCTGCAGCCTGCCGCCGATGGTCACTTCAAAGTCGCCAAGCGTGCCGACGACCGCGACTCGTTTTCCTGCGATTTCGCTCATTGCGACTGCTTTCCACCTTAACGTGAATATTTACTAATGCCCAGCCCCCCATCAATCCGGATGAAAGCTCCGGTCGTATAGGCACTATCCTCGGAGGCTAAATAAACGACGGCGCGCCCCATCTCTTCTATTCGCCCGGCGCGCTTGAGCGGGACAGCCTGCCGCTGTGCTTCGAGACCGGCCGGGGTTTGCAGTTCTGGCGACGGGTCATTCAGCGCTGACTGCACCCATCCGGGGCCAATATGGTTAACCGTGATGCCGTACTGTGCTAGTTCAAGCGCCAATACGCCGACCAGATTGTGCATGGCTTTTTTCGTTCCACCGTACACTGGCGTGATCGGGAACTGCATATCGGCCTGCACAGAGGACGTTATGATGATGCGCCCCCCTTCGCCCTGCGCGATCATCTGGCGCGCAGCGGACTGGCACACATACACCGTACCTTTAAGATTGACATTGACCACCGCTTGCAGGTTTGCTGGCGTGATATCAAGAAAGTGTTCCCAGCGAATAACCCCGGCATTGCTCACGACGATATCCAACCGGCCAAATTCTGCAACCACCTGCTGGATCATCGTTTCGACCTGATCCGGCTGTGTCACATCGGCCAGCGCCGGCACAGACCGGCGGCCCAGCGCGCGCAGATCGGCCGCTCGCGCCTCCAATTCGGGGGCATGCTGATAATCGTTAACAGCGACATCGGCGCCTGCTTGCGCCAGCGCATGCGCGATGCCCCAGCCGATGCTGCGCGGATCGGAAGCGCCAGTTACCAGAGCTGCCTTGCCATGCAGAGTCATCATCTCGCTTCGCTTTCCAGTTCAGCTTGCCGGCATTCAACCGACCGGCACAAAGAGCGATTTAATGCCGCGGCGACTCTCGAACCCGTCAAACGCCTGCTGCCAGTCCGTCACCGGGTAGACATCGGTGATCAACGGCTTCGTTTGCACAAGACCAGCTTCTAACAGCTGAAGCGCTCGGATCCAAGCTGAAGGCACGCTGGCATTGCTGCCAGTGACGACCAATTCGCGATAGCAGAGCTGGTCAAGGTCCCAAGCGACGGGTTTGCCGAACAGACCAATCTGAACGTAGCGCCCACGCCGCCGCACCAGCTCGAGCAACTGCATCGCGGCGGGGCCAGCGCCAGAGCATTCATACACCACATCGGCCCCCATCCCCTCTGGCGTCAGCGCTTGCACAAGCGGCTTTGGGTCTTGCGCTTGCACGTTAACGATGTGGTCAGCGCCGAGCTGCTGCGCCAGCGCCAAGCGAGCGTCATCCGCATCGGTGCCCAACATAATTACCGTAGCGCCGGCAGCTTTGACGACCTGAAGCGTGAGCAGTCCGATCGCACCCGGCCCTGCGATCACGGCGACATCGCCGGGGGCGACCGTCGGCGGCTCCAATACTCCGTGGACGACGCAAGCGAGCGGCTCGGTGAGCGCCCCAGCTTGGAAATCGACGTTTTCTGGCAGCAGGTGAATGTTTTGTTTGGGCACAACGACGTACTGGGTAAAACCGCCGTTAACTGCCGACCCGATCGAGCGCCGGTTTAGACATAGGTTGTTCTGCCCGGCACGACAGTACCGGCATACGCCGCATGTGTAGAAATAGGTTTCCGTGGTCACGCGGTCGCCGGGGCGCAACCCATCGACGCCTTCGCCCACTGCTGCGATCGAGCCGGCGACTTCATGGCCTAACACCACCGGCGGCCACGAGCGGAACTCATCTTTATAAATGTGTAAATCGGTGCCGCAGATGCCGGCAGCCTCGACTTTGATCTTGACTTGTCCAGCCTGCGGTTCGGGTTCGGGAATATCGCGCAGCTCGATGTTGCCAACCCCCAGCGCGACTTTCATCACAGCTTTCATAAACCCATTCCTTTAATGAAGGTCACTTTTCCTATAATGGTTATACCATTGACTGCCAATGAACGCAATCGATTGCATAGCACCGGTGTCACCCAACGATGAGATCGCGTCTTGTTTTGCCCTGTCACTAGTGCTATCTTGACATTGCGCGCAGCACAGGAGTTTCAAACCCGTGAACGCACGATTGACGATGGCTGATATTGGCCGGCTGGCTGGAGTTTCCGCATCAACCGTTTCCCGTGCCCTAAGCGGCAACCCTTCTATTCCGCACAGCACGCGCGAGCGCATCCTTCGCATTGCTGAGGAACATAACTACATCCTCGATGTGCGCGCTAAGAATTTCCGCCTGCGGCGCTCGCAGACGATCGCCACCTTATTTCCTTATCTTGGCGAGAGCCGCCGCATGATCTCGGACCCGTTCTACATGGAGGCAATGGGCGCCATCACCGATGAGCTTGACCACTACGGCTATGACATGTTGATCGCGCGCGTGCACTCTGATGACGATGATTGGTGTTTGCGTTACGTCATGAATAAGCGCGTCGATGGGATCATCCTGATTGACCGCGCTCTCGAAGACCGCGGCATTGCTCGTCTGCAAGAGCTGGGCGCTCACTTCGTCGTTTGGGGGCCTACCCTGCCCGATCAAGACTACATTTCCGTGGGCGGCAACAGCATTGCTGGGGCGATGATGGCTGTGCGCCATCTCGCCAGTTTGGGCCGGCGGACGATCGGTTTCGTCGGCGGACAGCCTCATATGGTCGAGACAGAACTGCGCAGGCAGGGCTACCAACAAGGGCTGGCCGAATGCGGCCTGCCCTTCGATGAGCGGCTGGTTGCCTATACCGACTTCACGCCAGACTCCAGCCACAGCGCCGTCGACGCGCTGCTCGCACGAGCGCCTGAACTGGATGGGCTTTTTCTGTGCAGCGATTTCATCTCGATCGCCGCGGTGCAGCTCTTGCGCGAACGCGGACGCCGGGTACCGGACGAAGTTTCTGTCGTCGGCTATGACGATATTCAACTGGCTGCGCGCTGCGACCCGCCCCTCACCACGATCCACCAGCCAATTCAGGATGGCGGACGGCTGATGGTACAGAAGCTGTTCGATCTGATCGAAGGCCGACCGACCGAACCCGCTATGCTGCCGGTTAAACTCGTAGTCCGCGATTCATGCGGTGGGCGCGCCGCCTCGACCTAACCGAAGCGAGCGGCGCACCCCAACTCCTCAACGCATGAACTGCTCGAGATAGCGACCAGACTGAACGATCGAGCGCTTGACGTCTTCAATCGACGATTCGTAAGCGCGATCCTCTACTTCGATACAAACTGGCCCACGATAAGGCGAATCAGTGAGCGCGGAGAAAAACTTTCCCCAGTCCACGCTGCCTAAACCGGGCAGTTTCGGCATATGCCATTTCAAGCCCAGAATGCCCCGCTCGTAGATCAAGTCCGGATCAATCTTTTCATCTTTGGCGTGCACGTGAACAAATTTGGGTGCGAACTCTCGAATCGCGCGCACATAATCGATGCCCTGCCAGATGAGATGCGACGGGTCAAAATTCAGTCCAAAGTTCGCGCTTGGGATCGTCTCGAACATGCGCCGCCAAATTTCTGGCGAGATCGCGAGATTCTTGCCGCCCGGCCATTCATCATTGCTGAACAACATCGGGCAGTTTTCGATCCCGATACGGACATTCTGGCTCTCGGCGAAAGCGACGATCGGCTTCCAAACCTCCTCGAACAAAGGCCAGTTGTCATCGACCGACTTGGCCGGGTCGCGCCCGATAAACGTATTCACCACGTGGACGCCAAGTTTGGCCGAAGCTGCGATCACTTTCTTGATATGCTCAACGTAGGTCTCGCGCTCGGCTGCATCGGCAACCAGCGGATTCGGATAGTAGCCAAGGCCGGAAATTTTCACCCCGGTCTGCTCCACCAACCCCTTGATGCGCGCTGCGTCGCTATCCGAGAAATTGGTCACATCGATATGAGTGACCCCTGCATAGCGGCGTTCGGCCTTGCCCACCGGCCAACACATCACCTCAACGCATTCAAAGCGATGCTCTGCCGCAAATTTAAGCACTTCTTCCAGCGACAGATCGGGCAGAATAGCGCTCACAAAGCCAAGTTGAAACATGTTTTTACTCCTTTTCACTTTTTACTGATTGAGATCGACCCAAGCACGCTGCTGGTGACTGCGCAAAATCGCCTCACATAACTGCACTTCCAGATGTCCATCTTCGAAAGTGGGAAAGGGTTTTGGCTTGTCCCAATCACCGGCTGCTGCATAGGTGTAAATGGCGCGATAAAGCTGCTTGAAGGTATCGGGAAAGCCTTCATTGTGCCCGCCGGGATAATCGGCGTGGTCAAGGGCGCGTCCCATCAACAGAGACGGATCTTTCAACAGCAACTCGTTAGGACGGTCGCGGTGGCCAATCCACAACTCATTCGGGCGTTCACTGTCCCATGCCAGTGCCCCTTTTGAACCCGAAATCTCAAATGAGAGCTGGTTCTTGCGGCCAGCCGTCACCTGAGACACGTTCATCGTCCCACGCGCGCCGCCTTCGTAATGAAAAAGCACAGCCCCCCAATCTTCAGTGCGAATCTCGACTGGATCATATTCGACGGGTTGATTTTCGGCTTTCTTGCCTTCAAACGTGGCGACAGCTTGCCGTGGTTTGCGCCGCACTTTGATGAACGTGCTCAAATCCGCCAGCAGCGCCTCTACCTTCAAACCAGTGATGAACCCGATCAAATCCATCCAGTGAGTGCCAATATCACCGATTGCGCGCAGGTCGCCTCCAGCTTCAGTGAGCAAGCGCCAGTTCCAGTCGGTATCGAACAGCAACCAGTCTTGCACATAAGCGCCGCGCACTGCGTACACTTCTCCGATCGCCCCACTGCGCACCAGCTCGTGGGCATGCAGCGCGATCGGGTAAAAACGAATGTTGTAATTGACAGCGCTGATTTGGCGGGGATGGTCACGCGCGATTTGTACCAGCTCGGCAGTTTCCCGGGTATTCATCGCCAGTGGTTTTTCGCAAACGACATGTTTGCCCGCCAGCAGCGCACTTTTCGCCATCTCAAAATGCAGATTATTCGGCGTCGCCAAGTGCACGGTATCGATTTGCGCATCATCGAGGATCGCTTGAAAATCGGGATAGCCAACCTCAAGGCCCAGTTTTTGCGCTGCTTCTCGGCTCATCTCCGCGCTCGAGCCGAGGATGCCGCGCACCTTGAAGCCTAATCGACGCAGCGCCTCTACATGCACCGGCCCAATAAACCCTGTTCCTGCAACTGCAATCTCAGGCATGAACAACTCCTTTCGGCATAATAAGTGTATTGTCGCGCCGGTCTACGACTCGCGCAATCGATTGCATTTATATCCATCCGCGCCCAGCCGCGCAACCATGCACTGGCCTAACAACACCTAAACAGACCACTGCGCTAGGAGAGCGCCTCGAAACCGGCGACGATATCGAGCAGCTCTTCAGTGATCGCGCTTTGGCGCTGGTAGTGGTAGCGGTTATGCAGTTCGATCAGCCGTTCTTCGATGTTGCGTTCGGCGGCCTGCATAGCGGCAAGGCGGCTGGCGTTTTCGCCAGCCAGCGACTCAGCACATGCACGGTACAAACCCACAAACAAATATTGTTGAAGGAGGGCGGTGAAAAGCGCATCCCAGTCCATCGTTGAAGTTGGCAGAACGCGCGAGGGCCATGATTCTGTGTTCAAGCGCTGCAGCCAATCAACGTCGATCGGCAGCAGGCGCAGCAAATGCGGCTCATAACTGGCCGCGCGCAGGGTGCGGTTGTAGAACACCAGCACCCATTCGATACCACGAGTGTGCCGCCACGACTCGACTTGGAGCACAATATCTTGAACCAGCAGCGCAATCCCATTGATTGAGCCGGGCACGTCAAACTGCGCGTCAACTGGCACGCGTGCGCCTTCAAGATGGGAGACGACCCGGGCGCCAACCGCCAAGACCGACCATTGGGCGCGTGCCAGTTTCATACGCTCAAGCCGGCGCAGCGCAAACGATGTGATGCGCTCGTTGAATTGGCCAACCAACCCTTGATCCGAACCAAAGATGATCACCCCAGTCGGCGCATCGGCCGGCGGCTGCTGACGCACCGTGGGCATCTGGTTGCGGAGCACAACCTGCAGTCCTAACTCGATAGTGCGGTTATATTCTTCTAACGACACGACCGCTTGTTCGTATTGGCGAATGCTGACCGCCGCCAGAGATTTCATCGTCCTGACGACAGACTCCAGCCCCTTGACGCTGTCGATCTGGCGGCGCAAACTCTCAATTGTCTGCATGCAGCTCCGCTTTCAGCTTCTCCAAAGCGCTGCGTGCCCGCTCGATGAAAATATCGCGATCTTCATCTTCAAGGGACTGGCCGGCGGCGATACGCTCAGCGAGGTCATTGGGCACCGCTGCGCGCACCAGCGCTTCAGCGCGCATTACCGCATCAACCGGCAAATCATCGTACAACCCCTCGGTCACGGCTAGAAAGGCTGCGATCTGTTCAGCCACAGGCAGCGGGGCATACTGCGGCTGCTTAAGCACCTCGCGCACTCGCCGCCCCCGTTCGATCGTGGCGCGAGTCCGTTCATCAAGCCGCGTGCCGAAGCGCGCAAACGATTCAAGATCTTCGAACTGCGAATAAGACAGACGGATCGGTTCGGCCACTGCGCGATAGGCCGGAAGCTGCGCTTTGCCGCCCACCCGCGAGACGGATACGCCGATATCAACCGCTGGCAGAATCCCCTTTCGAAACAGCTCCGGCGACACGTAGATCTGCCCGTCAGTGATCGAGATGATGTTGGTGGGGATGTATGCGGAGAGGTTCTGCGCTTCAGTCTCGACGATCGGCAGCGCTGTGAGTGAGCCACCGCCGCGCGTTTGGTTAAGCTGGGCCGATCGCTCGAGCAAGCGCGAATGCAGATAGAAGATATCTCCCGGAAATGCCTCGCGGCTGGGCGGGCGGCGCAGCAGGAGTGACAGCTCTCGGTAGGCGCGCGCATGGCGCGTGAGATCATCGTATACGATCAGCACATCGCGGCCCTGCGTGGTGAAATACTCGGCGATACTGGTCGCCGCGTATGGCGCAATATACTGCAGCCCAGCCGCATGGTCGCCGCTGGCAACCACGACAATTGAGTATTCCAGCGCGTCATGCTCGCGCAGCGCGGCGATCAAGCGCGCAACAGCGGCGTTGCGCTGGCCAATGGCGCAATAGACGCAGATCACATCGCGGCCGCGCTGGTTCAGGATCGTATCGAGCGCAATGGCAGTCTTCCCAGTTTGCCGGTCGCCAAGGATCAGCTCACGTTGGCCGCGGCCGATCGGAAAGAGCGCGTCGATCACTTTGATGCCGGTTTGCAGCGGCCGTGAGACAGCACTGCGATCCGTGATCGGCGGCGCAGGCCGTTCAACAGGCAGCCGATCTACAGCGCTGATCGGCCCGTTCTCGTCAAGTGGACGGCCAAGCGCGTCGACGACCCGCCCAAGCAGCGCCTCGCCAACTGGCACATCGAGCACCCGACCCGTGCGGTAGATCGTCGCCCCGGCGCGTAGATCCTCGCTTTCGCCGAGCAAGATCACCCCAACCTCTTCCGGATCGAGGTTGAAAGCGACACCTTCGACATCGCCGGGAAAGCGCAGCAGTTCCTCAAGCTGAACATGCGGCAGCCCCTTGACGGTGGCGATGCCATGCCCGACATACAACACCTCGCCCACCTCGTGCACAGCCAGCTCGGGCGGGCGCTGCAGCGCATATTCAATCGCCCCCAGCGTTTGATCGATGACCTCTTGCAACCCGGGATCGAAGCGGCCGTCCTCACTCGCTTCAGACTTCGGCTTTGCTTCGGCGCGCCGCTCACTCATGCCGGCACTCCATTCGCTTGCAACAGTCCGAGCACATCGTTTTCTAACTCTGCCAAGTAGCTGGCGATGCTCCAGCGGATCTCATGACCCTCAACGCGAAGCTCGATCCCCCCGATCAAGTCCTCAGCAAGCACAAACTGCGGCTCGTTTTGGGCGCCGAGCACCTCACGAAGGGCATTGCTGAGTGCAGCCCGCTGGTCGTCCTCCAGCGGAAACGCACTGCGGATAACCAGCGACACACCTTCTTTACTGGCTGTCTCTCGCAGCGCAGATAACTCGCCATCCTCAAGCGCACGCAGGCGATCGATGAACACACTGACGATGCGCCCTTCCAGTTCGGCATCGGCCATCTCGCTCAAGACGCGCCGCGCGATCGCGAGCACTTGCTCGCCGGAACGCTGGCGCAGTTCGCGCAGAAACATGATTTTCTCCTGCTCGAGCGCCTGCTGCCAGCGCTGGCGCGCGGCCTCAGCATCGGCACGCGCCTTGCTCAGCAACTCTTCGCGCCGGGCGGCTGCTTCGTTTTTCGCTTCGTCGATCAGCGTTTCGCGGCGCGCTGCGAGTTCGGAGCGCTGCTGGCGATAGGCTTCGGCTTCCGCTTCTGCCTCGGCTCGCTTCTCTTCAGCTTCTTTCAACCGTTGAGCAATTTTAGCCTCACGCTCGTTCATCGCATTGATGATCGGCTTGTAGAGCACCAGCCGCAGCAGCACAACGAGCAGCAAGAAATTGAAGATTTGGATGACGAAGGTGAAGAGATCGATTTCCACAGCTCACCCCCCCGCCTGACCGACGATATAATCCCAAAATGGATTGAAGAAGATCAAGATCATGGCGACCACAAAACAGTAAATGGCGGTTGACTCTACCAACGCGAGGCCGACGAACAGCGTGCGGCTGATCGTACCTGCCTCATCAGGCTGCTGGGCGATCGAACTGAGCGCCTGCGCAACAGCGCGTCCTTGCCCCAACGCTGGGCCGATCGATCCGATCGAGATGGTAAAACCGGCCGCAAAAATTGAGATGGCTGCGACAAGCGTGATGCTATCCATGAACGGTCTCCTCCTGTAGTGACAAACGATCAATCATGCGCGGCCGAAGCGATGTAAACGGTGGCCAAAACGGCGAAGATGTAGGCTTGAATCTGCCCGATCACCAGACCGAAAATTTGCAGTACGGTCGGCAGGAACAGCGGCACCAGCGTGATAATGATCGCGACAAGAATGCGACCACTGAGGATATTGCCGAACAAACGAACGGCCAGTGCCAGCGTGCGCGACAGCTCTGAGATAATGTTGAAAGGCAGCATAATGGGAGATGGCCGCACATAACTGCGCAAGTAATGGCCGATGCCGCGCTCGGTGATGCTGAAGAACGGCACAGCAATGAACACGCATACGGCCAGCGCGGCGGTCGTCGAGAGCGAGCCTGTCGGGGGTTCATAACCCGGAAAAATATCAAGAAAATTAGCCACGGAGATAAATAAAAACAGCGTGCCGATGAAGGGCAGGTAGCGATCGGTTTTCTCGCCAGTCACATCGTGAATTTGGCCGCGGATGGCCGAGACGATCGTCTCCAACACATTCTGCCAGCGCGACAATTCGGGCCCGGTCGAGAGATTGCGCGTGACCAACCAAGACCCAACGACGAGGATCGCCATCACCAGCCAGCTAAACGCCAGCGTCGCATTGATCTGCACTGCGCCCAAGTCTGCAATAATGATGCGATCAGGACTTAATTCCATGCGGTTTCCTTTCCATCAACTTCGCCGTGTTGTTTGTCAACGCGCCCCAGCCGGCGCACCAGCACCATGCGAGCTAGGAAAAAGCCGACCACAGCAGCCAGCAGCCGCTGCCAGCTCTCGCCTGCGACCAGCGCCAGCGCGCCGAGCGCGATCGCGGTGCGCAGCAGGAAGCTGATTAGCGCGATCAAGCCGGGTCGTTCGGCGCCGGGCAGCCGCTGGATGGTGAGCCACAACCCGCCAAAATAGAACACTCCCAAAGCGCCTCCAGCGGCCAACGCCAGCGCCAGCACCACGAGATCACTCGTCACGGTCACGTTCCTCTCGCTCGCGTTCCATCGCGCGTTGTTCCTTAGCGACCCATTGCCATGCATTAAACAACCCGATCGCTAAACCAAGGAAAAAAAACCCTAACGTCCAAGTACCCGGCCGGATGGAATTCGCCCACAGGGCAACGGCGATGCCGATCAGCGTCGGCAGCGCGATTGACCAGCCGACGATGCCGAAGGTGCCCAAGCCGAACCAGATGCCGCCCCCATGACGTCGATGGCGTAGTTTGCGTCGTTCTTTGCGGGCGATATCCTCGACAAGCTGCCGCTGGCGCAGCTCGCGCTCGCTCACGGGGCGCGGTTCCTGACCATCCGGTCGCAGATCAGGGGGAACACTCATGATTATCGCTCCCGCAGTTCGATGAAACGACGGACGAGGTCGGTCTCTAAACCGGCTAAAGCAGAGCGCGTATGTTTCTCTTGTTCGCTGATCTGGAGGAATTCGTCCTCAATCAGGTGGCGCAGCCGGCCGAGATCTGGGCCGCGCACCGCCCTGCGCGTCGAGACGCGCACCTCAGAGCCAGTCTTCACCAGAATGCCTTCGTCAACAGCCATGAATTCTTCGATCGCCCTGCCGCCTTCTTGAGCGCGGAACGATAGAATTCCCGGCACCAGCGCCATCGCAAAGTCGATATGGCGTGGCAGCAGTGTAAAGGCGCCGTTGGCCGCTTCAGCGCTGACGCTGATGACCTCGCGGTCGAGAAAAATATGGGAAGGCAGCAAAATGCGCAGCCGCACGATGGCTACTCCTTCTCCGCCTCGTCCACCGTGCCGATCATGTAGAGCGCCATCTCAGGATAGTCGAAGAATTCATCGTTCAGGATGCGTTCGCAGCCCTCGATGGCATCCTCCAGCGCGACCATGCGGCCAGGCTGGCCGGTGAACTGCTCGGTCGTGAAGAATGGCTGCGTCAAAAAGCGCTCCAGCCGCCGCGCTCGGTTGACCACACGCTGGTCTTCGCGCGACAATTCTTCGAGGCCCAACATGGCGATCACGTCTTTCAAATCTTCATAATTGGCCAGCGTTTCCTGCACCGCCCGCGCGACGCGATAATGCCGATCGCCGACAACCGGCGGCACCAACATACTCGATTCGGATGTCAGCGGGTCAACCGCTGGATACAGCCCGCGGCTAGCGCGATCGCGCGAAAGCGCCACCATGGCCGAGAGATGGGTGAATGTATGGACGACGGCGGGATCGGTAAAGTCATCCGCTGGCACGTAAACCGCCTGCACCGACGTGATCGAGCCGCTGGCAGTGCTTGTGATGCGTTCCTGAATCTCGGCCAGTTCAGTGCCTAACGTGGGCTGGTAGCCAAGCCGCGACGGAAGCTGGCCCATTAAGCCAGAAACTTCTGAACCGGCTTGCACAAAACGGAAGATATTGTCAATCAACAGCAGCACGTCTTGGGCGGCATCGTCGCGAAAATATTCAGCCATCGTCAGGGCAGAATAGCCAACACGAAAGCGCGCGCCCGGCGGCTCATTCATTTGACCGAAGACCATGATCGTATTATCAAGCACACCGGCTTCTTCGATCTCGCGGTACAGCTCTTCCGCCTCGCGCGAGCGCTCGCCGATGCCGCAAAAAATACTCACCCCGCGATAGCGCCCTACGATGTTATTGATCATCTCCGTGATCAAGACGGTTTTGCCGACGCCTGCGCCGCCGAACAGACCAGCTTTGCCCCCACGTTCGAGCGGCGCCAGCAGGTCGATCGCCTTGATGCCGGTTTCGAAGATCTCCGACGATGTGGTTTGCCGGACAAGCGGCACAGGCGGCTGGTGGATCGAACGCCATTCAGCATCCTTTATGTCTTCTTTAGCATCGAGCGGCTGACCCAACACATTAAAAGCGCGCCCTAACAGCATCTCGCCCACCGGCACGCGCAGCGGATGTCCGGTGTCGATCGCGCGATCGCCCCGAGCTAAACCCTGAGTTGGCGTGAGGGCGATGCCTCGAACCGTCTGCGCATCGAGGTGGGCTACGACTTCAATGATGATCGAGTCGTCTTTGCCAGCACGAAGTTCGCTGTAAATGGCGGGCAGCGTCTGGGTAAACCGCACATCGATCACGCTGCCGCGCACTGAGGCGATCATTCCTTGCTGATGGGTTTCGCGCTGCGCATCGTTTCGCGGCATACTTTTCCCTCAAATCATGAGCTGGACTGCAAGCTGCGAGCGACTTTACTGCCGTTCGGGCTTTCTCGGCTGCACAGCCTTTGTAATCTGGCTCTCAATAATGTCTAGCTTAAGGGTATCCCATCTCGACCGCAGAATCCAGACATTTTGCGGCGACATACCGAAATTGGATCTCATCGCGCAGTTCAAGGAGCCATCGACATGAATCAAAACCGTGATCGACGCAGCCAGCGCGTCGCCGTAACCGGCGGAAGCGGACTGGCCGGCTCGTTCGTCGTTCAGGCGCTGGTCGAAGCAGGCTATGAAGTGCTGAGCCTCGACCGGACTGCGCCGGCTGGGCCGATCTGCCCCTACAAAGTCGCTGACGCGACCGACCTCGGCCATATGGTGACCTGCCTGCAAGGGATGGATGCCGTCGTCCATTTTGCTGCCATCCCACGCCCAACCTACGAACCGGCGGAAGTCATCTTTCGCACCAACACGCAAGCCATGTTTGCCGTGCTCGAGGCGGCAGCGCTCCTTCAGATCAAGCGGATCATCTATGCCTCGAGCGTGTCGGTGCTTGGCTACCCATTTTATACGCGTTTCTTTGAACCGGAATACGCGCCGATCGATGAAGCGCACCCCCGCGCCCCGCAAGATGTCTACGCGCTTTCCAAGCACCTCGGCGAGGAGATGGCGGCTGCTTACGCCCGTCGGACGGAAATGACGATCATCAGCCTGCGCATGCCGTGGATCCATACGCCTGAGACGTTTAAAGCCCAAGTCAAACCCTTGTGGGCAAACCCCGCTGCTGGCGCTTCAAATCTATGGAGCTACATCGATGCGCGCGACGTCGGGCTCGCCTGCCGTTTAAGCCTCGAAGCCGATCTACGCGGTCATGAAGCTTTTTTCATCGCCGCCCAAGATACGTTTATGCCCGTCCCAACCGCTGACCTGCTGCGCGCACACTATCCCCATACGGAGATACGTCCGGGCCTCGAAGGGCGCGCCGCAGTGCTTAGCTCAGCCAGAGCGAGGGCGCAGATCGGATACATTCCCCAATTCAACTGGGGGATGTACGCGTTGGAATAGCCGCGCCAGCATTAAGACGGCTGCTCGGCTTCGGCGCCAAGAGTGTCAGCGCGATGCTCGTCAGACCCCATCGGTTCGGCGATCGGCGTTTCGCGCCCTTCCGCGTGAGCCAGATAAAGCGCACTGTTGATCAGGCCGATGTGGCTGAACGCTTGTGGAAAGTTGCCCAAGTGTTCGCCCGAAACGGCATCGAACTGCTCTGCAAACAGACCGAGATGATTGGCGCGGCTCACCATACCTTCAAAGATAGCATGAGCCTCATCCAAACGGCCTGAGAGCGCCAAGTTATCAACGAGCCAAAATGTGCACAAGCCAAAAGCGCCCTCTTTGCCGGGAAGGCCATCATCAGCTTTGTAGCGATAGACCAAGCCGTTTTCGGTGAGACCTTCGATCGTCCGGTCGATAGTGCTCTGCACACGCGGATCGTCGAACGGCAGAAAATCGTAGAGCGGGATCAACAAGTTGGAAGCATCGAGGTCGGTCGAATCAAAGGACTGTACAAAAGCGCCGACTGCGTCGTTGTATCCTTGACGTAGAACGACCTCGCGAACCTCGGCCAGCGTCTTACGCCAGCGCGATGTATCGCCGGGCATGGCATGGTGTTTCGCTAACCGCAGCGCGCGGTCAAGCGCAACCCAGATCATCACTTTCGAATAGACGAAATGGCGCGTTGGCCCGCGCATTTCCCAGATGCCGTAATCTGGCTTTTGCCAGTGCTCACAGGCCATATCCGCCACTGCACACAGGAAGCCCCACAATTCTGCCTGAAGCGGCTCGCCGCTGCGCACCAGTTCGTACGCAGCGTTGAGCAGATCGCCATAAATATCGAGCTGAATCTGCTCGGCTGCTCCGTTCCCGATACGAACCGGCCGCGAACCGCGGTAACCTTCAAGGTGTTCCAGCTCGATTTCCGTCAGATCAACCTCGCCATGCAGGCCATACATAATGCGCAGCGATTGGCCAGCGTCGCGCTGGGCCTGCGAGATCCGTTCGACCCAATGCAGCCAATCGATCGCCTCGCGCTTGTGGCCCACCGCGACGAGCGCCTGCGCGGTCAGCGCAGCATCACGAATCCATGTGTAACGATAATCCCAATTCCGCACACCGCCGATGGTTTCGGGCAGCGATGTGGTTGGCGCTGCGACGATCGCGCCTGTACCAGCATGCGACAGCAGCTTGAGCACCAGCTCAGCTCGCACCAACAGGGCCGTGTGCGGCTCTGCCCAGCCGCGCGATTGGATCGAATCCTTATCAACCCAGTCTCGCCACAAGCGCACTGTCTCTTCGAGAGCATCGAGTGCGGCGGGGGTCTCCACATGCGCTAATACGCCGTTCCAGCGCAGAGCCAGCGCCACTGGCTCCCCTGGGGTGACGGTGAAACGCGCTTTCACGGCAGGACCAAACCCGTCGTCAAGCAGTTCACCAGCGGCGGGCAGGCCACCGAGCAAAATATGCATCTCGCCGCCGTTTGCTCGCCAGCCGCCCTCAACCGCCTCGATCCTTGTCTCAGCGCGGGCGTAATCCATGCGCGGCGCCCAGAGGACTTCAACTTCAACCGCGCTGCCTTCCGTTTGCAAGATCCGATAAATTGTGTGCGTCGTCTCAGACTCTGCGCATCCTTCCAACGACCCGCGCAGCGGCATAAAATCGTTAATTGCGAGCCGACCGGCCGGCGTCGCAAAGATCGTTTGCAGCACATTAGTCCGCGCGATATAACGCTGCTCAGCGCGCACCCCGCTCACGGGCCGAATCGAGAAAGTGCCACCGCGGAGACGATCAAGCAGCGCAGCGAAAATACTGGGGCTGTCGAAATGTGGCAAGCAGCACCAGTCGATAGTGCCCTCGCGGCTGATCAGCGCGGCAGTGCGCAAATCGCCGATGATGCCGTAATCAGCGATCGGCCGATACTCCGTCATAGCTGCTTCTTTCCGCCGAACGCCGCGGCGTTCAGCTCTGTGCCAGCGCGAAGAGGACGGAAACCAGTACGATCATCAGGCCGGAAACGATGGCCAACGCATCTGCAATTTTGCGCCGCATCTTGTTTCTCCTTCTTGTTAGACAAAGTTGAATCGCTCAGAGTGATACTTCTCGATCGGGACGCCGAGATCGGCCAGCGTTTGCTCGATCGCGTCCATCATTGGGTTAGGCCCGCAGATGAAATATTCATGCTCGGCGAGGTTACCGGGCACGTGCCGCCGGATGATCTCGGCAGTAATGAACCCCTGCTCGCCCTGCCAATCCTCTGGCGGATTTTCTAGAACGTGAACCACTTTCAAGTTAAGCTTGTCTTTCAAGCTCTCGAGTTCATCATAGAACGTCACGGCTTCCAGCGTTGGATTGCCGTAGAGCAAAATCGCCTGCCTCTGATCACCACGGTCGGCCATCGTGCGCAGCATCCCCATCATCGGCGTGATGCCGACGCCACCCGCAATAAAGACATAGGTATCGGAAGGGTGAAGATCGATCGTAAAAGCGCCATATGGGCCGTCCAGATAGGCACGCTGCCCGGGCTTGACGGATCCGATGGTAGAGGAGAAATCGCCCAAATTCTTGATCGTTAGGTCGATCGATTTGCTCTGCTCAGAGCTTGAGGAAATGGTGAACGGATGCTCGGTGATGTTGAACGGCGTATTCCACAAAGTAAGCCACACGAACTGGCCGGGCTTATGACGAAATCCACCATGGCCGTCGGGACGCAGCACGAGCGTATATGCATCGCCTCGCTCAGGGATCACCTGCTCGACGACATATGGACGGCGAATCATCACGATTGGCTTGATGACGCGCACGTAAAAGAGCACGCCCACCCAAACGAAAGTCAGCCCGATCCAGAAGACACGCTTCCACGGCGTATCGATATAATGCCCGACGCCAATGACATGCAGCATCGCCAGCATGACAACGCCGACAGCCAGCAGCCCATGGCTAAGCCGCCACGCTTCATAATTCAGGCGCAAGCGCAGCCGCCAGAGCGACAGGGCGACCAAGATGATCAGCAGCAGCACCGAGATTACGCCGAAACGGGCGCGCCATGGCGCTTCGATCAGATTAAGTAGACGGATCGAGTCTGGATTGATGGCGAATAAGATCAACGGGTGTGCCAGCACTAACGCGAACGCTACTAACGAAACCTGCCGATGAAAGTGATAAATGACGTCCATCCCGAAAGGTGACGTGATGTAGCGAAAACGCCCGGTAATGCCGAACTGCAAGCCCATCATTGCCAAGCCAGCAAAGCCCAGCGCTACCGAAAGCTCTCTCCAGAAGCCACGCCCCTCTGGAATTGGCCCGATCAACATGATCAGCAGCGGCGCCAGCACCAACAGCAGGTAAACTATCACCCAAAAAGCGCCGCGCACAATATAACGTTGAGTGATCGTATACATATTTACCCCAATATCGTAATGTGGTTTGTATTATAACAGGAAACTTTGAGGCGCCAATCCAAATAACGAAGGCTTAACAAGCCCTAATCTATGTCGAACAGTTCGGCAGGAGCCGGAAAGGGGGTCATCTCCTCGGCGATCTGCTGGAGGAGTTCCGCCGGAGTAAGGTCGAGCAGCAGCGGCGCAGCAACAATGAGCAGCGCGCACACGCCGGCAAAACCAAGGATCGTATAGTCGCCGCGGGTTGATTTAATGGGAGCAAGCGCCAGCCCATCGTCGGGATCAGCCTCTTTCGCGGTCTCGCCACTTGGAGCTTTCCGGCGCCGCAGCAGCACCCGCACGACTTGAGCGAGATCGTCGAGCGAAAGCAGCAGCCCACGCAGCACTTGTTGAATCACAGTGAAGCGAGCGCCCACCCGCGCCCCAGCCATCGCTGCGCCGCGCGCGCCCGCCCCTAGGCCGACAACGCCCAGCGTGACTTCAAGATACAGCGACAGCGTCAGCGCGAATAAGATCAGCGCTAGATCGAGCTTCAACTCCCAGAGAGCACGACCAGCGACCAGCAGCGGTCGGCCACCCTGTCCGGCACCGCGAGCTAGGTAAGCTTGCCGGGCGATCTCGAGGGCAAAATGCACGGCGACGACCACAACCAGCCAAAAGAGGCTGATCAAAACGCTCAGCAGGACAGCTAGCCCAATATAGGGCACGATGAATGTCCATTGGTCGTCATGCATGATCAGCCAGCGGCGCAGCGGGCCAGCCGGGATTTGTGAGGGTGGTTCGGGTACGGCTTCAGCGGAGAAATGCGTCATTCAGGCTCCACCCCAACGCGCAGGACAGTTTGCTTTGCATGGTAACATACAAGCACCGTTACAGTCATTAAAGCAGCACGCACAGCTAAAATCCATTACAATACCCTACAATACGTCGGCTGGCTGCACAAGCGGAGGCACTTCGGTGAATGCAGAGCTGTGGTGGGCACTAGGAGCGGCGGGATTTATGGTCGCCTTGATCGCGGCCATGACGATCGCGTCGTTCTTGCGCACCGCACGCTTAAAGCGGGCAATCGCTCGCGAACGTCGCGAGTGGGAGTTGCGCAGCGCGCAGCGACGACACACAGCGCTGCGCAGCCGCATGCAAACGGAGGGCGGCGCGCGAGCTCCAGCCGTTCCAGCCTTGACAGCGACGCAAGCCGCAGATCGCGTTGAGGAGCCGGACGGCGCTGAAGACAGCGCGTCAGCATTAGCATCGCCGACCCTTGCGCTCGACCCGATGGCCGGCCTCGCCCCACTCCATCTAGACGAGACATTGCCAGCCGAAACCGCCACTGTGCCCCCAGAACCAGAGCCCGCAGATAGCGCGGATGAACAGCGCCCAACAGCTGATGACCTTCGCCGCCTGATTGAACGACTGGAGTCTCATGACGAAACCAACCGTTAAAATTTTAGCTTGTGGAGCGGACCATGAGCCAAGCCCCTAAACCAGAGATCACGCGCATCCTTGCCGCTGGGGTCGCGCTCGGCATCGTCGGCGTCGTCCTCTTTGTCATTCTATGGGTCATCTTAGGGCAGGCGGAAGTTGAGATGGTCGTGCGGCTGCTCGTCTCGCTGTGCCTGCCTCCCGCTGTGATCGCAGCGGTCATCGGCGTTTACATCCTGATCGCGCGATCAGGCAGCGCGTAGAGGCTTGCGCAACCGCACAACGAGGACGACTGGCGGCGCCGAGGTAGCACTACTATCAAGCGCTGGTTCTGCCGCCGCTTCGAACAACAGACCGGCCGCGCTCGCAGCAGCCAAGTAGTCACTCCACAAATGGAGATGATGTTCAACCGCATACGTCCGGCCGTCTGGCGCGGTGAACGTGCGCTCTGCACCTGCCAAGACCATGTACGGATGAAAATCGCTGAGCAGCGCCCATCCGCCCGGCCGCAAGACACGGCTAATTTCAGCCAATGGGACGATAAGCGATGGCAAGTGCCCCAGCGCCAGCGCACAGATCACCCCATCGATCGAACCCGTCGCCAGCGGCAGCGCCTGCACCGTAGCGAGCGCGCTCAACGACAGCGCACTCGCTTTGAGCATAGCCGCGCTGTTATCGAGGCCGATCACTTGTGCGCCGCGCGCTTCAGCCAAGCGCGCATAACGGCCAGTGCCACATGCAAGATCAAGCACACGCAGCCTTTCGAGCGAGGGCAGCAGCGCGAGCAGCGCCGTCTGTTCGGCCTGCATGAGCGCGTTATGCGCATGAGGCGGATAAGTGGCTGCCCAGAGCGCATAAGCCTCGAGACTGGGCAAAACGGGCACGCCGACGCTGGAGCGAGCGCGTCTTCTCCGCAAGAGGCGGCTAAACATCAGCGAACTCTCCGCGCGCGGTGCGTTTCTCCGACGCCTTGTGCGCAGCCTCTTCAACCGTCTGCATGACTGTAGCGATGATAATCAAATCGGCCCACTGTTGAAATGCTGCATCGCTGATGCTGAGGCGCGCGCGCGTACGCGCAGGCAGCCACAGCCACATGAAGCCAATGCGCCGCCGTTCTTCGCGTGTGGTGCGTTCGCGCAGTTGGGCATACCAACGCGGCAGCACGATCCACTGGTGCCACAGGCGCCGCGCCGTTTCCTGCATATCTGCCCACCCGCCAAGCGCAAGCAGCGAGAAACCCATCAAGATGAAGATGAAACCCATTTGGATGTGCAGTTCAGATAAAAACCCTGAAGCGCTGAGCAGGACGCCCATCCACAGCAAAACACTCGGCCATGGGTCGAAGCAAGTTTCTATCGGCTGGTAGCGTCGAAAATGTTCGAGTATGGGATCTTTATAAAAGCCAGCCGAAACTAGAACGCTGCGGACTAAAAAGACGAAGCTAGCTCCCACAACGACAATTAAAAATAAGGTGAGCATCTTACAGCGTGAGCAGCGCGCGCGGGCCTTTATAGAGCGGGCAAACACAGCAGGTACACTCAGGGCGTTCCCCGGCGCGGTAAGCGCGCCGCAGCGTCAGAGCAGCATCGCTGTTGAGCGCCTGCACCAAAGGCATGTGACCGTTCACCTTCCCCATGGACGGCAAAAAATAGCACGGTCGCAATGTGCCGTCTACCTCAACGACAGCGGAATGATGAGGGGCATTACAGCGTACAGACGGAAAAGGCGCTTCGTTTAACACAGCGCGAAAGTAATCCAGCATGCGCCAGAGCTTAGCCGGCGGCTCGGCAAGGCGGCCAGACGCGAAATCCTTCGCATGATCGCGCTCAATCTGTTCGAGCACAGCAGCAAAGATTTCTAAATCAGCCGGCTCTAAAGCGCTGGCCGGCGGACCGTGTTCAACGGGCGCGCCCAAACCAGAAGACGCAACCAGCGGCAGCGCCGCGCCGCCAGAGAAGCGCGGCCCAAACGCAAACGGATTGCTCACGTCAACCGTCAGAAAGCTGATTGAGGTGACATCAAGCGCCTTCGCGACTGCGATAATATCCGGCAGCTCTCGATAATTGGCGCGCTGAACGGTCGTCCTTGTCGTCACCGGCAAGCCGCCGGCGCGCACGAACTCGATGCCTTCCAGCACCAGATCGAAACCATCAACGCCACGAATGGCTTGATAAGTCGAGGCAGTCCCCGCATCAAGGCTGACGATCACTTCATCAACGCTCGCCAGCACCTCCGCGATCTGTTTCTTAACGAGCAGGCCATTCGTCAGCAGCAGCACACGCGCGCGTTCAGCGCGCAGTCGCTGCGCCAGCGCCGGCCACTCAGGATGCTGCATTGCTTCTCCGCCGCTTAACACAGCCCAGCGCACGCCAAGCGCTCGGCAGTCGGCCGCGATTGCCGAAAATAGGCTGGAGGACATGTTGCGCCGGGGACTGCGCCAGATATCGCAAGTTACGCAGCGGCTGTTACAGCCATCCGTCAAGTAAAGGACAAGGATCGGCAGCGAGCGAACGCGATCGCCAAACAGGTTTAATAGATGTCTAACCGCCATAAACCGAGTATAGTCGTACTAAGTCGCTGCGCCAAATTCGTGCTAAAATATCATTAATTCCTGACGTAAAGATAAACCGCATGTTAAATCCAGAATTTTTGAAGAACGGCCCCGGCCCACGGTTGGCCTTCCTCGAAAAGGCCGACCCTAAACTGATCGCCGAAACATTGGTCGCCTTTGCCAACACCGAGGGCGGCACGCTGGTCATTGGCATTAACGAGGACGGCACCTTTGCGCATAAGCTGGAGGCCGATGCGCTAACGAAAGCCCTGAAAGAAGCCGACGCACTAACCAACCCCGTCATCGTCACTGGCAACTGGGAACCTGTCGAGATGGAGACAGGCATAGTCTACGCACTCCGCATCCCGCGCAGCATTGAGCTGCATGCCCTCACTGATGGCCGAGTGCTCATCCGCAGCGACAAGGCCAACCGTCCTTTAGGCGGGCAGGAGATCCTCAAGCTGGCCAGCGCCAAAAGCACGGGTGATTACGAGTCAGAGATCGTGCCCGGCGCCACCAAAGATGACTTTAGCCGCAAGATGATCGACGAATACCTCGCCAAACGCGCCGAGCGCACCAAGCGGCCCTACAACGGCAAGATCGATGACATGCTGCGCGAGATCGGCGCGATCGACAATGCTGGCCGGCCGACGGTGAGCGGGATTTTGTTGTTCTGCGAATACCCTCAGCACTGGCTGCCGCAGAGCGGCGTTGTGTTCGCCAAATTCGTCGGCAAAACACCGCGCGGCGAAAACGGGCTGGCCGGCTACTCGCGGCGCGAGGAACTCACTGGGCCGCTGCCCCGTTTAATTGAAGCCTCGTGGAATCTGATCTGGAGCGAGATGGCCGTCAGCGCGGTCGTCAAAGGCCTAGAGCGCGAAGAGACGACCGAATATCCACAGTTCGCCGTGCGCGAAGCGATCGTTAACGCCATCTGCCATCGTGATTACCGGCTGCGCGGCCGGCGCATCGAAATCCGCATGTACTCTGACCGGCTTGAAGTGATCTCGCCGGGGGGACTGCCGGGTTTCATCACGGTGGAAAACATTATTGATGAGCATTTCAGCCGCAACCCGCGCGTCGTCAATGGCTTGTTCCAGTGGGGCTATATTGAGGAGCTTGGGCTGGGTATTGACCGCATGATGGAGGTGATGGAACAAGCCGGCCACCTGCCGCCCAGCTTTGACGCGCGCCCTTACAGTTTTGCTGTCACGCTGTACAACTCGCGCGAGCGGCAGATCGTGCCCGACTGGGTGCGCAATACGAACCACCGCCAGTCGCGCGCGCTCCAATATATCCGCGATAAAGGCTCGATCACCAATCGCGAATATCGCACCTTATGTCAAGGCGTCTCGGCCGAAACACTGCGCCTTGACTTGGCGGATATGGTCGAACGGGGTATTCTGTTGAAAGTCGGCTCAAAAAAGGGAACGTATTACATTTTGAAATAATGTTTGCGGCCCCACACGCGAGCTGAACTGCGCCGCTATAAAATCGACCTATTCTCGCATCACAGGTGGTAAATCATGGGCATAGCCAGCGCCGTGATCGCGATTTGCATCGCTGTCTATGGATGCGTCCTGATCAGCATCATCGCGCGCGCACGGCGAATGCGCGCAGGGCACGTGTGGTTCGGGCTGGCTTTGTTGACGGGCGCATTGGCTCTAAGCCTGCTCATCCTGCCTGAAGAAACTTTTACTGACCCGCTGCTCTCCCGTGGGGAGCTGCTGAGCGCCATCTTAAGCCTTCAGTGGGTGGCATTCGGCGCATTAGCATGGCAAGACCTTAACACTATTGGCAGGCACGCGCCTCGGCCGTGGCTGTGGATCATACTCGGGATGCTGTGGCTGGTCAGCTTTTTTATCCTCCTGCTGAGGCCAGTCGCAAACTCAACAGGCACGACGATCGGCGTTCCGGGCTGGGTCGAACAGGCTGTGAGCGCGGGCGAACCGGCCGCGCTGCTGCTGATCGGGGGTTTCGTCGCCCTAACGATCCTCCTCGTGAGCTACGCGCTGGTGGTCTTTTATCGCGCAAAACTGCCGGAAATGGCCAATCGTGCCCTGTTATGGGCGCTCACGACGGGCGTGCTCGCCCTCGGTTCGGCACTGCTGCTGCTGGGCTACCCGCTGTTTCCGCCCTTTGGAGCAGCGCTCAGCGCGATCGGGATCGCGCTGGCCCGCGCCGCGCTGAGCACGTCACGCGTCTTTACGGTCCGCCGCGATTTAGTGGGTGCTGCCCGCGCTTGCGTATTGCTCCTGCTGTTCGTCACATTCGCAATCGGCCTCGGAGCGGTGCTTAACGTCGCTGGATCGGAACCTCTCGTCAATGTATTAATTGCGCTGTTAGGAGCGCTGCTTTACTTTCCGCTTCAACACCTCATTCGCTTGCTTTTCTCAAACTGGCGCACGAATCGCAGCAGCGGCGCTGCCCGCGCCGCGCGCTACTACAGCCAGAAGATCGCGGGCGTCACCGACATTAACGCACTGGCGAAAGCCGCCGCGCAGGCCGTGGTGCACAGCCTGCGCACGCGGCGCGCCGGTCTGATCCTCGTCAGTCCCCTACACCATGCGCACGATCAATTTGAGCTGCGCTGCCTAGCCTACCCCGATGGTCACCCGGTAACACGTGGCCGCCTCGATATCGCCAGCCCCATCTTCAGCCAGCTCGCGGTGGAAAGGCAGCCGCTGTCACAGTACATGCTGGAGTACAGCCGGGCATTTGAAGCCCTGCCGCCCGATGAGAGTGCTTACTTCGAGCAACTGGAGATGGCTGCTTATGCTCCCATCATGGCCGATAACAAGTTGATCGGCATTTTAGCGGCGGGCCTGCGCAGTGATGACGCGCCATTTCAGCCGCGCGATCTCGACCTGCTCGCCTCTCTCGCCAGTCAAACGGTGACCGCGCTGCACAATGCGCGTTTGCTGGCGCATTTGCGCAGCCTTAATGCAGAGATGCGGACGCTCAACCAGACATTGGAAGCAGCCAAAGAGCAGGTCGAAAAACTTGATTCGGTCAAAACCGATTTCATCACGGTCGCCAGCCACGAGCTGCGCACCCCGCTGGCCCAGATTCGAGGCTATACCGATATCCTCGATGCGCTTAACGAGCAGGAGGCGATCGATCGCGACCAAATCGCAGCGATGGTTGTGAACCTGCGCAGCGCAGCCGAACGTATGGATGAATTGATCGCGGCCATGCTCGATGTCAGCCAGCTTGACGTCGATGCAATGGATTTGCATTTCGCAGAGACGTCGGTCGAAGCGGTCGTTCGCGCAGCAGTTGAACCCTTGATCGATGTGCTGCGTTCGCGCAAACTCACGCTCTCGGCTCGCGGTGTGCGGTCGCTGCCGCTGATTCAGGCAGATGCGCAGCGCTTGGTGCAGGCGCTGCGCAATGTCGTCGTCAATGCCATCAAATTCACGCCTGACGGCGGCCGCATCGAGATCACTGGCAGCCGGCAGCCCGCCGAAACTCCGGACACAGCAGAACAGGTGTTGATCACTATCGCCGATACCGGCGTCGGCATCGCGCGCGAAAACCAAGAATTGATTTTCAGCAAATTTTTCCGCGCTTACGACCCCGCGCTTCATTCAAGCGGCGCCTACAAATTTATGGGCGCCGGTCCCGGCTTGGGCTTGACAATCGCTCGCGGTGTCATTGAGGGGCATGGGGGGCGTATTTGGGTAGAAAGCAGCGGCTACGACGTCGAAGCGCTGCCGGGCAGCACATTTTACATCTTGCTGCCCGTTTCCCCACCAGAAACCGCGCGCAGAGTTGCCGCCTTCGACCGCTCGACAAACCCGGCGCGCGCTGGTTAGCAAACTACACCTCAGCCCAGCGCAACCGCTTCGACAGCGGCTTCAACGCCCGTGAGCCGACGAATCATCGATTGAAACGCTGTGGCGTCGCCGCTGGTGAGATAGCGGTCGCGCCGCTGGAAGTCACGGCACACCGCTTCAGCCTTCATCTGAGGTGGCAGCACCCGCCCAACTTGACGCGCAACTGCCGCGCTCGGGTCTACCAATGGAATCCTCGTTAGCGCGGCAATGTGAGGAATGAGGAAGGGGAAGTGCGTGCAAGCCAAGACGATGCGATCCGCGCCCGCTTCGATCAGCGGGGCGAGACGATCGCGTAGGATGCACTGGCTAGCAGCGCTGCCGGCATCATCGCGTTCGACCATCAGCACCAGCTCTGGCGCGATGCTGGTCACAACATGAACGCCGCGCGTATAGCGGTCGAGGACGCCATGGTAGAGAGCGCCGTTGGCGGTGCCTTCGGTCGTCAAAACGCCGATCACTTTGGTGCGCGTTTCTTCGGCAGCGGGCTTGACGGCCGGCTCCATACCGACAAACGGGACTTGTGGGTAACGCGCTCGTAGATCGTAGAGCGCTGCTGCGCTGGCGGCATGGCAAGCCAGCACCATCACCGCTGCGCCATTGTCCATGAGGAACCGGACGATCGGATCGATAAAAGCGCGCACCTGTGCAGCCGAGCGCGCCCCATAAGGCAGATGGGCTTGGTCAGCATAATAGAGCGTTGGCAGGCCGGGAAGCAAACGATGAATCTCGCGCAAGACGCTCAGCCCGCCAACGCCAGAGTCGATCACCCCGATCGAGGGGGCATCAATGGGCGAAGGCACGCTCACGAGCTGCATCGATGAACGCCTTGAATAGGCGCTGCATCGTTTCATCATCTTCAACCAAATCTTCAGGGTGCCACTGAACGCCGAGGACAAAGCGTTTAGCGGGGGATTCCAAGGCTTCAATGACGCCATCATCAGCCCATGCCGTGGCAACAAGGCCGGGCGCAAGCCGATCGACAGCTTGATGATGAAGGCTGTTGACTTCGAGCCTTAGCTGTCCAAGAACAGTGGCCAACCGGCTGTTCGCCTCAATGCGTACCTGATGCGCGCGCACGGTGCGCGGTTCGCCGTTTGTATCGTGACGGTTCGCCGAGACGCCAATTTCGCTAGGAATGTCTTGAACTAAGGTGCCGCCAAGCGCGACATTGAGTACTTGATGGCCGCGGCAAATGCCGAACACCGGCAGATCATCATCAACGGCCCAACGGGCAATGGTCAATTCGAGGGTATCCCGCGAGTCATCGATATTTTTGGTTGCTGGGTGCGGGGTACAGCCATAGCGAACTGGGTCAACGTCACCGCCCCCCGGCAAGAGCACGCCATCAAGACGGTCATAAATTGCCCGCAGCGTCTTCATGTCCAAACCACAGGGCACATAAACGGGCAAACCACCCGCTCGGGCAACCGCAAAAGCGTTTGCGGCATAAGCACGGTGGTAGGATAAGCTATCGGCCTTTGTGCTGGCGGAAGTGATGCCGATCAGCGGTTGCAAGGCTTAGCGCTTTTCCTTCAGGCGGGCAGCCTTGCCACGAACATTGCGCAAGTAATAGAGCTGAGCGCGGCGCACTTTAGCGCGGCGCACAACTTCGATCTTGTCGATGCGTGGGCTGCGCAGCAGGAACGTCCGTTCCACGCCAACGTTATGGGAAGCGATACGCCGCACTGTAAAATTGCGCTCGTTTTCACTGCCACGTAGGCGAATGACCACACCCTGAAACACCTGAACGCGCTCGCGGTCGCCTTCGATAACGCGCACATGAACTTTAACCGTATCACCCGGGCCAAACTCAGGGAAATCCCGATCTGGCGCTTGAAGGGATTTTATCAGCTCATTCATGACGATAATTCCTTAAAAAGCACGCCTAAAAGCGTGCCAGCAGGTCGAACAAATTGGCTTCGCAGTATAGCATGGCGTTTGCTGTAGATTCAAGGGCGCATCAACCTGTCAGGAAAGCCTGAGGTAACAACCGCCGCTTTCACAAACTGCGCAGGCCGCGCAGCCGAGCGACGCGCAGTAGGCCGGCAATACTCTTCCCGTCGACAATATCGCCGCTGTCGATCAACGCTAGGGCTTCGCCAAGTGGAAGCTGTTCGACCTCAATAAACTCGTCGTCATCGGCAGCCAGCGGTGCATAAGTCAAATCCAACGCTAGGAACAGATGAATGTACTCCGTCGTGTAGCCCGGCGCGACGTACAGCCCGCCGATATGTTCCAGCCTGCCGGGCAAATAACCCGTTTCCTCTTGCAGCTCGCGTTTCGCGCACTCCAATGGATCTTCCCCCGGTTCAAGCGTCCCTGCTGGAATCTCACGGAGCACTCGGCGCGCAGCCAGTCGATATTGGTGCACGAGCAGCACCCGATCATGCGCATCGAGCGCGACCACGGCGGCCGCCCCCGGGTGTTCGACGATTTCGCGCTCACTTTGCCCGCCGTTGGGCAAACGCACCGTGAGATGGTCAAGCTTGACGAGCTTGCCATCAAAGACACGCTTTCGGGCGATCACATCTTCTTGCATAGCCATCTCTTTCAAAAAGATCGATCGATCACGCTCACCGGCGCGCTCACTTCATGCAGAGCCAAGTCAAACGCGCCCAGAAATGGATTCTATTTTCGCATGTCAAAAAAGAGACCGCGACATGAAGCGTTGTCAGCGGTCTCACTGAATCAAGCTGGTGTGACGGCCTTTAAGACGGCATCCTGAGCTGCTGGCCGATGAAGATCAGATTGATGTTAGCGATGTTATTGCACGCCGCGATCGCATGGACTGTTGTATTAAAGCGCAGCGACAGCCGGAACAAATTATCATTCTGCATCACAGAATAGACCGGGCCAGCACACCCCCCAGTACCACCTGGAAGCTGGGGCTGTTGGCCAGTGCCGCCACAGTTGGGAATGCGGATCTGCTGGCCGACCAGAATCAGGTTTGGATTAGCGATCCCATTAGCGACTGCCAGTTCGTTAACGGTCGTGTTGTAGCGCAGCGAGATGCGGAACAGATTCTCTCCCGCCACAACAGTGTGAATACAGTCTTGGCCGGGTGGGGCTACGGTAGGCGGTGGTGTCGGCAGGAAAGGATCTAGCGTAGGCGTGGGCGTGGGCCCTAAAATTGCCTGTGCCGTCTGCGTGAGCGGAGCGGCAGCCGTCGCCGTGGCGTTGGCGACCAACGCCGTGGCCGTTTGCGCCAAGGGGTCTGCCGGGATATCGATCTGCTGGGGCGCTTCCTCGACAAAGGGATCGGAGGGAGGCAGCTCGCCTTCAAGAAGCTGCTGGAATAGTGCCAGCGCCGTGGCTGTTGCGATCAAGGGGTCTTCTTGAAACAGCGGCAGATCGGCTACCTGTGTACCCTCGAACAAAGCGAAGGGATCTGGCGTCGCAATCGAGAGATCGGTGACGACCCCGTCGCCCGGCTCCAAATCTTCCGCCTTCGGCTCATCTTCTAGAACAACTTCCTCGGTGGGGGTGGGGGTTGGCGATGGCGTCTCGATGATGAGCGGCGTGAACGTCGGAGGCGCCTGAGCGACGCTCGTCGCCTCTAAGCTGCCACCCGCTGGCTGGAAACAGCCCGCTGCGACCACAATCAGCAGCCCGATGGAGCCTACCAGCCAAGCACTTAGCTTCATGTGGTCACGCATCGCATTGCCTCCTGGCAGCGTGAGCGGCGGAGTATCCTAGCACCATTATAGCCGAGTTTAAGTATTCGACAACGAACGCCAACTTAGTCAATATCCGGTATGATCTTTCTCGTCAATAAGCCCATAGCGCAGCGGCAGCGCAGCGCACACCTTCGTGCCCCGTTTAGGCTCGCTCACGATCGTCATTTGCCCGCCGTGCAGTTCGATCAAACGCTTGCTGATGACCAGCCCTAAGCCCGATCCCTGCTGCTCGTACAGCCGCCGCTCAAACTGCATGTAAGCGCCGACGCTGTTGATCTGCTCTTGAGTCATGCCCCGCCCTGTATCCTCAATGCATAAGACGTACCAATCGCCCTGTACACGACACGTGACTTTCAACGGGGAGCCGGCCAGCGAGAACTTACAGGCGTTATCGATCAGTTCCTCAATGATCTTCTTAACATATTCCTCCGAGATGCCGATCGCTTCAACCTCTTCGATATTGAGGACGAGATCGTTTTCGCGTTCATATTGGCGCACTTTGGAGAGCACATGGTTCGTGATGCTGATGTTCGGCATCAACGTGAAGCCGCTGCGCAGGAGCTCGATCTGGCGCTGATCGGTCTGCATCAGCTCGGTATGCGCATAGGTGATGAAGTTCTCAATCAGGCGGTAAAGGCGCATCGCAGAATTGTTGATATGGCGCGCCATATCAACGATGCGATTCGACTCCATTGTCTGGGCATCAGTCATCAATAAGTCGGAAAAACCTAGAATAACATTAAGCGGCGTGCGCAGTTCATGCGGAAGCGCCATGATAATATTGCCGCGCAGATCATCGAGCCGGCGCTCAGCGATCTCGGTCAATACCGCACGCTTCTCCAGCCGAGCATGCACCGTTGCCAGCAGCTCCGAAGCTGTGAACGGCTTCGTCAAGTAATCATCCGCTCCCAGTTCCATGCCTTGCCGAACATCAACGCGGTCATTGCGCGCGGTCAAAAAGATGAAAGGGATGGCGGCAGTCCGGTCATCGCGCCGCAGCCGTTCTAACACCCCATAGCCATCCAAACCGGGCATCATAATGTCGCAGATGATCAGGTCGGGCATCTCATGCAGCGCTTTATCGACGCCAACCAACCCATTTTCAGCGCCGATCGCTTCGAAACCCTCAAAACCGAGCATCTCCAAGATGTCTTTGCGCAGCGACTGTGCATCTTCGACGACAAGGATCTTCTTCATGGTGTTTCTTCCTTCGTGGCTAAATGCGGGAGCGTCATGGTGAAGGCAGAACCGACGCCAAGCTGGCTGCTAACAGTAATCTCTCCTCCGTGCAGTTCGACCGACTGCTTGACGATCGCCAATCCTAAGCCCGTGCCGGCAATATGGTCGACATTTCTCCCTCGATAAAAAGCCTCAAAAAGATGTTTCAGGTCTTCTTCTGGAATGCCGATTCCCGTATCTTGCACACAGAGGACCGTTTGGGCAGCGTCACACGTCACGCTAAGCGAAATTTTACTGCCCGGCAGCGAGTATTTGACAGCGTTCGAGAGGAGGTTAACCACGGCCCTGCGGATCAACTTGCGGTCGGCATGGATTTGTTGACACTCACCGCTGATCGTAAGCTCAAATTCATGGTGCATGCCGATACCATCGCGCATTTCCGCCAAAACTTCAGCACACATAGCGCCAAGGTCGAACGGATGGGGATGAAATTTTTCACGGCCAATTTCTTCGGTCTTGCTCAATGTGAGCAAATCATCGAGCAAATCGGCAAGATTTTTCACCTCGCTTTGCAAACGGTTAAGCTTTTCCGCCCGCTGCTCATACGTCATGCGGTCATTGTAATTGCGCAGCATATCGGCCGCTGTGCCGATCATCGCCAGCGGCGTGCGAAACTCGTGCGAGACGCGCGAGATAAAACGAGATTTCAGCTCGTTAAGCTCGCGCTCTTTAGCGAGCGCATCGCGCAGTTCAACCTCAAGACGTTTGCGCTCGCTGTTATCGCGCAGGCTACAAATGACGCTGCTGACCTGATTATCGACAATTATGGGGGAAAGGATAACATCCGCATCGAAAGTCGATTGGTCATAACGCTGCGCAATAATTTCGAGGCGCGTGGGCTGGCGCTTGGCGATCACCTCTTCAAAGGCTCGCCCCAGAATCTCAGCGTAGTATGGCCCAGCGATGCTGTCGAACCGCTGACCGTAGAGCTGATCAGGCAGCACACTGAACATCTGATTGAAGGCATGGTTCGTTTGCTGAAAGGTACCGTCGGTGCGCAGCAAAATGATGCTGTCGCTCGTGTAGTTGAGGATCGCCTCTGCGCGCTCTTTAACGCGGCTGAGTTCTGCCGTGCGTTCATCAACCCGGCGCTGAATTTCGTTGTAGAGGTGCATGTTCGCGATCGCTGCCCCGGCACGTTCGGCAAAGGCAATCAAAATGCGTTGATCATTTTGGTCAAACGCCTCTGATTGTTCACCGCGCAGATCGATCACACCGCAGACATCTTTCATCGTCCGCAGCGGAATGATTAACTGCGACCGGAACCCATGCTCACTGCGCCCAAATGGTTCGAGATCGGTGCGATGGATGATATTCCTTGAACTCAGCACCTGATAAAAGGCCGAACTTGGCTCAACAGGCAGCGCTTCCATTGGGCTCAGCGGGTAATTGATGGTGCTGGCATAACAAATAAGCTGGTCTTGCTCGTAGAGCAGCACCCCACAGTCCACCTTGACGAATTCATTGATAATAGCGTTTACAATCCGATCGCAAACTTCTTTGAGATCTTCCGAAACCAGCAAATTGGCGTTAAAAAGAAAGGCAGTGGCGCGGTGCAGAGCGCGCAGCTCAGCAGCATCACGATAGATAGCGGAATAGAGTTGAGCGTTTTCAATCGCAATGGCTGCCTGATTGGCGAAGGCAAGCAGCCGCTCCGCATCCGCGTGCGTAAATGCGTTTGGCTGCGCCGAATCTAAGTTCAAGAAGCCGATGACGTGATTGTAAGCGCGGATGGGCGTGGCGACGTATGAACGAATCCAATGCGTGGGGTCATTCTGTGTCCACAGCGTTGATTGGCGGGTATCGGGAATGACGATCGGTTTGCCTGTCGTCGCCATAAAGCTTAGCGTCGGCATATCCAGCGAAAATTTTGTGCGGTGCATTTCCTGCTGTCGCCACTCCTCATAACCGCGCGAATAGACCACTCGTGCAGCATCCTCATCAATCAACATGATATTGGCTTTTTCATGCGGCACGACGCGGCCAACATTGTCGAGGATGAGATTCATTACGCTTTGCAAATCGAGCGTCTGCGCCAGCGCAGAGGCTGTATCGCGCAGCGCTTCCGCGAATATGCGCTGTTCGCGCTCTGCGGCTTCGATTTGTCTAAAAGCCGAGATGTCATTCACTGCAAGGACAATGCCGGTCAGCTCATGGTTGCGTTCAAACAGCGGCGCAGCAGAGATACTGAAATAGCGCAGTGTTCCATCGGCCGCTTGCAGAGACACTTCATAATCGTGAAATGAGACATTACCCTGTCTTAGATCGGGAAAATTGTGGTCGCCAAAACAATCGTTCAAATAAATCGGTTTGCCAGAACGCCAGTGCTCAGCGCAAATGGTGAACAAAGACTCAAACGCACGATTCCAGAGCCGCAGCTCGCCATCTTTGCCAACGATGCACAAGGCAGCTGGAGTCGACTGCAGCAGTGCCTGAAAATCGGATCTATCTTCATCGTTCGGCGTTGACGACAGCGCATCTACCTGCGCTTTTTGGGTGAAGAGCCTCGCTTCGATGAGGCGATGCGCCTGCTGTGCCAGCACATCGTGCGGGGCTGGATTCAATATCACATCGGCTCCGGCTGCCAGCACATCGTCAATGCGACCGCTGGCCTCACGATCGACCATTATCAGGACCGCCGGCGCCGCTGCACCTTGTTTGAGCGCCATAACCTCGGCTAGCGAACCTTTTTGCGCAATCGAGGGGCCAACAATGACCAAGGCACATCCAGCGCTGGCGATCTGTTCGGTGACGTTACTTACGTCCTCACAGAACGCCACTTCGCGCCCCAGCGATGCTAAAGCCGCCGCGATCTGGTGGCGCCGAACTGCATCTGGCTCAGCAACAATAATGCGTTCCGCCTGCTGTTGACTTAGCATCGCTCCTCAAAAACTCTGCGCTAGAGAGCGCGGCCGCCCGAATCTTAAGACTCTTTTAGACGCACTCCTTTAAAAGAGTTCATGCATCATCGATGATTGTCTTCTAATGGAGTCAAAACGCAACAACGCACTTACGTCTCTATCAAGGATTATACAAGTGTAATGATGCGAACATCCGTGAAGATCGCGTCGTGCGCCGCGCACCAGTTACAAAATCTGCGCTGCGATCAAGATCACGATGACCCCGCCAGCGATAATGCGATAAACGCCGAACGGAACGAACGTGTTACGCGCCACGTAATTCAACAGCCAGTGAATAGCCAGCAGCGCAACGACAAAGCTGACGACCGTGCCAATCACGAAATACGGCAGGTCGCCGGCCTCCAGTTGATCAAGGCTCAGCAGCAGGTCAAGCACCGTCGCCCCGCCTAAGGTGGGAATGGCGAGGAAGAACGAAAAACGCGTTGCAGCTTGACGGCTGAGGCCAGCTCCCATCGCGCCGATGATAGAGGCAGCGGAACGCGATGTGCCGGGGATCAGCGCCAGCGTCTGCACCACACCGATAATGAGGGCCTGTCGCAGGGTGATTTGATCGAGCATTTCCGTGACCGCTGCCGGGCGTGGCCGCCGCTCAATCCAGATCAGAAGGATGCCGCCCACGATCAAAGCCACAGCGACGACGAAGGGAAAAAACAAGTTATCTTTGATGAACCCACGCAGCAAAATACCGATGATCGCTGCCGGAATGGCCGCGACGACGATCGCCAACCATAACCGCTGCGTTCCGCGATCCGTGCGCACCGAAGTGACTTGCGACCACAGTTCGGCGCGGTAGTAAAGAATGACCGCCAAAACGGCGCCGACTTGAATGAAGATTTCGAAGGTGCCTGCGGCCGCATCGCTCATGGCCGGTTGCAGCAGCGCAGTTGTCACAATTAGGTGACCCGTGGAGGAGACGGGTAAGAACTCAGTGATGCCTTCGACGATGCCGATGATAATGACTTTTAGCAGCTCGCTCAACAGTTTCTCCTTACAAAGCGATCAGCCGCTAGACCTCAACCGCTGGCGCTGCCACAGGCTGCCGCTCGATCCAGACGACCATCAAAATCCACAGGATGAGCGGCACCAAAGCTACCGCACCCGTCCAGTATACGATCTGGCGCACTGCTTCGGAACCGAGAATTTCCAACAGCGCTCCGGTCACGATCACGCTAACGACCGTGCTGAGCTGAAACAAGGCCATATCGAGCGCGAAAATGCGCCCAAGATAACGATCGGGGACGGTCTTTTGCAAGATTACTGAGCTGTACATCCAGTATACATCGCTGCCAATGGCGCGCACCAACAGCGCCAGCGCCGCGATCTCTAGGCTGCCGGCGCCTCCTAACAGCATCCAACCAATGACGATGAAGGCATATCCCCAAATGATCAGCCGCCGCATGCAGCGCACCGTGCCATCGTTGAAACGGTTGACGAGAAACGGCCCGATCGCCGCGCCGACGCCGAACGCGCTCCACAAGATGCCGAGCGAACCGCTGCCATCTTGCCCCACAACGAACAAGACCGTGGCGTAGACGATGATGATCGTATCGAGGCTGCCGACGCTGCCGCCCATTTTGACGAACAAAGTGGCAGCAACCGCCGGGTTCTGGCGCGCGAAGCGCAGCCCCTCGATAAAATCCCCAAAGCCAAACCTTCCCCGTGAGACGCGCACGACTTCAGCCGGCATCTCAGAAGCCGCTTCGGCGGGCACGTCCACGCGCATCCGCCAAATCAACAGGCCAGAAAGCAGGAACGTGACCGAGTCGATCAGCAAGGCCACCGATGTGCCGAACAACGCGGCAACCGTGCCACCGAGCGCGCCTCCCGCCGCCAGCATGACCGACCAAGTGACGCTGCCGAGGATATTTGCAATGATGAGATCTTGGTGGCGCACTACACTCGGCAGAAGCGCAGAGCGACCGGGTTCAAAAACCGCCGAGAGTGTAAACTGAATGATCGTCAGAACGTAAATAATCCACAGTTTACCGGGTTCATCGACCACTAAAAACCCAAGCACAACGAGGGCGCGGGCTAAATCGCTGAGGATCAAAAGGCGTTTGCGATCGAAGCGATCGAGCAGCACTCCTGCCAGTGGGCTCACCAACAAGGGCGGCAAAAAACGAGCCAACAGCAGCGCACCGATCGCGAGACCAGATCCATCGCTGTAGCGCGCCACCAACGCTGCGAGGACGATTGTATTAAACCAATCCCCCAGCAAACTGATCGCCTGAGCGCCCCACAGCAGTCTAAAATTTGGATTATCTCGCAGCACGTGGTAATAGGCGCGAATCATCGTTGCTCCCTCGCAGTCAACATCACAGTATTGCCGAAGTGTCCACTCATTGTAATGGAATTCAAACAGCCCAATGATGCATTGGACTCAAGCGTTGCTGAAAATTATTTCTTTCTGCGTTATGATGATTGTGTTGCGCTGATTGGCTTCCTAGGGATCATTATATAAATGGCAGAACAGCCGAAAACCTATCCAGTCCTAAACCCTTACGATGACAGCGAGGTAGGCCACGCCCCGCAAAGCGACGAGACCGCCGTGCGCGCCGCGATCGCCCGCGCTGAAGCCGCACGACCGGTCATGGCTAGGCTAACCGCAAAGCAGCGAGGCAAAATCCTCAACCAGATCAGCACACTGCTCGAGGCGCAGGCAGAAGAGATCGCTCGGCTGATGGTGCGCGAGAGCGGCAAGCCGCTGCGTTATGCCCGCGGAGAGTCCAAACGCGCGGTTGAAACCTTCGCGTTCGCCGCCGATGAAGCCCGCCGGCTGCATGGCGAGACCGTGCCGCTCGATGCGGCGGCCACCGGCGCGGGCAAAATTGGCTACTATCTTCGTGTGCCAGTCGGCATCATCGCCGCGATCACGCCGTTCAATTTCCCGCTCAACCTCGTCGCCCACAAAGTAGCGCCAGCGATCGCAGCGGGCTGCCCGATTGTGCTCAAGCCAAACCCAGCCACCCCGCTGACAGCGCTGCGGCTGGCCGAATTGGCCGCCGAGGCTGGCCTGCCGGAAGGCGCTTTTGAAATCGTTAATGGCGGGGCCGATGTCGGCGAGTGGCTGACGACTGATCCTCGCATCGCCATGATCACTTTTACTGGCAGTGTTCCTGTGGCGCAGGCGATTAGCCGAAATGCCGGGCTGCGACGCACAACGTTCGAGCTGGGCGGCAATGCCGCCACAATCATTGATGAGTCCGTTGACCTAGAGCAAGTGATCGATAAAGCGGTGACCGGCAGCTTCGCCTACAGCGGGCAGGTTTGCATCAGCGTTCAGCGCATCTATGTTCACGAAAGCCTGTATGGACGTTTCAGGACGGCGTTTGTCGAGCGCGCGCAGCGCTTGGTGATTGGCAACCCGCTCGACGAACGCACGGAGATCGGCCCTATGATCAGCCAGCAGGCGGCCGAGCGCGTCGAGTCGTGGGTGCATGAAGCGCTCAATGAGGGGGCGACGCTGCTGACCGGCGGCAAACGCATGGGGCGCATGGTCGAACCGACGGTATTAGAAGACGTGCAGCCAACGATGCGCGTAGTATGTGAAGAAGTATTCGGCCCTGTCGTCAGCTTGATCCCGTTCCGCCAGTTCGATGAAGCGGTTGCCGCTGTCAACGACTCGCCCTTTGGGCTGCAAGCGGGCGTCTTCACGCGCGATTTGGGCCGCGCCATGCGCGCTGCTGCCGAGTTAGAGGTCGGCGGCGTCATCATCAATGACGTACCAACCTTCCGCGTCGATCACATGCCGTATGGGGGAGTCAAAAACTCGGGCATAGGACGCGAAGGGCCGCGTTTCGCCATCGAGGATATGACGACGCTAAAGATGATCGTCATCAATCTGTAAGGCTTGGTCAGCTCGCAGCGATGAGCGCATCCACTTCGGCGCGCATCGGCATGCTGGCGGTTGTCCCCGGGCGGGTTACGGACAAGGCTGCGGTCGCGCTGGCGAAGCGAATCGCCTCGTCGATCTCGCGTCCCTCGGCCAGCGCCACGGCCAGCCCGCCGTTGAACGCATCGCCCGCCCCGGTCGTATCGACCGGCGTCACCTTGAAAGCGGGGAAATCGATCGCTTCAAACCGAGAGATACGCCGTGCCCCGCGCGCTCCTAACGTCAGCAGCACAAGTTGATCGTCGCGCACCAGCAGCGAACGCGCCGCATCGTCAAGCGCATCGCCATGGCCGCCAACTAACACCTCCAGCTCGGTTTCATTCGGCGTGATGATATCGGCATTCTCCATCCGGTCAATACTGACTTGCGCAGCCGGCGCTGGGTTAAGGATGGTGCGAACGCCTTGTTTACGCGCAACCTCAAGCGCATAGAGCATAGTCTCGGGCTGACCTTCGAGTTGAGTCACCAACACATCAGCCCGCGCGATCGCCTCGGCTGCCGCGTCGATATCTTCTGGACACAAGGCCAAATTCGCGCCGAGCACGACGATAATGGTGTTCTCGCCGGTCTCCTCTGAAACCCAGATCGGCGCGACACCCGTCGCGTTATCTGGATCCCGAACGATATAGCGCGTGTTGATGCCCTCTTGCTGCCAAGTTTTGAGCGCAGTCTCTCCGAAGATATCCATGCCGATGCGGCCAATGAAAGTGACCTCGGCGCCTAACCGGGCTGCTGCGACCGCCTGATTCGATCCTTTTCCCCCGGGACCGGCGACGAAACGGCTGCCAATGCGGGTCTCACCAGGACGCGGCAGCTGGTCGACATACGCGGTCAAATCCATGTTAAAACTGCCGACGACGACAATGCGAGCTGTCATTGCCTTAACCTTTCGTTGTATTGAGATCGGCAATGCGGCGTCCTTCCCCAAGACCAAACCGCACGCCAAGCAACATCATTAGCGTAACAACCTCTGCCTCGCCTGACAACACTTTCATCAGGCGCAGCCGTCAAACAGAAGCTGCTGACCGCAAAAAATTGTTACAGACTTTTTATCAGTTTTAGACTTACAGTGGTTATGCACTTCAATAAATAGGAGTAAACTGAACGTGTCGTTAATGCTTAGCACAATAGAAAAGGACAATCCAATGAAATTGCTGCGGTTGCGGTTCGTCATTCTCATTGGGCTGGTTGCGCTTTTGGCCTTGGCCAGCTCAGTGAGCGCGGAACAGAGTGCCGTCTTCACCTGCCCAGATGGTACCGTCATTGAAAACGCGGTTGAAGTCTCTTTCGATTTCGTTGATGGCGTTTACGTGATCACCGTGTTGGGCATTGATGGGTTCAACCCCGTGCTCGGCCTCGAACTCGACTCGGGCGAAAAGGCCTGCAACGATGACAGCCAAGAAGCCTTAGTTTACACCCTTGACCTGCCTACCACCGGCAAAGTCAATTCAAGTCCATTGAATTCTCAGATCATCCTCGAGATCGCCGACGGCATCCCCGGCTATGCACTCGCTTATATTGGTGGATATGGCGGTTCGTCTGGAGATTTTGTCGTCATCGTTGAGGGGCATTTTGTGACTGAAGAAGCGCCCATTTTTTCGATTTGGATGACGCAGAATATGCTCAATTCCGGCGTTTCGCCAGCCATCTACCACTATGCGGCCGACAATGTGCTCGATCCGCTCCTCGTTCTCGGCACGGAGATCGATGAACCGATCATTATCGACGGTGAGGCGATCTCATGCGACGATGCTGGCACGGAGCTGTGCTGGGGCGAGACGCCATCGCTGGTTGGAGCCAGCGTAACTGTCGAACGCGGCACGGTGCCTGGCGGCACGCTCGACAGCCTGATTATCATTCCGATCGAAGAGATTCAAGGGGATGCGGGGCTGTTCCTGAACTTCCGCTTCGGCAGTTACAACATGGCCTCTCAAGGTGAGTTCTTCGCCATCTTCCATCTCGGGGTGCAAGAAGTAGCTCCGACCAGCGATAGCAAGTAAAAATATTCTAGCGCAACAAAATAAGATGACAGGGGGTGGCCTTTGCCACCCCCCGCTGTGTGCATTGCTCGCGCAGCATCACATGCTCAATCTTGATGGAAGACTTCTTCCATATTGGCCCACCACTCGCCTTCGGCGCGCGTCTCCAGCGGGATCTGCATCGCTTTTGTAATGGCCCACCATTCTTGCATGCGGGGCGCGTTGGCGAGGCGTTCCATGCGCGCATCGAATTCCTCCTCAGGGCCGTGATACTCCATATATGCGAACATCACCCCGTCTTTCAGAAAAATGCTGTAATTGCGAATGCCAGCTTCGCGAATGGCATGTTCAATTTCAGGCCAAATTTTAACGTGAATTCGTTTATACTCTTCTTCAGCTTCAGGACGCAGGTAAATCGTTTGGCCAATTCGTCGCATCGTCGCCCCCTGGTTCACAGAGAATGGTCGAAATATTATAAATTATAGTTTATCATCAAGGTCACAAGGTCGCAACTGCGACTGGCCTGTCACATCTTCGATTGAGAGACCATGACTGAAAACCGTATTGAACCAATTGACGATAAAAAAAGGACGATCGCGGCACTGGTGCAAGAACGCATCCGCGACGCCATCTTGAACAGCGTTTTGCCTCCCGGTTCGCGGATCGATCAAAATCAACTTGCCAGCGATCTTAACGTCAGCCTCGTGCCAGTACGCGAGGCGCTGCAAAAGCTGGAAGCCGAGGGTTTTGTTCAAATTTTGCCGCGCCGCGGCGCATTCGTCACTGAAACTTCACTCTCTGATATGGAGGATTTGTATTTTGCCCGCCGCATCCTTGAGGGGCAGGCCGCCTACCACGCAGCTGAACGCCTGACGGATGAGCAAATCAACGAGCTTGAGCACCTGCTGAAAGCGATGGACGCCGATCTTGCCGCTCATAATTACACCGCTTTTATGAGCCATAACCGCCAGTTCCATTTCACGATTTATCAGGCGGCCAACAGCCGCTATCTCATGAATTTAATCACCGGCTTATGGGATCTCGCCGAGCGGTATCGCTTCCGCTACATGTTCGTCAAAGATAAGGCGGCTAACACACAGGCAGAGCACCAAGCCATCCTCGAGGCCTGCCGCGCGCGTGACAAAGAAAAGCTGCGAGACGCCATCCTGTTCCACATGACGCAAACCTTAATTGGCATTCGCGCCTATCTCACTGCAGAAACCGCGCCCGAGACAACCTGAACTGGACTATTTACTTAGCACAGGGAGCTGCTGCACATGCCAGCCCACGTCATCGATTCGATCTTCTACAAAGATCTATACGGCAGCGCCGCCATGCGCGCCGTCTGGGACGATCTCAACCTGCTGCAGAAATGGTTAGATTTTGAAGCAGCGTTGGCACGCGCCGAGGCGCAGGTCGGCTTGGTGCCAGCCGAGGCCGCTGCCGAGATCACGCGGCAGGCGCGCGCTGAATTGATGGATACCGATGCGATCAAACGCGGCGTCGACAAAACAGTGCATCCGCTCGTCGCGGTCATCTGGCAGCTTGCAGAGCGCTGCGATGGCGATGCCGGTCGCTATGTGCACTGGGGAGCGACGACGCAGGATGTGATGGATACCGCCATTATCCTCCAGATTAAAGAAGCATACCCCTTGTTCGAACAAGCGCTCGACAATTTGATCGCAGCGCTAGCGAGGCTGGCACAAACGCACCGCGATACGCCAATGGCCGGGCGCACGCATGGGCAGCAAGCGCTGCCCATCACCTTTGGCTATAAGGTCGCCGTTTGGCTGGCTGAGATGCTGCGCCATCGAACGCGCTTGGCCGAGTGCAAGCCGCGCGTCTTGATCGGCGAATTTGGGGGGGCGGTCGGCACGCTGGCCAGTGTCGCGGCGCATGGGCTTGAAATTCAACGGCTGCTTATGCAGGAGCTTGAACTCAACGTTCCGCCGATCGCATGGCACACTGCGCGCGATCACTTTGCTGAGTTTGCCACGACGCTGACGTTGATCACCGCGACGCTCGGCAAAATAGCCCACGAGATCATTGACCTGCAGAAGATCGAGTTCGGTGAGGTCGAAGAACCGTTCGAGATGGGCAAAGTCGGCAGCAGCACAATGCCGCAAAAACGCAACCCCATGCTGTGCGAGGCGATCCTCACGCTTTCGCGGCTAACGCGCCAGCATGCCGCCACCGCTGTCGATGCCATGTTTCACGAGCATGAGCGTGACTGGTCAAGCTTTCAGATGGAGTGGGCTTTCCTGCCAGAACTCTGCATCATGGCGCACGGCGCGCTGCTGCTGACGGAAAGGGTCATCGGCGGGCTGCGAGTCTATCCGCAGGCGATGCTGAGCAACCTCCATCGAAGCGGCGGCCTGCTGCTGGCCGAACGAGTCATGCTCGCTCTAGGCCAGCACATCGGGCGCCAGCACGCGCACGACGTCATCTATGAAGCGGCCATGACCGCAGTTGAAGACAAGGTGCCATTCAGCACAGTCTTGAAGCAGCACCCGCGCGTCAAGGCGCATCTCGATGACACTACGATCGATGCCTTGTTAGACCCTGTACAATATACCGGGCTGGCGGCTGCCTTCGTCGATCAAGTGCTTGCGCGGCTAAACGCCGAGCACACAGCCCCGCGCTAGCTGCCCCCTAGCTGCCATGAGAGGGTTGCGCTGGCGGCATGCTGTTATGCGCTTCGGAAGTATCGATCGCCTTAGGCTGGCTGAATGCCGGCGGCACAAGCGGCTCTCCGCCACGGCCTGCATCTCCGGGAGAAATATCCTGAAAGATGATCGTCACATCTTCTTTTCGCGCGCCGCCCTCCTCGACCAACACATCGGTGATGCCGCGAATGACGCGCGCCTTCTGAGCGCTGCTGCGCCCTGGCGACCAATAAACGAGGACTGTCGGCATGAGGTTAGGACTCCTAGTCAATGGAGGCGCAAGAAGCACGACGACTTTCGCTAGCCTTTAACTGCACCAAAGGTTAATCCGCGCACTAAGTTACGCTGCGTTAGGATGACGAAGACAACAGCCGGAATCATCATGAGCACGCTCATCGCGCACATCCCGCGCCAATCCACCGTGAACTGCTGAGTAAAGGCGAACAGCCCGGGCGGGAATGTGCGCGCATCGTTGCTGCGCGTAAGCACGCTAGCGATCTGAAATTCGTTCCAAGAGGCCAAAAACGCGAAGATCGCCGCAGTCGCCAGCCCCGGCAGCGCCAGCGGCAGGTTGACGCGCCAAAAGGCCGACCAGTAACTACAGCCATCAATGTAAGCTGCTTCAGTTAGATCGTAGGGAATTTGCCGGAAGAATCCATCCATTAGCCATACAGTAAATGGAATATTAATCGCTACATAGACGAACGCCAGCCCGGTCACGTTGTTGACCAAACCTAAGCGGGTGAACAGTAAGAAAAGTGGTAGGCTGAGCGCCACACCCGGCACCGAACGAGAAAACATGATCGCAAGGAACATGACGGTGTGAAAGCGGAAGCGAAAGCGAGCGAACGCATAACCAGCCAGCGTGCCGAACGTCAGCGAAACCACAGTGCTGAGGCTAGCCACAGTGAGAGAATTGGCCATGTATCGCTCGACCGCGACGCGCTGGCGCACTTCCGGGTTTAAGCCGAACATGGTCGCAAAAGCATCAAGAGTGAGCTGCCGCGGGATCAAAACGGGCGGCGATGCATTGACTTCCGCAGCCGGTCGAAACGCCGTCAGGATGATCCAAACCGCGGGCAGGGCGAGCAGCGTCAAAATGAACCACGCGCTGAGGTTCGTCAGCAGAATATTGGCCCGGCGATGCGGGCTAACACTGGCAGAAATCATTGTATCACTCGCGTTTTTACCAATTGCCGGAAGAAATAAACCGTGAACAAGAGCGAAAGCAACACGGTGACCCACGACATGGCACTGCCCAGCCCAAATTTCGTGTCTTCAATGGCCAGCCGCGTTACATACGTCCAAATGAGTTCCGTTCGATTAGCCGGCCCGCCGTCGGTCATGATGCGGACAATATCAAAGGCGCGCGCCACATCAAGCGAGCGGATCGTCAGCGCGATATAGCTAAACGGCGCCAGCAGTGGAAAGGTGATGTGAATAAATTTTCTCCAACCGCCCGCCCCATCGACCTCCGCGGCCTCAAACAGCTCGTGCGGCAGCGACATCGTACCGGCTAATAAGATGATCGTCGTCACTGGCAGATTCATCCAGATCGTGGCGATCATAATGGTGATCATGCCGAGCGGCTCATCAACCAGCCAATTGATCGGCCGCCCCTGATACCCTAACACCGTCAGCAGGTTGTTGACCAGCCCGAGATTGGTGTTGAAGAACCAGCGAAATTGAAACCCAACCAACACCGGCGCGAACATCATCGGGATCATGAGCATCGTTCGCATGATGCTTTGCCCGTGCGTCACGCGCGCCAGAAGCTGAGATAAGCCCAAGGCCAGCAGGTACTCTCCATTGACGGTGATCACCAAGAAGATGATCGTATTGCTGAAGGCGCGCCAGAAGATCGGATCATTGAGCAGGCGGCGGTAATTGTTAAACATCGTCTCTGGGTTGAAGGCCAAGCTGTCTGGCCGCAGCAGCTCGTAAGGCGTAAAGCTGACGTACAGCGAGTACAACAGTGGAAAACCAGTGACGATGAAGATCAGAACAAGGCTGGGCAAAATCAGAAAGAATGGAAACCAACGCGGCCCCAGCCGGCTTGACCGCAGACTTCTGCTAGCCTTAACCTCGGCCGCGGTCATGGTCGTGGTTGTCGTCACAAGAAGCACTCCCTAAGGCAAAGCTGCTGAGGCGGCCGGGCCGCCTCAGCAGCTTATGGGGTGAATGGACTAATCGTAGTATCCGGCGTCTGCCATGAGCTGGCGAACCGACTCAGCAACGGCATCCAGACCTGCCTGCGGCTCAACATCGCCGAGAATGATCGCCTGCAGCCGTGGGTAGAACATATTCGAGAACGGAATCCATTCCGCGATCAGGGGTGGGGTTCGGAAATCTTCGCTCACTTGCAAACGCGCAACTTCGAGGCGATGCCGGTCAAGTGGAACGTCGGAAGCGCTGGCATCTTCGATGATGCGAGTCCAAACGTCATCGCGAACGGGCAGGAAGCCGAGCAGCGCTTCTTCATAGGCTACGCGTTCTGAAGTGAGGAAACGAATCAACTGGGCAGCAGCCTCCTTATTCTGGGCAGCAGCTGGGATCGAGAAGGCATGCGCGCCGGCCCAACCAGTCGGGCGGGCCCCCTCATTGCTGAAGCCAGTAAAACCGCGCGCCAGCCAGAAATTATTTGCGATCGCCGGGCACGAAGATGGATCTTGGAAGTAGCTGTACCAGCCGTACCATTCAAGCTTCATGGCCACGTCGCCATTGCAGAAATTCTGCGCGTCGCCATCCCAAAGCAAATTGGTCGTATCAGGCGGGATGATCCCGTCGCGATACCAATCACGCATTAGCGTTGCCACTTGCACGCCGATTGGGCTGTTAAAGCTCGGCTCGAAGTTTTCGTCGAATAAGTCACCGCCGCTGGCGAACAGCAGTTCATAGAAGCGTCCAGTCAGCGCTTCTTCCTTGCCAGCAAAGCCATAGCCATAGGTGCTGTAACCATTCTCAACGAAGAAGCGCGCCTGCGCATCCACTTCTTCGAGCGTCGTTGGCACCGCCAGCTCGCGACCAGTCGCCGCGAGGTAGGCCGCGGCAATCTCCGGATCCTCATACAAGTCGAGACGATAGTGCAGCGCGCTCACATCGGCATGCCGCGGGATCAACATCAGATTACCATCGATCGTCGCAGCATCGATGATCGCAGGGCTGAATACCGCCAGTTCTTCCGCAGTGAAATAATTGTTCAGCGGCTCTAGGAACGGCACATACTGGGCGACGAAACTCGTGTGGTTCCAAGCGACATCGTAGTCGACGGCGCCAGTCGCGAAATCGGTCTTGAGTTTCTGATCAATTGCAAACCCATCGAGCAGCGCCACGATTTCAACAGTCGCTCCGGTCGCCTGTTCGAAGACTGGGATCGAGTTGTACATCGCTTCATACTGCCCGCCGCCGATCGTAGCCATACGAATGGTGATGCCGGAAAGATCGACATCAAGGCCGGCATACTGTGGCCCATCATCTTGTTGGGCGACAACGAAGCTGCCGAGAGTAAAGACCACCAGCAGCACCACAAAGAAGAAAAACAATCGTCTGCGCATGTGAATGAACTCCTTCTTAAAACAGACTATACCGACACTTTTGTCGTTTCAGCGGCACGCCGCCGCGATGACAGGGTTCCCCCTGAGTCATCTCACATAAAATGTTTCTATTAACCGACATCGTTTGGCTTGATCAGGCCGGTGCGCGGGTAGTGATAGTCGCGCGTCTGCTTCTCGTCTTTGTAGACATACCAAACACAGGGCGCATGATGATCAAGCGTATGGTCAAGCGGGCGCAGCGGATGGCCGCGTTTACGTCCGGGCAGCCATTCCATGGCGATAGCACAGTGCGAGCAGTACCAGTGCACACCGGTCTTCTGCCAAGTCCACAAGTGCGGCTCTCGGTTGACCCCATGCTCTGTGATCGGATAAGGGCCGCGGCCCGTCTCTGGATCCCCACGGCGCAGCACGCCGCCGCTGCCACAAGGATCAAAGCTGATGACAAAGCGGTCGTGTTCTTCGTGCACCTGCACGTCACCACGCCGGCGCGCACCACTGAAGTGCCCGCCGCGCATCCCCTCAACCGTGAGGGCAACTTTCTCCCACGGCGTCATCCGGTCCCACGCTTCATAACGGTCGCCCCAGATCGACTGGTGCGTATGGAGGATCGTCTCCAGCACGGCTTCTTCCCCCCACGTTGCCGCACAGTAAGACAGCAGATCCTGCACCCAAGCCACCAGCAGATCGTGCGGATTCTTAAATTCGAGCCGCATCCGATCTAACCATTCCACCGCGGCAGTTCGCTCGCCATTGGCCAACGCCTCTAGGCAGCGATCGCGCGGAGCAATGCCAATTTCCGCCGTGTTGAAGGTGCGGATGATCGCGCTGGCGACCTGCGTATCGCGCGGCGGCTCCGCACCCGAACGCTCAACGATGAAGCGGATGATATCCTCCACCCACGTCGTCATGATGCGGTGCATGATCTGCATCTCGCTCAAGAAGTAGTTGATCAGGGTGACCGCCTCTTCGTCGCGGCCAGCCGCGATCGCTTCCTCGGCCAACGTTTGTGACGAGATGCCGATCGTCTCAAGATCATCCAGCCGCAGCGCACGGCCGAGGGTTTCCGAGTATTTGTAGTTGATGGCCATCTAAGCTGCTCCCAATTCGCGGCGGACGATCTGCGTTCCCGCCACCATCACTTTGAGCTTCTCTCGAGCAACCCAACGCGCAGTCATGCTGAACCCACAGTCAGCGCTGATCCAGACGCGAGCTGGATCGTTGTATTTGAGGATTTCTCGAATTCGCTCAGCGACGATCTCTGGCGTCTCGACCGCGCGCGCTTTAACATCGACGACGCCGGCGGCCAAAAACTGATCGGCGCGGGCATGACGAGCGAAAATATCTGACTGCCACATGCCGCGGTTGGCAAACTCGAGATGGATGATATCGGCGCGCAGGCGCGGAAAAACAGGGGCGATATGTTCGTAGGTGCGGTGCGCCACTGCCGGCCGGCCGAGATAATTCCCGAAACAGATATGCAGCCCGACTGTTACGCGATCGGCGACGCCTTCAACCATCGCATTAAACATCTCGACAAATTCGTCGACCGAGACAAAATCATCGATCGCCGATGGCTCATCGATCTGAATATGTGTCGCGCCAGCGGCGACGACTGCGCGCAGCTCCGCATTGAGCAGCGGCACCAACGCCCAAGCGACCTCGCGCTTGTTAGCATACACTGTGCCCGGGTCGATGCGGAATGCAAATGTCACTGGGCCGCCGAACGGGGTAACCAGCGGCTTGCAGGTGCGCGTGCGCGCGTAAGTCAGCTCCTCAACCAGCCCAAAGCCATTCGGGACAGCCAATGGCGCGACGGCACGAAATGCGTTGATCATATCAGGCCCGGGATAACCAAGCTGCCGCTCCCAGGGGATTTTCTCTAGACCGTCGATCGAGTCGTAGAAGCCGACAAGAAAATTGAAGCGTTTCATCTCACCATCGCTAATCACATCGACGCCCGCTTCTTCCATCTCCATGATCGCGAGCTTGGTCGCATCTTCAAACGCCTCTTTGATATCGACTGATCCCATCTGGCCAGCTTTCATCGCCTCGCGAACGACGAACAGCCAGCCCGGGGTGCCGTGGGAACCGATCACCTGCGTGGGCAACAGCGGCAGATCTGTGTAATGGTACATGGCTAGGCCAGCCCGAACTCGCCCTCGACAACGCCCAGCGCGCGGTCGACGATATCCACCAGCAGATCGATCTCATCGCGGCGCATGTTGAGCGGCGGCGCGATCAGCATGACGTTGCCCGGATGAATGGGCAGCAGGATCAACCCCAACTCACGGCAGGCCAAACGGAAAGCCAAGCCGATTTTGCCGGGAGGTGTCGTCGTAGCGCCCGTCTCCCGATCGAGCACCAGTTCTAGCCCAATCAGCATACCCTTGCCGCGCACAGCGCCGAAACAGGCATGGTGCTCCAGCGTGTGCAGCCTTTCAAGCAGATAAGCGCCGTTCTCAGCTGCCTGCGCTGCCAGCCCGTCGCGCTCGATCAAGCGGATGTTCTCCAGCGCCACGGCACAAGCAACCGGATGCCCGGAATAGGTGTGGCCGTGACGGAACATTTGCTCTGGGCCGCCAGCAAACGCATCGGCGATAGGCTGTCGAACGACTGCCGCGCCGATCGGGGCGTATCCGCTCGATAACCCTTTCGACAGCGTCATCAAGTCAGGCACGACGCCGCCGTGTTCACAGGCAAACATCTCGCCGGTGCGCCCAAAGCCGGTGATGATCTCATCAGCGATCAACAAGACACCGTAGCGGTCGCACACTTCGCGCAAAGCGGGCAGAAACTCATCGCTGGGGATAGCGACACGCAGCGCAGTATTCATTGGGTCGAGATGGATAGCGGAGACAGTCGCTGGGTTTTCGCGCACGATCAGCGCCTCGATCTCGCGCGCATGCTCTGCGCCACAGCCCGGCTGCGGCGCCGGGGCGATGCGCCCAAATGTCTCTGGCATGAACAGGTGATTGCGCGTGGCATGGTAGTTTCCATCGACGGCCATCGCGCCAAACGTCGTGCCGTGGTAGGCGCCATGCCGAGTGATGACCTTATAACGGCTGTGCTCCCCGCGCATCACGTGGTACTGGCGCGCGATCTTGATGGCAACCTCGACCGCCTCGCCGCCGCCGGGAGTGAAGAACACGGTTGAAAGATCGCCGGGCGTGATTTCAGCGAGCTTAGCCGCCAGCTCGATCTGCGATACGGTCGCGTAGCGGAACAGATCGATAAAAGCAACCTGCTCGTATTGACGGAGAGCCGCTTCGACCAGCTCCTGCCGCCCGTGACCTGCGACCATCGCCTCCAGCGCCGAGACGCCGTCGAGGTAGCGATTGCCCTCGATATCGTACAGCCAGCACCCTTCCCCACGCACAATGATGCGCGGCCCGTCATCCGCAACCAGATCGTTGACCTGTGTGAACGGCATCCACAGATGACGCCGCGCAAGCGACTTAAGCTCACGCACGGCCTCGGCAGGCTGAATGAGTGGCTGAATGGTCATTGTCGTGTTCCTACCCCAATCTCTGCTAGTTGGACTGAGCGATTCTCCGATGCGGATCGGTAAGCTGCATGGACGACACGCAGCGTATTCAGATTGTCTTCGGTGCTGTTATCACGCGGGGCGCTGTTCGTCTCGATCGCCTCCATCAGTGAGGCCATCGTGCCAAGAAAGGCATCGGGGATCCACATCTCATCCAACGTTGGTGTCACCTTCACGCCCGCGCCGAACTTAGATGAAGTAATCTCGATCGTATCCGGCCGGCCTGTTGGATAGTTGTACATCAGGCCGATCGTGCCATCGATGGCGCCTTCTGTGCCGATGAAGCGGAAAGTCGCGAACGGTTCCGCAAACTGATTGTAGTGGTTGACGGAGACCAGCGCTTGCAAACCACTGCGATAGTCCAGCACGGTGATCGTCTTGGTCTCCCCTTTAACCTCGCCTTGCTTCACGTAGCGCGCATGGCGGCTCGTCACCCACTCTGGATCGCCAAACAGGAAGCGCATCGCATCGAGGTAATGAATGCTGTGGAACATCACCTCCAGCTTATCGACAGCGGCCAGCCATGGCCACATGTGCCACGGCGTCGCCACACTCACCTGAATCTGGGCATCGGTCGGCTGGCCGATGAAGCCCTGTTCGATCAGGATCTTGCTGGCGCGGATGCCAGCATCCCAGCGCATCTGCTGGTTGATCGCCTGTTTGACGCCGGCCTGTTTCGCAATCTCGACGATGCGAACGGCTTCATCAAAATCCTGCGCGAGGGGCTTCTGGCACAGCATGTGTTTGCCGGCCGCAGCCACCTTCTCAACGATGCCGAGCTGATGCCACGGCTGCACAGCGATGTCAACGATCTCAACATCAGGATCTGCTAGCAACTCATCGAGCGAGCGGTGAACACGCGGAATGCCGTGTTCGGTCGCCACCCGTTGAGCAGTTTCGTGATCGATGTCATAGCAAGCCACCATGCGAAAACCCGCTTTTTTATAGGCGGGAATGTGGGCGTACTGGACAATGCCGCCCGTGCCTACGAAGCCAATCCCATAATCCGTTTTGTGGCCAAGGCGAGGCTTATAATCGATATGAAAAGGAAATTGCACGGTCATGAGAGACTCATCATTCTACAAAATGACTTTTCCAAGCGCGCTAAACAAATTATAATTTATAATGTATCACAGCGGCAACAAGTATGCAACTTTTTGCTGTTCAAAAATAGAAAAGGATCTCTTCTATGCTCAAGATCGATACGCACCAGCATTTTTGGAACTTGAACGAAGTGGAATATCCGTGGCTCGTGCCAGAGTATGGGCCGATCTATGCGACCTTCACGCCGGCCGATCTGGAGCCACAGCTCAAAGCTGCTGGCATCGATAAGACCGTCGTCGTGCAGAGCGCTAATTCGTATGAGGACACAGCCTATATGCTGCTCGCTTCCGATCTCTACGACTGGATCGGAGGCGTCGTCGGATGGGTCAACTTGCTCGACCCCGCCGAGACGGAAAAGCGGATCACGATGTACAGCGGCCACCCTAAGTTTCGCGGCATCCGCCACCTGATCCACACTGAACCGGATCCGAATTGGGTAGTGCAAAATGTCGTTATCGAGTCGCTCAAAATACTGGCGGCACACCAGATGATCTTTGAAGTCGTCGCCGTGTTTCCCAACCACCTCGAACATGTGCCGGCGCTGGCCGAGCGCGTCCCCGATCTCACGCTCGTCATCGATCATTTGGCCAAGCCGCCGATCGCCAAGCGCGAGATGGGCCTGTGGGCCGAGCAGTTCAAGGCCGCTTCCACCTACCAGAACGTCTATGCGAAAGTTTCGGGATTGAACACCGCCGCTGAGCCAGAGTGGACGGCTGACAGCTTGAAGCCGTATATCGACTACGCTATTGACTGCTTTGGGGCAGACCGGCTGATGTTCGGCAGCGACTGGCCCGTGGCGATCCTCGCTGGCGACTATCATAAGGTGTGGACGGAGACCAACCGCGCCCTTGCCGGCCGCCCTCAGGCCGAGATCGACGCGATCCTTGGTGGGACGGCTGCGCGCGTCTATCGCATCAGCGCTTAGAAACAACTTGCATCAGCTTGCATTACCGGCCAGCAGCGCGAGACGAAATCTAAGATGTCTCGCGCTGTTTTGCGCAAGTTTCCTAAGCGCTCCGAGAACGTCTGCCACCGAACAGGCCACGCGTTAATCACATCAGGTGTATAGCGTGAAGATCTGGCCTTGCCTAGCCCACGTTGAGCGTTACACTCATACATAGTCGCTGCACGACCCTGACAAGATCAGAGCTATCCACGCAATGAACGCAACTTCAAAGCTTGACTACAAACGTATCCTGCCGATCTTCGTTCTCACCTTTGTCGACGTGCTTGGGCTCACGATCGTCATCCCGATCTTGCATTTGTACGCTGCGGTCTTCGGTGCTTCGCCGCTGGAGATCGGGCTGGTCGCGGCGACTTTTCCGATCGCGCAGCTCATTGGCGTGCCGCTCATGGGCGCCCTTTCCGACCGCTATGGACGCAAGCCGCTGCTGCTGATCAGCCAAGTGACGACCTTCATCGGGTTCCTGCTGCTGGCCTCGGCCAATTCGCTGTGGATGGTCATCTTTTCGCGAGCGTTAGATGGCCTTTTCGGGGCGAACATCGCCACGGCACAGGCTGCCATCAGCGATGTGACCGATGACAGCACACGCGCGCAGGGTCTCGGCCTCATCGGCGCCGCTTTCGGCATCGGGTTCATCCTCGGGCCGGTGATCTCGTTCTTCGCGCTCGAATTCTCGGACAGCCTCGCCATCCCCGCGCTGATCGCAGCAGCCTATTCTTTCGTCTCGATTTTGCTGACTGTCTTTCTATTTCGCGAAACATTGCCTCCTGAACGGCGCGGCAGCCAGGCAAGCCAGCGCCCGTTTGGCCTGCTGGCGCTGCGACCGCTGTTCAGCAACCGCCAGATCGTCCTGCTGATCGCGCTGCTGTTCGGGCAGCAGGTCATCTTCTTCGGCTTCGAGAGCCTGTTAGGCTTGTTCACACTCAGCCGGCTGGGATTTCTGGGACAAGGTAATGCGCTGCTGTTCATCTTCGTGGGCGCTTTGCTAATTACAGTGCAGGTGCGTTATATCGGCCGATGGACGCGCCGCTATGGCGAGCGCCGGGTCGTTTTTGCGGCGCTCACCTTGTTGACGATCGGGCTGCTGCTGTTCGGCACAACGCCGGAGCAGCCGCACCCGCTCTATGTGCGTCAGCGCGTCGTCAACCAACTGCGCGACTTAGCGCCAACCAGCACCGAATCGGTCATCGGCGATATCGCGGTGGAGCTGCCGTTGGACGAGAACCGCGGGATCGGGGGCCTGCTTTGGGTGTTAGTCGCCATCGTGCCGATCGCGATCGGCGCGGGGCTGGTTCGTCCGAGCATCAACAGCCTGCTAACGCGTCATGCCGGAGGCCGCGATTTTGGCCGCGTGCTGGGCGTAAGCGCGGCCGCGATCAGCGGCGCTAACGCGCTCGCACCGCTGATCGGCGGGCTTCTATTTCAGCGCGCCGGGCCAGCTGCGCCATTCTTGCTTGGGGGCATGGTGATGGCGCTGCTGACGATCATCGCCGTGGCGACAGTGCGCGACCCGCTGCAAAAACCCACCAGCGTCGAATCGATGAAAGAACAAACAACAGCGCCGCTGTGACGCCGCGCGATGGCGCTTGCTGCGCTTGCGGCAACTGCGATTACATCACGCGCTCACGGATAGACGCACTGGCGTAGTCCAGTATCGAGACGACGATCGCAATAGCCAGCACAGCTACGCCGGCATCGCGGTAGCGCAGCAGGTTAATTTGCTGTTGAAGTAAGAAGCCAACACCGCCGCCGCCGACAAACCCGATAATCGTTGACATGCGGACGTTGATGTCCCACCGGTACAACGTAAATGCAATATAAGGTGGGATGATCTGCGGCACAACGGCATAAATGATAGTCTGAATCTGATTAGCGCCAGTCGCTTGTAGCGCTTCGATCGGGCCGTGATCGATGTTCTCGATCTGCTCGGAATACAGTTTCCCCAGTGAAGCGATCGAATGCAGTGTGAGCGCAAGCACGCCAGCAAAGGGGCCAATGCCAACCCAAATTACGAAGACGATGCCCATGATGAGCGGCTCGATTGATCGCAGAGCGTTCAGCACTGTGCGCGTGATGTTGTAGATGACATCGCCCAGCGGCATCGAGGCTTGAACGCCGGAAAGCCCCCCCACCAGACCGCCAAGCACAGCGCCAAAAACTGCCGACCATGTTATATAAAAGTCGACCACGGGCAGCCGACCCTCCACGATCGAGCGCGAGATGTTGAAATACTCGTATGTGAAAAACGCCACGCCGAGAAATGCCCCAAAGCGCAGCAGCGTCCGGATCAGCCGGTCGGTCGTGGTGCGGTTGAGCAGGCTGGTCTTATTGAGAACGCGGTCATAGATCATCACCGGAATCTGCCCGCCAAGCAAACCCGCGATGAGCGGAGTGAGCAGCGTCAGCAGCGCAAACTCGCTGCCAAAAACCGCCGCAGCCATCATGACGAGCGCGGCGCCGACTGCGCCCAAAACGGCGCCGAATGTATGGCTGACCAGCGGGCTAAACGTGCGCAGCAGCGGCGAGACGAAACGCATCCCCGCATTCATCAACACGAACGCCCCGACGACGCCCGCCAGCGGGACGATCGTCAGTTCGATCAGTTCGCCAAGCGTGTTAATGAAGTTTCCGAGGTAGCCAACCAGCGGCACAGCTTCCATGCGCAGCATCTGTTGACCAAGCAAAATACTAATGCCGCCCAAAACTCCGATCAAGAAGATCGCAACGATCGCGACGATGATGGCGACCAATACGCCGCGCGCCTGAGCGGCACCGCCGCCTTCAAGCCCCATCCGAGCGCTGGCGCGCGAAGCGACGACCGAACCGAGCACGACCAGGCCCGGCACTGCTAGCCCAAGCAGCGAACCACTGCCGAGGTTAAATCCGAATGCGCCCACTGCGCCGAGCAAAGCTGCGCCTAACCAATATCCGGCTGGGATGAGCGCCAACCCCATCAGCGCTTTGCCAACCGGCATCTTAATCGGTTTCATCAAGTTATGGGCAGCGAGGAAACTGAGCACCACCGAGATCGGCAGCGCGAGCGTCGTTGCCATCAACGCGAGGAAGATGGTCTCAATTATCTTCTCAATGACGAGATTGGTTGTAGTACTAAAGCGCGGCGTCCCTACGGGCAGCAGGGCGCGCACTTCTACTGTGGCGAGCGTGCCCGGCTGCACCCCACGAATATTGGGCACAACGATCTGCGTTTCGAATTCCCCGTTGTTATCTGTTAGCACTTCGCCGAGCGGGCGCGGCTGCCCGCCTTCGATCACTAAGCGGAATTCGACATCGACATTGGCATCGAAGTTAAAGCCAGTGACGGTGAGCTGGTCGCGTGGAGAGCCGCAGGCCGGCGAGATGACGACGAAAATACCGTCGCTTGGCGTTGTCGCTGGCGCTTCTCCCGCATCGCAGTCGAACGTGAAAAAGGCTTCGGTCGCTCGCAGCTCGCGCGTTTGGGTAAAAATATTTGGCGAAAGCAGTTCACGCAGCGCCCGACCAACCGACTCCTGCCGAATGGGGTCCTGCGTCGGCGCGAGGCTAATATCCGTCACCTCCCAGCCATAAGCATAAACGACAATGCCGGCGGCGACCGCCAGCACGATCAACAGGCGACGCAGTGCGGCCTGCGACCGGGACGGGGTTTGCTGCGATTGAGTCATGCGCTAGCCCTCATGCGATCTGCACTTCAACGGCGTCCTCGCCATAAATTTCTTTGAATCGCACTTCATCGATCTCACTGGGAAGACCGTCGAAGCGCAGCACGCCGTCCTTCAGCGCAATTACGCGGTCAGAATATGTTCGTGCCAAGCTCAAGAAATGCAGGCTGCACAACACCGTAATGCCATCTTCTTTGTTCAATAATTCCAAATATTTCATCACACTGTGCGAAGTCGCGGGGTCAAGGCTGGCCACCGGTTCATCGGCGAGCATTAATTCAGGGTTCTGCATCAGTGCCCGCGCAATGCCGACGCGCTGCTGCTGGCCACCGCTAAGCGCGCTAGCGCGTTTGTTCGCTTGGTCGCGAATACCAACACGCTCTAGATTGGCCAGCGCATCTTCACGATCCTTGGCTGGGAAATAATTAACGAAGCTGTAAAGCGGATTCGTATATCCCAGCCGGCCAGCCAGCACGTTCGTGATCACTTTTGAGCTTTTGACGAGATTAAACTGTTGAAAAATCATGCCGATGCGCCGGCGAATCAGACGTAACTCCTCGTCGTTGGCCGCTGTGATATCGATCCCGTTCCAGATGATGCGCCCCTCGGTCGGGTCAATCAATCGGTTAATACAGCGCAGCAGCGTCGATTTGCCAGAGCCGCTCAAACCGATGATGGCGACGAACTGGCCGCTTGGGATCTCAAGGCTGAGGTTATCGAGCGCTTTGAACCCATTATCGTAAATTTTCGTCAAATTCTGGATTTGGAGCATGGCTCACTCCGGCACAGAAATGCCATGGGCAGGGACAGTATCCCTGCCCATGGCGAAGCGGAAGTCAAACGGTTTTAGCCACCGAGGATATCTTCGTCGGTCTGGCCGCGGAACTCGATGAGCAGGCGCACGGGATCATAAGTTGCGTCTGTCACCGGCGCAAGGCTCGACCAGCCATAGAAATCGCGGCTGCCGATCGATTGCGCCCATGCTTCGGTTTGCGAGAACTCGATCAAAGCTGCGATGATCTGAGCGCGCAGCTCTTCGGGGAAATCTGGGCCGAAGCTGAGCGTGTCATTGGGAATGGGCGCGCTCAGGCGCAGGATGCGCACCTGCTCGATAATATTGGGCACGGTTTCGCGCACGCTCTCGCGCGCGTCAAGGATCTGTACTTCCCCAACGAACAACCCTTGTTCATTAACGAAGACATCATCAACCGTCAGGTCATAAGGCTCCGGCAGATCGCCAATGCTCCAAGGCGCGCCTGGGGTGAGGGGCGGGCTAAAATAAGTTGTACCGAAGTCAACCTCGCCATTGACCACGGCGAGCACGGTCTGCGGGTGGCCGCCAGCTTCCACCGTTTCACCCGGGGTGATGCCCGCCGCCGTCAGCTCTGCCAGCGGAAAGATATAACCGCTGGTCGAAGTTAGGCTTGGGGCAGCCCACGTGCGGCCCTCAAGATCGCCAAATGTGTAGATGTCGCTGTCGCGGCGCACGATATACTGTGCCCAATAAACCGGCCAGCCGTTCCGCACGGCTGCAGCTTCAACCTCGACACCGCAGCGGTTGTTAGCGATCACATAGCCGGCGGCGGGGATGAAACCCATCGAATTCCCTGGAGAGGCGCACATGGCCTCAACGGTAGCGGCATACGACGTCGGCACCGATACCTGGAACTTGAGGCCGGTCGCCTCCTCAAGCGCCTGCGCCATGATCTCGCCACCAGTGACGATGACTGCTGCCTCGACCGATGGGACAAAAAAGACCTGAATCGGGTTGCTCTCGCTGCCCAAATCGCCCTGCGCAAAGGCGAACTGGAACGACAGCAACGCAGCGAGCGTGACGAGCACTATGGCGGATACTAGTTTTACGCGCATTGCTTTTCCCTCTCTGATTTAATTTTTCGAAGACTGCACGTGCACGATCTTAAGTTAACAATAACTCTTTAAGGAATCTTTAAGGAAAGGCAAAATCTGTAAGTGGATCTTGCATCAGCAAGTCGCTATAGTGTGATCTTTTTGCCGTCTAACAAGCGCGTTGCATTTTATAAGCCTTGTTTACCATTCAACAAATGATTATTAATAATGATGTCGATAACATTTAACCTTATTATAAAATTTTGACGCTACCTTCTCCATCAGCAATCCCATTTACAGCTATAGGAGACCCTTATATGATGAAAGTTCGCTTTTCAATCGCACTGACGATGCTCTTCCTGCTTACCCTCTTGGTCGCGCCTGCTACGGCACAGGAAAATACTCTGACTGTGCTGTGCACCCCGCAAGAAGACTGGTGCGTGGCGATGACACAAGCCTTCGAAGCTGAGACGGGCGTTAACACCAACTATGTCCGCATGTCATCCGGCGAAGCACTCGCGCGCATCCGCGCTACTGCCGATAACCCTGAGTTCTCAGTATGGTGGGGCGGCCCAGTTGATGCATTCATTGCTGCTGTGCAGGAAGGCCTGCTTGAGCAATATGAATCGCCCAACGCCGCAGCAATTCCTGATATCTATAAAGACGCCGAGAATTTCTGGGCGGGCGTTTATGTAGGCGCGCTCGGCTTCTGCTCGAACCTTCAGATCCTTGAAGAGCTGGGGGTTGAAGCGCCAACCTCATGGCAAGATCTGCTTCAGCCTGAGCTGCAAGGCTTCGTCGCCATGGCTCACCCCGCGACCTCTGGCACGGCGTTCACCGCGTTCTGGACGATCGTTCAGCTCGAGGCCGATGCGCTCGAAGCCGAAGCTGAGGGTGCGGGCTATGAGGAAGATGGCACACCGACCCAAGCCGCGATCGATAACGCGTTTGAATATTTCGCTGCGCTGCACCAGAACATCCTTCAGTACACCCGCTCCGGTTCGGCCCCTGGCAGCCTTGCTGGTCAGGGCGAGATCGCCGTGGCGATCATCTTCTCTCACGACTGCGTGAAGCTTCAGGAAGAGGGCTTCGAGGGCATTCTGGTGACGACCTTCCCAGAGGAAGGCACCGGTTATGAGATCGGCGGCATGGCCATCATCGCTAACGGGCCAGAGCCGGAGACCGCTCGTATGTGGTTTGATTGGGCGCTGACCGCCGACGCTCAGAACATCGGCCCGACGGTCAATTCGCTGCAGCTCCCAACCAATCCAGATGCCACGGTTTCGCCGCTTTCGGTCAACCTGGCTGATATCAATGTGATCGACTACAACTTCGAGGCGGCCGGCCGCAACCGCACCGCATTAGTAGAGCGGTTCGACGCAGAGATCGCGCCGGCTCCCGTTCAGTAAACGCCGCAGCATCTGTTACAATAACGCTCCCCCGCTCGTTTGGGGCGGGGGAGGTTTTTTATTGAAGGGGCCTCTGTGCAAGCGGCGAGAATACCAACCATTCGGCTGAACGGCACAATCACGAGCGCGCGTCGCGCCTTTCGCGACCCAATCTTGACGGGCGCGCTCATCTTCGTCATTTTGTTCATCCTCATCGCTATCATTTGGCCACTGCTGGCCATGATCGGTGAAAGCGTCTCCGAGCGCGGCTTGCCCCTGTTCCGTCGCTATCTCACCGAGCCTGTATTTCAAACCATCATTCTGAACACCATCGTCATGGGTGTGCTGGTTGCCTCCGTCGGCACATTCGTCGGCTTCCTGTTCGCAATCGTTCAAGTCAAGCTCGACGTCCCCTTCAAGCGCTTTATGCACATCATCGCACTCATCCCTGTCATCTCTCCGCCGTTCGCCGTGGCAACTTCGGTCATCGTTTTGTTCGGGCGCAATGGCGTCATCTCACGCGGAGTGTTTGGGGTGCGCTATGATATCTACGGTCTGGACGGCTTGACGTTGGTGCTCACCCTATCGTTTTTCACCTTGGCTTACCTCAACCTGCGCGGTATGATGCTGGCGCTTGACCCGGCGCTCGATGAGGCGGCCACTAATCTCGGCGCGAGCAAATGGCGCGTCTTTCGTACCGTGACGCTGCCCATGTTAATGCCCGGCATCGCCAGCTCATTTTTGCTGCTATTCGTCGAGTCGATCGCCGACCTCGGCAACCCATTAGTCTTGGGCGGCAATTTTGAAGTGCTGGCGACGCGCATCTACATCAGTGTGATTGGTCTGTATGATACAACGGCCGCCGCGGTGCTCTCGATCATCCTGCTGCTTCCCTCGCTCACCGTCTTCATCATTCAGCGTTATTGGATCAACCGGCTGTCGGTTGTCTCGGTGACGGGCAAGCCCTCAGGCCAACCGCAGATGATCACCAACCCATTCATTAAATGGGGCCTGTTCGGGGTCGTAATGGCCATCTGTCTGCTGATCGTGCTCATCTACGGAACGATCATCTACGGCGCTTTCGTGCAAGTGCCCGGCGTGAACAATACGTTCACGCTGCGTAATTTTGACTACGTGATCAATGGAATCGGGTCTCAGGCGATGCGTGATACTACACAGCTCTCCGCCATTGCGACGCCGATCGCGGGCCTGCTCGGCATGATCATCGCGTTCATCGTCATGCGGACGCAGTTCTTTGGCCGCGGGGCGATCGACTTCGGCGCTATGCTCGGGATCGCGGTGCCGGGCACGATCATCGGCATTGGGTATCTGCTCGTCTTCAACAGCCCAAGCGTGATCACACTACCGCTGCTGGGCGATGTCACCGTCATACCCAAGCTCACCGGCGGCCAAGCCATGTTCGGCGGGGCGCTGGCGATCGTGCTGGTCTTCATCATCCGCAGCATGCCGGCTGCGCTACGTTCTGGCACGGCGGCGCTGTCTCAGATCGATCCCGCCATCGAAGAAGCCTCGGTCAGCCTAGGAGCGAACAGCGCACGCACATTCAGGCGCATCACGCTCCCTCTCATCCGCCCTGCTTTTCTAACCGGCCTGATTTACTCTTTTGCCCATTCGATGACGACTATCTCCGCCATCGTTTTTCTAACGACCCCTCAAACGAAAATCATGACACGGCAGATCCTCAACGAAGTTGAGAATGGTCGCTACGGCAATGCTTTCGCCTACTGCGTGATCCTGATCCTGATCGTCCTGCTCACAGTCGGCATTTTGTATACATTGGTCGGCTCGCGCACTGGCGCAGAACGCACAATTGAAGGAGGGGCACGATGAATGCGCCGACCTCGACTGCGGTTCGCCTGCGCCTGAAAAACGTCTCAAAGCTGTTTGCGCAGCGCGGGGGCGATGGCACAGTCGCCGCGGTCGACGATGTTTCGCTTGATATCTACAGCGGCGAGTTCGTCACTTTGCTCGGGCCTTCGGGCTGCGGCAAAACGACGACTCTACGCTTGATCGCTGGGTTCGAAACCCCGACCAGCGGCACGATCTTGCTCGATGGGCAGGACATCACGCTGCAGCCGCCCAATAAGCGCGATATGGCGCTGGTTTTTCAGAATTACGCCCTGTTCCCGCACATGAGCGTGTACGATAACATCGCCTATGGCCTGCAAACGCGCGGCATGCGCAAACAAGAGATCCGTCGTAAAGTCGACGAAGCGCTCAGTCTCATGGGCCTTAGTGGGCTGGGCGCTCGGCGCCCCAATCAGCTTTCGGGCGGCCAGCAGCAGCGCGTCGCGCTGGCGCGGTCGCTCGTCATGGAGCCAGCCATTCTGCTGTTCGACGAGCCGCTGTCCAATCTTGATGCAAAACTGCGCGTGCAGATGCGCGGCGAAATTCACCGCTTGCAGCGCCGCCTCAACATCACGAGCATCTATGTGACTCACGACCAGATCGAGGCGATGGCCCTCTCTGATCGCATCGTTGTGATGAATGCCGGCAAAATCGAGCAAATTGGCACGCCAGAGATGATTTACAGACATCCTAGCACGCGTTTCGTGGCCGATTTTATTGGGCGCGCCAATTTCCTCGAAGTCCCTGTGGAAGCGGGCGCAAATGGAACACTGCGCGTGCATGTACTCGGCCGATCGATCGCAGCTCCCGCCAACTTCGACCACCACGCGGCCGGCAGCGTCGTCGCGATGCTGCGGCCAGAGGCGCTCTCGCTGCGCGAGGATCCCGCCCTGCCGCAGGCATTAGTCGAGCAAACGATGTACCTCGGCTCTGAAGTTGAATACATGGTGCGCATCGATGAACAAGTGCTCGTGGTCGTCGATAACGACCCGCGGGCCAACCGCATCTTCCCCGAAGGCCAAACAGTGGGGGTAGATTTTATCGCTGAGGCCCTGCACCTGCTGCCGGCTTAACTACGAGAGAACTAGCGGCGGCCACGCAGCCAGCCTATCATCGCATTTTTGATTCGGCTCAACTCAGTAGGCGGATTGTTCGCCGCCAGCGCTGCTTGAAAGCGAGTTTGCAGGTCGGCAGCATCAACACCACCCCGTTCGCCGATCACAACGATCTGTGTCGCAGGGGTTTGCGAGCCCCACGGCTCGCCAAAAGTCAAGGTCACTCGTTTGCCAACCACCTGCAGCAGCGCACAGCGATCGGGGGCATCGCTCAACCAGACGAAGCCTTTAGCCCGGAAGATCGAGAGCGGCAGGTTCTCGACGACGCGTTTGAGCGGTTTTAGCGCGAGGGGCTGGTCGCTTACCCAGCTCCATGTTTCAAACACAAGGCTGTGATCGGGTTCTTGGTGGGCGTGGTCAAGCGGCACACCAGCTTCATGCACGTGAACATCGCGCGGCATATGCTGGTCAAGCTGGCGAGGGTCATAAGTGTTAGCACCTAATACCAACGCCGGCGGCACCCGCCCGTGCGTCGTCTCGATCAACCGCGCGCGCGGCACAATCTCGCGCACCCACGACTTCACTGCCGCAAGGCGTTCGGCCGATACCAGATCGGTCTTGTTGATTACAACAATATCGGCCACGCCGATCTGATCCATCGCCAGAAAGAATAATTCGCGCTCTAACCGATCGCCTCCCTGTTCAGCATCGAAAACGGTTAAGATGCTGTCGATATGAACGTAGGGCTGCACTTCAGGCAGCAGGAAGGTTGAAGCGACACTGGCCGGGTCGGCAACCCCACTGGTCTCGATGATGATATAGTCAGGCAGCGGCTGACGGTCGAGCAGCCTAAGCACCGCTTCCAGCAAATCGCCACGGATCGTGCAGCAGATACACCCATTGGCGAGGCTGACCATATCATCTTCCACCCCAACCACCATCTGGCTGTCAATGTTGATCGCGCCGAAATCATTGACAAGGACAGCTACACGCATTTTGTGGTCGGCATGGAGCAAATGGTTGAGCAATGTGGTCTTGCCTGCACCGAGGAAGCCGGTGAGGATCATCACTGGAATTGAGGACGCTATCTGTTTTTGTTCCATGAAACCTATATCACAACCATCCCAACACAGTCGCAAATGGCACATCGCGCCGTATGTGAGGACTCAACAGCAGAGTACCTTGACGGAATTCGAAGGTCAAGGGTAACATATCGTTAGTCGGTTGTCGCCCAGCGATGCCGACTTGCGCTTCGTAGTTGCGAGGTTAACGAACAAGGATGGACGACAGTCGTCCACGACTGCGCCTGATCACCCTCACAAGGCGAATACTTATCCCAGCCTGACCTAACGGGCATTGGCGCTGCTTAGGCACACGACGATGCGCTTCAACCCGGTCTGGCTTGGTCAGCCCGGGGTTTTTGTTTCATGCGCAGTCGCCCAAATTCAACCGCTCAAGTCGTGTGCACGAGGAGAAGCCCAATGCTTGAAGAAATCGTCACCAATGTCCGCACTCTGATCGATCAGCAGAACTGGCAAGCCGTCCGCGCTGAATTGAGCAAATGGCCAGAACCAGAGATCGCTGAGCTGCTGTTCGACCTCGATGAACATGAGCGCATCGTCATCTTCCGGCTGCTGCCGCGCGAAATTTCTGGCGAGGTTTTCGCGCAGCTCGAATATGATCTGCAGAATCAACTGCTCGAAGAGCTGACACATGAGGAGACCCGCCGACTGCTGGCCGACCTCAGTCCTGATGACCGCGCGCAGATCTTCGACGAGATGCCGGGACAGGTGACGCAAAAGCTGCTAAATCTGCTTAGCCCGGAAGACTTAGCCAAGACGCGCCAACTGCTCGGCTACCCACCAGAGAGCGTTGGCCGCTTGATGACCCCCGATTATGTCGCAGTGCGACCAGAGTGGACGATCGCACAGGCGCTAGCTCACGTCCGCCTGATGGGCAAGCGCAGCGAAACGATCAATGTTATTTACGTGACCGACTCGAAGTGGAAACTGCTCGACGCGCTCGATATTCGCCGCTTCATTCTGGCCGATCCGGAAACAAAGGTCGAGCAGATCATGGATCACACTTTCATCAGCCTGAATGCGAACGAAGACCGCGAGCAGGCCGTCCGCATCATGGAGCGCTACGACCTTGCCGTGGTGCCAGTGGTTGACTCGCAGGGCATCCTCGTTGGCATCGTCACCTTCGACGACGTGCTCGATGTCGCTCGTGAGGAAGCGACTGAAGACTTTCACAAAACGGCCGGCGTCGCCCCGCTGCGCATGAGCTATCGCGAGGCTACCTTTTTAGATTTGTATCGCAAGCGCATCGGCTGGCTGGTCGTTCTGGTGTTTGTCAACATCTTCTCCGGCGGCGCCATCGCAGCTTTCGAAGACACGATCGCGCTCAACATTGCGCTGGTCTTCTTCCTGCCCCTGCTGATCGACAGCAGCGGCAACGCTGGCTCGCAGGCCGCAACCTTGATGGTGCGCGCGCTAGCGACCGGCGATGTCAAGTTAGGAGATTGGAGCCGGCTGTTCCTCAAAGAGCTGGGGATCGCCACGACCATGGGATTGACGATGGCCGTCGCCGTGGCTCCCATCGCTTTTTTGCGTGGAGGCCCCGATATCGCCCCAGTCGTCGCCCTCACGATGACCCTTGTCGTCATTGTCGGCAGTGTGATCGGTACCGGCCTGCCGTTTTTGCTCAGCCGGCTGAAGCTGGACCCGGCGACAGCGAGCGCACCGCTGATCACATCGCTATCGGATATCTCCGGCGTGATCATCTATTTCTCGCTGGCGACTTTGTTACTCGGCAGTTTGGGCGCGAACGGATGAGCACGCTCATTTATCGCGAGTGATGGCGAACCCGCTCATAAACTGTTTCTGCATGATGACGAACAGGATGAGCGGCGGCAGCGACGCGATGATGCCTGCCGCCATCAAGACGCCGTAGTGAGGCGTGACGCCGAAGTTGACAGCGTTGCGCACCCCAACCTGAATGACCTGATCGGCCGGCTGCTGAATGATGAGCACCGGCCACAAATATTGATTCCAACTGCCGATAAACTGGATGAGCGAATGCGCCACGATCACATTCCACGACATTGGAATCAGGACAGCAAATAGAAAGCGCAGCGGGCTGGCGCCATCGATTTGCGCCGCTTCGACCAGATCGCGCGGGATGTTACGGAAATGCTGCCGGAACAGAAAGGCGCCCGTCGCCGTCGCCAAAAACGGAATGGTCAGCGCCAGCCGCGGGTAGCGATCGCCCCAGCCCAGCTCAGACATCATGCGAAACAGTGGCAGCAGCACGATCTCGGTCGGCATAAGCAGGGTGAGCAGCACGGCGAAGAACAAAACCGTTCGCCCTGGAAATCGAAAGTAAACGAACGCCAAACCGGCCAGCATGGCTAACAGCGTTTTGCCGATCACAATGACGAGCGAGACGACAGTCGTGTTGACGATCAAAGCGCCAAAGTTGAGGCGCGTGAATAACTGGTTTGCGTTGGCGAACAGGTCTGCGCCGGGCGGAAACAACCGAGGAGGCGGAAAAGCGGCCTGCTCAGCGCTCAAGGTGGCGGTTTGCAGCGCGTAGAGCGCCGGCATGCACATGATGAAGCACACGGCGATCAGCGACAAGTGAACGCCCCAACGGGTTCTACCCCGCGCTTTGGCGGCTGCGCCGGATGCTGCAACCGTCTTAAGCTCAACTGATGCAGCGCGGCGCCTTAGCTCGAACGATGGAGTGAGATCGTCGGTCACCGCTTCATTCTCCGTAAGTAATACGACGCTCGATGGTGCGGAACTGAAGCACCGTGAAACCGGCCACCATCAGGAACAAGATGACCGCCTGCGCAGCCGCCGAACCGATGGGCGAACCGGGACGGAAGGCATCTTGATAGAGTTTGAAGATCAAAACTTCGGTCGCTCCGCCATCGATGCCGGCCGCGCCGATCGGCGGCCCGCCTTGCGTCAGCGTATCGACCACTCCATAAATGCCATAGAACGAGTAGGTCACATTGGTGACCAGCAGGAAAAATGTGAAGGGAGCCAGCAGCGGAAAAGTGACGCGAAAGAAGCGCTGCACACGGTTTGCGCCATCGATCTGCGCTGCTTCTAACAAATCGGTCGGGATGTTTTGCAAGCCAGCGACATAGAACAAGATGTTAAAGCCGAGGATGTTCCAAACCGAGGCAAGGACGATCGTCACGCGGGCTAAGTTCGGGTCGCGCAGCCAGCTCACCGTATTGCCGGTCAGCGCGTAGATCAGCCCGTTGATCAACCCGCTTTGCCCCTCACGGAACATTGCGAGGAAGATCACGCCAGCGACGATCGGCGACAGCGCGAACGGCCAGATCAGCAGCGTTCGGTAGATGCTGGCCCCGCGCACTTTTTGAGAGGCAAGCACGGCGATGCCAAGCGAAACCGTTAGGCTAAGGGCGACGATTGCAACGGTGATAATCAAGGTGATGGCGAAACTGTTCCTGTAAATAGGGTCGCCAGCGAGGGCGGCATAGTTGCCCAAGCAGACGAAACGCTCCTGCGGCAGCGGAAAGCGCCGAGAGAACAGCGACAGCGTGACCGTTTGCGCGCTCGGATAGTAGAGAAAGAGCAGCAGGTTAAGCAGCATCGGCGCGAGGAAGAGGATCGGCAGCAGCCAGCCGCGAAAGTAACCAGAAGTGGCTGCGCCCGCCTGCCCTGCGAGACGACCGCGCAGCAGCGTCCACGCCGGAACGAGCAGCAGCAGCGTGCCGGCCATGGTGATTAAGAGGCCGAACTGATATTCGAGTGGCGCAGCTTCAGGAGCAAAGGTACAGTGCTGGGTCGGCAGCGCCAGCACCTGAGAGCCAACCGCGCCAAGCGCGAAGCCGATGCAGCCTCCCTGCGCTAGGGCACGCAGCCCCTTTGACGACAGCAGACGCTGGCGCGCCTCAACGCCCCAGAACGCTGCCCGCGCTTCCGGCTGCGCGACTAAACCAGCGCCCAAACCAACGGCGATGCCGCCGATCATTGCTGGAACGAGCGGCACCTCAAGGATGAGCAAGAGCGCGAACGAGGCCAAGCCGGCCAGCGCTAGATTGCGGCGCAGGCGAGGAAACGTGATGATGCCGCGCGCCGCCAACACGATCGGCACGGTAGTGACGACGCCAAAGACCGCGCCCACCAGCAGCGATTGGAGGAGGACGGCCGCGGGGAGCGCGGCGTAATGGGCGGCAACGTTGGCGATCGCCTCTGGAGCGCGCAGCACGCCTTCCAGCATCCAGTCGAACAGGCGCATCAGCCCGCTCCACTGGGTAATGACGAAATAGGCAAGGAAAATGAGGACAAACGCGCCGACTAGACGCGCAGCGGTTTTTTCCCATACCACTGACGAGTCGCTGTTCATGGCCTCGTCCTAACCTACAGGTGAGGCCGTGCGACGGCCTCACCTGTAACCTGTGCGAATGCGGGGCAGTGAGCGTACTGCTCTGCTACTGGCCGATCAGTGCGTTATACTCAGCCAGCACAGCATCGGCGCGCGCCTTCGCAGCGGCCATCGCCTCGGCCGGGTCAACGCCGCTATCAACAATTGACTGCAAACCCTGCACCAGCGCGCCGCGCACCTCGGTCGCAGGGCCAATGATCGCGCCGGCGTTGGCGATCGTGCCAGCCGAATTCATGAGCTGATCAACCGCAATGCGGAAGAAGGGGAAAGTTTCAAACCAGCTCACTTCTTGGCCAGTTGCCGGGTCGATGTAGCCCCCAACGGTCAGATATTCGATTGAGCTGGCGCGGTTCGGGAAATAGCCGCTGCCCTGATGCCAACGAATATCATTTTCCGCCGAAGTCAGGAAAAAGATGAAGTCAACCGCTGCCTGCGTCTCGGCCTCGGAGTGTCCAGTGGTCACCCACACGCTCGCCCCACCAACCGTCACCCCGTTCGTGGCATCTTCACCGGGGATGGGCAGCGGCGCGATGCCGAGATCGACGCCGGCCGCGGCGAAGCCCTGCACGAACAGCGTGATGCCAGCAGTGCTGTTGATGTGAAGCGCTGTCGCCCCTGTACCGAAGAGCGCGCCTTCGCCATTATAATCGCCCGGCGTCCCGGTATAGGTATAGAAACCACGCTCGGCCATCTGCTGGTAGAACTCGGCGATGCGCAGCATCTCCGGGCTGTCAAAGTTCACTTCTGTGGCGCGGCCGCTGCGGCCATTGTCATTGTTGACGAACAGCGCATCCTGCATTGCCATCCACTGCTCCGGGAACCACGAAGCCATAGGCCAATTCATGCAGTGTGTAAGGGTGGGGATGGCCACGCGCGCCATCAACACGCCTTCGCAAATCGTGAGGATGTCATCAAAGGTGAGCGGCTCGGTCGAGCTGATCTGAATGCCGAGCGCGTCCGTCATCGATTTGTTGTAATAAAGCACCGGGTTCGAGGAATTCCAAGGAACACTCCACGTCGTTCCATCAACGTCGTAGAAATTGCGCACAACGTCTAAAATGTCATCCAGCTCTGCGAGCTGCGCTTCGCTAGCCAACTCGCCAATCGGCAGGAAGAAACCGGAGTCGATGGCAAGCTGTGTTAACCCCTCCTCAACCTGCACGACGTGTGGCGCTCTACCCTGTTCGGCAGAAAGCAACACACTGTTGAACAACTCCTCGTAAGTGGTCGCAGGCGACCGGATGACCACCGTCACGTTCGGGTTCTGCGCCATAAAGTCATCGGCAATCGCTTGGATGACGTCAGCGCGGATATCGCCCTCGCCCCCAAAGATATGAACGAACTCAATCGTCACTGACTCTTGAGCCGCAACCGGCGCGATCGCCAGGACGAACAGCACCAACAATAACCCCAGTTTGGCCGTTTGCTTCACGTTTACACTCCTCGCATATTCACAACACCCTATGCACGCAGGGACGTTAACGAAGGAATGTAAAGATTATGTTCCATTTACATTAACAGCCATTAATGTGAGCGCTCGCGCTGACGGTCATGCGAGGCTTCGTCTCGGGGAAGGGATAGCAGCGTTTTTGCGTCAAACAAGATCTTCAACACACCAAGGATGACGGGGAAGAATTCGAGACGGCCGAGCAGCATGCCGATGCTCTGCATCCACATGACAACCCGCGGCATATCTGGCGCAGTGACTCCGACAGACATCCCAACACCGCCAAGTGTGCTGGCGAATTCAAACAGGCTTTCATCGATGTTGTACCCAAACGCCACCATCACCAAGCTGCCGGTCAAAAAGACGCCGATATACATGCCGATGAAGGCAGCCATCAAGCGCACCTGCCGGTCATTGAGGAGCTGGCGCTTCTCTCCCTGCCAAATGGCCGGTTCATTGACCATGTGCGCGGGCATGAAGGCCTTCTTGATCTCCCAGATGACCGATTTGTAGACGATGTAAATTCGAAATTGTTTAATGCCGCCGGCCGTGGAGCCAGTGCCGCCACCCATCAGCATGAGCAACAACAGCACCATCCACATAAAAGGCGGCAGGCCAGCCGTATTGACAGTGGAAAAGCCGGTCGTCGTTGCCGCCGAGGTGACTTCAAAAACAGCGACGCGCAGTCCTTTTTCGAGCGTTGGATACAGGCTGCTGGTCGCTAAAGCGAGCACCATCACGATCGAGACTGGCAGCACGAGGAACATCATGCGGATCTCACCGCTGCGCGCGGCCGCGCGCAGTTTGCGCCGCAACACGGTATAGGCGATCAAGAAATTGGTCGCGCCGAGCAGCATCAGCACAACGATGACCGCCTCGATCAGCGGATTATCCCAGTAGCCGATCGACTCCACCCGCGTTGAAAAGCCAGCTGTTGCTAGCGCGGTAAAGGCATGGTTAACGGCATCAAACAAGTCCATCCCGGCGGCCCACAATGCCAGAATGCCGAATACAATGTATCCCGTATAAATGCGCATGACGATGCTGGCCGACTGGCGCACGTGCGGCGCGAGCTGATCGGTGCGGCCTTCAGCCGCGCTTAAGCCAGCGCCGGGCATACCAGCGATCGCGCTGACAGCGATGATCGCGAACCCCGTCCCACCGGCGAGCTGCATGAAGCTGCGATAAAACAGCATCAAATGCGAGGCGTTCGCCACATCCACAACCGTGAGGCCGGTGCCCGTCCAGCCGCTGGTCGATTCGAACAGCGCTTGTGAAAAATCAAGGCCGCTGTTGATCAAAAAGGGGATAGTGCCCGTCAAGATCGCAATCCCCCATACGAGAACGACAACGACGTAGCTTTCCTGAACAGTCAGCGAGGGAGGTGCTTTCGGGATGAACAGCTTCCAAAAGGCCAATCCAATGACGATCAACGGCAGGCCAGCCAGCAGAAAACCGCCAAGCTGGTTCAGCTCATGCGGGTAGAACAGCAAAAGAAGCGGCGGAATCAAATACAGAATGCCGATGATCGTTAAGATCTCGCCGGCATAAGCAAACAGCGCGCGGTAACGCTCGCGGAGATAGGCTCGAAGACGCACGTCAGATCATTTCAGCCGCACAGGACTTCCAGATCTTGTTTCTGATTTTCCGGCTGCGTGATCAAGACAAGATGGTCGTCCTCTTGCAGGCGCGTCGCGCCCCTCGGCACGATCACTTCATCGTTGCGGATGATCGCCGCAACGAGCGAATTCTCGGCAAGATCCAGCTCTTGAAGCGTTTTGCCGACGGCTGGCGACAGGTTATCCAAACGGACATCGGTCACATTGATGCGGCCGCGAGCCAGCGGCATGAGCGCTGTAATGTCCTCAAAATCGGTTTCCTGATCGATGATCGACCCAATGATGCGCGTAGCTGAGAACGCCACATTGATCCCCAGGCGCTGAAAGATCGGTTCGTTATCAGGATCGTTGACCATCGCGATTGTGCGCGGCACACCGAACAACCGCTGCGCAAGCTGGCAAGCGATCAGGTTGTCCTGATCGTGCGATGTCAAAGCGAGCAGCGCATCCGCCTGCCGAGCGCCAGCTTCTTCCAAGCGATTGACATCCGTCCCCTCGCCTAGCACGACCGTGGCTTTGGTCTGTTCAGCGATCTCGCGGCTGCGAATAGGATCACGGTTGATGACGGTGACGTGATATTTACGGCGAACAAACTGGCGCGCCAAAAAATAGACAGTCTTATCGCCGCCGATGATGATGATTCTCATTGACATTGGACCGCTCTTCTAGCACCTTCAGAAACGCCTCGGCGGAAAGTTTGGTCGGACTAATCGTCTCGATGCCGAACTCGCGATAGATCGATTCGCGCATGGGGTCGAACACGCGTGCCACGACGCGCGGTACATTAAAGATGGTTTTGGCGACCTGCGCAATCATTAAGTTCGCATTGTCTTGCGTGGTGGTCGCGAACAGGCAGTCGGCACTTTTGATCTGCGCTTGTTCCAGCACATGGAGTTCAACGGCATCACCGATGATTTTGAATCCAGAAAAATCGTAGGAAAGTTTGTCGAAGGCCGCCTCTTTACGATCGATCACGATGAGCCGGTGCCCCTGTGAACTTAGGCGATTGGCCAGCGTACTGCCCAGCCTGCCGCAGCCAACGATGACGATTTGCTTGGTGTTTGGCATGGGTTGTTGAAGCTCACAACATCACGCGATCAGTGTAGCAGCAGATCGGCGAGTCAACAATCCCATCTTAGCGGCCTGCGCGCACACGCAGGCGCGCAAGCAAGACAAGCGATAAATGCACCCTCGATGCCATTACATCCATCACTAGTGAAGGCCCAAGCGCTGAACGATCATAGAGGTGTACTTTAAATGGTGCTGAACATGACGTATCGCTTTTCTCATCAGAACAACTTTTCAACTGCGCCCGGCAACCAAACGCCACCTGGGAAGGCGGTCTTTTGCTGCGTCGTTTTCGCAGCGCACCAAAAGCACCATGTCGCTTAAGATAAATGGGAGCAGGTTATGACAGGTAATGGGGTATTTACCACAATCGATGCGAATGAGGCTGTAGCCCGAATTGCGTATCGACTGAACGAAGTGATCGCTATTTATCCAATTACACCCGCATCACCAATGGGCGAATGGGCCGATGAGTGGATGTCCAGCGGGATGCCCAATTTGTGGGGCACCGTTCCGCAAGTGATCACAATGCAGAGCGAGGGAGGCGCTGCGGGCGCCATTCACGGGGCACTGCAAGCCGGTTCACTGGCGACCACCTTTACAGCGTCGCAGGGCCTACTGTTGATGATCCCCAACATGTACAAGATCGCCGGCGAACTAACGCCGACGGTTTTCCATATCGCAGCGCGTTCGCTGGCAGCGCAGGGATTGTCGATCTTTGGCGATCACAGCGATGTGATGGCCGCACGCCAAACAGGTTGGGCGCTGTTGGCTTCGGCTTCGGTGCAAGAGGCGCAGGATCTCGCCCTGATCGCGCACGCAGCTGCGCTTGAGGCACGCTTGCCCTTCCTGCACTTCTTTGATGGTTTCCGCACCTCGCACGAGATCGCTAAGATCGAGTTGATCGATGATGAAGTGATGCGCGCACTGGTTAGCGATGAGGTGATCGCCGCCCATCGCGCCCGCGCCCTCTCGCCCGACCGGCCTTTCATTCGCGGAACCGCCCAAAACCCCGATGTCTACTTTCAAGCGCGCGAAACGGTTAATCCGTTCTACGCGCAGTGTCCAGCGATCGTGCAGCAAACCATGGATCGGTTTGCACAACTCACGGGCCGGCAGTATAGGCTGTTTGACTACCACGGCTCCCCGAATGCCGAACGCGTTATCGTGCTGATGGGTTCTGGCTGCGAAGCGGCGCATGAAACGGTCGATTATTTGAACGCACAGGGAGAGAACGTTGGTCTGCTCAAGGTGCGGCTCTACCGGCCGTTCGATACTCAGGCGTTTGCCGCCGCGCTTCCGGCGACGGTAAAGTCGATCGCCGTGCTCGATCGCACCAAGGAACCGGGCAGCGCTGGAGAACCACTCTATCTCGATGTCATCACAGCACTGGTGGAAGCCGGCGGCTCACTGCCGAAGATCGTCGGCGGGCGCTATGGCTTGTCTTCAAAAGAGTTTACCCCCGCCATGATCAAGGCCGTGTTCGACAATCTGGCGCAAGAACAGCCGAAGAATCACTTCACAGTCGGCATCGAAGATGATGTGATGCGCACGAGCCTGCCATTCGACCCAACGTTTTCAATTGAACCTGACAGCGTCGTGCGCGCCGTCTTTTACGGCCTCGGTGCCGATGGCACGGTAGGCGCTAACAAGAACTCGATCAAGATCATCGGCGAAAATACCGACAACTACGCGCAGGGGTACTTCGTCTACGACTCGAAGAAGTCCGGGTCGATGACAGTGTCGCACCTGCGTTTTGGCCCGCATCCCATCCGCTCTAACTATCTGATCACAAGCGCTAATTTCATCGCCTGCCACCAAACGACATTTCTCGAGCGCTACAACATCCTAGACGACGCAGTGCCGGGTAGCGTTTTCCTGATCAATGCGCCCTACAAGCCCGAGGCGGTATGGGATCATCTGCCGCGGTCATTGCAGCAACAGATCATTGACAAGAAGTTACGAGTTTACACGATCGATGCCTACCACGTCGCCAAAGAAAGCGGTATGGCCGGGCGCATTAACACGGTGATGCAGGTTTGTTTCTTCGCCATTTCCGGCGTGCTGCCGCGCGATGAAGCGATCGCTGCCATCAAAGACTCGATCATCAAGACCTACGGCCGCAAAGGCGAGGAAATCGTCGAGCTTAATCTGCGCGCTGTTGACAACACGCTCGATAACCTGTTTGAAGTGCCCGTGCCCACGAGTGTCACCAGCACCTTCGATTTGCGACCGCCCGTACCCGCCGACGCGCCGGATTTCGTCCGCAATGTACTCGGCGAGATGATCGCTCGGCGCGGCGATCTGCTGCCTGTTAGCGCGCTGCCCGTCGATGGAACCTTCCCAAGCGGGACGACGCAGTGGGAGAAGCGCAATCTAGCACAGGAGATCCCAGTTTGGGATCCGGAAGTCTGCATTCAATGCGGCAAATGCGCGATGGTCTGCCCGCATGCCGTCATTCGCATCAAAGTCTTCGAGCCAGAACTGCTCGCTGAAGCCCCCCCGGCATTCCTCGCGACTGATGCGCGCGATAATGAATGGGCCGGCCTCAAATACACGATCCAAGTCTCACCCGAAGACTGCACCGGCTGCGCGCTGTGTGTGGACGTATGCCCGGCCAAAAACAAATCGATCGCCGCGCGTAAAGCGATCAACATGGAGCCGCAGCCACCAATCCGCGAGCGCGAGGTTGCAAACTGGAACTTCTTCCTCAACCTGCCGGAAGTCGACCGGCGCAACATCAAAGTTTCCAGCATTCGCCAGCAGCAAGTGCAGCAGCCGCTGTTTGAGTTCTCTGGCGCATGCGCGGGCTGCGGCGAGACGCCTTATCTCAAGCTGATTTCGCAGTTGTTCGGCGACCGCACGATCATTGCCAATGCGACCGGCTGCTCGTCGATCTACGGCGGCAACCTGCCGACGACGCCGTGGTCGTTCAATCGTGATGGACGCGGCCCTGCATGGAGCAACTCGCTGTTTGAGGATAATGCTGAGTTTGGCCTCGGCATTCGCGTAGCGCTCGACAAACAAATTGAATACGCGCGCGAGCTGCTGGCTAGCTTAAGCGCGCAGGTAGGCGATGAACTCGTGACGGCCATCCTGAATGCCGATCAGCGCGATGAAGCCGGCATTTACGAGCAGCGCGAACGCGTAGCCCTGCTCAAAGCGAAGCTGCAAAATCTAAATACCGACGAAGCCCAGCGCTTGCTGGCGCTGGCCGATGTGCTGGTCAAGAAGAATGTCTGGATCGTCGGCGGAGACGGCTGGGCCTATGATATCGGTTTCGGCGGCCTTGACCATGTGCTCGCCAGCGGCAAAAACGTCAACCTCCTCGTGATGGACACGGAGGTGTACTCCAACACCGGCGGCCAGATGTCAAAAGCGACGCCGCGCGCGGCCGTCGCCAAATTTGCGGCAGGCGGCAAACCAGCCGGCAAAAAAGATCTCGGCCTGATCGCGATGAGCTACGGCACGGTTTATGTCGCTCGCGTGGCAATGGGCGCCCGCGATGAACAAACACTGCGCGCCTTCTTGGAAGCTGAAGCCTACGACGGGCCATCGTTGATCATCGCGTACAGCCACTGCATCGCCCACGGCATCAACATGACGACCGCCATGCGCAATCAGAAGGCTGCTGTTGAAAGTGGGCAGTGGCCGATCTACCGTTATCACCCAGAGCGCGCACACCGCGGCGAGAACCCGCTCACGCTAGACTCGCGAGCGCCGAAGATCCCGGTCAAAACCTACTTGCAAATGGAAAATCGCTTCAAGATGCTGGAGCTGAGCCAGCCGGAGACCGCTCGTGTCCTGTTCGCGCAGGCTCAGGAAGACGTGAATTCGCGCTGGGCGCTGTATGAGTATCTCGCCTCCCGCCCCTACGGCGGCGAAAACGGTCATCAATAGGAGTGCAAGTGATGGATATTCGCACACATTATCTGGGTTTACCGCTGCGCTCGCCGCTGGTCGTTTCGGCATCGCCGCTGTCGGAAAAACTGGAGAACATTAAGCGCATGGAAGATGCGGGCGCCAGTGCTGTGGTGCTCTACTCGCTGTTCGAGGAGCAAATCAAGCGCGAACGCGAGATGCTACACCATTACCTGATGTATGGCACCGAAAGTTATCCTGAAGCGCTCACCTACTTCCCGGAGCCAGAGCAATATCACGCGGGGCCAGACGAGTATCTCGAGCTAATCCGGAAAGCCAAAGAGACGGTCGATATCCCGATCATTGCCAGTTTGAACGGCACCTCGATCGGTGGGTGGACTAAGTTTGCTCATCGCATGGAGGAGGCCGGAGCCGATGCGCTCGAACTGAACATCTACTACATCCCGACCGATCTCGATTTACCCGGCTCGCAGGTCGAGGAAACCTATTTGAACATCCTCACCGCAGTCAAACAGGCAGTCCAAATTCCGGTCGCTATCAAGCTGGGGCCATTCTTCAGCAACATGGCGAATATGGCCCGCAAGCTGGATCAAGCGGGGGCCAATGCGTTAGTGTTGTTCAACCGTTTCTACCAGCCTGATATCGACCTTGAGACGCTCGAAGTGCGGCCTAACGTGCTGTTGAGCACGCCGCAAGCGTTGCGCCTGCCCTTAACGTGGATCGGCATCTTATATGGCCGTATTGTTGCCGACTTGGCAGCGAGCAGCGGCGTGCACACCGCCGAAGACGTTCTGAAGCTGGTCATGGCGGGCGCCAACGTCACCATGATGACCTCCGCGCTGCTGCGCAACGGCATCGATCATCTGCGCGTCGTCGAGGCCGATCTGGTGCGCTGGATGGAAGAACACGAATACGAGTCGATCGCACAGATGCGCGGCAGCGTCAGCCAGATCAATGCCGAAGACCCAAGCGCGTTCGAGCGAGCACAGTATATGCGCGCCCTCACCACCTACCGGCCGCAAGTCGTTTAAACACAAGTATCAAGGACGAAACAAAATCGTCCTCTTCCAGTCTCCTCAAGCTGTTCAGCCTCCCTAATCGGCATCGATAGGGAGGCTGAATAGTTTGACCAGCGCGTGCGTGGCGGCTATTCTACTTTGACGACCTTCCCGCTGATGGTGGCGCCCGGGTGAGTCTCAAAGCCCGGCTGGCACCCGCCAACTGTGATGGTGTACTCACCCGCATCAAGGACGCGCTGGCCCCTGTGATCGACGCGGGTAAAAGCCTCCGGCAGCAGCTCGAACGATTGCACCCGCGTCTCGCCCGGCTCAAGATAAATCCGGGCGAAACCACGCAGCTCACGCAGTTTGTAAGGTTCAGCTACGCGCGGCCCACTGATATAAAGTTGGATCACCTCATCGCCTGCCCGCTCGCCAATATTGGTCACAGCGAGGGTCACCGTTAGCGCCGCGTTTGCAGTAAGCATCTCACTACTGAAGCGCAGATCATGATAGGCAAAGCGGGTGTAGCTTAAGCCGTGACCAAACGCATAAAGCGGGCTTTTATCGAAGTAGCGATAGGTGCGCCCGCGCATGTCATAATCCTCGAAGGGCGGCACATCGTCGATTGAACGGTAGACGGTGACGGGCAGCCGTCCTGCCGGGTTGTAATCGCCGAAAAGGGCGCGCGCGACGGCGATCCCGCCGTTTTGCCCCGGATACCATGCATGAAGGATGGCTGGCAGGTGTTCATCTTCCCAATTAACGGCGATCGCGCTGCCGCTGATGATGACCAAGATCACGGGCGTTCCGGTGTCGTAGAGCGCGCGCAGCAGCTTCTGCTGTGGGGCCGGCAGCTCAAGCGATGTTCGATCACCTTGACTGGTTGTGCCGGGCGGCACGCCCTCATCTTGCCCGTCTTCACCCTCGAGGATCTGCGATAGCCCGCCGACGAAAACCACTACATCGGCCGAACGAGCCAGCGCAAGGGCGGCTTCATACTCCACCGCATCGTAGCTGTTGATATGGCAGCCCTTGGTGTAACGGACAGTAGTTTCTGGCGAAACAGCGCTCCGAATACCCTCGACGATCGTCACCGAATTAGAGGGAATCCCGTAATAGTTACCGAACATGACCTCGGCATCGTCGGCATTTGGGCCGATTACAGCAATTTCGCGCAGGCCTTTAGCCAGCGGCAGTAGCCCATCATTTTTGAGTAGCACTATCGATTCGCAGGCGGCTTCGGTCGCCAGCGCATCATGGGCAGCGCATTCAATGACTGTCGTCGGGATCTGCGCATAGGGCACTTGTTCCGGCGGGTCGAACATGCCCAAGCGAAAGCGCGCCAACAAGACGCGATGCAAGGCCGCATCAATTGTCGTTTCGCTCACCAAGCCCTGCGCAACCGCTTCAGTCAGCGCCTGATAAGCGCAGCCACAGCATAGATCGCAGCCACTGTTGATCGCCAGCGCCGCCGCCTCCGCCTCGCTGGCCACGACGGCATGGTGCAGGTAGATATCCTCAATGGCGGCGCAGTCCGAGACGACGTGGCCTTCAAAGCCCCAACGCCGGCGCAGGATCTCTTGCAGCAGCGTCGGGCTAGCACAACAAGGCTCTCCGTTGGTGCGCGTATAAGCGCCCATGACCGCCTCGACCTTTGCCTCGCGCACAGTCGCTTCAAAAGCGGGCAAATAAGTATCCCAGAGATCGTGGGCGCTCACGACTGCGTTGAATTCGTGGCGTAGATGCTCTGGCCCGCTGTGGGCAGCGAAATGCTTGGAACAGGCTGTGATCTTGTAATAAGTCGGATGATCGCCTTGCAGCGCTTGAATATAGGCGACCGCCATCCGTGCCGTTAGATACGGGTCTTCGCCATACGTCTCTTGGCCGCGTCCCCAGCGCGGATCGCGGAAGATGTTGATATTCGGCGTCCAGAAGGTCAGGCCATAATAATCGGCAAAATTCCCTTCTCGCACTGCCTGATGGTGCTTGGCGCGCGCCTCGTCGCTGACGGCGACGCCGATGCGGCGGATCAGGTCGAGGTTGAAGGTGGCCGCTTGGCCGATCGCATGGGGAAATACGGTTGCCGCGCCCGCCCGGGCGACGCCATGCGAGCATTCATTCCACCAGTTATAGGGCGGGATGCCAAAACGCTCGATGGCAGGTGCATCGTGCAAAAGCTGTGCAACTTTCTCCTCCAGCGTCAGCTCAGCGATCAGCGCATCTACCCGTTCGGGCATCGGCCGCGTTAGGTCGCGCGCGCCGGGGGGAAGTTTTTCTAATGTCGATGTGATCTCGCTCATGAGTTTAACCGACCCAGCGCTTCCTCAACAGAGATTTGGTCATGGATCAAGGCGCGCAGTGTGCGCATCATCAATGCCGGGTTTGGCGCCTGAAAGACATTGCGCCCGATGAACATGCCACTGGCGCCCGCTTTCAACGCACCTTCGACCATCTCGAGCGCTTGGCGAACCGTTTCCGTCCGTGGGCCGCCCGCGATCAGGATCGGCCGGAACGAGGCCTCGACCACGCTGGCGAACGTCTCTGGGCTGCCGCTGTAGTCGGTCTTGAGCAGGTCGGCCCCGATCTCGCAGGCCATCCGGGCCTCTAGACGAATGTACTCATCGTTGTACGGATCATCGCCCACGCGCAGGCCGCGCGCCATCGGCTCGATAATGCACACGATGCCGGCCTTCTCGCACGCTTGAGCAATATACGCCACGTCTTCGATCTGCCGCGCCTCAGCATCGGGATCGTCGTAGCCGATGAACATGTAAACCAACACGGCATCAGCGCCCAAACGGGCTGCATCTTCGACCGATGCGATCAGGCGGCCGCGACCCTCTTGGCTGCCGAGCATCTCTGGCGTGCGCCAGCGGTTCGTCCAATCGACGCGAAGGATCAGCCCAGGAGCGCCGCGGCCGGTGAAAACGCTGGAATAGGCGCGCGCTACACCTGGGCTGACGAGAAACGCATCGGCCCCAGCTTCCGTTAGCTCTTCCAGCACCTGCCCGGGATGCTGGTTTCCCGGGATCACACCGAGATGGAGGCCATGGTCGAAAGCGACCACAGCCGCCCGGTGATTACGGGGATTAAGGATCCGTCCGAGACGGATCTGTTTTCCGGTGTTATATAACGCAAAGGGACTGCTCATCGTCTCGGTTTCCTTTAAGCGAGCGGTTCCTCAAGGAGATTAACGGCCTGCCACGAGCCGCCGCGCTCGATCTTGAACGTCTTGATTTCATATGGGCGAAATTGGGCTTCAAGCAGCGGCGCATCCTCTAAGCTGATCTGGGCGCGCACTGCGCGGCCGCTAGTCTCTTGCAGCCGCACGATCAGCGCCTCCTCTCGTTCAGCTTTCTTGAGCGCTGTCAAGGCGATCGCGGCTGGCGTCACGGTCAGCGCCGGCCCGGGACGTTCGGGCGCTCCTTCTGGCAGCGAAGCCGGGTAATAGACGAAGAATCGTTCGAACGGCTGGTTCAATTCGGCTGCCGCCAGCACCAACGCCGCCGATGCAGGGCGTTTTGCGCCTGCCAGCAAGCGAAATGTGGTATCAATGCGTGTTTGATCCATGAAAGTGTAGCTTTTCTCAGTGGGCACGTCGGTCTCACTCCAAGAGCAGTGCGTGCCACCGCGCGAAACGCTCAAGTTCAGGACGCCATCAGCCGAAACATCGAACCCGTTTTGTCCGCTGTTGGCGACACCAACCGTGATCTCCGGCGTCTCCAAACGGATCCAGCGCGAATAGGGATACTCGGTAGCATCCGCTGGATATTCAGCAACGCCATAGGGGATTTCGCAGAAAGCGCGCACATCGCGCAGCGCAAACGGAAACTGGAATTTGAGCATCTTGCGCCGCGCCTGCATGTAAAGCTGGGTTTGCAGATCAATGTACGGAAGCTCAGCATAGAATGTATGGCGGATGCTGGCGCGCGTATGCTGCCAGCCCGTCAAACATTCAACTGTGACCCAAGCAGCGCCGGATGCGATCACGCGCAGCGCCGGGCCTTCGTGCCCCTCCATGCCGGCAAACGCACCGACTTCCGCGGGGCTGAGCGCTGTAAGTGGAGCAAACGGTTGATTAAATACCCAGTTGTTTTCCCCACCCCAGCCATGCGCATGATCATGCATGGCAACAAAGCGCAGCGGGCCCTTGAGCAGGGAGCGGCCGCTCTTCTTCTCAACCAGTTCGACCAGCGCCGCTTCAGTCCGGTCAAAGCGCGCGTTCCAGAACGGCGTCTCAACACGAATACCGGCATCATCCTCGTGCGCGCGAATGCGCGCCGCGCGGCGCGGCGGCCGCCGATAGTGAATTTCGTAGCGCCGAACAGAGAGCGGCGGCACCTCGGCGACGAACCCGCAAAACGGCTGCCATGTCCCTTCATCAAGGATAACCGACTCGCCACCTTGCGTTTGCGAGGGGACGACACGGCCAGCATCATCATACAGCGTATAGGGGATCGGCTTAGGGGGCGGGGCATGAGCGCTCAGAAAATTGATCGCGACAGGCGCTTTGAGCGGGGTCGCATGGGGGTTGAAGACGTAAATCGGGATGGTATCAGGCTGCGCGGGCACGTTGGGCAGCAACGCATACTGGGCGCGGACGATCGCGCGGCGCGCGACATCATTGGCATAGCCGAACATGTCCTCGACCCCGTCAATGGCGGACTCTAACAAAGAGCCGCAAAGCACATCGTGAAAGGTGTTGAACATCGCGCGCTTCCAAGCCTCGCGCAGCGCTTCCGACGGATAGGCACGGCCAAAGCGCCACCACACCAAAGCAGACCAGCGCTCCGCAGAGGCCAGCAGCATCTCCGTCTCACGCATCGCGCGTTTGATCGTCGCGACCGAGGTATAAGTCCCAGAAAGGGTGCGCTGCAGCTCGCCCGTGAAGCGCGGGAAGCGTTTGCGCTGTACCGTGATCCGCTCCATGAAAGCTTCTGGGGTGCTGTGCCGTATCTCGACATCACTGTCCGCGAATTCTGCGATCATTTCGCGAAAACGAAGCAAATCTTCGCGCGTAGCGCCGCCGCCGTGATCGCCCAGACCCCATGTCACGATTGTGTCAGCCTTGGTCTTGCGCGCAGCTTCAACGCCTTTAAGCGCCTGCTGCTGGGCCTGACCGGGATTGGGCGTGCAGTACCAACCCGTATCGGGCCGCACAGTCAGCACCTCGCTGCCATCCATGCCGCGCCAACGATAGAAGGGGCCGGGCAGCTCGAGCTGCGCTTCGACCGGACGACAGTGGATGTACATCTCAAAACCGCTGCCCTTGAGGAGCTGCGGCAGGCTGGATGGATGGCCAAAGCTGTCGAAATTGTAGGCAACCGGCGGCCGCACTCCGAATTTCTCGGCAAAGTAACGACGTCCTTCGAGGATCACGCGCACGAGCGTTTCGCCGCCGGGCAAATTGCAGTCGGGCTGTAAATACCAGCCGCCCGTGATGTTCCACCGTCCGGAGCGCACGTGCTGGCGGATGCGCTCAAAAAGCGGCGGGTCGTACGCTTCGATCCATTCATAGAGAAGGCTTTCGTTATGATTGAAGATGAATTCTGGAAATTCATCGAGCAGGTCGGCCGCGCTGCGAAAAGTTGAGATCGCCTCACGCAGGCCCTCTTCCCAACCCCACATCCAGACGGGATCGATGTGTGCGTTACAAAACAAATGGACGATCGGACGGTCAGAACGCATCGAAGCTTTATCCCTTCACTGCACCCAAAGAAATGCCACGCTGCATGTAACGCTGCAGCACCACAGCGATGACCAGCGGCGGCAGCATGGCCATGAAATAGCCGGCCATCTGAATGTTAACCGGCGTGGTGGCGCGCTGTTCCACAGTGTATAGAAACACGCTAATCGGCTGGAGATGCGGCGTTCGCAGCAGCACTAGATAGGGCCACAAGAAATCTTTCCACAAATTGACGAAGGTCAAAATGGCCAGCACGATCAGCATTGGCCGCGTCAAAGGCAGCGCGATCAATGTAAACACTTGCAGCGCATTCGCGCCATCCACTTTGGCGGCATCGAACAATTCCGACGGCAACCCGTCGAAAAAATTCTTCAAGATGAAAATCATGAAGGCGTTGACGCCGTAAGATAACCACAAGCCCCAGTAGCTGCCGAGCAGGCCAAGCCGAGCGGCCGTCACATAAAGCGGAATGATGTACGCGATGGGTGGGATCATCAGCGTGACCAAAAAAAGCAGCATGATGTAGCGCCCAAACAGCGGTTTCAAACGCGAGAGGCTGTAGGCTGCTAACATCGAGACGCCGATCTGCGCAATCATCCCTCCTACGACCAATATCGCGGTGTTGGCGAACAGGCGCGGCAGTTGGAAATAATTCCATGCCTGCGTATAGTTGCCCCACAACGGCTCGGCGGGCAGCAGGTTGAAGTTTGGGCTAAAGATCTCGCGGCCGGTCTTCAAGCCGCTGGTAAACGCATAGACGAACGGCACGATCACAGCGACTGCCAGCACGAGCAAGATAACTGTGAACAGCACATAGATCAAGCGCCCTTTGAACGTCTTCAGTTCCAGATTGGAAATGATCGCGCGGTTCCAAGATATTGTCTCTGCCATGGCGCCGTCTACTCCGTAATCCGTGCTGTGCGAAGGTAAACCAGCGAGATCAGGCCGAGTACGATCATCAGCAGCACGCTCCAAGCGGCTGCCAACCCATAATCGCCGTTCAGGAAACCTTTTCGATATAACGTGAAGACCGGCGTCATTGTCGCTTGTCCCGGCCCACCCTGCGTGAGGACGAGCGGTTCAATGAAGATTTGCACCAGCCCCAATACTTGGATGATGAGCAGCACCAGCATGGTTGGGCGCAAATAGGGCAAGATGATATGGCGTGCCCGCTGCCAAATCGATGCGCCATCGATCTCAGCCGCTTCGTAGAGCTCTACGGGCAGATCTTGCAGCGTCGCCAAATAGATGAGCATCGTGCCGCCAAAACCGCCCCACGTCATGATGATTAGGATCGACGGTTTGACGAGCGCCGGATCTTGCAGCCACTGCTGCGGCGCGCCACCGAGCGCCACGACCAAGCTGTTGAGCAGCCCACCTGGGTTCGGGCTGTAGATCAACCGCCAGACGAGCAGCCCGATCAACGGTGGGATGACGCTAGGCAGAAAATAGACGACGCGAAAGAAACCGCGCGCCAAGCGCATCTCATTCACCAGCACAGCGACCACAACCGGCACAAAGAAGCCTATGATGATACTGAGGACGGTGAATTCGAAGCTGTTGATCCAAGAAGCGGCAAAGGTGGGGTCTGCAAACATGCGCTCGAAATTGCGAAAGCCAACCCAAGTCGAACGGCTTGCGTCAACGAGATTTACATTTTGAAAGCTCATGACGACGCTGTTCAAAATTGGGAACCAAGCGAACACCGCGAAGACAGCCAGCGCCGGCAGCAGGAAAAGATAGGCCGTGATCTGCTGTCCCCAGTCGATGCGAAGCCGGCGGCGCGGTGATTTCGGGATGGAACTCATGTGTATACTTTCCTACGCTATCCACACTGTCAATGGGGACGGGGACGGCACCCTCGCGATGCCGCCCCCGTCTTGCAGCAGAATTCGGCTAACCGCTATCAAGATTAGCTAGCAGCCGGATCAAGGATGCCCGTCTGGAAGCGCGACGCATTTTCAGCCATCAAGGCAGCGACATCGGCATTCCGATCGGTCAGGACGGTTGTCAACACTTCGGCGATCGCTACGTAGAAGTCTTGAGCGAATGGCGGTTCAGGCACCAGCACAATTTCGCCAGCATCGAGCGCGGCATAGAAGCCCGTATAGTTCTCCACCGGCATGGTGATGAACTGGGCGTCAAAGGCTTCAACCGCTTCTTGCACTGCGCCGGCAAAAACCGGCAGTACTGGCGTGCCGCCGCCGGCCTGCGTATTCTGGAAAATAGTGCGCGAAGGCGCAAATTCATCGGGGCTAAGGGTACGCCACACTTGGAAAACGACCGCTGCTTCCTGCTGATCAGGAGTCGCGCCGCTGAAAATCATTTGTGCGCTGCCGCCAGTTAGCGTGTATCGATTGCCATCGGGAGCAGCCGGGACGGCCGTGTAGCCGAACCGAGCCAAATCGACCTCCGGCATATTGACGCGCAGCCAGCCGATGCTGCCGTCAGCCGGGCTCATGAAGATCACTGCGCGGCCATCAACGACCTCGAACGTTGGGTTGCTGCCCAAATCGAGCGGAAGCGCGTTGTATTCCCAGCGCATACGATACAGGAACTCCATCGCTTCAACAGCCGGGCCTTCGCCATAAACCGCAGTGAAAGTGCCATCGCCGTTATCGCGGATCAGCTCGGTCGCGCCGAAGCCATAAGCGAGATTGGTGAAGTGCCAGCCACCAACGCCGCCCTGTAGGAACATCGCGAAAGCAGCGCGCCCGGTCTCTGGGTCAACCAAATCAGGGGCCATCGCTTCCAGCTCTTCCCAGGTCTGCGGCGGGTCACTATAGCCAGCTTCGGTCAGCGCCTCGATATCCCAGCCAATGCCCTGCGCATACGAGAACTCTGGGAAACCATGCGGGTTGCCCTCCGCGTCGGAAAGCAGAGCCATCAGCGTCTCGTTGTAAACGCCTTCCAAACCGAAGGCCTCGAAATAGGGCGCTAAGTTCACCGCCGTACCGTCAGCAATGAGGCGCTGATACTCGGTCGCGGGCACACCAAAGACCGTCGACAGGTTCCCGCCGGCGACCAGCGCCGCCAGCGTCTCAGGCGAGAAGCAGTACTGCGTGCGCGTGACGGTGACATTCGGGTAAACTTCGCTGAAGCGGGCGAGCTGGGCGTCGAAGGCATCGCGCTGTTCCTGCTGGTCTTCACCGATGCAGGCCGAGACGGTGATCTCGACGGGGCGTCCTTCGGCGATCGTCTCTGGAAACTCGATCGGCAGTTCCAGCGTTTGCGCTGCTGTTGGCAGGGCAAACACGAGCAGAACAAGGGCGAGCAAAAACAGTTTCTTCATGAACTTATCCTCTTCACAGATCATGATCAATAAAAGGTGACAGGCTTAAAACTCCGCCTTCTAAGGGCAGAAAACACCTCCTTAATTCGACCGGCTAGCGCAACATTCTGCTGCTTATAGCTTAACTTGAAGCGTCATTATTGGGGTCAACAATCGTCGTCAACCATGAACTAATCTTCTGGCGTGGTCTATAAACCGCTGGCGAAACTGCGTCGGCGTGACATGATTCTCACGTAAAAATAAGCGGTTGAATTCTTGCGCGCTGCTGAAGCCGACCTCAAACGCAATCGCGCGCACGGGCAGGTTGGTCTCCAAGAGCAAACGGCGCGCTTCGCTTAAGCGCCGCTGATTGCGATACGCGACTGGGGTTGTATTGAGCGCGAGTTGAAACAGCGCGCAGCAATGCGACCGGCTGAGATAGGCGGCTCTCGCCATATCGTCCAACGTTAGCGGCTCAGCAAACGAGCTTTCGATGAGGTGCAAAATTGGGCGAATACGCTGCAGCGCTTCGCGCCGGCGCAGATCGGGAAATTGGACGTTTGGCCGCTGAAGCAGGCGACGAGTGAGATGGCCCATCGCTTGCAGAATCAAACCGGCGACAACGACCTCCCATGCTTGGCTGCGCATCAGACCTTCTTCGCGGATCGCATACAGCAGGTTGGTTACAATAGGGCTAAACGGGTCATCAAGGGGAATGAGCGGGTTTTCGCCAGCAAATTCTGGGATAAACGGAATCTGCGTTTCGGCGCGCATTTGGCCAACCCAACTATCCCACAGCAGCGCCGACTGAAAGTGAATGACGAATAATGACGTGCGCGGCGACTCGCTGTAACACATATGCGGTTTGCCATCGTCAATAATATAGATCAGTCCCGGCGAGTAAGGATATTCGCGATCCTCGATCGACAGGATGCCGTAACCATGATGGATCAGCCCGATCTCATAGGTATCGTGCCAGTGCTGCGGCGATTGGTCGTTAGCGCGCAGCTCGCCATCACCCAGCCAGAACATGTGGTCACGTTCGGCCAGATAAGCTCTGCTAAGCGCCGGCTCAAAAATTGCGGGCAGTTTGCGCCAGTCAAACATCTTGAATACCTTCAGATGCAAATGCCATAGATCGACCCATCCCATCGTTAGATCGATCTTAACTAGGTTGCAAGGAGCACAGCACATGCAATTTGTCACCAATTCGTTCTCACATTTCGACTCAATTGCGCGACTGAGCAGCGCGCAAACCCGCTCGATCAGCGCCGAGAATTTTACTGGTGAAAAAGGCAAGGGCGGCATGGCAAGCACTGGCACCGGCATTCCCGGCCCGGCAGAGCACTTGGGGCGTGGGTGGAAGGTATCTCCCTCGATCCGCATCGAGCCATTTTCAACCGTCACGTTGGCCGAGATCGCGGGGCCGGGCGCTATCCAGCACATGTGGATGACGGTCGCGCCTGCGTATTGGCGTTCACTGGTGCTGCGCTGCTATTGGGATGAGGAAAGCACCCCGTCAATTGAAGTGCCGCTGGGCGATTTCTTCTGCAACGGCTGGTGCGTGCGCTGCAATGTCAGCTCAATCCCGATCGCGGTAAACCCGGCCGGCGGCTTCAACAGTTACTGGCCCATGCCGTTCCGACGCAGCGCGCGCATGACGCTTGAAAGTTTGACGCGAGACTTGATCGATGGGTTCTATTATCAAATCACTTATACGCTGACGGATATCCCTGAAGATGCCGGCTACCTTCATGCGCAATGGCGGCGCAGCAACCCGCTGCCCTACAAACAGGTACACACCTTGGTCGATGGAATCAAAGGGCACGGGCATTATGTCGGCACTTATCTCGCGTGGGGCGTGAACAATAACAACTGGTGGGGCGAAGGCGAGGTCAAGTTCTATTTGGATGGTGACGAAGATTTCCCCACGATCTGCGGCACGGGCACGGAGGATTATTTCGGCGGTGCGTGGAACTTTGAACACCCGCAGGGCGAATATGGCTGTTATTCGACGCCTTATTTGGGGCTGCCACAGGTCATCATCCCCGATGGGCTGTACCGCTCGCAGCAGCGCTTTGGCATGTACCGCTGGCACATTCCCGATCCGATCCGTTTCCAAGAAGACCTGCGCGTGACCGTTCAGGCGCTCGGCTGGCGCTCCGAGGGACGTTTTTTGCCGCTGCAAGACGACATCGCCTCAACGGCGCTTTGGTACCAGCGTGAACCGCACGCGCCTTTTCCAGCCTTACCCGACCGCGATGCGTTAGAAGTCATTTAACACCGACGGTATACCCCCTCTTGCCGAGGTATCGCGGTGGGATTATGATTCACCTAGCGTAAGCCGCTCGTGAAGCGCGGCAGCGGCTGTTCGAATTATGCTGCGCGCAAAAGAGGGTAAAAGCATGGAGTTTCTGACTGAAGCCGCGCGTTTCCTCCATTCATGGATGCGCTGGCTGTTTTTGATCGTTGTCGTCATCGCGCTGGCCTATTTTCTGATCGGCTTGGTGGGGCGGCGCTCGTGGGATAAACGCGGACAAACGCTGCTGACGATCTTTAGCTCGCTGGTGGGGCTGCAGTGGTTGGTTGGCCTGGTGCTGCTGCTCGTGTGGGGCAGCCAGACCGGTTTCGGCGTTCGCCATTACTGGGAGCATCTGTTCGCGCAGACGGTCGCGCTGCTCGTCGCCCATCTCCACTTTCGTTGGCGCCGCCGCACTTTGCCAGATGCCATTCGCTACCGCAACGGTTTGCTTTTGATCCTTGTTACGCTAGCTTTGGTCGTCGTCGGCATTTTGGCGCTGCCGAGCAGTATTCAGTGGCGCTTCTACATCCCCTCTTAAGGCAATTCGCGCGGCGGGTGGTTCGCTAAGACAGGCCACCCGCCGCGCTGTTTTACGCGAACCGTTCGCGCACGAGCTGGAGAGGAGCGAGATGCAACGGCTTCGTTTCGGGATCAAGCTGGCTGTGATCATCGGCCTGCTGCTCATGAACCCAGTCACAGCCCACCAGGGCCAGCCCACTATCATTGAGATCCTTTGCGCCTCGCAAGACAGTTTCTCGAATTTGCTGGCCAGCTTCGAAGCTGCCGACGCCGCTCTCATGCAGGAGCTAAGCCGTGCAGACGGAAATTACACTTTTTTCGCGCCCACGAATGCTGCCTTCGATCGAGTATTCAAGCTGCTTCAAGTGTCGCAAGACCAGTTCTTAGCCCGTCCTGATGTTGTCAGGGAAATCCTTGCCTACCACGTTGTGCCAGGACGTTACAGTGCGTTGAACCTTGAGGCTTTGGACGATGCGCTGTTGGGCACAATGCAGCCAGTTAACGTGTATCTCGAGCTTGAGACGACGGACGACGGCCTGCGCCTCGATGGCACGGGCACGTCAGCGCGGCTGTTCGAAAGTGACATCTTAGCCGCCAATGGCATCGTCCACGTCATCGACGGTGTGCTGCTGCCTTATGCGGACTGGGATCTGCGTATTTCCTTCGGCCTTGAACCGTACTCGCCTTCGCAATCGCCGGATTCACTGCCTTCGTTAGGCGAAGTCCTTGCGGCAGCTGACGATCTCTCGCTCTTTCACGAAGCGGCGCAGAATATCGACCCGACAATGTTGATGGGCGGCCGCTACACTATCTTCGCGCCTACGAACGCAGCGCTTGAAGACACACTCACTGTCCTCGGCATGAGCAGCGACGAATTCTTACAAGACAGCCAATTCCTGTGGCAGCTTTTTGCTTATCATATGATGCCTGGATCGTTCAACGAAGACCTCTTGATCACTCTCGGCGACAGAGATGGGCAGAGAATCGCCAGCGCGTTGCCGGGCACAACCTTACACTTTACAGTGAATTGGAGACCGATCGGTGAAACGCCCGATCGGATCCTGCGCGTGAACGATGCGAATGTGATGCGCACTGATCCAAACGTTCGCAACGGGATCCTGTATGTTATCGATCGTGTGCTCATGCCACCGGATGCTCGCCCGTGAGAGACTGGCGGCAACGTGGATAAAATGCTTCACCGCGCGCTCAAGCCTTGTCGTGCCGGCGGCAAATAGACGCATGCAGCGCTCCCGCTCAAGAACGCTTGGGTTTCGTGTGCAGGTCTGTCATAGGCCGTGCCCTTTGCTGTGACAGTTGACACATTGACAGAATGTCTTCGCGGCTGTATCACTGAGACGTTGAACAGCTTCCGTAAAGTTATCTGGAGCGCTTTCTATGCAGCCAGAAATGTGGATAACGCTGATTATCCTGATCGCTGCAATCATCCTTTTCATCACCGAGTGGGTACGGTTGGATGTGGTCGCCCTCGGCGTGATCGTTTCACTCGTGATCACAGAGGTGCTAACGCTGGAACAGGGGCTGGCCGGTTTTGCCAGCAAGCCGGTCTTTACGATCGCATCGCTGTTTATCGTCGGTGGTGCTGTTTTCCACACCGGGCTGGCCAACGTCATCGCCGCCCGAATCCTGCGGATCGCCGGATCCAATCAAACGCAGCTTCTCGTTTTCTTGATGGTCTCGATCAGCATTTTGTCTGCGTTCATCAGCTCGACCGGCGTCGTCGCACTAATGCTGCCAGCCGTGCTCAACATCGCCTTGAAGCTCAAGATCGCGCCGTCGAAACTGCTCATCCCGATGGCATACTCGGCATTGATGGGCGGCACAATGACGTTGATCGGCACGCCGCCAAACGTTATCGCTTCGGATACGCTCGTCAATAGCGGGTTTGCGCCGCTCGGATTCTTCGATATTGCGCCGCTTGGCGTGCTGGTCATGCTCGCTGGGGTCGGCTACATGCTCACCTTTGGCCAGCGTTTGATGCCCGACCGTCGCATCGGGGATGATGAACAGCATAACGCGACGGCCGCCGAGTTATTCGAATTCTATCGTTTATCCGAAAACTTGTTCCGGCTGAAGGTGCCAGCGCATTCCAGTTTAGTCGATACGACCATCGCCGACTCGCGCCTGCGACCGGATTTTGGGTTGACGATCGTGCGCATCGAACGTCCCATTCAGCGCGTTGATGGCATGCGTCCGGCAATCATCCCGACAGCCGCGCGCGAGGAGACCCTAGCGCACCCCGGCCCCGACGAGATCTTGCAGGCTGAAGACATCCTCATCATCGAAGGGACTAGCGCAGCCGCGGCTGAGGCGGCAAAACGTTGGAATCTAACGTTGATGACTAACCAACCCGTCGATACCAGCGATTTGATCACGCCTGATATCGGCATTGCTGAGGTTCTGCTGCGCCCCCGCTCGAACTTGATTGGCCGCACCATCAAAGATGTTGAGTTTGGCACCAATTACCGCCTGACGGTATTAGAGATCCGCCGGCCGGGCAGTGAAGGGCAACCGCTGGACATCAAAGACACCCCGCTTAAATTTGGCGACATGCTGCTCGTGCAGGGGGAATGGAAAGATATCTTCGCGCTCAAAAAGCTGCGCCACGACTTCGTCGTTATGGGCGAACCTGAGGCTGCGCAGCTCGGCGCCTTCTCCAACTACCGCAAGGCGCCGCTCGCTTTGATCATCTTGACCGCGATGGTCGTGGTCATCGCCCTGAACCTGATCGAACTCACGCTGGCGAGCATGCTCACCGCGCTAGCGATGGTGCTCACCGGCTGCCTAAAGATGGATGAAGCTTACGAGTCGATCGATTGGAAAAGCCTTGTCCTGATTGCCGGCATGCTGCCGATGGCGACAGCGTTGGAGAAAGTCGGTTTAGTTAGCATCGTTGCGACCGGCTTCGCGGAAACGCTCGGCACAGCCGGGCCAGTCGTCGTGCTCGCCGGCTTATTTTTGCTGACGATGGTCTTCACGCAAATGCTTTCCAACACAGCGACGGCCGTGCTCATCATGCCGATCGCGCTGGCGATAGCGCTTCAGATCAATGTCGCGCCGCAAGCCTTCGTCGTCGGCGTCGCGTTCGCGACCTCGATGGCCTTTGCCACGCCGGTGGCTTCGCCGGTCAACACATTAGTGATGACGCCGGGCAACTACCGGTTTGTCGATTACATGCGCGTAGGTGCACCCATGCTGTTGATCAGCCTGATCATCGCCGTGTTAGTGCTGCCACTGTTATGGCCATTCTAATCAACCAGTTGATTTAGTTTACTGGTTGGTTTCCACGAACAAAGAAAGGACTAGCATATGCCAATTGCCGTGCAGTTGTATTCGCTGCGAAGGGAGCTGGAGCAGGATTTTGAAGGCGGCATCCACCGGTTAGCCGCAATGGGTTACGACGGCGTTGAAACAGCAGGCATCTACGGCGCTTCGCCGGCCGCCGCTGCTGCCCTATTCCGCAAACTCGGTTTACGGGTCGCGGGTGCGCACTTGCCCTTACCCCTCGGCGACCAACGCAGCGAGGTGCTGGAAACAGCCCAAGCGCTTGGCCTGTCAATTGCGGTCTGCTCGTGGCTGCCGCCGGAAAAGTTCACCACCGAAACCGGGATTCGCGAAGCTGCCGATACGTTGAACGAGGCGGCTGCCGTCTATCAAGCGCACGGCCTGCGTTTCGCCTATCACAATCACGGGGCCGAGTTTCAGCCGCTTCCTGATGGGCGCATCCCCGCGTTCGTCATGCTGCCGTGGCTGTCTGACGAAGTGCTTTTTGAACTTGACTGCTATTGGGCGCACCTCGCTGGAAGCGATGTCCCTGAGGTGCTCGCTCGTCTCGGCGATCGCGTCCCCCTTCTGCACATCAAGGATGGGCCGCTCGTGCATGGCGCGCCGATGGTTGCGGCTGGCGATGGCGCGATGAATTTCCCTCCCATCCTCGCGGCCAGCCGGGCAGAATGGCTGATCGTCGAACTGGATGAATGCGCGACCGACATGTTTACGGCCGTCGAACGAAGCCTTGCCTATCTACGCAGCCTTAATGCATGAGACGCAAACCATGGACGCACTCAACGTCGCTCTGATCGGTACAGGCAACATCAGTGAGACCTACATCAAAGGCTGCCGCGCCTTCGATGTGCTCAACCTCGTCGCTTGCGCCGACCTCAATCTGGATAAAGCCCGGGCGGTAGCCGCCAAATACGAAATCCCGCAGGTGAAAACTGTCGAAGCGCTGTTGGCCGATCCGGCGATCGATCTCATCATCAACCTGACCGTGCCGCTGGCGCATACCGAAGTCAGCCTTGCGGTGATCGCCAGCGGCAAACACCTGTACTCGGAAAAACCACTGGCAGCTGCGTTCGAAGATGCGCAGCGCATCGTAAAAGCGGCTGCAGAAGCCGGGGTACGCGTTGGCTGCGCGCCCGATACGTTCATGTTCGCGCCGCACCAACGCTGCCGACAGCTCCTCGATGCGGATGCTATCGGCCAGCCGGTCGCCGCCGTTGGCTGCATGGCCTCACGCGGCCCCGAAAGCTGGCACCCCAATCCTGATTTCTTCTATCAACCTGGCGGGGGGCCAATGCTCGACATGGGGCCATATTATATCACTGCGCTGGTTCACCTGCTCGGCCCAGCTTCTCGCGTGACCGGTTCGGCACGGTCGTCATTTCGTGAGCGCATCGCTGGCGATGGACACCGCATCTCGGTCAACGTGGCGACCCATGTAACAGGCACGATCGAGTTTCAAAGCGGCGTCATCGCCACGCTGATTATCAGCTTTGATGTCGCCGGGCACCGGCTGCCGCTCATGGAGATCTATGGGGCGGAAGGCACGCTGGCCGTCCCTGACCCCAACGGTTTCGAAGCGGAAGTCAAAACCTACGACCCCGCTGCCAAAGCATGGACGACTCATGACCTGCTGCATCCCCCTGAGTGGGCGCGCGGCATCGGCGTGGCCGATATGGCTTATGGCATTATGACCGGCCGGCCGCATCGAGCTAGCGGTGAGCTGGCCCTGCACGTCACCGAGATCATGTTCGCTTTTGAACAAGCAGCGCGTTCTGGCCGGCGAGTCGACCTGACCACCACGTGCCAGCGGCCCAAGGCCCTGCCAACGGGCCTGCCACCGCGCACGCTTGACTGCGATTAAACGCAGCAAGCCGCGCTGATCGATAAGAGCAATCAACGCGGCTTGTTTCTTGCGCGGGTGTAATGGGCACAGCTATGGGCCGTGCCCACTCTCACAGGCTAAACTTCCTGGTGTTTGAGCTTGGCATGCGCCGCTGCCAAACGCGCCACGGGCACGCGGAAGGGCGAGCAGCTCACGTAATCCAAGCCAACGCGATGGCAGAAATCAATGCTCTGCGGGTCGCCACCATGCTCACCGCAAATGCCAACTTCGATGTCGCTGCGCGTCTTGCGCCCCTTCTCAACCGCCACTTTGACCAGATATCCCACGCCGTCTTCGTCTAGCACTTGGAATGGATTCTCCGGCAGCAGCCCAGTCTCAACATATTGCAACAGGAACTTGCCTTCGGCATCGTCTCGGCTGATGCCAAAGACCGTCTGTGTGAGATCGTTCGTGCCAAACGAGAAGAATTCGGAATACTGCGCCATTTCGTCAGCGGTGATCGCCGCGCGTGGCAGTTCGATCATCGTGCCGATCTTGTAATCAACGTGAACGCCACGTTGCTCCATCACCTCATTGGCGACGCGCTCAATCAGCTCGCGCATGAACTTCACTTCGTTGGCGTGGCTGGTGACCGCGATCATGATCTCGGGATGCACATCGACGCCTTCTAATTTGAGCGTACAAGCCGCTTCCATCATCGCGCGAATCTGCATCTCGCTGATGCCGGGGCGCATGATGCCGAGACGGACACCGCGCAGGCCCAGCATGGGGTTGAACTCCTCGAGGCTCTTAACAGCCGCCATCAGTTTTTCGACGCGCTCCAGCTCCAGCGGGCGATCGCCGATCAAACGCAGGCCAGCGGCGCGCATGGCCAAATCTTCGTGTTTAGGCATGAACTCATGCAGCGGCGGGTCAAGCAGACGAATGATGACCGGCTGGCCGTCCATCGCCTTGAAGATGCCGTAGAAGTCATCGTGCTGGAAGCTCTGCAACTGATGGAGATATTTCGCTTCTTCTTCGCTGTTTGGCTCCGAGAGGATCATCGCTTGAACGATCGGCAGGCGTTCATCCTGAAAAAACATATGCTCGGTGCGGCACAAGCCAACACCCTCTGCGCCGTACTCACGGGCGCGGCGAGCGTCGGCCGGATAATCAGCGTTAGCATACACACCGAGCGAGCGGATCGAATCGGCCCACAAGAGCAAAGTGCGCAGGTAATTCTCGCGCGCGAAATCCGGTTCGACGCGGTCGATCTCGCCGACGAACACCTCACCCGTTCCACCGTCAATCGAGATGACATCGCCTTCGCGAATGACGACATCGCCCACACGCAGACGGCGTCCAGAGAGATCGATTTCAAGCGCTTCGGCGCCGCAAACACACGGCACGCCAAACTGCCGCGCAACCACTGCCGCGTGGCTGGTGGCCCCGCCGCGGCTGGTCAGGATACCTTTCGAAGCGAGCATGCCGTGAACATCATCGGGCTTAGTCTCTGGGCGGATCATAATTACCGCGCGGCCAGCCTTGCCCCACTTCTCGGCCACGTCGGCATCAAATGCGGCGATGCCGACTGCCGCGCCGGGCGAGGCATTGACGCCCTTGGCGAGGAAACGGCCGCTTTTTTCAGCTTCGCTCTTCGATTCAAGATCGAACTGCGGGTGCAAAAGTTGGAGCACATGGTCGGTCTTAACGCGTTTGACGGCTTCTTCTTTCGTGATCAACCCTTCGTTCACCATCTCGACGGCGATGCGGATAGCCGCGCGTGCCGTGCGCTTGCCATCGCGCGTTTGCAGCATCCACAGCTTGCCGTTCTCAATCGTGAACTCAACGTCTTGCATCTCGCGATAATGCTGTTCCAGCTTGTTTGCAATATCTACAAACTGCGCGAAGACCTCAGGGTTTTCCTTTTCAAGATTGGCGATCGGCAGTGGCGTGCGGATACCCGCCACAACGTCTTCGCCCTGCGCGTTCATCAGGTAGTCGCCGAACAGTTTGCGCTCACCGGTCGCAGGGTCGCGCGTGAAGGCAACGCCCGTCCCAGAATTTTGGCCCATGTTGCCGAAGACCATCGTCTGTACGTTCACGGCCGTGCCGAGATCGTGGGGAATGCCGGCGGCGTTGCGATAGTCGACGGCGCGCTTGCCGTTCCACGATTTGAAGACCGCCTCGATAGCCATAGCGAGCTGCGTATATGGATCTTCAGGAAAGTCTTCGCCCACTTCTTTACGATAGATTCGCTTAAACTCCTCGGTAATGTCTTTCCAGTCCTCGGCAGTTAAATCCGTATCGAGCTTGACGCCTTTTTTCTGCTTGACTTCGGTCAGATAATCTTCGAACGCCTCATCCTCAACCCCAACGACCACCGAGCCGAACATTTGCACCAAGCGGCGGTAGGCGTCGTATACAAAGCGCGGGTCGCCCGTCAGCTCGATCAAGGCCTGCGCGATAGTGTCATTCAAACCGAGGTTCAATACCGTGTCCATCATGCCGGGCATGGAGAACTTCGCGCCAGAACGCACGGAGAGCAGCAGCGGGTTTACCTTGTCGCCAAACTGCTTGCCGGTTTTGAACTCGACCTCTCGCAAAGCCTCCAACACCTGCTCCCACATACCCTCTGGGAACTTGCCGCCCGCCTTCTCATAAGCGATACAAGCCTCCGTCGTGACGGTGAAGCCCGGGGGAACCGGAACTTTGGCTCGCGTCATATCAGCAAGGCCGGCGCCCTTGCCGCCCAGCAGGGACTTGACCTTGTCCCAGTTTGTGCCGACGAGTTGTTCTACTGCTTCGATCTCATCAAATTGATAGACCCATTTCTTGGTGACCTGCTGTTTGTCACTGCGCTTGACCGCAGTATTCGACTTAGGGACTGATGCCATCATAAACCTCCATAAGCAACGCACAATTGTTCAGAGATGATCCGAACCTGAACTTTCCTGAGGATATCGTCCTACGGTTTGCCGGGTTGCGGTACTGACAACAGGCAGAGATTGGCGTGACAGGTGTAATATTTGCCAGCAAATTACGATGCATCGATCATTTCTGCGCGAATGAATGCGGCGACCTGTTCGACGAGCGCGGGCAGCGCCTGCCTTAAAAGCGGCGAAAGACGATCGCTCAGGCCGAGGTCGTAAACACCAACCGTACCCAACCACGCCGCCGGCGCAGCGCCGTACCAATCGCGCGCGGCGGCCAAAAGACGCGCTGGCGTCAGATGATGAACGAGAACGGCTTCATAGGCCGTTGGCTCAACGAGATCAATTGAAAGTGCGCCGGGGGCTACCTGCACGCTGGCGTCGATGAACAACGCGCGGTGGGCGCGGCTCAGCGGCTCCGCCAGTTCGGGAGTGAGCTGGTGACAAACGCTCGCATTAAGACCGGGCAGATCGCGCCGGTGCGCCAGCGCCAGCGCGATCTGCGGGCCAATTCCGTCATCGGCGCGCAGCGGATTGCCACAGCCGAGCACAAGTATCATACACGACTTAAGGTATCGACAACCGTGCCGTCCGGCGCACACAGCTCAATGACCAGCGGCATCGAGCCAACTGCGTGCGTGGAGCAGCTCAGGCATGGGTCATAGGCGCGAATTACCGCCTCAACGCGATTGAGCATCCCTTCATGCAAGGCGCTCCCATTGACAAAGCGCTGCGCCACTTGCAGCACACCCCGGTTCATGGCCAAATTGTTGTGGCCCGTCGCGATGATCAAATTTGCATCGACGATCAATCCGTTGCGGTCAATCTTGTAATGATGGATCAAAGTGCCGCGCGGCGCCTCGCTCACGCCAATGCCTTCTTCGCTGTTCGGCGCAGCATGGGCGCGCACATGGGTGCTCAAAATATCCGGCGCGTTCAAAAGCTGCTCGATGGTCTCAAGGCAGTACAAAATCTCGACCAGCCGGGCAAAGTGATAGTGGAACGAACTCCCACGATCGAGGGTTCGGTAGACGGCAAACGCCTTATCAGCCAGCGGAGTCCCGGGCCGGTCAACAATATTGAGCCGTGCTAGCGGCCCGACACGGTAAATCCCTCCCGGATAGCCCAGCGGTCGATAGAACGGAGACTTCAAATAGGAATGCGGCTCAACCGCCTCACCGATGAAAGTCGCGTAGGACTCCGGCGCAAAATCATTGGCGAGCCGTGTGCCATCAGGCGCTGCGATTCGAAGTTTGCCATCGTACATCTCAAGCGTATCGTCGGAGCCAACTAACCCCATAAACAGCGTCGGGAAGTTGGCGAACGCTTCGATCTCGGCCTCAAATCGTTCTAGCAGCGGGCTGAACCATTCGATCGCGCGCTGCGCAATCGCGAGACCTTCGGGGACCATGGCCAAGATCTGATCGCGCTTTTCCTCCGTCAGCGGCTCGCTGACGCCGCCCGGCACCACCCAAGCGGGATGGATGCGCTTGCCACCTAACAGCTCGATGATCTGCTGGCCGATCTGGCGCAGGCGCACGCCCTCACGGGCCAGCGCCGGCTCCGCTTCGGCAATGCCCAAAATGCTGCGCTTCGCTGGGTCGGCATCCATGCCAAACAAAAAGTCGGGCGCAGAGAGATAGAAAAAGCTGAGCGCGTGAGACTGGGTGATCTGAGCCAGATTCATGACGCGGCGCAGTTCCGCCGCCGTCTGAGGGATGCGCACTGCCATCAACGCATCGCAAGCTTTGGCTGCAGCCATCAAATGGCTGACGGGGCAAATACCGCAGATGCGCGCCATCAACGACGGCATCTCGTGGAATGGACGTCCTTCGACGAATTTTTCAAACCCGCGCACCTGCGTCACATGGAAGTGGGCATCTTCGACCCGGCCTGCCTCATTGAGATGCAGCGTGATGCGCGCGTGACCTTCAATCCGCGTGACCGGATCGATGGAGATCTGAGTTCCCATCTGTCTGCATCCTCCTATTTACCAAAACGAGTCTGGCCGGTCAAATCGGGCAGGCGACCAGCCAGCAGCTCGCTCAGCACAAAAAAGATCGTATCGCCCGAAGGCGGGCACCCCGGCACGAACACGTCGACCTTGACGACCGTATGCACCGGCCGCGCGATCGCCAGCAGCGGCGGCACTCCCTCGGATGGGATCTGCGCATGAAGCAGGTCTTCTGCTTGATAAGCGCGTCCCAGCACGGCTTTTACGCCGAACGGATTGCGCATCGACGGCACATTGGCCGTAACAGCGCAGTCGCCCAACGAGACGAGCAGGGCCGTGCGGGCACGGATGTGGCGGATCTTTTCCAGATCCTCCTCACTGCTGACTGCGCCTTCAATGAGCGTGATATCCACGCCATCTGGGAACGATTTGTGGTCGACCAGCGGGCTGTAAACCAACTCAATTTGATCGGCCAGTTCTAACAGGCGATGATCGATATCGAGGAATGACATGTGACAGCCGGAGCAACCATCTAACCAAACGGTTGCCAATCGTTTTTTTGCCATTAAGAACGCCTCCGCATCGCGGTCAAATAGGGCAGAAATTCATGGCGCTTGAGCATCTCTGTGACCGATTTGCCCTTTTCGAACAGCGCACCGGTTGGGCAAACGTGGACGCATTTGCTGCAGCTCGTGCATGTTTCCGATTCGCCCCACGGCGCTGCCAGATCGGTGATCATCATCGAGTCGATGCCGCGGCCTTTGATATCCCAAGTATGCGCGCCTTCGATTTCATCGCAAACGCGCAGGCAGCGCGTGCATAAAATGCAGCGATTATGATCGATGACGAAACGCTCGTGTGAAGCATCCACCTGACGGGCAGGAAAGCGGTACGGCAGCCGGATATGATCGATGTCGAGTTTCTGCGCCATCCACTGTAGCTCGCAGTGGCCGTTAGAAACGCACACCGCACAAATGTGGTTGCCTTCCGAGAACAGCATCTCAACGACCATGCGCCGGTAGCGCAGCAATCGCTCCGATTCGGTCGTAACCTCCATCCCTTCCGTCACCCGTACAACGCAAGCGGGCTGTAAACGCCAGTCGCCTTTGATCTCAACAAGGCATAGACGGCACGCTCCAACGTTCGACAGCCCTTCAAGCTGGCACAGCGTCGGAATTTGGATGCCATGATCGCGCGCGACTTCAAGGACAGTTTCGTCCTCGCGGCCGCTAACGTCAATGTCATTGATCTTGAGCGTGACAACGCGCGTCATGATAATACCTCTTCAGGTTTGTGAATCGGGCAGACGCCGGCCGGGCATGTTTTATCAAGGATGTGAGCCAGATACTCATCGCGGAAGTACAGCAGCGTGCTCTGCACTGGGTTTGGGGCAGCCTGCCCTAGCCCGCACAGGCTGGTGAATTTGACCATATCGCACAATTCTTCAAGCAGTTTAAGGTCATCGAGTGTGGCTTCGCCGCGCGTGATCCGGTCGAGGATATCGTACATGTGGGCCGTCCCTACGCGGCAGGGCACACATTTCCCGCACGACTCGGACATGCAGAATTCCATGAAGAACTTGGCGACATCCACCATGCACGAGGTTTCATCCATCACGATCATGCCGCCCGATCCCATGATCGAGCCGATGCTCGCCAGCGATTCAAAATCGACCTGCAAATCGAGTTGCTCGGCCGGGATGCAGCCGCCCGAAGGGCCGCCCGTCTGCACGGCTTTGAAGCGTTTTCCCTCGGGGATGCCGTCGCCGATCTCTTCGATGATCTCTCGCAGCGTAATGCCCATGGGCACTTCGATAAGACCAACATGATTGATGCGCCCAGTGAGGGCGAAGATCTTCGTTCCTTTGCTTTTCTCCGTCCCCGTCTGCGCGAACCAATCACCGCCTTTCGAGACGATCGGCGGGATGTTGGCGAACGTCTCTACATTGTTGATAAGGGTTGGCTTACCCCACAGGCCGTATTCAGCGGGGTATGGCGGGCGCGGCCGCGGAGACCCACGGCGCCCTTCGATCGATGCAATAAGCGCGGTTTCTTCACCACAAACGAAGGCGCCTGCACCAAGCCGCACCTCGATCTGAAAATTAAATGCAGTGCCTGCGATCTGTGTGCCGAGCAAGCCAAGCTTTTGCGCTTGCTTGATGGCATTATTGAGTCGTTTGATCGCCAGTGGGTACTCGGCGCGCACGAAGATGTACCCGCGCTGCGCGCCAACCGCGTAACCGGCGATCATCATCCCTTCGAGGACGCGGTGCGGATCACCTTCCATGATGCTGCGATCCATGTAGGCGCCCGGATCGCCTTCATCGCCGTTGCAGATCACATATTTGATGTCGCTCAAGCTCTTGGCAACGGTGTTCCATTTCAAGCCCGTGGGATAACCGGCGCCGCCGCGGCCACGCAAACCAGAACGTGACACTTCAGCCAGCACTTCGGCCGGCGTCATCTCATTGAGCGCACGCAGCAGCGCGGAATAGCCGCCCACTGCGATGTATTCTTCGATGCGGTCCGGGTTGATGACTCCAGACTCTGACAGGACGATCTTCGTCTGCCGCGTGAAGAACGGATGGCTGGTATCGCAGCGCAAGGCCTCAACGGGCTGTGCGCCCAAGCTGTCGATCAATGCATCAGCATCCTCAGCGCTCACATGCTGGTAGAGGGTTTCATCCGGCAGCACCTTGACCATCGGACCCGCAGCGCAGAGGCCAGCACAGCCGCCGCAGGCCACATGAACTTCATTTTCCAGTCCGCGTTCTTTAACGCCGCTCTCCAGTGCCTTCAGCACGTCTTCACTGCGCGCGGAAACGCACGACGATCCCATACACACATAAAATCGATGCCGGAACGCCGCCTGCGCGTGCTTTTCTTTTCTTGCGATCGCCTGAAGTTCCTCAAGATTCATGAGACAATGCACTCCTCAATCCGCTGAACGACTTGATCGGGCGCCAAGTGTCCTGCCACTACCCCATCGAAGACCGCCGCCGGGGCCAGCCCGCACGCGCCGATGCAGCGCGCAACGAGCAGCGAGATCTTTTTATCTGGCGTCGTCTCTCCGGGCTTAATCTCATAAGACTGGTGGATTGCCTCGAGCAACGCTGGAGCACCTTTGATGTAACACGCTGTGCCCATACAAATGACACAGGTATGCTCGCCCTGCGGCTTAAGCGTGAAGAAGTTGTAAAAAGTCGCTACCCCATACACACGGCTGAGCGGGACACGGAGATTGCGCGCTACAAAGTACAGCGCATCCTCATCGATATACCCGAACGCCTCTTGCACTGTGTGCAGCGTTTCGATCAGGGCATGAGGTTCGTAACCATGACGACGCATCGTCACCGTCACCAGCCGCCATCGTTTATCATCCGTAGGCGCGGCGACTTGCTGTGCGGTCATCGCCATCGATATGCCTCCTTGCAGGTTATCTTCTCGTCATTCAAAGCGCCAAGGGCCTTTATGGTGACTATCTTCTACTTTTCGTTTTAAGGATAGCGGATCGTGCCGCTGCAGCTTCATGCTAAAGGTCAGGGATAACAAGTTAGGATGATCAGGTTTTTCAAAATCTCAAAAGTCCATAGCAGACTGCACAAAATGCCTAAGATACGATTCGTGCGTAAGTGATAATGTAATGGTAGCGGTCTCTAGATACCCTTACAATTTCGGAACCAAGACAAATTGTTTCAGGAGGAATTGAGATGTTTCGACCACGTTTCTTGCTCGTGTGTGCTGCGCTGTTGATCCTGTCAGCAGCGCTGCCTGTCTTCGGTCAGGACGCACCATCCGGCGAGCCGATCATCATCGGCGCAGTCTTCAATTCGACCGGTTGGATGGCTGCCTACGACCAACCACCGCAGCGCGGCGCACAGATCGCTGTGGATGAGATCAACGCTGCTGGTGGCGTGCTTGGCCGTCCGCTTCAGCTCATCGTGTTGGATGGACGCACCGACCCAGCCACCGTCTTCAATGCCGCGCTGCAGCTCATCGATGAAGGCGCGCACTTTATCATCACGCCGTCCGACTTTGATATCGGCGGCCCGGCCAGCGCTGCCGCCCAGCAGGCCGGCTTGGTCGGCCTGTCTCCGGGCGCTTCATCGCCGCTGTTCGGCGCTGTCGGGCTTGGGGACAAACAATTCACCGTCGCTGCGTGGACGAATTACGGCTCGGCCGCCGCTGCGGAATATGGCTTCAATGAGCAGGGCTGGCGCACGGCTTACGTGATCACCGATACCTCGATCGATTACAGCGACTCGCAAGGTCGTTACTTCATTCAGGCATGGGAAGCGCTAGGCGGCGAAATTGTCGGCACTGATACGTTCGTGCAGGGCGATCAGGACTTCTCGGGCCAGCTTCAGCGCCTGCAGGCGCTCAGCGAGCAGCCGGATGTCATCTTCATTGCGTCGTACATGCCGGATGTCGGCACGTTGATCCGTGAAATCCGCGCGCTCGGCATCGAGACGCCGATCCTCGGCGGCGATGCTTACGATACGACCGAACTGTATGAAGTGCTTGGCGAACAATTTGGCAACAACATTTTCTTCAGCACGCACAGTTGGATGGGGCCGGAAAACAGCGAAGCGATGGTCGCCTTCATCGAGGCATATGAAGCCGCCTACGGCGAACCACCTGACAATTCGTTCATCGCGCTTGGTTACGATGCCGTGCACATCATCGCGCAGGCCGTGGAAGCTGCTGGCTCACTCGATGGCGATGCTGTCGCTGAAGCGATGCGCTCGCTCCAGTTCTCACTGCTGAGCGGCGAGCTGGATTGGGGCGACGTTGAGTCTGGACATGAAACTATTAAGGAATTATTTATCCTTGAAGTTCAGGGCGGCGCGCCATCCTTCGTCACGCGTTTCATCCCTGAACTTGTGCCACAGCCGAATTAAATTAATTAAAGGATAATGCTCCCTTGCGCGCTCGTGCGAAAAACGACGAGCGCGCAGGGTGATCACATCGTGAAAGTCGATCCATGTCTCACAGCCAGCGTTTGCGCATCGAACAGATCACCATGCAGTTCGCCGGCCTGCGCGCTTTGAACAACGTCTCGCTGGAGCTGCGCCCTGGCGAGATCGTCGGCTTGATCGGGCCAAATGGCTCCGGCAAAACCACGCTGATCAACGTGATCACCGGCTTTTTGAAACCCACTCAGGGCCGCGTGTTCGTTGATGATCAAGAGACGACCGGGTGGCCGCCAAACCGCATCGCAAGAGCCAGCGTGCGCCGCACGTTTCAAACGATCCGGCTTTTTAAAGGCTTGAGCGTGCTGGAAAATGTCGAAGCGGCTGCGGTCGCCCTCGGCGCACACCGGTCGCAAGCGCGAGCGCAGGCGCGCGACACGCTGGATTCACTAGGCATTGGCTGGCTGGCGGCCCAGCGCGCCGGCGAGCTGCCTTATGGCGAGGAACGCCGTGTCGAGATCGCGCGCGCGCTGGTCACACGGCCGCGCTATCTCATGCTCGATGAGCCAGCCGCCGGCCTCAACGAGATCGAAAGCGATGCGCTGCTCAACACGCTGTCCTCGATCGTGCGCGACATTGGCTGCGGCATGTTGATCATTGACCATGACATGCGCCTAATCATGCGGCTGTGCGACCGGCTGCATGTGCTCAACTACGGCATGACGATCGCGGAAGGTGAGCCGCGCGCTGTGCGCGCCCATCCTGACGTGATCGCTGCCTATCTTGGCGCCGAAGCGAGAAAGGTCAGCCGTGCTCAGCGTCGCTGACCTGACCGTCAAATATGGCGCGATCGCGGCGCTGCGCAGCGTCTCGCTCGAAGTGCGCGCTGGCGAAGTGACTGCGCTGGTCGGCGCCAATGGCGCTGGCAAGTCGACGCTGCTGGCGACGATAGCGGGCGTCCTCAAACCAACCGCCGGCACGATCTTCTTTGAGGGACAGAGCCTCGTCGGCAAAGCGCCGGAAGATGTGGTGCGGGCGGGCATCGCTCTGGTGCCAGAAAGCCGGCGCATCTTCCCAAGCCTAACTGTGTACGAAAATCTGCGCTTAGGCGCAGCCACTCGGCGCGACCGGGCAGGCATTGCCCAAGATATTGACCAGTTATGCCAGCGTTTTAAAATCCTTGGCGAACGGATTCGGCAGCCAGGTGGCACGCTTTCCGGTGGTGAACAGCAGCAGCTCGCCATCGCGCGCGCGCTGATGTCGCGCCCGCGCCTACTCATGCTGGATGAACCGTCGCTTGGCCTCGCGCCTATTTTGGTCGAGGAGATCTTTCGTCTCATCAATAGTTTGCGCGAGACCGGCATCACGATCTTGATCGTCGAGCAGAATGTGGAGCGCACGCTGGCGCTGGCCGACCGCGCCTATCTGCTCAACACGGGCGAGATCGAATTCGGTGGGACAGCGGCCGAACTGCTGGAAAGTTTCGATATTGAAAGCGCATACTTGGGTGACGATATCGCCTCGGATGATTGACGAGACCTATGGATCCAATCACGACGCTGTTGCAGTTCTTCATCAGCAGCCTTAGTTTGGGCGGCCTTTACGCCTTAATGGCGCTCGGCCTCGCGTTGGTTTATGGCATCTTGCGGTTGGTCAATTTCGCCTACGGCGAGCTGGTCTTGGTGGGAGGGTACACGCTGCTGGTGCTCAGCGGCGGCCCGCTGCCTTGGCTGCTCGTGGCAGCCATTGCCATCGGCATGGCGATGCTGACCAGCGTGCTGCTTGAGCGGGTCGCTTTTCGGCCGGTGCGCTATGCATCGCCCAACACAATGCTGATCACCTCTTTCGCTGTGAGCACGCTGCTGCAAAACGCCGCACTGCTGTTCGTCTCGCCGCGGCCGCGCGCCGTGCCGATGCCGAGCTTTTTCACAGAGTCGATTCGTCTCGAAGGACTGTTCGTCTCCCAGCGCGATTTGGCCAGCCTCGTCATCAGCATCGCCCTGCTCATCTTGCTGACGATCTTTCTGCGTCGCACCACTCTCGGCATCGCCCTGCGCGCCGCCGCCGATGATTTCACGATGGCGCGGGTGCTGGGCGTGCGCGCTAACCGGGTGATCGCGACCGCTTTCGCCATCAGCGGGCTGCTGGCCGGGGTCGTGGCGATCTTTTGGGTCGGGCGCGTGGGCACCGTCACCCCAGATATCGGTTTGACGCCGGTCTTGATCGCCTTCGTCGCTATCGTCATCGGCGGCATGGACCGGCTGGATGGAGCGGTCATCGGGGGTTATTTGATCGGTTTCATCACCGTGGGGCTGCAATTTGTGCTGCCACAGTCGCTGCTTCAATTCCGGCAGGCGGTGCTATTTGCTATCGTCATCGTCGTGCTGCTGCTCAAGCCGGAGGGGCTGCTCTCCAACCGGCGCACGATCGAACGGGTGTAATTATCGTGAAGTCACCCCTGCTCTCTTACCTTGCTCGGCTGCAAACGCCGCTGATCTTGATCGGGCTGCTGGTCATCGTACAGTTCGTCATTCTGGTGACCGGAAGCACGATCAACGAGCGCATCATTACCGTGATGTTCATCAACATCATCCTAGTCGTCGCCCTGCAGATGTTCATGGGCAATTCCGGTGTTGTGTCGTTCGCGCACATCGGCTTTATGGGCATCGGCGCGTACACCTCGATCATCTTTACGCTTTCAGAGCGGATGAAGGGGGTCACCCTGCCGAACCTGTATCCCTTTCTCGAAAGCGCGCAGCTTCCCTTTCTGCCTGCGCTGGTCGTTGGCGGGCTGGTGGCAGCGGTGATCGCGGCGGTCTTCGGTTTTCCACTGATGCGTCTTTCCGGCGCTGCGGCGGTCATCGCGACTTTCGCCCTGCTGGTGATCATCCACGTGGTGCTGCTCAACTGGAATCAGATCACGAACGGCCCGCGCACCGTCTTCGGTATTGACCGGCTGACGACGTCATGGCTCGCGCTAGGCTGGGCAGTGGCGGTCGTCGCGCTGGGCTATGCTTACAAAGAGTCGCGGCTGGGGTTGATGCTGCGCGCCTCGCGCGAGGATGATAAAGCTGCTTCTAGCCTCGGTATCGACATCGTCCGAATGCGCTGGATCGCATTCATCATCAGCGCATTTCTGGCCGGGGTTGCCGGCGGGCTGTACGCGCATTTTATCACTTCATTTGGCGCGGGCGCGTTTTACATCGGTCAAACCTTCTTGATCATCGCCATGCTAGTGATCGGCGGGCAGGGCAGCGTCAGCGGCGCAGTAATCGGCGTGCTGGTCGTCACTCTGCTGTCGGAAGGGCTGCGCGGACTGGAAAATGCTGTCAATATCGCGCGGATTTTTCCTGACGGCATCGCTGGCGCAACCGAAGTGCTAGTCAGCATCGCTATGGTGCTGATGCTGATCGCGCGGCCGGGCGGCATCACTGGCGGCGCCGAGATCAAACTGCCGGCACTCCGTTCGCGACGCGCTGAAGCAGCGGTAAACGCCCCTATCTCCGAGGGAGAACGAACCCATGACGCCCCCAAACATCCATGATGCGCTACAGCGCGATGCGGCGCTGATCGCCGATGCGCTCAAGATCCGCTTCTTTCCTCTTGTCATCGATCGCGCGGCAGGCGCGCGGGTGGTCGATGTCGACGGACGCACGTACCTCGACTTCACCGCCGGCTGGGCGGTCGCTAATACCGGCTACGATCATCCTTACGTGAAGGCGCGGCTGAAGGAACAGCTCGATAAAACCACCTTCGCCGGGCTGATCTCCAGCATCAACCTGCCCGCCTTAGAGCTGGCCGAGCGATTGACTGCGATAACGCCGGGTAATTTTGACAAAAAAGTTTGGTTTGGTTTCTGCGGGTCAGATGCCAACGAGACGGTCGGCCGGTTGCTGCCGATGGCGACCGGCCGCCGCCGTTTGATCAGCTTCGGCGGCTCATACCACGGGTTTACCGCTGGCTCGATGGCACTGTCGGGCCATATGGCTTTCAGCAGTTTTATTGGCAGCAGCAGCGCGATCAAAATCCCGTATCCACACCCTTATCGACCACCTTTTGGCGAGCACCCACGCGAAACAGGGCGCAAAGTACTCGCCTTCCTAACGGATTATGTCTTCAAGCAAGTGTGCGACCCTGCCGATATCGCTGGCATTATCGTCGAGGCGGTGCAAAGCGACGGCGGCGATATCGTCCCGCCGCGCGATTTCCTGCCCGGCCTCGAGGCGATCTGCCGCGAGCACGGCATCGCGCTGATCCTCGATGAGGTCAAGATCGGTATGGGGCGAACCGGCGCATGGTTCGGCTTTGATCATGCAGGCGTCACGCCCGATATTGTCGTGCTCGGCAAATCGTTAGGCGGCGGCCTGCCGTTGAGCGCCGTCATCGCCCGCCGCGAGCTGCTCGAGGTCGGCACAGCCACCGCGCTGTTCACTGGCGTTGGCAATGCGCTCGGCTGCACGGCTGGGCTGGCGACGCTTGAGGCGATCGAAGCGGATGGTTTAGTCGCGCAAGCAGAAACGGTCGGCGCTTACCTGCATGAGCGGCTGCGCGACCTGCAGGGCAAACATGCTCTGGTCGGTGATGTGCGCGGGATCGGTTTAATTCAAGGGGTAGAACTGGTGACCGACCGCGCCGCGAAAACGCCAGCGCGCGCCGAAACAGCGAAGGTAGTCTACCGCGCGTTTGAATTAGGGCTGCTGCTTTATTATGTCGGCACGTTCTCAAATGTGATCGAGATCACGCCGCCGCTAGTGCTCACCCGCGCCGACGTTGATGAAGGCGTCGCCATCCTCGATCAGGCGATCGCCGATGTCGCTGCCGGCCGCGTGAGCGACGAGCAGGTAGCGCACTTCGCGGGCTGGTAATCAGCAAGGAGAGAGATCGTGAATGCACAACAGCAGAGGCTGCTCGAGCGCCTCAAAGCGGATGACATCCGCAACCTGTGGGTCGTCTACCATGACTACAACGGCCGTGCTTGCGCCAAAACAGTGCCGCCAGCGCGTTTCGCCGGCGTTATCGAGAACGGCATCGTCTTCGCCCGCGCTAACCTCGATTTCGCGCTCAACGACCACATGGGGCACGGCGGTATCTTCAGCGCCGATACCGGCGACTTTTTGGCCGTGCCAGACCCCGACAGCTACCGCGTTTTGCCCTATCATGACCACACCGCGCTCGTGCATACCTTCATGATGACCGAGGACTACCAACCCTTCGAAGGCTGCACCCGCGGCGCGCTCGCGCGCATGGTTGAAGCCTATGCGCGCCGCGGTTTAGGGCTAACGGTGGCGCTTGAGGCTGAATTCGCGCTTTACCGCAAGATCGGCCCGGGCGAATATGAACCTGCCAACTTTGATGGCATGTTCACCGTCGCCGGGCTGAACCGGCGCGCGGGGTTAATGCACCGGATCATTGCAACGCTGGAGACGATGGGCATCGCCGTGGAACAGCTCGGCAAAGAGTATGGCCCGTCGCAATACGAATTCACGATCCGCTACGAGGCACCGTTGGCCGCCGTCGATCAATACTTGGTCACCAAAGAGGTCGTGCGCGCGCTCGCCCTCGAAGAAGGGCTAATCGCCTCGTACATGCCGAAGACCTACAGCCACATCCCCGGCTGCGGAGTGCACGTTCATCTCGCTTTGCACGATGCCAGCACCGGTGCCGACCTGACCACCGGCAGTGGCCCCGATCAGCCGCTCACCGAGATGGCCTTGCATTTCACCGGCGGCCTGCTCAAACATGCGCCCGGCTTGACCGGCATCGGCGCGCCGACGGTCAACTCGTATAAACGCCTGCTGCCCGGCTCGTGGGCGCCGGCGCACATTGCGTGGGGGGTGGGCAATCGAGCGGCGCTCGTGCGCGTGCCTGATGCCAACAAACGCGCGCATATCGAGTTCCGCGCTGGCGATGCGACCTGCAATCCGTTCATGTATCTGACGGCAATCCTTGCGGCCGGCCTCGACGGGATCGAGCATCAAATCGACCCAGGGCCGTCCGTTAGCGATGCCGATGTCGGCCATTTCGACGACGAACAGCTCGCTGCCCGCCACATCCACTATCTGCCGCGCGACTTGCCCGACGCCCTGCGCGCCTTCGAACAGGATCCGGTACTGGTCGCCGCGCTGTCGCCGGTCATCGCGCCGGAATTCCTCAAAGTGAAGCGGCTGGAGCTGGAGAACTACAACCGGTATGTTCACCCGTGGGAACGCGAGCTGTATCTGGAGGTCATCTAAATGCTCGATCTGACCGGGCTGCCGCTGGTCGATGTACACTGCCACCCCTTCACGCGCAAGGAGGCGCTGACGGCCGACGAGTTTGTTAACGTGACGGCCTTCGGCGGTGGCTCTGAAACTTATCTTGCAGAGGCTGGGGTCACGGTCGATGATGCCGCGCGCGCTTGGCTTCAGCGCGGCAAACGAGACACCCTTTACTTCCGCCACATGGTGCACCGGCTGGCCGAGTTCTTCGACTGCCCGCCCGATCTCGAGGCGGTCAATCAAGCGCGCACGCAGGCGATCGCGGCAGAGGGTTACGAGACTTATAACCAGCGCGTCTTCACCAGCGCAGATATCAGCACCCTGATCGTCGATTTCGGGAATCCGCTGCCGCCGATCCCAGTCGAGCAGTTTCGGGCGGAGGTCGGCATCGAGGTCGTGCCGATCTTTCGCATCGAAGTGCTGATCGCCGAGCTGCTGCGCGAGGACATCGGCTGGGCGGAGTTCAAGCAGCGGTACGACGATCGCATCAGCGCAGCGCTGACGAGCGAAGGCTACCGAGGCCTCAAGTCGATCATCGCCTACCGAACTGGCCTCGACATCTCACCGCTGAGCCGGACGCCCGATCAAGGCCTGCAGGCGCTCACGGCCATCCGTCGTGGCACGGGAGGCGGCGCGATGAAGAAGCTGCGCGACCATCTCTTCTGCCGCGCGCTGGAGCTGTGCATGGAACACGACGTGCCGATGCAGGTGCACACTGGCATGGGCGATTGGGAAGTGCAGCTCACTGCGTGCCGCCCCGCCCTGCTGATGGATCTGCTGCGCTTTCCGACATTCCGCGCCTGCCGCGTGCTGCTCGTGCACACTGGCTACCCCTATCACGCCGAGGCCGGCTACATGGCGAATGTGCTGCCGAACCTTTGGTGTGATATCTCCGAGGGGGTGCCGTTCGCCGGCGCGGCCGCACGGCGTATCATCAGCGAGGTGCTGGAGATGGCTCCCGTCTCGCGCATCTGTTATGGCTCGGATGCTTACGGTACGGCCGAGCCGTTCTACGCCAGCGCCAAGCTGGGCAAACGCGCTGTGGCGCAAGCGCTGGAAACTTTGGTCGAGGACGGAATGCTGTCGCCGGCGGAAGCGCGTGACGTGGCTGCAATGATCCTGAGCGGCAATGCCCGCGAACTGTACAAGCTCGACTGACGCTTGCCGCCACCGACCATTGGCGATTTTCTAAGCGCGCGCTTGATCGCGCAGCGCCAGCAAACGCCGGACATCCTCATCCTGCTGACGACGGGCGGCAGGATAGTCTAGCGTTTGCCAGCGGCGTTCGCGCAGCAGCCACTGGCCATCAACCATCGTATCGGTAACATGTAGACCATTCACACTGTAGACCAGCGCTGTGTAGGGGTCGTTGATCGGCAGCGGCCCCCAACCGATCTCGCTGCGATCGAGCAAGATTAGATCGGCTTTTTTGCCCGGCTCCAGCGCGCCGATTTGGTCGCCAAGCCCGAGGGCGCGCGCGCCGCCAGCAGTCGCCATCGCCAGCACTTCGCGGGCGGACAGCGCACCGGGCCGCCCTTCACGGAAACTGGCCAGTTTCGCCACCAGCCGCATCTCAAGAAACAGATCGTAATCGTTATTGTTGCAAACATTGTCGGTGCCGATGGCGATGTTGATGCCGGCAGCGCGCATGCCCACGACGGGCGCCGCGGCAGCCCCAGCACGCATGCAGGCGCTAGCAGCGATCACCGCAGTGAATGGGCGCGCACCCAACAGCGGCCAATCAGCCTCTGGAATGGTCAGAGCATGGGCGGCCAGCGTTGGCCGGTCAAGCATCGACAACGCATCCATCTGCTGGACCGCGCTCGTGCCATAGTGGGCGCGGCAAAATTCATCTTCTTCATGGTTAGTTGAAAGGTGAATGTGCAGCCCAGTCGCATACTTATGGGCGAGCAGTCGTTCCGCGCTCATGGTCTCGGGGCTGTTATCGACAAAATAAGCATGGGGGCCAATCCAGCCTTGCAAGCGAGTGCTGCCGCGCTCGCTCATCTCCTCAAGGAACGCATCAACCTGCGCCAGCTCGCGCGCTTGCGCAGCGGGGTCGCCCAGCTCAACGATGCCATAAGCTAGCGCTGCCCGCAGACCACTGGCCTCAACAACCGGCACGATTTGATCCATGAAAAAATATTGGTCGGCGAAAGTGGTTGTCCCGGTACGAATCATTTCCGCACAGGCGACCGTGACCGAGGCCGGCACCATATCAGGCGTCATCACCAGCTCTAAAGACCGGATCGTGTTGTACCAGCCATCCAGCGTCAGCAGAGAGACCCCCTCCGCCAAGCCACGAAAAAGCGTCATCGGCGTGTGCGTGTGCGCATTGACCAGCCCGGGCATAATCAAACGCCCGGAACAATCTATCACCTCATCGAATTTCTTACGGCCGTCCAGCCGTGTTGAAGGCCCAATCTCGACGATGCGATCCTGTTCAAGTATGAGATAGCCATTATCGTAGACGCGATCGGTCTCGCCCAAGCAAAGCACGCTCCCCCCGCGCAGCAGTTTTGTCGTCATCAGCAGCTCTCAATTCATGCAGCCAAAAGGGAACAAAGGCTATAGCAAGCCGCGTTTACATAAGTGTGATTTAACGAATGTCTCGATGTTAAATCACTTGATGACGAGAACCAAAAATTGCGTTAAATTTTGTCAGGTTTCAACAACTACCGTTTCAAATGCATTGTGTTCAATTAGTGCGTCCTTTGCTATCCTACTAGGAGGAGCTTGGCATGTCAGCATTGTTTCGTTCGCGTCGTCCATTTCTTATCTTGCTGTTAGTTGCCTTCAGCGCAATGCTAGCGATAAACGTCGCCGCGCAAGACGAGCCTATCTGGGTCGATCCGTGTCTTGATGCCGATGTCGCTATGATGGAAACCGCTGAAGCGCCACAAAACAGCAATATCCGGTTCACCATTATCCTGCCGAACCCGCGAGGCGACCGTTCATTCATCGACTCGGCTGCGGCTGGCGCCGAACGCGCTATTGCCGAACTAGGCGTCACCGGTACGATCGTTGAGACCGCTGGCGTGCAGGAGCATGACGCAGCGATGCGCCGCGCCGTGCAAGATCGCCCCGATCTGATTATCACGATCGCGGTTGATGCCAGCACCGTCGAAGAAGTGGTTGAGGAATTCCCCAACCAGTTGTTTGCCGCGCAGGAAACCTTCTTCCCGGTTGATCCGGATTTCGACAATCTCGCCCTGTTCAACATCTACACGCATGAAAACAGCTATCTCGCGGGCATCGCCGCCGGAATGCTCACGCGTACGGGCATTGTTGGCGCAGTTGGCGGCGGCGATTTCCCCGGCATCAACATGTTCATCGTCGGTTTTGAAGAAGGCGTCCGCTCGGTATGCCCCGACTGCCAAACGTTGCGCAGCTATGTCGGCGGCTTCTCCGACCCGGTCACCGGCAAAGAGCAGGCGCTGAGCCTGTATGCGCAGGGCGCGGATATCCTCTACCAAGTGGCTGGCCGCAGCGGTGAGGGTGTGCTCGAAGCTGCTGCTGAAACCGGCAACTTCGCGATCGGCGTTGACAGCAACCAAGATGATCTCTACCCGGGCACTATTATCGTCTCGGCAATGAAGCGGGTGGATAACGCTGTCTTCGGCTTTGTGGAAAGCATTGTTAACGGCACCTATGCGCCCGGCGTCACCAACGTTGGCATGGCAGAAGGATATGCTGGCCTTAGCTGGGATCTTGGCGTTTGTTCGCGCACATTCGATCAGTTTGGGCCGCCTGATATGGTTGAGCGGCTGCCAGAAGTGCGCGCCGCAATCGATGCTGCTCGCGAAGCGATTTTGGCCGGCGAGATCGTCGTCACCAATGTGTTGGCCGAGAGCTGATCATCGATTAAACTTGGACTTCCGTTAACCGTGATAAGCCGGGCAATCGCGCTGTTCAGGACGGGCGCGATTGCCCGTTATAAACGACTTGTTATGCCAGTGGGGGGGGGCCGCCACATGGTGAACGCGGTCGAAATGCGGAACATCCGCAAATATTTCGCGTCATCAAATGTTCTCGCGAGCGACAACGTCAGCTTTTCGGTTCGGCAGGGCGAAATTCACGCGCTAGTGGGCGAAAATGGGGCCGGCAAAACCACCTTAATGAACATCCTTTACGGGCTGATAGCGCCCGATGAAGGCGAGATCGCCATCAACGGCAAACCCGCCCGAATCCATCACCCTGACGACGCGATCGCGCTGGGCATCGGCATGGTGCACCAGCACTTCAAACTAGTTCCCTCTTTTACCATCGCCGAGAACATCATGCTCGGCATTGAGCCGAACCGCGCTGGTTTCATTGACGGCCGCAACGAAGCTGAAGCAGTCCGCAAGCTCGGCATCGAGTTCGGCCTGCCGGTTAACCCGACCCTGCGCGCAAACGAGATCTCCGTAGGCATGCAGCAGCGCGTCGAGATCCTCAAGACCTTACAGCGCAACGCGCAGATCCTGATCCTTGATGAGCCGACTGCGGTGCTCACACCACAAGAGGTTCGCGAGCTGTATGGCGTGATCCGCAAGCTCGCCGCATCGGGAAGGACGATCATCCTGATCACGCACAAACTGCTTGAAGTGAAAGACGTCGCGGAGCGCGTCAGCATCATGCGCCGCGGCCAGATGATCGGCACTTATAATGTCGCGGATGTTACCATCAAACAGATGGCCGATTTGATGGTCGGCCGCGAGGTCATCTTACAGGTCGATAAGACGCCCGCGCAGCCAGGCGAAGTGATGCTGCGCGCCGAAAACCTACTGGTGGCAGGGGCCGGCGGCATACCGGCCGTCTTTGGCGTTAGCTTTGAGGTACGCGCCGGTGAGATCCTTGGCATTGCCGGCGTGAATGGCAACGGGCAAACCGAACTGGTCGAAGCGCTGGCTGGCCTGCGGCCGGTTGACGTGGGAACGATCGAGCTGGCAGGGCACGATATCACACATCAGCCGGTGCGCGCCCGCCGTATCAGGGGCATGGCGCACATCCCCGAAGACCGTTTGATCATGGGTCTCAACCTCAAAACCAACCTCGACGAAAATGTCGTGGTGACGCATTACTTTCATCCACCTTACTCTACCAGAAGCCGGTTTCATTTCTCTGCAGTGCGGCAGCTTGCCCAGCGCATTATCAATGCATTTCAGGTGCGCTCGGCGCGCGTTGGCGAATCGATCAATACGCTCTCGGGCGGCAACCTGCAAAAAATTGTATTAGGCCGTGAGCTGGATGGCAGCCCACAGGTCATCATTGCAAACCAGCCCACGCGCGGACTCGACGTGGGCAGCATCGAGTTTGTGCACCGCACCTTAGTGGCAGAGCGCGATAAGGGCGCCGCGATTTTGCTGGTCTCAGTTGAACTCGATGAGATTATGGCGCTTAGCGACCGCGTAGCCGTGATGTTTGAAGGCCGAATCATGGGCACGCTAAGCGGCCCTGAACTGACCGTGCAGAACATCGGCATCCTGATGGCCGGTGGCATGCTACACGAGACCGCCCCATTACCACAGGCAATTTAAGATGACTACTTTCCGCCGCTCGTTGGAGAACTTGTTCATCCCGTTCAGCGCGATCATCTTGGGCTTGATCGCCAGCAGCATCTTCGTGCTGATGGCGAACACTAATCCGCTCGACGCCTATCAGCGGTTATTTTGCGAGGGGTTTGGCCCGCGCGGCTGCGAAACCTTTGGCAATCTGCTTTTCATCGGGGTGAGCGACGGCCAAGGCGGCACGCAAACCGTCTTTGCCCCCACCTACGGTGAAGGCGGGCATAAGCTTGCGATCGTGCTGGAGCGCGCTACACCGCTTATCCTGACCGCCCTTTCGGCCACCGTTGCGTTTCAAGCCGGCATGTTCAGCATTGGAATGGACGGCCAATTCGTACTCGGGGCGATTGTCGCTGTCTTTCTGGGTTATTGGCTGCCTGATCAAATTTATTTGATCGCGGGTATTGAAGGGTACGACGCGGCGCCGCAAGCGATGCGCACGATCATGCATTTGGTTGTGCCACTTATTGCGATGAGCGCGGCAATGGCCGTTGGCGCTTTTTACTCTTGGATCGCCGGCTATCTCAAGGTCAAGCTCAACGTGAACGAGCTGATCAGCACCATCATCCTCAATGCGATCGCGGTGCAGCTCGTCGGTTATTTGGTCAATTTTCCACTGCGATCCGATTTCAATAACATCGCCCGCACCCGCCGCATTGACGACAGTGCATGGCTAATTCCGTTCAACCGCGGCATTTTTGCCGATATCGAATGGTTCTCCGGGGCGCGCGTTGGCGTGGGCTTGCTGATCGCCATCGGCGCAGCGATCGGCGTGTGGTATTTTCTGTGGCGCACGACGATGGGGTACGAGCAGCGCATGGCCCGCGGGTCGTCATTGTTCGCGCGTTTTGGGGGCATTCCCAGCGGGAAGGCCGCCCTGCGCGCTATGCTCATCAGCGGCGCGCTGAGCGGAATCGCTGGCGCGATCGCCATCCTCGGCGTCGAGCGGCGCGTCGTCGACGGATTCGCCCTTAGCGGCACCGGATTCGAAGGCGTATTGGTCGCCATTTTAGCCAAAGAGTCGGTGCTGGGCATTTTGCTCTTCGCCCCATTTTTCGCAGGGCTGCAACAAGGGGCAACTAATCTCCAATTTGGCAACCTGCCGCGCCAGCTCGGCGGGATCATCATCGCTTTCATCATCTTGTTTAGCGCTATGGAACAATACCTGCGCAAGCGCCTCGCCGATCTTTCCGAATTGCGCCGCGCTCGCCAGCGCAAATTGAGCACTGAGGTGCCGACGTGATCGACAACGTGCTGACAACCTACCGCCAACCGCTGCGCAGCGCGGCGATCATCGGCGGCATCGCCCTACTCCTGCTGCTGCTAGCCTCTTTGCCAATCACGCTGCTGCAAAGCAGCATTCGGCTGTCGACGCCCTATGTCTTGGGGTCGCTGGCGGCGATCATTGCCAGCCGCGCCGGTGTCCTCAACTTGGCGATCGAGGGTAAGATGCTGCTCGGCTCTTTCATCGCTGTGGCGATGCTGTATCGCACCGGCCTCGATCCGATGGTGGGCGTGCTCGCTTCCAGTTTAGCGGGCGCGCTGCTCGGCTTGATCTTCGCGCTGCTGTACCTGAGGATTCGCATCAACCTAATCATCCTTGCGCTGGCCGTCAACCTGTTCGTCGCCAATGCGACCGTTTTCTTCATGCGCGTGTGGTTCGGCGCCTACGGCACGCTGGCCGACCCCAGCATTCGCGGTTTGCCGAATATCCGGCTGCCCGTCATCGCAGACATCCCGTTCCTCGGCCCGCTGCTGAGCGGCTACAACATCGTCGTCTATATCGGTTGGTTAATGGTGATCGTCATCTGGGTCGTGCTTTACCGTACCGTTTTTGGCCGCCACATTCGAGCCGTGGGCGAGAATAAAGAGGCAGCGGAAAGCGTCGGCATCAACGTGACCCGTGTGCAGGTCTTCGCGCTGATGGTGAGCGGCGCGCTGGCCGGGCTGGCTGGGTCGTTCTTATCGCTCGGCATCCTCAGCCAATTCGTCGAAAACATGACCGCCGGCCGCGGCTGGATCGCGATCACGGTGTCGCTGTTCGCTTTCGTCCGACCGATCCCGGCATTTTTCACCGCGCTGTTCTTCGGCTTCTCAGAAGCCCTATCGTTCTACTTACAAAGCCAGCCGGGGTTGAACCTGCCGCCCGACCTCGTTCTAGCTTTCCCGCAGATCGCGACCATCCTTGCGCTTATCGCCGTGGCTTTGCGCATTCGCGGTTCAGAATTGCTCAAGCGACGCAACTTCGCGACCCAGTTCGGGAAAGAGCTGCGCAATCTGCGCGATGGCGTGTTCGTCGGCGGGGGGAATTAGCAGCGCCATCTGGAGGAACTAATGGCCGTCACGCCGCATTCACAAGACCCGTGGACGCGCACACGAACGCTGCACGACTTCCCAGCCGATGAAGTGATCTCAGCGGTGCAAAAGGAGATTCGGCGCGGCCACACAGAAAACGCTGCGCTGCTGGCCTACGAACTGCTGATCAGCAGCCCGGAGCTGGAGGCCTACCTGTGGGGGCGGCTGCAAGTGATCGCCGTTGAGGACATCGGCTTCGGCGCGATACAAGCGCCCGTCTTAATCGAAACGCTCTATCGAATGCACAGCCGAATCCCTAGACCGCGTGGCGATCGGTATCTATATGCCATTCATGCAGTGCGCTATCTATGCGCCTGCCAAAAAGAGCGCGGCAGCGATGATTTGCTCAACTGGATCGCGCGCGCGGTTGAAAACGGCACCGCACAGCCGACCATTCCCGATTACGCCATTGACATGCACACGCGGCGCGGGCAGGAGATGGGCCGCGGTTATGAGCATTTCCTCAACGAGGCTTCGCTCGTCTTTCCCGAACTGCCCAGCCGCGATTTTACTTACCTCGACCGTTTGAAAGCCCTAATCGGTGCCGATGCCCTCTAATGAGACCTATTTCAGCAAAGCGGAGAGACGTCGCGCCGCCAGCGCATAGATGCTGGCCGCTTCGACCAGTCCCTCAATCTCCACGTATTCGTTCGGGGCATGAGCATTGTCTCCAGCCGGGCCCATGCCGCAGACGGTAGGGATGCCCAGCTCGATGAGCAGATACCCCTCATTGGCTGGCCCGGCAACGGCACGGATCGGCCTCATGCCCTTGACCGCATAGATGACTTCTTCGAGCACTGAAAAGAATGGCGCTGACTCTTCGGAGAGCGCAGCGGGGATAAAATTGAGCACCTCGTAAGCGAAGCTCAGCCCTTTTTGCGTGCGCGTCGCGTCGGCGATCGCCGCCTCCAGACGCGGGGTGAAGAAGTCGAGATCATGCTCCGGCGTCAAGCGAATATCGACGAGCGCCTCACAGCGATCCGGCACGATGCTGATGCTGGTGCCCCCCTGAACGACTGTGCCCGGCGTGATGACAGTGCGGTAGGACTCGAAGTAGTGGTGCGCTGACAGCGGGAAGACCTGCCGCTCCAGCGCGATCAACAGGCGAGCCATGCCAGTGACCGCGTTCGCCCCGCCGCGGCGCTCTTGCCAATCAAGCGAGCCGGTATGGATCGCCTCGCCAGTACAGGTCAAACGATAGCGCAGCAGGCCGCGATGGCCGAGCAGCAGCTCATCGCCGGAATAGGCGTATATGGCACCCAAGCCGTCCAGTAAACCCTGTTCGGCCAGCACTTTGATCCCGAGCGTGCCGGTCGCCCCCGTCTCTTCATCGGGCACGCAGACGAGCGTGGCGCGGCCCTGCTGCAGCGCGCCCTCCGTCGCTTTAAGCGCTGCCAGCGCGCCAAGCGCTGCGGCCATTCCCCCTTTCGTATCGATTGCGCCGCGGCCGTGCACACGCCCATCTGCGATCGTGCCGGCGAACGGTGGATAGACCCACGCGGCCTCGTCACCCGCTGGCACAGTATCGAGGTGACCGAGCAGCAGCAAACCGGTCGGGCCATCGGCAGACGTGCTCACGATCACGTTCGGCCGTTCAGGATCAGCGCTGACGCGCTCGACAAATAACCCCAACGCGCGGCCCGCATCAGCGATCACCTCGGCGATGGCCGCTTCGGCATGTATCCCATTGACCGAAGGGGTTTGAATGAAGCGGCTGCACAGCCCCGCTATCACGTCGCGCTGGCCGGCCACATGGTCGAGCAGCCGCTGCTCGACCGGATCTTGAAACGCGCTGTCCATCAAACCTCCTTCACAGCCTTATAGGTTTACGTTCAGCGCCTGCAAGCCGCGGATAACATAAGCGGGCCGGTAGGCAGGCGGGCTGCCAGTGAGGTGCAGCGCTGGGAAGCGGCGCAGCAGCGCGTCGAACGCGATTTGCAGCTCCAGCCGGGCCAGCGGCGCGCCGAGACAGTAATGGATGCCCATCCCGAACGCGATGTGATCATTTTCGGCGCGGGCAATATCGAAGCAGTGCGGATCGGGAAATTGGGCCGGGTCGCGGTTGGCCGCACCGAACAGCAGCGCAATCTCAGTCCCCTGCTTGAATACCTTATCTTTGTAGGCTATATCCTCCAGCACCCAACGCCGAAAAAGCTGGAGCGGTGTATCATAACGCATCATCTCCTCGACCGCGCTGTTGAGAAGTTCAGGGTGAGCGGTCAACCGCTGGCGCTGATCGGGATGGGTAAGCAGAGCCAGCAGCCCATTGCCAATAACGTTCACAGTAGCTTCGTGGCCAGCGTTCAGCAGCAAAACGCACGTCGAGATCAATTCAGCTTCAGTGAGCCGATCGCCATTGTCGGTCACAAGCGCCAGTGCGCTGATCAGGTCATCTTGGGGATCGGCACGGCGCGCGCGCGATAGATCGCGCAGATAAGCGGCGAATTCCTCTGCAGCGCAGATGGCTCGTTCCGCCTGTTCCGGCGTGTGGTCGAGTTCATACAGCGCAACGATCGCCTGAGACCAGGGGCGCAGAAGCCGGCGATCGGCTTCCGGAATGCCGAGCAGTTCGGCGATCACCGTCACTGGAAGCGGGGTGGCAAAATCCGCGATTACGTCCATCGCGCCACGCGCTGCCGCTTCATCAAGCAGATCATGGGCAATCTGTTTGACCCGTTCGCGCAGGTTCTCCACACGCTTGGGCGTAAACGCCTTATGAACCAACGAGCGCAGCCGGGTATGATCGGGCGGCTCTTTGTCAAACATCGAGTGCTCGCTCAAGGCGTCAAACGGGGCATAAGCAGGATTTTTCGGTGGCAGTCCGCGCGCTTCGCGCGACAGCACATGGTCGATCTGACGGCCGAGGCGCCGGTCGCGCAGCAGCGCCGTCACATCTTCATAAGTGAAAACAAACCACATACCAGCCGCTTCATCGAACTGGATCGGCCCCTCTGCGCGCAGCCGGTCGTAAGTGGGATACGGATCGCGCAGGAAGTCTGGATCATGGGGGTCAAAAAGCATCGTTCAGCTCATCGATCAATGTGTCTCATACAACCGAAGATACTACACTACAGCAAAGAGATCGACTACAAACCCCCTCAGCCCAACGGCAGGCCAAGATCGAGGATCTTCTGCGTGAGATTGCGCTTCGCTAACGGGATTAGGCCGACGGGCAGGTGTTCGATGACGACCCAAGTGTCGCGGCCAAGCGCATCAACGCGCCGTAAGATCGGCTCAAAATCCATCAAACCCGTGCCGATCACGGTCTCCGAGATATGCACGACGAATCGATCTTCGAGATAAAAGTCTTTCAAATGCACTGTATCAACGAATTCGCCGAGCACATCGAACGCGTGGTGGATCATCGGCGCCGGGTTGAAGGCCGTGGCTAGATCGCCAACGAAGTTGCACAGATCGAGATTAATCTTAACGCGCTGCGAGCCGACGCGCTCGATCACGCGGCGGATCGTCTCAGGCGTGTTTAACGTCGTCGTCACATGGCATTCAAGCACGATGTTGATGCCCTGCTCCTCGGCTGTCTCGACGATCTCGCTGAGGCTGCGCACGAACCGGTCTTCCGTCTCCGGCTTGAAATTGTCAGGATGCGGCCACCAGTCGCCGCGCGGGTTCAGGCTCGTGGGGCGAACGCCTGAACCCGCCGCCCCCATACTCGCCGCCAGCCGCGCGATCGCGCGCGCGCCGGCCACGCCTGCCCGGCGCGTTTCCTCATCAGGCGAGATGATGCAAGGATATGGCCCCCACAACTGTAAAAACGGCATATTTTGTTCGGCGAAAACCGCTTTAACGCGCGCCGCAGTCTCAGCGCTGACGGTTTCAGCGGGCACTGTCAAATGCGCGCCAGCACCGTGAAAACCAAGCTCAGCGGCCCAGCGAATCGTGGTGTGATTGACATCGGTCAAATCGCTAGCAATCAGTCCAAAGACAGCAATTTTCATCGAGGCTGCGCTCCATGGTGGGATGAGATCGACAAAATTATATTTTATTTTTTATAGCAGCGACAGCCATCTTCCGCGCAAACGAGCGGCCACGCCTCATACGCTGACGACGGTTAGCTCGCGCGGGAAAGTCGTCAAGGTCTCGCAGCCCTCAGTGGTCAGGACGACATTATCTTCGATGCGCACGCCGATCGACCCAGACTGATACAATCCTGGTTCGATCGTAAAGACCATGCCCGGCTCTAACAGCTCCGGGCTTCCCTGCATGATGTAAGGGTCTTCGTGGATCTCAAGGCCGAGGCCGTGCCCGGTCTTGTGGAGGATGAGCGAGCCAAAGCCTGCGCCTTTCAGCGCGTCAAGCGTAATGGTATCGAGCGCATCGGCAGTCATCCCCGGGCGCGCAGCAGCGCGAGCAGCTTCGTTGGCCGCTTTGACTGCCGCGTAGATCGCGCGGTGTTCTAGCGTTGGCTCTCCGACGAACACGGTTCGCGTGATATCGGCATGATAACCGCGGAAGGCAGCGCCAAAATCGAACAACAGCGGGTCTCCCGGCTGGATCGCGTAATCCTCGCGCACCATGCCATGCGGCCGCGCGCTGTTCTCGCCCGCCAGCACCAGCGGCGCAAAAGCGAGCGCTTCTGCCCCCTGCGCATTGAGCTGTGCGACCAGTAGATTGGCGATCGTCCGCTCCGTCATGCCAGCGCGCACTTCGCGCAGCGTCTCAGCAAGCGCGGCCTCAGAAATCTGCACGGCGCGCCGCAGATAGTCGATCTCGCTCGGCTCTTTGTGCAGGCGCAAACGAGCCAGCGCTTTCTCGGCCCCGCGCACCTCGGCCGTTGGGAAATGGCGGCGCAGCGCTTCGCCTTCAAAAAAGCGCATTAATTTACCTTCGACCCCGATCGTGCGAAGCCTGCCGCCAAAGCTGGCCGAGGCTGCGCTCAACGCATCATCGAAGCCATCCGCATCGTGCCATGGGAACAGGCGCGCTTGAAAGCCGTGGCTGGCGAAGAGTTCCTGCTCGATGTTTGGCAGCACAGCGGCTGGCTCACCTTCAAGGGGAATAATGAGCACGAACAACCGTTCCATCAGATGGTGTGCGCTTCCCGTCAGGTAGTACAGATTAGCGCCGGGCACCAATGCCACCGCATCCAGCCCCGCCTGCTCAATGATTGTGTAGAGTTTCTCCAACCGAGCACTGCTCATGCTGTCTACCCTTCCCCAAAGCGCCACACGGCGCTTAATCACCAGTGAATCTCTACGCCGAGGTTGAGCGCTTCAGCTGCGGCCAAGATGCGCGTTGCTACGGCTGCATCTTGAACCGCATTGCCAACTGACTTAAAAAAGGTGATCTCGTCCGCAGACTCGCGGCCGGGGCGATCGCCAGCGGCCACTTCGCCGATCTCGGCATGGACGATCGTCTCATCGAACAGCCCCTGATCGCGCGGGATGATCAGATCGCCGGCTTCCGCCCACGCACTTGCGCGGTGGTCGACGATCACTTTGGCTTTCAGAATCAGATCGGCTGCGACTTCCTGCATCTGGGGTGTGAACGAACCGATCCCGTTGACATGCGCCCCCGGCTGGACATCGTCTCCCCGCACAACTGGCGTCGAGCTGCTAGTCGCTGCGACGACAATATCGGCGCCGGCCAGCGCCTCCGCTGCGCTGCTTACTGCCCTCGCCTCGAGATGATGCAAATGCCCAACGGCATGGGCGAAGGCTTCTGCGCCGCTGCGGCTGTGCACCCGAAGTTCGCGAATCGGCCGTACAGCGCAGATCGCCTCGACCTGCGCCAACGCCTGCGGCCCTGCGCCAATCACGCCAAGCACCTGCGCTTCAGGTCGCGCCAGCAGGTCGGTCGCCAGTCCAGAGGCTGCGCCAGTGCGGAGCGCGGTTAATACCCGCCCCTCGATCAAAGCTTGAGCGCGGCCGGTTTCTGCATCAACGACCAGCACAGCCGCGTTGACGGCTGGAAGCCCAAGCGCGGGGTTATGCGCGCACACGGAGACCACTTTGACAGCGCTGATCGCGCCGAGTGCCGCCGGCATAGTCAGCAAGACGCCGCCGGCGATCGGCAGGCTGCCGCGCACGGGAACCTGCGCTTCGCCGCGCGATAACGCGATGAAACCATCGCGCACAGCCGCGATCGCATCATGTATGTTGATGGCCATGCGCACATCGGCGGCGCTTAATACGCGCATGCTGCTCTAGCCCCTCACGCGCTGATCGACCCATGCAATGCTGTCTTTATAAGACTCTCTCATCATACTGCACCCAATGCGCATCGAAACGGTAATCAGCAAAGGCTGGATCTGGCAGCGGCCGGCCGAGGACATGACAAGCGAGGATCTCGCCGGCCGCAGGCGCCGTCATGATGCCATGACCGCCATGGGCGATCGAGACAAACAGCCCGTCAACCTCAGGATGTCGGTCGATGATCGCGCGCTCGCTGTCGTAAGGGTGCCGCACGCCGTCGTCGCCAATCGAATAGGCCGCCCGCTCATCGCGATAAACATAATAGCCAATATTGTGATGCAGCCCGCGCAGATAGCGCCCATCGGCGAAACCCTCTCCATCCTCATGGCCAAATTGGCGCGCGAACAGCGCCAGCGTTAGCGAGGGAAAGCGCGGATCTTTGAGCGCATCCGGCGGCATGACTGGTTCGCGCAGGGCATCATGTGCAGCATTTGTGCCATGTGAGTTGCAGTACGATTTGCAGTGCCATGTGTATTCCCAACCGAAGATCGCACCGCTCGCCGCTTCCGGCCGCACATGTGGATAGGGAGCGGCGCCGATCACCATCGGGCCATCCGCTGGAAACGCATCATGACGCCAGCCGGTCGTGAAGCTTTGGCGCGGGCGCAGCAGCACAGGCAGATCGACACCCGCCGTTTTTCCCACAGAACGAGCATGGGCACCCGCCGCGATGACGACCGCGGGCGCAGCGATCGTGCCGAACGGCGTGCGCACGCCGCACACGCGCCCGCCTTCAACGAGGATGTGCGCATCGGGGATGCCGAGGAGAATGCTTGCGTTGGCCGCATTTTGGACGAATTTGTGGATCAGGGCGTTTGAGTCTAACCAACCGGCGATCGGATCATACTTGGCGGCGATGACGCGCTCGCCCAGCCAGCCAAAGCGGTAGCGCACCTCGTCTGCATCGAGATATTCAATATGCGTCAAGCCGATGGCGTGCAGCCTTTCAACATCGGCACGCAGCGCGCGCGCATGCGCTGCAGTAAAACCACAGAATAGATAGCCGCGCTTGCGCAGCGCCACCGACTGCGCCGCGCCTTCGCCGAGGTAGTCATCGGCATTTTCCAAGATCTCAACGCTGCGCGCCATCTGGCGGGCATTACAGACCACCGGCCAGCAGGTGCGAAAATTCTCCAAGGAAGCGAGCGTGCTGCCAGCGCCGAGCCGCTCGCTGCGCTCGATCAAGACGATCCGCAACCCCGGCTCAGCGCGATCGAGTGCCCACAGGGCAGCCGTGCCAGCTGGGCCGCCGCCAATGATGACGACATCGGCAGCCAACGGCAGTGTTTCGTGGGAAGGGGTCGCGATGAATTTTGAGACAGACATGCGGTATGCTTTTCTCTCAACATGACGCGTTAATCACTCGTTCGTTATGTTAGCGTGAAATCTCCGCTTCGACGATATCCACAGCGATCCAGCTCAGGCTTTCAAGCGATCTAAATACTGCTTGCGGAACTTGGCCACCTTCGGCTCGATCACAACCCGGCAGTAGCCTTGGTTTGGGTTGCGCGCAAAATACTCCTGATGATAGTCTTCGGCGATGTAGAAGACATCAAGCGGCTTCACTTCGGTTACGATCGGATCGCGCCAGAGCTTAGCCGCCTCCAGTTCAGCGATCGTCGTCTCAGCGACCGCCCGCTGCTCCGGCGTGGTATAGAAGATGACTGACCGATACTGCGTGCCAACATCAGCCCCCTGTCGGTTCAACGTCGTTGGGTCGTGAATGGTAAAGAAAACGTCAAGCAGCTCACGAAAACTAATGACATCGGGATCATAAGTGATACGCACGACCTCGGCGTGGCCAGTACGACCTGTGCACACCGCTTCGTAAGTTGGATTGGGAACGCTACCGCCAGCATACCCCGCCTCGACCGAAATCACTCCTTTCAGTTGATCATAGACCGCTTCCAAACACCAAAAACACCCGCCGCCGAGTACGGCCGTCTCAAGCATTTGTCCCTGTGCCATCGCATCTTCCTCTTCATAACTTCACCATGTTTTAGAGCGATTAACGCTGTGTAATCATACCCCTGCGCGCTCTAATTCGTCGAACGTGCGTCTGGCGAGCGGCGCAGTTATAATCAGCGCGTTCATGAGCTGAGGCAATTATGAGCAACAATTCCACTGCCGTCTGGGTGCTCGGCGATCAACTGCTCGACCAGCACCCGGCCATCGAAGCGACGCTAGCACAGACCGAAGACCCACGGCAGGTGCGCGTCGTCATGGTCGAAAATATGCGCCGCGCCGCCCGTCTTCCATACCACAAGAAGAAGCTCATCCTCATCTTCAGCGCGATGCGCCATTATGCGGAACGGCTGCGCGCGCACGGCTTGACGGTCGATTACCTCAAAGCGGAGACGCTGAGCGGCGCGCTGCACGCTTATGCCAGCCAGCACCGGCCGGCGCGCTGGGTCACTATGGCCGCCAGCGAATACCACGGCCGCCGTTACCAAAGCCAGCGGCTGCACGTGGTCACAGGAGTTCCCGTTGAGGTGCTGCCGAATACCCAGTTCCTCATCGGCCGCTACGACCCAAACCCGAATCCCGATCCGCGTAAGCAGTACGTCATGGAAACCTTCTACCGCGCGATGCGCCGGCACTTTGATCTATTGATGGATGACGACCAACCCGCAGGCGGTGAATGGAATTACGATCGAGAGAATCGCAAACCGCTGCCGAAGAGCGGCCTCGACTTCCCGGCGCCGCCGCGGTTCGAGCCGGACGAAATGACGCGTGGGGTGATCGAAGAAGTCGCGGCGCTGCCGGGGACGACGGGCAGCACCGCGGACTTTGAGTATGCCGTCACCCATGAACAGGCTGCGCAGGCGCTTGACGACTTCATCGAGCGACGTCTTGCGCTGTTTGGCCCCTACGAAGACGCGATGACCGCCCACGATCGCGTCCTATTTCACAGTGTCCTGTCGCCTTACCTCAACCTCGGCCTGCTTGAGCCGCTGGCGACAGCCCGGGCAGCGGAGACCGCTTATCGCGAAGGCCGGGCGCCGCTCAACTCCGTCGAAGGTTTCATCCGCCAAATCATCGGCTGGCGCGAGTTCATAGCGTGGCAGTACTGGCGCGCCATGCCGGCTCTGGCGGAGCAGAACGCGTGGAGCGCGGCGCGCTCGCTGCCGGGGTTTTTCTGGCATGGCCAAACCGATATGCACTGCCTGCGCTGCGCCATCGGCGGCGCGCTGTCGACCGGCTACGCTCATCACATCGAACGGTTGATGCTGATCAGCAATTTTTGCCTGCTGGCGGGGGTCGAACCGCAGGCGGTCGTTGACTGGTTCAGCGCCGTGTTTATCGACGCTTACGACTGGGTGATGCAGCCTAACGTCATCGGCATGGGGCTGAATGCCGATGGCGGACGCATCGCAACGAAGCCCTATATCGCATCGGCCAATTACATCAACAAAATGAGCGATTACTGCGCGAGCTGCCGCTATGATCCCAAAGCGCGAACCGGTGAACGCGCCTGCCCTTTTAACTTCCTATATTGGAACTTTTTGATCGACCACGAAGCGAAGCTGCGCCGCAACCCGCGCCTCGGCCAAAATGTGCTTGGTTTGCGCCATCTCGACGATGACCAGCGCAAAGCAGTGCAAACGCAGGCCGCTAGCTTCCTCGATGCGCTCGCGAACGATCCAACTGGCGCATCTTGATGCGCGCGCTGCAGTGCGCTAACGTGATAGCATGATTGGCTTGACATTGAAAGCGAGGCCACGCCATGCCCAGCATCACCGAGACCGGGCACTTATTCACCACAATTTACGGACGCAATTTGATCGCCGAACTGCCGAATTTCGTCCACTGGCCCTATCTGGTCGTGACGATGCCGGATCTGTGGGATAAGTTCAGCAGCCACTTTGATGACCGCTTGGCTGACGTTTATCTCGTCAGCACGATCGACGGCGATGCGCTTGAGGCTGTATTAGACACTTTACCCGCCTGCAACAGCGTTATTGGGTTGGGCGGCGGGCAGGCCATCGATACCGCCAAATACATCGCATGGCGCAAACGCCTGCCGCTGTTTCAAGTCCCTACCTCGATGACGGTCAACGCCGCTTTTGGCCACCGCGCCGGCTTGCGTTTTAGCGGGCACGTGCGCTACGTGGGATGGGCCGTGCCGGAAGCCGTCTATGTCGATTTTGATGTCATTCAATCGGCCCCGCCCCTGCTCAACCGTAGCGGCGTATGCGAGATCTTTTGCTACCACACCGCCCACGCCGATTGGAAACTGGCAGACCGACGCGGCAAGACCGAGCCGAAGTGGCCTTATGATCAGCAGTTGGTTGATGAAGCACAGGCCGTGCTCGACGGAGTGATGGCTCACATTGACGACATTCACGCTGTCAACGAAGCGGGGATCCGCGCGCTGATGAACGCTAACCGTTGGGGAGGCGCAGCCTTCCACAACGCGGGCTGGAATCCGCGCCACATCGAAGGCATTGACCATTTTCTGTTTTACGCGCTGGAGTATTACACTGGCAAGAAATTCATCCACGGGCAGCCCGTCTGCCTCGGCATTTACGTCGGCTCCCTTCTGCACCACCACCAAGCCGAACGCATGCTCGCTGCGATCCGGCGGGTTGGTGTCGATATTCGCCCAGCATCAATGGGCATTACGTGGGACGATGTCGCCCATGCGCTCAAGCGTCTGCCAGAGTTTGTGCGCCAAGCCGGCCTGTGGTATGGCATCGCTCATGAAGCACAGGTGAACGATGATTTCATCGCTCACCTGCGCGACCAAGTTGAAGAGGCATTTGCTGACTTGTGAGGCGCTGGCGACGGCTCAGTCGATCGTCAGGCCGCCGTCAACGGCCATGCACAAGCCAACGACAAACGAAGCTTCTTCCGAGCACAACCACAAGATCGCATTGGCGATCTCTTCTGGTTGAGCACTGCGGCCAATCGGGTGCTGATCGGGTTGTTCGGGTTCGCCTTCTTTCGGCTCCGGCATCAGGCCGATCGTCATCGGCGTGATGACCCCTCCCGGGTTCACGGCATTGATCCGGATGCCTGCTTTGGCATACTCTAACGCCGCCGTCTTCGTCATACCATTGACAGCATGTTTGCTCGCCACATAACCAACCAAACCAGCGATTCCGGTAAACCCCGCTGCCGACGACGTGTTGACGATCGCACCGCCCTTGCCCAGCATAGCGGCGATTTGGTACTTCATGCCGAGAAAAACGCCGCGCACATTCACGGCCATGATCTTGTCGAAAGTCGCCGGGTCGGTCTCATGGGTCGCCGTGAAGCCACCCAGAATGCCGGCATTGTTGACGGCAATATCCAGCCGGCCGTAGGTATCGAGCGCTTTCTGCACCAACCCCTGCGCATCCGCCTCCTGCGAAACATCGGCGTGCACGTAGATCGCTTCGCCGCCGGCGGCCTTGATCAGATCGATGGTCTCCGCACCTTCTGCATCTTTCACGTCGGCGACGAGTACCTTCGCCCCTTCTGCGGCGAACCGCTGCGCGGTCGAACGACCAATGCCGCCGCTCGCGCCCGTCACGATGGCTACTTTGCCTTCAAATCGTTTAGCCACTGGTGTACCCCCTTATCTAAAATTAAAATTAAGAATGACATATTAAGTTTAATCGATCTACAGAATAGCGACCATTGCAAACGTCGCAGCGCGCTGGTGTCATTTCTCCCGGCTTAAACAGAGGTATCATGCTGGATGGTTGCGAACAGCGGCTTGAGGGCGGGATATGCAGCGACGAAGCGCTGATATTGTCGATCGTAGTGAGCGACCAACGCGAGATCGGGCGTGAGGCGCGCCTGCGTTGGATAGGGCTGAGCTGGGCTGTAATCGGGTCGTTCTCCCCGCGCGACCTGAGCAGCTAAAGCCGCCCCACGCGCACCCACAAACGACGCTTGGTCGGCCAGCAGAACGGGCAAATGGGTCACCGTCGCGATCAAGCTGCACCATGCTTCAGAGCGCGTGCCACCTCCCGTCAACACCAGATCAGGCGGGGGCTGTCCTAACAGCGTCTCCAAGGCATGGCGATAAGCGAAAGCAACCCCCTCTAATACTGCACGCGCCAGATCGGCGCGGCGGTGCCCGGCATTCAAACCGATAAATGCCCCGCGCGCCAACGGGTCGTTGATCGGAGAGCGCTCGCCATTGAGGTAGGGCAAATAGATCAAATCGCTCGTCGGCGCGGTCAGCGCCTCAGCAATCAGCACATCGTGCGTCGCCTCATTGAAAAGATGGCGCAGCCAGTCGAGGTTGCCGCCCGCTGTCAACAGCGGCGCAACGCCGATGTACCGGTCGCGAGCTGGATGGGCCAGTGTAAATACACCGGCTTCGGCCGGCGGTCGAGTTTCTGTTGAATAGGCAACCCAGCCGCTCGTCCCAATATAGGCGTAGGCCCGGCCAACCAACCCACAGCCTGCGCCCAGCGTAGTCGCACCGGCATCGCCTGGGCCGAGGTGAACTGGCAGACCAGCGCGCAGCCCAAGCTGCTTCGCCGCTTTGGAGGACAATTCACCGACCATTGCTCCGCCGTCGACCAACTTGGGCAGAAGCCGAGCGACACGATAGAGATCGAGGGCGGCGAACAGCGCTTCATCTAGCGGGCTACGCTCCTCAAGGCGCATCAGTTCGGTGGTCGATGCGGTCGTCGTATCGGTCACAGCGACGCCGGCCCAACGCAGCGCGAGGTAATCCGCCGCGCCGTAGAGCAGATGCGCTGCGCGCTCAAGGCTGTCAGGTTCATTGGTTTGCAGCCAGAGCAGCTTGGCCAGCAGCCCGCTTGGCCCCATCGCATTGCCCGTGATGACGGCCAGCCTTCCACTGCCGATGCGCGCTTCAACGTAAGCTGCCTCATCACGAGCGCGAGTATCGCTGTAGAGGATGACGGGGCGCACAGGCTCTCCCGATGCAGCGACCAAGATCGCATTCTGCATCTGCCCGGCCAGCGCGATCGCCTCGGCCTCAGCCGGCCTCAACTCGCGGACTGCCGCCTCGGCCGCCGCGAGCCAATCTTGGGCTGATTGCTCGACGATGCCGCCAGCAGCGGTACGAGTCGGGTAGTCGCGGCTGGCCGAACGCATAACGCGGCCATCCGCATCGAGCAGCGCAGCCTTGACCCCCGTCGTCCCCACATCCAGGGCCAGCCAGTGCGTGATCATTGGCCGGCCACCTGCGGATAAACGGTCGCCGCCTTCAGTGTGCGAATGTAATCGACCAGCGCGGCTTCTCCCGTTGTCAAATGCTCAACGATCTTCGTGCCGACGACCACCATATCAGCGCCGAGCGCCGCCAGCGCCGCCACATCTTCAGCGCGCTGCACGCCGATGCCGACCGTGATCGGGATGTGTGGCTTGATTGCGCGGATGCGCGCCATCGCCTGCTGCAAAACGACTCGCAGCTCGCCCTTGAGATCGGCATGCTGGCCCGTGCGCCCGGCTGCCGCTTTCAAGTAGACGATATCACCGCGCTCAACAGCCAGCCGCAGCGTTTCGTCGTCTGCCCGCGCATCGCACAGGGTGAAAACCGCTAGATTGAGCGCACGAGCTATACGGATCACGTCATCAATCTCGAATGGAGCGAGATCGGGCGCCAGCATGCCATGAACGTCATTGGCAACGCACAAGCGCAGGAATCCATCTAGCTCACGGCCGACATCGGCGTAGGTCATCACAAAGCGCGGCTGGCGCAGATCGCGCAGCCCGCCGATCAGCGCCAGCGCAGTCTCGGCGCCCAGCCCACGCACCTCGGTGACGACGTCATGCGCGCTCGCGATCACCGGCCCATCAAGCGACGGTTCGTGCGCAGGAATGCCAAACTCGATAACATCGAGTTCACGCGCGACCCGCGTCATGCGGAAGAAGTCCTCAGGTGTTGGATAACCAACCAGAAAGTAGCCGCATAACGCCATGCGCCCTGCAGCTTTAATCTCAGCTAACGTGGTGAGCAGCAAATTCGTTGCAGGCATTAGACGTTTCGCCGGGTAATGCTGCTGAGCATGACGGCCAAGATGATGATCGCGCCGGTCAAGATCTGCTGGATGTAACTATCAACCTGCATCTGCGTGAGGCCGTTAGCGAGCACGCCGAGGATGAGCACGCCGACCAACGTCCCCGATACATGCGGCTCCCCCTCCTCGCTCATCGTCATGCCGAGGAAGACCGCAGCGATCGCGTTGAGCATTAAGCCGTCGCCCTGCGTGGGATTGGCTGAAGCAAGCCGGCTGACCAGCATTAATCCGGCCGTCGCTGCGCCCATGCCGGTAATCATAAAAGCGACCAGACGCAGCCGGCGCACGCGCACACCAGCGAGCCGGGCTGCCTCACGGTTGCCACCAATCGCATACAACCGGCGGCCAAACGTCGTTTGCTCCATGAGCACCCAAACCACTACCAACACGAGCAGCGCCAACAGCGTTAAGTTCGGGATAGTCACAGACTGCCCGCTGATCTCGCCGAGCGGGATGCCGCCGCGAGCAAAGTCGCTGAACTCGCTTGGTATCGCGCGGCCGAAGATCGTGGTGCCGCTGCTGATGTAAAAGGCGACACCGCTGAACAAGGTGAGCATACCAAGGGTAGCGACGAATGGCGAAATGCCAACATAAGAAACCAGCAGGCCGTTGACCAGCCCGCCCAGCAGCCCAACGCCTAGCGCAGCGCCCACACCGATCCAGACCGCTTGGCCATCGCGGAACAGCAGCGCTGCCACGATGCCGGCGAGGCTGGCCATTGCGCCAACGCTCAAATCGAAATCGCCCAACGACATGACGACCGTCATGGTGAAGGCGACGACGCCCAAGATGCTGACTTGCTGCGTGATATTAAGCCAATTGCGGACGGTCATGAATGTCTCTGGTCGCTGCGACCAGAACACGCTAACAACGATTAGAAAGCCGAACAACGTGCCGAAGCGACGCAGGATGCGTCCGCCGTTGGCTCGGCCAGTCGCGCGGCGGGGGCGTGCTTGGAGGGGGACTACTCGGTCAGCCATGCACCAAATCTCCATAACACAAGGTCAGCAAATCGGCTTCGCTCAATCCAGCGGTCGGCGTGATCGCCACCATACGGCCGCCGCTAATGATCAAGGCACGGTCGCACATCCCCAACAACTCCGGCAGATCGGAAGAAACCATGATGATGCTCGTCCCGGCAGCGCTGATCTGCCGAATGAGCGAATAAATATCGTGTTTCGCGCCCACGTCGATGCCGCGCGTTGGCTCATCAAGCAGCAACACGCGCGGCGGTTGGGCCAGCGCCCGCGCAAATACAACTTTCTGTTGGTTGCCGCCGCTCAGCTCACGCACTTTTTGTTGAGGGCTGCGCGCTTTCAAGCGCACCTGCGCGCCATAAAGTTCAGCCGTCTCTTGCTCAGCACGCCGGTTTAGCAGGCCAAAACGACTCAGCTCGTGCAGATGCGGCAGCGCGACATTCTCACTGACCGATTGAGACAGCATCAAACCCTGCGACCGGCGTTCCTCGGGCACATAGGCGATGCCGCTGCGCCATGCATTGAGGATTGAGGGGCGGCGCAGTGGGCGGCCATCGAGCAGCAGCTCCCCAGCAGTAAGCCGATCAATACCCATCAACGCCCGCAAGGTCTCAGTGCGTCCGGCTCCGTTTAACCCGGCAATGCCTACGATCTCACCCTCATACAGTTCAAAAGTCAGCCCTTCGATCGAACGCGTCGCCACAGCGCGCGCCTCAAGGCGCACCAAAGTTCCAACTGGCGTTTCGCGCGCGGGATAAACTTGCTGTAGATCGCGGCCAGTCATCTGTTCGATCAGGGCGGCCGCCGATGTCTCCGCGATGCGTTCGGTCGCCACGACGCGGCCATCACGCATCACTGTCACGCGATCGGCAATGTGGAAGATTTCATCCATGCGGTGCGACACATACAGCACGGCGCAACCGCGCGCGCACAGCCGCTCGATCACCGCGAACAGCCGGTTGGCTTCCTCCCCGGTCAGCGCGGCCGTCGGTTCATCCATGATGTAAACTTTCGGCTCGCGACCGGTATGCACCAAAGCCCCCGCGATCTTGACCAGCATCTGGTCGCCGGGGCTTAAACGCGCGGCGATCGTGTTCGGGGCGATCTCGCTAATCCCTAACTCGCCGAGCACCGCGCGCGCCTGTTCATGCAGCCGCTCCCAATCCACTAGAACACCAAGCCGCTTCGGATAGGGATGGCTGAGGTACATGTTCTCGGCCACCGACAAGGAAGGGACGATGTTCAGCTCTTGATGGATGAAGCGGAAGCCATATTCAGCGGCATCGGCCGGCGTTTCGATCGCGATCGGCTGTCCATCGAGCTGGATCTCGATCGAATCCGCCTCAAGCACCCCGGCCAGCAGTTTGATCAGCGTCGATTTGCCCGCGCCGTTTTCCCCCATCAAGGCATGAACTTCGCCCGCATATAGATCGAGCGCTGCATCAATGAGGGCGGGAATGCCGTTGTACGCCTTACTGGCGCGCCGCACGCTCAGTAGCGGCGGCCCAAGCGTCTCATTCATGTGGTTACACCATTCGGCGGCCGGCCACTTTGACCTGTCCTAGCCGGCCGCCGTCTATCATATTACTCTGTGATGAACTGATCGACATTGGCGCGCGTGACCAATTGAGCCGGCACATAGACCGTCGTTTGCGTGATCTCGCCGCCATTCAAATACAGCTCCACCAGATCGGCGGTCGTCGAGCCGATGCCGACGAAATCCTGCGCGACCGTCGCTTCAAAATTGCCGCCGCTCGCCACCGCATCGAGCGCTTGCGGGTTGGCATCAATACCGACAATGACGATGCCTTCATCCTGCCGGCCGGCCGCCTCAATCGCCTGCAGCGCGCCCAGCGCAGGTTGATCCCATGCCGCCCACACCGCGGCGATGCTGCCCGGTGCTGGATTAGCCGCCAAGACCGCCTCCATGCGCGCCCGCGAGTCTGCGATGCCGCCGTCAGTCACATCGGGCGTGATACGATCGATAATGGTGATGTCAGGGGTATTGGCGAAAATCGCATCAGCGATGATGCCGCGCTTCTGCACTGGCGGATAGGGATCGAACACGAACATGACCACACCACCCTCACCGGCCAACCGATCCACGACGTAGGTCGCCGTCTCGGCTGCCATGACGTAAGCATTGCTCGTCACGTTTGTCACCAACAGTGGATGTGTGCCGGCATCCATTCCAAAGATCGGGATCCCATCGCTGTTCGCCGTGATCAAGCCCGCCTCAACTTGTACCGGGTCGACATTGATGACGATCGCATCAACACCCTGACTGGCGACATCTTCCAACCGGCTGATGACGGCGGCGATATCGCCGGCAGTATCGATCACATTGACCGTCCAGCCCTTAGCTTCGGCAGCGGTCCGAAATGCCTCAACCATGAACTGTGTGCCGGGCTGAGCGAGATAAGGAGTGACCACAGCGATCACTGGCGCATCTTGCGCCGTGACCGCACTTCCCATCATCAGCAAAGCAGCGAGCAGCAGAGGAACAAGCAGAAATAACCGTTTGCGCATGATGTCACCTCATCCAAATCGGCAATTTTAGAGTGCAGTGCAACTGAGATTGTGACTCGCGCGCAGGTTTTCGGCAAGACTCTCGGTCAGCAGAATCCAACATCACGACCAATTATCCCAATTTTTTCCCAAATCTCACTAGCCGCATTATTAAGAAAAAGTGAAGATCTTCATCAATGTTCTCCTTACTGTGATTTTCATCATCTTCAAAACGTAACAAATGTGGCTAGGGCGCGCCAGCGCCGTTTGCTAAGCTGAGGGCGTACTCTTCTTGACATGTATGGAGTGAACGCGATGGCGGAATTGACCTGGCAGAAAACTTCTCCTGCCGGCCAAAACCTAAAGCATGCTCAATCCAGCCGCCTCAAGTTTGTGATCGGCGGGGTTGTGCTGCTGGGTGCGATCCTTTTCCTGATCATCAACGGAACGATGAGCGGCGCGCAGTACTTCATCACCATCGAAGAGCTGGTGAACAATCCCGATTACATCAACCAAACGGTTCGAGTAACCGGCGCTGTCGTCGGTGATACGATCGTTTATGATACGGCCAACCTCAATTTTGACTTCGAGATCGCCCACATCCCCAGCCGAACCGATAACCTCGGTTATACGTTGCATCTAGCAGCCAACAACCCCGAAGAAACGCGCTTGTTCGTGCACGTTGAAAATCAGGTTAAGCCAGACCTGCTTCAGCACGAGGCTCAGGCTATCCTCACCGGTGTCCTGCGCGAAGACGGCGTTTTCTACGCCAGCGAGGTGCTGATGAAATGTCCTAGCCGCTATGAAGAAAGCATGCCTGTGCAGGCACAGTAATAGGTTTTGAAAGGCCGCTCATGCTTGCAGAGATCGGATTTGCCACAACCCTTTTAGCTTTCATCGCTGCCCTCTACGCTATCTTCGCCGTCATATACGGCGAACGAGTTATCCATAATGAGGCGTTCGTCCTCAGCGGTCGCAATGCGGCGATCTGGGTCGCCATCCTGCTGACAATCGCGACGACGGCGCTTACCGTCGCCTTGATGACGGAACAGTATCAAATCACTTATGTCTGGTCAGTCAGCAGTCCAGATATGCCGCCGCTGTTCCGTTTTACAGCCTTATGGGGATCGCAGGCCGGTTCGCTGCTGTTTTGGTCGTTTTTGATGGCCTTGTTCGCCGCGGCAACGCTCATCCTGAATTGGCGGTCACAGCGCCGCCTGATGCCCTACGCAACGGCTTTTATGATGGGTACACTGGTATTCTTCATCGGGCTGGTGCTTTTTTTTGAGAACCCTTTCACACGCTGGTGGATCGCGCCGAACGGCGACGTCGTTCAATCGGTACTGCCACCTTCCGGCGCGATCGCACCTGGGGCAGTTCAGCTCGCGCAGTCGGCCAACGGGTTGAACCCGCTGCTGAGGCACTTTGGCATGGCCATTCATCCGCCGATGCTCTATCTCGGGTTCGTCAGCTTCATGATTCCCTTCGCTTACGCAATGTCGGCTTTAGCTTCTGGCGACCTGACGACGAATTGGATCAAAGTCTCGCGGCGCTGGATGCTGATCGCGTGGCTCACACTCAGCCTCGGCCTAATCCTTGGCGGTCGTTGGGCCTACGACGTGCTCGGCTGGGGCGGTTATTGGGGCTGGGATCCGGTTGAGAACGCGGCGCTCTTGCCATGGCTGATCGGCACTGCTCTGCTGCACAGCGTCATGATTCAAGAAAAACGCGGCATGCTCAAAAGCTGGAACATGTTTTTGGTGATTCTGACCTTCAGCGCCGTAATCTTCGGCACATTTGCCACGCGCAGCGGCTTGGTCGAAAGCGTGCACAGCTTCGCGCGCAGCGAGATTGGCTTTCCGATGTTTGCGTTTTGGTTCATTATGACGTTCATCAGCTTCGCCCTGTTAGTGTGGCGGCGCGGGCGTGGTGAACTTCATGATGAGCATCGCTTCGGCGGCCTGCTCAGCCGCGAAACGTTGTTCGTGCTTAACAACATCGTCTTCATCGTGCTGTTCGTCGCCGTGTTCTGGGGCAGCTTCGGCGCGCCGATCGTATCTGAATTGTTCATGAACACCAAGATCACCCTCGGTCAAGATTACTTCCATCTGGTGACGCCGCCACTGTTCGCTGCCATGTTTGTGTTGATGGGAGTCGCTCCGCTCTCTGCATGGAGCACGACCTCGTTAGCGCGCATGGGACGCGCGTTCATCGCCCCGCTAGCGCTTACGGCGCTCAGCCTTGCCGGCTTTGCGTTGATGGGCATGCGCGATGCAGGCGCGCTGTTGGGTTATGGCATTGTAACGTTCGCCGGGTGGGTCGGCATCGTCGAGACGGTGCGCGGCATCCGCGCGCGGCAGTGCGCTCACAGCGAGACGCTGCCGGCTGCGCTTGGGGCGCTGTTTCAGCGCAACCCGCGCCGCTATGGCGGCTATCTCATTCATCTCGGCATCACGGTCATCGGCATCGGCGTGATCGGCAGCACGCTGTTTCAAATGGAGACGCAGCAAACGCTCGCAGTGGGCGAACAGCTCGAACTGGGTGGCTACACGATGACCTATGATGGCCTGCTGCGCAACCAAGTTGCCGAGGACGGGCGGCTTATGGATATCGCGCTGGTCACCATTAACCGTGACGGCCATGAGATCGCGCAGTTACGCCCTCGTCGAGACTTCTTCCCGCAAACGCAGGGCATAAATACGATGACGATCGCCGGCGCGCACAGCACGCTCGAAAACGATTTCTACGTGCTGCTCATTCACTGGGAGCCGATCGCGCAAAACGCTGCGACGTTCAAAGTCTATGTTAACCCGTTGGTCAACCTGATCTGGTGGGGCAGCCTGCTCTTGATCGCTGGCACATTCTTGGCTGCCTTCCCGCGCGATGCTGTGGGCGAGCGCGTCCTTAAACCGATCAGAGTATCCTCGGCAGCAGAAGGCTTGGCAGCGAAAGGAGCCTGACATGCGTTTGAAGACTTTGCTGCTTATCCTCTTTGTGCTGGCCTTAGCATTGCCCGCGCTGGCACAAGACGCCGTTCGCACTGATGTGACAGCCGATGAGATCAACGCGATCGCGCGCAAGCTGTACTGCCCAGTCTGCGAGAATATCCCGCTCGATGCCTGCGGCGCCGCCGCGTGCGACGACTGGCGTTACGAGATCCGGCTTCAGCTTGAAGCGGGCCTAACGGAGCAAGAGATTATCAATGATTTCGTCCGCCGGTTTGGCGACCGGGCGGTTGGCATCCCGCAAGACCCGACGCTGCGCGCGCTTGCGTTGATCATGCCGTGGCTGGCGATGGGCGCCGCGATTGTCGGCGGTGGCTGGTTTTTGCTGCGCCGCCGTGTGGGTCACACGAGCAAACAGCCGCTGCCTGCGAACGAACCTTCCGGGAAAACCTGCTATTACGAACTGCTTCAGCGTGATATTGATTGAAGGACGATAAAGCATGACCGATGCACTTCCACTTCAGCCAGAGACGACCCGGCGCTCAGGCTTTGGGTTAGGCGCAATCCTGCTGCTCGGCGCGGTGCTCGTGGTGGCGGCCATCATCGGGCTGGCGCTAGCACGGGCGCAGCAGGGGCAGCCACTCAGCGGCCCTGCTCCCGATTTTGCCTTCACCACCTTCGAGGGTGAGAGCTACCGCCTTTCAGATTTCCGCGGCAGCGTCGTCGTCATCAACTTTTGGGCGAGCTGGTGCGCGTCCTGCCGTAGCGAGGCCCCTCACCTCGAAGCGGCATGGCAGCATTATGCCCCGCGCGGCGACGTCGTCTTCATCGGCATCGCCTATGCCGATAACGGCCCGCGCTCGCTTGCTTACATCGATGAGTTCAGCATCAGCTTCCTGAACGCGCCTGATATCGGCACGCGCATTTCGAGACAATACGGCATTACTGGTGTGCCAGAAACGTTCATCATTGATCGCGAAGGCAACGTCGCGCGCTTCATCTACGCTGGCGTGACCGAAGCGCAGATCCGCAGCATCGTCGACGGCTTGCTTTAGGGCATGGGAGAAATTCATGTCGGTTGAAGGACTGCTCATTATTTTGTTGGTGGTGATCGCTAGCGTAGTCTTCATCGCGCTGCCGTTCACTCATACGCGGGCGGGCAGCTTCAGCCCCGCCGAGATCGAACGCCAAAAAGAACGCGATGCGTTGGTCACACACTATCGGCGTGTCGTGGCAGCTATCCGCGATCTGGACGAAGATTTCCGAACGGGCAAGCTTCCTGCTGAGACGTATGAGGCCGACCGCGCCGCATGGATGGATCAAGGCGCTGCGGTGCTGCAAGCTCTGGAAGCCTTCGATGGAGACGAGTCAGCCAAACAAGCAAAACGTAAAGATGGAACCAAACGCAAATCGGCTGAGTCGACCGCGGACGCCGCATTAGCTGACTCACTGCTCGATGATGCCATCGAACGAGCGATCGCTAACTACAACAAAGCCAAAGTTCACCAGTAAGCGCGGTGCGTGGATGGAAACGATGCGACGCATTCAAGCACTTATTTTGCCCCTCCTCATCGCGCTGGCTTTCGCCCTCCGCGTTGGCGCGCAAAATTTAACAGAAATGCCCGCCAGCGACGCGACTAGAGCTGGAACCATCGAGGGGCGCGTGGCGTTTAGCGATGGGCTGCCGGCCCCGCTGGCACTTGAGGTCTCTCTGTACATCCTTGATGAACGGATGGCAGAGTCGGTCTTCGCAACGGTGACGACCGACCGTGACGGCGCATTCACCTTCACGGATGTCCCAATCCATCCCATGTGGACTTACGCCGTCGCCACCGAGTATGAGGGCGCGGTATTCGCCAGCCAAGCCGCGCAAGGCGATCCGAACGAGCCGTTTCTCAGTTTGCCGATCACGCTGTATGGGTTTACAGACGACCCCGCTAACATCGCTATTGACACTTGGGTCGCGCATCTTAGCCTCAATGACGGAGAGCTGGTCGTCATTGAATTGATCGGCTTCACCAACCGGGGCGAGCGCGCTTATCGCAGCGCCGACGGCGCCTCATCGATCGAACTGCACGTGCCTGAGGGCGTACATCTTATTGAGATGATGCACGGCAGCGCACGCTATCGCTTTAGCGAAGATGGACGAGTCGTGTTTGACACGCGACCTGTCATTCCCGGCCAGCCTCACACAGTGCACTTGATTTACGCCTTACCCTACGACGGTGAACTGTCGATAACGCGCACGTTGGATTACCCGCTGCTCAATGGTTTTGAAATCCTCAACGATATGCCCGGCGTCCGCGTGAGCGGCGCAGGCATCGTGCCGCTTGGGGGGCGCAGCACCGCGCTCGGCAGCGCGATGGCTTTCGGCGACCAGACGCCGCTGCCTGCCGGCGAGAGGCTGACCTTCACGGTGAGCGGCGTGCCGGAAATCGCTGAGGTGAGCGCTAATCCTGCCTCGACCCTCTCCACCCCCATCGGTGGGCCGACGCTGCCCCCGGCCGTGGCTATTTTTGTCATCATCGGCGTGAGCGCACTCGCTCTTGGCGCGCTGATCGCCATACGCGAACGATCAGCGCGCTTGCGCACATCAATCGAGGTGCCGGCGGAAAGTGAAGGGCAAGATGCCATCAACGTTTTAGTGCGCCAGATCGCGGCGCTCGATTTACAGCGCGATACGATGGACGCCGAAGTCTATGCTCAGCAGCGTTCGCAGATGAAAGCGCAGTTGCGGTTGCGTATTCGTCAACAGGCACAGGAGTAGTTTTATGCAAATCGCCTCCCCCCTTCCTGCTACTGGCTCGATCCCCGCCCCCAACGATACAAAACGCGACCGGCTGCCGCTGCTGCGAGCGCTGACGATCCTTGCGCTCATTGGGTTTGCTGTTGGTGTTGGGCTGGCGCTGTTTTATGCCGGCCCCGATGCCACACAAGGCAATGTTCAACGCATCTTTTACTTCCATGTCGCGGCATTCGTCGGCGCATCGGTCAGCTTCCTGACCGGCTTCATCGGTGGCGTGGCCTACCTGCGCACCCGTAAAGCCCGGTGGGACACGCTGTCGCTGGCCGGAATTGAAGTTGGCTTCACGCTGTCCCTCATCACGCTGGTCACCGGTATGGTTTGGGCACGTCCGACATGGAACACGTGGTGGACGTGGGACCCACGACTCACCTCCGCCGCCATCATGGTGCTCACCTACGCCGCCTATTTCATGCTGCGCAACAGCATCGAGAACCCGGAGCGCCAGCGCGCCCTCTCCGCCGCCTACGGCATGCTCGCCATCACAACGGTGATCATCACGACCATGATCACACGAGTACGGCCCGATACAATCCATCCCACTGTGATCGGCCCCAGCCCGGCCAACGCGCAGGGCACGTTTGAGATGGCTGCTAACATGGGCGCAACGCTTGGCATAAACGTTTTGATCTGGGCAGTGCTGATTGCGCCCGTCCTCATTTGGTGGCGTATCCGGCTTGAAAACCTGTTTCAGCGCATCGAACAGCTGCGGGCCGAGTTGATCTAACCTCAAAGGGAGAACAAGAATGCCTGAAACCACCCCCTATTTTCTGCTCGGCATGGGCGTCGTCCTGTCGATCCTCGGGATTTACATCGTTGGGTTGTTTGCGCGTTTCCGCGTTGCACGGCGCATGATCGCTGTATTTGAGCGCTCTCGCTGAAGCAGCCTCGGCATGACCAACGGTTGCCCTACGCAGCCGGGGCGATGCCGCGCGCAGGGCAAGCAAACTCTTGACGCGGCAAATTTGAACGTTGTATCTTTTATCGAGATGCGCAGGCGCATCTCGATTTTTGCTTTGGCAAGATAATCTGTGATGCATGTTCTTACACAGTCCGCTTATGCTGGCCGTTCACGCACCGGCCGGCAGAACATCCGCAAGTTGCATTGTCGAGGAAGAAATATGCCTTTTCGCTGGATCAGTCTGATCGCTGTACTGCTGCTGTTCGGCGCGCTAAGCGCGTCGGCTGACGACCAACCGCTCGCTTATGATCCTTCCGTCTGTGCCGAATTCACCGATGGCCGCCCGCTCAGCGAGGCTTGCCTCGCAATGATTGAAGCTTTCCCTCGCCCGCTCGTCACCGAGATCCCGCAGGATCGCTATACGCTCAGTTTTTACAGTTTCTGGCGCGTGGGGCCAGACCCAATTCCCACCTTCGATAGTCCCAACGGCGGGGTAAACGGCGAGATCCCGCGCGGTTTCAACTTCGTCCGCGCGATCAACTTGGATGTAGAGGGCTGGCTGCAAATTGAGGGCGGCCGCTGGATTCGCCGCGATGATGCGCGTTTCACCCAGCCATCCTTCTTGACCGGCGTCGAGATCACCGATGGGCTTGAGCACCCATTCGCGTTTGTGCTCGATCTCAGCCGCATTTACGCATCAGAGTATCCGGGCGGCCCCCGCACGACCGCGACTGGCCGCTGGCTTCAACGTTATGAGCGCGTCAACATTTTCTCCACCGCCTTTGATGAGGAAGGCTGGCGCTGGTACATGATCGGACCCAACCAATGGGTCGAACAGCGTTTCGTCTCGAAAGTCCAACGTATTGAGCGACCTGAAGGCGTCAGCGGGCGCTGGGTCGCCGTTGACTTGTATGAACAGAATCTAGTCGCTTATGAAGACGATGAGCCAGTTTTTGCCACGTTGATTTCAAGCGGCCTCGATCATACCGAGACCAATGAGGGTCTGTTCACCGTTTGGGCGCGTTTGGAGCGAGACGGTATGTCTGGCTCGACCGGCGCGCCAAATGCTTACGCGCTGCAAAGTGTGCCGTGGATTATGTATTTTGATGGGGCGATCAGCCTGCACGGCACCTACTGGCACGACTTATTCGGCTATCGCCAGAGCCGCGGCTGCGTCAACCTGACCATCAGCGATGCGCGCTGGCTGTACTACTGGACGGCTAACGCCGAGCCAAATGAAGAGGGCGAGATCGTCACTTACGTTTACGTTTATAGCTCTGGCCAGTATGGCGTGCCGCCGGGCCGGCTGCTCCAATCTTCATAACCACCTCGAGACTCAAGTCGAAAGCGGAGGAACCCAACCCTCCGCTTTTGTTGCTTATCGTGAGAGAAAAGATCGCTCACAGTATACAGCTGGCAAATGCGGCGCGCTGCTCAGCGCGCTGGCGAAACCGCCATACGCCGGAACGTATGCGCCCGCCCGCGCAGCGCCAGCGAAAATGCCAAGATATTCTCCGGCACCGGCATGCCAGATAAGCCGGCTTCATCGAGACGGCAAGCATCGGCGCCGATCTGCTTAGCCACCAGCGCAAGCTGCATCATCGTCTGTTCGCTTGCGCCCTCGATCGAGCCGGTCAGAAACAGCCATGCCAGCGCGCCGCTCGAGCGTACGGCATCAACGATCGCCCCAGCGGCATCGACAGTCCAGCCCTGTTTGCTGCCCGGCAGTGGCAGCGCGATGCCATCGGCTCCTGCTTCGATGAGCATCAAAGCATCAGCGATAAAAGCGCGAACGGCCTCCGGAGCGCGCGGGGCTGGGCGTGTGAAGGTGGGCACCCCAATGAGGAGCGCTTCGTCGGCGGCCATGCGGCGCGCCAAGCGCAGCCCAGCAATCATTCCAGCGTGGGTGCCGCCAATCTGCGGGCGCATATAAATATTGATAATGCGGCAGCCCTGCTCCAGCGCGCGTTCGAGGCTGGACTCGCTAAGCAAACGCCCTCCCAGAAATGCGCCCGCGTCCTCCTCAGCGACGATCAAATTGAGGCCGACCGGCCGGCCGAACAAACGCGCGCAGGCCGTTAGGGGCGCAGGCTCATCGAAGATGTCAGCCGGCGCATTGGCGACCGTTGGCTTCAAAGGATCGTATTGATCCAAGATGATCAGGTCGGCGCCAAAGGCAGCGGCGATCTCGCCATGGGTGATGCCCGCAACCGGCGGCTGCGCTGAAGCGATCACCTCGACCGCGAGCGTCCGTCCTTCGGCAGCCGCGATGCTCGTTTTGAGCGCCGAGCCCGTCATCGTCAACAGTTGGCGCGGAGTCGCATCCAGCAAACGGGGGATCATGCGGGGGGGCTGCCGCCTCGAGCCGCGGCCATAAAAGCGCGAACGCGCTCCGGATCGACCGGATTGGTCACGATGCCATCCTGCTTAAGTGACGACCCGACAATAGCGCCATCGGCAACCGCGAGCACCGCCTGCACATTGTCAATCGTCGTCCCACTGCCGACGTAAACGGGCAGATCGACGACCGACTTCACTTCAGCCACAGCTTCGAGCGGCGTTGCTTGGCCAGTGGCTGCGCCGGTCACGATCAAAGCGTCAGCGCCGGCGGCCTTCGCATCAACCGCCGATTGTGCGAGCGGCTGCGCGACCAAGTTTTGCGTATACTTGGTCTGCACATCGGCCCATAACTGCACGCGCCCCGCGCCTAAAGCCGCTCGCAGCCGCGTGATCTGAGCCGAACAGGGATGCACGATGCCCTGCGCCGAGATCACTGTATCAACGAATACTTCAACGCGCACAAAATCCATCTTGCAGGCAAATGCGAGCGCGATCTCAGCCTGCCATGCATTGAACTGGACGTTAATGCCAACCGGAATCGTCGCTTCGCGCCGAATATGGTGAGCGACGCTTGCCATCACCGCGATCTGCGTGGTAGTGGGTTCACCGATCAAATACGGTTCGTCGCCAAAGTTCTCAACGATCAAGCCGTCGCAGCCTGCCCACCCTAGCGCAGTCGCATCGATCAAAGCCCGTTCGTAAATCGCATCGACATCGCCGCCGAAGTTAGGCGTCTCTGGCAGCGGCAACAAGTGCACCATGCCGATGATCGGCTTCGTCGTCGAAAATAAGCTGTCTTTCCCCATTTCACCTCACTTGATAGATCCGTATCGAAACCGGACGTGTTTGATCTCAAAATAGCTGTCTAATCCCGGTTCACCCAGCTCGCGGCCGATCCCGCTCTGTTTCATGCCGCCGAACGGAGCGCGAATATCGGTCACATCATTCACGTTAATGCCGATACCGCCCGCACGCAGTTTACGCGCTCCCCAGTAAGCACGATCGAGATCTCGCGTATAAAGATAAGCCGCTAGGCCATAGGGCGTGTCATTAGCGAGAGCGATGCCCTCCTCAAAAGTATCAAACGGCATGATCGGCGCCACCGGCCCAAACGTCTCTTCCTGCATCACGCGCATCGACGGATCGACGTTGACCAGTACAGTCGGCGCATAAAAGTAACCTTTAGGATGATAGCGCGAGTCTCGCGGGCGTTCACCGCCGACCAACACTTGTGCTCCCCGCTTTCGCGCATCGTCCACGTGGGCATGCGCCGTCTCGACGCCACGCTCATTGATCAACGGCCCCATATCAGCGTCCGGCTCGGCCACGCCATCGGCGGCGACGCGCAAACGGGCCACCGCCGCCGCAAAACGCTCGACGAAAGCATCAAAGATACCACGCTGCACGAAGATGCGGTTTACGCCGATGCAAATTTGCCCGGTGTGCGAAAACTTCCTGCGTAGGGCTTCGGCGATCGCCAAGTCAAGATCGGCATCATCGCAGACGATGAATGGCGCACTGCCACCCAGTTCGAGCGTAACGCGCTTCAACTGGCGGCCAGCGCGCTCTGCGATCCAGCGACCGGTCTCCAGCGAACCGGTGAAGGCGATCTTACTCACCTTAGGATGCTCGACCAGTGCTGCGCCGGCAGCGCGCGCGCCGGTCACCACGTTGATCACACCATCTGGCAAACCAGCCTCAACAAAAGCGCGCGCAAAATCGAGCACGGCCAGCGGCGCTTCTTCCGACGGCTTAACGACGAAAGTGCAGCCAGCCGCCAAGCCCGGCCCTAATTTCCACGCCAGCAGGTCGACTGGAAAGTTCCACGGCACGATCGCTGCCACGACGCCGACCGGTTCCCTGAGAACGAAGCTGTGCGTCGTGCCACCATCGCCGGCAAAATGCGCTCCGTTGATACGCCGGCTCTCGTCAGCGTAAAAATCGATCACATCTGCGCTGAAGCGCAGCTCTTTGAGCGAGTCGTTGAGCGGCTTGCCGTTTTCGCGCGTCAGCGTGATGGCCGACGCGTCGAGATAGCGCGCGCGATAGATCTCCATGGCGCGATGCATAAGGGCAGCGCGCTCTCGGCCGCTCGTTGATGCCCAGTGCGGGAAGGCCGCCACCGCTGCCGCCACTGCTGCGTCGATATCAACGGAGCCAGCCTCGGCCGTCTGCGCGATAACGCTTCCATTTGCTGGGTTGACGACCGGCAAGACCGCGCCGTCGGCAGCAGGCCGCCACTGGCCGTTGATCAACAGCGTCTCAGCGCCCATCAGTTTCGCTCCATGCGGCCAATCCATCGAGCACTGCGCCGAACAGCGCCGCTTCTCCGTTAGCCTGCATATCCGAATCTAGCATGGTAAACGGATCGGCCTCGTTGGTCACCAAACACATCGATGCGGTCGCCACGTTCAGGCGGGCACCCGCGATAAACAGCAGCGCCGTCTCCATATCGAGCGCCAGCACGCCGGCCTGCTGAAGCTGATCTATATCAGGCAGACCGCGGCCGACCAGCGCCGGCGCCATCTTCGGATAGAAAGCATCGTAAGTCGCCGTCAGGCCAACCTGTACAGCGAGACCACGAGCACGGCCAGCGCGCTCCAGCGCGCTGGTCAGCGACCAGTTCGGCAAGGCCGGATATTCCAGCGGCAGGTAAGCGCTTGATGTGCCCTCAAAACGGGCAGCGCCGCTCGCAACGACGTATGTCCCTAGCGGCGCGCCAACACCCATCATCGTGCCGACGCGAACGATCGCCTCAGCGCCCAACTGCGACAACTCCTCGAGGGCGATCGCCGCCGACGGCGCGCCGATGCCCGAACTTACCACTGACACGCTTCGCCCCCTGTACCGCCCACTGAGGGTCACGAATTCCCGATTGCGCGCGATGAGCTGCGTGTCTTCAAGCTGGCGTGCGGCCCGTTCCACCCGCGCTGGGTCGCCGGTGAGCAGCACCAGCTCGCCCACTTGGCCGGGAGCGCATTTTAGATACAGCGTCTTTTCAGTCATTGACCAAAATGCTCCTTACCGCGCACCTCGACTTCATTCCATGTTGGCAAGCGCGTTTGACAGCCGATCGCCTCGACGACGAACGACGCCACAATGGCGCCCCAACGCGCACATTGGAGCGGCGCATCGCCGCGCAGCAGGCCGGCCAGAAAGCCAGCCGTAAAGCCATCGCCAGCGCCAACTGGATCCACGACATTGACCGGAACTGCATCTACATGCCAGTACCCTTCAGCCGTCAAAACATCCGCGCCCGCGGCGCCGCGCGTGATCACGAGATAACGTGTGACTGGGCTGAGCAGCGCCTCAACCGAGCTGACGCCCAAAGCCGCAGTGACGAACTCGGCCTCGATGCGGTTCATTAAAATCAACGCGCTGCGCTGCGCAAACTCGGCAATCGTATTGGGGGAATAGGCAAAAATATCGGGCTTAAGCTGCCATGCCAGCGCGATGCCGCGCGCCGTGATCTGTTCGACGAACTGGCGATTATGTTCGTATGCGCCGACGGTCACCAACCCCCAGCGCAGGCTTTCAAGACCACTCAGCGTTAAATCGCCCGACCACGCATCGGCAGCGCCCGCGTAGAAAAAATTTTGATACTCGCCAGCCGGGTTGCGAAACAAATAGCTGAATGAAGTGTGCGCTTTTGGCAAAACGATCAGGTTGCTCAGATCAACGCCTTCAGCGACGAGCTGCGCGCGGTAGCGCTGGCCGCGCCGATCGTCACCGATCACAGCCGCCACCCCGGCCGTGAACCCAAGCCGCCGCAGCCCAACTGCCACGTTTGCCCCACAGCCGCCCATCGTCGGCACAAGTTCATCAGGCATATCGCACAGGATGAGCGCGGTGCTGCCCACTTCTGGGCTGTGCGAGACCGGGATGATGTAATCGAGGCTTGGATACCCCGAAGCGAGCACGTCCATGCGGTTAGGCCTTAGCGTTTGCTCGCGCCGTCATCAACGCAAGGGCTTCTGCTGCTGGCAGCACACGGCCCATGTATTTGCCGATATCTTCCAAATTGGCCTCATGAAGGTGGCGCTTATCGGTCGCCACGCATTCCTCAGGCACCACCACGTGATAATTATTGGAGAAAGCATCCTGCGCCGTCGCACGGATGCAGACATTGGTCTTGGTGCCAGCTAGAAATAGTGTATCGATGTGATTATCGCGCAGGATCAGGTCAAGATCGGTGCCGACGAAGGCGCTGTAACGCCGCTTGGTGATTACGTAATCTTCAGGCCGCGGGTCGAGGCCGGGCGCAAGTTCAACGCCGGGGGTGCCCGCCTCGCAGTGCGCGCGCACGTGTTCCAGCTCCCAGTCGCGCTTGCCCGGCCGGTGCGCATCGATCACCCAAACGATGAGCGCGCCCTGCGCGCGCGCTGCCTCAACGAAGGAGGCTACAGCCGGCACCAAGGCCGCTGACATTGGGTTGGCAACCTTGCCGATCTCGAGATCGGTGAAATCGCGCACCATGTCGATCACGAGCACAGCCATCCCGCTCATGCTGTCGTCCCCTTTTTCATCTCCTGCCGAATTGACACGATCACCAGCATGACCACTACCATGAGATAAGGCAGCATCTGGAAAAACTGCGGCGGCGTGTTGCTGACCGTTTGCAGCCGGAACTGGGCGGCCTCAAAAAAGCCAAACAACACGCAGGCGAACGCCGTCATAGCAGGCCGGCCTGCTGCAAAATAAACCGCGGCCAGCGCGATGAAACCGCGCCCACCCGTCATATTCTCGCGGAACAAAGCCAGATCGGATACCGCCAAATGCGCGCCAGCCAGCCCGCAGAGTGCGCCGCCGAGCATCAACGCAAGGTAGCGCACCTTGCGCACTGAAACACCCGCCGTCACAGCCGCCTCGCTATTTTCGCCAACCGCGCGTAGATGCACGCCGAGGTAAGTTCGGTAAAGGAAGATCGCGGTCAGCGGAATGGCGGCCCATGATACATAGACCAGCGGCGAGTGCTGAAAGAAGACGCGTCCCACGTAGGGGATCTCGGTCAGCAGCGGCACCTGCCAGCGCTGAAGCGCCGTGAAGCCGCTAGGCGCAAAAGTGCCGCTAGTGCCATATAAGGACTGAAGCAGATACGCGGTCGCCCCCAAAGCGAGGAAATTAAATGCTAACCCGGTGATGATCAGGTTCGCGCGCAGATCGGTCGTCAGCAATGTGAACAGCGCGCCGAGCGCCGTGCAGATCGCGACTGCAGACAACACGCCGATCCATGCCGAGCCAGCCTGAAAACCAATGACGACGGCGCAGAAAGCGCCGACCAGCATTAACCCCTCCAGCGCAATATTGATCAGACCGACGCGATAACTAAGCAGCCCGGCCATGCCGGCCAAGATAAGCGGCGTGGCGAGGCGCAGCGTCGAAGCAGCCACGTTGGCGATTAGATCGGGAGCATCCATCAATTCCCCTCCCGTGCTGGCAACGCGGGTTCCAGCGTTCCAGTAGGCGGTGCTGTTGTTCGCCGACGACGCAGCCAATCAAAACCAATGTCGATCGCGATAAAGAAGATGATCAGCGCGACGAGGATATCAACCAGATCGCGCGGAATCCGCGTGAACAGCTCCATGGTCGAGCCGCCGCTGCGCAGCGCGCCAAAGAACAGCGCCGCCAGCAGCACGCCGACCGGCGAACCCCGGCCAAGCAGGGCGACGATGATCCCATCAAACCCTAAGCCCTGTGAGAAGCCAGCCACGAAGCGATAATGCACGCCGAGCACCTGCCCAGCCCCAGCCAAACCGCCGATCAGCCCGCTGATGAACATGACGATGACGATAATACGCCGCACCGGCATGCCCGACCAGCGCGCAAACAGCGGATTCGTGCCGAGCACGCGGATCTCATATCCAAGTGTAAGCCGGCGCATTAAAATGATCATCACGATCATCACGCCGATTGCGACGAAAAAACTGAGGTTCCACTGTGAGCGCGGCAGGATGCGCGCAAGCTGCGCCTGCGGCGCGACCTCGGCAGACATCGCATTGGCCATGCCCGGCACCAAAAACGGGCCGTTGACCAGATAATCTGTGAACAGAATGGCGACATAGTTAAGCATAATCGTCGTCACCACTTCATCCACCTTGTAGCGTGCCTTGAGGTATCCGGGCACCGCGCCCCACAACCCACCGGTGACAGCGGCAGCGGCGAATGCAAGCGGGATCAATAGCAGGCCGGGCAGATCAATCAGCGTGAAACCCACCCAAGCCGCCGCGAATGCCCCGATATAAAGCGATCCTTCAACACCGACATTGAATACACCAGCGCGAAACGCCACTAGCGCAGCCAAACCCGTGAAAATCAAAGGGGTGGCCGCTAGCAAGGTATTGGCGATAGCGCGCTCGCCGCCGATCGCCGAGTTAATCAGCACGGAATAAGCGTTCACTGGGTCTTTGCCCGAAACGACCATGATGATCGCCCCGGCAGCGAATGCCAGCACCAGCGTGATCAAGATGCGGCCAACAGCCAGCGCCTGCGTCTTCATAGCGATAAGACTTCCTCGGGCGAGCGCCCGGCCATCAGCAGGCCAAGCTGTTCGCGCGTGGCAGAACGGGCATCGAGTTCAGCTGTGATGCGGCCTGCATACAGCACAACCAGCCGGTCGCTGATCGCCAGCAGTTCATCAAGATCGGCCGAGATAAGCAACAGGCCAACGCCGCGCGCGCGCAGCGTCAGCATTTGCCGATGGACGAACTGCGCCGCCCCAACGTCGAGGCCACGCGTGGGTTGGGCAGCGATGACGACCGCCGGCTCGGTGGCCAGCTCGCGGGCGATCACGACCTTCTGCGCATTCCCACCAGAAAGCGTTTTGACTTGCGCAGTCGGGTCAGGGGCGCGAACGTCGAAAACCCGCATCAGGTCAGCCGCCCACGCTTTGATCGCTTTGACGTTAAGCACGCCGTAGCGCGACTGGGGGGGCAGATGGTAGCGCGTAGCGATCAGGTTTTCCCAGATCGTCAAGTCTCGGCTTAGCCCCTCTTCATTGCGATCCTCAGGGATCAACGCCAGTCCCAGCTCGCGGCGGGCGCGGCCGTTCAGATGCGTGCAGTCGACCGCGCCAATAGCCAGCGCCCCGGCCTTCACCCGACGCAAACCCACCAGCACTTCGAGCAGTTCATGCTGGCCGCTGCCTTCAACGCCGGCGACACCGACGATCTCGCCAGCGTGGACGGTCAGATCGATGGCGTGCAGCGCGGGAAGACCGCGATCATCACTGACGCTGACGCCGCGCACGATCAAACGCGCTTCACCCGGTTGGCACGCTTCAGAGAGGGCGACTGTCTCTAACTCCGCGCCAACCATCATTCGGGCGATCTGTTCTGGCGTGGTTTCAGCAACGGCGATCGTTCCTACAACCTGACCCCGGCGCAGCACGGTCGCACGGTCACAGATCGCCATGATCTCGGGCAGTTTATGCGTGATGAAGATGGTCGTGCGCCCCTCGCTCACCAACCGGCGGATCACTTCAAACAGCCCTTCGACTTCTTGCGGCGTAAGGACGGCGGATGGCTCGTCAAGAATGAGTAGGCGCGCATCGCGGTAAAGCAGTTTCAGGATCTCGACGCGCTGGCGCGCGCCGACCGACAAATCGGCCACTTTTGCCTGCGGGTCAACTTTAAGGCCGAATATCTCAGCCAGCTCCGCTGCCCGCCGCACAACCTCCTCGCGCTGCACAAATAAGCCGCGGCGCGGCTCGAAGCCAAGCGCCACGTTCTCGGCAACCGTCAGCGAAGGGATGAGCTGGAAATGCTGGTGCACCATGCCGATGCCGAGGCGGATGGCGCTGTGCGGATTGGGGATTTCCACGCGTTGGCCATCGAGATAGATCGAGCCAGCGTCGGGCTGCTCCATCCCGTACAAAATCTTCATGAGCGTCGATTTGCCCGCGCCGTTCTCGCCGACCAGCGCATGGATCTCCCCACGTTCTACGCTCAAATTCACGTCGGCATTAGCCATCACACCGGGGAAGTGCTTGGTGATGCCACGCATCTCCAGAAAGGCCATGGGCTTGCTTTCAAAACTGCGGGGCTGGTTTACTAGCACCAGCCCCGGCCAGCACAGAAATTCCGTTTACCGGCCCAGCGCTGCGCGCACTTCTTCAATGCCGGCGCAGGTGGGGTTCGACGAAAAGAGGGCGAACGTGTCGGCATCGAGCACGCGAATGTCGATCACATCCAGCTCGCCAGCGATGATCGCTTCGCGCGCATTATTGACCTGTTCCATGTAGGCGCGCGGAATGATATGGCGTGTGTAGGTCATTTCGCTGAGGCCGACGCCGTTCTCCTCGAGGCCATATTGCGCAACGGTGCCGCCTTCCAGCTCGCCATTGACCAGCCGTTCGATGACATCGAACACGGCGACATCGACCCGTTTGAGCATGCTGGTGAGCACGTTGCCGGGCGCCAAGTAATCTTGATCGCTGTCAACGCCGATGGCGAAGAAGTTTTCGGTGGCGGCGGCGTTGATGATGCCCTCACCCGTGCCACCGGCGACTTGGAAGACGACATCGGCCCCTTGCTCATGCATGGCCAGCGCGATCTCACGGCCCGTCGCCGGGTCACCAAAACTGTTGGAGTAGGCGAACAACACGTTGATATCAGGATTGACGGCGCAGGCGCCTTGCAAATACCCGTACAGGAAAACATCGATCCCGCTCGACTGAACGCCGCCGACTGCGCCGATAACCGCCGCATCGTTGGTCTGCTCAATCGTTTCGTCAGTTGTTACCAGCGCCGCGAGCATGCCAGCTAAATAGGAGCCAGTATGTTCATCAAACATGATCGAGACGATGTTATCCCCTTCAACGACGATGTTCACGATCGAGAACAGCGTATCGGGATAATCTGGGGCCACGCGGGCCAGCGGGTCGAAATGGCTGAACTCTAGCGTGATGACCAGATCGAAACCGGCTTCCGCTGCCGCTCGCAAAAGCTGCTCGCCTTCGCCCACCGGGTTTGACGACTCGATGGGCACAACGCGCACGCCCAGTTCCTGCGCTGCCAGCGTTAGGCCGGCGAAGGCGAGATCGTTATACGACCGGTCGCCTAACCCGCCCTGCGCGATGATCAGCGCGACGCTGTAATCGGGCTGCGCGAAGGCTGCGCTCGCGCCGCTCAAGACGAGCAGCGCCAGCAGCGCTCCGCATACATTACGCCAAAATGATCTATGTGTTTTCATTGCCCCTCCTCCAAGATAAACTTTAGCGCTTCAAACGGATGGTATATCGGTACAGATCGGCGTGGTACTGCGCTACCACGTATTCGATCAGTTGGCCCGTCGCATCCCATGAACAGCGGATGGTTTGCAGCAGCGGCGCGCCCGGGGCAACGCCGAGCAGTGCGCTGGCTTCGGCATCGGCCGCGACTGCCTCGATCGACTCTTCACCCTCAACGAGCAAGATGCCTTTTTTCTCTAGCAGCGCGTAAAGCGACTCGGCACCTTCCAGCTCTGTTCGCGTCACTTGAACCCCGTTCAAGTACGAATCGTGAATGCCGACGGGCACTTGATCGGCTAAGCGCACGCGTTTGATCCGCGTCATCATTCCATCGGACGACCAATTCAAACGTTGGGCCAAGGCGGCTGGCGGCGGCGCCTGTTCCAGCAGCAAAATCTGTGAGCTAGGCTGCATGTGGCGGGCCTTCATGTCTTCAGTAAAGCTGATCAAATGCTCAAGCTGGTGCTGCATGCGCCGCGGAGAAACAAACGTGCCGCGCCCGCGCTCGCGATGCACATAGCCCTCGTTGACCAACTCGGCCATTGCGCGGCGTACCGTCATCGGGCTGATGTTGAACAGCCGCGAAAGTTCGTTTTCAGAAGGCAAAGCCTGCCCAGCTCGCAGCTCTCCAGCATCGATCATTTTTTCGATGCCTTGCTTAAGCTGAAAATAGATCGGAATAGGGCTGGTCTTATCCATTTCGATCGGGAGCATTTCCGGCAAAAGAGTCTCCTTAACAGGTGCAGCACTTCACTAGTTCTCTATAGAACTTTAGCGCGCCATTAACATACTGTCAAAAAATGGCAGTAAAACGACCAAGCCGATTTAATTTCTCGAAACGCGCAGACGACTTGGGTATAGTTGCGGCATTATTTATGCCGGCTTAGGAGCAGCTCTGATGATCCTTCTCACCTTTCGCAATGCAAACGGCCAAATGGCCCTCGGCGTGAAGACAGCGAAAGGCGTGCTCGATGTCGCGGCCGCGGCCGCTGCGCTCGGCCACAGCGAAGTCGCATTTACGCCCTCCACCTTCTACACCGTTGGCAGCGTCGCTCTCGGCCCGCTTCAACGCTTGGTTGAAGCAAGCGCTGGCCGTGCCGATCTCTATCATGACGAAACCGCTCTAACGCTCGGCCCGCCCGTGCCAAACCCGGGCAAGATCATTTGTATCGGGCTTAATTACCTGCGCCATGCTGCTGAGTCAGGCGCGGCGCCTCCGCCTGTGCCCCTATTATTCTCAAAATTCGGCAATGCCATTGCCGCGTCCAATGAACCTGTGCCGCTTCCGGCGGCCGCGAAAGAAGTCGACTATGAAGCGGAGTTGTGCGTGGTTATGGGGCGCCGTGCCCGCTACGTGAGCGAGGCCAACGCGCTCGACTGCGTGCTCGGCTACTGCAACGCCAACGACGTGAGCGCGCGCGATCTGCAAATGCGCACCAGCCAATGGCTGCTTGGCAAAACATTGGACAAATTCCTGCCGATCGGCCCTTACCTCGTGACGGCCGATGAAGCGGGAGACCCTAACGATATGCCGGTGCGCGGCTGGCTTAATGGCGAACTGCGCCAAGACTCCTCAACTGCGGATATGATCTTCAACGTCGCCCAAATTATCAGCTACACCAGTCAGTACATGACGCTCGAACCCGGCGATATCATCTCGACGGGCACCCCAGAAGGGGTAATCTTGGGAATGAAAGACAAAGTGTGGCTCAAACCCGGCGATGAATATGCCATCGAGATCGGCAAACTTGGGCGGCTCGTCAACCGCTTTGTCAGTGAGGACAGCCAGCCATGAGCGCTGAGAGCAGCGGCGTTACGCTTGTCACCGGCGCGATGGGCTGCATCGGGGCATGGACTCTGTGCCATTTAGTCAAACAAGGGATGCGCGCGGTCAGCTTTGACGTGAGCGATAATCGCTCACGGCTGGATTTACTACTTTCGCGCGAAGAACAGGCTGCGATCATCTTTGTGCGCGGCGACCTAACCGACTACGCTCAGGTAGCGGGCGCCATCGCGGAGCACCGCGTGACGCACATCATCCATCTCGCTGCCCTGCAGGTGCCGTTCTGCCGCGCTAACCCCGTGATGGGTGCGCAGGTCAACGTCGTGGGAACCGTCAACATCTTCGAAGCGGCGCGGCAGGCCGGCATTGCGCATTTGGCGCAGGCGTCATCAATCGCGATCTACGGGCCGCCAAGCGCCTACCCGCCCGGGCTGCTGCCCCACCATGCGCCGCCAGACCCACACACGCTTTATGGCGTCTACAAAGTGGCTTGCGAAGGCATCGCTCGCGTCTACTGGGAAGAAAACGGCCTGAGCAGCACGACGTTGAGACCTTACACCGTTTACGGACCGGGACGCGATCAGGGGCTGACGAGCGAACCGACTAAAGCAATGCTGGCGGCGGCCGCGGGACTGCCCTTTCACATTAGCTTCGGCGGCACGATGCAGTTTCAATACGCATCCGATGTCGCGCTTCAGTTCATTGAAGCTGCCCGCCAGCCGCTGAGCGGCGCGCACGCGTTCAATTTAGGCTCTCCGCCGGCAGCGGTGGCCGACGTAGTCGAGATCATCCGCCAGCTCAAACCGGGCGCACAGATCACTGCTGGCGACAAGCCGCTGCCCTTTCCGATTGGGTTCGATGACAGCGAACTGCGCCGGCGCTTTGCGCGCGTTTATAAAACGCCGCTGGCCGAAGGCATCGCCCAGACGATCGCAACCTTCGAGGATGCGCTGGCGCGCGGCGCCTTGACGCTGCCTGAGGCGTAATCAGCCTTCGATCTCAGCCAAGTCGGCCTCGCTGAGCTTGAGCGACCATGCGTTGATGAAACCATCCACCTGCTCTGGCCGGCGCGCGCCAACGATCGCGCCGGTCACCGCCGGATGGCGCAGCGTCCAAGCGACGGCGACCTCGGCAGCCGAGCGACCATAGCGCGCGCCGACAGCTGCCAGCCGTTCAGCCAGCGCGAGGTTGCGCGTGAGCCGAGGCTCACGGAATTCCGGGTCGCGCCGTCGCCAGTCATCCTCGGCGAAGTTCGTGATCCGTTCGCGTGTCATCGCGCCAGTCAGCAGGCCTGAATACATCGGCGAATAGACGATCACACCAATGTTGTTGGCGCGGCAGTAGGGCAAAATTTCAGCCTCTACGTCCCGCTTGATCAGCGAGTACGGCGGCTGGAGCGTCTCAACCGGAGCGATCGCCTCAGCGCGGCGAAGCTGCTCGACGTTGAAATTAGAGACGCCAATGTGGCGCACTTTGCCTTCGTCTTTGAGCTTGACCAGCGTTGACCACCCCTCCTCAATATCAGGATCGGGATTTGGCCAGTGGATCTGGTACAGGTCGATCGTCTCGACCTCCAACCGGCGCAGGCTGTCCTCGACCTCACGACGAATCGAGGCTGCTTTCAAATTGTTGATAATGCGACCTTGATCATCCCACAACAGCGAACACTTGGTGAAAACATAGGGCCGCTCGCTCATACCGCGCAGCGCCTCGGCGACCAGCCGCTCCGAATGTCCGAGACCATAAACAGCCGCTGTATCGATCCAGTTAACGCCGAGATCAAGCGCGCGGCGAATCGCGCCGATCGAGTCGGCATCGTCCTGAGGCCCCCACCCAAATTCCCACCCCCCACCGCCGATCGCCCACGCGCCAAAGCCGATCGCGGTAATGTGTAGTTCAGTGCGGCCCAGTACACGCTTTTCCATCGTCATATCTCCCCATTCTGTTAAACGCACCACTAAGTATGGCGCATGGTTTGGGCATGGGCTATTGCCATTGATGCCATGCCAAAACACCTTGTGAATTCTGTAACAAACTAGAGATGACATATGTCATTGGCACTGCCGGCCGATGTATTCGACAATATGCATAAGTGAATAGGTGCGCGACCGGACAACCGGCGGGATAAACCCCATGGATCAGCAATTCGCGCGCGAGATCGAACTCCTGCATGATCGCGTCTGTATGGCGTTGAGCGACCCCACACGCCTGCTGATCCTCTACACGCTGCACCAGCATCCGTATAACGTAAGTGAACTGGTCCAAAAACTTAATGTACCGCAGCCTACCATTTCCCGTCATCTCAAGGTCCTGCGCGAGCGCTCGCTGGTCGAAGCGCGGCGACAGGGAGCAGCCGTCTTTTATTCGTTGGGGGATGTTCGCGTCATTCAGGCGCTGGAACTGCTGCGCGCTTTCCTCCATGACCGGGTTCTGGAGCAGGCACGCCTGACCGACTTCCCGCTGCCTTGTGACGAGGAAGAGATCTGAAGGTGTGCCTCGATTTCGTGGAGAAGATGATGTCTAAACGTTTTTTCGCTTGGAGCCTTACACTCGGTGGAGCGTCCATCTTGCTGGCTGGTTTGATGGCCGCCTGCGCGCCCGATACGACGGCGCCCGTTTTGCAGCTCCGGCCTACACGAGTCGTTGATTCCAGCGAAGCGGAGACAGTGCGGATCGTCGCGCTGCCGACGCTGCCCTTTGAAGTGGCGCCATTCAGTGACCATGCCTGCTTGGATTGTCATTCCGATCGCGCGCTGCTTGAGGAGCTGGCTCAACCCATCGAAATAGACGAGTCGCACTCTGAAGGGCCTGGCTGAGGGGGTTCCGTGGCTCCGATGGAGCCATGGCAGCGCGTCTGGATTGACGCCGAAACCCTGTTAGCAGATGTCCATGGACGGATCAACTGCACCGAGTGTCACGGCGGGCAGGCCGTCAATGATTTCGAACTCGCCCACGTTGATATGATCAAGCCGGTTGCGGCCGATGCAATCACGGCTTGTGGAGACTGTCATCCGAACATCGCGGCGCCGAGCATGAACAGTCTGCACACGACGCTGCGCGGTTACGATACGGTGCTGCACGAGCGCAGCATTCCCGAAAACCACGCCGCGCTCGACGAAATGCAAACCTACCACTGCGCAAGCTGCCACACCACCTGCGGCGACTGCCATGTCAGTCAACCGGCCAACGTTGGCGGCGGCCTGCTCAGCGGCCACACCTTTGTGCGCACTCCGCCGATGACGCGCACCTGCACCGCCTGCCACGGCAGCCGCGTGAAGGATGAATACTTCGGCGCTCATGAAGGTATCCCCAGCGATGTTCACTTCCGCGCGCGCATGTCCTGCGCCGACTGCCACACAAGCGCTGAGATTCACGGCATCGGCATTGAAGCCGACCACCGCTATGATGGCCCGCGCTTGCCAACCTGCGAGTCATGCCATCAAGATCAAGTCGGAGTAGGCTCGGGCATCGAGGAACATGAGATCCACGGCACCGAGATCTTGTCGTGCCAAGCCTGCCACAGCACGGCCTATATGAACTGCGTGAATTGCCACGTGGCGCGAACCGAAGAGGACGTTCCGTTCTTCCGGGTCGAAGATCACTTCCTCGCTTTCTACATTGGGAACAACCCCATCCGCAGTGCACACCGGCCTTATCGCTATGTGCCGCTGCGCCATGCTCCGGTCGATATCGAGTCCTTCAGCTTTTACGGCGATAACCTGCTGCCTAACTTCAATGCGCGATCAACATGGGGCTATGCGACGCCGCATAACATCCAGCGCATCACTCCGCAAACGCGTACGTGCGACTCGTGCCACGGCAATGATGCCGTCTTCTTGACGGCCGACAAAGTGTTGGATCACCTGCTAGAGGCCAATCGCAACGTGATCGTCGTTGGCGCGCCGCCGCTGCCCGAGGGATACCGGCCGGCTGAGCCGGAAAGTCCCGCTGCGCCGCCGCCCGCTGCTGACGATTTCTGGGGTGCGACAGCACCAACGCCCGCAGCGCCGGCCGACGATTTTTGGAGTGCAGCGCCCGCTTCCGCACCAACTTCTGTGCCAGATGACTCATTCTGGGGCGACCCTGTACCTGCGCCTGATGAAAGCTCGCCAGTAGATGACGATGCTTTCTGGGGAAGTTAGCGATGAAACTCTATGCCTATCCGCAAGGAGCAAAGTCACCATGAGAAAGTTTGTTTTACTCCTCCTAGCTGTGCTGCTCATGCTTCCGGGGATGAGCCTGATCGCACAGACCGAAGTCGATCCGATCGTCGTTGAGGCCATCGAAGCTTATGCGACTAACCTGCCGCAAGGTTACGGATTAATCCGCGTTGATGACTTCGCCGCCGTCTTGATCGAGCGGACGCCCGTGCTGTTAGATGTGCGCGAGGTCGACGAATACGAGGCAGGCCATCTTTTCGACTCGTTCAATGTGCCGATCCGCACGCTGGCACAAAACCTCGACCTGCTGCCCGACCAAAGCGCCGAGATCGTCGTTATCTGTAAAGGCGGCGCGCGGGCGATGCTTGCCGCAGCTTCATTGGGTGTCCTCGGCTATGACAACGTGAAGGTGCTGGTTGGCGGTTACGACGCTTGGGTCGGCGCTGATATGCCGACGACGACTGAAGGCTTCGTCGTAGAACCCAGCACTGCGCCCGATATCGACCCCGTGCTGGTCGCCGCGGTCGATAATTACCTCAGCAACCTGCCCGCTGGGTTTGGGCTGGTCAATGTCCAAAATCTCTCGGTTGAAATGATCGAAGAGCCGCCGCTTTTGATCGACGTCCGCAGCGATGCTGAATGGGAGAATGGCTACATCGAGGGCGCCGAGCATATCTGGATCAATGAGTTCTGGGCACGGCAGGCAGAATGGCCAGGCGATAAAGACGCCAAGATCGTCATCTACTGCGCAGGCGGCTGGCGCGGCGGTATTGCGACAGTGATCATGAATCTGATGGGCTACACCAACGTCCGCAATCTGATGGGCGGATCGAACGCATGGGTAGCCGCCGGCCTCCCGCTCGAAGGAGTACCTAAAGCCGAACCGGAGCCAGCTACGGAATTCGTCCTTGAAGACGTCCTCGCTGCGTATTTGGCCAGCCTGCCCGCTACTTTCAACGCGCTGCGCCCTGCCGACCTGCTAGCCGAACTTGAAGCGGGCAGCGACGCTCTGCTGGTCGATGTACGCACGGCTGATGAGTATGTCGAAGGTTTTATCGAGGGCGCGATTAACATTCCAATTAATGAGATCATGGCGAACCTCGACCTGCTGCCCGATCTGGATCAAGAGCTAATCATCTACTGCGGCAGCGGCCACCGCTCAGCCGTCGTCATGACCGCGCTTAATTTGCTCGGCTATACCAATGTCCGCAGCATGCTCAGCGGCACCAACGTGTGGGCAGCAGCTAATTACCCGCTGGTGACCGAACCGCCAGAAGTTGTGCGCGGCACAGCGCCGGAATTTAATCCCGTCATGTTTGAGTTGCTCGACGAATTCCTGACCAATATCCCGCGCGGTTATTACACCGTTCGCCCGACTGACCTGAGCGCCGAGCTGATCGAGAACCCACCGGTTCTGATCGATGTTCGCAATGACAACGAATGGGCTGCCGGTCACATTGAGGGGGCGATACACATCCCCCTGCGTGATCTTTTCGCCCAAAGGGATGCATGGCCAGCGCCTGATGAGGCTATCGTATTCTACGACAACCCGACGCACCGCAGCTCGATAGCGATGACGTTCCTGCGTCTGCTGGGCTACGAAAATGTGCGTGCGCTCGGCGGCGGCGTGGGCGGCTGGACCAACGCCGGCTTCGAGCTAGTGACAGACTAATCACTGCCTCAAAGGACGCCACCTCACGATCGCTGCAAGAAGGGGGGTGGCGTCCTTTCGACAAGGCTGGATTAAAGAAATGTAGGTGATTATGGTTGCTTCAGCAAAACGACTGCTCGGCCTGTGCCTGATCGTCTGTCTGCTCGTGCCAGTTTCTGGTCTGGCACAGGCAGACATTACCCCCGCCGAAACGCCGGAGGCGCGCGGAGAATGCGGTGAATGCCACCTTGATGTTGTTCAGGCATGGCAAGACAGCGCTCATGCACGAACCTTTCATAATCCGGCTTTCCAATCGGCTTGGGAACAATACGGCGGCGATGGCCAATGCCTTGCCTGTCATACGACTGGTTTCGTTGCGCGGACGGGTGAATTCGCACATCCCGGCGTGACCTGCGCTGCCTGCCACGGAGAGACGCCGGCCAATCATCCGCCAGAGCCGATCGCGGTTGACCCCGGCATCGGCGTGTGTATTGACTGCCACGCCACTACCTTCACGGAATGGCAGTCGAGCGCCCATGGCGAGCAGCAGCTTGCCTGCACAACCTGCCATGTACCGCATCCACAACAGCTTCGTTTCGCCACCTCTGATGCCTTGTGCCTGAACTGTCATACCGAAGTGCGCGATGACTTCGCCCACATCACTCATCTTGAGCAGCAGTGTGTTGACTGTCATTGGCATCGCAGCTTCGATACAGAAATGCACATCATGACCGGCAATTTGATGCCCACTGGCCACGATGCGCGGGTTGAAACGCGCACCTGTATTGACTGCCACGCAAGCATGAGCGACGAAGGCATCATCCTCAGTAGCACCGGCGGTACCCACCCCCTGCTGCAAGCGCAAGTCCGCATCGGCGAACTGGAAGCGCAGCTCTCCACCGCGCGAGCGCAGGCTGAGAACATGGCCGCTGTGCAGATCGCGCAGGGGCTAGTGATCGGCGGTTTCATCACCGGTCTAGCGACCGTTATGGTCGTTTGGCTGCGCGGGCGCCGATCATCAAAGGAATGACCTATGAGCAGTGAAGAAAAATTCGTCTCTCGACGTGACTTCTTCAAGATGATGACGGCTCTTGGTTTCGGGGCTGTCACAATCGCCGCGCTGACCAATCTGGAGATGCTCAACCGTCTGATCGAGCAGGAACGCGATATCGAACTGGCGGCGCGAGGGGCAGCCGGCCATGGTCACGGCACGGGCAGTTCAGTGCATCGCTGGGGCATGGTCATTAACTTACGGACATGCATCGGCTGCCGCTACTGCGTTTATGCCTGTCAAGCCATTAACGATGTGACGGATTCGATGCGCTGGAATGTGCATTTCATTGACCGCACTGGCACGAGCGAGATCTTTCATATGACGCGGCCGTGCCTGCACTGCCAAGAGGCGCCTTGCGTCGCAGTTTGCCCAGTCAGCGCGACGTGGGTTCGCGATGACGGCATCGTAATCATGGACTATGACAAATGTATTGGCTGTCGCTACTGTCAGGTTGCCTGTCCCTACGACGCGCGCCGTTTCAACTGGACGCAGCGCGAAGGCCCCAGCGGCTTGCAGGCAGAGTGGGGATCGGCCGAAGTGGAGCGGCGTCCCCGCGGCGTGGTTGAAAAGTGCACCTTCTGCGTGCACCGCATCGATCGAGGTCTGAGCGAAGGCCTCATCCCCGGGATCGACCGCCAAGCGACGCCGGCCTGCGTCAATATCTGCCCGGTACATGCGCGGCTGTTCGGCGATCTCAACGATCCGGACAGCCCCGTATCACGCGCTATCGCGGAGAACCCAACGTTCCGCTTGCGCGAAGACCTCGGCACACACCCGAACGTATACTATATTCCCGCAGAGGGCATGACGATATGACCACGACAACGCTCGCACGCGAGCCGCGGCCTCAACCACGCCGGATCACAGCGTTTGGCGCCTGGGTGCTTGGCCTTTCGATCATGATCGTGGTCGGCTTGATCTCCGGCTTCGTGGTCGTCACACAGGGGCTTGGCGTCACTTCGTTGAGCGACCACGTGCCGTGGGGTTTGTGGATCACGGTCGATCTCTCCGCGATTGCGTTGGGAGCGGGCGCGTTTTCGCTCTCGACTATCGCTTATGTTTTTCGTGTGAAAGCGTTCCGGCAAATCGCGCGCATGGCCGTCTTCATAGGCTTGATGGGTTATTCCACCGCCATGCTTGCCCTCTTGATGGACATCGGCCGGCCAGAGCGTTTCTGGCACCCGATGATCTATTGGAACATTCACTCGGTGCTGTGGGAAATCACGATATGCGTGATGCTGTATACGCTCGTGCTCGTCGTCGAATTCGCGCCCGCAGTCCTTGAAAGCGAGGTCGTCACCAAGCGCTTCCCGCGGGGGCCAAAGCTCGGCCGTTTCTTGCATCGCTTCACCCCTGTTGTGGCGCTGTTCGGCCTTGGCCTGTCGCTGTTGCATCAATCATCACTGGGAGCAACTTACGGGGTGCTCGTCGCGCGACCCGTGTGGTTTAAGCCGTCGATGCCGGTGCTTTTCATCTTATCAGCGGTCGGCGCTGGCGCACTGTTCACGCTTGGCGTCACCGTGTTGTATGAGAATCTCATCCAAAAACGCAAGATTACCTTCGAACTGCGCCGCTACATCTGCTACTTTGCGGGTCTCTTTTTGCTCGCTTATCTTTACTTGAAGTTGTGGGACTACCTCGCGACGAACTATTACAGCCACCTGCCAGCGCGCGTTCAGGCATTCGATATCTTGAACCAAACTACGCCCTACGGCATCACGTTCTGGCTGATCGAGATCCTCGTCGGGGTGCTGCTGCCGGCCGTCATCTTGCTATCGCCGCGTTTGCGCAAACAGGATATCTGGATCCTTGCGGCGACAGTCATGGCTGTTGCCGGCATCGTTATCAACCGCTGGAATGTAACACTCTCTGGCCTGATTGTGCCGCTCGACTGGTCACCGGGGACAGCCAATCTCTTTCCAGCCAATACCTACATCCCAAGCCTGATTGAATGGGGCGTGGTGACCGGCGTGGTTGGTTTTGGGCTGATGCTGCTCACCTTGGGCCTGCGCTATCTGCCGTTATTCCCGTACAGCAACGGTGAAAGCGACGACGAACACCGTTCCGACGAGACGAGCGAGCTCGCGGGCGAGCACTGAGGAAAGCCCTCAACAAAACCTTTTTCCAGAAAAACACAACCGCTCATCGAGTTATTCGATGAGCGGTTTGCATCTACGATACAAGGAGGGACCGCTTCAGGCATGGCGCCGCTTT
>JBDNDP010000063.1:0-2722 GCA_046719065.1 Aggregatilineales bacterium | reverse complement strand
CCTCAGGCGACGGCATGGCTACGTCGATCGGGCGATTGCGGATGTGCCCAGTGCTGGGTTACAAATTCGTCACGCTTTCGCACAATACCATTCGGGGGGCTGCGGGTTCTAGTATATTGAACGCCGAGCTGCTGGCAGTTAAGGGCTATATTAGTGGGTTCAGCGTTTAGCTTTATATCGTTTGACAGGGTCTAGCGCGTTCGTTAGACTGACAAGCTGCACACTAAGGAAGGTGATCACAATGCGCGTTTTTATCGCCGGGATTGACGGATATTTGGGCTGGGCGTTGGCGCAGTATATGACAGCGCGCGGCCACGAAGTCGCTGGGGCAGATCTTATGCTGCGGCGTGAATGGGTCGCCGAGATGCAGAGCGACAGCGCAATCCCGATTGCAAGCCGTGAGGAACGCATCGCTGCGTTCGAGCGGCAGTTCGGTAAGACGATTGATTTCCGCGTGGGTGACCTGTGCGATTACGACTTTGTTACGGAGTTCTTCGACAGCTTCAAGCCCGACGCGATTGTTCACCTCGGGCAGATGCCATCCGCGCCATATTCGATGATGGATCGTAACCACAGCGTCTGGACGCAGGTCAACAACATCACGTCCAATTTGAATTTCCTGTGGGCGATGCGCGAGGTTGTGCCGGATGCGCATCTCGTGAAGCTGGGGACGATGGGCGAATACGGCCAGCCCAACGTGGACATCCCAGAAGGCTTCTTCGAGATTGAGTATCGTGGCCGCAAGGATCGGCTGCCGTTCCCGCGTCAGGCCGGCAGTTGGTATCACCAAAGCAAAGTTCACGATTCGCACAACACCCATTTCGCTTGCAAAATCTGGAAGCTGCGCGCAACTGACATCATGCAGGGCGTGGTCTTTGGTACGCGATGGCCCAACATGGGGAGCGACCCGGCCTTGCGCACGCGGTTGGATTTTGATCAATGCTTCGGTACTGCCATCAACCGCTTCTGTGTCGAGGCCGTGGTTGAACACCCGCTCACCCTGTTCGGGGCTGGCACGATGCGGCGTGGTTTCTTGCCCCTACGCGATGCGCTTCACTGCTTGACCCTGACCGTCGAGAACCCAGCAGATCGCGGTGAGTATCGGGTCTTCAATCAGTTTGCCGAGGCATACAGTATCGTTGAACTGGCAGACATGACCAAAGAGGTTGCCTCCGAATTCGGCTTGAACGTGGAAATCAAGAACTATGACAACCCACGTGGAGAGCTGGAAGAGCACTACTACAACCCCGACCGCGAAAATCTCCTCAAGATCGGCTATGAGCCGTCACAGGATGTTCGCTCCGAGATGCGAATCATGATCGAAGATTTGATCGCCCATCGTGAGCATTTGATGCAGTACAGCCACGTCATCGTGCCGGACATTCGGTGGGATGGCACGCGACGCCGTTCGGCTGAATGGAGCCGCACTACCGCGCAGTAGACACAGCGTATGGTTGAAAGGCGCGGGGCTGTCCCTGCGCTTTTTATTTGTGAAGGAGCGATGGTGTAATGGTACAGTTGTGGAAACGAAGCGACATCAGCAGCGAAGCGTTGAAGAAAATTCTGCGCCGCGCTGAGAAAGACATCCGTGATTTGTTCCCGCTGGCGCAAGAGGTGATCGACCATGTGCGCGCCGAGGGTGATGCGGCGGTAGTACAGTATGCCCGCCGCTTCGACAGCGAGGTATTTACTGCCTCGATGCTAAAGGCAGCTCCACAGGACTTTGAGGCAGCGCGCAAGGCATTAGCGCCAGAAGTCATCGCGGCTATTGAGTTAGCTCACAAGAATATCCTGCACTTCCATCAGGAACAGATGCCCGAGCAGATGTGGTTCAAAGAGGTCAGCCCGGGTGTGTTGGCGGGTGAGAAGATCACCCCAATTGCCAGCGTCGGCTTGTACGTGCCGCGCGGTAAGGGTGCGTTTCCGTCGGTCATGCTCATGCTGGCAACGCCTGCAGTCGTTGCAGGGGTGAAGCGCGTAGTCGTCGTCACCCCACCGCGGCCTGATGGCAAAGCGGATGATGCGTCGTTAGTTGCCGCCCAGATCGCCGGAGTGCACGATGTTTATGTCGTCGGGGGCATGCAGGCCATTGCTGCGCTAGCCTATGGGACAGAGACGATCCCCAAAGTGGACAAGGTCATTGGCCCGGGGAGCAGCTATGTCAGCGCGGCCAAGCGCCTGCTGTATGGGACGTTTGACGTTGGCCTTCCTGCTGGGCCGAGCGAATCGATCATCCTTGCCGATGAGACAGCCAACCCCTATCTTGCAGCGCTTGATCTGCTAGTTGAAGCAGAACATGGGCCAGACTCGGCCGCGATTCTGGTCACGCACAGCCCGCAAGTTGCCGAGGCGGTACACAATCATCTTCCCAGCCTCATCAGTGAGCTGCCAACATGGCGGCAAGACTTTGTGAAAAACGTGCTGGCCAACTACGGCGGCATCATGCTCACTGATTCGCTGGCAGATTCAATCGACTTTGTCAACGAGTATGCCCCCGAACACCTCGAACTGCTTGTCAAGGAACCGTTCGTCGTGCTGAACAAAATTCACAACGCGGGTGAAATCCTGCTGGGTGAGATGACACCTATACCCACAGCTAACTATGCGCTGGGGTTGAACGCCATTTTGCCAACTGGCGGCTTCGCGCGCACTTTTTCATCGGTGAGCGTGTGGGACTTCCTCAAACGTACTGGTGTGGGCTATTTATCGCGCGAGGGGTATG
>JBDNDP010000062.1:0-3065 GCA_046719065.1 Aggregatilineales bacterium | reverse complement strand
ACCACGATCCGCGCTGGGCGCAAATGAAGCGCGCGACAGCGGCTGAGCAGCGCTTGAAACCTGCCAATATGATAGCTTTGCTCAGCTTTCATGCTGATCTGCGCGTATTCGTGGACGCCAAGCACATGCTGCGGATGATGATGCAGCGCCGCGAGCAGCGGATCAAACGCTGTCAAAAACGTTTCCGCCGGATGGCCGACGGCGAAATTGGCGACGCAAACGCGGATGCCGCGCGCGTTTGCCAGGTTGATCACGTCCACAAGCCAGCGCGCCAGCTGCGCATTGGCCTGCGCGCTAGTGTAGGTGTTGGGTTCGTTGAGCACCTGCACGTAAACCCCGTCCGGCACATTGACCAAATACGCATCCGCAAACTCGCGCGGAGACAGCCGACGGTGAAATTCGGCATCTTCAGGATGATAAGCGCGATGGATAACCATGCGCTCGCTGGCGCGCAGCTGCGCGGCGAGCCCCATATCATCCATCACCACAAGCACTTTTGGCTTTAAATCCTCAACAACGTGCAGCAGTCGCCGGCGATCGCGCACTGTTTGCGCCAAGATGTTTAAGCCGTACAAGCTCATGATTCTTCCTGGCCCCCCTCGCTCCTTTCCGTTTCCGTTGTTTGTATTTTAACCAGCATGCTGCCCAGTTCTTGCTTTGCAGTTTGTATTTCCTGCTGGATGATGTGTAAAAAGTTTCAGTCCCCCGAAGGGGGCGCCATAAAGGCGCATCCGCCGCCCGTTTCCAGCACTTTTGTATCAAATCATAAGCAAAATCGCCAAAAATGCAGATAAAGGCCCTCTTCGCAGCTCTGTTTTCGAACCTTTTCAACCAAAACAGAACAAATGAGCGACCCGCGTCGAGAATCGTCTCGCTGCTTGGAATATGAGGATATTCTCGGCAAAAATCGAGCGAGAAGCATTCGATCATGACATTCATTATAGAACACAAGGGCCAAATTGTGCTCGACTCTCGCAAAGCCACCTCTAACAACCTCTTTTACAGCACCCTGCCTCAAATGACATCGTTACAAAACCGCCGCCATTCGCACGCCCGGCACTTTGCGCGGTGCTCCACCGGCGGCGGCATTTGCTCCTGTTGGATCATCTTGCGGATTGCCTCAAGCGCGGTTTCAACAGCAGCGCGGCGCGCCGCTGTCACCTCAACGGGGTAAAGCTGGCGCTGCCCAATTAAATAGACGTAACCCCTCGTCACTGGAACAGCATAGGCCGTTTCCAGTAGCAGTGCATAAGCACACACCTGCAATTCAAACGCCGCAGTTATCTTAGTCGACAGTTTGTAATCTACAGGATAGAGCACGAAAGCCGAAGCTGCTGGCGTCTCAGGCGGTGCAATCACCAGTTCATCGATCATGCCGCTCAAGCCGCGGGCGGGGTCGAACAGGCGCACGTTGAAACACCGCTTGCCCTTAGGCAGGCCATAAGCCGATAAGGTGCGGCGCCGCGCGCGCGCCCATTCGATCTCGTGCGCCTCTTTGCCAGCATCCATCGCGAAGGTGCGTGGGCGCACATCGGACAGGCAAATCTCGTAATAAGGAAAGCGCGGGCAGTGCACATAATTTTTTAGATCGGTCACCCGGATCACTGGCTGAGCGTCAATAGAGTTTACCATCGTGGCGCTCGCGATCTGCGATCGTGCTCGCATGGGTTATAATGCCATCGCCGGGCGCATTTTGCCGGTATTCAACGCGCTGTGCCCATTCAGCCGGGCTAATAGGAATGAGCAGCAGCGCGCCATCGGCCTCGCCCAGCACATGGCGCAGCTTCAGCATCAGCTCAGCCTGCTGGCTGCGCGTCAAACTGCCGACGAAAGCGCTAAACTGGGTACGGTCCAAGCCATAGTCCTCGCAGGCGATGGCGATCTTGCGGCGAATGCGGTCATCGGGCACATCATAGAAAACGACGAGATGCATGAACACTCCTCATCAAGGCGACCGCGAGCGGTCTTCTCTTATTCGGCAATGACAAATGCGGCATACGTCCGTTCCCCGCGCAGCGAGGCGGCCAAGTGGCGCGCTTGCCGCTGAATGATATGGCGAATTTGATGGCGGCCATCCTCATAGCGCGTGCGCCCCTCCAGTTGATGCAGGATGCGCTTGGCGAAGTCGCTCCGCGTCGCCTGCGTCAACAGACCGGTGTCGTCTAGCTTGACATGGTAGCCACGGGCGATCAGGCCAAAGACTAGGCGATCGACGACGATCTGGCGAAACTCCTCAATCAGATCGAGGACGAGGCTGGGCTTGCCAGGCCGGTCTGCATGCAAGAAGCCGGCGTAAGGGTCAAGCCCGGCCATGATGATGGCGCGCTCTACCTCGCCATACAACATGCCATAGCCATAGTTAAGCAGGCTGTTGACAGGATCGACCGCGCCACGGCCTTCACGTCCGGGCCAGCCATAACGCTCGGGAACCAGCCGGTCGGCAGCGTGCCAATAGGCGGCAGCGGCAGCGCCTTCATAGCCCATCAAGGCGGAACGGACACGATCAGCCGGCTGGTCAAGGGGAACGGCAGCGAGCTCATCGGCCAGCGCTTGCAGCGTAGCCGCAGCATCGGCGAGGACAACAGCATCGTCGGGGTGGTCGGCGCGGCGGTTGCGCGCCCAGTAGGCGAGCGTGCGCGCTTGGTTGCTCACTTTAGCCCATGCGAAGGTAACCGCTAGCTGCAGGCCGCGCTGGTCGCTGTATGCCAGAAGCTGCTCGCGGCGCGTCAGCACTGTGCCGATCAGGCCAGAAGCATAGATCGAGGCAAATACCCGTCCTGATCCATCGAGCATCAGGATCGGGATGCCGCGCTCGGTGCAGGCGGCGATCGCATCGACGGAGATGCTGATGCCGCCTCCAACCAGCGTGACGCTCTGCAGATGGATCAGTGGCGCCTGCTGCAAGGCTTTGCCTTTATGCGTTATCTTAATGCGCTCGGAATACTTACCAACGTGGCTGCCAAATGTATCGGCGACCAGATGATGGACGACGGGCATCACTACTCCTCTTCTTCATACTGGTAAATCTGCAAGCCAAAAGCTGGATCATAGGGCGCATCGGCGAA
>JBDNDP010000061.1:0-3287 GCA_046719065.1 Aggregatilineales bacterium | reverse complement strand
GGCTCTGGCAGCGGCATCTGACCGAGCGTCTCCAACTCGCCATTGATCGGCTGTGAGAACCGCAGCAGGCGTTGGGCTGACTCAAGTTCTTCGATTACTTCGGCGCTGATATTGCTGTGATCAAGCTGAAAGCGTCGTCCGACAGTTGCGCCGCGTCCGCCTACCAATGCGAGCCAGTCGGTGTCTGTCATCTGGCGCAGCAGCAAAATTTCCACGTGGCCACCCGAATCCTCTTTGGTAGCGAAGATGCGCGCTGGAATCACGCGCGTGTCGTTCACCACCAGCACATCATGCGAGGTGAGTTCATGCTCAATGTCGCGGAAAATGCTATGCGTGATCTGCCCTGTGCTGCGGTCAATTAGCATGAGCTTGGAGGCATCGCGCGGCTCAAGCGGCGTTTGCGCGATGAAGGACTCAGGCAGGTCGTAATCAAAGAGTGATAAGTCCATCGGTCAAAACAGCTTTGGTTGATCGGTGGGTAGGTTGGGTGTGGCTTGATAAGGTAGTCCCATGTGCTGATAGGCATGAACAGTGGCAACGCGGCCTCGCGGCGTGCGATCAATAAAGCCAAGCTGCAACAGATACGGCTCGTAGACATCCATGATGGTTGATTTGTCTTCGCTGGTAGCAGCTGCGATGGTCTCAAGGCCGACTGGCCCACCGTTAAACTTCTCGATGATGGTGGTCAGGATGAGGCGATCTACTTCATCCAGCCCCAAGTGATCGATTGCCATCATCTCCAGCGCTTGACGGGTGACGTCTTCGGTGATGATGCCACTAGCCCGCGTCTGGGCATAGTCGCGCACGCGCCGCAGCAAGCGCAGCCCAATACGAGGTGTGCCGCGTGAACGGCGGGCAATTTCAGCCGCGCCTGCTGGCTCAATTGGAATGCCCAGCATGCCAGCCGCGCGTATGATGATCGCCTCCATCGCCGTTTGCGAGTAATAATCAAGCCGAAAGCGCGCCCCAAAGCGATCTCGCAGCGGCCCAGCCAGCAGCGCAAGCTGAGTTGTAGCGCCGATAACGGTAAAGCGCGGCAAGTTAAGGCGCACAGTTTTGGCAGCAGGGCCTTTGCCGATGACGATATCGAGGACAAAGTCCTCCATGGCAGGGTACAGGATTTCCTCAACTGCTTTGCCGAGGCGGTGGACTTCGTCGATGAACAAGATATCACCCTTTTTGAGGTGGGTGAGGATGGCCGCAAGGTCACCCGCACGTTCAATGGACGGGCCAGCGGTCACGCGAATGTTCGCGCCCATCTCGTTGGCGATCACATGGGCAAGCGACGTTTTGCCAAGCCCGGGCGGGCCATAGAACAAAATATGATCAATCGGCTCCTTGCGCAGTTTGGCAGCTTCAAGGATCACCGATAAGTTTTCGCGCAGCGCATCCTGCCCGACCATGCTGTCGAGACGTTTGGGGCGCAGGGCGATGTTGTCGCGGTCATCGCGGCGAGCGGCACCGCTGACGATGCGTCCATCGTCGGTCATGATGGCTCCACTGAGTTATTTGTTCTAGCCACAGTATACTTCATGGTAGCGCAAGTTTACATGGGGCATAGGCGAGGACAGTTTGTCGCTAGTTGGCTTTGACATGCTGTGCCGTGGCGCGTAAACTCTGAGTGGCTCAATCGAAAGGAAAGGGTGGCCTATGCTGCACGTATCGCAGCACCCACTGATCAAGCACAAGCTCACGATTTTACGCGACGTCAAAACAGATCATCGTCAATTCCGCGAACTTGTGCGGGAGATTACGCTGCTGTTGTGCTACGAGGCGACGCTGGACGTATCGCTGATCCCGCGCGATGTGCAAACGCCATTGGGAATAGCGCACGGCTTTGAGGCGCAGGAAACCATCGGCTTAGTCCCGATTATGCGCGCCGGGATGGGCATGATGGAGGGCGTACTAGAACTGCTGCCGAGCGTGCAGGTGTGGCACATCGGCGTCTACCGCGACGAGAAGACGCTCAAGCCGGTTTCATACTACAATCGCTTGCCGACTGCGCCATCTGTTGAGATCTGCTTCGTGTTGGATCCCATGTTGGCAACCGGCGGCTCGGCGACAGCAGCGATCGACATCTTGCGCGAGTGGGGCGTGAAGCGTGTGAAATTCATCGGCTTACTGGGCGCGCCGGAAGGGGTTGCTGCCGTGCAAAAGGCGCATCCGGATGTGCCGATTCATCTGGCGGCACTGGATGAACGCCTCAACGAGATCGGCTTCATCGTGCCGGGGTTAGGCGACGCAGGCGATCGGATGTTCGGCACTTGACACTGCCTGAGTGGGTCATTTCCGCATCGTATATCCTCGTGCTGCTGCTCGCCTTCGCGCTTACGCTGCTGCTTGTTCCCATGACGCGTTGGCTGAGCTTCAAACTGGGTGCGGTTTCTCGGCCGGGAGGACGGCGGCGCGAGAGCATCCCCATGCCTAAACTGGGCGGCATTGCGCTGTTCATCGCGTTTACGGTCACTGTGCTGGTGGCGCAGTGGCTGCCCGTTGAACGGCTTGATCCGAACGAAGTTACAAGGCTGACTGGGCTGCTCCTCGGTGGGGCGGTCATATTCATCGTGGGCCTCATCGACGACTTTTACGAGCTGTCGTATATAGCACAGGCGGCAGGGCAGATCCTCGCTGCTGGAATTGCTATCGCGTTTCAGATCTTCATCGAATACTTCAACAACCCGTTCACCGGCCAGCAAACCCCAGAGTGGGGAATGCCTGTCACGATTGTGCTAACGTTGTTTTGGATGGGTTTGATGATGAACACGGTGAACTTCCTCGATGGAGCAGACGGACTGGCGGCGGGCGTGTGTGGGATTGCTGGCGTCTTGTTGTTTCTCAACGGGGCGTTCTTCGTGGAGCCTGCCCAGTCGAGCGTAAGCCTGCTGCACTTGGCGCTCGTCGGCATTTGTGCTGGTTTCGTTGTCTACAACTTTTATCCCGCGCAGATTTACCTCGGGGGTGGGGCGTTGTACTTGGGTTACCTCGTCGGAACACTCAGCATCATTGGCGGGGCGAAGATGGCGACGATCTTGCTCGTGATGGGACTGCCGCTCATGGATTTGGCGTGGCAGGCAGCGAATCGTCTGCGGCAGGGACGCAGTCCTTTCAGCGGTGATCGGGGGCATTTGCACTTTCGACTGCTCGACAGCGGGCTGATGACTCCGCGCCAGCTCGCGTTGGGGTACTATGCGTTTTGTGCGTTCTTTGGGATGCTCACGTTGGTTCTCGAAAGCCAACTGTACAAGTTTGTTGCGTTTAGCGTCATGTTGATGCTGGTAGCAATTGGG
>JBDNDP010000060.1:0-3330 GCA_046719065.1 Aggregatilineales bacterium | reverse complement strand
GTTGGCGCTAGAGGCACAGGGCGAACTTAGCGAGGCGCTCCGCGAGTTTGAGTGGGCACTGGCGTGGGCACAGTTTTATCCATTTAGACGACAGGATGAGGCCGAAGCGCGGCTCGATCGCCTGCGCGCCATTGTTGCTAGCGCGTGATGCATCCACAGCCGAGCAGCAGCAGTTTAAGCCCCTAAACTCCGTTGATGGTATTTAGTTGGCCGATAACGATCCTGCTAATGGCTCATCGGGCTGCCCAGTGGTTTGCAATCGCGCCAGAAATTCGCTCACGACTTCGGCGGGCGAGTCGTAACAACGCTGAGAGTCGTAGCGATAAATTGCGCAGATACCCTGATTGCGCAGCACGCGATCGCGCGCTTCGTCGTTCGCCGCCGTATGCCATGGGCCGTCTACCTCAAGCAGCGCCCACTGTCCTTGATAGAAGATCAGAAAATCGATCTCTCGGCTTTGCCTCGTTTTGCCGATGGTGAGGCGGGCTTTGGCTGGCGGGAAAAAAAAGATACCCGCATGGTCTAGCGCTTTAGCGATTCGAAGCTCCGACTGCGAGCGGAAGATCATGCCCTTCCATGGGATGGAGCGGTATTCATCGCCAGTTTCACGGCCATTAGGCCGCCGAATCATGCGCCACGTTTCATCTGTGCGCAGCTGGTCGCGCAGCTTCTCGATCCCTTTATCAAGCCGACGCACGATGTATTTCACACTGTCGACACGCTCACGCTCAAGCACAACGTACAGGAGCAGCACGCCGACGAAGAATGGCGTTAGGCGTGCAGCCCAGCCAGGGGTGATCCCGATCACATCGATAATCGAGACGCCGATGCTGATCCCAGCGATCGCGCCCAAGGTCCAGCTTACGAATTGATCTCTGCGCGTTCCTTGCATATTAGAGATACTCGCACTAATCAAAACTAGAACTGTATGTTATTTTGACATACGAGCTTTTCATATCCCTAAATATCCGTAAACTCAAACGACTAATTCGACTCAAACCTTGTACCGAGCGCTTTAGGCGGGTCAGACCGAAGCAAGTTGCGCGTCCATTTTTGCAGGGGGCGCGGCATTATCGCCAACAGACGGTCGACCGCGCCTGAGCTGACCAGCAGCAGCGTCAAGATCATCAGCAGCCACGGCAGCCCGTTCAGCAAAACGAGCGGAATGTTGATATCGGGGCTGCGCTGAATGGCAGATGCAAGCGCACGCAGGGCCGCAAAGAGATAAGCCCCCAAAGCGACGCGAAACGGATGCCAACCGCCAAAAATGACGATCGCCAGCGCGATCCAGCCGTCGCCTTGCATGGCTGGTGGATTTGACCAGCCCGGCTTGATCGCTAGCGAGTATGAGGCACCTGCGATACCCACCAGCGCCCCGCCAATCACCGCGTAAAGATAGCGAGTGCGGTTTACAGCGGTGCCGCGCGCGAAAGCTGCCTCTGGGCGCTCACCGACCGCACGATGCGCCAGCCCCGGCCGGGTACGAAACAGCCAAAACCATAACCCGAACAGCAGGACGTAGCTGAAATAAACGATAAGCTGGTGCGTGAAGAAAATACGCCCAACGATCGGGATTTCGGCCAGCGGGCCAAGCGGCACGACCGGCATTGGCGTGCTGCTCACCCCAGAATAACCCTGTCCCAGAAACTTGGCGAGGTCGGCGCACAATAGCGTAAGCACAAATCCCACAGCGACCTGATCCTGCCTGAGCGTGATACCACCAACAGCGACGATCAGAGCGATGGCGCCTCCCGTAACCGCAGCGGCCAGCAGCCCCAATTCGGCGCTTCCCGTCGCTAAGGCGGCAGTGAAGCCGAACAGCGCCGAAAGCGCTAGGCTGCCATCCAGCGAGAGATTGATGACGCCCGATCGTTCGGTCACGGTTTCGCCCAACCCAGCAATCACGAGCGGAGTTGCATTCGCAACGATGCTGTTCAAAATGCGGATCAGTTCTTCACTCATGTGTAGCCACCTCGGTCGGCCTCGCCATCTGTGGCGCAAGGGCCTGCTGCGCTGGAGACGGCTCAGCGCCAGCGGCTGGATGCTTGCCACGATGCTCGAACAGCCGCTGGCGTATTCCATTGAAGATCAGCACCATCAGCACGAGCATGCCCTGCAGCACCCCAGCGAGCGACTGGTCGAGCTGCATCACGATGCGCAGACGCGTAGTGCCGCCCAAAATCACGGCAAAGACGAAAGCGATGATCGGCGCCCACAGGATACGAATCGAGACCAGCAGCACCACTAACAGCGCCAAAAAGCCGATGCCGCCAGAGACGAATGGGCGCAGGCTGTTATATGTGAACAAGACGCGGTAAGCCCCGGCGACACCAGCCAGCATTCCGCATAAAATAAACGCTGACATAGCGCTTTGCATCGTTGGAACACCCAGCAGCAGCGCTGAGCGAGCATTTTTGCCTGTCGCACGCAGGTTCAGCCCCCAACGGGTGCCGCGCAAGATGAATGCCACCAGACCGATCGCGCCGAAGACGAGCAACAGCATCAACAAGCTGACCGGGAACTCGTTCGAGAAGGGCGGCAGCAGCGCATCGCGCGGAAACGGAGCAGTCGATTGTGCGCTGCCGCCTTCGGCAGGCTGCCACGGCCCCGAGATCAGATATATGGCATAGACGTTCGCGAGCGCGTTCAGCGCGACGCCGCCAAAAATTTCGTGCACCCCCAGCCGCGTCTTCAAGATACCGACCACGATCGCCCAGAAAGCTCCGCCTATCATGGCAAGCACGATTTCAACGCCGATCAGCAGCGGAGAGGGCAGCACCAAAGTACGCGCCGCCCAGCTCGCAAAGATCGCTCCCATCACCATCTGCCCCTCAACACCGATGTTCCACAACCCGGCGGTGAAGGTCACAACTAAACCGACGCTACATAACGCCAAAGGTATCCAGAAATTGACGACGCCGGCGAAGGCGTTCGTATTACGAAAGGCGCCTTGCCAGATCGCTTCGAGCACATTGCGCGGGTCTCGGCCGACGATAATAATGATGACAGCCGCAATCGCAAACGAGAGCGTAACCGGCAGCACAATGAAACCAACCTGTAGAAGCGCTTTTCTCATAACTCAATCCGCAAAATCACCGCCGATACGCCGCCCCAACTCCTCGATCGAAACCTGTGAAGCATCAGGGATTTCGAACACGCGACCAGCCACAAAGACTAAAATACGGTCGCTGTAGGTGACCAGTTCATCGAGTTCGGGCGAGGAAAAAAGGATTGCCGTACCGCCCTCGCGCCGCGACAGCAGTTGATGCCAGATCAGAACGCGGGCGCTTCGTCTATCGGACGCTGGTGGAGCATGCTGAACGCGCACAG
>JBDNDP010000006.1:0-181299 GCA_046719065.1 Aggregatilineales bacterium | reverse complement strand
CGATGGCAGACCAGCGCGCTGCCGTTCATCGCGATAATCGTCGGGGGTATCGACATCACGCAGCACGCTGTCCGTATCCACCTCGACATAAGCGATGCGGCTGGCATGGGCATTGATGACATCGCGCGGGGTGCCTTCTGGCGGCAGCGCTAAAATCTCCTGCCAGTACCGCCGGTCAACAAGGATCGGATGGCCACGCCGCATCTGGTAGCTGGGCACAACGATCTCCCCCTGCCCTTCAAAATACGCAGCTAACAACTTCCCGATCACGCGCGGCTGCAAACGCGGCTGGTCGCCCAGCACAATTAACGCAGCAGCGATCGACGAGGGCTGCGCGCGCAGCCCCGCTTTGAGCGAAGAAAGCATTTCGCCCGTCGCATAATCCGCGTTATGAATGGCCGTGGCGCCGCAGCCAACAGCAATAGCAGCCACTCGATCGGCATGATGGCCAGTGACCACCGTGATGTCATCAACTTTCGCTAAACGAACCTGCTCGAGGATATGCGCCAAGATCGAGCGGCCTTCAGCCCACGGCAGCAGGACCTTCGGCTCGCCCATACGGCGCGACAAACCGCCCGCCAGCACGATCGCGCCGACACGACGCTGCACTTCGCAAACCGGTTCTGGCGCCCGCGCATCGCCGAGCGCGACGGCGTACACGCGCGGCTCGCGCAGCATCAGCCGCGCAATTAAGCGGGCACGACCGCGCAAATATCCCGTCGCCGGAACGCCGTTCAGCCAGCCGATGACGCGCGCGCTTTCCGGAACATTTTTTAAGCCTAATGTCGGGTCGCGCAGCACCTGAGCAACCCAAGGCGATTTCACCGGTGCGCCCTCCGGAAATCCGTAACGCGCGATCATAGCAGCGGCATTATAAACGTGATCATCATTCAGCGGCTGGCCAAGCGCAGCCAAATGGGCCACCGGCACGACAAGGGTCGTTTCTGGGGCGATCACAGGTTCGTGAGAGTACGGCGCCTTGAACGGCAGCCGGCGGGCGCCGTCCGCCTCGATCAGAAGGATATCAGCATCCAGCGAGTCAAGCGCCCATGATACCCAGCTCATATCGACGCCCATCACCTTTTCACCAGCGCTGTGGTCGTAAACGAAGACGAAGCGGTCATCGTTTAGAGCTGTGGACAGCCGTTGCGCATCGGTCGCACTGTCCATGGCGCGCGGGAACCAATCAAGCTGCGCCAAGCCGATGCGCGTGGTCGTCGTCGCTAAAACCCGCCACCCCTCCCTTACCAATTCATGCCCCAGCGCAGCCAGCGTGGTCGATTTGCCGCCTGCGCCCACCAGCGAGACGACTTCACCTCGCGTCACGCCGAACGCCATCGCCAATTTCATCGTCAGCTCACCACTTCCTCAACCAGCTCGGCGCGGAACTGCATCGCATAGAGCTTGGCATACAGGCCGTCGAGCGTCATGAGTTCTTCGTGCGTCCCCATCTCAATGATGCGCCCATGATCGAGCACGACGATACGATGCGCGACACGAACTGTGCTCAGCCGGTGGGCAATAATGACCGTCGTGCGATTTTGCATCAACCGCGCTAAGGCTTCTTGAACCTCGTGCTCGCTTTCGCTGTCAAGGCTGGAAGTCGCTTCATCGAGCAGCAGAACGCGCGGGTCTTTGAGGATGGCGCGGGCGATGGCGATCCGCTGGCGCTGCCCACCGCTGAGCCGAATGCCGCGCTCACCGACGATCGTCTCGTACCGGTCGGGCAACTCCATAATGAACTCATGCGCATTGGCGGCGCGCGCTGCCGCCTCAATCTCTGTCTCGGTCGCATCAAGACGACCGTAGCGAATGTTTTCACGGATCGTGCCGCCAAACAGCAGGGTTTCCTGCGGCACAATCCCGATCTGAGCGCGCAGGCTGCTTTGGGTCACTTCGCGCAGGTCGTGCCCATCAAGGCGGATGACGCCATAGGTCGGGTCATAAAAACGCGGGATCAAGTTAAAGATCGTGCTCTTGCCAGCGCCGCTCGGCCCGACAAGCGCCACGATCTCCCCCGGCGCGATGTCAAGCGAGACATCATGCAGCACTTCTTGCCGCGCATCGTAGCTGAAGGAAACATGCTCGAAGGTAAGACGCCCGTCCACGTGGGTCAGTGTGAGCGCACCCGGCGCATCAGTCACTTCGGGTTGAGTATCGAGGATTTCAAAGACGCGCTTGGTTGCGCCGAGCGCTTCTTGAAAGCTGGTGTACAAGCCAACCAGCGAAGCCAAGCTGCCCGCAACCGTCAGCCCGTAGATCAAGAATGCGATCAGCTCACCACCCGTCAGCCGGCCAGCCAGCACCTCGCGGCCGCCAAACCACAAGACCATGGCAAGCCCCCCGAAGCCGAGAAAAGCGACCAGTGGGCCGAACAGCGCGCGCAAGCGAAGTTGAGTCAAGATGGCGGCAAAAGCGCGCCGCAGAGCGCTTTGATAGCGCTGCGTTTCGTAGGGTTCGCGCACGAAACTCTTGACTTCGCGTATGCTTTGAAACACCTCCTCCATCACCACGGTCGAGGCGGCCAGCTCGTCGGTCACGCGGGTGCTGGTACGGCGCATGATGATGCCAAAGACGGCGCCCAGCGCAACGATAACGGGTGTGAGCACAAGGATGAACAGCGTGAGGCGGATATTAATGATGACCATGACGACGATCGCGCCAATCATGATCAAGCCCTGCTGCAGCAGTGTCGTTAAGTTGTTGGTGAGCACAGAGCGCACCATCGTCACATCGCGCGATAAACGGCTAACCAATTCACCGACGCGGCGGTTCACAAAAAAACCGAGCGGCAGGGTGAGCAGATGCTCATAGAGCTGGTATCCAAGGTCGATGACGATGCGTTCACCGACATAATTCAGGTTGTAGGTCTCAACCAACGTTGAAACGGATCGGATCAAGAACACGACCAGCAGGATCGCCGTGATCCGATCGAGCAGCAGCACATCTCCAGCCGTCAACACCGAGTCGACCACTTGCTGAATGACCGCTGGAAAGACAAGGCTGAGGGAAGCGCTGATCACCAGACCGATAAGCGCCAACCCCATTCGTGGCCAATAGGGACGCAAATAACTGAAGAGGCGCCGCCAGTTCATGGGGCCGGGCGGCACTTCCGGAGAGTCGCCCTGCCCTGTGCCAGGCCGAGGGCGCATTTGACGGAACATCAAAGATGCTTTCTACTCGTAGTGGGTTGACGATGAACTGCGATTGATTATTGTAACGCATTGGTTTAGCTAAGGCATCTGCGCAGCGCTGACCAAAACCCCTTGCGTATCGATCGGAGCGGCCCACGTCCTCACGCTGATCTTGTGCTCGGAAAACGCCGCGGTAACTATCCCTTGCACGACCTTAACTGGAGCTGTCGAGAAGATCAGCAAAGCCGGCCCGCTGCCAAGGATGCTCACTGCGGCCGGGCCGAGCGCTGCCAGAGCCATCTTGACGGCCGGCAGACCCGTGATCAGCGGCTCTACATGCGGCGCAAACAACCGATCCTCAAGCGCCCGCGCCAACAGCGGCACGTCGCCCGCGCGCAGCGCCTCGATGAGGAGCGGCATACGTCGCAAGGCATCGAGCACGATAGGACGGGCGGCTCGCTCTTGAGACAGCACCTCGGGCAGGTCGATAGCGGGCAGCGCAACCACCACCTGCAGAGGCGCAGCCGGCAGATTGCGATAGATGAGACCATCTTCAGCGCACAGGCAGGCATTCAAGCCGCCGAGGATAGTCGTCACCGCGTGCTCAGGCTGGCCGGAAACCTGAACCGCCAGCGCCAGCACCTCGGGGCGTTGCAGCGGCCTACCGAGCAAATTATTGGCGCCAATGATACCCGCTGTGATGAAAGCCGCTTCCGTGCCCAGCACATCTCCGGGGGGAATCTCGTTGTGGATGCGAATGGTCAAGCCCAGCACCGCTCGCTCTTGCCGTTGGAAAACGCGCGTCAGCCCCAAGACGACCGGGTGACGCAAACCGAGACTGTAACGGCCGGCGTCCTCGCCATCTGTCTCAACGAGAAGGCGATCGCCAGTCGTCTCAGAGAACTCGACCGTTGCGCGCATTCCCAACGCCAGCCCCAGCCCCGCCTGGGCTACGCCAAATTGAGCTACGGTGGCCGGCAAGCTGACTTTAACCCTGTGCATGGGCTGCTGGCAGTGTGATCGTGAAGACACTGCCCTTGTCGAGCGCACTGCTGACGGCGATCTGACCGCCGTGGCGGACGAGGATGCGCCGTGCCAACGTCAGCCCCACCCCACCGCCAGGCAGCGCGCGCACGCGCTCATCTGCCGACCGGTAAAGACGATCGAAGATAAGGTCGATTTCATCTTCAGCGATGCCAAACCCCTGATCGGCGATCTTGCAGTGGACCTCGCGCGTATCCCCCCAAACATGCACAGCGACGAGACGTTCCGGCTCCGAGTAAAGCAGCGCGTTGTGGATGACATGCCGGAAGACAAGTTTCAGCCGCGCAGGGTCGCCAATGATCAGAGGAAGCGGGTCCTGCACCGAGACCGCAAAGGTAATCGAACGCGCGCGCGCAGCGTCGTTCAAACCCCCGATAACCTCATCGATCAAACCGCTCAAGCGCAGCGGCATGAAGCGCAGCGGCATGCCTGCCTCGATCCAAGCTAAATCGATCAGCGCCTCGATCACCTCGTACAGCTTGTTGGTCGTTTGGCGCACGCGGTTGAGGAACTGTGTTTGAGCCTCATTGATCGGCCCCATTTTCTCAATTAAGTCAGCATAACCGCTGATCGCCGAAATTGGATTGCGCAGGTCATGCGCCATTGCGCGGATGAGCATCTCGCGACGCGACTCAAGATGCTGCTGCTCGGTGATATCGCGCAGATGTACCAGCCTGCCACCACTCGTCAGCGACACGACCGCTGCAGCAGCGATCCGCTTGCGCGGCAGTTCGAGGTCAACCGATCCCTCAGGCAAGGTTTCGAACAGCCGCAGCAGCGCTCCTCGGTGGGCGAACACCTCGCTTGCGGGACGATTACACAATGAATTGACAGTCGTATTAAGCATGGCCGCCGCGGCAGGGTTAACACGCTGGATCACGCCGTGGGCATCGGCAATGATGATGCCTTCACTGGTCAAATTGAACAACAAATCAAAGGTTTCATCTACTGCAGCCATATACTTCATTCCATGTCACAAACCTCTTGGAACGGAGCAGCGGCTGGCAATCGTTTCATGCGCCCAGAAACAAATCGGATCTCGGTGCCTTCGGCAGAACGCCGCACGACGACGCCGTGCTGTTTGAGCGTCACCGGCCCAGACCACAGATAAGGCCCACCGGTCCAAACCTTATGCGGGCCAATAATGCGCACGCCAATGACGCGCAGAAACAAATGCAGTGGCACGATGCCGCCCGTATGGCCGCGCTCGCCCAGCCCGGCCGGCTGGTCGGCATGGTAGAACTCATAAAATGCGCGCTCGCGGCGCAGCACTTCAACTTGAGCGGCCAACAGCCGCTCAAGCAGCGCGGTGGCCTGCGCCTGATACCCACATTCGATCAGCCCCTCGCCGATTAGGGTAAGCCAAAACGGCCAAACGCCGCCCGCCCCTTTCTCATTTGCGGGATCGAACGCTGGATCGGTGACGGCTGCCATCGTGACGCCGTTCGGCCTTAGAAAATTTGCTTCAAGCTGACGCACAAGCGCAGCACACCGCTGTTCATCAATGCCAACTGACCACAGCGGAAGCAGCCCACTGATGTCGCATCGCGTTGTATCGACCGTGCGCACATGCAGCCGATAGACGCGCACCAGTCCCTCAGGCACGAGCCGATCGATACGTTTAAAAACGGTGCGGGTGGTATAGACGCCGCGCCCATGTGTCCAAACGAAATCACGAGACTGGACAGTTTCGCTCGAAGGCTGGTCATCGATGCCGAGTCCCTCAAGCCGGAGCGTCATCCGCGGCACATGTTCCATGCCCCCGGTAACACGAATGATAAGTCGCGCTGGCGGCGTCAAATCAGCGCCGATGAACTGTTCTTCATCGGCGCGCGCATCGTCAAGGATCAGCACTGATGGCCCCGTTTGGTGGGTATCACGATCGCGATAAACATACCGTCCATCCACCCACAAACACTCTAGCGCGGTGCGCAGCCGGCCGGCCAATGCGTCGTATTCGCGCTCACCGTTTTCATCATGCAGATAGTAGGCCATTTCGCGCAAGCTTAAGGCTTCCGAAAGCAGATAAGCGACCAGATCGGGGGCCTCAACCAAGCGAATGTCGGCGTGCTGCCCCCATGCAATATTGACAGCAAAACTCGGCATAAAGGCGTAGCCGGTTTGGGTTTCGCTTTGCCACTCCGGCAAACCGTCGCCATCCGCATCGAGGTCTGGCATTAACCAGCGCGCGAGAAATTTGCGCAGGCGAGGGTAAACATCGCGCAGAAACGCATCATCCTCGGTGTACTGAAAAATGCCCCAAGCAAGCCGAGCCAAAATAGGCAGGCACAAGATACCCTGTCGTTGCCCCGCCAAGCCGGGCTTCCAGTCGATCCAGCCATCACTGCGTTGCACTGCTAGGTAATTTTGAATGATACCGTGCGCAAAGGCCGGCTCGATCGAGGCGGCAGCCAGCCCTGTTAAATAGGCTAGCGGTGGAGCTTGGCCAGCCCACGGGCGCGGATGATCGGAGCCATCGCCGCGCGGGCTGAAGCCGCGCCCCGGCTGCCGGCTGGCGACAAAGGAGGGACGGGGCAGGCTATGTGTCGGCCTTAAGAACGACTGCATAAGCTGCTGAAACGAAAAAGCTAGGGCGGCATCGCGCGCTGCATCGCCGGTCTCTACGATCGGGGTACGGGCAGCGACAGCGCGAATTCGTTCGAGCCGCGCGCTCCAAGACTGCTTAAGCCAACGGTCCGCTTGAGCGATCGAGTTTGCCAAGCCGGGCAGCCCTACATGAACCATGCGCAAAGCGAGCTGCTTCCCCGGCTCGAGCGTTATAGTGCGCGTCAACCTCGATGACGAGGCGCCCTCAGGGTCTGCCGAGCCACCCTCAAGCAGGACGGCCGGTTGCAGGTTGCCGACTGCGCCCAGAACGAGCGCCGCACCACCTGCTGAGAGCGGCAGCACAGCTAATCTGTGCTCCTGCCCTTCTGAGGCGACGAACCCCACAAGATCAAGCTGAACGCTTACAGCGGTTTTCGACGCATTCTTAAGCGTGCAGCGCATGCCAATCGCATGCGAGTCAAGAGCGAGCACTTCCGTGCGCAGGAGCAGCTCCGGCGTAATACGCGCGGCCAAGCTCACAAAGCTGGGCGCAAAGGCCGTAACAACTGGACGGTCGGCATAAGCATCAGCCTGATAGATGGTGCGCCGGTCAACCGTCCACATCGGCACGAGGCTAGCCAGACCCACCCGGCCGCCAAAGCGCGTCTGCAGGGCGAGCGCTGGCCCGCTGCCCTCCCCGGGCAGCAGCTCCCATGTTTGATCGTCGGCGTAATCGGTCGCGCTTAGACGCGCGTCGGCAGCGATCTGCAGCGCAAGCGGATCGCCGGGCGCCAGCCGCCATTGACGCAGATCGCTCATACAAACTCCTTGAGGTTACACGAGGTTACGTGCCGCCAAGCTGCCAAGTTCCATCAATTTCATTGAAACGGAAGCGTTCTTCATACAAACTGAAGAGCACATGATGTCCCGGCCCGGGTTGATAAACGCCTTGAGCATCGACCTGCCCCCCAGCATGATATTCGTAGCGGCTGACATAGCCAAATTCTGGAGTCACTGCCCAGCCGAGACGGCCGCGCAGTTCATCATTCTCGCGCCACAGTTTGCCGAAGCCACGCTCTGGTTGAAGGAAGCCCGCCGGCACGACGAGGGTTTCATCGCGTTCAGGCTCTCCCTCGACAAACGTGTCTTGAAAGATCAGCCATTCGCCCCGCCCCTCAGCCGTGACGATCAATGCCCAGATCTCGCTTGTTGGTTGTAGCCAGAACATTCGCCCACCCTCGAACAACTGCTCGGCAACCTGAATTTGCGCAAAGACGGGCGTCGGAAAATTGGCGGGCAGCGGGGTGATCGTCGGAGTCGGCGATGGCAGAACTGCTGTCGGCGAGGCAGGGGTGGCGTCAGGCGCTTGCGGCTCAGCAATCACTTCTGCCGGCGAAGGCGTCGCAGTTGGCGGTTCGGTCGCAGCAAGCACGGGCGGCGTCAGCGTGAGTGTCGGCGTAGAGGTTGGAGTAAGCGACTCCGACACTGTTGGCTCGTCGGTCACGGCAGCAGTGAGAGCAGCAGCGGCAACCGCGGTCGCTTCCATCTGCGTCGCATCCGGCGTCGGCGACAGCACAATATAGATCACCGTTGGCGGCGGCCCCTGACATGCAGCGACGAACAGCAAAGCCAACAGCACCAACATAAGACGAAATCGCATACTTTACTCCGCGGGAACAGGGTGATTAGAGAACCCATCGCACAGATTGATTGTAACAGACCCCCCTTGAGATGCAAGACGCTTCGTCATACACATGTGATACACACGCGGCCAACGGCGATAAACTTAAGTTAGATACTAGCCGGTTCCATGATACATTGAATTCAGCATGAGGCGAAGATGCTCAGGATGATACAGGAGTGGGCGCCGGGTCGAAATATGGGACAAAGGGCATTACAATGCCAGTAAACTGGGCGTACTCGCCCAGCCATCCCAAATTACAGGGAGATTATGACCATGATGTCCAGCCCGCGCCCTAAAGCGATCACGCTCAACAAAAATGAAGCCTATCTTGAAATCACGTGGGACGACGACGCCGTCTGCCGCTATCCACTTGGCCCGCTGCGCGAAGCCTGCCCCTGCGTCGAGTGCCGCGGCGGGCATCAATATATGGGGCGAGAGTACGACCCGGCCGATTTGTTGGTGCTCAAACCGAAGCGGTCATACGGCATCCAGTCGATCGAACTGGTTGGCAATTACGCTTTGCAGCCGATATGGGATGATGGCCACCACACTGGTATTTACACTTGGGATTATCTAAAACGCCTATGTCCCGATGGAAACAAGCTAACCTCTTGAGCGAACCAGCGCTTATCGAAAATCCGCTGTACACCGATCTCAACGCACTTCGCATTGAGGCAATGACATTATTTGAGCATAGTTTGGCAGAAGGCATGCCGGACAAACTGTTAGCATTCTTGGAGAAACACATTGCGCAAGAACCGCCGCCGGTTTCTCTGCTCCACGAGATCGGCGAAGACCTACACCAAAGATTACAATCGATGCGGCAGTTCCAATTCGACTTGCGAGAGCACGCATTGACCCTGCTGGGCGCTGAACTTGGCTGCGAGAGAGATGCCGCTTTCGCAGCTCACATCTTCAAGGACGCGCTGGAAAACCCGCATTTGCTAAATGACGCTGCGCTGGATGCCGTATTCAATGAATTTGACGGCCATCGCAAAAGACAACCTCTGCTCGCAATGCTCGATAATTTGCGCGGCGCCGCCATCCAAATTCACCACGACCTCCTTGTGACGCAGGAGCTGTATAACTTTGTGACTGATTGGACTTTTGCGCTTCACGTCACGCTATCGCAGCGCGCTTGGAGCGACGAGGCTGCCCACAAGAAAAATCGACCCCACTGAAAACCAGCAGATTCACTTACCTATCTCTTGTGCAATCCCAAGAAATTGCTATCATATGGCCTGTGGGGTAACGTTAAAAGTTGCCTAACATCTAGAATCTCTATCATGTCCTTTAAGATTTATGAAGGAGATCTTCAATGAAACTCATTAGCAGGAAAGTATTTCTAGCAGTTGCGATGATCGTCTGCTTGATCGTGCCGGCGCTTGGTGCAGTGACAGCACAAGACACGGTTACGCTGGTTCTGTGGCATGCCAAGCAAGATGCAGAAGGAGATGCGCTGCTGTCGATCATCGAGGCGTTTGAAGCGGCCAATCCCGGCATCCGCGTCCAGCAGGTTTTTAACCCCTCCGGTACGATTCAAGATAGCTTCGTTGCCGCCGCTGGCGCTGGCGAAGGCCCCGACATGATCATCTGGGCGAACGACAGCACCGGCCCGTGGGCCAGCGCTGGCTTGCTTACAGACCTGACGCCTTTCATTGATGACGAACTGCGCGCGCAGGCATCGGAGACAGCATGGGGCGCCTTCACCTTCAATGATGCAATTTACGGCATCCCGTTCAGCGCCAAGACTCTCGCCTTCTTCTACAATCGCGCGCTGGTGCCCGAAGCGCCGGAAACTTGGGCTGAAGTTCTGCAAATCTCTCAGGAATTGGCCGAAGACGGATTCACGGGTCTGGCTTTCCAGAACGGTTTCTTCCACAGCGCAGGCTTCTTGTTCTCGCTGGGCGGCGCGCTGATGGATGAGGATGGCAATGCTGCCTTTGCCGATGGCGAAGGCGCCGCGGCGATGGAAGCTTACCTGCAATTCCATCAGGACATGTACCTGCTGGCGCAAGACCCCAACAGCGGCGTCGTGATCGATGGCTCATCGCCAAACCCGGGCTTCCAACAGGGAACCGTAGCGATGGTGTATGACGGCATCTGGAACCTCGCGCAGTTTGAGAGCGATCTGGGCGATGACCTCGGCGTTTCGATCATGCCGCGGCTTGATAACGGCGAGGTGCCCGCTCTGTTCGCGCAGGCTGAGGGCTTTTTCGCTAACGCGACTGTTGGCAATGACCCGGCTAAGCTGGACGCTTTCCTCGCTTGGGGTCGCTTCGTCACCAGTGAAGAGGGACAGACGATCGCTGCCACCGAAGGCGGCCTGCTGCCCGTGAACCCGGTAGTGGAAGTTGAGAACCCGAATTTGCAGGTGTTCGCCGAGCAGTTCGCGCTGGGCACGCCGTTCCCGAACCGCGCCGAGCTTAGCGCCTTCTGGGGGCCAATGGGCGATGCAATCGCAGCGGTGAGCGAAGGCGGCGAGACGCCAGCGGAGGCGCGCGCTGCGGCATATGCTTTGATTCAGGCGAGCATTGACCAGATCCACGGGCGGTAATCCTAACGCCGTTTACGGTGATGGTCTCCTAACTTGAGTGCTACAGAGGGTGAGGTCGTTCGTGGCGACCTTGCCCTCTGTCTTTGTTGGCGATGAGGTTCTGCCATGACAGCCATCACACAACAACCGATCGGCGGTCAAACACCCACAATGTGGGACAGCTTACGCGCTGGCATTCGCGCCAGCGGTGTTCCATGGCTGTTCGTTGCGCCGTCATTGATCGTGATGATATTCATCACTTTCCTGCCGCAGCTTTACCAGATCGTCATTTCGTTCCTCGATTTTCGCGTGGAACATCTGGGCGGGGCTGTAGCACCATTCATTGGGCTTGAAAATTACCGGCGGGTCATCACCTCCGAACTCAATGTCCCAAACTATAATTTCTTTCCGCTGCTCGGCTTCAATGTAATGTGGACGTTCGTCAATGTCGCGCTGCACGCTTCGATCGGCTTGGCAGTTGCGCTGGCGCTGAATGCCCAGTATGTATTTGGCCGCCGCATTTATCGCGCCTTGTTTGTGTTGCCGTGGGCGCTGCCGGCTTACATTACTGCATTGATTTGGAACAATTTGTGGCAGCAGAACGACGGCGGCATCAACTTGCTCATCCGCAGCTTTAACGAGACCTTCGGCACAAATTTCGCCACTCGCACGGCGTGGCTCACCAGCCTCGAACGTCCGGTCGACCTGCGCGGCTGGCCCGTCATCCTGCTGGTGTTGGTCGGCTGCTCGCTGGCGACATGGTGGCTGGCGCGGCGCACGGCTCGTTTAGGTTTGCGCGATAAGGAGACGGGCCAGCTCAACGTTTCGCGCACCGTCTTCAGCATCGGCGGCATCATTATTCTGAGCGCTGCCATCATCGGAACACTGGTCGACGTATTTGCTTCTGGCGCTCAGGCTTCGAACGCGGTTATTGACCTGTTTGATCGCGCTGGCGCGCCGACCCTTGCGTTTTACGCCGTCTTGATCGCCAACGTTTGGCTGGGCTGGCCCTTCATGATGACAGTCGCCACGGGGGCGCTGCAAAGCATCCCGCCCGATTTGTACGAAGCGGCCAATGTCGATGGGGCCAGCAAATGGATGCAGTTCACCAACATCACCCTGCCGTTGATCCGCCCGGCGATGGTTCCTGCGATCATGCTCGGCACAATCTGGACTTTCAACCAGTTCAACGTCATCTTTTTCATCACTGCCGGCGGCCCGCGCGGCCAAACCGACCTGCTTGTGACACAGGCATACAAACTCATTCAACAAGAACAACTGTATGGCGCAGCAGCAGCGTTCAGTATTGTCGTGTTTTTCATCCTGCTCGTCATCACGTTGATCAACAATCGCATCACCCGAGCGACCGAGGCTTACGATGCTTGAGACGACCGCACAACCCACCGTACGCACAGCTCCTCTAACACAGGAACGAAAGAGAGCGCAGCCGGTCGCCGCACAACGTTTTAGCCCACGCCTGCGCGGGCAGATCATCCGGCAAATTCTGCTGCAAATGTTTTTGCTGTTAATGCTGGCGATCGTGATGTTCCCAGTTTTGTGGATCATCTCAATGGCGATCGATCCGCGCGGGATCACGCGGCCGACTGATCTCAACCTGTTTCCCGAGAACGCCACGCTCGATGCGTTTTACCGCCTGCTAAGCCAGCCTTTTTCTAACGTGCTGCCGCTGTACTTCAGCGACCTGTTGATGAACAGCCTGTTCATTGCGTTGGGCACTTCAGTCGCGACTGTCGTCTTGGGGTCTTCGGCGGCCTATGCGTTCTCACGTTTTCGCTTCATCGGCCGGCAGGCAGGGATGCTCGGGTTCATCATCCTGCTCATGCTACCGACAACCGGCGTCGTCATCCCGCTTTACATCATTTTCAGCGCCGTGCCGGTCAACCGAACGCTGGCAAACGCTTTCCCAGCCTATTTCTCGGCGGCGCTCGTCGCAGCGCTCATCTTTATCGTCTATAGCATCGTGCGCGGTCTCGGCAAGCCGAACCCTGAACGCTGGTTCAATCCAAGCCCCCCGGTTGTCGCGATGGTCTCGGCGCTTATTGCGCTAGTCGCCATCATGCTGGCTTTGGTCGTGATGTTCGAGCGCAGTCCAGTCTATCAGGCCACCATTAATGCGCCGCTCAGCGTCTTTCGTACCGCGCTTGACCGCGCGCAGGCTGATTACAACCAGCGGGTGCAAAGCGTGTCGCAGCGCGACCTGACAGCGACGCGCCGCGAAGAACGCGCTGCGGCGGCGGCTTCCGCAGTCACTATGGTGAGCGATTTGAGAGATGCCGCTGCCGCCGCCAGCGATCCAGATGCGCTGCGCGCACTGCTCGAAAGCACCATCGCAAGTCGTCGCGATGAGGTGGAAGACCCTGAAGATGACCTGCTGATCCAGACGGCCAGCGCAGCGCTCACGGCACTTAACGAAGAAAATCTCGCAGCAGCACAGGCCAGTCTTGCCGCCGCGTTGGAGACGGCGCAAGCTGAAGCCGATCGACTGGCAGCGAGTGCGGCCAGCGCCCGCGCAAACTATGAAGAAGCCGCGGCCAATTTGGCCACCGCCGAAGAGGTTCTAATCGCTGCGCGCGATGCCTACAACGCCGATGCGCAAGAGCTGATCGCGATGCGCACGCAAGCCGTGATCCAGCTCATCCCCTACGCCCTGCTCGCATGGGCTGGCGCGTTGATCGGCGCTGCCGCGATCTGGGGTGTCACCTTTCTGCTGCGCAGCATCATCGAACCACGCACCCTCATCACGATTCTGCTGTGGGCGCTGATCGGCGCGATCATCGTCTCGTTGGGGTCAATGGCGCTCGAGTCGCGCTTGGCAGCAAGGCCAGGCGCGCCGCCCACGCAAACGCTGCGCAATACCTTGCTAGGATTGTCGCTGGCGTTCGCTTCTGGCGGCCTGCCTTTTGCGATCTGGAATCTCAAGGGGTACTTCGACACGATCCCGAAGGAACTCGAGGAAGCTGCCCTTATCGACGGCGCCGGTCTGATCGGCACTTTCATCCGCGTGATGGTGCCCCTCTCGCTGCCTGCTTTCGCGATCGTCATTTTGTTCAGCTTCATGAATGGCTGGACGGAGTTCATCTTGTCGTGGATTTTCCTGACGGGCGAGACGCAAAGTTACACGTTAGCGATGGCGCTGGCGACCATGGCGGGAGGCGCAAACCAGCCGCCACCCGATATGCAAAAATTTGCCGCCATGTCGATCTTGATCTCGCTGCCTATCATGATCCTATTCTTCGCCTTCCAGCGCTGGATCGTCGGCGGGCTTGCCATCGGCGGGGTAAAGGGTTAACGGCTTCAGCGCTGAGCATCAAAATGAAAAAGGGGATAGGCATGTCGGCCTATCCCTTCGCGCTCTCGCTCAGAAATCGCCGAAAAGCGGCGCGAATTGATAGGTGGCGCTTTCAAGATCGGCGATGAGCTGGCTGCCGAGCAAATTGCGATTACAGGTCTCCAAATCGCCGATGCCTTCCGGTGTCCTCACTTCGGCCAGCGGCGCGTCTGGGTTGAAGTAGTTATAAACGATGCGAGACATTTCCTCGATTAACGGGGCGCTGGTGGCGAATTCCAGCCATGTTGGGCCGTGAAGCGCTACCACGAAGATATAAGTGCCACCTGGCGTGAACACGATCGCTGCGTCGCCATGTGTGTCGTTGATCCAGCCGTGCTTATGCGCGATCGGAATCTCTTCTGGCACGCCCACCTCGAGCAGGGTGCCGACTCGGTTATGATTCATGACATTGAGCATTTGCTGGCACTTCAGCGGCGTAAAAGCGCCATCAAAATTTTCGATCAGCGGGCCGGCGCCCTGAGCCGCGCACTGCACAATGCCATTGAGAAATGACCCCAGCTCAGTCACGGTGAACTGGTTATATGGATCTGGCCGAGCGCTGACTTGATCAGCATCGGTGACGCGCGTGCGCGGCGCCTGCGGCGTGATAAATGGATCGTTGGCAAAAGGGGTATAGATGAATGTGCGGCGCAGCCCAAAGCGCTCGAGCATGGCGCTCACCACTTCCGCCCCAGCATAAGGGTTACCCCCGCCCAACTGCGTTAGCATGGCATTGCTCGAAATGTTCTCGCTGCATACCATTGCTTCGGCGATGATATAAGGCTGCCGATCGCGAGGGGGCGCCGTCATCGCGCCGAAATAGGCCGCCATGATCGGGATCTTGGTCAAACTCATCCCTGAGAAGGCGATGTCCTCGCCAAACGCGATCGCTTCGGAAGATTCCACATGCATCAGGAACAGCGCCCCTACCCGGCTCGTCCCTGGCTCGAAGCCCGCATCGAGCACCATCTGCCAGAGCTGCTCGCCGAGGGCGGCAAACTCCGGCGAAGCAGGCGCGATAGCAGCGCCGACGACCGAAGCCTGTTGGATGACGGAGGGCGTCGGCGTGAGCGTCGGCAGCGCAAACGTAAGCTGATTGGTCGATGGCAATGCGCTGAGGTCGCCTTCGATCTCGAGCAGCTCGACGGCCACCCACGCTGCTCCAGTTGGCGAGCTTGGATAAGCAACCTGAACCCATGGAAGCTGGGTGTGCGTCATCAAGATGGGAAAGCGATCGCCGGCCCGGCCGATGCCAATACGCGGATAGTCCACCCCGGGGCCGTAGCGGAGGTTGATCTCGCCGCGGACGATCCCCACTACTGCTGAGGCTGGCACGGGGGCGGCTGGTTCATTTGGCTCCGCAGGCGGCAGTGGTGCCGGTTGGGTAGGAATCGCCAGCGTGGGCTCTGGCGCTGGCAGCGCGAGGGCAGCGCTGCTGAGATCTAAGGTGCTGAATGGCACGGTGTTGATCTCCCCTTGCACATTGACCAGCTCGGCGAAGACCCAACCGATCGGCTGCGTGCTGGCGGGATCGCCTAGCAACAACCACGGGAAAAACTCGCTTCGGCCAACGACCGGATAGCGCGTCCCAGCCGCGATCTGCCCCAATAGATCAGCCTCAGTGCTTGGAAACGCCCTTAAATTCGCTTGTCCAATCGCTTCAGCCGTCACCGTAGGTGTTTGCGCTGCTAGCGGCACAACGATCCAGACTGCCACTAGCAGCACGAACAGGGGGAAAAGCAGTTTCACGAAGCAAAAACCCTCTACCTCATTTGCAATAGCTAGGAGATTATACCACGGCGGTTCAAGTGAGAGATGAACGTTAAAGTTTTTCAAACTCTGCGCTTGACACGCGATCTTTGTTTGCTAGAATCGAACTGAATTGCCGAAGTGGCGGAATTGGCAGACGCGCTACGTTCAGGGCGTAGTTCTCGAAAGGGAGTGTGGGTTCGACTCCCACCTTCGGCACAAGCTCAGGTTTTGAACCTGAGCTTTTTTCATCCTATGCTATACTCAAGTTATGAACAATCAGCAAAGATGTTTATCCGCACGATGACGCAAAAGCGCCCCCCTGTTTTCGACGATGCGCGCCGGCGCACCGGCCAGTTTTCCGGCATTCAAGTGATGTTCGCAGCCATCCTTGCGATCGGTCTATTCTTGGCGATCGATTTCAGCACGCGCATCGCCTCCGGCCAATCGGTGCAGCAAGCCTATGACCGGGTGCGCGTCGAGATCGAGCAGCTCCGCCGCGTCCAAGAAGAATTGATCGCGCAGCGCGACTACGTGCGCAGCGACGCCTATGTAGCACAATGGGCGCGCAGCCAAGGCAGGATGATCTTACCTGGTGAAATTTTGGTCGTTCCGGTGCCGGCGGCAGCTGCCCTGGATACACAGCCAACGCCGACGCCTTCGATCCCGATCGAAGCGCTGCGAACCACCCCAGCGACTCCAGAACCTTGGACAGTGTGGTGGAGTCTGTTCTTCGACAGTCCCCCACCTGAATTTTAAGATCAAGCCTCTTCAATAAGCGATGCTGGCTGAGTTCCAGCGCGCCGCACGATATAGGCCTGCCGATCTTTCACAGTTAGAGTTGTTCCGGGCTGCGCGTAGCGCAGGCGCACCACGCCGAGACCATAACAAATGCCATCGGGCGCGAGCACACTACTGGTGAGTGTGCCGGCTTCGCGGCCATCGGCCCGCAGAGGCGCGGGTGCCTCGACGAAGCCATCAAGCGTCACTGCGACCAGCGTCCTCGCCAAACGACCACGGCTTTCCATGCGCGCGATGATCTCCTGACCGGTGTAACAGCCCTTGGTGAAGCTGACCTCATCCCATAAACCAACTTCAAGTGGGATATAGCTGTCGCTCAGTTCCCGGCCAACGCCGGGCCGGCCAGCCGCGATCCGCAGCGCGTTGTATGTCAGCGAACCGGCCGGCCGCAAGCCATGCGCAGAACCAGCCTCTAGCACAGCGGACCAGACAGCGCCTGCCGCGGCAGCTGGCACGAGAAGGACCCAACCACTGCCAAACAGCGGTTTCACCTGCGCGGCATCGACCAGCACACCAGCGATCGTGATCTCAAAACAGCTCAACCGCTCTCCCAGCGCAGACGGCAAACCAAGCGCCTCTACCACCGCAGCAGCAGAGGGGCCATGAAGGGCAAACGCGCACAGGTCAGCGGCTCGATCGGCGATCTGCACCTCGTCGTTGAAGAATGTGTTGCGGGTCAGGTAAGCGCGCACCGCCTCGCCGCGGCCGGGTTCGGTCAAGACGAGCGCGGTCTCTCCACGATGATAGACGGTGATGCGATCGAGAATACGGCCGATCGGATTCGTGAAGATCGTCGGGCAGCCCTGCCCATCCTGAAGCGCCAGCACATCATTGGTCGACATTCGTTGAATCAGATCCAGCCGGTCGCGTCCGCTCAGAGACAGCCGCCCTTCATGCGACCGATCCATTAGCACTGCCGCGCCTCTGCCGGCGGCAAATTCAGCGGCTTGATCACCATAATGCAGCGGAATACCATCGGGCGCGAGCTGCGCACCCAAACGCCGGTGCACCGCATCAAGCGGGCGAGCCGCTGGGATCATGAAGGACTTCCCGCAGTTTCAACATCGTGCAGTGAAGACCAGCGCCAGCCCGCCGGCGCAGGCCCAGTTTCCAAATCACACGCATAGGTATAAACGATGCGTTCAACGCGCCCATTACGTTCAACATGAAGATCTAGCGGCGGCAGAAAATCACCATCAGCCGCCCTATCTGTCGATAACTGGCCTGTAACCGATACTCCGATCAAACTGCTTAAGGCGCGCTCGGCAGCTTGATGTGGCAGCTCGCCATCGACAAACTCCACCCCCGGCAGACTGCCATCATCACGACGCAGGACACCGCTCGAACTATGGACAATGACGCGCGCTTCGTAGATGAACGCCAGCGGAACCGGCTTGGCACTGGCGACGCGCTGCGCGCGCGCGTGCAGGCGTTCGCGTTCGGCGCGCACGACGGCGCACAGCCCGAGCGCCGCTTCCTCCACCACGGCATTCAGAATGACGTGATCGCATTCTTCAGCGTAGGCCAGCTCCATAGGCACACGCAGCAGCCGTCGAGCGATCTCAGCCTGAGATTCACCGCGCTGGCGCATGCGTTCGATCAGACTGGCGATCGACGGGGGCTGGACGAACACCGTCACGACGTTTTCGGGATACAAATTGCGTACGATCCGCGCCCCAAGCACATCAATATCGGCGTAGAAAAGCTGATCTTCCTTAATCGCGGCCTCAACCGTATCGCGCAGCATACCGTAGTAGCCCGTGCCGTGGATCAGTTGGTACTCGAGCAGCGCTCCCTGTTCGATCAGCACCTGAAATTCTTCAGGGCTGACGAAAATATGTTCGCGCCCTTGCAGCTCCCCCGGCCGGATGGGACGCGTGGTCGCCGTCGGAAGCTGCTGGCCGCCAACCTCGTCGATCGCCTTACGCATCAAGCTGTTTTTGCCTACCCCCGCAGGCCCGACGAGGACGAACAGCAATCCCGGGCGGAAATCGGCTTGGGCCACGGTGAACATCCTTATGCTGGAAATATCATTGTTGATCAAATAGTTTAACAGCAGGACTCGACCTTCAACCAGATCATTTACCGAGACTTAATAAAATAAAACGGAGGAGGCCCTTTTGCCTCCCCCGTTGAGCGCCACAAGGCGCAGCTACCGCGAGATGATGATATCGGAAATGTAGTACCCATCGGCCGTGCTGTTATTACCACGGGGGATGGTATCGAGCCGGAAGCGGAACGTAACTAGCGAGGTACGATAAGCTGACGGGATGGAGATGACGCGATCCTCCCAGTCGTTGGCGGGCAGCAGCAGCGTTCGCCGGCTCCCGCCGGTCGCCAGTTCAGTCGTCATCGTCTGCCACGTGAAACCGCCATCCGTCGAAACATCAAGGAACACATTAATACTCGACTGCAAATCGTACAATCGGCGGTAGCGGATGGTCGGGTTCGACGACCCGCTCAGATCGACGAAGCCGTTGAGGATGATGCCAGACCAGCCGAAGCGTACTGCCTCAACCGTGCTCCATGAATTACCGGACTGGGTGTTCGGGCTATCTGTGAACGAGAAAGTGCTGCGCGAGATCGACAGTGAGACGACCGCGCTTTGCACGTGCTCGAACCATTCTAACGTGAGCGTGCGCGTGATCGGCGTCGCCGAGGTCACCGTGAAACTGCGGAATACAAGGATGTTGTTGTTATTGCTGCGCACCGACCAATCATTGATGATGCGATTTTGGCTGTCCGTGATCGTCGTACCCGTGCGATCGCTAATGCGCAGGCGCATACCATCGTTGAAGACGCCGATCACGTTATAGGTGCCGGGCGCCAACTCAACTTGGCGCGTCCAGCGGGCGGCGTAAGTATCGAAGAAGCCATCTGGCGCCGTATTGTCGTTCGGCTTATTACTCTGCCCGAACCAGAAATTGATATCGGCCTGCGGGACTTGTTCAGCGATAATGCCCGTGGGCAGCGGACCGCCACCTTCGGGGTTGTTGCGGTTCAGGATATTCGTGTAAGTCCCCGCTTGATTACACTGCTCGCTGCCTTGGCGTAACGGTTCGCAGTCGAAGTAGAAGCCAGTCCAGAAATTCGGGCCGAGGTCAACCGAGCTTGTGCCTGTGCCGGTGAAGTACTGGCTGGTCAATCCCCAGTGGCCTTCAGTGATCCAGAATGTGCTATTGGCGATGGGATCGGCGAAGGGCAGCGCGAACATCGGCCGGCCATAACTGATGCTGACGTCATCGATCCACAAACCTGAATTCGTCGAGTCGGTATTCGTTGTATCGACGACGAAGCGAATGCGGATGCGACTGCCGACATATGAGCTCAAATTGACGCGAGCACGGTGATACGTATCCACGCGCGTCCCAGAACCCGGCAGCAGAGTCAGCGTCGTGGTGCCCGTCCCGAGCGGCGCATTGGTCCAAGCGTTCCACCCGGCCATCTTGTTGTAGCCGATCGTCTGGCTAGCCGGATTTTCCACTGCGACTTCCACGCGCACGCGCGCACCAGCGTTGAAGTTATAACGCGCGAAGAAATTCAACGCTGGCAGCAAGTTCGGGTTTGTGCCGCGCAGGTCGATGATCGGCCGTATTTCAATAATATTGAGCGCGCGCGCCTGATAATTGCTACCCGGGCTGTCATCGAGGGCCAGAGTGCCGCTGCGCACCTCGGAAGGAGTCGAGGTGACGTCCCAGTTACCCGCGCGCCACCAGCGTTCCTGCCACGGCACGGGCAGATTGGGGCTGGCCGTTTCAATCGTATCGATGTACTGGCCGTTGCCCGGGCCAGTCACTAACGTGCCGTGGGGTGTCGTGCCCCATAAACGATGGACGATCTCAGGGATATCCTCGATGCGGATTTCATCGACCCAGACACCATCGCGCGAAGTGCCGCCTGACGTCCGCAAGCGGAAGCGGATACGGATATCATCGTCGGTCGGGTCAGCATTGCCGGTGATGCTGTTCGGGCCAGCGCCATCCCACGTCCAGCCAACGCCATTAGCAGCGGCCACCGCCGCTCGCAGGTCGATCTCAACCCGCTCCCAACTGAACTGGCGATCGTCGTTGTTCGGCGCTTGATAGAACCAGACCTCAGTCCAGTTGTTGGTGCGCGCCGTCCAGATCTCAACTCCAAAGCGGACGTTTTGCAAATGACGCCGCAAGTAGAAAGTGAGGAACGGCCGCGATGCCGGCGCCCGGCTGAGCGCCTCGCCCACTGGCGGCACGTTCTCGGGCGTGTCACGCAGCAGGTCGATCGTCTTGGTCATCTCGAACCATGTATCTGTGGCTGGGCCAGAAGTCGGGTACCAACTGGTCGGCGTGTCGGTATAGGCCGTTGCAGTCTGCAGCGCCCCACCCTGTGCTGTCGAAGCCGCCCAAGCGCCGGTCGCCGTCCAAACAGCATTAGTAAAACTGCTGTTTTCAGCCGAGTCATAGAATGGGTAGGACAGATATTGCTGGATGCCATCGCGTTCCAAATTGAGTTCATCGATCGTCCAACGGAAATTGCCCGACGTTCCCGGGTTGACGACCATCGCGAAGCGCAGCCGGAAGGGCTGGGTCTCCCAATTCGGGATCGAGGTGAGCCGCAGCGACACCTTGCGCGGCAGCAGGCTAACGCGGTTAGTCGATTCATTACGACCGCCCGTGCTGGTAGCCGTGTTATTCAAAAGCATACCTTCGTTGGGAATGACCACCCAGCCATCGGGGTTAGCCATGTTCGCTGGCATCCCGCTGATATCGCGCTCATTGCGCGTATACTCCACGCGGATGCTCGCGCCGAGCGGCAGCTCATACGCATGCCAGAACGAGAGGATCGGATCGCCGGTATCGCCTTCAAAATCGACCAACGGCACCGGCGGAACTCGCCCAGTCGTCAAGTCAATTGGATATTTAAACTCGAGATAGTGCACTCGCGGGCTGCCGGAAGTAGCGTTCTGCGAATGATTCGGATAGGATGTGCCGCCGGCGCCCGTGATGTTGCGGAACACCCACGCGGTGCCAGCGCGCGCATAATCGGTCGCTAAGTTCCAACGCCATTCAGAGGTGCTGGGCGGGCTTCCCAGCAGCTCCAGTCCATAGTTCGTCTCGGCATTGAAGATAAAATCGGCCATCTGCCCACGATCATTGAGATTCCATGAGTCGCCGACTGTGAACGTCCGGCTCGGCTGCGGGTCATCAACGACCTGAATGTCATCGATATACCAGCGCAGCGGGTTGCCGCCAGTCGAGCTGCTGAGCAGGAAGCGCACGGTGATGCGGCTGCTGAGACCGGGAATGCTGTTGAGGTCGATCTGCGTGCGCGTCCAGTTATAGTTGGCCGTACCCGCCGCGCGCAGCGGGATAGTCGTCCACGACAGCGCAGAGCGGTCAAGTACATTCGGTTCGCTTTCCACGTAATTTGAGATCTGGATCGCGGCATTCACGTTGCCTGCATTGAGGAAATCCCAGATGTCCCAGAAGATCAGTTTCGGGTTGCTGGTCCCCGAGAGATCGATCGCGCCGCGCAGCTCTAGATAGCAAGTTTGGCCGGCGGGCCAATTGTCGCCAGTCGGATTCTCATCGAACATGTTGCTGGGCGATGCGCTGTCGCCCCAGCTCACACGCTGGCCCCATCTACAGCTCTGCGCGCCCACGAGCACGTCGTCAGGGTTGGGAGTCGCTCGCTCGATGAGAAGCCGCATACGCGCCAAGCCCGACAGCTCGTACATTCGCACCTCAATCGAGTGCACGCCGGCGGGCAACGTAATCGTCGTGAAAGCGAAATTTCCCTCCGGCAAATAGACGGAAGTGAGCACTGTTGATCCGTTAATGATCACGCGGCCCCAGTCATCAGGGCTGATGCCGATGCGCAGCGTGGTTGCAGCAGACAAAACGATATTGTTGAGCCAATAAGCTGAGAAATTATCGGCAGGGATGCCGGGCGCAGGGGAATTATACCCCCAGGCGAATTGAATCTCGTTGGTATCTTGGCGAACCCCCTCGCCCGACCAAGTCGTATTTGGGTAGTAATAGCCTTCCCAGTCTCCTTGCAGCACGGCCGCCGAGCGATCAAGACGCCAGTCGAGCAGCGCATCGCCACGATCGATAAGTGGAACGTTGAACACGCGGTCTTCCGGCGTTGGCGTGGGGCCGGGCGTATTGGTCGGTGTCGGCGTATTCGTCGGCGTGGGCGTGTTCGTATAGGTCGGTGTCGGCGTCGGAGTCTCCGTTGCTGTCGGGCTTGGTGTCCACGTCACAAAAGCGGTCGGTATCGGGGTGGCTGGCAGGTCGATCGGCGTCGGAAACGGCGTTTCACCTTGCGGATTTTCAGCCACCCAAGTTACTGTTTGCCAGAACGCGACCGGCGCGCCGGGGCCTGCGCTTAGATCGACCACTTCCTCAGGATTTTGGCCGATGAGGTTAAAAACGACATTGCTGAACACATTGCCGACAGCCGGCCCAGTGATGGCGAGCACGCCAACCAACCCAATTACCAACAGCGCGAGAATAAGCGCATACTCGACCAGCGCCTGACCACGCGCTCGTCCCCCGGTCATCTGCTCTACGGTCTTTAACCTATTCATACTCGCTGTTCCTTGCTGAGCCACCTGTTCGGTATGCAGGGCGCACTGCATCAACGAAAATTAAGCAATACACACCTGAGGGTGATCTTTTCCATCCAATAGTTATGGTACTCAAGACTTTCCGATTCAGGGCGTTATTTTTGTCGCCAAGTTGTTCAAATGCGTTTACAAATGGCGGGTTCTCGCAGTTCCTCGCTGCTCATGGTATTCTCATATCATGGCGTAAGGATGGGTCTTTGATGGTTGCCGCAATCATTGATGGCACAGCAATTGCAGAGCGCATGCGCGCAGAGATCAGCGCAGATGCGGCTCGTTTTGCCGAGCAGCACGGGCACATGCCCGGGCTGGGCGTCGTATTGGTGGGCGATAACCCGGCTTCGGCGCAGTACGTTCGCATGAAACGCCGAGCTTGCGAGCAGGCGGGGATCCGGTCAGTAGGACATTTGCTGCCGGCCAACAGCACCCAAGACGAGGTGGAAGAGGCCGTGCGGGCGCTCAATGCTGACCCGGCCATCCACGGCATTCTGGTGCAGCTTCCGCTGCCGGCGCATATTGATGAACATGCAATCCTCAGCCTCGTTAGCTTAGAGAAAGATGTCGACGGTTTTCATCCTGTTAACATCGGCCTGTTGGCGATGAAAGGGCGCGATCCCTATTTCACCCCAGCCACGCCAACCGGCTGCATGGTCTTGCTGAGAGAAAGCGGGGCGCAGCTTGCTGGCGCGCACGCCGTGGTCGTGGGCCGCAGCAACATCGTTGGCATGCCGGTCGCCCTAATGTTGATCAAAGAAAATGCGACGGTCACCATCTGCCACAGCCGCACGCGCGATCTTCAGGCGATCCTCGGCGCGGCCGATATCGTCATCGCCGCGATCGGCCGCGCCAACTATGTGCATGGGAGTTGGCTCAAACCGGGCGCGATCGTCATCGATGTTGGCACGAACAAAATTGACGATCCGAACGATGCGCGCGGCTATCGCTACGTCGGCGATGTCGATTTTGAAAGCGCGGTCGAAGTCGCCAGCGCGATCACCAAAGTTCCAGGCGGCGTTGGGCCAATGACGATCACTATGCTGCTGGCCAACACCCTCAAGGCCGCATGGCGAGCGCAGGCAGGGGTCTCGGCGTGAGCGCCCCGGCCGATGGCCCGCGATCGGGCCGCACACTGCTGGTCAAACATATCCATACGCTCGTCACGATGGACGAAGCGCGCCGCGAGATCAGCGATGGCGCCCTCTTCATCCGGGGAGGCATCATCGAGGCCGTCGGCACGACGGCGGAACTAGCATGGCGTTTCGCCGATGAGACGATCGCGCTACCCGGGCATATTGTGATCCCGGGCCTGATCAACACACACCATCACATGTACCAATCGCTGACGCGCGCCCTGGCGCAGCAGTCAGACCTCTTTAAGTGGCTGCGCACCCTTTATCCGATCTGGGCGCGTCTGACGAGCGAAGCGGTTTATGTCTCAACTAAATTAGCGCTGGCCGAGCTGATGCTGTCTGGCTGCACTACCAGCAGCGATCATCTGTACCTCTTCCCGAACGATGTGACGCTCGACGAAGAGATACGCGCGGCGTGCGAAATGGGAGCGCGCTTCGTGGCTGCGCGCGGCTCGATGAGCGTGGGAGAAAAAAAAGGCGGCCTGCCGCCAGACTATATCGTCGAGGATGAAGAGGACATCTTGCGCGATACGCAGCGCGTGATCGAACAATATCACAATGCTGCCCGCTACTCGATGCTGAATATTGCAGTGGCGCCTTGTTCGCCGTTCTCCGTCAGCCAAACGTTAATGCGCGAATCGGCGGCGCTAGCGCGCAGTTACGGGGTGCGCCTGCACACGCATTTGGCCGAGACGCCGGATGACGTCGCCTACAGCCTTGAAAAGTTTGGACTGCTGCCCGGAGACTATGCTAGTGACGTCAACTGGGTGGGAGATGATGTTTGGCATGCTCACTGTGTGTGCCTGAATGAGCGCGAGATCGGGCTGTTCGCCAAGACCAACACCGGCGTATGCCACTGCCCAAGCTCGAACTTGCGCCTTGCCTCCGGCATCGCGCCGATTCGCAAGATGCTCGATGCTGGCGTCCGCGTCGGGATCGGCGTTGATGGTTCCGCCTCCAACGACAGCGGTCATCTGCTCGACGAGGCGCGTCAGGCGATGCTGCTTCAACGCGCGGGCGGTAACCCGGCCGGGCTTTCCGCCCGTGAAGCCCTTGAACTGGCGACGCGCGGCAGTGCCGCGGTGCTAGGCCGGCCCGATCTGGGTGCGCTGGCGCCGGGCATGGCGGCTGATTTTGTCGCGTATCGGCTGGATCAGCCCGGTTACGCGGGCGCGCTGCACGATCCGGTCGCAGCGCTGCTCCTATGCCGAGGCCAAAACGCCGACCATACCGTCATCAATGGCCGCTTCACCGTCAAAGATGGCCAACTGCAAACGGCCGACCTGCCCCTCCTCATTGAACGACACAATGCCCTCTCCCGGCGCCTTATTCGAGGCGAGTGATGAAAAAAATGGCTGCGCGTTCTGGGCCGCTGAGACTGGGTGTGCTGTGCGCGGTTTTCAACAAAGAGCGCCTGCTGCTCTCGCGGCACAGGGATCTCGATCTTTGGACTCTCCCCGGCGGCTGGCTTGAATTTGGTGAAACACCTGACGCAGCAGCTGCTCGCAACACTTTGGAAGAAACTGGCATCAGCGCTGCAATCGTGGGGCCAATCGGGCTGTATTATTTCCCAAGCTGGAACCGGTTGAGTCTGCTTTACGGCGCTCGCGCCTACCGAGCAAACTCAAAAGCGCGCAGCCTTCAACGGCTGAGTTGTTTTTTCCCGATCGACCAACTGCCTACCACACTGATGGGCCAGATCGTGCAGGACGCGATTGCATGGCGAGGCGGAAAGCGCCCAGCGCCGACGATCATGCACGCTGGGCAGACAGAACTGCCTCGTTTGCGCTGGAGACTCAACCGGGGCGACCCGCTCAGGCACCTGTTTGATCAGCCGGAGCCACACTCTCCAACCTTCAGGATTTGGGCAGCGGCTGTCGTTTGGAATACAGCCACCCATCGCGTGCTCACGCTGCGACGCGATGTCGGTATTGCCGATTTGCGCACACTGCCACGGTTAGCTTGCAGGGGGACAAATGCTCCATGGGAAGCATTGGGCGAACTGCTGGATGAACGCTGCGGCATCCCAGTGACGCTGGGCTGGGCAGGCGTATGGCAAGATGCATCGCGCGGCCGTTTTGAGCTGGTCTTTGGTGCGACGATCGCCAGCGGCGATTTATTTCGCGCCGGGGAGTGGTCTTCGCCACGCAATGCCTTGTTGAGCGACCATGACCGTCTTCTGACCAGCCGTGTGAAACCTTCTTTCATGGATGCGCCAGTATGGACGCTCGATCACGAAGATCGCGCGTTGCGGCCGGGCAGCACAATCACAGCACCGAACAGACGCAAATGAGCGAACGGTCATCGACCTGTGCTGTATCGCGCGGAGTTACGTTACAATACGGTCAGCAGCCGCGCCAAAATCGTAAGGTTGAGGAGGGATTATGACGTTAGCTGAGCGCATCGCCGCCGCTCGCGGCGACCGCGAGCCTGATTTAGTCCTGCGCGATGCGCAGCTCATCAATGTGCTAACCGGAGAGATCTACCGGACCGACATCGTAGTCCATGATGGGTATATTGTGGCGTTTGGCTCGGGTTACGAGGCCAAACAAACCATCGATGTGGGTGGGCGCTATGTCTGCCCTGGGTTTATCGATGCTCATGTTCACATCGAGAGCAGCTTGTGCACCCCGCCTGAATTTTCCCGCACGGCGGTCGCTGGCGGGGTGACCTCCGTCGTTACCGACCCGCACGAGATCGCGAATGTCCTCGGCCTCGACGGCATCCGCTTCATGCTCGACCGGTCTCAAGGCGGCCCCCACCACGTATTCTTCATGGCATCGAGCTGCGTGCCAGCCACCCATATGGAGACCAGCGGCGCGCGGCTAGAGGCGGCAGACTTGGCAGCCCTGCTCGACGAGCCGCGTGTGCTGGGGCTCGCTGAAATGATGAACTATCCCGGCGTAATTTCCGGCGCTCCTTCCGTGCTCGATAAACTGGCCTTGTTCGCCGGTCGTGTGCTCGATGGACATATCCCTTCAGTGAGCGGGCGTCCGCTTCACGCCTATGCCGCCGCCGGCATCGGCAGCGACCATGAATGCACAAGCGCGGACGAAGCGCTAGAGAAGCTGCGACTGGGCATGACGATTTTCATCCGTGAAGGCACGACCACGCAAAACCTGCTCGCGTTGCTGCCCATCGTCACGCAGGAAAACCACTCGCGTTTCTGCCTATGCACAGACGACCGTGAGCCGAAAAGCTTACTTGACGAAGGTTCGATCGACCATCTCGTGCGGCTGGCTATCGGCGCTGGCTGCGATCCCATGATCGCCTTGCGCATGGCCACCATCAACACCGCCAATTATTTTCGACTGTATGATCGCGGCGCAATTGCGCTGGGACGGCGCGCCGATATGATCGTCTTCGACGATCTGCGCGCTCCGCGTGCCCAGCTCGTCTTTTGCGACGGACGACTGGTAGCACGCGATGGAGAGTGCATCGCGCCGCGGGCCACGGTCACCCCGCCGTCGGTACGACCATCCATGAACGTGCGACCGGGAGACCTCGATTTCACGATTTTGGCTAGAGGCGAACGCGTCCGCGTGATCGGCGGACTGGGTGATCAAATCGTGACCGAGCATTTAATTGAAGATGCGACCATCGTCGATGGACAGGCAGTAGCTGATCCATCGCGCGACCAGCTCAAAATGGCAGTGATCGAACGGCACAAAGCCAGCGGCAACACGGGGCTCGGCTTTATCAGAGGTTTCGGCCTTCAGCGTGGGGCGATCGCTGGCTCCATCGCGCATGACCATCACAATCTAGTCGTGATCGGGGCGGACGACGACAGCATGCGCCATGCCGCCCAAGCAGTCATCGAAATGGGCGGCGGTTTGGCGGCCGTCGATGGAAGCGCTGTCATGGCAACCCTGCCGCTGCCCATCGCGGGGTTGATGAGCGAAGCGCCGATCGCCGAGGTACGGCGCAGCTATGATGCCTTACGCACCGCAGCGCGCGAGCTGGGCAGCGCCATGCCCGACCCTTTCATGGCCATGAGTTTTATGGCGCTTGAGGTCATCCCCAAGCTCAAGCTAACCGATGTCGGCCTAATCGATGTAGAGCAGTTCAAGGTCGTGCCGCTGTTCGTGTGACAACAGCCAAATTGCAGCGATCTATCTATATGAAATGGAAGAGCGAGTATGAACCCCACCAGCAGCGCAGTTCTTGAGAGCATCAAAACCCAAGTTGAAGGGCAGCGCGTCGATATCATCGCGTTCCTGCGCGATCTGTGCGCGATTCCAAGCTACGACAGCCAGATCCGCGATGTTGGCGAGCGCGCCGCCGCTGAGATGCGCAAGCTCGGCTTCGATGAGACCTGGTTCGATCAAATGGGCAACATCATTGGCAAGATCGGCAGCGGGCCGGTCAAATTGCTGTATGACAGCCATCTCGATACAGTCGGCATTGGCGACCCAGCCAGTTGGGCATGGGACCCGTTTCAGGGCAAAGTTGAAGACGGCATTTTCTATGCGCGCGGCGCATGTGACGAAAAAGGCAGCACGCCCGGCATGATTTACGGTTTGGCGCTCGCCCGCGATTTAGGGCTGCTGGAAGGAATAACCGGCTACTACTTCGGCAACATGGAAGAGTGGTGCGACGGCATCGCGCCGCACGCGTTGGTCGAAGCGGAAGGCTTGCGCCCAGACTTTGTCGTGATCGGCGAGCCGACCAAGATGCAAGTTTATCGAGGTCACAAGGGGCGGGTTGAGATGCAGGTCGTGGCGAAGGGCAAAAGCGCCCACGCTGCCAGCAACTTCCTCGGGGATAATGCGATCTACAAGATCCTGCCGGTCATCGATGCGATCAGCAAGCTGGAACCGGAGCTGGGCGATGACCCATTCCTCGGCCACGGACGCATCACCGTCACTGATATGCGCGTGAAAACGCCAAGCATCAACGCCGTGCCCGACGAGGCGATCATTTATATAGACCGGCGCATCACCTTCGGTGAAACACCAGAAGCCGAGCTGGCGCGCATTCAAAAGCTGATCGGCGATCGAAGCGATATCGAAGCATCGATTTTGTTCTACGACGATCCAAGCTACACCGGCTTCGTCTTCCCGGTCGAAAAGATCTATCCAGCATGGGCGCTGGCGGAAGATCATGCCTTTGTGCGGGCCGGCATCCGCGCGGGAGAACTGCTGTGGGGAACCACACTCCCCACTGGCAAATGGGACTTTTCGACGAACGGCACTTACTGGATGGGCAAAGCTGGCATCCCTAGCATCGGTTTCGGGCCGGGCGATGAGGTGCATGCGCATACCGTGATCGATCAGGTCCCACTTGATGATGTCGTCCGGGCGACGGAATGGTACGCCCTGCTTCCCGGTCTATTAACCGCTTGATGGCGCTTGCTTATCACAACGTAGAGGAGAGAACCATTATGCAAACCGACCTGCGCGGGCGCGACACGATCGCCCCAGAAATAGAATGGACGCGCGACGAGCTGGATACGCTGCTCGACGTGGCATGGGACTTGAAACGCAAACGCGCATTAGGAGAGCCGCACGCTCTGCTGCGCGATAAAGTGCTGGCGATGCTGTTCTTCTTCACCAGTACGCGCACGCGCACCAGCTTCGAGGCCGGCATGGCGCAGCTCGGTGGCCATGCGCAGTTCATCGACAGCGAGACGACTCAAATCAGCCATGGCGATACGGCCAAAGAGATCGGACAAATCGTCGGACGCTACTGCGACGGCATCGCCATTCGCCAGTGCGATTGGAAATTCGGCAATCAATACATCCGCGAAGTGGCCGAGGCCAGCCGTGTGCCCGTCCTCAACATGCAGTGCGATATTTACCATCCGTTTCAAGCGCTGGCCGACCTGATGACAATTATGGAAAAGTTCGGCCGCGACCTGCGCGGCAAAACCATCAATGTGAGCTGGGCCTATGCCGCCAGCTACCAAAAACCGATCAGCGTGCCGCAAAGCCTCGTCTTGTTGATGACCCGCTTCGGCATGAACGTGCGCTTGACGCACCCGCCAGAATACAATTTGATGCCGGAGATCATCGAGCAGGCCCGCGAGCACGCAAAAAAATCAGGCGGGTCGTTTGAAATTCTGCACGATTTTGATGAGGGTTTCAAAGGCGCTGACGTGCTCTATCCTAAAAGCTGGGGCTGCTGGATGACGACGGAAGATAACGATGAATCGGCCCGCATCGGCAAGAAATATACCGACTGGATTACCGATTCCCGGCGCATGGCGCTGGCCCACGAAGACGCCGTCTACATGCACTGCCTGCCGGCCGATCGAGGGATCGAAGTGACCGATGAAGTGATCGATGGCCCGCAGAGCATCGTCTATGATGAGGCGGAAAATCGTCTGCACGTTCAGAAAGCAGCCATGGCGCTGACCATGCGTTAGCTTTTCTATAATCAAGACCGCCGTTGCTGTCTCGCTCAGCGCGGCGGTTTCATTTTAGCTTAGCAGCAGGGCGTTTCGATAGCTGCGCAGGCATAGCGCTTTCTAAATCTAAAAGTGATGTGGACGCTCAACGGGGAAAACGACGATGGTTGGAAAACTGGCCGCCGTCGCCATTGGCGGCAACTCGCTCATACAAGACCCGAAACACCCGGAGATCAAATATCAATGGGCGGCCGTGCGCGAAACATGCGAACACATCGCCAGCATGATCGCCGAAGGCTGGAGCGTTGTGCTCACCCACGGCAACGGGCCGCAGGTCGGTTATATTCTGCGCCGCGCCGAGCTGGCAGCTACCGAGGTGCACACCGTTCCCCTTGACCTGATCGTCGCCGATACGCAGGGGGCGATCGGCTATATGCTTCAGCAAGCGCTTGACAACGCCTTGCGCGGACGCGGCATCAATCGAACCATTGTCACGGTGGTCACGCAAGTGAGGGTTGATCCTGCCGACCCGGCATTTTTGAACCCGTCTAAACCGATCGGCGGCTTCATGACCGAAGAACAAGCGCGTCGCTTTGCGGCTGACGGCTGGCATGTCGTCGAGGATGCTGGCCGCGGCTGGCGGCGGGTCGTCGCGTCGCCCAAGCCACAGCTCATCCACGAGATCAACGCCATCCGCGCCCTAATTTTGAGCGACTATATTGTGATCGCTGTGGGCGGCGGCGGCGTCCCGGTCATGCGCGATGCGCAAGGAGAACTCCGCGGCGTGCAGGCCGTCATCGACAAAGACCTCGCCAGCAGCTTGCTCGCCCAAAACCTGCGCGCCGATCTGTTCGTGATCTCGACGGGAGTCGAGAAAGTCTCGCTGAATTTTCGCCAACCCAACGAACGACAGCTCGACCAGATGACGTTGAGCGAAGCGCGGCGCTACATCGATGAGGGGCACTTCGCAGTGGGCAGTATGCTCCCTAAGATCGAGGCCGCCGTCGAATTCGTCGGGATGGGCGGCCCGCAGGCGATCATCACCAACCCACCCAACCTAGCGCGCGCGCTGCGCGGCGAAACCGGCACACGCATCGTCCCGGGCTAGCAGCGGCGCCTCTAGGCGACGCCGACGCCATGCGCGCGCAGCGCGGCCACCACGCGATCTGGGATCATAGGCAGCTCGTTGAGCCAGACGCCGGTCGCATCGTGAATGGCGGCGGCGATCGCCGGGGCCAGCGGCAGGAACGGCATCTCGGCCATGCCGCGCGCGCCCCACGGCCCGATCGGATCAGGATACTCTAGAATGACGGACTTCACCTCGATCGGCACGTCCAGCACTGTGGGGATCAAATAAGTCGATAAGTAGGGGTTGAGGATACGTCCCTCGCGCGAGATCAGGTGTTCCATCAATGCATAGCCCAGCGCCTGCACAACCGCTCCCTCGATCTGCCCTTGAATGAGCTGCGGATTGACGGCGTGACCAACGTCATCGGCACAGACGACGCGCAGCACCCGCACCAAGCCCGTCTCAGTATCGACCTCGACCTCAACCGCCTGCGCGACATAGCCGTAGGCGAAGTTTGGCTCCGCTTTGCCTGTCATGGGATCGTAGGGTGTCGTCTTCGGGGGACGGTACTGATAAGTCGCGCAGGCTGGCCGCTCCTCGGCCTGCCACGCAGCGAGCGCACGCTCTGCTGCGCCTTTTATGGCATTGCCAGCCATGAAGGTCATCCGCGAAGCGGACGAACTGCCCGAGGTTCGCGTCTCAGCGGTATCATGCGACAGCAGACGCACCTTTTCCATCGATACCCCAACCGCATCCGCCGCCATCTGCACCATAACCGTGTGCGCACCTTGCCCAACTTCCGCGCCAGCATGGCGCACGATCACCTGTTCGATCTCGGCTCCGCCGTGCAGCTCGACAGTGGCCCAGCTTTGCTCTGGAAAGCCAAAACTGTAGCCGACATTCTTAAAGCCACAGGCGAAGCCGATGCCGCGCCGCCGCCACGGTTCGGCCGGCTGCTCTAGCGGCCGGCGCTGCCAACCGGTCGCTTCATCGACCCAGAAGCTCTCGCGCGCGCACGCTTCGATCACCTGCGGCATACTTACCCCCGGGGGCAGCGGCGTCCCAACCGAGAGATAACTGCCTTCTCGGATGACATTTTTTAATCGCAGCGCAACCGGATCGATCCCGAGCACATTGGCGAGGCGGTTCATCATTCCCTCAGCGGCGAACGCCGCTTGAGGAGCGCCAAATCCTCGAAAAGCGCCAGTCGGAATATTATTGGTGGCGACGGCGTAGGTATCAATGTGACAGTTCGGGAAGACATAAGGGCCAGTGACCATCAGGTTGGCGTTGGCCAGCACTTTAGTGGAGGTGTAGTTATAGGCTCCAGCATCGCCGATCACAGTCGCTTCAATAGCCGTCAGTTGGCCGTCGCGCGTCGCGCCCCAGCGGGCGCGGATCTTGATCGGGTGGCGCTTGTGATGGTACAAGATCGATTCTTCGCGGCTCCACAACACTTTGACCGGACGGCGCAGATAATACGCAGCCAAGCCGAGCACGATCTGCACCGACATGTCCTCGCGGCCGCCAAATGCCCCACCGATCGCGGGATAGATGACGCGCACCTGTTCAGCTGGCAGGTTGAGCGCATGCGCGATCAAATGCTGATCTTCGTGCACCCACTGGCCGGCAACGATGACCGTCACCCGCCCCTCCTCATCGATATAACCGAGTCCAGCTTCCGGCTGCAAATACGCGTGTTCTTGATAACCGGTCGAGAACTCTTCCTCAATCACCACGTCGGCGCGCGACCAGCCAGCTTCCATATCGCCCAAGCGGATACGGTAATGACAGAACTGATTGTTCGGGAGATTGGCGTGGAGCTGCGGCGCTCCTTCAGCCATTGCCTCCTCCGGATCAAAAACCGCTGGTAGGTCTTCGTAGGTGATGTGGATACGGCGAGCTGCTTCCGCTGCGATCGCCTCGGTTTCAGCAACGACGATCGCGACCATGTCCATATAACAGCGCACGATATCCGCTCCGGGAATGGTGCTGCCCGGGCCACACAACACCGGCTGATCTTTGGTGACCAACCCATACTCATTAACTGGGACATCTTTGGCCGTGAAGATGCCAGCTACCCCGGGCAGCGTTTCGGCTTCAGTGGTGTCGATCGCAAGCACCCGCGCATGCGCGCGATCGCTGAAGCGAATCTTCATCCAAAGCTGGCCTTCGATATCGATATCGCCTGGGTAAGGCGTCTCGCCAGTGACCTTACCCAACGCGTCGATGCGCCGCACTGTCTGCCCGATGATGACAGTCCTATCTTTGCTCACAATGCCACCTCGTGAAAGAGTCTGATCGCAGCCGCACTGCGCTGCAGCATCTATATCGTCTTTATGAAGAAATTGTAACGCACAAAGCGCGCACAGCGCGATGTTGCGGCGCGGCTGGCCGGTGCAGCCGTTAGAGCGTGATCTGGACGATTTCTGGCATATCGCCGCGATCGAGGTTGTCCGGCTCACGCCGCGCCCGCAGCGCCATACGGTTCTGCTCGCATGTGAAGATGCGTCTTAAGATGGCGACCGAGGTCGCGTAGGTCGGGTCAACGCCTGCGTAGCTCAAACTGCCCGCACCCAAATTATGACCTTTTGTGAAAGGCGTATCCGAAGCATAGTGCAGGAATCCGATATCGAACGGAGCGCCGTGCAGGGTGACGATCTCATTCTGCGGGTGCCTCTTTGGCCGCACTGCCTCATAAATGGCTGAGAGATACGGACCCGCTTCCATTTCAATGACCGTGTAGCCCTCATGATAAAACACGCTCATGTAGCGCGGATTTTGCAAGAACGTGCCGGGCGCGCTGATCGCTTTTTGGTTATCAAGCACCATGCCGACGGTCATGTGCGGCGCCACATCTTGAGCGCTGAAACAGTTATTAAACAGGTACGTGTTCTGGGAATGCTCATCGTGAACCACATTGGGGATCATCACATCGCCAATGCGCCCGTTGAGCGTGGCGGCTTTGCCCATCACGTAGATCCCGTATAAGCGAGAGACGCGCTCGGTCACGCGCGTCAGCAGCTCATAGGCACCCAACCCAAGCGGGTAATCGACATTGATGATGACCGCTTCGCTGGCCGTGATGCCCTCAGCCGAACGGAGCAGGCGCGGGTCTAGCCAATCGAGTCGCAGTCGCGCTAGCTCAATGACTTGTGTCTCTAAGTCAGACCCATGCTTGCTGGGTATGCGCTGGATGCCGAGGGAACTGACGGAGTCGCGGAACCGCTCGCGAGCTGAAGGGTCGCCATCGGCCATGTATTTCTTGAGCACATAATAGAGGAAATTATCCTTATTGGTCGTGCCCTTATTCGCTAGAATGGCGCGATACTCTTCGAGCAGCGCTTCATGGCCGCGCGCCTCCATATAGGCGATCAGATTTTCTTCTTCGCGCTGGGCGAAGCCGGTCAACATATTGACGAGTGAATGCGTGTTGCTCGAGACAAAGTAGATCGGCCGCTCGTCGAGATGCAGATCCGCCGTGTGTGCTTCCAAGTGGACATTAAGATCCTGCCACCAATACGCCGTCGCCCGGCGGTAATCGGCCAGCGAGCCAGCGATTTGGCGTAAGCCAAAACTCTTGCGACCCCGCGCCATCGCCGCCAGCGTCGCTGTAAAATGCTCACCCCACACAATCTCAAGGCGCGCCAAATCATCGACGGAGATTCGCAGCGCACCGGCCAACATTGCTTGCTCTCCTTCGGTTAGTGCAGTAGTTCGTTTATCGTTTTGCGCCAAGAAGAGCCGCGCGACCTCGCTTTGCAGCAAGACATGCAGCTTATTCCACTCGATTTGGTAGGCGGTCAGCATGGGGATTAGATCATCGATATCGGAGCGGCTGGCGATGAATACGGCCAGTGTGTGTTGTCCATCGAAATGCATGCGGCGGCGGCGGCCGGGCGCTTTCACTCGCTCCCACTCAACCACCGGATAACCAGCATCGATAAACGATCGCTCAATTTGACCGAGCAGCACGTAATTTACTTCAGCAATTACACTGGGCAAACGTAGGCTGGCATAAACCAGCGCCGAGACATCTGGCTCTGGGCTGCGCGCTTTGACATGCAGCGACGACTCCATCGCCATATGCGCTTCGACCAACGTCTCGATTTGGATCGTATGCGTCGAACGCAACAGCGAATAGTATGTCCGCATGTACAGTTCGATATCTTCGCTCCCCGTGCGGGGCACCGTCCGATCCATCAGCTATTGCTTTCTCAGCTGCTTTTTAGTCTCGATATTAAGGCGACGCTGGCGCGCGCGCTCATATTTCTTGTATTCGGCCATTCGTTTGCGTTCTTTGATGAGGTCTTTTTCTTTAATTTGCGTCGAACGCTTGGGCGCAGCAATGGCGATCAAGAGACCAGAGAACGACGCTAAAACGACGAAGATCAAAACGGTGAAAATCAGGCGGAGCTGTTCCGGCGCCATGCCAGCCGTGGTGAAGCCGCGCAGTGTGCGCTGGGTGAAATCAATGACCGCTGGCGCAAGGAAATAGCTGAGAATTCCGAGGGCGACGATCATGATCAGGCCCGCTAAAGGCCAGAACCCGCGAAAACGTTTTTTTTCGGCGATGCGCACTTGGCTCATGAAGTGACCTCCCGCTTTTTACTCGCTTCAACAAACGCATCAATGATTTTGTAATATCCCGTGCACCGGCACAGATTGCCAGTAATGCTCTGCTCGATCTGTTCGCGGCTGGGCTGCGGATGTTCATCCAGCAGCTTGGCCCCGGCCATTAAGAACCCTGGCGTGCAGTAGCCACACTGGACTGCCCCCTGCTCGATGAACGCCTCTTGAATGGGATGCGGGTGACCGTTTTTTGCCAGCCCTTCCACCGTTACGATTTCGGCGCCATGGGCGCGCGGCGCCGCCACCATACAGGCCATTACCGCGGCGCCATCGAGGAACACTGTACACGCCCCGCACTCCCCTTCGGCGCACCCCTCTTTCGTGCCGGGTAAGCCGGCGTCCTCGCGCAAAAAGCGCAGCAGCGTCTTATGCTGACCAGTGGCGATAACACGTTTTTGACCGTTGATCGTCGTCTCGATGGGCTGCCCCGCTTCATGCTTGATCATCGCAGGCAAGCTGCGATCTACCTGCGCGCGGCGCTCGCCCCATAACATTGCAGGTTGGCGCGGCCAATGTTCCGCTTCCGCATGGGCGGCCAGCGCCCGCAGCGCCCGCACGACCAGTACGCGCACCATCTCTGTGCGGTAGGCGGCTGTGCCTCGCACATCGTCGATCGGCGATGGCGTAGCGGCAGCCAAACGTCCGGCCTCGGCGATCACATCGGGCGTAAGGGCTTTCCCGACCAGATAAGCTTCAGCGACCGGCGCCTGGATGATGGTCGGGGCGACGCTGCCCAGCGCGATAGCGGCGCGCTGTACACGCTCACCTTCAAACGACAGCACAACAGCGGCGTTGACGACCGCAATCGCCTGCGACCGGCGCAGCCCCAGCTTCAAGAATATGCCACGCTCGTTGCGCGCCAGCGCGGGAAAAGAAATGCTTGTCAGCAGTTCGTCAGGCCGCATGACGGTACGGCGCAACCCGGTATAGAACGCGCGCAGGGGAACCGTTCGCTCACCGTCTAAAGAGGTCAGCGTCACGTGCGCGCCCAGCGCCCACAGCGGCGTGATAGTGTCATTCGCGGGCGACGCCGTGATCAAATTGCCGGCGATGGTGGCGCGGTTACGAATTTGCGGCGCGCCAACTTCCCAGCAAGCTTGCGCTAACGGCAGCCCCCGCTCAACGACCAATGAACTGCCCACGATATGATTATGCAGCACCAGCGGCCCGAGATGGATCTCGTCGCCGCGCAGAGTGATTCGATCGAGGCCTGGGACACGGGTAATATCGACCAGGACATCAATATCGGGACGCAAGCCGCGTTCTAGCTCGATCAGGATGTCTGTGCCTCCCGCGATCACGCGTGCCCTCTCGCGATGCTCGGCCAGCACGGTTAGCGCTTCCGTCAGATTGGTTACGGAATAGTATGACTTCCACATAGCCCATTCTCATTCACTGTCTTCATTATGCGACAAAGCATGATATTTTGATGTTAACAATTATCGGATGCTGGCCCCAAATTATCTTTCGACAACCGCTGTCTCACCAGCTGGCGCTGCGATCGGATCGATCTCGAGCACGGTCACCGGATTGATATTGATCACACAAGTATCGAGGTACTGAGTGCGCGTGGTCATGCGCCGGTCATAGGTGTGCACATGCCCATGCAGCATGTAGCGCGGGCGATACCACTCCATAAATCGGAGAAAAGCTTTCATGCCTGTATGCGGCAGATCGGGCAGATCATGAATGCCGTAGGGCGGCGCATGGGTGACCAGCACGTCAAGGCCGTAGCGCTGCCGCATGCGTGTAAGGCGCAGCGGGATCGCCATCTGCAGCACCCACCACCACATTTCACGATCGCTGTATTGAATCGGCCCATTGTTATAGCGCCGACACCCTTCGATGCCGACGAACGTTAGCCCGCGAAATTTGACCCGCCGCCGATGCAGATCCTGCCCGCCAGGCGGCCGTTCGTCATATCCTGCATCGTGATTGCCGCGCACATAGAACATCGGCACGCTGAGCACGGACGTGATGAACTCAAGATACGATGAAGGCATGTCGCCGCAGCTCACGATCAAGTCGATATCATGATAACGACGGCGCAGGTGCGCGGCGTTCTCCATTTGTTTGACGACCGTATCACTAACACAAAGTATTTTTACCAACGTCTTCGCATCTCATCTCCCCGCGCATCACGCGGGCCGATTGAAGAAGAGGCGATCAGCCGGCTTCAGCGACCGTCCCGATCCACTGCATCGGCTTGCCCGTGCCACCGCGCCGCAGCATTGTGATCTCGGCCAAGATGCTGATCGCGATCTCCTTTGGCGTCTCCGCTTGCAGCTCCAGCCCGATCGGCGCGCGCACCCGGCGAAGGTCGGCTTCGCTTAGCGCATATGCCTCACGCAGCGCCTTGACCGTGAGCGCCCAGCGACGCCGGCTGCCAATCAAGCCGATATAGGGCGCTTCCGTGGCCAGCAGCGCCGGGATCAAGTGAATATCGATCGGAAGCCCGCGCGTGACCGCTGCCACATAAGTTTGATGCGTAATCGATACGCGCTGGGCTATCTCGCCGGGCGGACAGACGACATATTCATCCATATCCGGCAAATACGCTGGGCTGCAAAATTCAGCGCGGTCATCAGAAAGGATCACGCGGTACCCCGCCCACTTACCCAACTCAGCCAGCGCCTTGCCGACATGCCCGCCTCCGATAACCAGCAGCGATGGAGCGACGGCGATCGGTTCAATGAAGACCTGCACTGTTCCCCCGCAAATTCCCGGGTCGCCAGCCGCCAGATCGTTCAGCGAGTAACTGGATAGACGCGCGCGGTTGTCTGCGATGGCAGCCAGCGCCTCGCGGATGACCAGCGATTCGAGCGCTCCACCCCCAACCGTGCCGACGAATGATCCATCGGCGCGCACCAGCAGCTTGCTGCCTGCGTGACGCGGCACCGATCCCTGAGCGTCGATAACCGTCGCCAAGGCGGCGTTTTCACCTTTTGCTTGCACCTCTAGGATCGCTTCATAAACAGCTTTGACATCATCCATCTGTGACCACCTCCACCTCGCCGAGTATTAACCGCGCCGCTTCATCAACGGTCAGCGCTGGGCTAGCGGGCAGCAGCCGCTCAAACGTGACGGGATTATACAGGCCAAACGCCAGCGCATAACGACCGGCCGGCACACCGGCCAGATCAAGGCTCAGCCGGTCGAATACCCGCCCCGGCAGCCAGTTGCCCGGCGGCAGGTTGCCGCTGCCCGGGCGCTGGTCAAGCTGCGCGGCGATCGCGCCATCGGCGTTTAGCAGATGCACAAAAAGCTGATAGTCGCCCTGCGCGCTTCCATCGCTCGACCAGACAATTTCAATCGTCAAGGTTGCATCCTCTGCATCAAACACGATCGCGCGGATCGACAGGCCGATGGCGCCATCTTGAAACTGGGCATCTAGCACCTCCAACGGCGCGGCGAGATCGTTTGCGCCCTGAAAGACGGAATGGCGGTATGGCATATAGTCCCCGCTTAGCGCGGGGACGATGCGCACCCGCGAGCGCTCGCCAATTCGGTCGCCCGGGATTAACGTCGGCACGTCGAGCCAGCTTCCGGGCAGCGCTGGCACGATGCGCGTGGCGACAAACGCATCGTCGACGAAGACATCGAACGTTCCCCCATGAGCGGGATGCAGCCGTGTGACAAGGATCGCATCGACGCCGGGCCGCGCCGGCAGATCAAACGCCTCCACCCCGCCGATGCGCCGCCCACCTTCCATCACCTCGCAGCCCGCCCCGGCGCATCCCAAGTAGCGAAATTGATTAAATTCCGTCGGGAAGCCGCCAAGCGGGCCATCGGCCGTCCACTGATAATGATGGCTGCGCTCTGAGGCGATCTCGGCGACATTGATCATCCCAACCTGTTCGCGATCGCAGCATAAGTAATCGGTGGCGACGCGCAGCATGGGCGCATCACCGGCCGCGTCGGCTGCCGCCCACACAGGCTGGTGGATCCCTTGAGAACTGGCCGCGAGCGCGACGTTGTTCACCGGGTCAAGCTCCACCGTGAACCGAACCAGCGTTTCAGCGTACAAATCGGTCGCTTCGAGATAACCAAGGCCGTAACCATGCCCGTCGCCATAAGCCGCGATCAGGTTAGGGCGTTCGCGGACGATAAACTCACCGACCGCACCCGGCCCGTTGCGCCAGTAATCGGCAGCGCCGGGTGTAGTCAGGCCGACGATATCGAGCGTCGTTCGCTCGCCAGCGAAGCGCATCATGCCAACATCATGGACGGCTACCAGCGACTCTAATGGCGCATTGGCAGCTAGCCAGCGCGCCATCGCCAACGGCTGGGCGAGGACATAGCCCACGTTAAGGGCATAGCGCCCAGCAAATTGAACGGCCGTCCCAGCTGAAAGCAGCAGCAGCGCAGCGACCAAAAGGGCGGAAACCACTGCCAAACGCCCACGCGCCAGCGCCGCCGCGCCCGCCACCGCCAACACGAACATCAGCGCGTAGAGCGGCATTTGATAGCGGCGAAAATGCCAGAACGCCGTATCAAGCGTGCTGATGGCAGCAGTCAGAACTAAGAAGCCAGCCAGCACACTCAGCGCGATTGCACGCCAGCGATGCGCGGCCAGCAGCGCGACATACCCAATCACAGCCAGCACTACTGCCGGCGCGCCGAGATAGACGATCTCAGCGTTCAACCGAAGGTCGAGCAGGCCGGCCCACATTGCGACAAAGTTTTCGAAAATGCGACCGATAATCACCCCAAGATCGAATGGAACCATGCCGAACACCGACTTGGCGGCATTGCCCGAAGCAACCGAACTCCCAGTCACCAACCGGTTGATAAGCGGTTGGATCGCGATCGCAGCGAGCGGCAGCGTCAGCGGCAGCCACGCGCGCAGCAACGTCACCGATTGAGTGCTTGGACGAAGAAAGCGCCGACGGCGATGGGCCACCAAAAACACGGCGAGCAGGGCGAAAACCGCGCCCTCAGGACGCGTTAACGCGAGCAGCGCAGCCATCACAAGGGTCAGCCGCTGTCGATCGCGCACTAGGCCGAACACCAGCCCTAACGTGAAGACAATGACGAGGCCGGTCTCCATGCCGCTCATGAAATGCCAGCCGACAGCGCCATTAAGGCCGAAAGCTAGCGCTATCAACACGGCCAGCCAACTATCGGCACCGAAAGCCAGCCCAATATGAGCGATCAAGCCGATCGAGACGGCCAGCGCCAGCGCTCCGACGATCAAAGCCCACAGACCCAATGCCAGATCGTGGAATCCGATCAAGACACCGGCGCCGAGCATAAACGGGTAAAGAAAACTCGTGCCGCCCGAGGTCGGTGGAAGCCCCGGGTTGTAGACGAAGGGTTGGCCAGCGGCCAATTGGCGTGCGTACTGAAAATGGATGTAGGCATCATCAAGCGGCATGACTGGCGCGCCCGCAGCAGCACTTTGACTTAGGCTGAGGTAAATGATAAACGTGATCGCGGCCAGCGCGCAGCACACTCCCCAGATAACAAGCGAGCGTCTGCGGGAGACGCTCGTCGCTGACGCTAACACGCTCATACCATCCTTACTGCGAATAACCGTTGGCAAACGTATCGATCATCAGGCGCACATCGGGGCCGAGCGGGTACAAGATCGGGCAGGTTGCGCCATATTGAACGTATTGACGGACTTTAGCCTTGCACTCTTCGGGCGTGCCGGAAGCTGTGATCAACTGGACGACATCATCTGGGACCAAACGCATCGCCTGTTCGATCTGTTCTTCGGTGGCCGGCCAAGTCAGCACCTGCGCGATCTCGTCGAGCAGTTCTTGGCTGACGCCGCTGGCCTTCATAATGTGCGGCTGCTGACCGAGATACTGTGTCACTAATTTGCGTGCAGCATCCAGCGCTTTGCGACGATCATGATCGACCGAGCAGACGACCAACTGCGGCCGGTCAATATCCTCCAAGCGCCTGCCGGCTTTGCGCGCACCGGTTTCAAGCTGGTGCAGCGCGCTTTCATTATAGCGCGGCGAGACGAGGTAGTTGAGCACGACCCCATCGGCAATTTCGCCCGTGAGCGCCATCATTTGCGGCCCGGTCGCTCCAATATAAATCGGGACGTTGCGCGGCTCTTTGCGGCCATGCACGACGTCAAGCTCCACATCAGTCAAGTGGACAAACTCTCCATGAAAGGTGACGCGCCGGCGCGCCAGCAGATCGCGAACGACAGTGACCACTTCGCGCATCGCCAGCAGCGGCTTGCTGCGATTAATGCCAACTTTGGAGGCGAGCGGGTCCCACCACGCCCCAATCCCGCAGATAATGCGGTCGGGCGCGAGGTCGTCGAGCGTGAGAAAGGTCGCCGCGATCACAGCGGCGTTGCGCGTCCAATTGTTGATTACCCCTGAGCCAACTTTGATCCGGCTCGTCGTCGCAGCGAAGGCAGCCATCGGCACGATCGCGTCGCGCACAAGCCGGCTCTCTGCCTGCCAAACCGCCTCGAACCCGCGCGCTTCAGCATACTGCACGTATTTGATCGCGTCGTTCAGAGGATGGGCATCTTGCAAATAGAGGGCGACGCGGTCTGCCATGGGCTACCTCCAGAGTTTAAGCGTATGATAACGCAGCATTATGCTGCAATTAGAACCCGTTCCCTCCGATTCTTCAAGCAAAAACCCGTGCACAGCGAAGCCAAACAGCGTTTACGCGCCGTTGGGCGTGAGCAGAGTGCGGCCGACGAGCCGTTCATAAACGAGAAGATCGGCCGGCACATCGATATCGAGCATCATCCGTTCTGAGCTGTAGACATGGACGTTCGCCCTCATTTCTTGCGCCAGCTTCAAATGGCGCGCGAAACTGCCCGGCCCAAAGGCATAAGGGATGAGACCGGGCGGCCGAACCAGCATGGCATTTGTGCCATCCTCTTGATGATCGGTTGCAAGGACGATAGTGTTCGGCTCCAAACCAAGCTCGACCAGATTGCGCACATCTTCGGCGGAGACCAGCGGCAGATCGGCAGGCAGAACCAGCACGGCAGACCCGCCCCAGCCCGCCACGACGGACGTCGCACGCATGAGCGCATTATTCAACTCCGGCGTGCCGCTCTCCTGAACGGTGTACGTGCCGGCATCGCGCGCGATCGCCAGCGCCTTGGTATCGCGGCTGATGACCAGCGTGCCGACTATTTCTGGCACCTGCCGCACCGTTGCGATCACATGGCGCAGCAGCATCTCGGCGAGCTGCTGTCGCTGCTCGGCTGAAAGCACTGCTGACAGGCGGCTTTTGGCGCGCGTCAGCGGTTTGACCGGGATAATTACCCAGACGCTCATACCACCACTCCACTTTCTATCCACTCGAGCATCGCTGATGCCAGTGCTGCGCGGTCGGCGTCGGTCTTCATAATTGTATCAAAAGAGACGGCATTTTTTGTCGTGATATCCGCCCCGGCATCGCGGTCGTCGTAAACAAAGCCATTGATCAGGTCGCCATAATAGCGAGCCACAGCGCTCGCCGAGACATCCCAACCCAGCTCGGCCATTAATTTAGCGGCGGGCCCCTTTAGGGCGCGCCCGGCCACAATTGGGCTCAGGGCGATGCGCGGCACTGGCTGTGCCTCGATGAGCGCACGCAGACCGGGCACCGCCAAAATCGGCGCGATCGACAGCCACGGGTTCGACGGGCCAATCACGATCGCATCGGCCTCGACGATCGCCGCTTCGACTTCCGGCGTGGGCCGGGCTACTTCGATGCCAGCGAAGCGAATCGCTTTGACCGTTGGCTGCCAGCGGTAGCGCACAAAATACTCTTGAAACGCCAGTTCGCCATATTCGACGGTATCAATGATCGTGCCCACTTCATCATCTGTCATTGGCAATATCTGGGGAGATACCCCGAGCGCTTTCGAAAGCCGGGTTGTCACTTCGGTCAAGCGGCTGCCGCGGCGCAGCGCCTGCGTGCGCAGCAGATGAGTCGCCACATCTTGATCGCCAAGCCGAAACCATGGTTCTTCCCCGTAACGCTGAAGCGCAGTGAGCATCGCGATCGTGTCGCCAGCCACGCCCCAGCCGTTGACCGGATCAACCAATCCGCTTAGGGTGTACATGACAGTATCAAGATCGGGACAAACGCGCAGGCCATAATGCCAGAAATCATCGCCGGTATTGACGATCACAGAGAGCTGACCGGGCGCAACCACCTGCGCCAGCCCGTGCGCCAGTTTGGCCCCGCCAACACCGCCCGCCAACAGCGCAATGCGTCTCATCGCCACACAACCATTTTCTCCACCGGTTGGCGACCCTTTTCACGAGTCTCAGCGGCATAACCCAGTGTGATTAAAGACTGCGGCTGCCAGTCCATCGGCAGATCGAGGGCGGCGCGCACGATCTCCGGGCAAAACAGCGGCGCACACAACCAGCAGGCGCCCAAACCAGCTGCATGCGCGGCCAGCAGCAAATTCTGCCCAGCCATGGCGGTGCTTTGAACGGCCATCAACCACTCGTTGGCCGCGCGCCGTTCATCGGGATAGCGATCCATGTCGGTCATGCTCAGGCACAACACGATCACGACCGGCGCGCCGGTGATGCGTGCGATCGACCGGTGCGTATCCGCCGCGATCGCCGCGTCAGAGACGCCATCGGCCTCAAGGTCAACGCGCAGCCGGTTGGCCATCGCATGGGCGAGGCGCTCTTTTGCGACCGGGTCAGTGACGACACAGAAGCGCCACGGCTGCCGGTTGTGCGCCGAGGGCGCCCAGTTTGCCGCCTCAAGCAGCGTTCCAATCAGCGCGAGCGGAATCGGTTCGGCGCGGTAGCGTCGGATCGACCGGCGCGTCTTGAACAAGTCCAAATTCATTACATCCCCTGAGCTGTGTTCGTATGATACAAATCTTGCTCAATCGGCCGGTTGAGGTCGGCAGCTCTTCCCTCCCCCAGCGGACGATGCAGGCCGCGCATCAACACGACCGGCCGCCCCTCAGCGCCCTCCCCTGAAAGCAAAGCGGCCGCCGAAGCGATCAAATCGGCATAAGCGACCTGCGTGATCTGAAGCGGGCGGCCGAAGAGATCGGGCGTCCCGCGCAGATCGAGCAGCGCTGGCAGGCCGCTTACGCCCACGGCCACGCCGACATTGCCGAGGCGAAATGGCCGCCCGTGCGAGTCGCTCAGCACGACAGCGACGTCGACTCCAGTTCGATCGCGCAGGCCAGCGCGCAGTTTAAGCGCCGATGCATCCGGATCGAGCGGCAGCAGCAGCGCGGCCTCGCCCCCATTTTCGATATTCGATTGATCGATACCTGCATTGGCTGAGACAAAACCGAGCCGGTGGCGCACAACCAGCACGCCGGGGGCAGCCCGCGATACGGCGCTGCTCTCGCGCAGGATCAGTTCGACAAGGCGGGGATCCTTCCCTGTGACGACCGCCAGCCGCAGCGCCTCGGGGCTGGGTTCAACGGCGGCCAGTTCAACGAAGCGGTTTTCAGCTTTGGAAACAATTTTTGAAGTGACAACCAGCACATCGCCGGGCTGCAGCGCCAGACCTGCTCGCACCAGTCCGTCAGCGATGAGGCAGACGAGATCATCCCCGGGCTTAACGAGCGGCAGACCGGGCAGTGGAATTAGAGAAAGCGAGTAATGGCTCAAGCGCTATAACCCGGTGATGCGGATCCCAGAACCTTTCACGCCATAAGTTTTGTTGATATGAAGCAGGATCGGGGTAAGCGCCTCGGCGGCAACGGCATTGGCCAGCGGGCCGGCGTCGATGCCGCGCATGCCAGCCGCCTCAACTAGGCGCATAACTTCCTGTTTGGCTTCGGCATCATCGCTTGTGACCAGCACATCACAGTCGACCTCGCGGGCCGGATCGGCTAATTTTTCGGCGCTCACGTTTTGAAAAGCGGACACGATGCGGACGGAGTCACCAAGCAGCGCTTTGGCCTCCAACGCGGCCGCCTTGCCCTCCGGCACATGAACGACGCGCACCTGCGGCGGCTGAAGCGGCACCGTCACGTCGATCAAGATCTTGCCTGCGAGCTTATCTTTGACGGAGGTCAGCGTATTAGCATGAGCGCTGTACGGCACGCTGAGCACGACCAAGTCGGCTTGGGCGGCGGCTTCGGCGTTGCTCATGCCGACCAAATAGTCTCCACCAAGGATGGCGTTCATCTCCGCAGCGCGCGCTTCGGCGCGTGCGACCTCGCGCGAGCCGATGATCACGCGGTAGCCGTGCAGCGCCCAGCGCATCGCCAGACCAGAGCCTTCTTTGCCCGTCCCCCCTAGAACGGCGACGGTGACGAGCGTCCTATCGTAGTTAACCATTTTGTCTCCTCTTCAGCGCCCATGCCTTAACTAACGGCCACCCGCTTGTTTTTGTGCAGCCTCTGCATGAGCCGTGTATGCCGACCAAACTTTTGGCGCCAGCGCCAGCGCCTCGGCAGCGATCTCTGCCTCATCCAGCGTCAAAAGCACGCGATCGCGCATGAGCACAACGCCGTCAACGATCGTCGTGGTGACCATTGATGCTTCAAAGCCGAACAGGATATGCCATGGCAGGTTGCCGCCCGAGAGCGGCGTGAACGGGTGATAATCGACGAAGATCAGGTCGGCGCGCGCGCCTTCCGCAATTTGGCCTAACTGCGCTTCGGGGAAGAAGATTTGCGCCAACGCAGCGTTGTGCTCAGCGGCCACACGCGCGAGCGCTGCGCCGTTAGCGCGTCGCGGGTCGCGATGGACAACCTTGTGCAGCAGATAGGCCGCTTTCCAATCTTCCCACATGTTGTTGCTGAACCCATCATTGCCCAAGCACAGCCGCGCATCAAGCTTGATCATCTCGTCGAACGCCATCGCTCCCACGGCGTTATTCATATTCGAACGCGGCTGATGCGTGATCCAAGTCCCTGAGTCGATCAACGCTTCCAGCTCGTCTATATTGATGTGCACGCAGTGCGCGGCGATTGTGCGTTCACCGAGGATGCCATGCTCGCGCAGCCGATGAACGGCGCGCATGCCATACTTCGACTGGCTATCCTGCTGGTCTGCTTCATGCTCAGCGACATGGATGTGAAACCCTGCACCTTCCGGTAGCGCGGCAGCGCATCGGCGCAGGGTTTCGTCGGTCAGCGTCAAGCTAGCGTGGAGACCAAATGTGCCGCGCACCCGCGCGCGCCCTCGGCTGGCTTCAATAAAACGGACATTCTCGGCGATGCCTGCCTCCGCCTTCTCAGGGCCGTCGCGATCGGTGACCTCATAACACAACACCGCGCGCAATCCAGCCTGGTCAACCGCGTCGGCGATGAGATCGAGGCTCCCATCGATGCAGTTCGGGCTGGCATGATGATCGATCAGCGTCGTCGTGCCGTGCTTGATCGCGTCGACCAAGCAAACGAGCGCGCTCAAGCGCACCGCCTCAGGATCAAGCGCCTTATCGAGCGGCCACCACAGCCGCTCAAGAATTTGCGGGAAACTTTCCGGAGCCGGTCCGGGGATCGCCATGCCGCGCGCATAAGCGCCGTAAAAGTGGGTGTGGGCACAGATGTTACCCGGCATGACGAGCTGGCCACGGGCATCAAGCCGCTCTTCGTGTGGGAAGCGCGCTATTAGGTCGGCCGTCGTCCCAACAGCGCCGATCGTCATGCCATCAAGCCAGAGCGCATCGGCCGGCAGCACTTCATAAGCGCGGGCAGCGCGAGACCACGTCACCAACCGAGCATTCACGATCAGCATATCTCCCCCTTTCGCCGCCGGCTTACCCCCTGTCCGGCCGCGGCTTCCGCGCATCGAGCGCATAGTAGAGTCGGTCAACGTAATACTCGGCAGTGCTGTAGAGATCATCGATGGCACGGGCATCCATGAAGCGATCGCCCGTAGTGCGAATGAACGCAAAAGCGCGCCCCGAGGGATTGGTAATTGGCGGGGTGCGCTGCAAAAGAGGCCCCAAAGCGATCCGGTAATACAGGTCGTAGGCGCGCGGATGAGCAGCCTCACTCGGCAGCAGGTCAACCCGCCGCACCAGCTCCAGACCACGGATCTCAGCATAAAAATGCACGCCCGCCGGCCGTATAAGCTGGCGACCCATAAAAAACGCCATCCAGTCAGCGTTCAGCCCGCGCGGCAGCCGCTCGACCGGGATGCGATACCAGCGCCGGTCGCGAACAGCGATCAAGTCGCGCTTGCGCTGAATGGCGCCGATCAGGACGCGATCTTCTGAATACAAGCCACAGCCTCCATGCAATGCGCTCAGGCATCGGCTTTTTCCGCCTGCCGGAGCGCGGCCAGCCGCGCGTCGATCTCGCCGACCAGCGCTTGATGATGTTCCCACCACGCTGGGTCGCGCTGGGCATCCAGCTCCTCGACCGTCTTACCCTGCTGCTCAACCCATGTGTAATACTTCAAGTTATGCCAGCGCTCGCGCGCATCGCGCGTGCCATCCAGCACCCAGTCAGTGCGCACGCCGTGGAATATGCCCTCAAGCCTTCCAACGGCGGCGGCTTCATCGAGACGACCGAACTGCGCGCGCATTTCATCCATGACCGAATAATAGCGGTCGAGACTATCCGCGGCCCCCGTGAAGATCAGATCGCCGCTGCCCAACCGAAAATGTTTGGCGGTTTTGATTGACCCGAGGATGTTGCAAATGCCGCTGATGCCAAACAAGGTGCTCAACTGCTCGACCAGCGCTGGCTCGACGCCGTAACGCCGCACCAGCGCATCCTTCCCCGCGTCCTCGGTGATAAACTGCAGCCCCTTTTTGCATTCCATGTCATCGATACACATCACGGCATCGGTATTCCACACATTGTGAATCCACGTGACGTGTTTATCGCCGATGCCCTGAATGTCATGCGACCCGTAGCCGTTGTTATACAGCGTTGGGCACTGGATCGGCTCAAGGCCAACGTTGCGCGCATCGGGAAACACCTGTTTGATGCGATCGCCGGCCGCGTTGGTGCCGGCGCTGCCCATCGCCCAAACAAATGCGGCGACGCGGCCATTGCCGATGCCCTGCGCGTGCAATTCTGCAGCCAGCTCAAGGATTGTATTGCCGGTGACGTAGTAGTGGAACCGGTAATTGCCCATTTCGCTAAACTGATTGAGGACACGAACGTTCGGATCGCTGCTGCGCAGACGATGCGTCTCATCATAAATCTCTTTGACGTTGCTCTCTGAGCCAAACGTCTTGATCACCTGAGCGCCGTAGCTTTGGATGCGTTCGAAGCGTTCTCGGCTCATCCCCTCAGGCAGCACGACCAAACTGTTACAACCCATGCGCCCGCCGACCCACGCGCCGCCGATGCCGTAATTGCCAGTCGAGGGCCAGACCAGCGTATGCACCCGCGGGTCTACCTCTCCAAAGAGTTCTTTCTCGAGCAGCACGGAATAGGCCGCGCCGACTTTGTGGCTGCCAGAGGGAAACTCCTTGCCATAGAGCACGACGATCTCGGCATCGATGCCGGTGAGGGCTTTGGGAAGCACGACATGGTAAACCTTGTTATTTGCGTCGCGCCATGTGATGTTGAACAAATTAATTGGATGCAGCGGATCCTCTTTCAACGCTGCCAGCGCCTTCTGGCGAATTGAGGAATCAATTTTTTCAGGATGCAGCATTTCTTCGAACAAAGGCCCGGTGATCACGCTGTGCTCCGTTCTGGTCAAATTTCAGGATCCGTTTCGTTCGAGCGATCATCGTCGATCTGAAGTTCATTCTCCAGCGCACGCATCTCGTTAAGAAGTTCATCGCGCTGACGCGCCATTTCTCGATAGCGTGCGACGACATCGGTAGACATCCGCTCCGTTGTACCCCCGCTCGCCATGAGAAATTGATCGATCTGCTCATCCAACTGCTCGTAAGCTAATACCAAGTCGCGATAGCGTTGGATCGCGGCCATCGCGCCATCCTCGAGTTCATCCATTCGCTAAGTCCTCGATCGGCGGTGTGTTCTCGCGTTCATGAGCGGGCAGCGGCAACGGCACTTTTGAGTCGAACCCGCGTTTCGAAGCGATCACATAAAGCGGGCGATTCCGTGTCTCATCATACGTGCGCGCGACATACTGCCCGAGCACGAACAGAAAGAACAATTGAAAGGAACTCATTAGCAGCAGCAGCACGATCGTCGTCGCCTGCCCGCCCAAAAACTCTTGGCCAAGGGTGAGGCGCAGCACAGCCACAACTGGGATCGCCAGCAAAGCCAACGAGCCGAGCACTAAGCTCACATAGACCATGATTTGAAGCGGAAAGTACGAGAAGCTGGTGATAGCATCCAGCGCAAAGCGAACCATCTTACGAAACGGGTATTTGGTCTCTCCGCTGTGACGCGCTTCGCGCACATAGTAGACGCCGGTTTGCTTGAAGCCGGCCCAGCTCGTCATGCCGCGAATGAAGCGGTTATGCTCTCTCATTTGTTTGAGCACATCGACGACCGCGCGATCCATCAACCGGAAGTCGCCCGTATCGACTGGGATATCGACATCGGTGATACGGTAGATGACGCGGTAGAACAGTTTAGCGGTCAGCAGTTTGAACCAGCTTTCGCCTTTACGCTGTTTGCGCACCGCATAGACGACGTGATAGCCGGCCTGCCAGCGTTCGATCATCTCAAGGATGAGTTCGGGCGGGTCTTGCAGGTCAGCATCGATCAAGATGACCGCATCGCCCTGAGCGAAATCAATGCCGGCCGTCACCGCGGTTTGATGGCCAAAATTGCGCGAGAAGTGCAGCACTTTAACGCGCGCATCGCGTTCGGCCAGCGCGTCGATCAGCTCCGGCGAACGGTCGTGGCTTCCGTCGTTGACTAGAATCAGCTCCCACGGCTCTCCGGTCGAATCCATCACGGTGGACAGCCGCTGGTAAAGCAGATCGATATTCCCCTCTTCGTTGTAAATGGGGGCGATGACGGTATAACGCGGTCGATCACTCATGCTGCATCCTCACATCAGGCCTAAAGCGCGGCGCACGGCGGCGGTTTCGGGCGCGACGCGCAGACCACCAGCTACCGACTGTTGGGCGCGCCTGACGTCTTTCAGTCCATTTCCGGTGAGGAGCAGGCAAACCTGCTCATCAGGCTCGATTAAGCCTAATGATACCGCACGTTGTGCCCCGGCGTAAACCGCCGCCGCCGCCGGCTCGGCGAACACACCCGTCAGCCGCGCCAGCGCGGGAATGGCCTTCAGAATGGCGTCGTCAGAAACCGCCACAAACGCTCCCTGCGTTACACGGACGGCGCGCAGCGCTTTGGCGCGGTCGCGCGGAAGGCCTGTAGAAATGCTGTCCGCGATCGTATGCGCTTCGACCGGCTGCATCGCGGAGGCAGGTAAATTGTGCTCCCATGCCTGCACAAGCGGCGAGCTTCCTTCTGCTTGTACACCGATCAGACGCGGAATCCGCTCAATCCAGCCCAGTTGATGCAGGTCGACGAAGCCTTTATGCACACCGGCGATGATGTTGCCATCGCCAACGCTGACGACGACGACATCAGGGGTCGACCAGCCCATCCCCTCAGCAATCTCAAACGCGACGGTTTTTTTGCCTTCCGTTGTGAATGGATTGATTCCGGTATTACGACAGTACCACCCTTCGTCAATGCACAGGTCAAAGCACAGGTCGAACGCAGCATCATACGTGGCCTCGACCAGCAGAACTTTTGCGCCATAGATCAACAACTGGGCGATTTTGGCTTCTGGGGCAGTGGCGGGCACGAAAATGATGATCTCCAACCCCACTGAGGCGCCGATGCCCGCCAGCGCTGCTGCTGCATTGCCCGTGCTGGCCGTCGAGATCACTCGGATGCCGCTCTCCATCGCACGCGCCACGATCAAGGCGCTGGCGCGATCCTTCAGTGACCCGGTCGGGTTGCGGCCATCGTCTTTGACCAGCGCTGCGCGCACACCGAGGTCGGCAGCTAACCTCGGCGCATCGTAGAGCGGCGTCATGCCGACCATGAGCGGCGGGACAACAGCTTCGGCCGCCAGCGGCAGCAGTGCGCGGTAGCGCCACATGCCCTTCTCTCGTGACGCCGAGAGGCGATCTCGATCGAGCGCAGCCCGCAGGCCTTCATAGTCATAGAGCACATCGAGCGTGCCAACCGGCCCACAGCTTTCGCAGGTGTAGCGCAACGGAACAGGAGGTGAATTTGTGCCGCATACGCTGCACCGGTACTGGAGGAATGATGTCATGGGATCGCAATCACCTGCTCATCGCGGGATAGATTGTATCTGGCGCAGCCCAAGTCGCCACACTGAAGAAATCAATAATGTATCGTCAAGTATACCGCTGCTTGGCCGCAATCAGGTACACTCGATCTTAACGATAGACGAGGAGGATGCCGCGTGTGGGCTAATCAACACGTTATGATCACTGGAGCGACCGGTTTTGTCGGCGGGGCGCTGGCGCGGCGGCTGCTCGACGAGGGCGCACAGGTGACGGCCTTCGTCCGCTCGCCCACTAAAGCGGGCTGGCTGCGCGACCGAGGTGCAGCAATCATCGAGGGGGACATCGCCGAGCCGGCCGCAGCCGCGCTCGCGGTCAAGGACTGCCGGATTGTTTTTCACATCGCGGCGGCAACCGGAGGCGCCTATCCAAACCAAGTTTGGACTAACGTGACTGGAACGCGGACGATCGCGCAGGCAGCTGCAGATGCCGGCTGCGAACGCTTCGTCCACATGAGCACGCTATCGGTTTATGGCAACTGTCAGCGCGGCGATGTGACGGAAGATCGCCCGCTCGCGCCGGGCGCAGCGCCATACGGCCAGACCAAAGCGGCGGCCGAGCGCGCTCTGATCGAAATTGCGCAGCGAACTGGTCTCGCTTACAGCATCATTCGGCCGGGCATGATCTACGGGCCGAGATCGCCTATGTGGACGCGCAATCTGTTCCGGCTGGCACGGCTGCGACCGACTCCGTTCATTGGCGATGGAAACGGCTTCGCGCCGGCCATCTTCATCGATGATGTCATTGACTTGACGCTGACGTTAGCGCTGCACCCTGCAGCCAGCGGCGAGGCATTCAACGCTTCGTCAGATCCAGCACCAACATGGCGTCAACTACTCGGCGCCTATGCCCGGCTGGCCGGCCACGACGACTGGCTGGCACTGCCGGTCGAACTGGCCTATCTGCTGGCAGGGCTGGCGCTGTTGTTCTCACCGCCTCGGAGCATCGGCCGCGACCTACCCGATATGGTCAGCTTTATACAGCGACGCTCAACGTTCAAGATGGATAAAGCGCGTCGCTTGCTCGGCTGGCAGCCCCAGATCGAACTAGGAGAAGGCGTCGCGCGCTGCGCTCCATGGCTGCGCGAACAAGGGCTGCTGGCATGAGCGAGTGGCCCCCGCTGCTGCTGATCGCCACTGGGGCAGTCTTTTTGGTCGGGTTGGGCTGGTGGCTACTGATCGAGACAGAAGGTGTATACCTCGGGCGACGTATGGTTATTTGGCTGTACGATCTTTATGCAGGACGCTACGATGACATTAAAGGATTCCGCAGCGACTATGATCATTTGTTCCTAGCCCAACCGATCATGGATCGCATCGCGCCGGTGCGATCGCCAATGGTGCTGGATGTGGCAGCCGGCACCGGACGCCTGTCGCTGGCGCTGCTCAATCATGCCCACTTTCAAGGGCGGGTTGTCGCCATCGATCTGAGCCGGCGCATGCTGGCCGAGGCGGCAGCCAAAATCGCGGACGACCGGGTATCGCTGCTGTGGTGCCCGGCTGAAGCCCTGCCCTTTTGTGATGACACCTTCGATGTTGTGACCTGCCTTGAAGCGCTGGAATTCATGACACAGCCCAGCCGCGCGCTGGCTGAGATAGCGCGCGTACTGCGTCCCGGCGGCCTCTTGCTCATGACCAATCGCATTGGCACCCGCTGGATGCCGGGCAAAACCATGTCCGGCGTGGTGCTGGTCGAGAAACTACACTCTTTCGGCATCGAGAAAGTCGAGATCGATTACTGGCAGGTCGATTATGATCGCGTGTGGGGATGTAAGGCGGGTTCCAGCAGTCCGCGTCTGGCACGGCCGTTAAGCGAGATCCTGCTTTGCCCGCGCTGCGGCCACAGCGGCTTTCATCCGGAGACTGGATCGTGGCGCTGCGCCCACTGCAGCATGGCGATCGCGGTCGGCAACGATGGCGTGCTCGAACTGGCACGGTGGGTTCGATAGGCCACGCATAGGGCATCTTGCGCATTCGGCTGTGGCTCACTACAATGCGCATGTTTCGCGCAGCCATCCCCTATACTAATTGAGGAGACTCATTGTTGACCCCGCTTCCCAATGAGCTTGCACGCTTGATCGAGGCGGCCATTCGCGCAGCTCAAGCGGCCGGAGACCTGCCCCCTTTCGAAGTTCTGCCGGTCGATGTGCGCCCATCGAAACGCGCTGATCAGGGCGATTACTATGCCGCCGTGATGGCGCTGGCCAAACCTGCCAAGATGAACCCGTTTCATATCGCCACGCAAATCGCTCACCATCTGCAGAAACCGGCCTTCATCGGGTCGCTCGATGTTGTGCACCCGGGTTATCTGAACTTTCGACTCGATAAAGACTGGCTCAAACTTCAGGTTGAGACGATCCTCAAGAAGGGCGATGCTTTTGGCGCGCTCACGGTTGGCGCGGGCAAGCGGGCGCAGGTCGAGTTCGTCAGCGCCAACCCAACAGCGCCGCTGCACATTGGCCGCAGCCGCGGCGCGATCGTCGGCGATACGATGGCGCGGCTTCTCGAAGCGGCTGGCTACACAGTCGAACGCGAGTACTATTTCAATAACGCCGGCGCGCAGATGCGCAATCTGGGCAACAGCCTGCGCATCCGTTATCTGGAGGCGCTGGGCCGGCCGGTGAAGCTGACCGACGCGGAGCGCGAAACGTTCTATCAAGGCGAATATCTAGCCGAATTTGCGCGCCAGCTCGTTGCTGAGCAAGGCGATGCATGGGCCGATGCTGACTGGCAGCCGTTCAAAGCCTATGCCGAGCAGAAGATGTTCGAGATGATCCGGGCGACACTCGCGCGGATCGATATTCATCACGACGTATATTTCAACGAGAACAGCCTATACGATAGCGGCGCTATCTGGGAGGTGCTCAATGCGCTGGAGGCGCGCGGGTATATCTATCGCGCAGCCCGCCCGGAGACTGGAGAGGTGGACGAAACCGCGGATGACACTGGCAAAGGCGAGGCGGTGTGGTTTCGCAGTTCGCGCTTCGGAGACAGCAAAGATCGCGTCATGGTCAAAAGCAGCGGTGAGCCAACCTACACCCTGCCAGATATCGCTTATCATGTCAACAAACTCGAACGCGGCTTCGATTTGTGCGTCAACGTGTTGGGCGCCGACCATTACACCCAACATCAGGTCGTCAAACATGGGATCAAAGCGCTGGGTTTAGATGCCGACAAAATCCGCGTGATCATCGTCCAGCTCGTCGCGCTTATGCGCCAGGGCGAGGTCGTCCGCATGAGTTCGCGGCGCGGTGATTTTGAAACGCTCGACGACCTGATCGACCAAACCAGCCCAGACGCAGTACGCTATGTGCTGCTGGCGCGCAGCAGCGATACTCATCTCAATTTTGACCTCGATTTAGCTGTGAAGCAGTCGAACGAGAATCCGGTCTACTACATCCAATATGCGCATGTGCGCTGCGCCGGCATCTTCCGCGAGGCAGCAGCGCGCGGCGTGACCGATGAAGATGCAGACCTGCGCCTGCTCGGCGATGAAGAGCTGCGTTTCCTGCGTAAAGCGCTCGAATTGAGCGAAGTGATCGACCAAGCGGTGCAGTTTCTTGAGCCTCATCGAATTGCGTTTTATGCGCTGGAACTGGCGCACCTGTTCCACCCGATTTTCGATACGGTGCGCGTGCTGCACAGCGAAGTGCCGCCCGATCTCGCTCGCGCGCGCCTGCGTTTTTTCCGCGCCGCTCAGGCTGTCTTCAAGCGCGTGCTTGGGTTAATGGGCATGAGCGCGCCTGAGGTCATGTAAGCCATCGCTGCCAAAACTTAGAAAGGAGTTACTATGGGTTTAAAACCTGATCATTGGATCCGCAAGATGGCGCTCGAACACGGCATGATCGAGCCGTTTGTCGAGAAGCAGGTGCGCGATGGGGCCATCAGCTACGGCTTATCGTCTTACGGTTACGACATGCGCGTGGCCGATGAGTTTCGCGTCTTCACCAACGTGTATTCCGCGATCGTTGACCCGAAAGACTTCTCGCCGCAGTCGATGGTCGATATTCAAAGCGATGTCTGCATCGTGCCGCCTAATTCGTTCGCGCTGGCGCGTTCGGTTGAATATTTTCGCATTCCACGCAATGTGCTCACGCTGTGCGTCGGCAAATCGACCTATGCGCGCACTGGCATCATCACCAACGTGACGCCGTTCGAGCCAGGCTGGGAGGGTTTTGTCACGCTTGAGATCAGCAACACGACGCCGCTGCCCGCCAAAATCTATGCGAACGAGGGCATCGCGCAGGTCATCTTTTTCGAGGGCGACGAGGAATGCGAAATCTCATATGCTGATCGCAAAGGCAAATATCAAGGCCAAACCGGCGTGACGCCGGCGCGGGTCTAGCAGCAGGCACAGGATTGATCGTCCGCCTCAGGTAGTGTAAGATTCAATCAGCGGGCGGTTAGCTCAGTTGGTCAGAGCACACGCCTTACAAGCGTGGGGTCGCAGATTCGAGTTCTGCACCGCCCATTTGAAACAGCCCCATTGACCTGTATAGGCATTGGAGCTGTTTTTGTTAACCGTCGGTATTCACAACAGTTTTGGCAATACTTGGTCGCAGGAGGCCAGATTGCCAAAATGTGATGAGTTGTGATTTAATAGTTGATGATATGGTTGCGTGACCCAAGCTGATCCATCAAGGGAATCATGCAGACTGTCCGTGAACAAACTCAACAAATTTTAGTCGTTGAAGATGACATCGACACGGCCGAAGTCGTTACAGCGCTATTGGAAACCGCCGGCTATCAGGCAGTCGTTGTCGGCAGCGGCCAGCTTGCTCTCGACGAGATACAAGCGTCCCCTCCGGATCTAGTCCTGCTCGATATCAACCTACCAGATATGAGCGGCCTCGAAGTGCTGCGCGAAGTGCGCGCTAACTCGCTATTACCCATGATCATCATCAGTGGGCGTACCGGTGGATCTGATAAAGTTAAGGCTTTCGATTTGGGAGCCGACCATTATTTGGCCAAGCCATTCGCGAACGAAGAATTGATGGCGCGCGTAGCCGCCCTGTTGCGCCGCGTCGAGCGAATGCCGCCTCAACCTAAGCTAGTCGTGCGCGATTTGGAACTGGATATGGATCGCCGGCAGGCGATGCTTCGCGGGCGACGGCTTCATCTGACGCCGATCGAATATGGCATTCTTGTCACTTTGATGCGCGCCCCCGATACCATCATTACTCATGAAGCCCTGTTGCGCGCTGTGTGGGGCGATCAATACGAAGGCGATTTTTCGGTGCTGCGCGTCAATATCTCGCGCCTACGCCAGAAGCTCGAAGATAACCCGCGGGACCCCACTTACATCGTGACTGCGGCGGGGCAGGGCTACATCATGCCCATCCGTCAGCGGTAACTCGCCTAGCTCAAACGCATTTTCTATGGTACGCTACGCTCGGTCTATACGCCGCGCTGGGTTTGAAGTCCATTTAATGCTATGCGTTTTCGACTTTTTCTGATCCTGTTTGGAGCGGCCCTCGTCGCCCTCACCTTCACCTTTCCGCTTTGGGAACCCCTGCTGCCAACGGAAGCCGCTGCTTCCGAACAAATTCTTCCGGGCCTTACCGATGACGAATTGGAGCAATTTGCGGCTTTGCTCCCAGAGCAACGATCGGCCTATTTGGCTATCGCCAGAGAAGATCCAGACGATGCTGTGGCGATGATCCGGTCTGCGCTGGCGCCGGGCATCCCCGCGCCTGAGGACATGCGCGATTTGCCCGCGCTTAATGGGCCGATCATCGCTGCGACTGGCGAGTTCGATCGCCTCGACGCAGTGCGGTGGGGGCAGGGTACTGTGACAATCTACCAGCAAGTCGATAACAGCCGCGTCATGCGCTTTGAAGAATTCAGCGTCGCCAATGGCCCCGGGCTACGCGTCGCGCTTTCAGCCAATGCGGCGCCGGAAACGGTTGAGGACATGCAGATGAACAACCTCGATCTCGACCTCGGTCCAATCATCGGCACTTTTGGCAATCAGCATTACAATATCCCGGCCGAAGTCGATTTGCGCCTATATCGCAGCGTGGTCATTTACAGCCCGACGCTCGAGATGATCTACGCTGTAGCACCTTTGACGATCCGCTTATAGAGTTTGGAAGCGCTGCCGCAAACCATGACTCTGACTGATGTGCCACGCCTCCACTTTCCTGTCGATGCCGACCATGGTCGCTTGCGCTTTACCATCTTGTTGGTGTTTGCCGCCGTCTGGGCATTGGGTTTCTTCCTGATCTCAACGTTGATAGAGGGTAGCGGGTTCAATCTACTGGCCATCCTAGGCGGCCTGCTGCTGGCCTATGCCCTCACGACGCCGATTGAACGATGGCTGCGACCGCGCTGGCCGAGCGGGCGCGCCGTTGAACTTGACGATGATGGCATTCGCCTCGTCCGGCGCGGCAGCCTCGAGGCAGCGATGCGCGCCGACGAAGCGGTCAACCCGCTGCATTGGCGCTTTCAAGTCGCGCGCCGTTCGCGGGTGCCGAAGGGGTGGTGGATGCTGGCGTGCGGCCTTGAGACTGAAGAGCAGTACTTGATCGTTTATACGTTTATGTCGCCAGCCCAGTTTGAAAGTTATGACCGCGCAAGTTTGTTCACCCGCTTGGTTGGCAAAAAGGAGCGGGGCCAAACTGACTTGCGTCTCGCTGGCGAGCAGCGACGCCTGCGCGATGCCGAAAACTACCGCTGGATGTATGGTGCCGAGATGCAGAGCGACGACTTTATGCGTTATGTCGAGCAGGTGCATACGCGCTACCCGGAATGGATGCCCTTATCTTGATGAAGCGATGTTTATGGTCTGCTGTGGGCCTGCTGGCTCTCCTTAGCTTATGCAACGGCACGCTCACGGCGCAGGCCCAAGATCGATTGGAGATCAATACTCCCGTGCAGGGAGTGGTCGCGCCCGGCGGCTCACAGAGCTGGACGTTCAATGCGCAAGCCGGGCAGGTGTTGTCGTTTTTGGTCGAAGCCTTGGAGGACGACTTTGACCCAATCGTGACGCTGAGCGACCGCTCAGGGCGCGCGCTGATCAGCAATGACGACTACGCTTACCCCGAAACGCGCGATGCGCTGCTCGAGGCAATCACGCTAGCTCGCATTGAACCTTATATCGTGACGGTTTCCGGCTTTGCTGGCAGCAGCGGAGCTTATCAATTGACTGTGACTCCAGGTTTTGCCAAGCGGCAGCCGCTTGAGGGTCGGCAGGCCAACGAGTGGCAGTCCACCAGTCCCGACCTGACCGTGCGTCGCGCTGGCGACGCGGTTGAGCTGCGCTATAACGGCGCCGCCAGCACTGCCGCCGCCGCGCATGTGAATGAGGTTGCTGATGCCGACGTCGCAGTGCGCGCTCGCTTCAGTGACATCAGTGGGACGGGCTGGATCGTGGGACTGACCGTGCGCCAACGCGGCACAGATTATTATTTGCTGTCGATCAATCACGAAGGACGCTGGCGTTTTTCTGCGGTCGAGGATGGAACCCCTCGGCTCATTCGAGATTGGACGGAACATCCCAACATTGTGCCGGGCCAAACGAGTTTCACGTTGATGCTGATGGCCTCGGCAGCTGGCTTCGACTTTTTTTACAATGACGGTTACATTGGCAGCGCTGCTGAGGCTAGTTTGACCGAGCCAGGGACGATTGGCATCGCGGCCGGCACCACTGCTAGCCTGCCCGCCGTAGTCACAGCGCGGGTTGACCAACTGTCGGTCACGACGCCGCTGCGTGTAGCGGGCGAACGCATCATCCCGCAGGCAGTTATCATCGGTGACAGCGCGACGATGACGCAGGCGCTAGTGCGCCGGCATGTCGTTTCGGCGCTGGGGAGTTTGAGCCTCACCGTCCCCGAAAGCACGGTTGAATTTGCGCGGCCAGGCGTCAACAGGTTGATGCTAGGGCGCGGTGTTCGCTATGCAAATTTCGCCCTCGGCACTAACGTCACGATAAGCGCGACCAACGGTGTCGCCGGCTGCGGGGTGGTCGTGCGCTTCAGCGATGGTGAAAACTACACCCTCGCTTATCTCGACGCCTCAGGGGGACACGGGGTGTCACAGCGGCGCGGCGATACGTTCGGCGCAGGCTTGTTCGACGAAAATCCAGCTTTCGCCGGCGGGGGAAGCCACCACTTGCTCGTGATCGCGGACATGAATACACTGTACTATTACGTTGATGGCCAACTCGTTGGCGCGATCGATGACCCGCACCGCGCAGGAGAAGTGGGCACAGCCGTCGTCAATTTTGAAGGTGGCCCTAACACCTGTCGTTTCACTAATCTCTGGGTGTGGGAGTGGGATTGACGCCTAATCAGCGAAAGGGGCTTCCGTTGAAACAAATTGAAGAAGCGATCCTGAAAACCGTCCTTTACGCTGATATTTTCAGCTTCCCCCTCACTTTTGACGAGCTGCATCACTTTCTGATCGCAGAGACGCCGGTTAGCCGTTTTGAACTCGAATATACGCTTGCAGCCTCTGCTTTCCTGCGGAATTATATTGAATGCCAACCGCCTTACCTCGTGCGCACTGGCCGCGCCGACCTAATCGAAGTTCGTCGTCAGCGCGAAGATGCGACTGACCGGCTGTGGCCGCAAGCACTGCGCTATGGGCGCTGGCTGTCGCGTTTACCGTTCGTTCGAATGGTCGCACTGACCGGAGCAGTCGCCATGCGCAACGCAGCCCACGAACGTGATGATATCGATTATGTGCTGGTGACTCACGTGGGCCGAGTGTGGCTGGCCCGCGCATTTGCCATCTTACTTGTGCGGGCCGCGCACTGGCGCGGCATTGCTCTGTGTCCCAACTATGTCATGGCAGAAAGCACGCTGGAACAAGAGCGGCGCGATCTCTATATTGCTCATGAAGTAGCGCAAATGGTGCCATTATATGGCCATGGGCTATACGAAACACTGCGTCTTCACAATCGGTGGGTGTTCAACTTCATGCCGCATGCTCACGGCAGCTACCATCAAGCGGACGAATGCGCACTCGGTGCGCCGTGGATACAGATCAAAAAAGGCCTCGAATGGCTGTTGGGAGGCCGGCTTGGTGCCGCCTTCGAGCGTTGGGAATACACGCGCAAGCGTCGCAAGTTCGCTCGCGCAATGGAAGCGCGCCAGCATGCCGCGCACATTGACGAGGAACAGGTCAAAGGCCACTTTGACGATCACGGCCACCCCATCCTTCAAGCGTATTATGAACGTTTGCGCCAATGCCAGCTCGACGCATTATCGATGGCGGGCGATTAACCGCACACAAGCAATAAAAAGCGAGAGGCATTTATCCTCTCGCTTTTTATTATTACATCGCAGCGCACTTGTCGTGCTCTATTGAGCGCCCATCACTGCGCCAAGCGCGTCGCAAGCCGGGCAGGACTCATCGGGACGGAACATGGCATAGCCGCCGGCCGGGTCTGCCCCCCAGAACGGAAAGTCTACATTCCATACGATTAACAAACGCACTCGCCCGCTCTGGGCCGCTGCCGCAGTTGCGCCCGCCAGCCACGATGCCTGTTGGGCGACGGTCGTATTCTGCGCCCAACCGAACGCAGGCGGCAGCGGCGCGTCGAATCCTTCCGGAGACAGGTAGCCCAGCTCGGTGAAGCAGACCGGCCGACCGCCGAAAGGCGCATAGCCACGGTTTAACATTGAACCAAAGAAATAGGTCGGATAGTTGCCGCGCGGGTCGTTGCCGGTTTGATTGGGCGGAACGATCCCCTCATTGTAGTGCAGCCCAACGCAGTCCATATAATTCGCAGCGCCGGCCGCGGCCATCTGCTGCATGAAGACATCATCATTGCAGCCCCCTTCAGCACAGCCAGCCGCGCCGAAGAACCCAGTCGGGGCCGGCGCACCGCTGATGACCATGGTGTTCGGGTTAGCGGCTTTGATCGCGTTATAGGCCGCTGCCAGCAGGCGCGTATAGTTGGCCCCGTTGATCTGGCCGGCCGGCCATTCCCGATCGATATTTGGCTCATTCCATACCTCGATAGCATCGGCGCCAAGAGCAGCCACACCACCGACAAACTGCGCATAACCCGCAATGTAGCTGTCAAAATCGCCCATTTGGCTGGGTATGCCGACGATGCCGAGCAAAATCTTGAAGCCGTTGGCATGCGCTGCCTGAATTGCGCCAGCTGTGATGCCGGGATCTGCTCCGGGCACATACTGGATTTGCTTTTTCACCCAATTCATCCCAGCGCGCCGCATCAGGTTGATCGTATTGGCATTGAAGTCAAGAACATGACCGCCAAGTTCAAAACCACCGACCGCGCCGGCGCCAACAACCGGTGGCGCAGCCGGAGCAGCGGCTGCGCCGCCAATATCTTCGGTCACTTCATCGCAGGCAACGACGATGGTCGCGTCGAAGCTGGAGCGCGCCTCATAGCGGCGGCCATCAAGGGCGACGATCAGAAAACGCCAACCCCAATACTGCTGGCGCGGCTGCTGGCCTTCCGGCAAGCGGACGCAGCTATCAATCCCGTTGACAAATTCGGTTTCGGCGAACGTCCAGCGCTGCACAAGCGAGAGATCGGTGCTGAACTTCTCTTCAAGGGCGGCACGGCCAGCATCGAAAGCGCGCCGCAGCGGGTCTGGCGCAGGCTCCTGCGCTTGCACAGACGCCACGCCCAGCGAAGTCAACAACAGCGCCAGCACCGCAAATGCCACGAGGATAAGCCAGCAGCGGGGCTGGGCGGTGCGCGGCTTGAGACGAGGGGAAATCTGCATCTGATTGACACCTCTACACTGCAAGTCACGATCAAAGTGGCCATTGCTACCGGCCAGCGAGACAATGTACCCCAAGAAGTGGGAATTTTCCATGCTCATTTATCCAGCGTAGGGAAACCGCCGGAAAAACGCTTGGCATTTTCCTGGCGCGTTCTTGCGCGGCCAACGGCGAGATCAACGCAGCGCAGCAGCAGTTTCAGCGCGCAAAAAAGCCAGCCGCTCAAGCATTGCGCCGTCGCCGCCGCGCGCGCTCAGCATTGCACCAACAGCATCCATCATCTCGAGCAGCGGCTCGCCATATTGAGCTGCTTCCTCCGCGATCAACGTGCGCGCTTCATCGTCCGAGGCTGTGTTCAGCAGCGCATTGATGAATTTCAGCTCAGGCCCCATGTTATCTTGCAGCGCATCGACGACCCGTTCGTAAATATCTTTCAGTTTGGCCGAAAGTTGGGGATTGCGCTGGCGCTCAGCTTCCTGAATATTTGCCGCCAGCACGGCCATGAAAGTGTCGTCAAGGAGCGGCAGGTTATCGCGGATGACGGCATCGGGGTCTGCCGATGAGGCGATGGTTTGCAGCAGACGAGCGGCTTCTTGCAGCGCGGCCTGCGCCTGCTGATCGACAAGCGCTGTCAATTGAAGCAGGCGCTCGCGCAGCGCTTCGAGCCGGTCGCGTTCGGCCGCTGGGGCTTGGCCGATCGCCAATGTGAGCTGCTGGAAGAATTCGTAATCGAAAACGGGACGCACCAGCCCCACCAGCGCTTGCAAGCGGGCGCTGTCCTCATTGTAGGCTCGCGCTAGATCGAGGAAAGCGGCTCGATCGGCGTTTTCGCCAAGCGCGTTGACGGCCTCAGCCACTTCGCGCACAATCGCCTCTTGTTCGCGATTTGCCTGCGCAAGCTGGGCACCGAAAGTTGAATGTTCAACCAAGGCTTCTTGCAACATGAGCATTCGCTGCGCAATGTCGCTGCGCCCCTCGACAGCCATCCTCTGCGTCATCACGGCGAGCGTCTGGAAGAGCTGCGCATCGATCGAAGCGTCGTGCTCGCGAATGGCGTCCGCCAGCGTCTCATAGTTGGAACTGAGCAAGGTTTCAAGCAGGCGCACGCGCGCTTTTTGAGCCTCTAGCATCTCGGGCGTGACGCCATCAGCTTGCAAAATACTGTCGATCATCCCCTGCATGGTCAGCATTTGGCGGGGCTGAAAGAGATAGCCCTTTTTAGCTTCATTCGGCAGCCGCGCAGTGAGTTCGCGCATAAGTTCACCGATTGCGCGCTCCTGCGCATCTTTCGATAAGCCGAGTTCCATCGGCACATAAGTGAGCAGCAGCTCTTTGCTCGCGTCGTGATACAGGATCGGCGCAGAGAGCATCACCACTTCTCCACAGCTTGGGCAGCGCGTCGAGTTGACCTGCCCAGTCAGCAGGCGCGCCTTAGCCTGTGGGTCCAAGCCCGGGTCGATAATCGTCTCGAGAATCGCGCTGACGGGTTGACGACAGCTCGGGCAGGACACAGTCATTTGTCTTGGCATAGGATCTCCGTTAATCCAGCGGTATGGTGAAAGTAAAAGTTGAACCTTGACCGGGCAGGCTGTCCACGCTGAGCCTGCCGCCATGCGCCTCGACGATCGCCTTGGCCAGATACAGCCCCAACCCGGTCCCCTGCGTGCGCCGGCTCAGCGCGCCGTCGACGCGATAGAAACGTTCGAAGATACGCTCCTGCTCGCTCTCCGTCAAGCCCACGCCCTGATCGCGCACGTAGATGGCGACCTGCCCCTCGGCAATAGAGCCGCCTACGGTGATTTGTCCACCATCCGGGGAATACTTGATCGCATTGCTGATCAGGTTATCGAGCACCTGCCGCAACCGAACTTCGTCGCCAGAAACAGGTGGAAAGTTCGCAGGAAAATCAAGGACAAAGGTATGCTGCTGCGTCTGCGTGCTGAAGCGCTCAACGGCGCGCGCCGCCAGTAGGTCTAGGCGAACATCATCGAAGTTCAGACGCATCACGCGCTCGGCTTGCAGCTTGCTAGCCATGAGCAGATCTTCGATCAGGGCCGTCAGCCGGTCGGCTTCCTCCTCGATCACTGCGGAATACTCGCGTACGATTTCATCATCCCAATGGACATCATCGCGGCGGAGCGTGGCCGCATGGCCCTTGATCAGCGCGACCGGGGTCTTCAATTCGTGCGAAATGGTAGAGATGAACGTGTTCTGCATCTCCTGCGCCTGCCGAAAGTTGGTAATATCGCGCACATTCGCAATGATGGTCGTCAATTCGCCCTGCGCATCGAACAGCGGCGCATAGCGAATGCCGACGCTGATAGTCTTGCCATCAAGGCGTAAAAGATCGCCTTCCACGTACAGCGTCTCGACCGGGGCATCATCGCCCACGTCTTGAGCGGGCGCTTGTGGCCAGCCATGAGCCATGGCCTGCGGCAGGTCGTTGAATTCAAGGCGGCGCCAAGTGAAGACCTCTTCCAATTCCCGGCCAACCGCGTCTTCAGCGCGCCAGCCAGTCATCTTTTCCAACGCTCGATTAAAGCTGTGGATGATGAGATCGCCATCGAGGATCATCACCCCATCGGCGCTGTGCTGCACGATCGCCGCGAGCCGTTTACGTTCTTGATCGATCCGCTCATAAAGCTGGGCGTTGTGCACTGCGATAGCCGCCTGATCGGCGAAGCTTTGCAACACTTGCAGATCGTCGGGCGTTGCGCTGCCGCGGAAGCTGCGAAAGACGACCAGCAGTCCTCGCGTTTCGTCGCCGATGACTAACGGCAGCGCAAAAGACTGCACCAACCGTTCATCGAGCATCATGGCCATCTCTGCCAGCCGGGCGTTGAGGAGTTCAGGATCGCGCTGAGCGCTGGCCGTGACGATGATCTCAGTGAGCCGCGCGTTAAGCTCTGGGATATCTGCCGCGTTTACGCCGAGCGCCGCGCGCAAACGGTAGGTTCCGTTGGCATCGCGCAGTGCGATCAGGCCAACCCTGCCGCTGAGCATCACAATGGAAGCATTGAGCACGCGGCGCAGCACCTCGCTCAGGTCAAGTTGAGCGGTGATGGCGCGCGAGATTTCCAGCAAGAAATCGCGCTGGCGTACACGAAAGTCCAGTAGGGCGAGCATCTCTGTAGTTTAACCAGCCTCTGTTAGAATCGCGTCGGAGTGCCCACCCAATATACAGACGTTCAGCTATCTTGCAGCTTTTCTTTGACAGCGCCGATGCTTTCAACGCCCCCATGCGTGATCACCAGCGCTGCCGCGCCGACCAAGCTGACGTTCTCGCCCAAACCCGCAGGCACGATGCGTAGTTCTGCCCAATAAGAACGGTCGATGGCGCATTCCTCGATCGCCGCGCGCATCGGCGCGAACAACAGCTCGCCAAGCTGGCTGACACCCCCGCCGAAGATCAGGATCTCCGGATTGAAAATATGCAGCAGGCTGGTCATGCCCATGCCGAGGATACGACCGGCGCGCTGCACCACTTCAAGTGCAAGCGCATCCCCATTTTGGGCAGCCGTGCCGACTGTGGCGCCGGCGATCTTGCTCAAATCGCCATCGACCATATCAACGATTTGCGAGTCGCGGCCGCTTTCGATCAGGCTGCGCGCGCGGCGGGCCAACGCTGGCCCAGCAGCTTCTTTCTCCAGCGTCGATGGCTGGCCGTCGACGATCATGACGATATGGCCGACCTCAGCGCCCAACCCGGTCGATCCCAACAACATGCGGCCGTTAATGATGATGCCGCCGCCGATGCCGGTGCTCACCGTGATGAAGATGGCGTCAGACGTGCCCTGCCCCGCCCCGCGGACGACCTCCGCCAGCGCAGCGACATTGGCGTCATTGCCTAAATAAACGGGTAAATTGAACGCATCGCGCAAAATTTGCACGATCGGCACATTGTGCCAGCCCGGCAGATTGGGCGGCGCGACGACGATGCCCGTGAAAGGATTGGACGGCCCCGGCGCCGAGATGCCGATGCCGGCGACCTCCCCCTGCGAAGGCAGCACAGAGCGTATCAACGCTTTCATTCGCTCGATCGTTGCGGGCGGCCCCTCCGCTGCCAGCGTCAGCACTTCATCGCGCACCAGCAAGTTCAAATCGCGATCGAAGCGCGCTGCGCGCAGACGTGTGCCGCCCAAATCGACGCCGATGATATACTGGGTCATGATGCCGCCATCTCTTTCTTTACAGCCCGAGAAATCGGTTGTTAGAATGAATGTTCAATATTTAAGTCCAGTGTTCATTTTGCCGTTTTAGTAAGAGTAGCGCAACCATGCCCGAAGTAACGCCACTGCGCCAGCAGTATCTGGACGTGAAGCGCCAATATCCCGATTGTATCGTCTTGTTCCGGCTGGGCGATTTTTACGAAACGTTCGATGAAGATGCCGAGATCGCCGCGCGTGAGCTTGATCTTGTGCTAACGAGCCGGCCCTTCGCCAAAGGCCAACGCGCGCCGATGGCCGGCGTGCCGCATCATGCCGTTGAAACCTACATCGCCCGCCTGATCGAGAAAGGCTACCACGTCGCTGTGTGCGAGCAGGTCAGCGAGCCGAACGGCCGTGGCTTAGTCGATCGTGAGGTCACGCGGGTGATCACGCCGGGCACCGTGATCGAGCCGGAACTGCTGGCCGAAAATCGCCCTAACTATCTGATGGCGATCCTGCCGGTCGGCGACCCCATCAGCGGCAGTTGGGACCGCGCCGGCATCGCTTATGCGGAGATCTCAACGGGAGAATTCGCCGTCACCGAGCTGGCGGGCGAAAATGCGGGCATTTTGGTGGTCGAGGAGCTAGCCCGTCTGGCACCGCGCGAGGTGATCATGCCGCAGAGCTGGGTCGAGCGCGGTGTTTCGCTGCCGGCCGGCATTCACTTGTCGCCGATCGCCGACTGGCGTTTTGAATATCCGCATGCGGAGAACATACTGATGTCGCATTTTGGCGTGCGCACGCTGGCCGGGTTCGGTCTCTCCGACATGCCCACTGCTGTTTGCGCAGCCGGCGCGACGCTTCACTATCTGCGCGAGACCCAGCGCGGCCAGATCGCCCAGATCGCATCGATCCGTCCTTACTCGACCGCCAGCTTCATGGTGCTTGATCCATTCACGCGGCGCAACCTCGAACTGACAGAAGCTATCCGCAGCCGAAGCAGTAAAGGCAGCCTGCTTGGCATCCTCGATCGAACGACTACGGCGATGGGCGCGCGCCTGCTGCGCGCATGGATCAACCAGCCGCTGCTCGATTTGCGCCGCTTGAACGCCCGGCTTGACGCAGTTGAGGCGCTGGCGACGGACGAACTGCTGCGCGCCGAGCTGGCCGAACGCCTGCGCGGCATTAGCGATCTCGAGCGTTTGACCAACCGGCTGCTAATTGGCCGGGCTGGACCGCGCGATTTGCTGGCCTTGCGCCAAAGCTTAGAGACAGTGCCCGCGCTGCGTCAGCTCATCGACGGGCTGCCGCAGCTCGCCGAGCTGCATAAACGCCTTGACCCATGCGCTGAAGTCAGCGAGCAGATCGCCAGAGCAATCAAAGAGGATGCACCGGCTACGCTCAACGTGCCAGGCGTGATTCGCGCCGGCTACTCCGCCGAGCTAGATGCGATCCTCGAAGCGACGCGCAGCGCGCGTGAGTGGATCGCCGAGTTGGAAGCGAAAGAACGCCAGCGCACCGGCATTGGGTCGCTTAAGGTCGGGTTCAATAAAGTCTTTGGCTACTACATCGAGGTCAGCCACGCTAACACAGCGCGCGTGCCTGAAGATTACATTCGCAAGCAAACGTTGGTGAATGCCGAGCGCTATATTACGCCAGAGCTGAAGGAATACGAAACGCTGGTGCTGAACGCCGAAGAGCAGATCCTTGCGCTGGAGCGATCATTATTCGATACGCTGTGCGGTGACTTGGCCGCGCACAGCCGGCGTCTACTGGAGACCGCGCGCGCGCTGGCTCATCTTGACGCCTTCCTGTCACTGGCGACCGTGGCTGCGCGTGAGGGATATGTGCGGCCGCTGCTTACGGAAGATGATCTGCTCATCATCAAGGCGGGGCGGCACCCTGTCGTCGAAAAGCTGCTCGAGAGCGAGCAGCGCTACGTGCCCAACGATACCCATTTCGACAGCGCAGCGCGCATCCATATCGTCACGGGGCCGAACATGGCCGGCAAATCGACCTACATCCGTCAGGTGGCGATCATTACGTTAATGGCGCAGATCGGCAGCTTTGTCCCTGCCGATGAGGCGATCATTGGGCTGGTCGATCGCATCTTCGCGCGCATCGGCGCCCAGGATGAGATCCATGCGGGCTACAGCACCTTCATGGTCGAAATGATCGAGACAGCGCGGCTGCTTTCGGGCAGCACACCCCGCAGCCTGCTGATCCTCGATGAAGTTGGGCGCGGCACCTCAACTTATGATGGGCTGGCGATCGCACGGGCAGTCATTGAATACATTCACAACAACCCGCGGCTAAACTGCCGCACGTTGTTCGCCACCCATTATCATGAACTGACCGAACTGCCGAACATCTTGCCGCGGGCGCGCAATTTCAACATGGCCGTGAGCGAACAGGGCGAAGAAGTCGTCTTTCTGCATAAAGTGATGCCGGGGGGTGCCGATCGCAGCTACGGCGTTCACGTGGCTCAGATCGCTGGCATGCCGCGCCCGGTGGTTGAACGCGCGCGCGAGCTGCTCAAAACGCTGGAGGCAGCCAGCGTCGACTTCGAGCCAGCCAGTCGCAAACGCCAGCGTGCCCAAGGCTCAGCGCAGATGCCGTTGTTTTCAGAACCGCCCCACCCCGTTTTGAGCGAACTACGCGCACTTCAGGTTGACCATCTCAGCCCAATCGAGGCGCTGACGAAGCTGTATGAGCTGAAACGCTTGACCGACGAAAACGGATGAACGAGCCAGCTTAATCGCCCGGCGCGACGGCTGGAGCAGCATCAGTTTGCGCGGCCGCAGCTTCGCTCAAGTCGTGCTCCTCTAACGTATCCTCGATGACCTGCTCTGAAATGAGGACGCGTTTGAACGCCGCGATCGCGACTTCGATCATCGGCAGCTCTGGCTCGCGCGTCGTCAGATGTTGAAGCGCGAGATTGGGCACGATAATCGCGCGCACGATCGGGTTATGCATGTTGCGCGCTGTGAAGCGGATGATCTCATAAGCAATGCCGGCGATGACCGGGATCAAAATGATGCGCGAGAGGATCAGCAGCGGCAGCGGCGGCCGCCCCAAGAGCGAGAAGACCATCACGCCGACAAAAGCGACTGTCAGCAGAAAAGCTGTGCCGCAGCGCGGATGTTCGATCGGGAACGTCGCCACGATCTCAGGCTTTAGTTCGGCGCCTGCCTCATAGGCGTTGATCGTCTTGTGCTCAGCGCCGTGATAACCAAACAGACGCTTCACATCGGGCAAGCGGCCGATCAGCCAGATATAGGCGATCAAGAGGCTGAGCTGGATCGTGCCTTCGATCAAGTTGACGAGGAACGGCGCCGAGCTGAGGCCGAACAACCGATCGATGCCGGTGGCCGCTGTCGTTGGCAGCAGAAAGAATAACCCAATGCCCAGCAGCAGCGAGACAGCCAGCGTGCCATAGCCCAGCGGCCCATTAAAGTTGACCTCCTCTTCTTCACCCAGCGCGACATCGGCGGACCACATCAACGCGCGCGTGCCTAAGCCAAGCGCATCCCACAAGCCCACTAAGCCGCGCACAAACGGCGTTTTGCTGATGCGACCGCGATAGAGTGTCGCATTGAGCGGTTGTTCGTGCATGACGATCTGCCCATCGGGCGCGCGCACTGCAATGGCTGCCTTATGCGCACCACGCATCATGACACCTTCGATGACTGCCTGCCCGCCATAAGAAAATTGTTTTGGGGCTGCTTTGTTTTCGGCCATTCCAGCCTCACTCCTCAATCAAAACTAGCGGTTCGACCTCACCTTGCGCCACGAGCAGATGCTGGTCTGCCGCGCCGCTGGGTTGGATCAGCAAACTCACCATGCCACCCACTGTGCACCCATCGCGCCGGCTGCACCAAGCTCCCGGCAGCGACAGCGTGTAAACGCCCGAGTCCGGTTGAATCCGTATCATATTACCATATTGATCGAGCAGCAGCGCTTTTGAGTCCGTTGCTTCGATCTGCACTTGAACCGCTGTTTCGGTGCGCGCCCAAACGACGAACACATCATAGCCATCGGCGCGCCGCAGCCGTACCAAGTTAACCAGCGGATGCTGCGCGAGCTGCGCCTGAATGACCCCGTTCAGCCGTTCGATCACCATGCGCCAAGCCAAATAGGCCGGCCGGCGCGACTCATCGGCGCGCAGCAGGCCGAACGACTCAGCACCCGGCGGCAGCGACCAATCAAAAAACTTGTAAACCGCGATCTGATCTGCGCCGGCGGCTAACCCCAGCGCCGCCGCCTGAACCAGAAATGCGGATTGTTGGTCGAGGGTGATCTGGAAATTAGGCCGTTCCACGGGCCACATCGGGTCGAGGTTGGGCGATGCATTCATTTCGCCGATCCAGATCTCAGTCTCGAACAAACCATAGCGAGCGAGATACTCGCTCATCTCGCGCACGATCCTGTAGACAGTATCGGCCCGGAAATAGATGTGCAGCGTGAGCACATTAAAATAATAGCCGTGTTCGGCAGCTTCGGGATCGGCCGAAAGATGCTCTAAAAGACGATCAACGTAAAGCCGCTGGCCGATGTTAACGTCGTGCCAGTACGTCGTGCCAGCGAGGTGAATTTGTGCGGCGGGGTTGCCCTCGCGCGCGGCGAAATAGGCGACGCGCAGCAGCTGCGCGTAATCTTCCAGTGACCCCTCGAACTCGAAACCATACGTCTCGCGGTCAATATCTGGCTCATTCCAGATGATGAACCGGCGAACACCACGGCTGGCATAATAAGCGGCTGCACGGCGCATGAAGGCCGCCCACAAGTTATCAGGGTCATCGACCGGCAGATACAATCCGCGCGGCACGCCCGGGCCGGGAAGACCATCTGTTGCCCATGCAGGCGTATGCTTGACGATGGCAACGACCTCGCGGTTGCACGCGCTCGCCTGCTTGATCCAGCGCTCATCCACGTTGAGGAAATTCCAGTCATCAGGGCCAGTGGGCTGGTGTTCGGCCCAGTCAAAAATGATGCGCTCCCAGCCTGCGTTAAGTTCGCACACAACTTCGGGCAGCCAGAACCCTTCGACCACACCGAAGATGTTTGAGCCAGCAGGCGGCGTGGGCTGGCCGCCTGCCGAAGCTCCCGGCAAAACGAGCAGTACCCAACCGATCAACCAAAAGCGCAAACCGCGCAGCCTCATAGTTTCCCAGAGGATAAGTTGATGGCCGGCATGCGCACCGGTTGAAGATCTTCTAGGTGGAGCTGCGGCGCCCGGCTGCCGTTCCATGCATTGACCTCGAGTTGGTAGACCAGATCGACGATTTCCCCTGCGTTGGGCATTTGCTCCGCCATATGGAAGCCGATTGCGTCAACAGCCGTATGTGTTTCGCCGTCCTCGCCCACCAGCTTCAGCTTCAAATGCTGCCCTTCCTTGCCGACGGCGCGCGCTTCAACCACGCGCAGGCCGCGCGTGATGAAGACCGGCGGCGGGTTGTGATGGCCAGTCGGCTCCAACAGCGCCAGCTCCTCGGCCAGCTCCAGTGAGATGGACTGCGCAGGCACTTCGACGTCGATCTCAACTGTCGGCAGCAGATCGTATTCGGACAACGCAGCTTCAGCAATCGCCAGCAAACGCCGATGCAAAGCCTCGATATTCTCGTTCGCGACTGTGAAACCGGCTGCCTGCGCGTGGCCGCCATGGCGCACCAGCAGATCAGCGCACTGATCGAGCGCACGCGTGATGTCGAAGCCCGGGATACTGCGGCACGATGCACGGCTCTCAGTGTCTCCCTCCTCTAACACGATCGCCGGCCGATAGTATTCTTCGGCCAATCGCCCAGCTACTAGACCGACAATCCCGGGTTTGAAAGCTCGATCTTTGGCAAAGATCAGCGGGGCACCAGCCTGATCGTCGGCCTCAAGGCGCTGACGAATCAGCGCTTGCGCAGCGCGCGTCAGCTCTTGACGCTGCACATTGAGATCGTGAAGCTGCTGCGCCAGCCGCAGCGCACGGTCATAATCAGTGGCGGTCAGCAGATCGTAGGCGAGCATCGCGCTCTCTAACCGCCCGGCAGCATTAATGCGCGGCCCAAGGCCATAACCGATGCTGCTGGCACTCAATTCGCCAGTCTTCATGTTCGCAACTTCGATCAATGCGCGCACGCCCGGCCGCTGCGCTTCGTTGATGACTTCAAGCCCGCGGCGCACCAAGGCGCGGTTTTCTGGCCGGTTCAGCGGCGCGAGATCGGCCACTGTGCCGATCGCGACCAGATCGAGCAGGCATTCCGGATCGAGTGGTATGCCGGGCGACCGCCGCATCTGCCGGTCGACGGCCAGCAGAGCCTCGGCCAGCCGGTAAGCCACGCCGACGCCGGCCAGCATCGCTTCAGTGTAGGGGCAGTCATCCAGTTTAGGGTTGATAACGGCGTAGGCTGAGGGCAGCTCTGGCCCGATCGAGTGATGATCGGTGATGATGATATCTAACCCACAGGCGCGGCCTTCTTCAACATCTTCCACCGAGCGAATGCCGCAGTCGACGGTGATCACCAATCGCGCCCCGCCACGCGCGAGCTTCCGCAGGGCGGCGCCGTTCAGACCGTAGCCCTCATCAACTCGATGCGGGATATAAGGCGCGACATGAGCGCCTAAAGCCGCCAGCACCTGCACTAACAGCACAGTCGAGGTAACGCCATCAGCATCAAAATCGCCGTAAACGATGATCAGTTCACCGGAACGAATCGCCTGCCGAATGCGCATGATCGCCTTATCAACTGCGGGACGGCGGCGGTAATCGAGCAGGCGACCGGCCGAGGGATCAGCACTTTCTAGGAAATGTCGCGCAGAGGCTGGATCAGCAAGACCACGATTGTAGAGGGCCTGCGCTAAAAACGACGACATACCCGCATACTGGCCTAAAAGATTGGCCGGCGCGGGCGGCGCAATGACCCAACGTTTAGCCGACATAGACAGACATGGCTGAACAACTTAGAATTGACCAACGGTCTGCGCGAGACGCAGTAGCATAAGGATACCATGAATGGCGGTAATTGTCTTTATGGGCACGCCAGATTTCGCCGTGCCCGCCTTGCGCCGGCTGGTCGCGGAACACGAGGTGATCGGTGTCGTCACACAGCCCGACCGCCCGGCTGGCCGCAGCCGGCAGATCCAGTGCTCACCGGTTAAACAGGTTGCGATAGCGGCGAACATCCCCGTCTTCCAACCTGAGAAGCTGCGCGCACCTGAGGCAGTCGCACAGCTGCAAAACTGGACGGAGACACATGGCGTCGACGTATTCGTCGTGGCCGCCTTTGGCCAAATTTTGCCTCAGACCATCCTTGATCTGCCGCGCTTGGGATCACTGAATATTCATGCATCGCTGCTGCCGCGCTGGCGCGGCGCTGCCCCGATCCAAGCGGCAATTCGCGCTGGCGATGCCGAAACAGGCATCACCATCATGAAGATGGATGCTGGCCTCGATACCGGGCCAATCCTTAGTCAGCGGCGCACTCCCATCGCCGCTGATGAAACCGCAGCCAGCTTGCATGATCGCCTCGCGCAGATGGGCAGCGATCTGCTGATCGAAACGCTGCCGGGCTATCTGGCCGGGACGATCGTGCCACAGCCACAAGATGACGCGCAAGCTACGATCGCGCCGCGCATTCGCAAAGAGGAGGGGCACATCAATTGGAACATGCCTGCTGTGGAAATTGAACGGATGGTGCGCGCCTTCACGCCGTGGCCCGGCACTTTCACAATCTGGGATGGTCGTATGCTGAAGATTCTCGCGGGGTCGGTCGTAGCCGGCTCTGCGGAACCGGGGCGAGCGATCGCGCACCAAGCAGGCGTCGCTATCGGCACGGGTGAAGGTCTCTTTGTGCCAACACGCCTTCAGCTTGAAGGACGCGCCCCTCAACCGCTTGAGGCTTTCCTACGCGGCTATGGGGGATTCGTGGGAGCGCAGCTTCGATGAGCGCCACACCATCGCGCCGGACGGCGATCTTGAAAGTGGACGTGTCTGCGCCGCAAACCGATGCGATCGACCAAGCCGCGCGCATCATCCAAGCGGGCGGCTTGGTCGCTTTCCCGACGGAAACCGTCTACGGTCTTGGCGCGAACGCGCTCGATGCCGCGGCGGTTGATCGAATCTTCGCCGCCAAAGGCCGACCATCAACCGACCCGATCATCGTTCACCTCGCCGCTCAGGAGACGCTGCCCCAGATCGCGCATGAGATTCCCGAACGCGCATGGGCATTGGCAGCCGCTTTTTGGCCCGGCCCACTGACGTTGATCTTGCAGCGCGCCGCGCCCGTACCCGAAAATGTTTCAGCAGGCCGGCCAACGATCGCCGTCCGTATGCCATCACATCTAGTAGCGCAGGCGTTAATTACGGCAGCGGAGAGACCGGTCGCCGCGCCGAGCGCCAACCGATTCAGCCGGCCCAGCGCCACCAGCGCCCAGCATGTCATTGATGACTTGGACGGTCGCATCGATCTCATCCTCGACGGCGGGCCTACGCCGATCGGCGTTGAGTCGACAGTAGTCGACCTCACGACTGAGCCGCCGCGCATTTTGCGACCGGGCGGCATTTCGATCGAGGCGCTGAGGCCCTACCTGCCCGATGTTCAGTGGACGCCGGCCTATCTAACCACCGACCAAATTGCCGTCGCCCCAGGACAGATGATCCGGCACTATGCGCCACGCGCCGAGCTGTTGTTGTTTAGCGGTTCGATGGCAGCCGTGCGCGCGGCCATTCTAGATGAAGCGGGAAGGCGATCGCGGCAGGGGGCGCGCGTTGGAGTTTTGACGACCGATGAAGAAGCCCCTCTCTTCGCTCAAGTTATCGACGATGTGATCGCCCTCGGCCGGGCGGACGATCTTGAGCGCATCGCTGCTGGTTTATTCGCCGCCATCCGCGATCTTGATGGGCGCGGCGTCGATGCCATTCTCGCTCACGGCTTCGGCCAGCACGGGCTAGGCGCTGCGTTGTGGGACCGGCTGCTGCGCGCCGCTGAAGGCCGGGTGATCGCAGCAGAATGACGATAAAAGGCGAGGATGCTGCTTCTACGGCCCCTCGCCCCAACGCTTCATCACTCAGCAATCTACTTGTTGTAGCCCAGCACATCGACAACCGAGCGCACCGCTTTGGCGCTGATCTCGAGCATAGCTTTTTCTTCATCGTTCAACTGCATCTCGATGATCTTCTCGACGCCTTTCGCGCCCAACACCGCTGGCACGCCGACGAACAGGCCGTCGTAGCCATACTCGCCGCGCAGATAGACAGCCGAGGGGATGACGCGTTTCTGATCGCGGATGATCGCTTCGACCATCTCAACCGTGCCTGCAGCGGGAGCGTACCATGCGCTCACGCCGATCAAACCGACGATTTCGCCACCTCCCTTGCGCGTGCGCTCGATGATCGCCTGCAGCTTATCTTCCGGCATCAGTTCGCGCACAGGAATACCGGCGACCGAAGTATGCCGCGGCAGCGGCACCATTTCATCGCCATGGCCGCCCAGCACGATCCCGTGCACATCACGCACACTCACTCCGAGCTCCTGCGCGATGAAGGTCTTATAACGCGCAGTATCCAGCGCGCCAGCTTGACCGATCACGCGCTCTGGAGGAAAACCACTCTCTTCCAGCGCGACATGGCACATCGCATCGAGCGGGTTGGCGACGACGATGATGATCGCATTAGGCGACTGTTCAACCGCCTTGCGCGTCACCTCGCCGACGATCTGCTGGTTGGTGCGCACCAGTTCCTCACGGCTGGGAAATTGGCCTGTGACGGGATCCTTTTTGCGCGGCACGCCGGCTGTAATGACAACGACATCCGAATTCGCTGTGAGCGCATAGTCGCTGCCGCCAACGATATTGAGATCAAATTTCATGACTGGGGCCGATTCGAGCAGGTCAAGCGCTTTGCCTTTAGCCGCTCCCTCAAGGATGTCGATCAAAACGACATCAGCCAGCTCACGACTGGCGATCCAGTGCGCGCAGGTCGCCCCGACGTTGCCCGCACCGATAACGGTAACTTTGCTTCGAGCCATGATCTTCTCCATACAAGATAAAACACCGCGCTAACAACGTGCGCTAGGATAACACGCGCAGCGCGGTGCGAAAAACGACAATTCATGCGCAGCTTAGCTTACGGATGCCGAAACATAGGCTCCGCATTTCGTCGGTGCCGTTAGATTTTCGGGCCAGCGGCCGCCACTTCCGGCGAGGCTTGATCGGCATATTTGGCGAAGTTGTCCTTGAACTTCTGCGCAACTTCCTTCGCCTTAGCGTCGAACGCCTCTTGATCGGCCCACGTGTTGCGTGGGTTCAGGATCTCACTGGGCACGCCAGGAACTGCTTTCGGGATGTGCAGCCCGAAGATCGGATCGGCTTCCGTCTCTACGTCTTTCAATTCGCCGTTAAGGACGGCATTGACGATAGCGCGCGTATGCGCCAATGACATGCGCTGGCCAACGCCGTAAGGCCCGCCCGTCCAACCCGTATTGATCAGCCACACCTGCGAACCGTGTTTCTCCAACTTCGCTTTGAGGAGCGTGGCATACTCCATCGGGTGAAGCGGCAGGAAGGGGGCGCCAAAACAGGCGCTGAACGTCGCGCTGGGTTCAGTGACGCCGGCTTCGGTTCCAGCGACCTTGGCTGTATAACCGCTGATGAAATGATACATCGCCTGCGCGTGGGTCAGCTTGGCGACTGGCGGCAGAACGCCAAAAGCATCGGCGGTGAGGAAAATGATGTTCTTCGGATGCGATGCCATGCCAGACCGGTCGGCATTCGAGATCGTCTGGATCGAGTATGCAGCGCGCGTATTCTCGGTATACAGATCGCTGTTTAAATCGAGCCTGCGCGTGGTCGTATCGACGACGACGTTTTCCAGCACCGTGCCGAAACGGCGGGTTTTTTCGTAGATCTCGGGTTCGCCTTCTGGGCTTAGCCGGATGACCTTAGCGTAGCAGCCACCTTCGAAATTGAAGATGCCATCATCGCTCCAGCCGTGCTCATCATCTCCAATCAAGGTGCGATTGGGGTCGGCGCTCAGGGTCGTCTTACCGGTGCCGGAAAGGCCGAAGAAGAGCGCGACATCTTCTCTATCTTTGCCATAGTTGGCCGAGCAGTGCATCGACAGCACACCTTGCCGCGGCAGCAGATAGTTCAACAAGGTGAAGACCGACTTCTTGATCTCGCCGGCATATTCCGTCCCGCCGATCAAGACCATGCGGCGCTTGAAGTTGACGAGGATGAACGTTTGCGACAACGTATTATCGACTTCCGGGGTCGCATGGAAGAAGGGCGCATCGATGACGGTGAACCCCGGCACAAAGCCGGGCAGTTGCTCCGGCTTAGGGTGAATGAACATAGTACGGGCAAACAGGTTGTGCCATGCGAAAGCAGTGATCACGCGCACGGGCAGGCGATATTTCGGGTCGGCCCCGGCATAGCAATCCTGAACATAAATATCGCGCTGCTGGAAATAGGCCGTCATCCGCAGGTGAAGGCGCTCGAAGGCTTCCTCGCTGAAGGGTTTATTGACATTGCCCCACCACACCACCTGATCGGTTTCCGAATCGCGCACGACGAACTTGTCATTGGGTGAACGCCCAGTGTTTGAGCCTGTGCGCACAGCCAGCGGGCCGAGATGGACAACCATACCCTCGCGGTTACGGATCGCATGTTCATAAAGGGCAGGGGTTGAGAGGTTCCAGTAAACATTGCCGACATCTCGGAAGCCGTGGTTTTCAAGGCCGTACTCGCTTCGCAAGCTTTGTTCTGCAGGGGTTTGAGTCATTGTCGATCTCCCTAATGGACGAGTTTCCTGCTGACCAAGCTCATTATAGCGATCATAACTTTAGCCCACATACTATTCATTAGGGATTTATCATGACATTTTTCACGCTTTAGTGCGTTTTCTTACAATTCCTCCATATCGAATTGGCTGTCTGCTTCAAGATGCATTGTGGAAGCCAGCTCTACCAATGACCACTGCCCGTCCTCGTAGCGCAGCGTTGTGATCGATGTATTGTGGAACTTAGCGGCGGCGACTTGCGGCGCAAGGGCATACCGCAGCAATAGTGTGCGGATCGTACCCCCATGCGTCACGACAGCGATCTGCGGGCCGATGCCGGTGCGCGCGATCTCAGTCAGCGCCTCATGCGCGCGATCCTGCATCATTTGCCGCGACTCTCCCTCCGGCACGACAAAGTCCATGTAGTCTTCACTAAGCGATCGCATCTCTTGTGGATAGCGCTGGAGAATTTCACTGCGCGTTAACCCCTGAAAGATGCCGAGGTTCATCTCGCGCAGGCGCGAGTCGGTCTGAAGAGCGAGGCCGAGGGCCGCGGCCACCGGTTCTGCGGTTTGCCGCGCGCGCAGCAAATCACTGCTATAAACGCTGCCGATCGGCCGCGCAGCCAAGTGAGAAGCCAAGACCTGTGCCTGCCGACGGCCAATCTCATCGAGTGGAATATCCATGCTGCCCTGCCAGCGACCATCAGCGTTCCAAGCTGTTTGCGCGTGCCGGATGAGATAGATCGTCTTCACTAGGGCCTCCACATACACTCAAGGGGTCAGGGTTGACGCACCGGTAGGACGGCGGCACAATTATACAGGGGCGCTGTTTGGGTTGTAGGCAATTTCCTACGACCGTGCATACGGCCGCGCACCCATTGATCGCAGTAAGGCTAAACGATACCATTCGCCCGACGCCTTCGTCTAGGCGAATGCGCAACCCTGGGAGCAGTTTTTATGCGCTACAACTTCAAACAAACTGGCAACTCGTTGGTGTTTGGCCTGTCGCTAACCGCCGGCGTTGGCCTTATCCTGATGATTGGGGCGTTGATGGTCGGCGCCGTTGCTGCCGAGCAGGCAGGCAGCGAGGTCTGGTTTGCGTTTGTGATCGGGCTGACGCTGCTGCTCATTGGGCTGATCGGCTGGCTCATAGTCGTCCAACCCTTCGCTCATTTTGACGACATCGATCAGCCGATCGAAGGGGAGCACAGCCATGGCCATGACAGCGAAACTGCGATCATCCCTCACGAAGAAAGCGAGCGCACAATCGAGCTGGCACAGCATTAATGAGGCAGCGGCCAATTCCCGAACGCGCGCCCATCGGGGACTCGTTTGCTGGCGCCGTGATCGCCGCGCCGAACGGCGCACAAGCTGTCATCGATCACGCTCCAGCTGAGGCTACAGTGATCGCCGCGGGGATGTTGATCGCGCGCTACGGCATTCGGTATTTGGGAAAACCCCACCTTTCCATCGTGCCGGGGTTGATCGCCGTTGACTATGGCACCCTTTTGACGGGGGAAGAAGGCTGGAACTTTTTGATTCACCGCAGCAATCTTTATCCACGGGCCGAAGTGTTTGGCTACCGGCACGACGGCCGCGATGAAATGGTCTTCGTCAAGCAGCTTGATTTGGCGCTGGATTTCGACGTCCTGATTTACGCATCTTCACAGGCGAGAAAACCGGTCGCTCGTCCTTCAGCCTTGATCGGAACAGACGAGACGCTAGCGCGCCTACCTACTCGCCTGCGCGAGGCCCTACCTCATTTCGCCACCTATGCCGACTGGCTGCACGAGTAATCTGATGAACGACCTTGACTCTGTGTTTGATGATGCGCTGCCCGAAGATCACCGTTCCGGGGTGATCGCCGTCGTTGGCCGGCCTAATGTCGGCAAGTCAACGCTGATCAACAATATTTTGGGGCAAAAGATCGCCATCGTTAGCCCGAAGCCGCAGACAACCCGGCGCCGGCAACTCGGCATCTACACGGAGACGCGGGGGCAGATCTTGTTCGTCGATACGCCCGGGCTGCACGCTCCGCAGCATAAGCTGGGCGAATATATGGTCAACAATGCTGAAGCATCGTTTCGAGATGCTGACCTCATTTTGCTCGTGCTTGATGTTTCACACCCTCCTGAAGCCGGTGACCATCACCTTGCCGAAACAGTCGCGCGTTTGCGAGGAAGCACACCGGTCGTCCTCGCCCTCAATAAAGCCGATCTGCTTCCCCCCGACCGCGCGGAAGAAATCCTCGAGGCGCACCGCGCGCTCGTGGTCCACGTCGAAAGCTTCCTGATCAGCGCGCTTCAAGGCGCCGGCGTGCCGGAACTGGTCAATGCGCTGCTGGCCCGCCTACCACATGGCCCACGCTACTATCCGGTCGACCAATTGAGTGAAGTCAATATGCGCTTCATCGCCGCTGAGATCGTGCGCGAGAAAGCGATGATCCACACAGAGCAAGAGATTCCATACTCGATCGGGGTTGAAGTCGACAGCTATCGAGAACGCAGTGATGCGCTGACTTACATCAGCGCAGTGCTGTACGTGGAGCGAGAATCGCAAAAAGGCATCCTCATCGGCAAAGGCGGCGAGATGATCAAGCGCATCGGCTCGGAAGCGCGCGCTGAACTGGCGGAGATGCTCGGCACCGAAGTTTACCTTGACCTGCGCGTGAAAGTGCTCAAGAACTGGCGCAGCGACGAAAAACTGCTGCAGCGGCTAGGTTATCGCATGCGCGATGGCGACTAGCCACGGCTATCTCATGGCGTGGAGATCGTCGTCAAATAGCGGCGGGCAGCTTTAACATCAACGCCGATCTGCGCGATCAATTCTTGGATGCCGGCAAAACGACGCTCTGCTCGCAACCGTTTTTCAAATGAAAATTCCAGCGTTTCCCCGTAAATATCGCGATCAAAATCGAGCAGATGCGCTTCCACAGTGATCCCATCGCCATTGAAGGTGGGGCGGTTGCCAACATTGGTGACCGCCATAAAGCGCTCTGCGCCAAGCTGCGCCCATCCAGCGTAAACGCCGTTTGCGGGGATGACCTGCTGCTGCCACACGTCGATATTCGCGGTCGGAAAGCCGATGGCGCGTCCGCGCGCCATGCCGTGGACGACTTTTCCGGCAACAGAGTACGGACGGCCTAACCAAAGGCGCGCCTGCTCCACTTCACCTTCGAGCAGCGCCTGTCGAATGCCTGTGCTGCTGATGGCGGCATTTTCGGCCATGAGCAGGTCGATCACTCGCACAGAAAATCCATTTTTCTCACCATGAGCGCGCAGGAAATCAACATTGCCTTCGCGCTGGTAGCCGAGCGCAAAGTCTGAGCCAACCCAGAGAGAAGCTAACCGCAGGTGATGGAGCATTTGGGCGACAAAATCAGCTGCGCGGATCTGGCGCAGGTGGTCATCAAACGGCAGCGTGATGACCACGTCAACGCCGGTCGCCCCGATGAGTTCGGCGCGCTGTTCAGGGGTCGTCAAATAATAGCGACCGCTCAGCCGCCTGAGCACGACATCGGGATGTGGGTAAAATGTCAAGGCTACCGCCAAACGCTCCGCCGCGCGCGCCTCTTGCACCAAATGACGCAGCAGGTATTGATGGCCGCGATGCACCCCATCAAACACGCCGATCGTCACTACGGACGGCTGCTGCAAGTGAAGGCTGGCGAGGCTAGTGGCATGATTCATTATCGTCCCTACGACATGGAAAGTTTAGTTCGCACGACGAGCACGAACGGCCGATTAAGTTGAAAAGACTTTCTGGGGTTTCCACACGTCGCCCGCTGCGCGCAGTACAGCAACGAGTGCGCCCTCACCATCATAGGCCATTGCCAGCAGCGGAGCAAGACCGGCTGCTTGGTCGGCTTGCCGTGCGATCGCGCGCCCCTGCCGCACAGCGCGCAGCGCATCGTCGTCGAGGATAATGCTGTCCCAAGCTTCCAGCGCCTGCGCAGGGGCGATCAGATAGTCGCGCCAATTTTCACTTGACAACAGCGTCTCAAGAGAGACAGCATTTTCGAGCGTGAACATGCCGCTCGCGGTGCGCGTTAGCCCAGCGAGCGACGCGCCGACTTTGAGCGCTTGGCCGAGATCGTGGGCAAGACTGCGAATATAAGTGCCCGGGCTGCACACTACTTCCAGCGTAAGAAAGGGCGATACGTAATGCGACACTTCCAGTGCATAGATCGTCACCGGGCGCGGCCGGCGCTCAACCGTTTTTCCGGCGCGTGCCAATTCGTAAAGCTTGCGCCCATCCTTCTTGATCGCGCTGTACATCGGCGGCACTTGCTCGATCGGCCCGGTGAACTGCGCTAATGCGCGTTCGATTTGAGCGCGTGTAACCCGCGACGGATCGCGCTGGCGCACGATCGTTCCCTCAGCATCATAGGTATCGGTGGTTACGCCCAAGCGCAGCAAAGCCCGATAGCGCTTGGTCGACTCCATCACATATTCGCTAAGGCGAGTCGCGCCGCCCACACAAAGCACAAGAACGCCGGTCGCCAGCGGATCCAGCGTACCGGCGTGTCCCAGTTTTTTGATGCCGAGGCTGCGCCGAACTCGGGCAACAACAGTATGACTGGTCATGGCTGCGGGTTTATTCAAATTTAGAAACCCAACAGGGTGGTCATCTTCCATCTTCAAGGAAATAGACATACATCCTCAGCCGCCCCAGGCGCAGTTCATCAGCGTTCTTCAGGGGCACCTGCTCGTGCGGTTTGAGCGGCTCTCCATTGATGAAGGTGCCGTTGACGCTGTCCATGTCTTCAACGTAGAAGCGCCCATCTCTATTATGCAACGTCATATGAATACGCGAAACACCGTATTCGACAGCGTTGTAGCGGCTTAGGTCGATGTGCGTTTTGACATTCTGGTTTGAGGCGCGGCCGAAAGTGAGCGGATGGCTGATGGTGAGAGTGAGAGGCGCCTCGTGACCCGCAACGAAAATGACGAGCGCGTCGCGGCGCGACTCAGCCGGCACCGCAGTGAGCGGCGCAGTCCCGACGAGCTGTTTGGTTTGCAGGGCGCTGCCACCGCGCTCGTGCTGGGCGATCAGCGAACTAACAACATGGCTCAGTTCTTGAGCGCTGACCGGTTTGCCCAAAAAAATATCGGCGCCCGCATCAAGCGTTTGAGCCACATTGGCTGGGGTTTTGGCCGCACTGACAACGATCACAGGGGTTGTATTCCGCTCAACATCGCGCCGCACATACCGACAAAACTCCAAGCCGGGCATATCGGGCAGCATCAAATCGAGCAGCACGGCCGCCGGCTGCTTTTGATTAAACATTCGAATAGCGCTGACCACCTCGCGGCAGATCACCGTCTGATAGCCGCTGCGCTGCAGCAAAAGCGAGAATACTTTAGCGACTTCGGGGTCATCTTCCACGATCAACACCGGGTTATTCGTCGAAACGGGGGCGAAGTGCTTCAACGTATCGATGCTGGGCTGTTGGAAACCAGTGCCAGTAGGCGAAATGATGACTTTGAGGTCAAGCTGAAGCAGACCAAGTTGGATCCGATCCTCGTTTTTGAGAATTTGCGGCACGTTGGGCTGCAGCCGAATCCCATTGACCAGTGTGCCGTTGCCGCTCTCTAGATCGACAATCGTTAGGCGCTCCGGTTCAGCGCGAATGAGAGCATGCCGGCGCGAGACGCCAGCTTCTTCGGCGCCATAAACTGCCAAATCGACATCTGGCCTGACGCTCGAGTGCTGATCGCTGCGGCCGATGACGATCTGTCCCTCGACTTGCAGCTTGAGGGTATCGAGCGTATTGTGGGTCTGCAGCTCAATCACCCAAGGAATGGCGGTTAGATCGGCCATCGCGCGTTCGGTGGTGTCGTGCATCAGCGATACCCTTTGTATCATTACATAAGTAATCGCAAACCCACAAAACAGCACGAGATTTGTGAAAAACGTTAACCTATTCGTATTGTACAGCGTGCGCAGTTGGCGATCAAAAAGTTAACGATCGTCTTTTTGATCATGTGCGGCTATCTGCTCGAGGAGCGGCAGCACGCGCGCTTGAGCTTCCTCAAGCGGGCCATCGATAGTGGCGCCAGCCGCCTGCCGATGCCCGCCGCCGCCCAAACTAAGAGCAAGCGTTGAAACATCGTAGCCCGGCTTGCTGCGCAGGCTCAATTCCACGCGCCCATCCGCCAGTTCTTTGAAAACGACGGCGACGCGCGACTCTTTGATAGAGATCATGAAGTCGATCATGCCACCGTCGGTTGGTTCGGCCATGCCGAGCTGGCGCAGCAGCTTCTGACTGATGACCGCTGAGATAACTCCGCGACTGAGTTTGGTCGTAGGCAGCGCTCCTTTCCACAGCTCAACGGTGACGTAGGGCGTACTATCGAGCGTGCGCGCCATGACTTCAGTCAAAGAAGCGCCGGCCTCCATTAACGACTGCGCCAAACCCAGCGTCTCGGCAGTGACATTGTTGGTGCGAAACCCACGCGTATCGGTGACCAGCCCGGTCAAAAGCGGCAGCGCGACGCTGGTCGTCAATCGGTGGCCGCGCGCAGCCAGCCACTTCTGGACGATCTCGGTCGTTGAGACGGCTTCCGGCACGACGAGGTGCAGGTGACCAAACATGGTGTTGGTAGGGTGATGATCGATGTTAAGGACTAAGCGGCTGCGCGCTCTGCCATTGCTGCCAGCCCTGCCCGTGCGCTCCTCATCGCTAGAATCGAGCGAGATCATCAGCGGCCACTCGCGTTCAGGAACCACTGCCGACACGGCATCAGCGCCCGGCAGAAAACGCAGAGACTCTGGCACGCCATGATCGACGACCATATCGATGTGCTTGCCCTGCTCGCGCAGCGCATTGCCAAGAGCGAGCAGAGACCCGATTGCATCGCCATCCGGACTCACATGGGTGACGAGCAAAATGGGATCAGCCGCGTCGACGGCGGCGCTGGCCTCATTCCACACGGTCGCTGCGCTCATGCGTTTCATCTTCCGGCGGGATCTCGAGACTGGCAAGCAGCGCATTGATGCGCTCGCCGCGTTCTAACGTATCATCCCAAATGAAGACTAGTTCTGGAGTTTTGCGCAATCGAACACGCTTACCCACCTCGCGCCGCAGAAAGCCGCGCGCGCGTTCTAACCCATGCATGACATCATCGCTGCGCGATTCTTCACCCAACGCATTGACATAAACGCGGGCATACATCAGTTCGGGGTCTAGCTCCACATCCGTAATAGTGATGTTTTGCAGGCTGGGATCGGCAACTTCTCTCAGCAGCAGTTCGCTCAGAATAGCCTGAATGCGCCCTGACATCCGATCTTGTTTGATGCTCATATTCTACTCCCCTGAACGTCGGCGTGCGAACGCGGCGCGCAGCTGCGCACACCGCGCAACAACTTGATCCCTTGCGCCCTGCGTCAGGGGGTCAGCTCACACGCTCCGACACGTAACACTCGATAATATCGCCAACCTCAAAATCGCTGAAGTTGGCCAAGCCAATGCCGCACTCAAAACCAGCGCGCACTTCACGAACATCATCTGCTAAACGCTTGAGCGAGCTGATCGGCGAATTTTCCACGAGATACTGCCCGCCGCGTTTCACACGCGCACGCGCGTTACGCCGTATCTCCCCCTCACGAACCATACAACCCGCAATCGTGCCGACCTTCGAGATCTTGAAAACCTGACGCACTTCTGCCACACCGATGACCTTATCGGCATAGACAGGTTCGAGCATGCCTTGCAGCGCCAGCTCGATATCCTCAAACAGCTTATAGATGACATCGTATTGCCGGATCTCGACATGATGCGTATCGGCCGCACGGCGCGCAGCCGGATCGACCTCGACATTGAAGCCAATGACGATAGCGCCGGAAGCGCTGGCGAGCATCACATCACTCTCAGTGATATTGCCGACATCGCTGGCAAGCAGCCGCACGCGAATGCCATCACGATTTTGCTCAGAAATGTGCACGAGGTTATCGACGATCGGCTGCAGCGATCCTTGAACATCGACTTTTAGGATGATGTTCATCTCTTTGGATTCGCCAGAGCGATACTGAGAGAAAATATCCTCAAGCGTGACGGCCGCGCGCACCGGTTGGCTGCGCCGCTGCGCTTCGGCCTCTTTGCGCTCGCTGACAATGCCGCGCGCGATCTTTTCGTTCTTGACGGTCTCAAAACTTTCGCCCGCAGGCACCATATCGTGCAGACCAAGGACGGCAACAGGCGTGGACGGGCCAGCCGTTTTCACCGGCTTGCCATTTTCATCGAACATCGCCTTAATGCGGCCATAACTTGTCCCTGCGACGACTTCATCACCTATCTTGAGCGTGCCGTTGAGGACAAGCAGCGTTGCGATCACCCCGCGGCTGCGATCAATGCGAGCTTCCAGCACGGTGCCGGTTGGCTCCGCATTCGGATTGGCGACAATATCGGCTTCATCCGCCACCAGCAGAATGGCTTCGAGCAGATCCTCGATCCCTTCACCATGCAGCGCAGAGACGGGAATGACGAATGTATCGCCATCCCAGTCTTGGGGGGTAAGCCCAAGCTCAGCTAATTCTTGCTTCACCCTCTCGACGTTCGCGTTGCGCTTGTCGATTTTCGTAATGGCGACAATGACAGGGACATTCGCTGCGCGAACGTGATTGAGCGCCTCGCGCGTAGTCGGCATCACTCCGTCATCGGCGGCGACGACGAGCACGGCGATATCCGCCCCCTGCGCACCACGCGCGCGCATCGCGGTAAATGCTTCGTGACCGGGTGTATCGAGAAATGTGATCTGGTAGCCATTGTGAGTGACGCGATAAGCGCCGATATGCTGGGTGATGCCGCCGGCTTCACTCTCGGCAACATGCGCTTTGCGGATCGTATCGAGCAGAGTCGTCTTGCCGTGGTCAACATGGCCGAGGATCGTGACGATGGGCGGCCGTCGCTTGAGATTTTCCGCTTTCTCCTGCGCGTAAATCTTTCGCCACGTTTGCGAGGTTTCTGCGCGACGCTCACGCTCTTGCTGAGCGGCGACCGCGCTGGCGGACTGCGCCTCGAAGCCCATTTCTTCGATGACGATCGCTGCCGTATCGTAGTCGATCTGTTGATTGATCGACGCCATAATGCCATTTGCGATCAGGCGTTTCATCACCTCGATCGGGCTGGCATGGATCAGTTCTGCAAGCTGACGAACTGTGAGATAATCGGGTACGAGAATCACCTGTTTTTCCTGTGCCATCCTGGCCTCCACAGTCTAGGGAGTGGTGGGTCAGGAAAGAGGGATCCTCACATCTGCACCCACCACCTCTTATAAGAAGATATTGAGTCGCTGTGCCGTGCGATCAGCACTCATGGCTGGGGCCCAGCTTGGCGCAAACGCACTCGATCGTCATCGGTCAACACTACCTTCAACGCACGGGAGAGGGCGTCACTTACGACTGCGCGCTCCCAACAGGCGACCGAGTCACAGAGATAAGCGCCGCGCCCATTCATTTTTCCAGTCGGGTCGATTTGAAGCCCTTGCTCGGTGTGCACCACACGGGTGAGCATTCGCTTGCTCGCCTTCTGCCTGCAAATGATGCAGGTGCGCATCGGCACGTGCTTCGCCATGACACCTACTCTTCCCAGTCATCCCAGCCCGCGTCGGCACCGCGGCTGCCTTTACGCTGGCGTTTGATCACCATGCCGCCGCGGCTTTCATCATAAATAAGCTGGCGTCCCTTCTTCTTCTTGCTTTTTCTACTGCTTTTGCCGGCACCGGCCATCTGTTCGACTTCGTCATCGAAATCCTCGATTGGCATCGGCCGAAACTCACGCCGCGGCGCGCTGGGAGCAGCAGGGAGTTCCGGCTCATCGGCGAAGGCGTCTGGGATTATGTCATCGGCGGGAACGTCCATGAGTTCTGTCAGCTCTGGCGCGACCGGCTCCGGCTCAGCAGCTTCAACGACTGGCTCAGGAATCACCAACCGATCCAGTGCTGACTGCAGCACTATGAGCGAGTCTTCGGGCAGCCCAGCCAACAGCTCGCGCAGGCGGCTTTCGTCGAGCAGGAAGCGCCACATGATCTCGCCGACGGTGCCCAGCGGCGCCAACGCTTCGACCATCGGTTCAGGGATATCGAGCGCTTCGATCGGCATTTGAAACGCACCCTGTGGGAGCGTCGCCTTAACGGCGTTGATTTCAGCCAGCCGCGCTTGACGCACCTCAGCCCGGGCATCCATCTGGATCTTCTGTGACAGATCAGCAAATTTACGCAGTGTCGTAAACTCTTCCGGCATAACAGCGCGATTGGCAGCGCGCTTTTCCAAAATGCGCCGCACATCGTCTACCATGCTGCTATAATGCAGCAGCAGCACGTTGAGCGGCGGCCGGTCGATGTTCTCCAGCGCTTCTTGAACTGCCTCAGAAACGCTCTTGATATCGATGCGCCAGCCAGTGAGCTTGGCGGCCAGCCGCGCGTTTTGCCCTTCACGGCCGATCGCCAGCGACAATTTATCATCGGGCACGATGACGACTGCTGTGCGGCCGGCATCAGGATCTTCCTCAAGATAGACGCCACTTACATCGGCAGGGCTAAGCGCCTTGGCGATGAACACCTCGGGATTGGGATTCCATTCAATAACGTCGATCTTTTCATCGTGCAGTTCTTTGACGATGTTTTGAATGCGAACCCCGCGCATGCCGACGCATGCGCCAACCGGGTCAATCCCTTCTTGCAGCGCGGCCACGGCCACTTTTGAGCGGTAGCCGGCCTCACGGGCGATGTTCTTGATCTCGACCTGCCCGTTATAAATCTCCGGCACTTCATACTCAAGCAGACGGCGAAGCATGTTGCGGTGGCTGCGGCTGACGATGATCTGCGGGCCGCGGCTGCTGCGCTTCACCTCGACGATATAGACACGTACCTTATCGTGCGGCTTGTAGCGCTCGCCGGGAATTTGCTGAGCGCGCGGCATAACCGCTTCGGCGCGGCCGAGGCTGAGCGTGACCATATTGGAATTAACGCTTTGCACCGTGCCAGTGACGAGGTCGCCCTCGCGCTCGCTAAATTCGTCGAACAGCGAATTGCGCTCGGCCTCGCGAATTTTCTGCAGAATGACCTGCTTCGCGGTTTGCGCGGCGATGCGCCCAAAGTTTTTGGTCGTTCCTTCCACCTGCACCATGACCATATCGCCCAAATTGGCTTCAGGCTCATAGAAGCGCGCCGTCTCTAACAGCACTTCGGTGCGATGATCCTGCACATCCTCAACGACCTCTTTTTCGACGAAAATGCGCGGGCGCCCCGAGATTGGATCGATCTTTGCTTCAATACGCTGTGAATTCCCGATACCAGAATCTCGCCGATAGGCGTTCACCAGCGCTTGGCACAGGGCCTCCAAGACCGTTTCCCGCGGAAGCGCACGCAGCTCCGCAATCTCGTTGAAGGCGACTTCGAATTCACTTTTCATAGGGCTTGTTCTAACTCCGAACTGATGGAGATGGTGATTGGCTGTAACTGGGCAGGCACTTTAACTAGCAAAAAAGTGGGGGATGCCCACTTCTCTCGACGACTATAGTCTAGCATAGTTATCTCCTGCTGACAAGACGGAATGAAACGCGCACCCTTAGCCGCGCGTTTCATTCCGTTGCGTTCAAATCATGGCTTGTGCTGCAAAGTCCTGGCTGAGGCTGGAGACTTTTCAGCCCGCGGCATCTATTTCATCTGCACTGGTAGGTTCTGGCTCGCTAAACCGTTCGATTTCGCCGGCCAAATCTTGTTCGATCTGCGCATCAAGATCTTGCAGCGGCAGTTCGAGCGGCCCGGCTTCGTCATCGCCAATGATGACCGGTATCTGTTCGAGCTGCATCCCTTCAGAGAGATCAACTGTGACCGGGAAAGGCGGGAACTTAAGCACGCGGCCGGCGCGCAAATCGGCGACATAGATATTCCCTTCGCTATCCACTGCCAACCCGGAAACAGTATTGAACTGCGTTACGGCGATCGGCACATCTGTCGGCTGGCCAAAAGAACCAACGCACGAGCCGTCAGCATTGAAGACGAGCACACGACCTCCGTCAGGGTCACCAACGTAAAGCAAGCCGCGCGCATCATCAAACGCGAGATAAGGCCGGTTGCCTTGATCTTCGTACCAGCCGCGCACATCGAATACGTACAACGGAGAACCATCAAGCGCGAAGACCGATATGCGCCGGTTCCACGTATCGGCCACAAACAACCGCCCATCCGCGCTCACAGCCAAACCGACCGGTTCATCGAGCTGGCCGAAGCCGCTGCCCGCCCCACCGATATCGCGCAGATGCTGGCCATCTGGGGTGTAAACCCGAACGCGTTTATTGCCCGTATCAGCGATGTAAACATTGCCTTCTGCATCCAACGCGACGGCGCGCGGCCCCCATAAGCCGTCGACCGGCTCGGTTTGCGCCGCAGCGCCGAACTGCCCCGGTCGTCCCCATGCAGAGACGAGCGTACCATCGGGCGCGTAACGTCCAATAGCCTCGAAACCGAACTCGAACTCCGTTACATAGATGTTGCCATCGGCATCAACGGCGAGGCCATAAGGACGGTTCAATCGACCATCAGGCGCCGCGGCATCCAGATAGCCGACGAAATCGCCATTGGCAGTGAAAATGGCCACACGGTTGCTGGCTTCTTCAGCGACATAAACACGGCCATCAGGCCCAACCGCCACACCAACCGGGCGGTTAAGCGTCATTTGTCCACCGTCTGGCCCGCGGAAGACAGCCATCGCAGCATGCGGCTGCCAGTTTTCAGTACACAAATTTGCAGTGATGTTTTCTAGCGGGTTCATCACTGTGCCTTCGCCTACGCCGAGGTTCCACACTTGCGCGGCGATGTCTTTGCGCACATAGAAGTACATCCGTTCGCCGGGCGTCCAGTTGCGCAAACTGTAGTCTTCGCCGGTTGCCGCGCCATAGCGGGTATAATCGCGCGCCCACCAAATATCAAACATGCCATGGCGAATCTCAGACGCTTGCCGATTTGCTGGAGAGAAGTCAAGGGCGTTGGTCACGCGCTGCGCGTTCAAGTTGTAATAATTCCAGCTTGGCCACCACATGCGCATGTAATCAAAGCGATAATAGCGATCTTCTAACAGCGGCTCAACGCGAGCGCGGATGTCTTCGCTAGCATAAACCGCTACAGCGTCGCGTAGCACTTCAGGGGTTGGGTTGTTAGCGAAGTAAGTTGCGTTCGTCAAAACGCGGAAATACCATGTCACCGGCCAGTTATTGCCCCCCCAAGCGAAACGCATGCTCATGTCGCCGGTCGTGCGCCGGCTCAATTCCTCGATCTGATCCATCATGATCTTGATGCCCGGGGCGGCATGTGCATAAACGATGTACTCAGTCGCCAAGTCATAATTGATGAACGCCGCCATCCATGCGTGGCGCGCGGTTAAGACGGACAGCGCCAGCACCCCCGCCACGGCGACCATTTGCCGCAGATGCAGCCAATTGGTGCTGCGCGCCAAACGGTAGATCAACCAGATGATCACGCCGCTGACGGCCAACATAGCAAGCCACACATTGAGCGTCTGCTGCTGCTCCTGCGACAAAGCACCAAACAAAGACAGATCGTTCAGAGGCGGCAGGCCGATGATGAACGGAAACAGCACCTGAAAAAACGCAAAGAACAACAGCGGCAGCAGTAGCAAAAACAGCCAACCTCGCTGCCGGAACATCGCCCAGTCAATTCTGTCGAAGACGCGCCCGAAATACCACGCCGATAGCAGCAGCAGTGGCAGCGTGATGTGCGTCGCCAACCACGGCATCTTTTCACCGGCCAGCGTCAGCGCCTGAAAGATATAGACGCCCCAAAACGCGATGAAAAGCGCGAAGGGCAGCCGCTTGAGGGCAGCCGGGTCGGTCACACGGTGGAACCGATATCGAGGCTTCTTCAGCTCAGGATCTGCCTCGGCGCTGCGGGCTTCGGCGCGCTCGCGCCGATATTTCCAAAACAGCACTAACCCCGCCAGCATAGCGAGGAACGAGCCGATCAGCGCCAAGTATTCGTAGATCGGCATGATGATCAACTGGTAGTAATACTGCGGCTGGCCGCCTCGGCGAACGCCTTGCTGTTCCAGCCAATAGCCGAGGCTGCCGACCATACCCGTCGCCAACCCCTGAGGGTTGGTGAACATGGTCGTGAAGAAAAACGCGAACAGGATGTGAAAGATCGCCGCACTGATGAGCCAGCGTTTCCAATTCCAGACAAGGCCGACGGTGACCGAGATAGCTGCCAGCGGGATGAGCACCAGCAGCGACCGGCCGATGCCGGCCGGCGAGTAATCGGTCGGGCTGGCCCCTGTCATGGAGACGGGCAGCGCTGTCAACCATGGCAGGATCAGCGTGGCCATCAGGATCATCATGTCAAGTTCGGGGAAGCGATATAGGGTTCGCCACCAACCCGCTCGCCACGAGTAGAGCACAGCAGCGATGACAACGCCAGCGATGATCCATGTCAGCGCGATGGGCCATGTTCGCTCCGTTTGCGTGCGAATGACATCGGCTTCAGGATCGGCGATCAGCGCTTCGCTGCGCGACGGCAGCTTTGAGACTTCCTCAAAAACGATTAATCCTGTCGTCACGACCAGCGTTAGCGCGAGGATGATCAAAATTTCGCTCAGGCGTAGGCGCGCCGTCCCCTTGCGGAATGCATACAGCGCCGTCCCGGCGATAATTGCGATCGTGGCCGCTAGCAGCAGCAGCGTCCAACTGCTGAACAGCGAAAACTCGAGCGGGACGGCAGCGCTGGTGCCAATATTCGCTATTTGCTGAACCAAGAACTCCGCGCGCCCCTCAAGCGTCGGGTAAGTCGCCAGCGCGATGCTGAGCACGGCATACATCACAAGCGAGACCACCCCGCCCAGCATCGTCGGGATGATCAAGAAATAAAACGCTGTTTTGCCGGGGACTCCGCGAAAATGCTGAAGCAGGCGAACCACCCAGAAAATGGTTAGGAACAGGCCGAAGATGGCGACGTACATGAACGCCGTCTCTTTCGTGCCAAAATTCCACAACAGCGCCGCCGAGAAGATATAGAGCCAGCGCGCTTTACGGCGCAAATGCAGCGGCCCATCGACATACATAAACAGACACCACACCATGATCAGCGTGGCGAACAGCGCCGGCGTATCTTCACGAATATAACGATGGTGATATAGCAGCATCGGCGAGATCAAAATGAAGATCGAGGCCAGCAGCGCGCCCGTTCGCCCCAACCAACGGCGGAACAGCAGCGGGAAAAGGACCATCAACACGCCCAATACGGCCGGGTAAATGCGCGCAGTGAAATCATTATCTCCGAACAAGAAATACATGAACGCTGTCACATGGAAAAGAATAGGCCCATGCATCAGCGGCGTATGTTGAAAATTGCCATCGCGGAACAGCAGATACGAGAAATAGGTATGCAGGCTTTCATCGTGGCTCATCACACGATCGCCGAGGCCAGCGAAGCGCGTCACGATAGCGATCACGAGGATCGCGATATAAGCCAGCGTATACCAGTTGACAGCAATTCCACGCGCCAACACTTGGCTTATGCTGTCGGTGCTGGGCGTCTCAAGATCTTGCCGGGGATACGTTGTTGACATGCAGTTCTCACTCACAAACGTTTAGTTGGGTCACGGTGTTTCTGTCGCAGCCGGGCCGGACAGCGCATCATTCAGCTCTGGCACGTAGTTTGGCTGGGCGGGCGGCGTCGCCGAAGGCACAGCAAGCGGCGCTCGGCTGGACGCTGCGCAGGCACAGCCTTCAGTCGCCATCGCGATCGCCCGCTGGGTCGTCTCCTGCGCAGGTGTGGGCAGCAGCGGCAGCGCGCGAGTCATGCTGGGCGCATCAAACGACCACGGCAGCAGCAGCACCAGCAGCAGCAGCAGCGCCGTCGCTCCCTGCCGCTTGCTGACGCGCTGAAATGCGGATGGTCGCGGACGCTTCATCTCAACTTGAACCGCGCTCCAAATTCTGCCAAGGCCGGCCAAGTCAGGCTGGCCAACCAGCGGCAGTGTGTGCTCCAGCTCTCCCATCAGCAACCGCTGCCGCCGATAGATGCCGTAGCAGGCTGGGCAAGCATCTAAATGCGCACCGACCAGCGCACGCAGCCGCGGCGGCAGTTCGCGCGCAGCATAGCCAGGGAGATGCGCCCTACAGGTTTGGCAGTTTATTGTCTTCACCAATCTAACCCAATGCTCACCAATTCTTCCAATAGTCCCTGTCCAGCCGGGCCAAGCCGGCCGCGCAAAGCATCATGCGCCAGCCGCACCCGGCTCTCCGCCGTTTTCTGCGGGCAATCCATTACGTCAGCGATCTCGCGGAAGGTAAGCCCGTGGCCATAGCGCAGCACGACAGCTTCCCTCAGGCGCGGGTTAAGCGCATACAGCGCGGCCTCAACCGCCTCGCGCACAGACTGCCGTGCCAGCGCCGCCTCAGGATGCTCAGAATGAGGCGCCAAAGGAATTTGATGGAGCAGCTCGCTGATATTGAGCATCGGCCGCCGGTTGCGGCGGTAAAGATTGCGGCAGCGGCAGATGGCGATGGTATAGAGCCATGTCTTCAACGACGCTCGTGCTGGGTCGAAGCGATGCAGGTTTTTGAAAGCGTAAACGAATGTTTCCTGTACGACATCCTCAGCATCCTCACGGTTGAGCAGCAAACTGTAACAAAGGCGATAAATGCCCGGCGCAAATTGGTCGTAGAGCGCGGCATAGGCGAGCTGTTCTCCACTCAGGCAGCGCTGAATGATGCCTTCTATTGGCTCAGGCTGCATCGGCACCCTTTCTCCTTTACAGCTTCAACTTCGCCATTGTTACACAGAACGCGCGGTTTTTCCTCATTGATCGCTTTCAACCACGCGGGTTTATATCCGGTTGAACGCCGTCATAAATATCCTGACGCAGCCATAGATAGGCCATATCGGCGCGAATTTCGGCTTTTGCGTCCGCACGAACGCGGCCCTGCGTCCACCATGCGAATAGATCAATTGGCCGGAGCGCCGAAAGAGACCAACTGCGTTCGATCGCAAAATCTTGCCCCACGTAGCTTCCGCCCAACTCCGGCAGAATGGGCGCGTCGAAGAGGACGACCCCTTCCCCATAAGCAGCAGAAGGTTCGGTGATGAAGCGCACGCCTGTGAAATCGCGCACGACCCATGCGATGACGCCATCCTGCGGCGCCAGCACCGCGATCGGGAGCGATGGAAACCCACGCGTTTCACGGCGCGCCAATTCGAACAGCGTATCACGCAGCAACATCATATCCATGCTGGTGGCGCGCGTTCTCCAAAATTCAGTTGGGCTGGCGGCGCGTACAACGGCCACATTCCAACCGGCGCCCAGCGATGTAAGCAGCCCCAACACCAGCACGCCAATGCCGATACCCTGCAAGGCAGTTCGCCGATCCCAGACACTGACGGCCATAAAATAAGTGACGATGGCAAAAAGCGTAGTGACAAAGACGAGGATCGCCGAGGTCAGGTCGATAGGCGCACTTGTCAAGGTGCCATCAAGGCTGAACAGCAAATTACGAGCAAGCTGCTGCAACCCCATCGTGAGCACTGCGAATATAGCTGCCGCCGCTAAAGCCACCACATAACGCGCCCAATACGGCACCGGCCAGTCCGTCGTTTTTTGGTCGTGGCTGATCATCAGCAGCCCCAAACGCGCGGCCAAACCGGCCATCGGCACCGTGATCCACGAGGCATAGGCAGGCGACTCGGTGAAGAACAGGCCCGCCAGCGCACCGAAAGCGGCCCACCCCAACAAAAATCGGTCGACAAAGACGAGGCTGCCGCGCCGCGCCATGAGCACGTAAGCGATGAGGCCGGCAGCGATCACAAAAGGTTCGTAGAACAGCGCTGCCAGCACGGGGTGAAAGGCGGTCGGCGCGCTCACACCAACAGCGCTCAATGTGCCGACGATCAACGCGCCGACCGCACTCAGGCCGGGAGGATAAAGCATGAACAAAGTCGCCACGACAACAACGACAAGCGCAGCGACCGGCAGCGCCAGCAGCCACGGCCATGTCGTTAACAGCGATTCGCGCTGCTGAGGGCTGCCTGTCTCGAACTGCGTAGGCGGCTCATCGAAAGCATAGGGGTCTTCGCGCGCCGTCAGCCGATGCGCGGTCACCCAAGCCAGCGCGAGGATGAGAGCCAGCACGGGGCCATCCGGCCCGGCCAGTAGCATGAGAGCAGCAGCCAGCGCTGTGACCAAAATCGCGTCACCTCGCGCGCGCCGCCGTTGATAGCGACTGAACGCCCACAGCAGTACTGTTCCGAGCGCCAGAGAAACGATGACCGGACTGCTTGTGCGCGAGGCTACCAGCAGCACTGGCGAGAATAACAACACGAAACTGAACAGCAACGCGCGGCTGGGACCGAACTGTGCTCGGAACAACGCTGGCGCGATCACCAACAGGGCTCCAGCAAGGGCGATGACCAAGCGCGCCGACTGCTCCGAACCGCCCATCAGCATAAATGAAATCGTCTGGATTGCAAAAATCAGCGGGCTATCTGGCACAATTGGCGCGCCGACCACCCCCGGCATGGCGACGCGCCACGCTGCCAGCGCGCGCTGCGCTTCATCGACGCCCAAAGGCACCGCGTCCAGCTCGGCCAACCGCAGCGCCAACGCGAATCCAAAGATGACTAAGTACGCGATCAGTTCAACTGAAAACGTGAGCGCAGTGCCGGCGCTACGATCGCTTATCCTGTTGGCGGGGTAATTCATAACATCTTGCATCACATCTTGCATCGGCCTACTCACTCACTGCTCTGGCGAGCATCACAGAAATCTCAGCGCCCGCCGCGCGGGGTTTGAGAGACACGATAATAGCGACTGCCCCCAAACTCACAGAGCGGCGTGAAGCGATCGCGAAACTTGAGCTCAGCAGCGCTGCCATAGCGATCGCGCTCAGCTGTGCCGAAGAATACATAGTCGATCCCATACCGATCGATGATCGCCTGTGTAGCGCTCCACGTTGGGTCAGCATACAAGCGGTCGATATCCTCAACGCGCGTGCCGGCAGTCTGGGCATAAGTTGCGCCGCGCCACTGACGTTGATGCCCTTCCCAATTGAATAGATTTGGGATCCCGACGAGGCGGCCGGTCAGGCCGGTTGGGGGGCTGCCCACATCATAAGAGCCGCCGACCCGTTCCACCACGATGACGCGATCACCCTGCACCATTTGCCCAAAACACATCACCGCGGCGTAATCGTCAGGATTGGCCGAACCCGGGCCGCCATCCAGCGTCAGGAACGGCGTATCTTCACGATTGAAGTGACCGGTTTCCACCAGCGTGCGATAAGGAATGCCAAAGGCAGGATAGAGCAGCCCAAGGGCGATCCCCACGCTCGTCACCGCCCCGAACGCAATTTTGACCCCGGAAGCAGGAACACGGCTCTTTTCATCATCCAGCACGGCATAGACCGCATAAGCCGCGGCAATGCTGAAGGCCGCCCATGCTTGATAATAGAACTTGAACACGGTGTTCATGCGCGTCCCGAAATTATCGCGCAGATAGACAAATTCAGGGACGAGAGTGAGCACAACCCCCACGCCGACCAGCAGCAGCGCAAAACCGGTCGCTGGCGCATAGTTGACGACATATCGTTCACTAGCGTCCGCAGGCAAGGCATCATCAAGCGGCCGGCGGCGAGGGAACAGCCGCCCAACGATCAAGATGATACCGGCCAGCAGGAACAGCGTCGTCAGAATGCGCTCAACTCGCCGTCCCAGCAGTTCAGGCAGCACAACGCCAAAACCGCCGTTCGCTTCAACAAAATTGAGAGCAGGCCCACGCAGCCCCGGAACGAATAGGCCAGCGACGACCAGCAGCAGCAGCACGAGCAGCAGCGTCCAGAGCAGGATGAGCGCCGTTTGAACGCCCAAACGCCAGTTCATAGTAGGCCCGGCTCGGCGCGCCTCGACGATCAAGAAGGGCGCCAAGATCAGAAGCAGCGGGCCAAACATGATGAAATATTGCCGAAACCACGTCGGATGCAGCAGATTGGGCAAGATGCCGCCGAGCTGCGAACGAAAACTAAGCAAGAACGGCAGGTAGAAGAGGACAGACAGGAAGAGCAGTGTCAGTCCGAATCGGATCATGCTGAACACATCGGCGGGCGCTAAGCGGCCCGTTCCCCCGTGCAGCAAGCGCCGAAGCCCCTCCGCGCCGACGAGGGCGATCATGTAGATTGGGCCGTCCCACGTGTTGAGAAAGATTAAGCCGCCAAGCACGACAGCGTAAAACACCGTCTCATTGCGGTTCGGGGAGCGCCCAGCCAGCACCACGTTGAGCGCCAAGCCAAGCGCCAGCACCGCAAACGGCAGCGCCAGCACATGCGGGTGGTTATCGGCTAATAAAAAGCTAAACTGCGGGAACTCGGTGATGACTTCATCGCGGCTGCCATCGAGGTTGACATCGTTAACGACACGGGCGGCGCGGAAGAACCACCAAAACTCCCAACGCTCGAAATTCGGATCGACGAACGCGCGCGGCTCGGAACGCAGATGTTGGTTCCAGAACGACAGGTATTCCGGGGCCGCTGCCCCGGTTTGATAGGGCAGCTCGATCAATGCGAATTGAAAGTTGCCGAGCAAAACGACGAACACGGTCGCCAGCAGGCCGCTCAACAGCGCCGGCCGATGCCGGCTGACCCTCGTCTCGTCACTTTTCTGGTATGAAAGGCGAAGCAGCGCGCGCGAACGCACCATATTGTAGGCGACGCCGAAAGCAGTGAGGCCGGTCAGCGCGAACAAGAGCGCGATCATCATGTTGAAAGCGATGGTGCTGGGAATGCCGCTCAACATAGCCAGCATCGCCGCCATCACGTAACCGAAATAGTAGTAGCTGATGGCGTAGCCGGCCATCCATGGATCATTAGGGGGAAACATCTCGCTGCGCATGGTCGCGCTCATGAATGCGAGTTCCATCGGCTTTTCAGTGGCGAGCAGCCCATTTTGATGAGCGCGCACGATCGCCCAGCCCAGCAGCAGCGCGAAGAACAACACCTCACCCGTGATGACAGCCTTGCGATTTTCATGCCACCAAGCCCGCACATCAATCCGCGGTCCACCCCAATAGGCGACCAAGCCAATCGCCAAGACGATCAGCCAAGCCAGCAGCATCCCGCCCGTGGTATTGAACAGGAATCCCAGCACCGCCAGCAGCCAGTAGACAAAGCCGACCGACAGCACGCCAGCAGCGCGCGCCAGTGTGTAACCACGGTCAGGCAAGCCGCCGAGCAGCCGGAAGCTCAAGGGCAGCGCCGCCGCCCCTGCAAAGGTGACCAACAGCCACCAGCTCAAAACGATCCCGCCCTCACGGGCCAGCCATTCGATCAGCACTGTTTACCCTCGCTCTGCGAGCTGCAAGTCTTTATTGACCCGATATATGACCGACTCTCCCGCTCGGAAGACCGGCTCAAGCATTTCTAAAGCCGCCATGATTTCGAATTTCTCCAGCCCACGGGCGTTGTAATGCGCCCGTTCCAAACGGCCAACGATCACGTAGTCAACGTCGTAAAAGCGCAAGATATCCCACGCAGTGCCAATAACGTGCGTTTCGTAGAAAGCGTTGACATTGGCATTACGAATCTCGACGAGCCGCCCCATCGGCTCGATCGTCCGCTGCTGGCGTTGATGAAAATTCCAGCCGATTACTGCGGGCATTCCAGTATAGATCGAGATGCGCGAATTCCAGCGGTACTGCGTATCTTCGCTCAGCCCCTCCATGATGACGGGCGTGCCGTCGACGTTATCTTGCAGCCAACGGATCATCGCGTGATCCTCAGACAGCGGAAACGGGGCCAAGTCTGGGTTTTGTGCCAGCAGGCGCGGGTCGCCTTCATAGCGAGTTGCGTACAGCATGAAGTCCATCCCATCGAGCGTGAGCGGCATGTTGTGCTCCATACGAAACTCGGCTTTGCCGCGCGTCGCCATGATGGGGAAGAGCGAGGCTGTTGCGACGAGCAGCACCAAAGGCACGAACCACGCAGTGCGCAAGGCTGGCCGCCACGACTCGGCGCTGCGCAGCAGACAGGCAAACGCGACCCCACTAACGACACTGAACATTAACCATGCTTGCAAGTAAAACTTAAAGACGGTGTTCTGGCGCCCGATGTCTCCATCCAGCACCACATATTCGACGCCGAGCGTTAGCCCCAATGCTAATCCCGTCAGCGCCAACAAGAACTGCATGGCCCGCGACTGGCCAGATCGCAGGAACAAAATCGCGACCCACACCAACAGCGGCAGCGCGATCAAGGTAACTTGATACTCAACAGCCGCCAGCACGATCGACAGGGACAGCGCGGCCGCGATACCGCTCACCACGATCAGCAAGAGGTTCCAACGTCCGCGCAGCGCGCTCACCCGAGTTGAACGGAACCAACGCGCAGTGTCCCAGATCAACAGAGAAATGACCAAGAATAAGAAGAGGCCATGGATATCAAAATAGGCCCAGAGAGGTGTCTTGCCTCCCTCCCATGGCAGCACGCGATTATAAGTCGTCGTAAACCACGTTGTGTAGGGCAGCACAGCAGCGAAACTGATCGCGATGAAGACGCCAACGTACAGACCATAATCGACCAGCGCCGCACGGTTGAAGCGCCCCCACGGGTTGCTCGCTGAGGGTTTCCAGCGCAGCCACCATGCAAAAGACAGGCCAGCGACGCTCAGGATCATGTAGGTGATCCATTCCCAAGTATTGGTGGCCCGCAGCATGCCGACGACAATTGCCCCAAACGCAAGCGCCAGCACACGCCCTGTTTGGTCGCGCCGTTCGCGGCCGGCTAGCAGCACTTCGTTAAGCACAAACGCAAACACCAAAAACTGCAGCGGCATCGAGATCATGTGCGCATGCAAGTCGGCATAAATGAAGGTGAAGATCGGCATTTCGGTGATCGCTTGCCCTTCGACGCCGGGTGTTTCGGCCAGCACCCGGCTCGGCCCCCAAAACCAGCGATCGGGGCTAACGCGCAGCGGCTCCCCTGCCAACATGCGGCCAAAGCCAGCTGCGATACTCGAGACGAGCTGTGCCGAATGGTTCAGCTCATAGCGCAGGCGGTCGCCGAACTGGTTCGCCTGCGCGCGTTCGAGGAGCTGGGAATAGGCTTCTGCTTGTGGAGTCGTGCCGAACTCTGCCTCATACTCGCGGATGAGAAAATTGTGCAAGCCCACCGGCCGCTGGTATCCGCCCATCTGCGCCAGTCCAGTTAGGGCGACGCGCGGCGTATCGAGATTGCCGAGCACCACAGCCAGCATGAACGCCGCGAGGCCGGAGACCCACGGGCTGCCGAGCCGCCGTTTGGACGCGCGGCCATCCGCTGCAGCCGATTCACGCAGACGGTGCACGACGTTAAAGGCCACAGAAAAGGCGCCGATCCCGGTGAGCGCGAACAGCGTTGGCACGATCAGGTTGTAAGCGAAGGATGGCACGACGCCAAGCAGCAGCGTCGGCACGCCGACGATGACATAGCCGAAATAGTAATAATTGATGAAGCCGCCCGCATGCCACGGGTCGATCGGCGGGAAAGCGGTGCTGCGCAGCACGCCGTTAAAATAGGCAAAATCCATCGGCTTCTCGCCGCCATAAGCATCGTGCCAAAGATCGGGATTGGTCAGGCGGACGACGACGAAAGCAAGAAAGGCGAGTAGTGTGAGCAGCTCGATCAGCGCAAGCCGGCCCCAATAAGCGCGCACATAGACGACGAATTCGGCGCGTCGACGCCAAATGAGCGCAGCGCCCAGCATGAATACAATGATCAGCGCTCCCAAAATGCCAGCCGCCGACCAAACAGGGATGTGGATGCTGGAGAGATACCATGTTCCCCAACCGGCCAAAAACATCCCGGCGATCTTTGCGAACCCATAGCCACGATCGGCCAGCGCAGGGAATAGGCCGAACAGCAGCGGCCATGCGGCAAGCCCGATCAAGACGATCGCCAACCACCACACGACCAATCCCACGACTTGATTCGTATTCAGCAGGCTCGTCGCATCGAACCGCTCAAACCATGCGCCGTTCTCGTACTGCACAGCGCGCATCTCAGGGGTGAAGCGCAGGCCGGTCGGAGCGCGATCAGCCTGCGCTGTGCTAAGCGGCGCTACACCCACTAGTGTTGGGTCGCAGAAATAGAGATCGGGGTCTTCAGGGCAGTTGCGGAAAACGCGAGCATCATAAACCCGCGTCAGCGGCACTTCGAACAGGATATCGCGCACCCGCTGTGGGTCATAGCTGGCCGTTCGCCGAAAGACGAACACGACTGGATGATCGTAAACATGAAAGGCCTCTTCAGCCTCAAATTCGTTGAGCCACGCCGGGCTGTCGTAGATCGGCAGATGTTGATCGGAGACGCGCAGCGGCCCTAGCTCAAACGTCTCTTGAAAGGTGGCGACCAGTTCGTAACCTAACTCTTCACCGAAGAGCGCCTCATAATAGCGGTTGCTCAGCGGCCAGCGCAGCCGGTTGCGGCTGAGCGTATCATAGAATCGATTGCTGCTAATGCCGATATAATCGCTGTTATCGAGCGCTCGAATCAACGTCTCGCGTTTACTTGGCTCGTCTTCATAGACGATATTGAGCTGGTAGCCGTTGACCAGACCCCACCAGGGATCGCGCCCGCGACAATCGCGAGCATCAACGAACAAACCGGGCGGCGGCCGGTCGGACAAATTCACTCCAAGCGGCAGCGTGCAGACTTTAGTCGGCACGGGGTCATCCCATGCGCCTTCCCAAGTGAAGATCGTGCCACCTGTGATGACCGCCTCGCCTTCCATCAGCGCAATATCAAGCGAATACTCTTCGCCAGCCACTACCGACACCGGCCGGTCGAGGACGATGTTGAAGGTATCACCGGCGATGCTGGTCTCGCGGGTTAGATTCGTGCTGATGACGGACTCGGCCAGCAGTTCGCCATCAGCCGAGCGGCGCAGCGCGAAGCGAAGCGTTTCCGCTGTGGGGGTGTCGAACGGGTCGCCCAACCGCGGGGCATGGATGGTCGTGATCATGCCATCAGCCGGCGCGATGAACGTGTTGAATGACTGCGGCATGCTGGCATCAAAACGCGTGACGCGCGAGAGCAAATCGCCTTCGCTGCCGAATCGATTCGGAATCGCGATGTTGATCAGCGAGACTTCGTTGGTATAAAAGAATTCGCCCGCGCGGTCTACCGGCAGCACTATATCGCCAAGAGATACTGGCCCATTCTCAACCCATTCGAACCGCAGTTGATAGCGTTCCCCCGCCTGCACGGTGACCGGTGCCAGCAGCGCGATAATAAGCGGCTCAGTTCCAGACAGGGGCGGCCCGGTCAGCCCGGCGACCGAAAGCAGTCGCTCTTGTCCATCAGCCTCAAGCTGAACGAGCGAGAAACGCACTAATGGCAGCACAAGATTGTCAGTGAGATCGGCGTCGTACTCGCCGAGGATGATGCTTGGAATCACGCCGGTCGCGGGCGCTTCGAAAGTGAAGGTGGCCACCTGCTGGGTCTCGCTCAGCTCGATGCGAGCGGTGCTCAGCTCATCAAACGATTCGATAGTCAGCAGCGCCAGCGGGTCGCTATTATGTGCGGTCAGCCGCATGGCAAAATCGCCGGGCAGGTTATCCCATGCCCAAACCCCCGCCTGAACGCGCGTGAGCAAGTTCCGGTAGATATTGGTGAACATTGCTGCCCACAACACGGTGAAACCCGTCACAAAGATGAACAAGCCGTAGGCGAGCGGAGTCCATAAGCGACGCAACCGTGCGCTTTGCGCCCGCTGGAGCAATTCGCTCAATCCCCATGCAGACAGTACAGCCAGCGCCGGATAGATCGGCAAGAAATAGCGCATGGTCATCACCCAGTTGCGGCCCATGTAGCCGAAATAGGCCGCAACCCATGCCACCAGCAGCAGATTGGCTAATGCGCCCGGTCGCCCCCGGATGATCCGCCACAATGCCCAGCCAAAACTGAACCAGCTCAACAGGCCGAACGGCAGGCCCATGCCCCACAGCACCATATTGTTAAGAGGAAAGATATAGGAGGGGCGGCCGAGCCATTGATAGTTGGGCGGGATGTCCACCGCGCCGCTGACCAAGCTCTGTGCTGTAGCCAAGTCTTGCAGCCAACGCGGATTAAGCGACAGGCCGGTCAACGTAGGGCCGAGAAACGCATAGGGGTTCGTCACTCGAAAGACAAACATTGCGGCGATCGCCGCGACAGTTAAGCCGAGCAGGTGCTTGGCCAGCAGCCGTTCACGTTCGCCGGGCAGTGCGCGCCGATCAAACGCTGGCAGAACCTGCACGACAGCTGCCAGCCCAACCAGACCGACCAACGGCAGCAGATTAATCCGGCTGGCAAGCGCAGCACCGAACGCCATGCCGAAGAAAAGGTAATCGATCAGCTTCCCTTGCCGCTGGATGCAAACGGCAAACAAAATCGCCAACCCGGCGAATAAATTGCTGATCGCATCGGCTGTGCCGAAATGGGCCATCTGGATCGAGAAGACGGTCGCCATGTACAAAAAGGCGGCCAACAAGCCGATCCATTTATCATGCAGCCGCAGCCCAATGAAAAAGACAATGACGATGACGGTCATTTCGGCCAATGCCGAGAGATGACGCCAAACCAAATGAACACCATCGTAAGTGCGCCACTGCGACCCATCATAGTCTGCCAGCGCCGGGTCAATGCGAGCTTGCACGTTGTGCGCCCACCACTCCGAAGCGACTACCACAAGCTCGGCCGTGCCGCGCGCCATGAACAGCGGCAACGTGCCATAGACATACATGCCGTGGCCCGAATTGGCATTATGCGGGTTGAAGGTCGAGCAGCGCGCGTCAAAGAAGCCCGCGGGCATCGGCGCGGCGCCGCCGGTCTCAGGGTAGCGTTCTAAGCATTCGCGCAGCTGCTGTTCGCGCAGCTCCGGGTTCGGCTCGCTCAAATTGAGCGACCGCCCCAACCCTTGCGCCACATCGGTTAAGAAACGCTCGTCGGGATGAAGATGGGTGAAGTCGTCCCAATTCAGCCCGACGAACCGAAAATAGCCGCCAGCCAGCATGATCACAGACAGCGCAACGGCGACTAATAGATTGCTGCTGACACGCGAACGCCGCTCGACCGCGGCGCGCGTTTCAACTCGCGAATGAAAACTTACATCCTGCATAATGATCCTATGGTCGCTCACCACAGTCATTTGCGGCGGCTTGCTGCATATTCGTCATTTAGTACAGGCGAAACGCTGCTTTTCCTCAAAACCGCACAGACCCGTCAGCTCATCGGCTCAATGCGCTCGAGCAGGTCGAGGATGCGCTGAAAACCAGCATCGCCCGGGGCAGGAATACGAAACAACCGAAAAGTAGTCCCGGGCCGGGATGTTTCCATCTCCTGCCAGCTCCCATTTGGAAAGACGGTAACCAGCCACTCATGCGTAATCGTATCATCGCTTGCATAGAACAAGACGATGTCGCGATGCACATTCAGCTGATACGGCGAGCCTTGACGCTGCGCTGCTGCGGCCAGATAGGCGCCAAGCTGCGCGCGATCGGGAACGCCGTTCGGAAAGTCGAAGCTGCCAGCTTCAATGCCGACGGCGCGATGATCCCACCAGAACGGCCGATTGATGATGAAGGCGTTGCCAAAACCGCCGATATTTTGCGCAACGCTGCGCAGGGCCCGGCCTGCATCACGGTACGGCTGGGCGTTAAGGACATACTGTTCTCTGTACGTTACAAAGTACGTCGTATGATTTGCGGCATAGCTGCCCGCGATCAGCCCAACTGCGGCCAAAACGGCTACAAAAGCGCCCGGCCTTCCGCCGACCAACCGGGCCGTGGAACGCAGCATCAGCGCCAGGGCATAAGCAGCGATCAGATAGACGAACGGCAGTGTGCCGCTGATCCGCGTAGCGCTCGGGTTTTCAATCGGCCGGGCGATCGCCAACACGGAAGGAAGCAGAAAAATGACGAACGCCAATGGAACCAGCCATTCGACCGGGCCGCGCCGCCGCGCGATGCGAAACAGCCATGCCGCCGCGCCTACGATCAGCAGCCCGCCCGCGATCGGATCGAGCGCGGGATGGCTAGGCGCACTCTGCACCCAAGCGACATCGCCTTTCCAGTTGTACATCAACAGCGCATTGCGAAAATTGACCAGCAGCGCCGGGACATATTCTTGCAGCGCATCGAGCCGTTCAGCGAGGGTGGGCTGCCTGAAGATGAGGTTTCCTGCTTCATCTTCGATCTGGCTAATTTCGTCGCTGAACAAGCGGCCGGAGGTGCGCCGCCAATAATCCTCTGGAAATTGAAGTGAATAACTGAATAAAGGTAGATAGACGATCAGTGCTACGAACGCCAAAGCGGCAAAATTGCCGACTAGCGCGCGCAGCGCGCTGCCATCGCGCAGGTTTGCCATCGCCATCAAGCCGGCAGCGGCGACCAGCACCAGTGGCACTGCACGAAACGCTTGGTAGGTGTATAACCCAAAGCCGACCGCCAGCCCGGCCCAAATGAAATCGGATCGCTGGTTAGAGCGCAGCGCGCGCGCCAGAAAGATCATCAAGAAGGCCGTCGCCAGCGGCATCAGCACGATGCGCTCGCTAAAACGGGTGATGACGACGTGCCAGTAGCTAACGGCCACAAAAGCGGCAAGCAGCAGACCAACGAGTGTCCCTAACCGATGCTCGCGCGGGCCGATGACTGCCCGCCCCATGAAAAATACAACGACGATCGTCAAGATGCTTTCAAGCGCATTGAGCAGCTTGAGCGACAAAAAATTTAAGCCGATGCCGGGAATCTGCGAGAAAACAGCCAGTAAATAGAACTGCATCGCCTCGCGGCCGCCATTGCTAGCGAAAAACACAGACGTTTGCCCATTGAAAAGGCGATGCACATCGAGCAGCATCTCTACGTGATCGCTGGTCATCTCTGGCGGGACGAGATTGATATCTTTCAGCCGGAAGTATGCCCCCAATACGACGATCGCCAGCAGCGCTAGCGCCACCCAATTCAGACGCGGCTGCCAATACCGCAAGTGCTCAGACAGCGCGCGCAGCGCCCCGCCGGGCGACCATCGCGCCGGGGCGACCGTCCAAGCGGCGAGGAAAATACTTGCGAACCACGTGAGAGCGCCGAGCAGCGTGAAGCGATTGTCTGCGGTTTGCAGCACGGCAACCCCGGCCAAGACGCACGTCGCCGCGAACAGCCCTGCTCGTGCCAGCAAGGCTGGATAGTGGAAATGAGCCTGCGCCGCGGGTTGATCACCCGCGACGCGCGCAGCTTGGCTGGGTGAGCGAGAAGTTTCCCGCGCACCTAGTATCGGGACAAATTCGGCAGCGACCCACACCATGAAACCGAGCAGCAGCCATGGCAAACCGCCTGCCAGTCCCACGGCTTCCGAACGAACGGGCGCATTCACCATCACAAAGCTGCCCCACCACGCGAGGACAAAGGCAATCACACGCAGCACGAGCTGAACCACCTCGCGCCATGCCAACTGCGGCACATCGAGGATCTCATCGCGCAGCGGCGCAGGCGGCACTGTGGGCAGCATCCGCGCCGGGACTGGAGCTTTAGCCATGGCACTGCTTAAAGGCGCTGGCGCCTCTGGCGTCTCGCGGGCGATCGCAGCAACCGCCTTGAAGGTGCTAACAGGAGCACGCAGAAAGGCAGCGAGCGCTTCAGCGAGCGTGTAGTCTTCAAAGGGCCGCACAGCAGCAGGTTCGCCGGAAGATGGTTCTGACTGCGAGGAGGAGTCTGTCTGCGATGGGGTTGGGGCGATCTCGGACGCCGCTGCTGCGCCCGAGCTGGATGTTGCCGAGGAGAGATGCTCGTCCTCTGAGGAAGACGGCAGCGTGTTTGGCATCTCCTGTTCTGGGTCAAAATTCATCCGACCTCCGGCTTGCGTCCCTTGATCGCCAGATTGACGGTCGCTCGGTCAGGCGGCTCGTTAAGCGCATTGTGACGATCGAAGTAATTGAGGATGCGCAGGCCAAGATTGATCGGGTTGAGCAGGCTGCCGCTATTTTTATCGAAGGTCGTGCGATCAGCAGCATTAGCCATTGCCTGCGGCATGAGTCCTGACTCGAGCAGCGGTTTGCCTAGACCATAAACCAAATTATGGATGAAGGGAAAGCTGTGATGTGTAAACGATCGTTCCTCCTCGACGATAAAGCCCGCCGCCTCGACGGCGGCGCGCAGGTCGTCGCGCCAGTACAAGCGCACATGGTTGGCCCAGATGCCGGCCAACGGCCCCTTGCTGATATGCGTCTTGAACAACATCTCCAAAGTTTTATTGATTGGATCCCACAAAAACGGGTAGTCGGCATTTGGCACGGTAATGGCGACGACGCCGCCCGGTTTGAGCACCCGTAACACCTCTTTGAGTGCATCAACATCGCGCTCGACATGCTCTAAGATCTCCGACAAGATGACCGCATCAAACGTATTGGAAGGATAAGGCATGGCATAAATATTGACGTTGTGCAGCGCTATATCGGGCAGGTGGCCAATATTGCGTTTGGCCTTGCGAATGATGTCCCAGTCCAGTTCAGCGCCCACAAGTCGGCAGCCGCTAACATAGCGGAACATGTTCAAATAAAACCCGCGCCCGCAAGGAATATCGAGAATGAGCTTGTCATCAGCCGGCGCGACCCATTCGAAGATCGTCTGCACGCGCTTTTTGAAGGCCATATCGGCCTCGTTGCGCGTCATATAGGCGATCACGGCTGGGTCAATGGTATGTTCAGGGCGTGTTGATGGCGTGGGCGTAGAAGTGCTGCTCATACTGGTCAACTGTTTCCTTAAACGAGAACACCTGCTCAATAAATTCTCGCGTCTTGCGGAAGCGCTCAGGATGATCAAGAACTTCAACCAGCGCCTCGCCAATCGAACGCCAGTCGCCCTTGCGCGCCAGCTTCCCCATGCCGGTGACCTGAACAGGCACTCTTCCCCCCGGGGTATCAGTCATGACAACTGGCGTTCCGCACAGCATCGCTTCGACCTGTACCAGCGCGAAACATTCCGAGTCGCTGGTCAAAGCCAGCACATCACAGGCAGCGTAAAAGTCAGCGAGATCTTGCGGATCTTCCATCAGGCCGAGGAAGATAAGCTGGTCGCGATACTGCTGCACCAACGCCTGCTGGCGTTCCCACGTATTTTCATACTTGATGTCATATTCACCGGCGAAAACCACACGCGCAGTCGGGTATCGCGCATTGATCACTTCAAGCGCACGGATGAGCAGATCAGGCCGCTTCTCCTCAACAAAACGACCAGCAAAGCCGATGACCGGCCCGCCATCACAAGACCACTCGGCGCGCAGCTCCTCTACGCGCTGCGGGTTAGGCAGCGGCATTTGGATCGGCGGGTAGTTGACGGCGACTTTGTCAAGAAATGGCTTGAAGTAATAAGAGTGTTCCGCGTAATCGGCGCTGTACGCGATCAAGCGCGGCGCGGTGCGTCCCAAGATCTTGAACATTTCAAACATGACCGTTTGGATGAACCGGTTCATGAGACCCTTGGGCAAGATCAGATCGCCGTGATGCGTAATGACGATCTTACGCCCGGTCAGCCGTGAGAGCAGCGCCAGCAGCGCCGTCTCCAACATCGGAGTGTGAACGCTGACGACGTCATGCTCTCGCATGAGCTTATAAGCGGCCCATGGGTAGGCTGGCATGAGCATGCCCCGGCTCAGGCGGATCGGCGCCCACAAGCGCACGATGCGCACGCCTTCGTGCATCGTTACGTCATCGCGCGGAAGGTCGCTGCGATAGCGAGCCGTTAGCACTGTCACTTCATGGCCGCGGCGCACCAGTTCCTCAGCCACCCGCTGAACGTGTATGGTCAAACCGGTTCGGTGCGGAAAATAGTACAGCAGACAAATGAGGATTTTCAGCCTGCGCTTAGAGAGCTGATCAACCATGTATCCGTCCTACGTGTTCTGCTGGACGCCGCGCACACCCTGCGATAACTGCTCGAGAGTGATGCCTTCCTGAACAAACCCATATACACCAAGGATCGCGTTGATCCCTAAATTGACGCCGTGGACGACAAGCGCGAAGGCCGTGGCCGTGCTGGCCGGTTCGCCGTAGCCCATCGCCCCCAACGCAAGCAAAATTGAAAGTTCATAGGTCCCGAGGTTGCCGGGCACAGCCGGCACAGCGACAGCGAAGGAAGCCGCTGCTGTAAAAAGATTCGTAGCTGCCCAGCTCGCCTGATCAAAAAAAGCGAACATCAGCACGTAGCCAGAGGCGAGCGAAAACATCCAACTAATCGCCGTCCAAGCAACAGCATTGCGCAGCGCAGTTGGCTTCGTTAGAGGGGAGAGACCATCGAGGAAGTTGTTCAGCCACGTTACTAGATCGAAACGCTTCAACAAGGATATGCGCGCCTGCGCCGCCCGCAGCAGACGCAGCGCTAAAGCGCGCTGGCTGGCGAGAAAGACCAACATGAAAAACCCGGCCACGGCCAAGGGCGCAAAGAACAATGCTGCGGAACGTACTTCCGGCGGCAGCGGGCCTCCAGTCAGTGCGAGGGCTGCGATCACGAGCACTGCGAGCACATCGAGCAGGCGCTCAACGATGATTGTGCTGGCCGATTTAAGAACAGGGACAGACGGCTGCCCCTGCGATGCCAGATACATGCGCGCCACTTCACCAATGCGCAGCGGCAGGATGCCGTTGACTAGGTAAGAGATATTCAAGATGTTGAAGGCCCGCCCCAGCGGCAGCCCATCGCTCAACAGAACGCGCCAGCGAAATGCCCGCGCGACTAAGCCTAGCACGACGAACAATGCGCTGGGGAGCACATAGATATAGCGCGCATCTTGTAGGGCGATGCCGAGCTGGCTGACATCCATTTGCCGCACAACAAAATAGACAGATGCCAGACTGACGACCAGCCCAAGCACGCCGACTCGCCAATGTTTCACGCGAAACCCTCGCTGGTTAATAGGCGCGATTATAGCATACAAACTTTTGAAACGTTCCACACGATTGTCTATCTTCCTGCGCCCACTGCGATGCCCCAGCACTCACCTTGACACGCACTTCGGGCAATTCTATAATTCTAGTTACGCGGGTGTAGCTCAGTTGGTAGAGCGTTTGCTTCCCAAGCAAAATGTCGTGGGTTCGAGTCCCATCACCCGCTCAGCGTCCGCACAACTGTAGTGGACGCTTTTTTTGTCGCAACTTCAGCATTGACGGGGTTGCGCTGCCTCGGCTAGAATGCTTAAAGAATCGACCGAGAGCTGCTATCCAGCAGCGCATGTATCTGAGCGTAACAACCGCGGGCAGCCCAAAGCCCAGCGCTGGATCAGGAGTCACGCGTGGCGACAACGTACAATCTAGAAGCACAGACGCGCACCATCACTGGCAAAAAAGTTGGCCAATTGCGCCGTCAGGGCCTGATCCCTGCCGTCGTTTACGGCGCCAAAATTGAGCCGATCCATGTACAGATCCCGTTCCGCCCGCTCGAGATTACGCTTGCGAAAGCGGGCGGCAATCACGTGATCAATCTCGATGTGGATGGCAAGAAACAAACGGTGATCGCCCGCGCAGTGCAGCGCCACATCATTCGCGGCGATATTTTGCATGTCGATTTCCTAGCCGTAGATGCGACTACAGTCATCCGCACGGAAGTTCAAATTCATTTTGAAAATGAAAGCCCCGTCGTGGCTGCGCGCCTTGGCACGCTGAACATCGGCATGACTAGCATCGAGATTGAATCGCTGCCGGCTGATCTAATCGATCGTGTTGATATCGATCTAGCGCAGCTCAAAGCGATCAATGACAGCATCCACATTCGCGATTTGAATTTGGGCGATAAGATCACCATCCTCAACGATCCCGATGAGGTGATCGTCCGCGTTGCACCGGTGAGCAGCGCAGTCGAGGAAGAAGAGGTTGAGGCTGAACTCACCCCAGCAGAGCCGGAAGTGATCAGCCGCGGCAAAGAAGCCGAAGAAGAGTAACTCCCCACGTTTCAAAACCTACGGAAGAGCCCCGCCGCCGGCGGGGCTCTTTCATTCTCAAACAACTCTTATTGACCGATCGAGCGCTGTATCACTCTCTGTCACACTGCATCTTTTGGAGCGGAGTCGCTGCCATTGGGGCCAGCCATTTGGCTGAGGGAGACGTGGTTAGCAAGATCGTTTTCGCTGCCTTCGATGATGGCAGCCCCGAGGATAACGTCATCAGGGCTAAGGTCGATCAAGCGCACGCCCATAGCGATTCGATCGGTGCGGCGAATTTCCTCTAGGCGCGTGCGCAGCACGATCGCGTTGCGCGTGATGATGAGGATATCATCCTTGGGATTGACGCAGCGCATGGCCACCACCGGCCCCGTCCGTTCATCGCGAGCGACAGTGCGCAGCCCCTTGCCATAGCGGCCGCGCGTGCGATACGCATCAAGCGGCGTCTGTTTGCCATAGCCGTTCTGCGTGACGACGAGGACATGTGTATCTCCCGGCTGGACGACATCCATGCCGGCCACCGCGTCCCCCGGCTCAAGGCGGATCGCGTTGACGCCAGCAGCCGGGCGTCCCATCGGCCGAACTGCGCTTTCATGAAAGCGGATGCTTTGCCCCCCTTCAGTCGCGATAATGATATCCTGATCGCCAGTGCTGTAGTGCGCCCAGCACAAGTGATCGCCTTCTTCCAGATGAATGGCGATCAAACCGCTGGGCCGAACACCAGCAAATTCCTCCAGCCGTACGCGTTTGATGCGGCCGCTGCGCGTCGTCAGCACGAAGTAGCCGTCATTATCGAACGAGGCCACCGGCACCACGGCCGTGATCTTTTCATCAGGCAGCAAGGCAAGGATGGTATGCACGAGCGTGCCTTTGCTGGCACGACCGGCCTCGGGGATCGCGAAGGCGCGTTCGCTGTAAACTTTGCCGCGATCTGTGAAAAACAGCACGGTATCGAGGCTGTTAGCCGAGACGATCTCAACCAGCCCATCCTCTTCTTTGGTGATCATGCCGATCACACCCTTGCCCCCTCGCCGCTGCTGGCGGTAAGCCGATGAAGGGACGCGCTTAATGTAGCCGTTCTTGGTAAGCAGGATAACGACCTCTTCCTCTCGCACCAAATCGGCTTCGTTGAATTCAGTCGTCACGCCATAGATGACTTCTGTGCGCCGCTCGTCGCCGTACTTCTCGGCCACCTCATTAATATCTTCGCGGATGAGCGCGAGGATTTTGGGCGGCGATGCCAGCAGATCCTCAAGATAAGCGATGCGCGCCATCACCTCGTTGTACTCATCTTGTAGCTTCTGCTGCTCCAATGCGGCCAGCCGGCGAAGCTGCATTTCAAGGATGGCATTGGCCTGCGCCTCGGTCAGGTCAAAACGGGTCATCAGCCGTTCGCGGGCGGTATCAGCATCTTCTGATGCGCGAATCGTCTGAATGATCGCATCGAGGCTGGAAAGCGCTTTGAGCAGTCCTTCGAGGATGTGGGCCCGCGCCCGGCGTTTACCCAGTTCAAAGCGCGAGCGACGCTCGATCACCTCATAGCGATGCTCAATGTAAATTTGAAGCATGCGCTTCAAACTGAGCGTGCGCGGTTCGCCGTTGACGAGCGCCAGCATTTGGATGCCGAATGTGCTCTGAAGCTGCGTGTACTTATAGAGCTGGTTAAGGACTTTGCGCGGCTGTGCACCCTGCTTTAACTCAACGACGAGGCGCATCCCCTGCCGGTCGCTCTCATCACGCAGATCGGCGATGGCGGTCAGCCGTTCCTCGCGCACCAGCGAGACAATCCGCTCGATGATCGACGTTTTGCTGATCTGGTACGGTATTTCAGTGATGACGATACGATAACGATCGCTGCGGCTTTCCTCGATGGAGGCCTTGGCGCGCACGACGACTCGACCGCGACCCAGCGCGTAAGCCTCGCGCAGCTCGTCATTGGCGACGATGATAGCGCCGGTCGGGAAATCAGGCCCTTTGATGAAAGCCATCAAATCTTCAACGTTAATTTCATCAAACTGGTCGATATGATCGATAACGTAGGAAATGGCGCCGGCCAGCTCGCGCAGATTGTGCGGCGGAATGCTGGTCGCCATACCGACGGCAATACCGCTGGCGCCGTTCAGCAGCATGTTCGGCAGGCGAGCTGGCATCACAGCGGGTTCTTGCTGCGTGCCGTCGTAGTTGTCAACGAAATCGACCGTATCCATGTCGATATCGACGAGCATTTCTTCAGCGATGCGCGCCAGCCTCGCTTCGGTATAACGCATCGCAGCCGGGCTGTCACCATCGACGCTGCCGAAGTTGCCCTGCCCATCGACCAGCGGGTAGCGCAGCGAAAATTCCTGCGCCATGCGCGCCATAGCATCATAAACTGCGCTGTCGCCATGAGGATGATACTTGCCAAGGACCTCACCGACAATGCGAGCGCTCTTTTTGTATTGGGCGTTAGCGCGAATGCCCATGTCGTACATCGCATAGAGGATGCGCCGATGCACAGGCTTAAGACCATCGCGGGCATCAGGCAGGGCGCGCGCGACGATCACGCTCATCGCGTAATCGAGATAGCTTCCGCGCATTTCCTCATTGATGTTGATCGGACGAATATGACCGATAAAATCCATAGGCTGGGCGCTGCGCGCCTTGTGAAGCAATGCCTGCTACCCGAACGCGTTCACACGCGCCGATCAGCACCAGGCGCTTAGACGGCTTGCAGCGTCTTGCTCCTTTCACTGCCGTTTGCCGTTGTCGCTGAGATCGAATGCCGGCGACCGAGCCGCTTGGCGTGCTTCGCCATCAGAGACTGGGCTCTTGCGCAAGAATCGTCCATAATGGATGAACTGCTTGGCATCTCAATCACCCTGTGATTATACCTTAATACTTGTTAGAATGCCAGTTAGGGCCAAAACTGTAATAAACTTACTAATATGCTATGGGAGCAGCTCACTTGAGGCAAACGAAACACAGCGTTCTGCGCCGTCGCGCATCTCTCAGTGTGGCCTTCGGCATCATCGCCATGCTAGCCGCAGCCGCTGGGAACGCCAGCTATAACGCACAGCGCGCCGATGCCTTGATCGCCCTTTCGCGCGACCATGCCGCTCATCACCGCCACGATGAGGCGATCGCCGCCATTGATGAGGCGCTGCAACTACAACCGAACGACCCCATGCTGTATCTTGAACGCGGCCAGCGCATCATGCTCATCTATGAGTGGGATCGCGCACTGGCGGATTACAATCGAGCTATCGCGCTGGCGCCTGAACTGCCCGAAGCCTATTACTATCGCGCTTTGCTGTACGCCAGTGTGCCAGAGGGGCTTGACGCACGCCGTGCAGCCATCGCTGACTTTGAGCGCTATTTGACGCTCGCTCCGGAGGGTGAGTTTGCGCAAGCAGCTGCGCACAGCCATGTTGAGCTGGCGGCGCTGCTCGAAGCGCTTAGTGATCGGCCTTAACTCCGCTTGCCCTTCCTCAGCATGTGCGGTAAAACCATTGAGATAAACTTTCATAATTCTTATTTCATTTACGGAGACACTAAATGAAAATCTTTTTGACCATCCTCGTCGTATTAGTGCTGGTGGTAGTGGTAACTGCCGCGGGGGTATTGCTGTTTTACCACTACGCTTCACAGGGGCCGCTCCCACAGATTCGGGGCTCGATCGAAGTGCCGGGGCTCAACGCTCAAGTAGAAGTGCTGCGCGATTCTTATGGCATTCCGCACATTTATGCCAGCAACCCGTATGATCTATTCTTCGCGCAAGGGTATGTGCAGGCGCAAGACCGCTGGTGGCAAATGGAATTCAACCGCCACATCGGCCGCGGCGCCATCCAAGAATTGACCGGACGTAATGAGGCGGCCATGGGCACCGATATCTTCATTCGCACAGTCGGCTGGCGCGAGGCCGCGGAACGCACTTTCGCCAGCGGCGACGAAGAAGAACTATCTGTGCTACAAGCCTTCGCCGATGGCGTAAACGCCTATATTGGCAGCCGTCCGCAGGAACTGTTGGCGCTAGAGTACCGCCTGTTAGGGCTAACTGGCATCACCATTGAACTTGAACCATGGACGCCTGTCGACACGCTGAACTGGGGCATCGTCATGTCGTGGAACTTGACCGACTCCTACGATTACGAGCTAACGCTACAAGCGATCATCGATGCGCTCGGCCCAGACATGGCCTATGACTATGCCCCGCCATTCCCGTTTGAAACCAAACCCACCATCGTACAGCTAGAGGATCTGCCGCTGACGGAAGAAAGCATCGGCACGCCCACCACCGCGCTGCCAACTGGGCGAGGAGTCTCGCGCATGATGGCCGGCGGTTATCACGCGGCGGCCAGCCCGCTGATCGGCGGCGGCATTGGCATCGGCAGCAATAACTGGGTCGTTGGGCCAGCCATGACGGAGGGCGGGCTGCCGCTGCTCGCCAATGATCCGCACCTCGGGATCGGCATGCCGTCGATCTGGTATGAGATCGGCCTGCACTGCTTGCCAAAGACCGAAGACTGCCCGTATGATGTGGTCGGCTTCACCTTTCCCGCATCGCCCGCGGTCATCATCGGCCGCAATGCCGACATCGCGTGGGGCGTCACCAATGCTGGGGCCGATGTGCAAGATCTGTACCGCATTACCGTTAACCCTGAGAATGCGCTCCAATACTTGTGGGACGGCGCGTGGCGCGATATGACCGTGCGCGAGCAGACGATTCGCTTTGGCGATGGCAGCGAACCGCTCACCTTCCAAGTGCGCGAGACGCACCTTGGGCCGATCATCAACGACAATCAGCGCGATCCCGAAACTGGCGCGCTGCTCGGCTTCAACAACGATGACCCGCTGGCACTGCGCTGGACAGCGCTTGAGCCGCTTACCCTGTTCCGTGCCGTTGTGCGGCTAAACCGAGCGCGCGATTGGGAAGAATTCCGCGATGCTCTGCAATATTGGGATGTGCCGGCGCAGAACTTCGTCTATGCCGATGTGCGCGGCAATATCGGCTATCAACTGCCGGGGCGGTTCCCAATTCGTGCTGCCGACCACGACAGCGCCCTGCCCGTTGACGGGACGACTTCGGCTTATGAATGGCGCGGCTACATTCCTTTCGACCTTCTGCCGCGCATCTATAACCCAGAGCGCGGCTATATCGTCACTGCCAACCAAGCCATTGTGCCGGAGGCATTCTACGAACAGTTGGCTGAGGCGCTGGGTGAGGACGCTAACTACCAGCTCGGTTATCACTGGTCTTATGGCTACCGGGGTGAACGCATCAATGATATGCTGCGCGGCCAAACTGGCCTAACGCGAGAGGATATGGGTACACTGCAGGCCGATACGTTTGATATCAATGCCTCGGAAGTTGCTGCCTATTTGAGCGACCTTGAAATTGAGGACGCTGCGCTGCGCGCCGTGCGCGATTGGCTCATCGAGGATTGGGACTTTCGCTTTGATGCAAGTAGCCCGCAGGCAGCGTTCTACGCCTATTTCAGCCGGCGCCTGCTTGATAATTTGTTCAACGACCAACTGCCAGAAGATATCCGCGTCAGTTCGCAGCAGTTGTGGCCCGCCGTGCGGCTGATGGCCGATCCGGAGAATCGTTGGTGGGACGACGCACGCACGCCCGATATCGCAGAGACGCGCGATGAGATTCTGCTGCGCTCGCTAAGCGAAGCGTATGAAGAAGCTTCGTCCGAACTGGGCACAGATCGCGAGGCATGGCGCTGGGGCGCTCTGCACACCGCAACGTTCGTCAGCAATCCGCTCGGGCTAAGTGGCATTGGCTTGATTGAGGAACTAGTGAACCGCGGGCCGGTTGAGACAGGCGGCGGCAACGAAATCGTCAACGCAACGGGTTGGAGCGTTAATTCAGGCGATTTCACGGTGCGATCGCTGCCTTCAATGCGTCTGATCGTCAATTTCAGCCAAGAGGATGGCGGCTTGGCGATGCACACCACCGGCCAGAGTGGCCATCCGTTTAGCCCGCACTATGACGATTTGATCTCGCTGTGGGCAGCGGTTGACTATCATCCGCTCCTGTTCACGCGCGCGGCGGTTGAACAGGCCGCGGTCAACCGGCTCGTTTTGAACCCGGCTGGAGAATAAGTACCTACGCGGATGGCGCCGTTTCTACGCTCTTGGTAGAAACGGCGCCGTTAAAAGATCAAAATACTAGCCGGCCCGTCGCGATCAGCAGGGCGAGGCCGATCACCAGCACGTTCATGAAGAAAAAGATCGACAGGAACATACGCTCGACAGCCGTCATGCCGAGGAAGTTGCGCTCTGGCCGCGAGTCTTCGACAAAGGCGAAAGCATCGTCATCTTCAATATCGAACTCATCATAGCCGGAATCGGTGCTTTTACGCAGATCGTCTAACATGGCGGCATCCCTCTTGGTCGGTCGAGCTGAGGACGCGGGGTCGCTCTCACCCTCTTTATCCATCCTTATTAATTAATTGTACCTTCAATTCAGGTATTCATATCAACACTTCAGTTGATTCGTTTCCAAACCCCACCGCTTAGTCGAAAATCGATCGACTGGGCCGGATCTTGCCCTGACTGCGCCAGCGTCCGCAAAATCGGCTCATCGCCCGTTTGATCCAGCAGCACTGAAACGACGACCGGCGCCTGTTGCTGCACGCCAGCCGCAAAGCGCGCCCCGGCCAAACGGACGATCGCTTCATCATCAATGGCGTAAAGCGCAAAGAACGCGTTTTGATCGCGGTTGGCCAGCGCATCTTGTTCCAAAGCAAGCCGCCACGTGAGCATATCGCGCCAATCGAGGGCAGTCTGGTCGAGCGAAGACACACCGGCAACTTCCGCCAAGATCACCATGCTTGAGTCCGGCTGCATGAGGGAGAGCAAACGGCGCACCGCGGGTTCGCCATAATTCCCAGCGAGGCTGGCGATTAGGAAGCTGTTCGTCTCTAGCCCGACGAAACGCCCCACCAACCACGAAATGACAGCCTGCCGCAAGTAATAGGCATCGGCGGGGTAAATCGGCTCCCGGCCAGCAAGAGCATCGTGCACCAGCCGCTCGGCCAGCAAATTGGCGACTTCGAGCTGGGCTGCCGCGTCAAACAGCATATCGGTGCGAGCGACGCGCGCAAACGGCGACGGGATTTGCAGCACATCGGGATCGGTCGGCGACCAGCCGATCGGAAGCGCCTCATCAGGCACAATATCGATCGCCAGTGATGCCAGCGGCTGGCAGCCAGTTGCTGCGCACCCCAGTGCCATCCAGTCATCAAGGCGCGAAAGCACTGCCCGCGCAACGGATTCATCATAAGCTCGGTAGATGACGGAAGCGCGCTGCGCCTCAAGGCGCTCCACCCCACCCCAAAACGTGAAATCGGGCGGCACATGGCGCCAACCATCTTCATAGCGCCAATAGAACCACGTTCGCGCATAAGGCGCGCCATCGATGATCTCCTCGACTTGGACGCGCGCACGCATGCCATCGATGACCAGATCGCGGATGTGCCCGGTCAAATTGACATCTTGCGTTTGTTTCGCCTGCTGGTAGCGACCGAAAGCAGCCGCCTGCCGCTGCAGCCACTCGTCGCTGGCGCTGCGCTGCAGGGCGAGAAAAGCGGTCCGATCGCCCAGCCGCAGCGCTGTGACTTCGGCAGCAACCGTATCGCGCAAGAGCTGCTCAATCTCCCATTCGACCTGACGCAGCCGCAGCGCCAGCGCACCGATCAATATGCCGATGAGCAGCACAATGACAAATGCAAAAAGAAAGAAGCGCAGCACGACGCGGCGCCGCTGGCGAACGCTCTCCGGGTCTTCGCCCGCAGGTTTCAGCCGCTCGCGCTCGGTCTCAATTTCCCATTCCAGCCGAATGCCCATAGGAACCTTGCTACACAAAACTGAGATCGCCAGCGACCACGCGCTCGAGCTTGCCATCCTCTAACCGAAGCAAGAGCGCCCCTGTCTCTTCAACAGCCTCGGCCGTCCCGCTTAATACACTGCCGCTCATATCGACCGTTACTGCGCGGCCAAAAACATTTAGGCGCGCGCGCCAAGCGGAAAACAAGGCGGGGTCTTGCAGCCGCGCGCGCCAATGATCTAAGCGTTCCAAAACCGCGGCCAGCAGTTCATTTCGATCGACCGCACGCTTCAGAGCAGGCTCAAGGCTTGCTGCACGGACCGCTAGAGCGGGATCGACGAAATGCACGCGCACATTGATGCCGATGCCGAGAGCGACCCCCAGCAGATGATCGGCCTGCCAGCAAGCTTCGGGTAGAACGCCACAGATTTTGCGCCCACCTAGATGCACATCGTTCGGCCATTTGACGGTGAGGTCGTGCGCGCCGAGCGCCTCCAATGCCTCACAAACGGCTAACGCTCCCAACATGCCCGCGCGCGCGAGATATTTGGCAGGCGGGCGCAGCAAATAGGTGAACAGCAGAGCCGAACCAGGCGGCGCATACCAACTGCGTCCGAAACGGCCGCGACCGCGCGTCTGCACATTTGCGATGATCACCGCACCGTCAGGCGGAGGGTTCAATTGGTCGCGCAGCCATGCGATGCCGAGGTCATTGGTGCTGGTCACCTGTTCGTGCCACTGCATCGCCCGACCCGAAAAGGCCGGAAACGACTCGCGGCGGCCATCAAAGTCCATCAACTGCTGCCATTCTTTGTTTTCTTTCACCCAAGTATTATACTCACGCTGGTGCGAAGATACAGACCGCGCGATCGATGGAACATCTGTGGACACCATGGCGCATGGCATACATCCGCGGGGAAAAACGCCCGGCGGATGGCTGCGTCTTCTGCACGGCGAGCACGCTGAGCGATGACGAGGCGCTCATCATCGCCCGATCAACGCATGTTTACATCATCATGAACCTTTACCCGTATAACAACGGGCATGTCATGGTCGTCCCTTACACCCATCTCAGCTCGCTGGAACTGCTAGATGACGCAGCCTTGCTCGATTTAATGCGAATGACCAACCGCGCTCTAGCTGCCCTACGCCATCTATATCACCCACCGGCGTTCAATCTCGGCGCCAACCTCGGTCAAGCGGCAGGCGCGGGGATCGCCGAGCATTTCCATCTCCACATCGTTCCACGGTGGAGCGGAGATGCTAACTTCATGAGCGTAATCGGGGGCACCCGCGTCATCCCAGATACACTTGATAACACTTATCGAGAGCTGCGCAACGCTTGGCAGCAGCTCTTCACAGAGAAAGAATGACCCCTCTATGCCAGCACGAGCTAAACATGCACGAGATGCTGTGATCCTGAGCGGGGCACGCACGCCGACCGGCCGTTTTCTCGGCGTGCTGTCATCGTTGAGCGCCGCCCAGCTCGGTCAGATCGCGGCGCGGGCCGCTGTCGAGCGCAGCGGCGTCGACCCGGCAGCGATCGAAGAGGTGATCTTTGGCAACGTCGTCAGCGCTGGCGTCGGGCAAGCCCTCCCGCGCCAAATTAGTCTGGGCGCGGGCCTGCCTGAACACGTCAGCGGCGTTGCGGTCAATAAAGTCTGCGGCAGCGGCCTAAAAGCGGTCATGCTCGCCTCCAGCATGATCCGCGCCGGCGATGGCGACCTGTTTTTGGCCGGCGGGGTCGAGTCTATGAGCCGCGCCCCGTTCCTTGACGATACGCATCGCGCCGGGCACAAGTATGGCCATACCCAGCTTCGGGATTCGTTAGTGACCGATGGCCTGTGGTGCTCGATTTGCGATTGGGGCATGGGCAGCGCCGCCGAGTTCATCGCCGAACAGTTCGATGTCTCTCGCGAGGCAATGGATGCATTCGCCCTGCGCAGTCATCAAAACGCGCATACAGCGACCGAGTCCGGGCATTTCAAGGCCGAGATCGCGCCTGTGACGATCGCCGATCGCAAAGGCGAGCTGCGCGTCGATTGCGATGAGCCGATCCGTCCTGATACTTCACTCGAAGCGCTGGCCAAACTGCCGCCTGCCTTCCAGCAAGATGGCCGCGTGACGGCCGGCAATGCCCCCGGCATGAACGATGGGGCAGCCGCCTTGGTCATCGCCAGCCGCGAGCTTGCCGAGCGATCGGGGTATACCCCACTAGCGCGCATCGTGAGTTATGGACAGGCGGCCGTCGAACCCGCATGGATCTTCTATGCGCCCGTCAAAGCGATTCCAATCGCACTAGAGCGCGCTGGCTGGACGATGGATGAAGTCGATCTATTTGAGATCAACGAGGCATTCGCTGCACAGGTACTGGCCAATCTCAAGGGGTTGGCCCGCGATGGCCACGTTTTACCTGAAGAAAAACTCAATGTCTACGGTGGCGCGATCGCGCTTGGTCACCCGCTCGGTGCCAGCGGAGCGCGAGTGTTGGTCACGCTGGTGCATGGGCTGCGCGCTCGCGGGCTAAAGCGCGGCCTCGCAGCGTTGTGCTTAGGGGGCGGTGAAGCGGTTGCGCTAACGGTGGAGCTTGAGGCTTGAAGGGATGTCTTCCGCCGATCTACGCTTCTGAGACAGAGGCCGCATAGACATACCCTCAGCCATGCCTGCCCGATCTATCGGTTTGACTGTCTTCATCTTCACTTCAATGGAGCGCAGTTCTCGAACATCGCAGTTCTCGAACATAATGAAACAAACACGGGCCCGGGCAGTTTCTATCTTTGAACGGATCTCTTTCCGCTTTCCTCTGGGTTAGCGCGATTTTTGGCGCCGTGCTGGGCATCGTTATCGCGTTGATCAGCGCGCCGGGGACAGCAACGATGCAGATCAGCGGGGCACGGCCGTTCAGCCCGCCTCGCGCCTTCAATGGCCAAAGGTGCTCGCGCGCAGCTCAAGCCGGTCGCGCGCGTTTTCAATATACTCAAGCGATTGGTGCCGAAAGTAGGTGTTGTAAAGTTCAGCATAGTGCCTGCCCTGTTCCATCAGCGACTGGTGGCTGCCTTGCTCGATGATCTGGCCCGTTTTGAGCACGATGATCCGGTCAGCACTGCGCACCGTGCTCAAGCGGTGCGCGATCAGGATCGACGTCGCCTGCGCCAAGATCAGATCTAAGGCCTGCTGAATCTGTTCTTCAGTGAATGGATCAATGCTAGCCGTCGCTTCGTCGAGGATGAAAATGGCAGGCCGCTGCACAAGCACCCGCATTAGGCTGACAAGCTGGCGCTGGCCCATGCTCAAACGAGCGCCGCGCTCGCCGACCTGCGTTTGCAGCCCTTCCGGCAGCGCCGCTAACCATTCTCCATCACCGATGCTGTGGGCGATCGCAGCGATCTCCTCATCGGTCGCAGACGGACGCGCGTAACGAATGTTATCGAGCACGCTGCCGCTGAACAAAAACGGCGCCTGCGGCACAATGCCAAGCTGGCTGCGGTACTGGGTCATATTCAACGAACGAATATCGCGGCCATCGATGCGTATCGAGCCGTCTTGAAATTCGTAGAAGCGCTCGATCAACTTGGCGATCGTGCTTTTTCCAGCGCCGGTATGTCCCACAAACGCGATGCTTTCGCCGGGATGTATGGTCAAATTGAAGCCATCAAGCACACGCTCGCCATTTTTATATTCAAAAACGACATCCTCAAACTCGATCTGGCCGCGCAGGCGCGGCACAGGCTGATCGTCGGTTTGGATGACGGTGTTTTCCGCATCGATCAGCGCAAAGATACGTTCAATCGCGCTGAGGCCCTGTTGAAGCTGCGACCAAAAGGCGGATAGGTTGATGAACGGGAACCAAAAGCGGTCGATACCTTGAATGAATAGGTACCACGTCCCGATATTGATGACCCTGTTAAGCACGAGCTGTGCGCCGACATAGACGACCAGCGCGATGGCAAAGCCGAGCATCGCGTTGAGCGCAGGAAACACCATCGCCAAAACGAACCCCCGGCGCAGATTTACCTCGTACGACTGGCGGTTGATCTCAACAAAAGCTTCATAGAACATCGCCTCTTGACGGAAATTTTTGGCGACGCTGATGCCAGCTACGCTCTCCTGAATATTGTCATTGACGACTGCCATCGCCCGGGCGCCTTGCCTTGTGGCCAGCCGTGCTAGCCGTCGAAAGAACATCGCCAACGCCAGCGTAACGGGCATCATGCCGAGGACGATCAACGCAAGACGCCACTCAAGGAAAACGAGCACCGCGAACAGGATAATGAACTCAAAAATTTGGCTGATGATATCGCTGGAGATGAGGATGGTCTGGCTCAGCTCCTGCGTATCGCTGGTGATACGGCTGACGATCTTGCCCGATTTGTTCTCGTCGTAAAACGCCAAGTCACGTTGGACGGCCGCGTCAAAAGCATCTTTGCGAAGCTGCGCCGTCACATCGGCCACCACACGGCCAGTTAGCCGGCGGCGCATCCATGCCAGTGCATATTCCAACAAAGCGCTGACGAACAAAGCGCCCAACAGCAGCGCAATCGCGCTTTCCGGCGCTCGTTCTTGCAACAAGTCGATACCAAACGAGATGAGGACGGGTATCGCCGAACTGATGACGGAAAACGAGAGCACCAGCAGCACTATCGCCAGGATACGCCGGCGATGGGGCGCAAAATAGGTCACTAAACGGCGCAGAAGATAGCGATCGTCGTACTGGCGATCATATTTGTCGGCGCCGAACGTGCTGAAGAAGCCCATTAACCCGCATCCTCGTTTGTAGTGTGTCCAGTCAGCGCCTTGAGTCGTTCGGCCGTCGTCCGTTTATCACCACCGCTCTCATAGCGAGCGAAGATGCGCCGATAAGCCGGCGACTCCCGCAGCAGATCCTCATGCTTACCCTGCGCGACTACCCTTCCCTGCCTTAGCACGATGATGTGATCGGCCCAGCGGATCTGCGACAGCCGGTGCGTGATCAGCAGCATCGTCCGGCCGCTCGAAGCCGTCCAGATCGCTCGTTGAATGCGGTCTTCGGTCGCGCTGTCGATGGCGCTGGTGCTGTCATCCAGCACCAAGACCGGCGGCTCAGTGATGAACGCACGGGCTAGCGCCAAGCGCTGGCGCTGCCCTCCGCTAAGCGTGACGCCGCGCTGGCCGATGATGGTATCGTAACCTTCAGGAAAGCTCATGATGAACTCATGAGCCTGCGCCTTGCGCGCCGCAGCTTCAACTTCTTGCTGAGAGGCGTCAGGTTTGCCAAAGCGGATATTATCGGCGATCGAACGGCTGAACAGATAAATATCCTGCTCAATGATGCTGATCTGCGAACGCAGCGCCGCGAGGTTCCAAGCGCGCACATCAATGCCATCTACTAGTACGCGACCAGCGTTCACATCGTAGATGCGGTTGATTAGCTTGGTGACGGTCGATTTTCCCGAACCTGTCTCGCCGACGAGCGCAACCGTCTGCCCGGGTTCAATGTGAAATGAAACATTATGTAAGACGGGTGAGCCGCCGGGCACATAGCTGAAATCGACCTGCTCAAACGTGATCGAGCCGCGCAAGGGGGCGCTATATCCCCCTGCATTCTGATCGAGCTTGGTCTCAGTATTGAGGATGTTGAGGATGCGCCTAGCGCTGGCCAGCCCTAAAGAGAGCTGTGAGAAAGAAGACAGCGAGGTAAAGACCGGAAAACCGAAAAGGGCGATCTGTCCATTGAATGCCACCAGTGTGCCCGCGTCGATCGCGCCTTGCCGGAACAGAATTGCGCTGTGGGCAAAGGCGAGGAAAATGGCCAATCCAAGCAGCAAAATCGGCAGGTAAAGCGCTTCAATATCGGCCTGCTTGATGGTGTGGGCGCGCACCTGATCAACTAAATGGCTAAAACGATTCCTTTCGTGCTGTTCTTGCGCCGCCCCTTTGACGACCTGCAAGCCTTCCAGCGTCTCAGCTACGCTGGCATTCATTATGCCGAAACTGGCGCGAACGCGCTGCGCCACGGGGCTAAGGCTGCGAACGTAGTAATACTGCGCGATGCAGTAGGCGACGACAAACAGCAGTGGCACGAGGATCAAGGCCGGGTACAGCAGCGGCGCAGCGATCAGCGGCACGATCAAAAACATGCCAGAACCGATCAACAGGTTCATGCCCGGGTTCATCATCAGGTTCAATTCGCGCACATCATTGGTCACGCGCGCCATGATTTCCCCAACCGGCTGGCTGTCATGAAAGGCCATGTTTTTGCCGAGCAAACTCGCATAGAGTTCATCGCGCACGTCGCGTTCAATGCGCTGAGCAAAAATCTCGGCAGAGAAGTTGCGCACCAACTGCAGGCCGCCCCGCAAAAGCTGCGATGCGATGATCGCCAAAGCCAACAAACCGATGGCGGCCAGATCTTGCCCTTCCAGAACAGCATTGAACGCTTGGCCAACAAAGTAGGGAACCGCCGTTGCCAGCGCGGCGTTGCTGAACGCACCAGCGATCATCAAGAGTCCGTAGATTGGATGCCGGCGGATATGTGACCAAACGAAACGCGCCGGGCTTGCTCGGTCGGTATTGAAAGACGGACGAGCGATGAACTCAGATGTCATGTTGTTCCCTGAAGGCACATGCCTTCATCGTATGACAGGTTCTCAAATCCAAATAAGACCAATGGCCGCTATTGTCGCACACCGATTCATGTCACGGCGTTAATGATTCGTGATCAAATCGATCGAGTAATGGTCTGCGCCGCTTTCCAACAGCAGGCGCTGGCCATCCCAAGAGCGGTAGACGATCAGCGCTAATGCGGCTTCTTTGGCGGCAGTTTGTCGAGGGAGTTCGACTGCGCGATGATCGATGATAATCTGATGTGGCGCGATCTGCGATGTCGGCACAATTTCGACTCCATAATGCACCAGCGGCCCATCGGCCTGCGCGATCAGCGTTCCATCTTCATCAACGACATGAACGGCAAACGAATAATCTAGTGCCGCCGGCGTCTCAACCGTCCACCATAGGCGCAAACGAAGCCGTTCATCTTCAATCGCGTCGATATCAGCGCCGAGGAAGAGCAGTGCATCCCCAGTTTGAACATCGATGAAACGGATTGGATCCGCCAGCGGCGGCGCTTCCATCAATTGTGCGACGTAGCACCACTCGCGCTTGCAGTCGCCGATCACTTGCTGGACGGGGTGAGTTCGCTCTAACGCCAAGAAGATCTGCTGAACGGGTTCCGTGAGCAGTTCACCTGTGATGAACCAAACGCGGCGCGCGCCTGCCACTGCTTCGGCTGGGCCGCCGCGCTGGATGATGGCCTCTGGCCATAAATAGGCAGCGGCATTCCAGTTGACGAGATCATCTTCCTCTCCGCCGCGCTGAAAGTAGACAACATCACCTGGAGCAGCGGCAGCCGACAGCGCGCGAAAAATATCGCGCAGCGGCGCGCGCTCCGGCAGCTGGTCGGGCAGCCCCCACAGGCTGACGATGAAAAATACGCCAAACGCAAACGCGCGCCAGCGCGACCAACTGGATAGCAACCCCACAGCGAGCAGTAGCGCCAGTCCGCCGGTCAGGTAGGCAATATAGCGAGGCGCGTAAACCGCAGCAAACAGGTTGACGGCCAAAGCTAGCGCGGGCACGCCGATCCCCCAGCCCACAGCGAGCCACAAACGCCTTTGCCGCCAGCCCTGTGCGATTGCGGCGGCCAAGACGACAGCATACAGCACGGTTTGCCCGTTGAAAGCCAACGCAGCTAGCTGCTGGATCGTCGCGAGGTTCGTCGCTGCCGTGGTATGCGGCGTGCCCAATCCACTGGCATAGGCGATGCCGGCCTGCGCTGAGAGTTCGCGCAGCAAGATGACCTGTCCGATGAACGTTGGAAACCACGGCAGCCAAAGCGCAAATGCAAAAGCGGCGGCAGCCACCCCTTGCGATAGGCGGCGGCGCGTCAAAGGCTGGCCGATTAAGAAATATCCCACTTGCACGATAACTAGAAAAATCAGGAAATAATGCACATAAAACATCAATGCGATCAGCGCGCCGTATACAAGCGCTGTACGCCATGACTGCGAGCGCTGCCAGCGCTCGAAAACCCACATTGAGAGGGCAGCCAGCAGCAGGATCGCCGCATAAGGGCGAATCTCCAGCGCGTAGGTGACGAAATAAGCGTTTGCTGCTAAGATCGCTGCTGCTGCTGCGCCGATCGCCCACCCGCGGAACCAATCGCGGCCCAGCCGCCAAACGACCGCCAGCGTCAGCAGCGCGAAAAAGATCCCCTGCAAGCGGCCGGCGAGTTCTGTCGTCCCAACCAAACGCTGCCAAACCCAAAAGAATGCGAACCATAATGGAGGGTGCACGTCTTGATGACCTTGATACCAGATCGCGTACCCAAGGTCGAGCCGTGTAAAATGATAGACAAGCAGCTCATCATGATGAAGATAAGTCACGCGCGCAGCGAGCAGCAGCAACATGAGGCTTCCAAGCAGTATCGGAACGCCCAGCCACCAGCTCGGAAAAGGAGAATGCTTGATCTCGAACATCGCGCGCAGCCTATCAAACAGCAGAATTGTAACGAGGCGCAAGGAACATGCTAGAGGCGCTTTCTGGATCAAGCCAAAAGCAGATGACGACAGCACGTAGTTCGATAAGCGTGCTCGTCCTCGGCGTCTGCTCCATCCTCGCGCTGTGGGGAATTTATCTGAGCCATATCGACGTATTTCCGCCGTTCATCGATGAGACAGTGCACATCCATACCAGCGAACACATCTTAGCAGCCAGACGCCCCCTTGAGGGCGTCAATCTAGGACGGCAGTTCACGATCTGGCTTTATGCCCTGTTCGCGCCGGCTGCCAGCGATCCCATCTGGCTGGCGCGCACCGTCACCGTGTTGGTTTGGCTGCCCGGCGTAGCTGGCGCAGCGGCACTGGCGCGGGCGCTTGGCGGGTGGACGGCCGCCTTTTTCACTTGGTTGCTGCTCATCTTCAGCGCATATCATCTCTTCTTCGTACGACTGGCGCTGGCCGATGTGGTCGCCGGCAGCGCCGTGCTGGTCGCCATTGCGGTGTGCGCTCGCCTGCATTGGCGTAATCGGAGCAGGGATGCAACGCTTGCTGGTTTGCTGCTGTTCACCGCATTCGGCGCCAAAATTAACGCGCTGCCATACCTCGGTGTGATGGTCGCGGCTGCGCTGGCTTTGAAGCCAGCCAGCGCAGCGTGCCGCGCCAACCTGCGTTGGCTGGCGGTCGGGCTAGCGGTCAGTCTCGGGCTGATCGCCTTGTTCACCGGCCTTTTACGCGCGCGCGGCCTTGACTACGTCTCAAACTCACTCTCGCTCGCCGTTAGCGGACGGGCGGCGCTCGACCTATCTATCTTGTTCGATCTCACACGCGTTTTCGGAAATGCCGGTTTTGCGCTCGAGGCGCTGGGTGCCTACTTAAGTGCGCTGCCGCTCGCGCTGCTGATCGGCTCTGCAGCGCTGCTGCCGCGCGCCGTTGCAAGTTCACAGGGCAAAAGCAAGAATGGCCTCGCTTACTATCTGCTGCTATGTTTAACTGCTCCGACGCTGCTGCTGTGGATCAACCTTCCGCAAGAGATGCGCTTCTACCTTGTGCCAGCGACGCTGCTGTTGGTGTGCGGCGCCGCCGTGATCAGCGCTATCGTCGCCTCCAGCCGGGTACGCTTTGTGATCGCCGGCTTCGCGATCGTCGTATGGAGCGCCAGCATTGGCTTATCAGTCTGGTTCAACTCGGTTGCTGACCCTGCTGTGCTGGCGCGCGCAGAAGCCGACCGTCAGCAGTACGTCCTTTCAGACGCAACCGGGTTCGGTTTCGAGGAGATCGAGGCAGTACTCGCTGGCAGGCCAGTGACGCGCGTCATCGGGCTGCTGCCAAACTGTCAGGGTTTGCGCTACTTCCTCAGCCCAGTTTATTCTGTCGAGTGCCCACAACTGCGCCCCGACGGCCAAGATATTGATGCTGCTTATGCGCTGCTCGTCTCAAATCAGGCGGCGGGCATGATTGCCGTTTTGGAACAGATCCCTTATGGGCCAGCCGACTCACCGGGGCGTTTGATCGACTCGGTCGCTAACCCCGATGGGCGGCCACGGTTCCGCATTTACGATTTAGCCCCATCACAAACTCCATGATCGAGAGCGCAGCCGCTATGGGACTCTCGTTAGCGCTGCTGCTGCTCGCCTTTCCCGGCGCAGCGCTGCTGGTGCGCCCATGCCTACGGGAGAGCCGATGGCTCGTGATAGCGAGCGGATTAGGATTAGGCATCGGGGCGATCACGCTGATCCTGCTCTGGATGGGGCTGTTGGGGATCCGGTTCGATGCGGGTTGGGTCGTGGCGGCGTATCTTATTCTGACAGTGCCCGGTCTGATCCTCTGGCTGCGCGAGGGGGTAAATCGTCCAGCTTTCAGACCAAAGCTCCCACGCAGTTGGCCGCGCCGCCTTGCGCTGGCGCTGCTAACTGCGATCAGCGCGAGCGTCTTGCTCAACGCGATCTTGTGGCCGTTCCATCGTGAAGACGTGCTCGGCATTTACCAGCCACAGGCGCAGATGCTGTACCAGACGAGAGCGCTCATCCCGCTGACTGGCACCGACAGCCTCTACCGCGCTTATCCAATGTCGATCCCACTGGCTTATACGTTTGCCTACTTGATCACAGGCTGGGAGAACGAATACCTTGCTAACTTATTGGCGGCGCTGCTTAGCGTTGGCTGTTTGCTGGTTGCTTACCTACTGGGACGCATGACGGCAGGAGAACGCGCTGGCTGGGCGGCGGCACTACTGCTGGCGCTAGCACCGATCTTCCCTCGGTGGGCGTCATCGGGCTATGTCGATCTGCCGATGGCATTCTTTTACGGGTTAAGCGCTGTCTTCGCCCTGCGTTTGTGGGAGACCAAGCGCTTAATCGATGCGCTGCTGGCCGGCGTTTTAATGGGCCTCGCCGCATGGACGAAAAACGCAGCGCTGCTTGGCATCCCTATCTTGACCGGCTGGCTCCTGTGGGCATGGCTCCACCGCCGCAGCGACGGGCGCCACCTCGCCGCGGCGTTGACGGCATGCGTCCTGATCGCCGGGCCGTGGTACGCGCGCAACCTGCTCGGCGCTGGCTTCCTCATCCCAGCGACTGCATGGACAGATCAGGCGCAGCCGACGTTGGCCAATCTGCTCGTCTTCCTCACGAGGGCCGAAAATTTCGCCCTAACCGGCGTTATCATTACCGGCGGGCTGCTTTACGCGCTGATCGCCGTGATCGATCGAAGAAAGCGCTCAGCTGCTGAACTGATCCTCCTGCTGTGGACGCTGCCGTTCTTCGGTGCGTGGTGGCTTTTTGTCTCTTACGATCCGCGTTTCCTGCTGTTGTTCTTGCCGCCGCTGTGCGCGCTCGGCGGGGCCTTGCTCGATGCGCTGTGGGCGCGGGTGCCCGCGCGCGCAAAAATTCTCGGCCGGTTTGCGCTGGCTGTGGTCGCGCTCGTGTTGGCCGTGCAAGCGGTCTGGTTCAGCATCGAGTACAAGGCCAGCGCGCCCCATGCGCCCTTCATGACCGATGCCGAGCGCCGTGCGATCGTCAGCCGTGAATGAGCGGCGCTGCCTCTAACCCTCAACGATGATGCGCTGTGGCAGCACCCCGATCACGCCGTCGATGGTCTCCGCGCCAGTCACTGTTAAATCGCGCGGCGCACCGCTCGCATCGAAATCGTAGACTTTGACCCAAAGTTGGTATTCGCCGGGAGGCAGATCATCCGGCAGCCGCAGCGCCCGATGGTCCCAAACGGGAACGCCCGGTCGCCACCCGCTGGTGGGCGCAAAACCGCCGCCGGGCTGAGAGTCGAGCTGGGCGACCGGCGCGCCATCCGCTGCGCGCAAGAACAGGGCAATTGTGTAGTTGGCCTCAATTGGCTCCAGCCCATGCCAATAGAGAGAGACCGGCAGTACTGCACCGGACGCAAGCTGCGTTCCAGCCGGCAGCTCATACCCTGTGAGCGCGAGCTGACCGCCGTAAAGCAGGTCGGCACGGTGCTCTGCGCCGCGAAAGGCGAAGACATCAGGCGCGCTGATCGTGCTGTACTCGATCAATCGAGTGACCGGCCCGGTCGCGATAGTGCGGATCGGGTAATAGTTCGTGCTCAAGAAACGCTCAACCGGGCGCGTGCTCCACCACAGATCAGGACCGCCGTTGACGAGCAACCACAGTCGCTCACGCGGGATAGCAAGGTTATAGAGCAGCGGAACCGTCTCTAACGTCAACAGATGGATTGGGTTTTCAGCCTCCAGTTCGGGGGGCTGTTCTGGACTGGGGCGCTCGCCGGGCTGCATCGGCAGCGTGATCACGCGCCCGGCGGAAAACAGCTTGCCGTAATTCAAAAAGAACGGCTCATAGCGCGGGCTGCTGAGCAAGATGACATCTCCCGGCATGGTCTCCGCCTCAAGGATGGGCAGCATAGCGAAGAGCGTCTCATCTCCCGCCAGATAGCGATTATCCTTGTCATTCAGCAGGCGCAGCCCCCCGATTAGAAACACAGCGAACGCAGCAGCGAGGAGAAACACCCAGCGGGGGCTGCGCTGTAGGGCCATGAGTAACCCTATGATAGCCAGCGCCGCGAAACCCGCTGCGACCCACGGCGTCCCAATCTCAATCCATGCGATATCGAACGGCACGACACCCCACTGCCCCGGCACGATCGTCCAGCGAAAGTAGGCCGGGTCAGCCAAGCCGCCGCGCCACTCGCCCAAACCACTAGCTTCTGGCGGCAGCGCAGCCGTGTACGCTGCCCAGTTCAGAGTGACGCCGCTTAGCTGCACCCAGAAGCCGTAGACGAACGCAGCAAGCACAACCGCCCCTGCCAGCGAGAGGGGCCGCGCTGCAGCGCGCTCAAACAGGGGCAGCGCGCCGATCAACACGATCGGGATGACCGGGATGAGAAATCTCGGCGGCCAGCTTAAACCGCCGAACCAATGGACTCCATTGAGTATGGCATAGCCGAACGCGAAGGCCAACACCAGCGCAGCGATCGCGAGCGCGTAGCGCCAGCGGCCAGCCCGCGCAGAGATGAACAATCCCGGCAGCGCCAACAGCAGAACGGGCGATGTGCCCCACAAGCTACCGCCGGGCGCGATGAGATATGCATATAGAGCATCACCCAAATAGGTCGATGTTGCCTCGCTTAGCCGGCCGACGATATCATAGCGCGCAGCCAAGCCCGGCACCAGCTCAAAGATACCCAGCGCGATGAATACCCCTCCAAGCGCAGCGGCCACCAACAAAACGCCAAGGATCAGACGTCGATCGATCTGGTGGAGCGGCGGCGCAGCGACGATCAAGAGCGCTGGCAGCGCCAGCAGCGCCGAAGCTTTCGTCAGCGCGAGCAAAATGGGACATGCCGCTGCTGCAAAAGCCAGTAACGGCGAGTGATAGCCCCCTGCCCTCAGTCGTTCAGCGAACAACGCGCTCAGCAGCAAAAGCAGCAGCATCAACGGTTCACGGAAAAACGTCTTGCTATACGGCCACACGGCCGTTGCAGCTCCAAAAGCCAGCGCCATTAGGAACGCCGCTCGATCGCTGGCGCCGAGCGACCGCGCATAAACCACCAGCGCTGCGCCCGCGGCTGCTGTCACCAGCACATTAAACAGCCAGACGGCGTGTACCATGCCGAAACCCGGCAGATGCTTGGCGAGCCAGTAGAGCGGCGCAGCGGCGATCACCTGCATCGGCTCGATATTGGCAGTTTGCAGGGGGTAGAACCACTCAGCGCTGAACTGCTGAGGTGGGAACTGCCACGCTGCGAGATCGATATATTGATCGCCGAAGTTGATAAGGCTGGCCGTCGCATTGAACAAGCGAAGCGTATCGCCCGTTTCGATGCGGCCGCTGTAAGTCACCATGTAAAGGCTGGCGATTAGCAAAAAAACGATGACCGGCAGACGCCAGCGTCCCCGGTCAGCGCGATGAATCGCAGCAGTCATACGGTTGTCGTTCGAGACCCGTTAGCTAGGTCGATGCTCCGCCGCCGGTCAGTTTGTTCCGAAACTGGATCAAGCCTTTCAGCACTTTCTGGCTGGGCGAAAGTTGGTCTAGTTCGTCGAGGCCAGCCTCGTAGGTGGCAGCGCCCCGTCCTAACTTTCCCTCGCGCACCTGCATATCAGCCATCGCGAGCAGGGTTTCGCCATGCAATTTTTTCTCGCCCAGCTCGGCAAAAATGTCGGCAGCTTGGCGATAACAGTTGTAGGCTTGTTCCTTATCGCCAAGCGCTGCATAGACCCCACCCATGTTGCCTAACACCTTAGCCGCGCGCAGCGGGTCATCCTTTTCTTGAAAAAAATACAGCGCCGCCTGCATCTCGTCGAGCGCCTGTTGGTTTTCCCCCAGCGATCGATGAACTAGCCCAAGGTTGGTTTGCATTTCGGCAGCCATATCGGGCTGGCCATTAGCGAGATAGGCTTCCTGCGCTTGTCGGAAAATGCGTGCTGCTTCTTCATATTCTCTGCGACGAAACAGTTTAATACCCTGTTCTTGAAGTTCTTGGGCCGTACTCACGGGCATTTCTCCTACATTGTGATATTCAAGATGCTCTCTCCGATACGGCGCAAACGGTCGACCGGCATCTGGCTGAGCATATAGGCAATTTCGATGAACCCGATGTTCAGCGGATTAGCGACAAATTCGCGCAAGTCCTCGGGCAGCGCTGAGAAATCTTTCCACAGCTCGCGCAGGGCCAAGAGCTCTCCAATATGGCTACTGCTTTCCAGAAAATAATCGAGATTCTTGCGAACCGCATGCGCAAGCACGGTCAGTTCATGCATTGGCAAGGGTAGTTCGCCCAGCTCATACGCCTCGATGCGCTCGGAAGGCAAACCGGCCGCCTCGCTGACTTCATGCAGACTCATGCCCAAATCTTCACGAGCTTGACGCAGCAGCGCGCCGATCATGCGATCGCGCAGCGCTAAATAGGCTTCTTGAATTCGCGCTATATCGCGCGCGGTTGCTTCGATGGTGGTTGTGCCCCAAAAATGGCTGACGGGCACATTGAGATAGTGAGCGAGCAGTTCAAGCTGTGGCAGTGAAGGGGCTGCGTCGCCGTACTCCCAACGCTCCACTTCATCGATGCTAACATGCAGCAGGCGGGCGCAGTCGTCGACTGATCGCCCAGCGCTGGCGCGCGCATCACGCAACAGCACGCCGATCATGCGAGCGCGAATGCGAAAAGACTCTTCAGGGTCGATGAGAGCCGCAGGCGCCTTAGGCTGCGCCGCTTCGCGCTGTTGTTTGAACCGAGCGGATAGATCCTTAAATTCCATCGTTAGTCTCCGCATCTTGATCGGCGACTGTCGTTATCATACAAAACTTCATATCATTACACAATTGAGGCAAGGTGCGCCGCCCATCGCGCCTTATTGTTCATTTTGAGAAAAGTTCAAGTGCTCTATAATGAAAATGATAATAACCAAGGGCGAACATTGATGCAGACCGAGGACATCTCGCATCCCGTCGATCATATCAGCCTTCTCGCGCGGCTGCACGCAGCGCACAATTTCATGCTCCGTTTGGGCACAAATCTCGATGCCGACCAGATCATGCACGAGCTGCCACGCGTCGTCATTGAGATCACGGGCGTCGAGCGGGCAGCCCTTTTGACCATCGACGCAGAAGAAAGTAGTGCTCGGCTCGCTGGCATTTACGGCTTAAAAGCGCCGGAAGATATCACCCAATTGAGCTCGGATGCTGTCTATTTTCCCCTGCAGCATGCCGATGATCCTTTCATTCGCGCTTGGCAACAAAATGCGCTCGCTGGGGTTCCTGAGCCTATTCACTCAGTGCGTGGAACTGTACTGGCGCCGCTGGCCGCGGCTTTGCAGAGCGGCAGTTTCTGCACAGCGCCGCTCAATTTGGGCGATCTTCAGCTCGGCGTGTTGTTCGTCGATAATCCAGAGACTGGGCAACCGCTGGACGAAAACCAGCAAACCCTGCTGAGAGCTATCTGCCCTGGCGCGGTCATCACGCTGAACAACGCGCTCGTGCACAGCCACGCCGTCAAAGAGCTGGCAGCACGGATGTATGAGCTGCATTTGCTGCGCCAGATCGACCGTGAACTGACCGATACTATCCAGCTCGATCACGTCTTCGAACTTACGATCGACTGGGCGCTGCGTTTTACAAAGGCCCATGCGGCTTCACTTGCGCTGTGTGACGACACAGCCGAACAACTGCGTTTTGTCGCCGAAATTGGATACGAGGCTCCGCCGGAGCAGCGCGAGGCCATCCGTATGAGCAGCGGCGGTGGCATTGCAGGGCGCGTCGCGCGGTCAGGTCACGCGGAGCTAGTGCCCGATGTCAGCATCGATCGCGATTACGCGCCCATCAGCAGCCAAATACGATCACATCTTTCGGTGCCCGTCATGCGTGAGGATCGGGTCATTGCGGTCATCTCGGTTGAGAGCCGTCACCTAAATGGCCTAACCCACGAGCATCAAGATTTTGTTGAAAAGCTCGCTATGCGCGCCGGGGTTGCCATTGATAACGCGCGGTTATTTTCAGAAACACTGCGCCAACGCGAAAAACTCTCCTATGTTTTGGCCAATATTGCCGATGTGGTCATCGTCATCAATACCGACGATACAGTAGAGCTGATCAACCAGTCTGCGCTTGCGGCCTTGCAGCTTCCTCCTGGCAAGGTTTACCGCAATCAGCCGTTCCTCGCCATCATCGATTACCCCCCGCTGCGCGAGGCTTATCTGCGAGCACAGGGACAAAACAGCATGATGGTGGTTGAGTTGATGCTGCCCAACGGCCGCACCTATTATGCGAATTTCGCCATGCATCCTCAGATCGGCTGGCTCATCGTCATGCACGATATCACCCCGTTGAAGGAGACCGATCAGCTCAAAACGGAACTGGTCTCCACCGTCTCGCATGATTTAAAACAACCGCTCACGGTCATGAACGGTTATTTGGAAATGCTGCAAATGCACCAACCGCTGGAACCGCGCGCCGAAAATTATGTGCGTATGATCTTCCGTTCAATCCAAAACATGCGCGAGCTGATCGACGATGTTTTAAATCTGGCACGTATCGAGTCGGGCATCAAACTGGACCTCAGACCTGTTAAGCTGTCAACGGTGATCGCCGACTGCCTAGAAAATATGCGCCAGATCATGGCTGATAAGGCGATGCTCGTCTACAACGAAGTCACGCCGAACTTTCCGCCAGTGTTCGGCGACCCGCGCGGCATTAGCCAAATTTTCGCGAACTTGATCAGCAACGCCATCAAATACACCCCGCCTGAGGGCACAATTCGGCTGTGGGCGGAAGCGCGCGGCGACTCGCTGCAGGTGGCGATCGAAGATACGGGATTGGGCATCAGCCCGGAAGATCAAGCGCGCATCTTCGATCGCTTCTACCGGGTGCGCCGCGCCGAGACGGACAGCATTGAAGGTACCGGATTAGGCTTGGCGATCGTTAAACGCTTGGTCGAAGCGCACAACGGCCAGATTGGGCTGGAGAGCCGCCTAGGCAAAGGGACGACGTTTTTCGTCACACTGCCGCTCGCCTCTAACAATTCTTGACAACTCTTAGAGATCTTCGCCCTTCGCTCGCAAAGCTTATTAAACCCACGACGTTGACGAACGCTGGCGGCCTATGTATCCTTAGAATCAAATGATGATTCGATAATCGCGTTTGCTTAAACCTTCTTTGGAACAGTCTTATGACCGCAGCGATTCAATCGCAAATTGATACGCGCAGCGCCGAATACCAGCGCAACTACGCGCACAATGCCGCGCTCGTCCAACTGTTGGCCGAGCGACAGGCAGCCGTTCGGGCGGGTGGCAGCGAACGCGCCGTCAAGCGGCATGTTGAAGCGGGCAAGCTGCTTCCGCGCGAGCGCATTGAGCTGCTGCTTGATCCCGGAACGCCTTTTCTAGAACTTAGCCCACTGGCAGCTTTCGGCATGTACAATGATGAGTCGCCCGGGGCAGGTTCAATCAATGGGATCGGCATCGTCAGCGGCGTTGAGTGCATGATCGGCGCAAACGAGGCCACCGTTAAAGGCGGCACGAGCTACCCTATCACCGTTATGAAAACGCTGCGTGCGCAGGAGATCGCGCAGCAGAACCGGCTGCCATGCATCTACTTGGTGGAAAGTGGTGGGGCCAACTTGCCGCATCAGGCGGAGCTGTTCGTCATGGGCGGGCGCGGCTTCGCCAACCAAGCGAAGATGAGCGCAGCCGGCATCCCGCAGATTTCGCTCGTCTTCGGCAACAGTACGGCCGGTGGAGCCTATGTGCCCGGTCTAAGTGACTATACCGTCATGGTGCGCCGGCAGGCACTGGCTTTCCTTGGTGGGCCGCCGCTCGTCAAAATGGCAACCGGCGAAGAAATCGATGAGGAAACGCTCGGCGGTGCCGAAATGCACGCGCGGATATCAGGCCTTGCCGATTATCTGGCCGAGAACGATGCCGATGCCATTCGCATCGGCCGTGAGATCGTCGGCCGTTTGAACTGGCGAAAATTTACCCCGCCCAACCAGCAAACACCCAAACCGCCGCGCTACGATCCTGATGAACTGCTCGGTATCGTCCCGATCGATACTATCCGCCAGCCGCTAGACATGCGTGAGATCTTAGCGCGCATCGTTGATGGGTCGGAAATGCTGGAATTTAAGCCGGAATATGGCACAACTTTGGTGTGCGGCCATGTTCATCTTGATGGCTACCCGCTTGGCGTCATCGCCAATAACGGCGTGCTTTTCTCCGAATCGGCCAACAAAGCCGCGCAGTTCATTCAACTCTGTAATCAGGCGCGCATCCCGATTTTGTATCTGCAGAATATCACCGGCTTCATGGTCGGTCGCAAAGCCGAAGAGGAAGGCATTATCAAGCATGGGTCAAAGATGATCAATGCGGTCGCCAACAGCTCTGTGCCGCAGTTCACCGTGTTGATCGGCGGTAGCTATGGGGCCGGCAACTATGCGATGTGCGGCCGCGCCTACGATCCGCGTTTGCTGTTTGCATGGCCGACCAGCCGCATCGCCGTCATGGGCGCTGAACAGGCGGCCGGGGTGCTGGCCATCATCACGGAGGAGGGCGCGCGCAAGCGCGGCCAAGAACCAGACTATGATACGATCAACGTGATGAAGCAGATGACGATCCAGAAATTTGAGACGGAGAGCGACCCCTATTATGCAACCGCACGACTGTGGGATGACGGGTTGATCGACCCGCGCGATACGCGCATGGCGCTGTCAGTCGGCTTGTCAATGTGTTATAACCGCGATTGGATGAGTGAAGGCGCTCCCCATTACGGCAGCTTTAGGATGTGATCATGAATGATGCTAACGAAGAACACGCGCGGCAGGTTTCGCGCTCAACGCGAGCGATCGCGCGCATTATCCTCGTGGTGCTGCTGATAGCTGGCATCATTGCATTCGTCACATCCAGTTTTGGGCAAAACACGCTGCTAATCTGCTGCGGCGGCGGCCTTTTGCTTGTAGTGATCGGCATCCTCTCAGAACGTGGTATGCGCCGTTGAGGTACTTTAAGAAAAGATTCTCGAAAACAGCAGAATTTTGATGAGGTAAAACGATTATGGCTGTTGAGACAAAATCTACTCCCAGTTTATTCAACCCTTTTACCGAAGAACACCAGATGTTCCGCAAGTCGGTGCGCACATTCGTCGAGAACGAGATCGTGCCACACGTCGATGAATGGGAAGAGGCCGAGATCTGGCCGGCGCACGATGTCCTCAGGAAGATGGGCGAGCTCGGCTTCCTCGGGCTGAGCTACCCCGCCGAGTACGGCGGCGCGGAAGCGGATATCTGGTTCACGGTGGTGCTGTGCGAAGAGCTAGGGCGTATCCCCTGCGGCGGTGTGCCGATGGGCATCACTGTACACACCGATATGTGTACACCAGCGCTGGCCAAGTACGGCTCCGATGAGCTGCGCCGCCAATTTCTGGCCCCGGCTCTCCGCGGCGAAATGGTCGGTGCGATCGCCGTCACCGAGCCGAACGCCGGCTCCGACGTCGCCAGCATCATCACGCGCGCCGAACCGGATGGCGACGATTACGTTATCAACGGCAGCAAGATGTACATCACCAATGGGACGCAGGCCGATTGGGTTTGTCTGCTCGCCAGAACAGAGCCGGGCACTAGCTATAAGGGAATGTCACTGATCATTGTGCCGACGAAGACTGCTGGGTTCATCATCAGCCGTAAATTGAAGAAGATGGGCAATCACAGCAGCGATACCGCAGTCCTTTCGTTTGAAAATGTGCGCGTGCCGCAGTCGTATCGTATTGGCGCTGAAGGGATGGGATTTTACTTACAGATGGAGCAGTTCCAGCGCGAACGGCTGGTCGCTGCCATCCTCGGCGTGAGCGGCATGGAGATGGCCGTGCGCCAGACGATCCGCTACTGTCAAGAACGCAGCACGTTCGGCAAGCCGCTGATCGCCAACCAGTGGATCCAGTTCAAGCTCGGCGAGCTGCTGACCGAGATCGAAGCGCTGCGCCAGCTCAATTACTACTGCGCTAGCCTGCTGGAGAAGGATGAAACCTCGCCTGAGGTCACGAAGATCGCCTCGATGTGCAAGCTCAAGGTCGGCCGCCTCTCGCGCGAAGTGGCCGATACGTGTTTGCAGTTTTACGGCGGCATGGGCTATATGGACGAAACGCCGATATCGCGCTACTTCCGCGACAGCCGCCTGACATCGATCGGAGGCGGCGCCGATGAGGTCATGCTCGGTATCATCGCCAAGCTGGAGAATTTCAACCCGCGCAGTTGATCTGCTTTGCCGAAGCATGGGCGGCTGCCAGCGCAACAGCCGCCCCACCGATCAACTGGAAAACAACGGAGCTGCTCGTGTTTTCGCGCTCATTGCGATACCTTTACAAGAATAGAGGGTTGTCGAAATAGCGTTTGTAATATCGTTCTATCTTCTAAACATGCGCAAAGGTCTTGCTACGCCTTATTTTAGAGTTCAGCAAAATGTCTTTTCGAATAGGATCAGCTCAAGGGTTTTACGGCGATGATGTCACCCGCGCCCTGCCGATGATCGAGGGGGGGCACGTCGATGTTGTGTGTTTCGAGGCGCTGTCCGAACTCACACTCGCCATCCTGCAAAAAGATCGCCTCAGCAACCCTGACCGAGGTTTCACGTTCGACATCAACATAATTGCTCGGCAGATCTTGCCAAAGGCTTTTGAGCGCAAGATCCCGTTGATCACGAACGGTGGCGGCCTCAATCCGCTTGGCGCGGCGGCAGCAGTCGCGCAGACCGCTTCGAAACTGGGACTGCGCGGCCTCAAGATCGCTGCGGTGACGGGTGATGATATCCTTGACCGCTTGGCCGACCTTCAGCTCAGCGGTGCGACTTTCACCCATCTTGAAACAGGTGAAGCGCTCCCGCCGGCAGCCAACTTGCCGATCGTCACGGCGAGCGTCTATCTCGGCGCAGCGCCGATCGTCGAGGCGCTGCGCGCTGGCGCAGACATCATCATCGCAGGCCGCGTGGCAGACCCTTGTCTGTACCTCGCCCCACTGGTCGCGCATTACGGCTGGTCATGGGATGACTGGGATCGGCTGGCGGCCGGTATCATCGCCGGTCACCTGCTCGAGTGCACTGGACAGGTCGTCGGCGGCAACAGCCTCGCGTTGATCGATCGCGTCAACCCACGCGACCTACCGCATCTCGGCTACCCAATCGCCAGTGTCGACCCGGATGGCGCGTTCACCATTTACGGCACACCCGGCCTGCCCAGCTACGTCTGCGCTGAGACTGTCAAGGAGCAGCTTCTCTACGAAGTGCACGACCCAGCTCACTATCTGACGCCTGACGTCATTGCCGATTTCACGACGCTGCGGTTGGATGACGACCGTGCGGGCTGTGTTCGCGTCAGCGGGGTGACTGGCCGGCCGCGTCCCGAACAGCTCAAGGTCAACCTTGGTTTGCTAGAGGGATACATGCGCGAGCTGATCTTCACGATCGGCTGGCCAGAGGCATGGCGCAAGGTTGAACAGCTCAAAATGATGATCGATGAGACGTGGCGGGGGCTGCCAATCCGCCGCGTTGCCTATAGCTACCTCGGCATCAACAGCCTGTACGGCGGAATGCCCCCGCTGCCTGCTGACCCCTATGAAGTGATCGTGCGCGTTGTCTTCGCAGCCGACGATCAGGACACACTCAAGGCCGCCGTCCGCCGCATGATGGCGAACGGATTAAGCGGCCCGGCCGGCATGAGTGTGAGCGGCATGACAGTCGGCGCGGAGCCGCGGGCGATCCTCGGGCTATGGCCGGCGCTAATCGACCGCGCTTATGTGCAGCCACAGGTAGCACTCCAGGAGGTGGAGTGATGGCGCGCCGCCTCTATGACCTTGCCTATGGACGGGCGGGCGACAAAGGCGATATCGCCAACATCAGCGTAATCGCCCGATCGCCGGAAGCCTACGCCATCCTCAAGGCTAAACTGACGGCTGAGCGAGTCAAGGCCTATCTTGGCGACTTAGTCCTCGGCGAGGTGACCCGCTACGAACTCGATAACATCCAAGCGCTTAATTTTGTCCTGCAGCGCGCGCTTGATGGCGGCGCAACCCGCTCGCTCCGCATTGATGGCTTGGGCAAGTCGCTGGCTGGGGCCTTGCTCTCGATGCCGTGGGACGACGATCTGCCAACCGGCGACGAGGAGATAATGCGATGACAGGTTATGAGACCATCATTGTTGACGTAAAACCGCCGTTTGCGCGCATCACCTTAAACCGGCCCGCGCAGCGCAACGCGATGAACTTCCAGATGGTGGAAGACCTGATCGCAGCGTTCGCCGCGCTGCGTGAAGACCGATCGATTCGGGCAGTCGTCCTCAGCGGCGCGGGCGGCCATTTTTGTGCCGGCGGCGACATCGGCGACTTGCAGGCTGCGGCCCAGATGACCGAAGCAGAACAGGACGCGACCGTCGCGCGATTGGACGTGCTGCTGCGCGCCGTCAATGAAGCGCCGCAGGTGGTCGTCGCCAGCATCGATGGCGCGGCGCTTGGCGGCGGTTTTGGGTTAGTCTGCGTGAGCGATATCGCTGTGGCAGCGACCTCCGCTTCGTTCGGCCTACCAGAAGTCCGCCTCGGGTTGGCACCCGCTGTGATCGCGCCCTATGTGCTTCAACGTCTCGGCCCAACGCGCGCCCGCCTCCTGATGCTAACCGGCGCCCGCTTTGACGGGGTGAGCGCTCATGAATATGGTTTAGTGCACGAGGTTTGCCCGCCAGAAATCCTTGAGGAGTGCACACAGACCGTGCTGAACGAATTACGACAGTGCAGCCCTCATGCGCTGGCGGCCTGCAAAACGCTGCTGTTCGCTTCCATGCGTCAGTCGCTCGACGAGTCGCTGCCGTATCGCGCGCGGCTGCTCAACAGTCTGCGCCAAAGCGCCGACGGCCAAGAAGGCATGCTGGCTTTCATGAGCAAACGCCCGCCCCGCTGGGCCGAACCTTCGGAGTGAGCCCCATGATCCGCAAACTGTTGATCGCCAATCGGGGCGAGATCGCCTGCCGCATCATCCGCACCTGCCGGTCGATGGGCATCGCATCCATCGCCGTTTATTCCGATGCCGATGCTGGCGCCTTACACGTCGAGCTGGCTGATGAGGCAATCAACATCGGGCCGGCGCCGGTCGCCGAGAGCTACCTCAACGGGCCGGCAGTTATAGCCGCCGCGCAGCGCGCCGGCGCCGATGCGCTGCATCCGGGGTATGGATTCCTCTCCGAGAACGCGGCATTCGCCGCCAGTGTGATCGACGCTGGGCTGATCTGGATTGGCCCCTCTCCGCAGTCAATCGCCTCGATGGGCGACAAACGACGCGCCAAACTGCTGCTGGCCAATATTCCACTGGTGCCGGGTTATACCGACGAAGACCAAAGCGACGGCGCGTTTCTGGACGCGGCCGAGGCGATCGGTCTGCCGGTCATGATCAAAGCCGCGGCCGGCGGCGGTGGTCGCGGCATGAGGTTGGTCAGCGATCTGGCGGAGCTGCCCGCGGCGCTGGAAGCCGCCCGCCGCGAGGCAGCGCAGGCGTTCGGCGATCCAACGCTCATGATTGAGAAGGCGATCGTCAACCCTCGCCACGTCGAGGTGCAAATCATCGGCGACCACCACGGCCGAGTCATCGCGCTGGGCGAGCGCGAATGCAGCATCCAGCGGCGGCATCAGAAGGTGATCGAAGAAGCGCCCTCGATCGCGCTAGATGACGACTTGCGTGCGCGCATGTGCGCGACGGCCGTCCAGATCGGCGAGCAGATTGGGTACGTGAACGCCGGTACGGTCGAATTTATCCTTGATGCCGAGCGCAGCTTCTACTTCCTTGAGATGAACACTCGGCTGCAAGTCGAGCATCCGGTCACAGAGCTGATCTACGGCATCGATCTCGTGCGCTGGCAGATCGAGATCGCAGAGGGTGCGCGGCTGGACCAGCTGGCGGCATCGCTGCACAGGCGTGGTCATGCCATCGAGGCGCGCGTCTATGCAGAGGACCCGGCAAACCAGTTTCTCCCGGTAACAGGCGAGATCGTAGCGTGGCGCGCGCCAGAGGGCGTTCGAATCGACAGCGGGGTGCGCAGCGGGACCATCATCAGCCCCTATTATGATCCGCTGATCGCTAAAGTGATCGCCTATGGCTCGACGCGCGCTGAAGCGATTCGCCGTCTAGATCGCGCGCTGGCTAACTTATGCCTGCTCGGGCTGCGCGCTAACGTCGCTTTTCTGCGCCGCGTCATTTTGCACCCAGCGTTCCATGCTGGCGAGATCGATACCGGTTTCATCGATCGCTACCCTGAACTGGTGGCTGCCGATCCGCCTCCGACGCCAGCCGTCTTGATCGCGGCTGCCCTGACAAGACAGGGAAGCGCCTCTGGCTGGCGCAACAACCCTTATCGCCCTGCTCGCCATCACTTTCGCTGGCACGATACGCAGTTCGAAGTTTTGCTGGCAGGCAGCGCTCCGTACTTCACCGCCCAAATCGACGATACGCGCTATGAGGTGCATGCGCGGGCATCACAGCGGGAAGACGACCTGCAAGAGTGGGAGCTTGAGATCGACGGTCACCGGCGGCGCATCGCGGTGGCAACGCGCGAGGCTGAGCTGTGGCTGCACGCTGACGGGACCGCGTTCCACCTGTGTTGGCAGTCGCCGCTGCCCACTGGCCAAACGAGCAGCGACAGCACAGGTTCGCTGCGCTCGCCGATGCCCGGGCAGGTCATTAAGATTGATGTAGAAACCGGGCAGGTCGTCCGTAAAGGTGATATACTGCTTGTAATTGAGGCGATGAAGATGGAACATCGCATCAAGGCACCGTATGATGGCCGAGTCGTTGAGATTTACTACGCAGTCGGGCAAACTGTAGAAGCTGGCGTGAAACTGCTCGAACTTGACGCGTCCATCTGAGGTCCACCCCTGCGCTGGTCTCGCCAGTGCTCTCATAACTTGACCTATATTCAGGGAGGCAGTAATGAGCAAAGTTTTGAGAACGACGCGCACTGTCGCGCTCTGCGCGCTGGTCGCAGCTCTCTTGTTGGGGACGATTGTCAGCGCCCAACAACCGGGTGGCGTCCTGCGGGTTGGCATGCCAGCGCCCGTCGTGCTCGACCCGGCGCTTCATACGAACGACCCAGAAACCGCGCTCAACCGCGCTATCTATGATTATCTGGTCGAGGTGCTGCCCGATGCGACGATCGGGCCGAACCTCGCTACTCGTTGGGAGATCAGCGATGATGGGCTAACGTATACCTTCACATTGGCCGAAGGTGTCACCTTCCACGATGGATCGCCGTTCTCGTCGGCAGATGTGGTGTATACGTTCAACCGTCTGCGCGAACTAGGGTCACCTGCAATTAACTTACTGGGCGACTTTGAGATCAGCGCGCCGGATGCCAGCACCGTCGTGTTTACGCTTAGCGAAGTGAACGCCGATTTTCTGTACGGCGTTGGCGCTCGTCAAGCGCTGATCGTGAAAGATGGCGCGTTCCCGAACCGGCTGGAACAGGGCGATAACCCCTTCGCGAGCTTCAACGGCACCGGCCCGTTCCGACTGGAGTCGTTCAGCCCGGGCGCGCGCGCCCTGCTGGTGCGTAATGAGAATTACTGGCAGGAAGGCCTTCCTTACCTCGACGCAGTCGAACACATTTACATCGATGATGTGGTCGCGCAGGTCGATGCCCTGCTGAGCGGCGAAGTTGATTTCATTTTCAAGATCCCGATCCAGCAGGTTGACCGGTTGGAAGGCGTTGATGGGATCGTGGTGCTGCAGCGCGCCACCAGCCAGCACCCCGTCATCCGCCTGCGGACGGATGAGGGCTTCGCTGGAGAGGATGTGCGCGTGCGGCAAGCGATCAAATATGCCACCGACCGCGAGCTGCTCAATGATCTGCTTTTGCAAGGCCGCGGGGTCATCGGCAATAATGACCCGATCGCCCCCGTGTTCGAATTCTTCTACAATGCCGAAGTACAAAATCAAGAGTATGATCCCGCTCGCGCCTGCGAACTGCTGGCCGAGGCTGGCATCGAGGTGCTGACTGCGACGCTCTATGCGCCAAACGCCTTTGAGTATCCTGATCTGGCGACAGTGATCCAGCAGCAGTGGAATGAGACCGGCTGCTTCAACATCAACGTCGAAATTCGCGAGGAAGGTTACTACTACGATATCAGCAATCCCGATAACTATTTCGATGTAGAGTTGGGCATCACTGGCTGGGGCGACCGGCCATCGCCGCAGATCTTGCTGCGCGAGGCTTACGTCGAGAGCGGCATCGCCACTTATTTCAATGAGACGCGCTTCGTCGATCCGGAAGTCGAGGCGTTGGTCGCTGAAGCCAGCCGGACGAACGACCCAGAAGCGCGTCGTGCGATCTACGCCCAGATCAGCGCGATTTTCCGCGACCGCGGCCCGATCATCATCCCCTATTTCGCGCCGTTGTTCGGTGCGACTCGCGCGAACGTGATAGGCTTGGAGATGGCGCCATTTCCTGGCCTCACCGATTTACGCACGGTCTATCTATCTGGCAGCTAAACGGTCAACCATCCGCATTAACGCAAAGCCACGCGAATGGGGCAGCGCTCAATCGAGATGCTGCCCCGCCTGCGATCCGGTTAACGCGATAGGTTTATCCCTCAATGAACGCATCTACCCCTCGAACAGCCGATCAAATGCAGCCAGTGCAGCAGCCTAGACCGCGCAGCATCTTGCGGAAAAGCCTGCGCCAGCTTGTGAGCAGGCCGCTTACCCTGATCGGCCTACTCATCGTCACGCTTTTCATCTTTGTCGCAGTTTTTGGCCCATGGATCGCGCCTTATCGCTACGACGAAATCATTCGCGGGGCGGCCCGCCAAGCGCCCTCGGCCGACCACTTATTCGGTACCGACCGTCTTGGCCGCGACGTGTTCAGCCGGGTCGTGTGGGGAGCGCGCGATATCATCGCCTTGCCGTTGTTGGCCTCGGCGCTGGCAGTTTTGCTCGGCGCATGCACCGGCCTCTTCATCGGCTATTACGGCGGCACAATCGATGAACTTGTCTCGCGTATCATGGATGGCCTGCTGGCGATCCCGGCGCTGCTGTTGGCGATGGTCATGCTCGGCACAATCGGCTCGTCGTCGATCGGCATCGTCATCGTGATCACGCTGTTATACACTCCAATCGTCGCCCGAGTCGTTCGCAGCGCAACGTTGAGCATCCGCGACAGCGGCTACATTGAAGCCGCCAAACTGCGCGGCGAGTCGACCTGGTTCATCCTTTTTCGCGAAATTCTGCCCGGCGTACTGCCGGCGCTGGTCGTCGAAGGTTCGCTGCGTTTTTCGTATGCAATCTTCCTGACCGCATCGCTCGGTTTTCTCGGGCTAGGCGTTCAGCCGCCCTCCCCAGACTGGGGACGCATGGTCAACGACGCCCGCGACTCGTTCTCGCAGACGCCATGGGCGTTGTGGGCTCCGGCCGGCGCGATTGCGCTACTCATCATCGGCGTCAACTTACTCTCCGATGGATTGCGGCGGATCTTCCGCTATGAGGGACAGCTTGTATGACGGCGCCTATCATCGCTGCTGAAAGGCTCTCGATTGATTATAAGCTCGAGGGCGGCTGGGCCAGCGCGCTGCTCGATGTTTCGCTGGAGATCAGTCCACTGGAGATGCATGGATTAGTAGGCGAAAGCGGCAGCGGCAAATCGACGCTAGCGCTGGCGCTCATGCGTTATTTGGCTCCCAATGCCCGTATTAGCGGGGGCCATATCTTCTTCGACGGAGAGGAGATCACGCATAAACCGGCCGCGCAGATGCGCGCCCTGTGGGGTCGTGGGTTCAGTTTAGTGCCGCAAGATGCGCTCGCGTCGTTGAACCCATCTTACACGATCGGCGAACAGATCGCTGAGATCACGCGGTTGCACGATGGCCTGACGCGCGCTCAGGCCTGGGCGGGTGCCATTGAGATGCTGCGCCGCGTCAAAATTGCCGATCCGGAGACAGTTGCGGCGCGCTACCCTCATCAATTGAGCGGCGGCATGCAGCAGCGCGTGACCATCGCCATGGCGCTGAGCACTCGGCCGCGCTTGTTGATCCTCGATGAGCCGACGACCAGCCTAGACGTGACGACTGAAGCGGTCATTCTCGATTTATTCCGCGAACTCATCCGCGAGAACGGCGCAGCCGCGCTCTATGTCTCGCATGATTTAGGGCTGGTTGCGCAGCTTTGCGACCGCGTGACGGTGCTGTATGGCGGCGAAATCATGGCGAGCGCTCCAGTGATCGATCTGTTCAAACGACCTCTCCATCCGTACACGATCAGCCTGCTAGCAAGCCTGCCTCGCCCGACGACCGGCGTGGAAACGCGGCTGCCGACGATCCCGGGGGCAGCCCCCTCGCTGGCCGAACGGCCGCGCGGGTGCGTCTTTGCCGACCGCTGCCCGGCTGCTGAACAGCGCTGCCACAACGAGAAACCAGCGTTGGAAGTCATCCACGATAGCCGGCTGATCAAATGCCACCGCTGGCGCGAGATCGCCGATGGCTCGCTGCAAATTGATACGTCGCCCAAAACGCGCGGCGCGGATGCTGCGCCGCGTCCCGGGCATGTGCTTAGGGCGGTTTCGGTGCGAAAGACCTTCGGCCGCCGCTCTCTTTTCGATCGCTGGCTGGAACGCCCCGGTAAAGGCGTTCGCGCGGTCGATGACGTCACACTTGCGATCCGCCGGCGCTCCACATTGGGACTTGTGGGAGAGAGCGGCAGCGGGAAGACCACACTGGCGCGCTGCATCATCGGGCTGGAAACCGCCGACAGCGGAGAGCTCGAACTGCTTGAACTGCCGTTGAGCCTTCGTCTGAACGACCGAAAGCCGGCCGAGCTGCGCGAACTACAAATGGTTTTTCAAAATCCTAACGATGCCCTCAATCCATTCATGACGGTCGGCGCGGCCATCGGCCGGACGATCCGGAGGCTGGATCGGATGCTTACGCGCGAGCAGCTGCGCGAACGCGTTGGCGCGCTCTTGAACGCCGTCCGGCTGACGCCGGAATATGCTGGCCGCTATCCTGCCGAGCTGAGCGGCGGCGAGAAACAGCGCGTCGCGATCGCGCGGGCTTTTGCCACAAACCCTGCGCTGGTACTGGCCGACGAACCGACATCGTCGCTCGATGTCTCGGTGCAGTCGGTCATCCTGAACCTGCTCAAAGATCTACGGGCCGAGCAAGGGGCGTCATATTTGTTCATTTCCCATGATCTACGCGCCGTCAGCTACTTGGCGGACTGGATCGTCGTCATGTATCTGGGGGAGATCGTCGAGACTGGCGATGTCGATCAGGTTTACAATACGCCATCCCACCCCTACACCGAAGCGCTGATCTCAGCCATCGCCGTGCCTGACCCAACGATCAAACAGGGACGCATTCGCCTCGAAGGTGAACTGCCCAGCGCCCGTCAGCTTCCAAGCGGCTGCCGCTTTCACACGCGCTGCCCTCGCAAAGTCGGCGCGATCTGTGAGCAACAGGCGCCTCCGTGGCAAGACTGCGGGGACGGCCATTTCATTCGCTGTCATATTCCCGCAGATGAACTGCGCGCACTCCAGCAAACGCCGCCGGAGTCTGCGATGGCTAATGGGCTAGGAGACTGACGAGAATGGCGCGCTTCCTCGCCCGCCGCCTGCTGCTGCTGGCGCTGACGCTGCTGATCGCCTCAGCGATCATCTTTCTACTCACGCAAGTTCTGCCGGGCGACCCGGCGCGGCTAATCCTAGGCCGCGAAGCCCGGCCTGAAGCGATCGAGAATTTGCGCCAGCAGCTTGGCTTAAACGATCCAATTCCAACACAATACATCAATTGGCTGACGCGCTTCGCCGGCGGTGACTGGGGTACTTCTTTTACCGGCGGCAACGCACCGATCCGCGCGCTGGTGCTCGAACGGCTCGCCAATTCGCTGCGGCTGGCGGCGTTGGCGCTGGTCATCAGCATTCCACTTTCGATCGGTCTTGGCGTGATCGCTGGCCTGCACGAGAACAGTTTGCTGGATGGGGCGATCTTAGTGCTGACGTTGAGCGTCGTCGGCCTGCCCGAATTCGTGACCGGCCTTGTCCTGATCAATGTGTTCGCCCTCGGCCTAGGCTGGTTTCCGGCATCGGCCACTGCGCCGCCCGACGCCCCCCTCGGAGAATGGCTTCGTCAGCTCACCTTGCCCGCCGTCGCAGCGACATTCGTCCTCATGGCCTATGTCGTTCGCATGACGCGCGCGGGCGTGGTCGAGGAACTCAAAAAACCTTATGTTCGCACTGCCGAACTGAAAGGGCTGCCGCGCAGGCAGGTGATCTTCAAGCACGTGCTGCGCAACGCGCTGCTGCCAACCATTACTGTGATCGCGCTGTCGTTTGGCTGGTTGATCGGCGGTCTGATCGTGATCGAAAACGTCTTCAGCTACCCCGGGCTGGGAAGGCTGATGACGACCGCCATCCTGCGCAAGGATATTCCCCTTATGCAGGCGATCGTGATGGTCGTGATCTTCTTCGTCGCGCTCGCTAATCTGGCCGCCGATATCCTATATGCACTGCTCAATCCCCGCATTCGTCTAGAATGATCGGAGGCGTAAATCCATGATACAATGTTCGCAGGTGGTTGAGGAGTTTGCCCATGCCCTTATACGATTATCGCTGTGTTGTATGCGGCCACCTATTCGAGGCGCGTCACGGGTTCGATGGCCCTACCCCAGTTTGTCCTATTTGTGCGGCGAGCGAAGTTCAGCGCATCATCACGCGTGCGCCGACAGTGGCCGGCGGCATGATGACCGAGGCCGGCAGCGGTGGCCGCGCGACGAAGGAACAGCTTCGCTCAAAATGGGCTGAAGAAACCCCTAAGCTGCGCGAGAAACTCGTTAGCAAGTTGGGCGAGGAAACAGTGAATAGGTATGCGCCATCGCTCAACGCTCACTACGACTAACGCAGAGCCGCTCGCTCATTTGTGGGTTTGTGACTATACTGATGGGCATCGTCAGCAATACTCGGCTTATTCATGTCCCAGCCGGTCCACTTCGTCAATGCGCGCCGCGGCGACTGGCATCGCGCAGCCACGGCGGATGTTCCGCCGTTTGAGCTAACGGCTGACCGCATCATTTGTGCAGCGCCCCACCCTCGTACTCAGCGCATCGATCTGCATGGACTGTTCGTTTTCCCCGCGCTGGTTAATGCGCATGACCACCTCGAACTGAATCATTTTCCGCGAACACGTTTCCGTGACCGATACGACAATGCGCACGATTGGGGGGAAGACATCCACTGTAGGCTGAATGAAGAGCCTTTTCGCTCGCTGCGCTCCCAACCCTTGGAAGATCGCTTGTTCATCGGCCTGCTCAAGAACTTGCTGTGCGGTGCGCTCACAGTCGCCCAACATAACCCGCGCACTCGCACGCTGCCCTCAATGAACCCGCCCGTGCGGCTGGTAGAACCCTTCGGGTGGGCGCACTCGCTGCACTTCGAGACAGAAGCGCAAATCGCCCGCTCTTACCAAGCGACGCCGCCGCACGTCCCGTGGTTTATTCATTTGGCGGAAGGGACGGATGAACGCGCCGCCGCCGAATACGCGCAGCTCAAAGCGCTCGGGTGCGTCGGCCAAAACACCGTCCTCATCCACGGCGTTGGCCTGCGCGATGACGACATCGTCGACGCGGCGCCGCGCATTCGCGGGCTGGTCTGGTGTCCGACGACGAACCTGTACCTGCTCGGTCAAACCGCGAACGTCGCTCGCTGGCACGCCTGCGGCGGGCGAGTCGCGCTCGGCAGCGACTCTCGGCTGACGGCTGACGGCGACCTACTTGATGAGCTGGTCACGGCGCGGCGCCTGCAGCCCAATCTGCAGCTTGACTCGGCGAGCGTTTGCGGGCTTGATCTCAACGTGCTAGCCCCGGGACAGCCAGCCGATTTTGTCGCTGCCTCTGAGCTTCCAAGCCGACGGAGCGACCTTGCTTTGATCGTCGGCGCCGGCGTTCCTCTGATCGGCGCGCCGGAGATCATGGCGCAGTTCACAGGCATTAAAACTGTTCCAGCGATGCTGGATGGCGTTCCTAAGGCGATCAATTTGCGCCTAGCACGCCGCATCGCCAACTGCAAACTCGCTGAGCCGGGCCTTGAGGTGGAGAAGCTGTCGCGTCGTCTCTGGGCGGTTGGGCTGTAGAGGAAAAAATGATGATCGATGTCCTATTCGGCCAGTCATACTATCTGCGTTTCGACCCGAAACTCTACGAGGCCATGCAGCCTTACCCGCCGCTGGGCACCTTGTACGCGGCCAGCATCCTGCGCGAGCGCGGCTACACGGTTGCGCTTTTCGACGCAATGCTGGCGGACAGCACCTCTGAATGGAGGGCGGCGCTCAAACGGTATCAACCCCGCTTCGCGGTCATCTTTGAAGACAACTTCAATTATCTGAGCAAAATGAGCCTGCTGCGCATGCGCGAAGCGGCCTTGGAAATGATTGACTTGGCGAAAGCCGCCGGTTGCAGTGGGCCGGGGCGCGCTGTCATCGTCGGTGGGGCCGATATGACCGACCATCCCGAAGTTTATCTGGAGCGCGGCGCCGACTTTGTTTTGATCGGAGAAGGTGAGCAAACCCTCGCCGAACTAATTGCCTATCTACGCAGCGGAACGCCGCCTGCCGCTGGCGAGGACGGCTCGCTCACCCTGATCGCCGGGCTGGCTTATCGCGCAGACGATGGCAGCCTCGTGCGTACCATGCCACGTCCTGTGATCGGCCGGTTGGACGAGATCCCATTCCCAGCATGGGATCTCGTCGACCGACAGCGCTACCGGCAGATTTGGCTTGAACGGCACGGCTACTATTCGATGAACTTAGTCACCACGCGCGGCTGCCCGTTCCACTGCAATTGGTGCGCCAAGCCAATTTGGGGACAGCGCTACAATGTGCGCAGCCCAGAAAACGTCGTCGAAGAAATGGCTTGGCTGAAGGAAACGTTCAACCCAGATCGCATCTGGTTCATGGATGACATCATGGGCATCCAAGATCGATGGATCGAAGCATTCGCCGATTTACTGGAGGCGCGCGGCCTGCGCATCCCGTTCAAGAGTCTGAACCGCGTTGACTTGTTACTGCGCGGCAAAACGATTCCCGCGCTGGCGCGCGCCGGCGCCGAGATCGTTTGGGTGGGTGCTGAGAGCGGTTCGCAGAAGATCCTCGATGCGATGGAAAAAGGCACAACCGTTGAGCAGATCTACACGGCCACGCGCCAGCTTCATGCGCATGGGATCAAGGTCGGCTTTTTCCTTCAGTTTGGTTATCCCGGCGAGACGCGCGATGATATCGAATTGACATTAAAGATGGTACGCGAGCTGATGCCAGATGATATCGGCATTTCGGTCAGCTACCCCTTGCCCGGAACGCGCTTTTATGAGGCCGTCAAGCATGAACTGGGCGAGCGTGCGAACTGGATCGACAGTCAAGATTTGGCTATGCTGTATCAGGGGCCGTTCCGCACTGAGTTTTACCGGCAGCTCCATGCGATCGTGCATAAAGACTATCGCTCTCGCAAAACATGGGCCGAGCTGCGCAGCGCGCTGCGCGATCCGCGCCGGCTGCGCCCTGCGCTGCTGAAACGAACAGCGTCGATGCTTTATCACCGCCTTACGCTGCCAGCAGCCCTCGCTCAACTCGATAGGCTGGCACAACTGCCGCACGAACCAACACAGGTGCCGAACGTGATCCTCCATGGCGAGAATTGACCAGCGTAACCCTGTGTTACAAGGAGAAACGACATGTCGATCAACTGGATTTTTTACCGAACTGGCGAAACGACGACCGAAATTTATAACCTCGATCAGGCGCATTACTTTCGTCATGTTTCAGCCGGGCACGAATCGGCCATTGAGTTTGAGATACAGGGCGAAAAGTTTCGCGTCATGTTTAGTGTGGATCGCGAGGCTTATGCCGCCGCACTCAATTACATCAAAAGCACGACCGGCCACGAACTGCCGTAATACCCACCCTACATTAATAAGATGAGGCGCCGCTGACATGGACATTTTGCTCGCCCATGGTTACTTTTTGGACGAAGACCCGCACGAACGACAGGTGATGAAGCCCTATCCACCGCTGGGCATCCTGTATCTATCGTCCTACCTCAAGGCGCGCGGCTTCAGTGTCGGCGTGTTTGACTCAACGTTCAGCAGTTTGAGCGCGTTCGAAGCGCTGCTGGCGCGCGAACGCCCCACAGTTGTGGGGCTGTACGTCAATTTGATGACAAAATTCAACGCGCTCAAAATGATCGCGTTGTGCAAGGCGGCCGGGGCGTGCGTCATTCTGGGCGGGCCAGAACCACCCTATTACGCGCAGGAATACCTTGAACGGGGCGCGGATATCATCGTGCGCGGCGAAGGCGAGCTGACACTGGAGATGCTGCTGCCGCACCTTGCCCGCTATGGCATGAGCGGCCTGCACTCAATCGCCGGGATCGCTTTTTTGAACGATGCTGGCAAAGCGTTCGAAACCGACCCACGCCCGATGATCGCCGATCTCAGCGCGCATCCATGGCCCGATCGCGAGGCAATTGATATCCCGCACTACATGCGCGTATGGAAAGAACATCATGCTAAAAGCTCAGTCTCCGTCATCCATGCGCGCGGCTGCCCGTATACCTGCACTTGGTGCAGCCATTCGGTCTTTGGCAATACGCACCGACGGCGCACGCCAGAAGACGCTGCCGACGAGCTGCTGTGGATCAAAGAGCGGTACGATCCCGACCTGATCTGGTATGCCGATGATGTCTTCGCTATCAACCACCGCTGGCTGTTTCAATACCATGAAGCGTTGAAAGCGCGCGGCGTGCGCATTCCTTTTGAATGCATCTCGCGTGCCGACCGGCTGAACGAGCACGTGGTGGCAGTGCTAGCTGAGATGGGCTGCTACCGCCTGTGGAACGGCTCAGAGAGCGGGTCGCAGCGCATCCTCGATGCGATGCAGCGCCGGGTCAACGTGAAGGATGTCCAAGACAAAACGCACCTGCTCCGGCGTTACGGCATCGAGACGGGGATGTTCATCATGCTCGGCTATGATGGAGAAGAGATAAGCGACCTCGAAGCGACGGTCGAACATCTCAAAATCGCCAATCCAGATATTTTCCTGACGACCGTCGCCTATCCAATCAGAGGCACGCCCTACTATGCCAAGGTGGAAAGCCGCGTGCTGGCAGACCAACCGTGGGAGGCGCGCAGCGACCGCGATCTGACGATCGGCGGGCGCCGCTCTCGACGGTTCTACCAATTCGCCACTCGCTGGATGGTCAGCGAAGTCGCGCTGCACCGCACACGCACGAACGGCGGCGTCTCGCTGCGCCGACGAATCAAACTTTACGCCAGCGCCAAACTCGGCCGGCTGGGCATGCGTTTGACAGCCCACCAGTTGGAGCGCCGCGGCGCGCCGATCCATGCGCCACAGTCCACACGCGCTCCGGTCGCAGGCCCCTAACGTGAACACCCCCAGCCCATTCGACGCGCTTGCGCCAACTTATGATGAGGATTTCAGCGCTTCGCCGATCGCCGCTTATCTGCGCGAACAAGTACACAAGCACCTGCTGGCGGCGTTTCCGCCCGGCAGTCACGTGCTTGAGCTGGGCTGCGGCACTGGCGACGACGCGCTGCGGCTGGCTGAACGGGGCATCCGCGTCACCGCGACCGACTCAAGCACAGCGATGCTCGCTGCGACTGGCAGTAAAATCGCTGACCAGCCCTTGATCAGGGCTGCACCGCTCGATCTGAATCGACTGGCAGACGACAATTTATCAGAGACGTTCGACGGCGCTTTTTCAAATTTCGGGCCGATCAACTGTGTCGCCGACCGCGTTCGGCTGGCGCGCTGGCTGGCGCAGCGAATTCGGCCAGGTGGCTGCGTACTCCTCGTGGTGATGGCGCCGTGCTGTCTATGGGAGATCGGTTGGCATATCCTTCACGCCGATTTCCCTACGGCTTTCCGACGACTGGCCGGCGCGGCGCAGTTCCAACTGAACGACTGTGATGCGCCCATTACCGTCTTCTACCCCTCTCCAGCGCGATTAGAACGGGAGTTTTTTCCATATTTTCTGCTCAAAGGCAGCCAGCCGCTTGGCCTATTCCTCCCTCCAAGCGGACTTTATCCAGCCGTCGAAAGGCGTCCACTGCTGCTGCGTTTGCTCAAGCGCTTAGACGCGCAAACAGCACGATTTGCGCATTTTTCGATTTTTGCTGATCATTATATTTTGCTGCTACAGCGAAATACGATGCTTTCATAGCATCAATCGAACATTTTCATCGCTATCGAGCAGCGGTTTGCCTTCAGCGTCTATCCGTCGTGTCTGGGAGGCTTTATGTTCGTTCGTCGCATTCCCATTTTTTTCGCTCTGCTCGCCTTGCTTATCCTCCTCGGTGCCAGCCCAATGGCTGCGCAGGGCGGAGGAACGCTCTTCTATGGCATGGGCAGCACTGGCAGCATCAACGACCAGAGTCCGCTGGCCATCTACACTTTCAGCGCCGGCGCTGGCGATCGCGTCCTCATTCGCGCGACTGGCATTACCTTCGGCATGATGCCATCGATGACTCTCAACGATCCCGCCCAGCAGCCGATCGCCAGCAGCATCGATGACCCATTCACCCCCGCCAGCGCTCTCATCGCCTATCGCCTGCGCGATGCCGGCACCTACACCCTTCTGCTCGGCGGCACGCCTGGTGATTATCTCATCCGCCTTGACGGCACAGTTCCCAGCCCCAGCAGCATCCTCGACCCTCTTGTCCCGATCGAGGTCACCCTGTTCCCCGCTGAAGCCCCGCGCTTGCTCTTCGCCAGCGCCGACCCATTCGCCCAGCGCTCGCTCGTCCTCGTCGCCTCACCAGACCAGACCGATTACAGCGCCGAACTCTACAGCCCTGAGGGCGCTCTCCATGCTATCCTTGGCGGCGGCCTCCTCTCAGCCTGCTTGACCCTGCCCCAACGCGACGGTTTCTTCGAACTCGTCATCGCCACGACCAGCGCATTTGCACAGGTGAATCTCACCGTCACCCTGCGTCGAGAGCCATGCGTCGCCCCACCGCCGCTCACGCCGCCACCGCCTGCTACCACCCCCGATGTTGGCGGCCCAACCGCACCCCCCCACTGGCGTTTGTGTCGCTAGCAGCGCTGGCGTCGCCAATATCCGCAGCGGTCCCGGCACTAACTTCGCGATCGTCGGCACCCTCAATCCCGGCCAGACCATCAGCTTGACCGGCACGACCGTTCTTGGTTGGTACCGCGTCGAACGCCCCGGTTTGGTCGGCTTTATGTCTGCCAGTGTGATCAATTTGAGCGGCAACTGCGCTAACCTGCCGCTAGTCGGTGACCAACCGCTGATCACGCTCACCCCGACCAGTACACCGACCAGCACTGTGCTTGCCCCGGTTGAGACTTTAGAGGTTACCCCGCCGATCGCCATCTTGACCAACACGCCAACCCCAACCAGCACCCCGCCCGAGCCGGTTGTCACGGAAGCGATCACCCTGCCGATCATCACCTTTACACCCACAGCAACTGCCACTGGGCAGCAGGTGGGGCCAACCGCCACGCCCACCACAACGTTGACGCCGACTTTAGTACTTCCCACTTTCACGGCGACGCCGCCGATTCCGATCGCGCCGCCAGATGCCAACTTTAACAGCCCGCTGAATATTCCTTTAGACAGCACAGCCTCCTCGTCAGATTTTGTCTCCTACCCAGAAGGCGACAGGGAAGATCGGGGCAATTACGATATCACCGGCATGAATCAAAATCCCTCATTAAGTGGAGGAAGGGCACGGCTCATCATCACCGCGTCGTGCTTTGGTACCGGCACCCAGCACATCCAATTTTCTACTGGCGGGCAGACGTTTTCCTGTGGCCAGACGATCGTCGACCGTGAGGTAACCTATGACTCGCGCACTGGAAGCATAGTGATCACAGCGATAAGCAGCCAGCCAGGCGGCAGCACTTATGTCCAATGGGTGCTGACGGGAAGCGCCACGCGCGTCAACTGAAGCTTAGCATTCCGTCAGGAGATGCAGTCGTCTGACCGCATCTCCTAACTTAGTCCGCGCTATACTTTCCGCATGACTTCGCAGCTCTCACGTCATACCCTGCTGCTGTTGATCAGCAACCTTGGAGGTGCCGCGCTCTCGTTCGCGCTGGCCGCCCTGCTTGGTCGTGCATTGGGGGCTGCTGCGTTCGGCGCCTACGCCGTCGCGCTGGCATGGGTCTATCCTCTCTCCCTGGCGGTCGAATTCGGCATCGGCACCTTGATCACCCGTGATCTGGCCGCGGAAAGCGACAGCCCGCAACTCGAGGCAACGCTGCTGTGCGGAGCGACGATATTGCGCCTCACGATCGGCCTGCCGGCCATGCTGCTGCTGATCGCCGCCGCGCCGCTGCTCAGCGCAGACAGCCGCGTCATCAGTGGCATTCAAATCTCGGCGCCGCTGGCGATCATAGTGCCGTTCGTCAGCGTCTTCACCGCGGTATTCCGCGCGCGCGGGGCAATGTGGCCGATCCCGGCGCTTAATATCGGCATGCTGGCCGCACAGGTTGCGCTAACGGTGGCGGTGCTGCTGTCTGGTGGAGGGGTGCGTGAGGCGCTCGCCGTCAACTCGCTCACGTCTGCAGGACAGCTCGCGGCAGCATGGTGGATCTACCGGCGCTGGTTCTATCGCCCATCACCCGTTCAAAAGACCGCACTGCGCGCGCTGCTGCGGCGCGCGCGGCCGTTCGCGCTGGCCGGGGTGCTGGCAGCAGTTCAACTACGATTGGGCATCGTCCTGCTCGAGCAGCTTTCAACGACCGCCGATGCTGGGTATTTTTCGGCTGGCCAGCGTTTCACCGAAGCAGCCCGTTTGCTGCCGATGGCACTCTATGGCGCGCTGCTGCCAGCTTTGGCTGCGCTGGCCGCCCAGCCAACTGCGCTGGAAAAGACTTTTCAGCGCGCCTTAATGGTGCTGGCAGCCTTTGGCGCACTGGCCGCGCTCGGATTTGGACTGTTAGCGGAGCCGATGCTGGTCTTGGTCTATGGAGCCGCATTCGCTCCCGGAGCGACGGCATTGGCGCTGTTGGGCGTCGCGTTAGCTATCAACGTCGTGCGCGGCGGGCGCACGCTCTATTGGTACGCGCTGGGCCGTGAAGGCTATGTGAACCGCGTCAACACGGTGGTCTGTGCCGTGCAATTGGGAGCCAGCCTGTGGTTGATCCCACTTTCAGGAGCAGCAGGCGCCGCATGGGCGCAGCTCGCCGCAGAACTGGCAGGACTGGTGCTGCTTTGGCGCGTTTGGGTGGGCCGTGACGTTCATTTGCGCTTCCACCAAATGCCCGTCCACTCCGGCACGACGGTCCAGCGATGGCGTTCGATGCGCGCCGCCATCTCTGGGCCGAAGAAGAAACCGGCCAATTCGACCGCTTCTGCCAGCGACTCGAATCGGTAATCGGTACGGATTAGGGTCATCTGAAATCCGCGTTCGTCCTCCAGCCACGCATAAAAATCTGCCAGCGTTTGGTGCGGCGGCGCGGGTTCAGTCACCGCTGTGCCCATCGTCTCGAGCAGAACCGCTGTGCCTCCGGGCCGCAACACGCGCTGCATCTCAGCGAGCGCGGCATCAGCGGCTTGCTGCCAGCGATCGGCCTGCCATTCGGTCACATGGCCGAAACTCCAACCCTCGATGGCCAGATCGGCGCTGGCGCTGGCTGCTGGAAGCGCGTCATGATAGGCCACATGCAGCGACCAATTGCTCAACCCGCTGGCTGCCAGGTGGCTTCCCGCAACGCCTAACATATGCGCAGACTGATCAAAAGCCCGAATGGAACCGACGATCGGGGCGAGCAGACGTGTGAGCCGTCCAGTGCCCGCCCCCATCTCAATCACATCAATACCCTCCAGCGGCCTGATCGTGCGCAGCGCGGCGAGAATATTGCCCTGATAATCCTCGCGCGCGACCAACCGATCGTAGGCTGTGGCATGCGCGGCGTAAATCTCTTCGAAAGTTGGCATTAGTCTGGCTGGCTGAAGCGCGCGATCTGATCGAGCAGGCGCGTTTGATCGACTTCTGGATGCAGATCGAGCAGGCGCTTGAACCGCAGCATGTATTCCACCAGCTCTGGCGCTGTGTACGCCTCAAAACGCATGGTGATGGCTGGCTGAGTATTGCTGGCCCGCACCAAGCCCCAACCGCGCTCAAAGATAGCTCGCGCTCCATCGAGCGCGACCACTTCGTAATCTTGTTTGAGCGTATCGCGAATTTCGTCGATGATGGCGAACTTGACATCATCAGGCGCAGACAGGATGATTTCAGGCGTGGCGACCAGCTTGGGCAGTTCGTCGAACAGTTCAGCCACAGTTTTCCGGCTGCGCGAGATGATCTCAAGCGTTTTGAGCGCGATCAGCGGCGCATCGTCGAAGCCGTAGTAGTCCTCACCGACGAACAGATGGCCGCTCACCTCGCCACCCAGCGGTGAACCGATCTCGTGCATTTTTTGCTTCATCAGGCTGTGACCCGTCTTCCACATGACCGGCTCACCGCCGTATTTGCGGATCTCATCGGGCAGCACTTGCGAAGCCTTCACATCAAAGACGATCTTCGCACCCGGTCGGCGCGCGAGCAGATCGCGTGCGAGCAGCGCTAGCAGCCGGTCGGCCGCGATATGATGGCCGTGATTATCAATAAAGCCGCAGCGATCGGAGTCGCCATCAAAACCGAGGCCGAGATCGGCGCCGATCTCAAGGACTTTAGCTTCTAAGTCTTTGGTGGTTTCCGGGTCCTCGGGATTGGGCAAATGGTTGGGATAGGTTCCATCACTTTCGCAGTAAAGGCAGGTGACATTGATCCCGAGATCGCGCAGGACATCTGGGAAATACGTGCCGCTTAACCCATTGCCAGCATCCATCACGACGTTAAGCGGGCGCTCGATCTTGACCTTAGACTTGATCGTCGCCATGTGCTTGTGGATCATGTCATAGTCGGTCGTCAGCTCGCCCTGCCCGGCAGCAAAATCATCCGTTTGGATCATCTGCAGCAGATCTTGTATTTGCTGATCGGCCAGCGCCAGCGGCCCGTAAGCCATCTTGATGCCGTTGTAATCAGTCGTTAAGTGACTGCCGGTGATCATGACACCGCCAGCAGCCCCGGGATAGCTGGCCGATGCGAAATAGACTGTCGGCGTAAGGACCTGACCAATATCAGTAACGGCCATGCCCGTCGACAGCAAGCCATCGATGAGGGCCCGCTGCAAAGGTGGCGAAGTCAACCGGTTATCCATCCCGACAAAAACGCGTTCCGTACCAAAGGTGCGCAGCATATAAGTGCCGAGCGCTTTACCGACCAGCAGCGCAATGGCGGGGGTGAGCTGAGGATTGTCACCCGTCACCGTGCCGCGAATATCGTACTTGCGAAAGATGGTCGTATTGATTTCGGTCATGAAGGCATCTCCTCGTAAAGCGTGAATTGGCATTACAGAGCACCGCCAGCCTGAAAGCTTAGCTGGTGGGCGGCGAGTCGGCATAACGACCGACACTGGCGAAAATGCCGGGCGCGGCATGGCGCAGCAAATCGTGACAGGCAGCGCGGATCGTGCCGCCACCACCGCTCAACTGAATGCTGCTGCCACGCGCAACCAAACGCGCCTGCACGCGCAACGCCGGTAGTTCGATCGGTTTGTAGATGATCAGCAGGTTCCAATCCAGCGCGAACGCTGGACGGACGATGCGAATGAGCTGACTCAGTGTTTCTTCTGTTTCCCCATCGATCCAGCGATCGGGTGGATAACCCGCAGGGCGACGAGCAGCTGCTTCCAACGTTTTAAAAAGGTGATGTTCTCGCTCGACAAGCAGCCAAAGATCGCGCAGGGCCTCTGCCAACTGACCATCGCTTCTCTCAACGGTATAACGCTCATGCCCCCACGATACGCTCGTCGCCCACACAACCCCATGATCTGGGCCGGGAGCTGCCCGCAGCGCCAGCAAAGCATCCGGGTTGTATTCAGCAGCCAGATAGCCAACCGTCGCCAGCCATGCGCCTAGCCCGGTCTCGGGGCGGCGCGGGACCGGCCGCATGATGATGGTATCGTCTGTATTCATCCTGCACCGACGCTGATCTCTTTGCCGTCGACCAACGCGACGAATTGCAAACCAGCAGCGCCGGGATCGGCATCAATGCGAACGCGCGTGCCGTTCGGCGGGTTAACGCGCAGCAGAAAATCGGCCAGTGGTTCGCGCACTGAACGACGAATGATGCGGCGCAGCGGGCGCGCGCCGTACTGCGGCTCATCGTTCTGCGCCAGCATCCACTGCATGGCAGCTTCGGTGAATTCCAGCTCCAGCCCGCGCTCTTGGCCCATCCGCACTTCTTTTTTCAACATCAGCTTCAAGATGTCATAGAGATCCTGATCGGAAAGCGCATTAAACATCACCACTTCATCAAGGCGGTTCAAGAACTCCGGCCTGAAGAAAGAGCGCACCTGCTCCATCGCCAATTCGCGAACCTCATCATCAATCACCGGAACGGCCAGCTCCTCAGAACCGAGGTTGCTGGTGAGGATGATGACGGTCTCGCTAAAATTCGTTTGATTGCCGCGGCCATCCGTCAAACGGCCTTCCTCGATCACTTGCAGCAAAATATCGAGGATGCGCGGGTGCGCTTTCTCGACTTCATCGAACAGCACGATGATGTACGGCTGCTGGCGGACGCGCTCCGTGAGCTGGCCGCCGGCCTCACTATCGACGTAGCCGCTCGGGGAGCCAAGTAGGCGGTTCAGACTGCTTTCGTCTTTAAACTCGCTCATATCGAGCGGCAGCATGGCATCTTCATCTCCGAACATGAATTCGGCCAGCGCCTTCGCGAGTTCCGTTTTGCCGACGCCGGTGGGCCCCAAAAACAGAAATGCGCCGATCGGCCGCTTCGGGTCTTTAAAGCCAACGCGGGCGGTTTTGATCGCGCGGCTCACGGCGAGCACGGCAGCATCCTGTCCAATCAAACGTTCCTTGATATGTTCAACCATGCTGGCATAGCGAGCGCGTTCGTCTTCTCCCAACTTGCTCACCGGCACGCCGGTCATTTGACTGGCTGCAAGGGTGATGTCCTCTGCGTCGACCGTATTGCTGTCGCTGCCGTTATATTCCGCTTTGGGGGCCAGCGGACTTTGCTTGCTCATGTTGACCATCGCGGCAGCGCGATGGAGCAAGTGCTCGGCGCTGCGCGGCAGCGGCATTGTGCCGAGATAACGTTTCGCCAGCCTCACCGAAACGGTGATCGCCTCCTCAGCGATCTTCAGAGAATAGTCCGCCTCTAAATGCGGCCTGATGACCTTGAGCATTTCGATCGCCTCATCAACGGTCGGTTCAGGCACGCGCAAGATTTGGCTGTTCTCGGTGATAGCCGTCACCGGCGCCAAGCGCTGCTGGTATTCGGTTTCAGTGGTCGTGCCAATGATGACCGGGTCATCCGCTAGGAAAGCCTTCTGGATCAGCGGCGTCGCTTTGGCGAATTCTGCACGAATCGGCCCGCCAAAAAAACGGTGCAGATGCGGGATGAACAAGATGCCGCCGCGCGCCTGATTCAGGCCGGCACGCACTGCTTTTTGATCATTATCCAGCAGGGCCGTCTCGTCGATGCCCACGAGGCTGGTGAGATTACGCGGCCCTTTGTTCTCGCTCATTAATAGCGCTAGGCTGTAGGCCAGTGTGCGTTTGCCGACCCCATCGGGGCCGATGAGCAAAATGTGGCGGTTGACCGACTGGGCAAGGATATTGATCATGTCGCGCAGCAGGTCTTCGCGAAAATAAACGGCGCGCAGTTTGCCCGTCTTCGAAGCAGCGACAAAGTCTTGTGTCGTGGTGTCTTTGCGAATGACCGTCGAATTATCGGCCAATAAATCCGCGATGGCTTTCGGCGTAATTCCCTGCTGGCGCAGCAGGCCGCTGGTGCTCTGCGTGCTTTCAGCCAGCACTTCCAATATATGGTCGGTATCAACGCGCACTTCATTACGTGAGTTGGCGATCGTCAGCGCATCATCGATCAAGATAATGGTCTGGCGCGACAGGGGAACCATCCGGTTGCCGCGCGCCACGAAATCGAGGTTGCCGTTTTGATCGCGCCGGGTCTCTGTAGCCAGGTGTACCTGCCGTTCAAGCCGCTCGAGATCGACGCCGCGCTGCGTCTTGAATGTTTCCAGCACGCGCGCAGCTGCCGTATCTTTGCGCCGAAGCAGCGCAAGCAGAATCAGCTCGGGCATTAAGGTCGACTTGCGATACTGGTCTTTCAAAATAACAGCATCGTTCAGCACCGCGTCGAGGTCTTTCGACAGCAGATCGGGGTTCAGTGTACCCATAGACGACTTTCCTGTGGCTTACACCAGTGATTATAAGGTAACCCGAAATGCGCCGCGCGACAAGCCGCAGTATAGGAGGAATAAGCTCGGCCAGCTCAAGGAGCGCGGCTACCCGCAACGAGCTGATCGCTCAACGTCAACGCGAGCTGGCCGCGCGCGGGAATTTGCCCGAACAAGATCTCACAGATCGCCGGCACAGCGGCACGGAGGGGGCTGTACGCCGCGACAAAACCAGCCACATTCGGGTACGTTTGCCAATCATAAGCTGACCACAATGCGACGGCGATCGTCTTCTCCTGCGGCAGCGCATTCACCAACGCCTGCTGGTCGCGGTTGCGGATCGCCTCTTCAGTGAACACGATGGCCGTTTCAGCGCGGTTGGCCGCTTCGACCGCCCATGCGATTTGTTCACTATCTGGCGACATAGCGACCGACAGCCAGCGCGTATTGGCGGGGTTAGCATACAGCCCGCATTCGTGATAAATCTGGTAGCGTGTGCCTAGGAAAATGATCGCTACGTTGCGATCTGGCGTGATCGGCAGATGATTATTGCGGTCATAAGCGACCGTGACACCGGCACGGAACAGATCTTCGATCAAGCGGGCATGGCCTTCAGCATCGACGCGCTCGTGCGCCGAAGTGGGGTCGAGCGGTGTCCAATCGAGGATGCCAAAACGCGCTTTTGTCTGCAAGATGCGCCGTACCGAGTCATTGATGCGTTGTTCATCGATGGCGCCAGCACGCACCTCATCGACCAAACGCTGCATCGCCTGGCGCGCCACGGCAATATCGACGCTTGGCCCCATCGCCAGCAGATCGGCCCCGCCCTGCACCGACATAACGACCGCGTCGTAGAAATTATAGGTCATATCGACCGCGTTCATATCGAGCGCATCGGTCACAATCAGGCCATCGTATCCCATTTGTTGACGCAGCAGGCCAGTCATCACAGGCCACGATAGAGAAGCCGGCATATTCGGCGTGGGGTCAATTTGAGGATACCAAATGTGAGCAACCATTACCGCAGCCACACCGGCATCGATCGCCTGCTGGAACGGCACTAACTCGACCGTTTCTAGACGCTCGCGGCTTAGATCGAGGCGCGGCAGTTCTCCATGCGAGTCTTCGCGCGTTTCCCCGTGACCGGGGAAATGTTTGGCCGTCGCCAAGACGCCGCGCGACTGCGTGCCGCGGACGAACTGGGCCACGGCCGCGCCAGCGACATGCGGGTCATTGCCGAATGAACGGCGGAAGATGATCGGGTTATCACGGTTGGTCTCGAGGTCGGCGACTGGAGCAAGATTCATGTTGATGCCAACTGCGCTCAGCTCCTGCGCGACGGCAGCCCCAACGCGGAAGGCCATCACCCCCCCTGCAGCCGTGATCAAAACCGGCGCTGGAAATACCGTGAAGCCTTTATCTTCGGTGAGGCGCGCGACGATGCCGCCCTCCTGATCGATCGAGATGAGCATGGGCGGCCCACCAGCTTCGGTGATCGTCTGCTGGAAGCTGTTGGTCAGCCGTGTGACGCCCTCCGGTGAGGTGATATTGGCTGCAAACAATACGACGCCGCCGGGCTGCCACTCACGCAGAAAAGCCGCGCCTACTTCAGTCATAACTTGGCCATGGAGTGTGACCAGAAACATCTGCGCGATGCGATGTTCAAGCGACATCGACTGAATGCGCGCATCGATCGGATCGGTTTCCTGAGCGCTGAGCGGGCCAGCCGCTAAGAGCAGGAAAACCAGTACCCATATGAAATTGCGTTGTATCATTCTGCTTGTTCGCTCAACCGGTAACCAATGCCCCGCACGTTGACGATCAAGTCTTCATCTTGCCCGGCCTGCTTAAGTTTGCGGCGCAGGTTGCTCACATGCGGCCGGATCACCTCGCGGGCCTCGGCCTCATCAACGGTATAGCCGCGCACCTCGCGCACCAGCTCATGACAGGAGACGACACGCCCACGATGAGCCGCTAGATAGAGCAGCAGATCGAACTCAGTGGGGGTAAGATCGATCGGGCGATCTTCCACAGCGATTTGATAGCGCCCAGGATAGATCGTCAGCGGGCCAAGGTGCATAACGTTACTGATCGCTGGCTCGCTAACTGCCTCAGTGAATGACAACCGCTCCTCAGTCCCTTCATCGCGGCGATCAAAAAGCGTGAATTCTTCTGAAGAGCGTGAAAGTTCCTGCACGTTATTCCGAATCGTATCGAGCAGCAAACGCCGCCGTTTGAGGTTGCGCGCTCGCTCGATGCCGCGGGCGACGCTTTGGCGAATATCTTGGCTCGAACTGGGTTTGATCAGATAATCATGCGCACCCAGTCGCAGCGCTTCGACGGCAGTACTCAAGCTCGGGTAAGCGGTCATCAAAATAACGACCATATCGGGGTTGGTATCTTTAATGCGGCGCACCAACTCAACACCGTCGAGGCCGGGTGGCATACGCACGTCGGTTAGCACGACATCAAAGTTTTGAGAACGCATCACATCGAGGGCATCTTCACCGCTGGCGGCCTCGCACACGTGGTAGCCCACGCGCTGAAGAGTCTTACTCACGGAATAGCGAATGGCTGCCTCGTCATCTACGACAAGCACCGAAGCAGTTTCGTTGTTATCGTCAGCCATAATATCCGCCTATGAAGTACCCTTATCTTTCTTTTATCTTTTCTTAAGGATAACTAACCTGACATATTTTGCCAAGTCCTAATTACTTAATTACATTACTCTTTGTCAAGCCAGACCCAAAACGTCGCAGCGCTTGCTTGATCGTGGATGACTGGCGCTGCCACGGGCCAACGCTCGCCCCACAAGATGGCGACGATCTCACCGTTTACCTCAAGCAGAGGCACGCGCTCACGCAAAGGACGCGGCACGCGATGGTCAATTTGCCAGCGGCTGATCTTCTGGGTGTGTCCCTGTAAGCCGATCGGCTTGAAGCGGTCACCTGAACGGCGGCCACGTAACCGCAGCGCTGCCCCACTAGGGATCGTTAGATTAAGCGCAGAGGAAATTTGCTGCGGGCGTTCATGCTCACAATGAAGCCGCCAACCGGCACCAAATACCGCGGTGCCCGGCGGAACGAGGACAACCTCTTCACCCGTGGTCAGTAGAGGATATGCTTCGTCTGCTGGGGGCGAGCTAGCAGTCACTCGCTCGATCACAAGGATCTCGTGATCGACGCGCAGGTGCAGGCCGGCCGGAAGCATGGCTACTGCGCCATGCGAGCCATGCAGGGCGACATCAAGCGCTGCAATGACATGCGGGTAGGAAAGCTCAATGTTCGCCTCCAGCCGCCGCGCTGCATCAAAAACGAAGCGACGGGCAAGCGCTGTCGGCGCTTGCCGCAGCACGGCGCGCGGCAGCCAAACTTGCCCCGCTTCTTCGCGCACTTCCAGCCCCAGTATTGCATCATACTGCGCAGCGATGTAGGCCACGTCTTCAGACGCCGTATCAGCCAGCGCCGCCAACGCCCTGCGCACACCGGGATAGATCACTTCGAGCTGAGGCAGGATCTGCCGGCGGATGCGATTACGGGTGAAGGTCATGTCTTCGTTGCTCACATCGTGCCGGGGGCTTAGCCCATGCTCAAGACAATACCCCTCTAGCTCCGCACGACTGCAGCGCAGCAGCGGCCTAATGAGCATAAGATCGGCATGGCCGGGAACGGGTGAACAGGCCCCCATGCCGCGCAGCCCTTCAAGGCCTGCGCCGCGCAGCAGATGCATCAAAACCGTCTCGGCCTGATCATCGGCGTGATGAGCGGTGGCTAACTTATTCGCATTAACCTTGCGCGCCGTTTCTGCCAAAAACCGGTAGCGCGCCGAGCGAGCGGCCGACTCGATACCAACATTCATGGCCAAAGCGGCAACGTCAATGTATCCTGCTGTGAATGGTAAGCCAAGCGCCTGAGCAGCCAAACCGACGTGATGCACATCTTTTGCGCCATCCTCGCCGCGCAGCCCATGATCGAGCGAGGCGACGTGCAGCGCGCAGCCCAACTTCTTGCGCATGCGCCACAGCAGGTGCAGCAGCGCCAGCGAGTCTGCCCCTCCCGATACGGCGACGATCACGCAGTCACCGCGCTCGATCAGGCGGCGCTGGCGAATAAAGGACAAGCAACGTTGATAAAGGGCCATTAAGGTTTACTACGATTAGTGATTGCAATACGAATGGTTATACATCACTTTGTATTCCCCCGCACGCATGGTATAATGCCGCGCTGTTCTACGCCGCTGAGGAGCCCGCGTTGCTAAGCCCGCTCGATTATTTTTTTGGCTTATTTTCACTCGACATCGGCATCGATCTCGGCACAGCCAATACGCTTGTCAGTGTACGCGGCAAAGGCATTGTGATCAACGAGCCATCTTTCGTGGCGATCGAGAAGAAGACACGCCGGCCGATCGAGGTGGGGGCGCGCGCCAAAGAAATGTGGAGCAAAAACCCGCGCGATATCCTGATTGTGCGGCCCCTGCGCGACGGCGTGATCAGCGAGTTTGAGGTGACCGAAGCAATGCTCAGCCACCTCATCCACAAAGCGCACGAACAGAGTTGGGTGCCCATACCGCGACCACGAGTGGTCGTTGGCATCCCAAGCGGTGTGACTGAGGTCGAAAAACGTGCGGTTTACGATGCGGCCGTCAGTGCCGGAGCGCGCGAGGTCTACTTGATAGAGGAGCCTGTTGCCGCAGCCATCGGCGCGGGGCTGCCAGTACAAGAAACGCGCGGCAGTATGATTATCGATATTGGCGGCGGCACAACGGAAGTCGCCCTTTTTTCGCTTGGCGGCATCGTGATCAGCCGGTCGATTCGCGTTGCTGGCGACGAGATGGACGAAGATATCGTCCAATATATGCGTGGCAAGCACAACCTGTTGATCGGCGAACCGACGGCCGAGCGTATCAAGATCGAGATCGGCTCCGCCTACCCCCTCCCCCAAGAACGCATGATGTCGGTCAAAGGGCGCAACCTTGTCACTGGACTGCCAACGTCGGTCGAAGTGAGTTCCATCGAAGTGCGCGAGGCGATCAGCGGCTCAGTGGGGATCATCATCGATACAATCAAAGATGCGCTGGACGACACACCGCCTGAGCTAATCGGCGATTTGATGGAAAGCGGCATCTGCCTTGCCGGCGGCGGCGGCCAGCTGCGCGGGCTGGCCGAACGAATCGCCGAAGAGGTCAACATCCGCACATGGGTGGCCGAAGACGCCATGACCTGCGTCGCGCGCGGGGCTGGCCGCGTCCTCGAAGATTATAACAACCTGCGTCGCCTGCTGGTGGGCCTTGAACGCGGCAGCACGCGCCACTGAACTTCTGACCTCGCGCTTAAAATCCGGCTTTCAGTTTGTTATAATCTGCGGTGGAGGCATGAATGAATCAGACCTTTCGCCGCGGCTGGCGCTCCAACCGAACCGTCTTCTTCGTCATCTGCATGCTGTTGTGCGCAGGGTTGATCGCGGCCAGCAGCGCGGGCCTGCTCTCGCCCGTGGAAAGCGTCATCGCCACGCCGCTAAACGCAGTCTCGGGTTTCTTCAACCGGGCGGCTCTCGTTATGACCAATGCCGTCGCTGATCTAGCCGAATTTCGATCGCTGCAGCAGCGCAATGCCGAGCTGGAAACCGCACTGGCACGATTTCAATCGGAGCTGGTCGAACTGCGCGAAATCGCCAGCGATTATCGACGACTCGCAAATCTGCTCAACTATACGACAACAACCATCGGGCAGGAGTTCGTGACGGCAGAGGTGATCGCCGTGCAGCAGGATGTGCTGCGCACGATCACCATCAATCGTGGCGCGCGCGATGGGATCAGGATTGGGATGCCAGTCGTGACTGAGTTAGGGCTGGTGGGACGGATCATCGGCGTGCAAGCGAATGCATCTCGCGTGCTGTTGATCACCGACCCCGGCAGCGCAGTGAGCGCCCGATTGCAGACAACCCGCGCTGAAGGCACTGTGCGCGGCCAGATCTCTGGCAACCTTGAGATGACGTTCATCCCACTGGGTGAGCAAATTCAAAACGGCGATCTGGTCATCACCTCTGGGTTGGGGGGCAACCTGCCACCCGATCTTCTGATCGGACAAGTGACGAGCAGCCGGGCCGGAGAGAGCGTGTACCAAACCGCGCAAATTCGCAGCCTGATCAACTTTGACACGCTTGAATTCGTGCTCGTCATTACCAATTTCCAGCCGATCGATCTCTCAGCCTTCGACAATAGCAACTAATGGGCAACTGGCTCGGCGCGCCACTTTTGGTGCTGGCCGCGATTCTTCAGGTGACGTTTACACCGCAAATTCGCATACTGGGCGGCGAACCAGACCTGATCTTTTTGATTGTGCTGTCTTGGGCAGCCAACGCGCGTCTGGAACAGGGCGTAGCTTGGGCGTTCGTCGGAGGCATCACTTATGATCTGCTGTCAGCGGGGCCAACTGGCGCATCAGTCCCCGGTTTATTGGCAGCGGTCTTTCTGGTCGATGTTGTGCGACGGCAGGTATTCAGCATCGGCCTTATCTCGCTGCTGCTGCTGGTAACTATAGGAACGTTTATAAACAAGCTGTTCTACATCGCGATTCTGATCATTGCCGGGTTTAACGTTCGGCTGTTTGATCTTTTTGGCTATGTTGTGCTGCCCACACTAGCGTATAATCTTGTGGCGATCTTGCCAGTGTACTGGTTCGTGCGCCGCATGCGCATTCGCACGCCAGACGCACGGGTCGCCGGTTAGCGCGCTCACAGAGCAAAAGCGCGCCGATTGTGAATGAGTTTCAGGAGTAAGACATGCAGCGGCTGCTTCCTTTTCAGGGCTGGCGGCTCACCTTCTTTCAGGGCATCGTATTCGCCACATTCCTGCTGTTCAGCGTTCGCATGTTCCAATGGCAGTTCATCGAGGCCGAGCAGTTCATCATCGCCGCCAACGATAACCGGCTAACCCAACTGCCAATCGCCTCGCAGCGCGGCATCATGGTAGACCGCTATGGACGCGCACTGGCGATCAACGTGCCGGCTTTTAATGTGACGGTCATTCCAGCAGCAGTCCCTTCAAATGAAGAACAGATGCTGCGCATTTATAACCGGCTGTCGGCGCTGACCGGTGTACCCCCGACCCGCGCGATCGCCATGGCGTCCGGTCGCAACGTGCGCAGCATCGAGGAACTGGTCGCTGAAGGCGCCGGTATCGCCCCCTATCGGCCGGTCATCATCGCGGAGGATATTCCGCAACGCAACGCCATGCAAATCCTTGAAGAGCGCTACACCTTGCCCGGCGTCGATATCAGCGTCGCATCGGTGCGCGAGTATCCAACCGGCGCGCTGACCTCGCAGATCGTGGGATACATGGGCCGCATCCCGCCGGAGCAGGAACTAGAACTGCTGGCGCTAGGCTATAACCCAGCATATGACCGAATCGGTTACGCCGGGTTGGAAGCAGCGCTCGAACCGATCCTCTCTGGCCAGCGCGGCCGAGAGATCACAGAAGTTGATGTGGCCGGCCGGCCGCTGCGACAAGTTGAACTCATCCCGCCAGTGCCCGGGCAAAACGTCCGGCTCACGATCGACATTGAGCTTCAGCAGGCCGCCGAAGACGCGCTGCGCAACCGCATCGCGCAGCTTAATGCCGAGGAGGGACGCATCCGCAGCGAGACTGGCTCGGTCGTTGCCATGAACCCGATGACGGGCGAAATTCTGGCTTTGGTCAGCTACCCTAGCTACGATAATCAGCGCTTCGCCCGCAGTATTGACGTGGCCTACTATCTCGATGTCGTCGCTGATCCGCTGACACCGCTGGTCAATCACGTCACGCAGTCCGTCTATCCACCCGGCTCGATCTGGAAACTGATCACCGCAGTTGGTGTGCTCGAAGAAGGGGTGATCGCACCTGAGACCCTTCTTTTCGACCCCGGAGACCTGATCCTGCCGAACCGCTACGCGCCGTTTGATGAGACGCGCGGCCAGCGTTTCGTGTGCTGGACGACGCAGGGGCACGGCAACTTGAATATGATCGGCGCTATTGCGCAAAGCTGTGACGTTTATTTCTATCAAGTTGGCGGCGGCAACCCAGATGTATCGCCGCAAATCTTGCGCGAGGGCGGGTTAGGCCCCATCGATCTGTTCCGCTATGCCACGGCGTTTGGGATCGGCTCTAAACTGGGCATCGAGCTGCCGTTCGAGAATGCCAGCCGAATGCCAGAACCAGACTGGAAGCGCCGCCTCTACGGCGAAAACTGGTCGACCGGCGACACGTATAACGCCGCTTTTGGGCAGGGATACGTCAACACCACGGTGCTGCAACTGCTCAATTCAGTCGCGGCCATTGCGAACGGCGGCACCCTCTACCAACCGACGGTGGTCTACGAATTCACCGACATCAACGGCAATGTCACTCGCCCATTCCAGCCGCAGGTGATCCGCAATATCAACCTCGATCTGCTGCCAGAGGGAGAACCGATCCGCCTGTTGATGCTCGAAGACATGATCATGAAGGGACCGAGCAGCCTTGTTTGCCTGTGCGAGCCGACCAGTGAGTTTTTTAACCCGCTGCGCTGCAATCCGGAATCATACACAAACATGGTCGATATCAACCCCGATCCTTTTGTGGAAACTTGGCGCGAATACACTGTGCATGTGCCGTTTAACTACCAGTTTCGCGATCGCTTCTGCAGCCCGATTCGCTTCAACCCAGATTATCAACCGCCGTTTGCTAGCACCGAGGTGATCACGATCGTGCAGGAAGGTATGCGCTTCACCGTCACGAATGGCACGGGGCGCGCCTCGAATCTGCCTTACGTTAACGTGGCTGGCAAAACTGGAACCGCGGAGTATTGCGATGAGATCGCTCGCCCACTCGGCCTGTGCCGGCCAGGGAACTGGCCCGCACACGCATGGTATACGGCATACATCTCGTACGAGAACCCAGAACTGCTCGTGATCGCCTTCGTCTACAATGGCGGCGAGGGCTCGGCCGTCGCGCTGCCCGTGGTGGTTGACACGATCGAAGCTTACATGCGCCTGCAAAGCCAGCGGCAAGCGCAAACGCCAGCTGCACCAATCGCACCGCCCGGAACCACGACAGAGCAGCCCGCTGCCCCGCCTCCTCAGCCGATCCCCGCTGAGCCAGCGGCTCCTATTGGACCGGCGGTTCCTGCAGAGCAGCTCGACGGGAACGATATAAGCGTCGAACCGGCGATCGAACCGCTGCTCGTGCCAAACGACGACGCTGCGCCATCGGCAGTTGACCCGGCTGCGCTCGGCGTCATCCCCCCAGCGGATGGCGCTAGCCCCGCCCCCGGCCAATAGAAAGGCGGCGTCACTGGCCAACTTATCGTTCACCCCGGCGCAGCGGCAGCGCTTAACTTATGCGCTCCCCCCCTTGATCGCGGGCGGGCTAGCGTGGATTACGTTCATGCTGCTTGGGCAGACGCCGATCATCCGCGCTTCCGGGCTGGCGTTGGTCATCGTCGGCATGGGCATGGCGCTAAGACCGATGGGCGCGGTGCTGTCGGTCGTCGGCGCGCTGGCGCTAGCGTTCAGTCCATCGTTTTGGGCACAGATGGGTGGCGCCTCAAATTTGAATCCGCTCGAAGTGATCGCTGCGATTGCGCTGGCTGGCATCGGGGCGCTGGCCGCGGTACTCATCAGCCGAAGGCCTTTCGTCGGCGCAGCCATTGCGCTGATCATCTTCGGGGGGCTATTTCTGACCGTTGTCGGCACGCCGCGCAGCCTCAGGCTGACTACCCTGCTCACAGCGTGGGTGCTCTATCTCTTACACGATGGTTTGCTGCTCAGCAACCCACGGCCTGACTCGCCGCCGACGGGCCAGCTTCAGCCTTACCATACCCTTGGCCTGCTGCTGCTTATGATTGTCGGCGTCCTCAACGATCCGTTGTTCGCGCTGATGGGACCCGCTGTGCTGCTTGGCCTCTTTTTGACCAATAAAAGGCTCCCCATGATCTACTGGTTTGTCCTAATCGGCACACTCGTGATCGGCGCCGCTGGCATCGCCCGCTTGTATGCTGACTCAGGCTGGTGGAGCGTTTCCGCGGAGTTGGCCGAGATGCAGGGAATTCGCGTGCCATTCATCATCGCTGATGGCTGGCGTGAGCCTTCGCGCTGGCTGCGCTTGATCGAACTGGTGACGACGCAGTTTACTGTAGCAGGGCTACTCTTAGGGGTCTTGGGGCTAGCGCGGCTATCACGCTGGTACCCACCGATCGGCGTCGTGACGATGGTAGCCTATGGCGCTTACGGGATATTTGCGCTCGTCTACTTTGGGGTTGATGCGCCGGTCTTGCTGCTGCCGCTGCTGATGATTCAGGTGATGTGGATGACCTATGCCATTCATACATTCAGCCAGTGGCTGCAGAAAAGCGCACGACCGGGACACCGCCATGTCCATTGGCTAGCCCCAGCGACTTTTACGATGTTGCCCTTGTTAATGCTGCTGAGAATTGCGGGCATCCTGTAGCATTCGCACAAAAAGCAGTATAGTATTAAATGAATATTCATCTTCATAGTGCTTGACAAATAGGATGACAGCGGCATGCGCGAGACGACTGTCGCGATCAAGGGCAATCGAGAAGGCCTGCTCGTCTCCCTTAGCCCAGATGAAGACTGGCAAAGCGTCACGGCCGATTTAGCGGCGCGGATCGACGGGCAAAGCAGTTTTTTCGCTGGCGCTCGCATTACATTAGATTTGGGATCGCGCCCGGTGCGCAAAGACGAGCTTAGCTCAGTGAAGGCCTTACTAGAGCGGCGTGGGCTATCGTTATGGGCAGTGGCAAGCGCCAGCGCTACGACTATTGAAGCCGCCAGCGCCCTTGACTTACGTGCCAACTACACGAGTTCCAATCAGACCGATGAACCACTGATCGATGGAATCCCATTTAACCCTGAAGAAGACGGGATCGAAGGCGTGCTCATCCGCCGAACCCTGCGTTCAGGCCGCACCGTGCACAGCCAAGGTCACGTTGTGGTGTTGGGCGATGTCAATCCGGGCGCGGAGATCGTCGCCGCGGGCGATGTGGTGGTGTGGGGAAGACTGCGCGGCAACGTCCACGCTGGCGCCGATGGCGACGAGACGGCTGTGGTCTGCGCCCTAGATATGATCCCCACTCAGTTGCGTATTGCCAGCTACATCTCGATCTCGCCGCCGGATAAAGGCCACAAACCTAAGCCGGAAATCGCCCTCATTCGAGACGGCCAGATCGTCGTCGAGGCTTGGCGCTAAAATTGCGCGGCGCTAACAGTCGCACAGAAAGGACACCATCTATGGTGGTAAACGTGGGTGGCTCCACGTCCCATAAAAAACCGCCCTCAAAAGCTACCGTCGTCACGGTAACTTCAGGCAAAGGCGGCGTCGGCAAGACGACAACGACTGCAAACATCGGCATAGCGCTGGCCAAGCTCAATCAGCGTGTAGTCCTGATTGACGCCGATATAGGACTGCGCAACCTCGATATCGTCATGGGATTGGAAAATCGTATCGTATACGATTTAGTCGATGTCGTTGAAGGCCGCTGTAAGCTGCGCCAAGCGATGATCAAACATAAACAAGTTCCAGAGCTGTACTTGATCCCCGCTGCGCAAACGCGCGATAAGACGGCCGTCAGCCCGGCTGACATGATCCAGCTCACCGATCAACTGCGGGCGGAGTTCGATTTCATCATCATTGACTGCCCGGCGGGCATCGAACGAGGTTTCCGCAACGCCGTCGCACCGGCCGATGAAGTCTTGATCGTTACCAACCCTGAAGTTTCTGCGGTGCGCGATGCTGATCGCATCATTGGCCTTTTGGAGGCGGAGAATAAAGGCCCGGCCAAGCTGATCCTGAACCGAGTGAAGCCGGAAATGGTGCGGCGCGGGGAGATGCTTTCGGCAGAAGATGTGACCGATATCCTTGCGATCAAATTAATCGGCATCATTCCCGAAGACGAAAATGTCGTGTCGGCCTCAAACAGCGGCACGCCGCTCTCTTTAAGCGACAATACGCGCGCGGCTACCGCCTTCCGAGATATCGCCCGCCGCTTGATGGGCGAACAGGTTCCTTTCTTACCGCTCGACGACAACGATGGTTTTCTGAAGCGGATCGCTCGGATGTTTTCCAGCGGCCAAGCAGGATAGCGAGGGAGCAGCATGTCAAATTTTATTGATCGCATTCTGGGGCGCCCTCCAACCAAAGGCAGCGGTAACAAAGCGAAGGAACGTTTGCAGTTCATCCTCGTCCACGATCGTATTAACCTGCCGCCGGAACGCCTTGAGACGATGAAGCGCGAGATCTTAGCGGTCATCTCGAAATACGTCGCGGTCGATGATGAGAACGTTGATATTGCTCTGCAAAAACGCGACCGCAGCCCCATGCTCGTGGCTGAGATCCCGATTACCAAAACTACCGAAGGGCCTGAAGACGAAGGTTATATAGAACACTCTAGCGAGCGAGCCAACGATCTCGCTGACGATACCACAACTTAAACAGCGCCGCATACGCCGGTCTATCCTTCTCTTAGCATCCCAGCCCAGTTATAATCGCAGTCATTGTCATTCTAACGAGATCGCTCCACGGTTATGACCCAATCCAGCAGTATGTGGCGGCAGTTCGATTTCATTTTGTTGTTCGCATCGCTCGCGCTGACCGCTTTCGGCGTGCTGATGATCCGCAGCGCCACGATCGATGCTATCGATCCTGACCTGATCAGCCGCGTACCTGACCAAATTCGCTTCGCTATCCTCGGCTTTGGCGTGCTTTTTGGGCTAGCCGCGCTCGACTACCGCTTGGTTGGGGCTGTTCATCAATGGCTGTACATCGCCATGCTGATCTTGCTGCTCATGGTGCAGTTCTTCGGCGTGGAAGGCGACGGCGGATCACAGGCATGGCTGAACATCGGCATCCGCATTCAACCTTCGGAGATCGCCAAGCTGCTCGTCATCATCACCCTCGGCTGGTACCTTGCCCGCAATTATGAGCGGATGGACAGCCTACGCACGATCATCATCTCCGGCATCCATATCGGCATCCCGGCGCTGTTGATCTTCGTTCAGCCAGACCTCGGCATGACGGTCGTTTTGTTCGTGATGTGGTTGGCGATGATTTGGGCGGCTGGCCTGCGCCTGAAACATATCGCCATCGGGCTGCTGCTGTTAGTCATCACCGCACCGATCGCCGTGCCGGTCTTCTGGTCACAGATGGAGCCGTATCAACGGTCGCGTATCACCTCGTTCATCAGCCCAGAAAGCGACCGCGACGCGTTTTACAACATTCGCCAAGCCTCGGTCAGCATTGGCAGCGGCGGCCTGCTCGGCAAAGGCTATGCGCAAGGGCCGCAGAACACCGGGCGTTTTTTGCGCGTGCGCCACACCGATTTCATCTTCGCGGTGATCGCCGAGGAATTCGGTTTTGTCGGCGGCATGGTGACGATGAGCCTGCTGGCGGTGGTCATCTATCGCATTCTGCGCGCAGCGCGTCTGGCTTCCGACGCTTTCGGCAGTTTGATCTGCTACGGCGTGGCAACATTTATCTTTTTCCAGACGGTCGTATCCATTGGCATGAACTTGCGCCTGATGCCTGTGACGGGCCTCACGCTTCCCTTTATCAGTTCGGGCGGCACATCGCTGCTTTCAACGCTGGCTGGCATCGGTCTGGTTCAGAGTGTTGTCATGCGTCGGCGGCGCATCGCCTGAGCGCGCAAACGCTTTGTTCACGTCTCTAGGAGTAGTTGGTCGTGTCGCAGTCTAAACCCGTGCGCGTTCGATTCGCGCCCAGCCCTACCGGCCCAATGCATATCGGCGGCGTGCGCACTGCATTATTCAACTGGTTATTTGCTCGCCATCATGGGGGGGCTTTCATTCTGCGCATCGAAGATACCGACCAAAAGCGTTACGTGCCGGGGTCGGTTGAGCTGGTCACAGACGCGCTGCGCTGGCTTGGCCTTGATTGGGATGAAGGGCCAGATGTGGGTGGGAACTACGGGCCGTACGTACAGTCAGAACGGCTGCCGCTCTACCGCGAGTGGGCAAACTGGCTGGTTGAGCAGGATAAGGCTTACCGGTGCTACTGCACTCCTGAGCGGCTTGAGCGCGTCAACAAAGAAAAACAGGCGCGCAAAGAAGCGCCCGGCTACGATCGCTTTTGCCGCTATCTCACAGAAGCCGAACGCGCTGAACGCGAAGCGGCCGACTTGCCTTATGTCATCCGTTTTAAGATGCCGCTCGAGGGGACGACAACCATCCACGATCTCATTCGAGGCGACGTAACTTTTGAAAATGCGCTGCTGCAAGACCTCGTCCTGCTCAAGTCGGACGGCTACCCCACCTATCATCTCGCCAACGTCGTCGATGATCATTTTATGGAGATCTCTCACATCCTGCGCGCCAATGAGTGGCTCACTTCAGCGCCAATTCACGCGCAGCTTTACCAAGCCTTCGGCTGGGAGATGCCAGCGATCGCGCATCTACCGGTTCTGCTTAATCCCAACGGCAAAGGTAAATTGAGCAAACGCAGCGCCGGCTTTTTCGAGGACGGACGGCAGGTCTTGGTGCTGGCTAACGAGTTTAAAGAGGCCGGCTATTTGCCACAGGCAGTCATCAACTTCCTGACGAACATCGGCTGGAGTTTTGGAGATGAGCGCGAAGTATTCAGCATCGAAGAAGCGATCGAGCGTTTTGACATTCGCCGCGTTAACCCGGCTGACAGCGTTTACCCGATCGAGAAACTAGATTGGCTGAATGGCATTTACATTCGCGAGATGACTACCGAGGCGCTAGCGCCGCTGCTGCGCGAACGCCTCGAGAAGGCTGGCTTCACGGTGGACGAAGCGGTTCTGTTGAAAGTGACCCCGCTGGTACAAACGCGCATCAAAACGCTCAATGACGTCATCGAAATGGCCGGCTTTTTCTTCCGAGAGCCGTTTGTACCCGCTCCTATCGAGACGCTGATCAATAAGCCGTTTTCCGCAGCCAGCGCGCGCGACGCCCTCGAACGCGCCGCTGCTGTTCTGGAAAGCCTTGAGGATTGGTCGCACAGCGCGCAAGAAACCGCTATGCGCGCCTTGGCCGAAGAACTTGGCTTAAAAGCGAAAGAGCTGTTCGGGCTGCTGCGCGTCGCAGTCACAGGACAAACGATCGCGACACCGCTGTTCGAGTCGATGGAAATCATCGGCAAACCCACTGCGATTGCCCGCATTCGGCAGGCAGCCGCCAGCCTGGCGGCAGCCAGCGAGGTACGGCCTGAACCTTGATCGGGGGAGACCCGCATGCTACAATGCCATCATTAAAATTGAGGGATAGTTCAACGGTAGAACAGTGGACTCTGGATCCATTAATCCTGGTTCGAATCCAGGTCCCTCAGAAAGTTGAATTCAAATCG
>JBDNDP010000059.1:0-3803 GCA_046719065.1 Aggregatilineales bacterium | reverse complement strand
TTCTTCGGTCAGAATCACGCTGCGGATGAGATCGGCTTTTTCGACCAATTCAGTGTAGTGGTGACCCATCACGTCGATGACGGCCTGCGCAACCTGATACAAGAACGGCTCATGGAATCCGAGTTTGCGACCAAAGCGCGCAGCACGCCGCAGCACCAAGCGGCACACCGCTTCGCGTCCCTTTGCGCCCGGGTTTACGCCATCGGCGATGAGGAATACCGCTGCCCGAATGTGATCTGCAATCACGCGGTAGGGGACGTAGTTGGCCTCGACCTCTGCATCGCTCTGACCCGTGAGCGCTTGAGTTGCGCGTATAATCGGCATGAACAGGTCGGTGGCGTAGTTGTTGTCCTTGTTTTGTAGGATCATCACCATGCGTTCGAGGCCCATGCCGGTATCGACGCAAGGGTTTGGCAGCGGTTCGTCGAATGCGCCGCTGTTGGTGGGGTCGGGGGCGCGGCGGTTGAACTGCATAAAGACGAGGTTCCAGAACTCGAGCAGGCGATCTTCGTCGTTTTGCAGCGAAGCTACAATCGTATCTTCACCCAGTTCTGGATGGTTATCCCAGAAGATTTCACTGCACGGGCCGCAGGGGCCTGTCTCGGCCATTTGCCAGAAGTTGGTCTTGGCTCCCATGCGGGCGACGCGCGTCGGCGGCAGGCCGATGTCCTCCGTCCAGATGCGATAGGCTTCGTCGTCGCGCTCAAAGACGGTCACTGCGAGGCGGTCTGCCGGCATGCCAAACCCCTCAGTGATTAGCTCCCATGCGTAGCGGATGGCTTCGCGTTTGAAGTAATCGCCAAAGCTGAAGTTGCCCATCATCTCGAAGAAAGTGTGATGCCGCGGGGATGGGCCGACGTTGTCAAGGTCGTTGTGCTTGCCGCTCACGCGCATCGATTTCTGCGCGGTGGTAGCGCGCTTGTAGTCGCGTACATCTGTTCCTAGGAACACGTCCTTAAACTGCACCATGCCGCTGTTGGCGAACAGCAGAGTAGGGTCATTGGCAGGAACCAGCGAGCTAGAGGCGACATGTTTGTGGCCGTTGTTGATGAAGTACTGAAGAAACATCTGCCGCACTTCAGCGCTGGTCATAGGTTTCATCGGTGAGGGCTTCCTTCGTGGTCTTGATTGGGCTGAGAAAAGACGCTTTCAGCAAAAATTATAGCGACGCGCACAAGAGATGAACAAGGGCGCATCCGTATGCTATACTTCGCGCGAAGTTTAAAGCACACCAGCACACTGGATTTCAAGCGTATGGCCAGCATAGAAGAACAAGTAGAAGTGTTAATGAGCGGCACCGAGTACGGCGACCCACAGATCCGCGAAGAAATGCGCCGGGCACTGCACGATCGGCTGATTGAAGCTGAGCAGGAGGGACGTGCTCTGCGGGTCTACTGTGGGTATGACCCGCGCACGGCTGATCTGCACCTCGGCACACGATCACGATGCGCAAACTGCGCCAATTTCAGGACTTTGGCCATGACGTCACGTTCTTAATCGGCACGTTCACCAGCACAATCGGCGACCCCAGCGACAAGGACAGCGCCCGCGACCAATTGACGCTCCAACGTGTGGAGGAGAATGCGCGAACCTATGCCGAGCAAGCGTTCAAAATTCTTGACCCTGAGAAAACGCGCGTTCGACGCAACGACGAGTGGCTGGCCCCACTGGATTTTGCCGACATCATTCGACTAGCCAGCAACTTTACTGTGCAGCAGTTCCTCGTGCGCGAGAACTTCGCCAAGCGGCTGGAGGCTGGTCAGCCGATTTACCTGCATGAGTTCTTCTACGCGCTGATGCAGGCGTATGACGCAGTGGCACAGGAGGCCGATGTTCAGGTTGGTGGGCAGGATCAGTTGTTCAACATCCTCGTCGCTGGGCGCAAGCTGCAACAGGCGCTGGGCCAGAAACCGCAGATCGCCATCATCATGGGCGAGAGCCTGCCGGGAACAGACGGCAGCATGAAGATGAGTAAGAGCACAGGCAATCACATCCCGCTGCTGAGCGAACCTTGGGACATGTTCGGCAAGATCATGAGCATCCCTGACCATGCGATGCCGCTGTTCTTCAAGTTGATCTTGGGCTGGTCGCCGCAGCAGATGCAGGAACTGCAAGACGGGCTGTCGAATGGAACGCGCCACCCGAACGAGACGAAGATGCTGCTGGCGCGCGAGATCGTGACGATTTTTCACGATCATGAAGCTGCTGAGGCGGCTCAGAAGCGCTGGGATGAGGTGTTCCGCAGTGGGAGCCGTGACGCAGTGCCCGATGATATCCCGCAGCATGTGCTGACTGAGCCGCGCCGCGTTGTCGACCTTTTGCGCGATCTGAAGATGGTCAGCAGCGGCAGTGAGGCCAAGACACTGGTTCAGAATGGAGGAATTCGCGTCAACGGTGTGGCGATTGAAGACGCACTGCGCGTGATTGCGCCGACCGAGCTGCCGGTCGTGCTGCAAGTGGGCAAGCGTAAGTTTGTACGGTTGGTCAATCGTGAGTGACAAAAAGCCCCGTCACTGCGGGGCTTTTTGGGTGGAACTAGTCGTTATCAGCAAGTTGATCGCGCACTTGAAGGTCGGTGTGGCGAATCTTCATCGCTAGGTCGGCCGCGAGGTTACGCATCAGTTTATACCCTAACTGTGGATAGGTATCGCACAGCATCATCAGTTTGTCGCGCGGGATCACGATCAAGTGAGTGTCATGCATGGCGCAGCGCGCACCTGCCGAGCGCAGCCCTTGATCGACCAGCGTGACCTCACCGAAAGATTGTCCACGCCGCAGGGTGGCGATGGTGTGCATCGCGCTGCTGCGACTGCCCAACACCGCAGGCGTCACTTGAATGTGGACTTCACCGCTAGCGATGATGTACATCTCGTCACCCGGGGTGTTTTCTTCGAAGATGATGTCACCGGCCTGATAGTGCCGCTCAGTGCAGATAGATGCTACCAATTCCAACTGCGCCTCGGACATTTCATCGAAAATATCAGCTTGGCGCAAGATCGCGGTTAAAGACATGATAACTCCCATTCCAACGCTCAATTAGCGCTATAAGTTACACGGAGTATACCATACCGTTTACAATCGCGGCTAACGTAAGTTGCATTCAAGACAGCGTCCAGAGGCCGATGCTGCGGAAGCGGTCAACGGGCGTGCTGATGAAGCCGAGCTGCACCCCTTGCACGCGATCACGCACTGCATAACTGAACAGCGGGTGGTACAGCGGGATAGCGATGGCGCGCTCGAGGAACATCTCTTGGAACTGCCGATAAAGGATGGCACGATTGATGCCGTTGGGGTCGCGTCGGGCGCGCTCTAACAACTCACTGAGACGATCATCGTTCACGCCCCCCCAGTTTTTGCCGTCTGGGGCTTGACCAGCGTGCCAATAAGCGAACGGGTCAGGGTCAGCCCCTAGCGGCAGCTCGACGATGGCCGCTTCGAAGTTGGCATCTGCAAGGCGTTGTGCGAAGTCATCCGCGCTGAGCGGCTCAACGCGGACTTCGAGCCGAAGCTGTGACCATTGAATAGCGATCTGGTTGGCGAGGTCGACCAAGGCGGGTTGATCGCGCACGATGAGACGGATTTGATGCAGATTTCCCGTCTCTGCCTCGATGCTGGGCGTGGTGATATTCGCCCCCTCCAGTAAGTTGAGCGCATCACCCGGGTTCACCTCAGGGTAGCGCAGTCCGGCGAAGTAAGCCCATGAATTCGGCATGATCGGGCTGTCTGCGATCACCGCTTGGCCGCTGAGTGCGGCTTCAACCGGCCCGACGCGGTTCAAGCCGCGCAGCAGGGCGAGGCGGGCG
>JBDNDP010000058.1:0-4503 GCA_046719065.1 Aggregatilineales bacterium | reverse complement strand
GTTCGGCACTGGGCCGGGCGATATCCGCCATGATACAAGCCTTCAACTTCTTGCGAACTGCTCTCAAAAACGAACATGCTGGGGCGAGGCGGTTTCTCTCCTCGCCCCAAAGGCACACAGCTGTGATGCGTTAGGACTCGATAGTCGGCGTTTCGATCAACGACGGCCACGCGTCTAGTTGGTTCTGTATCGCTTCGATCTGGGCATCGCGGCCGAGACGGTCGGTGATCTCGTTCCAGCGGCGGGCGGCATCGGCCATCGCTTGTTCAGGCGTCTTCTGGCCGGTGAGGGCGGCCTGCAGCTCCTCGTCGAGGGCGCCTTCGTACTCCTGCCCGCCGTTAAGCAGGCTGGGCGGCGGCACAGTGATCTCGGTAGTCGCCTGGATCGAGTCGATCTGATACTGTTGATAGCTCTGGATGACGAGCGGGTCAGTGAAGTCGCTGACTTGGAAGGGGTCGAAGGTGCCGCCGGGGTTGCCGACCATCCAGGTGTAGATGCTGGGGCTGTTGGCCCACTGGAGGAAGAGGTAGGCAGCCTCGGGGTAGCGCGTCTGCGAGCTGACCTGATAGGTGTTGCCGATGTAGGTGACGCTGCGGCGGACGAGCTGGCCATCGAACAGGCGCCCGGGCGAGATGAACGAGCCGAGCCTGCCCTGCACTGCCGAGCCGGGCGTATCGAGGAACTTGGGCATGTTGGCGAAGGCGCAGGTCATGGCAGCGCCGCCGGCACTCATATTGGCATACTGCTCAGGCCAGCTCCAGACGAGGGCATCGGGGCTGTGCTGAGCGAGGGAAGCGACGTGCTCGGCGCAGGCTTGCACGCCGGCCGGGCTGTTGAGCAGGGCTTGGCCGCTGTCGGGGTCGAAGTAGAACTGGTTGGGCAGGCTGCCGGAGGCGTAGCGCTGGTAGAAGTTGCTGAAGCCCCAGCCGGGGTTGAGCAGGGCGGTGTTGCCGTAGAGGCCTTCATCTGGGCGGTGGAAGAACTCGGCGATTTGGTCGAACTGCTCCCATGTTTCAGGCGGCTGCAAGTCCCAGCCGTAGCGGGCGCGAAACTCGCGCTGCTCGTTGGGGTCTTCGAACAGGTCGCGGCGGTAGATCCAGATCTGGTAGTCTCCGTCGAAGTTGACGGAGATGGTGCGGCCGCGGTAGCGGTTGAGCAGGTTGACGGTGAGGGCGCCGCCGCCGTAATGGGCTTCCCAGTCTGGGCGGTACTGGTCGACGAACTCGTCGAGGGCGAGCAGGGCGCCGGCCTCGTAGGCGCTGGCCAGCGAGTTGTAGAGCAGCGAGTAGATGTCGAAGGCGCCGGCGTTGGTCACGCGGTCTTGGATCACGCGGCCAAACAGCTCAGCATAGGGCAGCACGGTGATCTCGACGCGGATGCCGGTCTCGCGCTCGAACAGATCGAGCACCGGCGGCGCTCCCTCAGGGAAGACGCCTGTCCAGTGCAGCTCGGCGCTGGCGCCGACCAGCATTTGCAGGCGGGCGGGCTTGCGGTCGGCGGGCAAGGCGCGGATGCCCTCGATGGCGCGGCCAGCCGGGGTATCGGGGCCGTACTGGTAGCGCTCGGCGCCCTCGAAACCGGTCGGCCCGCCGATCATGCCGGGGGCGAGGCCTTGCTGGCGCGGGGCAGCGCGGACGAAAGCCGGCACGCCGATCAAGCCGGCAGCGCCCACTGCGCCCGCTGCCGCCCCAAGCTTGAGCAGCTCGCGACGCGTAAGACGGTTCGTATGACCAAACTGAGACATTTTTCCCCCAAAAAGAAACTAAAATGCGATGCTTTTAGAGTATCTCAACCTGCGCTCGCATTTCCATTTATTTATTTTGTGGGAAATCGGCGGTGCAGCCACAGAACGCACCGCCGATATGGCATCAAGGCCCAATTCACCGAACAGCGTCAGCCGCGCACGCCAGCATTCTTGAGCAAAGCCGCAGTCGCGTCGCCGGCTTCCTTTGCCCAAGCGAGCACGCCGGCGCGTGACCGATCCGGCGGCCACTCCAGCTCGCACGAGACCGAGCCATCAAAACCCGCTTTTGCCAGTTCGTTAATGTACTCCTGCAGCGGGGCCTTGCCGCGGCCGGGCGGCAGGTCGCCGTGTTTGTCGATGGCGTCGGAAATATGAACGTGAGCGATGCGCCCCTTCAAGCGCTGAATCTCCGACGGGGCGATGTTGGCCAAGAACAGGTGTGAGCAGTCAATGTTGGCCTGCACGGTATTCGGCAGATCGACAGCGTTGAGGAACGCCTCCATCGTGTCGATGCTGTTCACGATCGACATCTTGAACGGTTCCAGCTCAATGGCGATCTTGATGCCAACCGCCTCGGCATGTTCGCCCACCGCGCGCGTGCCCTCGACGGCGGCGTTGAAGATCCAGTTTTTGTCGAAGCCGGTCTCCAATTGCCAGAAGTATTCGCCGTTGACGATCAACATGTTGTTGGCGCCCATCAGCGCGGTCAAATCGACCAGCCGTTTGCCGAGGTCAACGGCAAATTGGCGTGCTGGCTTGTTCGGGTCGAAGAAACCGAAGATGATGGCGACGCCGCCGGCCACCGGGAGATTGTGCTGTTTGGTGAGCCGGCGCACGTTGGCGAGCTGCTGCGATGACATCTCGCCGTCGGCGGGGTAAATATCGATCGTGTCGAAACCGAGCTTGGCGATCTCCTCGATCCCGTCACCATAAGCGTCAACTTCCGTGCCAAAGAAGACCGAATTGATGATACCTAATTTCATTTTGTGTTCTCCTTAATGCATTCGTGAAAAACCTTCACTCGAACAGATTAGCGCCGCGGCAGCGCCGAACATTAGACGTTGGCCGCCGCGGCATGGCAATAGATTAAACCATCATGTCGGCGATGGCCACGCTGTTGCGCGTCTCGATCGAACGGTAGGCAGCATCGACCAGTGCCATTGTCTTTAGGTTGTCGCGCCCGCTGATTTCTGGTTCGCTGTTCGTTTGGATGGCCGTCATGAGCTGCGCCATCGTCCCGACGAACGCATCGGGGAACCAGAATTCTTTCCAGCGCGGCTTGAACCACATGCCGGGCTGCCGCTTTGTCGTGAACTCAAGCGTACTTTGCGAGTCGCTGTCCCCGAATTTGACCCAGCCGATCGTGCCGTGGGCCATGCCGTCAGTCCCTTCGACGCGCCACTTGATGTACAAGTCGCCCTCGCTGCCTTCGCGCACCGGCCCAGTCCACACGTCGTCCCATGAGGTGGCGCGCATGCCATCGGCATATTCAAGGATCCACAATGCGATGCCATCGCGGTGTTCGAACGCCGTGCGCGGATCTTTGCTGACGCTGGCGAAGACGCGCTCTGGATCGCCGAACAAGTATCGCATGATGTCGAGATGATGGATGCTCATGTTGAGCAGCGTCAGCCGGTCATAGTCGCGCAAGAAAGACTGCCAGTGTGGGATGGCGCGCATTTCGATCGTCGCCAACACCGGTTTGCCCAGCAGACCTTGGTCGAGGATCGATTTGAGGGCGCGCATCGACTGGTCGTAGCGCATATTCTGGTTGACGCCCAGCGCGATGCCGGCATCGTCGCACAACTCAACGATCTCTTTCGCCTGCTGGTAATTCATCGCCAGCGGTTTCTGCGCCAAGATGCCTTTGATGTGCTTGCGCTTAACAGCTTCACGCACGATATCGAGTTGTTTGTCGGGAGGGAAGGCAATATCGATGATCTCGAGGCGCTCATCATCGAGCAGTTCCTGCCACGTGTCGTAAACGGTGCCGATGCCGCGCGCTTCGGCAGCGGCCTTGGCTTGCGATGGCGTGCGCGATGCGATGGCAGCGACGTTGAAGCCGGCCTTGTGGTAGGCAACGATATGCACATCGCGCATGATGAAGCCGGCGCCGATGCAGCCAATGGGATAATCTGTTTTTGCGGGGAGCTGTGGAAGGTAGTTTAGGGTAAAATCAAGCATCAATCTTATCTCCATAGCATAAAGCCACTTTAGGTGACTATGTAACTACAAAATTTAGCTTGAGTTTATTCTGTTCTTACCTGTTTGTCAACTGATTCGGCTGTCCTTTCTGTATTTGCGCAGCGTAAGTTTGTCGCTGCCGATAGCCTTGGGGATGCTCGATTGTGATGAGAAAAGTTTACGCTACCTGAAGGAAACTGTCAAACACCTTGTGAAGAAAAGCGCAAAGCGATGGCGAATTTCACCTTAGCGATTGTGGCTGGCGGCAAGAGCACGCGCATGGGGCGCGACAAATCATTTGTGCCGCTGAACGGCCGCCCGCTGATCGAACATGTCCTTGAGCGCACGCGCGATCTCGGCCAAGCTGAGACGATCCTCATCGTCAACCAGCCGGCGCTTTACGCGCACTTGGGCCTGCCGATGTTCGCCGACCTGCTGCCCGATAAAGGCTCGCTGGGCGGCATCTACACGGCGATCCATCACAGCGGCACGCCATACACGCTATGCGTTGCCTGCGATATGCCGTTTCTCAACGCGAGGCTGCTGCGTTATCAAGTCTCGCTGGCGCCAGATTA
>JBDNDP010000057.1:0-4785 GCA_046719065.1 Aggregatilineales bacterium | reverse complement strand
GCTAGCAACAATGGCGCGCAGGCGATCGAGCCGCGCTTCGGCCTCATCCTGTCGTCTAAATGGATAAAACTGTGCCCACGCCAGTGCCCACTCAAACTCGCGGAGCGCCTCGCTAAGTTCGCCCTGCGCCTCTAGCGCCAACCCGCGCAAATAGTGGCGTTCCGCGGTTTGCCCGCTCGCCAGCGCGGCATCGATCGCGGCTAGCGCGGCAGTGTTTTCTCCCAGAGCAAGATATGCTCGCGCAAGATACTCTTGAAGGGTTGGTTGCAGTGCCTGTGGGGTGGTTTCATCGGCTCGCAGCTCGAGGAGGTAACTCAACGCCTGCTGGTAGCTGCTTTCGCTGCCCCCCGGCATCGCATCGTCGATCAGGATACGCGCGCGCAGCAGTTGAAGCTCAGCGTCGGGGATTACATCGCGGCCAACCAACGCATCAGCATCCGCTAAGGCAGTTTGGTAGCGGCCGTCTCGATAAGCAGCTAGCATGCGCTGCGCGCGAATGGCGGGATCATCAGTCAAAGCAAGTGCAGCCGTCAGGTCTTCGCGCGCCAGATCGAAGCGGCGAAATTGATTGTACAGGTTGGCCCGAGCGACCAGCGCACGGACTGTTTCTGCATCGTCGGTATCTCCGGCTAATGCCTGTGTGTAGGCGAACAGCGCTAGATCAGGGTTTCCCTCAGCCATCCGCGCGTCGCCTAGCAGTCGGTAAGCCAGCACGCTGCCGGGATAATATAGCAGGTAGTCTTGCGCGTAGAGCACTGCCTGCCCGGGCCGCCCTTGCGCAAGGGCTGTCTCCACGCGCAGACGATGCGCGCCTTCGTGTGTTGGGTCAACGTATAGGGCTAAATAGGCTTGATAATCGGCGCGTCCGTAGTCGCGCTGGGCTAGGTAAACCCAGCCTTTTTCTACCAACAGCGCCGTATTAGCGCTGAGTTGGGCAACATTCAAGCCTTGGTCGAGGATGTCTAGAGCTGCGTCGAAGCGCCGCTGTCTCACATTTAAGCGGGCGAGCAGCAAATATGGCTCAACCAAACGCGGATCGCGCTGGAGGGCGGCTTGGGCGCGTTCTTCAGCAAGATCGAGGTAGTCTTGCGCTGCAGAACGTGCTCCACGATTGAGAGCGTCTTGCGCCATCGCCCAGTAGACCTGCGCAAAGCCACTATCCACCAGCGGACGATAATTCTCGTTTGGCGCTTCTGGTAAACGGCTCTCAGCCGCATCGAGAATATCAAGCGCTGCGTCAAAGTCGCCCAGTTGAAGATGCGCAAGCGCTTCGTAGTAATAAGGGTTTGGATTAAATCGGTTGATCGTCAGCGCTTGTTCTGCGCGCAGCGTCGGGATGACCGCTGCTGCCTGACCGCGGTTAAGCGCGTTAACGGCATCTTCAAGCGCTTTTTCCAGCACAGGCGGGTAGATAGCCGTGGCCGCGACCGATTCAAACGGACGAGCGGGCGTAAGGTTGAGCGGTGGCGGCGGCGTTGGCGTTGGCGACCGCTGCGGAGTGGGCGAAGGGGTTGGAGTAAAGCCGGGCGTATAGGTGGGTGTGATGGTCGGCGTGCTCGTTGACGTTGCGGTCGGCGCTATCACAACGCTGCGTAGGTCATCGTTGGTGAGTACGATGATCGCGCCGATGACGAAAAGCAGCACAACCATGCCGGCTACCGCTGCTGTTAGGTACAAGCGGTAAACGACGATGTCCCCTTCGCCGGCGCGCCGGCGCGTTTTATGCGTCCATTTCACATCGGAAGGCAGCGGCAGAACATATTCGCGCAAGATCGCTTCGGCTTGTCGCTGCGCTTCGCTCACCTGCTCTGGCGCTGGCATCGGCACGCCAGGGGGCATGCCGAGCAGTTCCTGTTCGCTCATTTGGCGTGGGCGCGCGGGCGTTCTACCGGCCGGCTCAGGCATTGTGGAGGCGCGGGCTGGCGCGCTTTCATCGGGCAGCAGGCCGAGACTGCGCAGGGCTTTCAGCGCTGTGTCATTTTGAGGGTTGATCTCTAAGATCTTTTGCAAACAGAATACACGCTCGCGGTGGTCACGGGCCACACTCGCCAACCACAGCCACGCCGCTTCATTGTTCGGCTCAAGCCGAATGGACTGCTGCAGAAGCTGGCGAGCCTGATCCTTTTGACCCGCCTTCGCAGCCGTGATGCCCTGCTGTCGCAACTCTCGTGCCTGTTCACTGGCCACGATAAACGCACCTCGTTAATGAGCGTGAAAGCTGCCCCAATTCTATATCAGAGGCCGTGATGAAAATCATAAAGAGGCTGGCAATTAGGGCTGCTGAGCGTCTTTGAGCGGAATAGCTGTGCGTCGCGGCGATCAAACTGGCGGCCACGGATAATTGGGGCCGGGGCCGGGCAGAGGGTAGCAACGCTCATTCAACAGCCGGCGTAGGCGCTGGCGGTAAGCCTCGATCTCGGCCGGCGACAGAAGCGAATTGATGCGCTGCCGGTAGTCGCTGTTGGCGGCCTCGAGCGTCATGCACAGCCGTTCAAGATCGCTCAATAAGGGGTCAGGGATCGGCTGGCCGGCGAAGTCCCAGATCACCGTGCGCAGTTTGTGAGCTTGATGAAACGAGATGCCATGGTCGATGCCCCAGATATGGCCATGCTCATCCAGCAAACAGTGGCCCCCTTTCCGATCAGCATTGTTGATGACGGCGTCGAAGACGGCGATGCGCATCAACTGCGGCGCCGCGCGGTCATCAAATGAAAAATAGTTCACCTGCGGATCATGGTCGATATAGAACTGGAGCGACCCCAACCCGCGTGATGCTTCGCGCAGCACCGTCGGCGGCACGATGTCCCACCCAAGTTCGTTGGAAGTCAGAAATGCGGCGAATTCGCGGTAACATAACGTGCCATCGGGGAAGTCCCACAATGGACGTTCGCCTTTCTGAGGTTTGTAGACGGCCGTTAACGAGGTTTCGTCGAGAGTGACGGAGACTAAAAACGCGTAATTCGAACTCCAGCGCATGATCCCATACTCTTGATCGATCGTGCCCTTTTCCAGAACGTGTAGCACGCGCTCGATCGTCAGCGGGATCGAAGGCTTGGACTCATGGTCAAGCTCGCCCATGCGGGTTATGTCCAATAATAGACTAAACGTCCGTTGAGTTTCGGATCGGGGCGGCCAGCTTGCACGACCATGGTGGAATGCGCGCTGAGCGCGCGCATTTGGGCGCGCGTGCTCCACATGCGGACGATGCCGGGTTCAAGGCCTTCGGGGTCGGTATCTTCATCGATGATCAAAAGCTCTTGTGCCACCAGCACGATCAGATTGCGTTCTTCCTCATAGCCAAGCCCCATCTGAGCGACGCGGAAGAGCGGCTCGATAGGTTCATGCAAGTCCATCGAATAATCGACTTCCGTCTCTGAGTCGTCGGGATAGCGCTGGTCAAGGTCATCCGTAAGTTCACGGATCGCTTCGCTTAACGCCCAGGCCTGCTCTTTTTCAATGATCATCGAGACGATCTGGTCAGCTTTGCCCGCTTGCAGGTGAAAGACACGCTGGCCTTTCGGGCCGATTGTGCCGATCGTAATGAAATCGACGGGATTGAGTTCAATTTCTATGTTTGGCATAGATGGTCATTTCTTGATTGTCAAGGCGCTGTCTGGTTTGTCTTTTTTGCATGGTCGAGTTCGCGTAAATGGCCAACGTCATTGAGCGCGCTGATGTATGGTCGGCCGTAGCCAAGCAGTAGACTGTTGATCGAAGCAGGTGAAATGACGATGCGCTGAAAGTTATCCAAGTGCATCCCCAGATAATGAGCCATGATCATCTTGATCAAATCGGCATGGGAGACGATTGCGACCATCTCGCGCGGGTGGGCAGCCGCGATCGCTTCAACGGCATCGACCGCGCGCGCCTGTACCGCGCGCATCGTTTCACCGTTAGGGAAAGCGGCGCGCGAAGGGTATTCCTGCACTAAGTGCCACATCTTACGCGACCGCAACGCCGCGATCGACTGGCCCTCCCAATCGCCATAGCGCACTTCGCCGATGCCGACATGCTGTTTAATCTCAAGGTGAGAGTGATGGGCGCGAATGGCTTCGGCGGTTTCCATGGTGCGTTCGAGAGGACTGGCGTACAAGTGCTTCAGCGGCTCGGCAGCTAGCCGCTGCGCCAAAGCCGCAGCCTGTGCCCGTCCTTCTTCGTTAAGATGGACTTCTGGCGTCCAACCTGCCAGCTTGCCAGTTTTGACGTAGTCATTGACGGCGTGGCGAATAAGCAGTATCTGTGTCATCGACGATCTGCGGGAAGCGAATAAGCGTTGAACGATTTTGTGGATAATAGCATATTCGAACATAAAGCGCACAGCGAAATCGCTGACTTTTTCGTTAATTGCTATTTTACATTTAGTTCATCTCACGCTGTGAACTTGGTATAATGAGGCAATTCGACACGTTAAGGTGACTGGATGGACATAGGGGTCATTTCCGATATTCATGGCGATTTAGCGGCGTTAGATACAGTTCTTGAACGGTTCGAGCGTTATCATCAAGTCGATTTGGTTTTGTGCGCAGGCGATCTCGTCGGCCGTGGGCCAAATCCCGATAGTGTCGTGCAGCGCATCCGCGAGCACAGTATTCCTACAGTTCGCGGCAATCACGATGAGTGGTCGTACCCGCTTTCTCACGAAAATGCGACCTATCTTAAAGGTTTGCCGCTTGAATGGCGAGGGCAAATTGCCGGGCTTGCCGTTTACATGTGCCACGGCAAGCCCGGCAATAACCTGTGGGGATTGTATCGCGATCATATTTCCAATACGCTGCTCAATATGAT
>JBDNDP010000056.1:0-7566 GCA_046719065.1 Aggregatilineales bacterium | reverse complement strand
GGTGGGCAGAACCACCATCGTCTTCGGCATAAGTTCAGTTTTCTGTGCGAGCACTATCCTAATCAAGGACAGCAGTGCCGGAATGAAACCGCTCCATTGTATTGAGTGTATTGAGTCTAAGATAATGCCATTGTGCGTGCAAGAGCAAAAAGAACCGGCAAAGCGCGCGCCGGCGCCAACAAATTGGTCTTATTTGGTCGCGCGGGTGGGTCTATGATCGAAATAGCCTATTCATTATTTACCCATTCCGTTCGGGAACTGTCCGTTGTCTCGCCGCCGCGTTATCACGCTGTTTTTGATCGTTTTCGTCAACTTCCTCGGCGCTACCATCGTCATCCCCACGCTGCCGCTGTATGCTCAACGGCATTTCGACGCCTCTCCGCAGATCATCTCGCTGCTGCTCGCGTCCTTTTTTGTCGCGCAGTTCATCGCCGCGCCGTTTTTAGGTCGTTTATCCGACCGGATCGGCCGCCTGCCGGTGCTGCTCATCAGCCAAGTAGGATCGTTCATCAGCTTTCTGATCTTGGGCACGGCCGGGAGCCTGTCGATGTTGTTCGCCGGCCGCATCCTCGATGGCATCACTGGCGGCAATATCATCGTCGCACAGGCCTATATTACCGACATCACCCCACGAGAAAAGCGCACACAGGGGCTGGGGATCATCTTCGCCGCCTTCGGGCTAGGCTACATCCTCGGGCCGGCGGTCGGCGGGGTCGTGGCTGCCATGTTGGACGACCGCGCCCCGTTTTTCGTTGGCGCAGCGGTCTCGCTGTTCACTGTGATTGTGACGCAGGTCGCGCTCGATGAGTCGCTGACTGCTGAGGTGCGGCGCGCGCGGGCCGCGGAGGGTCGGGCGCGGCTGACGCTCAGCGATATCACCAGCAGCACGCCGCTCATGATCATTCTGCTCATCGGTTTCTGTGCCCAGTTCAGCATCGCTATCTTGCAAGCGACGATCGCGCTGTTCGGCGAAGAGGTGTTGTTCAGCGAATATAGCGCGCAGGCCGCCAATCTTGGCGTTGGTCTCATGCTAACCGGCATCGGCGTCGGCCAATTCGTCACACAACTCTTCCTGCTGCGACGGCTGGTCGTGCGTTTTGGAGAGACGCGTTTGGTCGTCGTTGGTGCGCTGCTGCGCTCGCTGGGCATGCTGTCGCTGACCGTGTTCACCTCGCCGCTGCTGGTGGGACCGCTGTCGCTGGTGACGATCGCGATCGCTTCTGGCATTATGATGCCGTCGCTGCAAGCGCTGGCCACCACCAGCGTTTCCGAGCGGTTTAGCGGCAGCGTGCTAGGGGTTTACGGCGCTTCGACCAGCCTCGGAGTGATCATTGGCACCGCATTAGGCGGCCAGTTGTTCGGCATCGCGCCGACGCTGCCCTATTTTGTCGCTGGCACGATGCTGCTGTTCACGGTGCTGCCGGCCATCGCGCTGATGCGGCGCACGAATTCGCTGGCCGTTCAAACGGCCTGAAAATCATCCTTCATCTTGTTCATAATCGCGGCGAAAATCGCGCGCCGAGACGACTTCGCGCACTGCGCGCACGAGCGCCGGAAAACTGGCACGGTAGGCGCGCTCTTTGCGCACATCGGCGTATTGATAGCCGCTCAAGATCAGCGGCACTGATGACCGTTCATCGCCACGAATTAACAGCGGAAAGATCGGAACGCGATGGGCGGTGGCAAACGTAAGTTCTTTACCCACCCAGTTTGACTGACGCGAATCGGGCGACATTAAGATGAGCAGGCACGCAGCTTGACTGATCTTCTCTTCCACAATCTTCAACCATGATGGCGTGCCGGGCGTCAAATATTCGTCAGTCCAAACGACGAAGCCGGAGGCAGTTAGATCGGCTTTGACGCGGCGCATGATGCTCGCATCGCGGCGGCTGTAACTTAAGAAGATGTCATGTTCAGGCGGTGGCGCAGCGCCGCCGCCACCGCCAAACTCCAAGTCGAGATCGGCCGGCATGGGCGGCGAATGCGGGGGCCACGCGCGCTCTGAGCCGGGGTTAGGGTAAACGCGCTGCTCGCCGATGATGTTGATCGTGCTGCCTGAAACGCTATCGATATGGGTAATCGTCCGGCGATCAACCAGGCGCTGGTTCTCAATGTTGACGACTTTATGGGCAGTTTCGCGGCGCGGCGGTTCAGCGAGCGCTTCGGCGAGCGCATGCATGGCACGGCGCAGGCCCAGCCATGAACTCGCGCCGCGCCGCCCGCTCTCTAACGTGCGCAAGCCGTGACGCAGCAGCACAATCTGCGTCTCGCTGAGCGGCGCAGGCGGCCCATCGTCGACCAGTTCCGCGGCGATGTCGATCGGCTCGTCGTCTTCGTCAAACAGCGGCACGTTCAGGTGTGCCTCGATCTCGTTGAGCAGGCGTTCATACGCCTTGCGAACCGCAGGGTCGTGCAGGCGCGGCGCTGCTTCGATCAACGCTGCAATGACGGAGTCTGCCGGAACCATGCGTTCTTCCCTCCAACACACAAGCCGAGAGCGCTGCCGGATGACGGGACCCAGCCTTAGGCCTTACTGTAGGACTCGTGCTGGCGGCAGCAAGCTTCTTCTCTTGATTGTAACATGGCATTGCGGCGCCGCGTCCACCAACTGCCTTGAATGCGCACATTATAAAAACTCTGCAAAAAATGCTGTTCACATACGTGAGTGAGATGACTTACCGTCTTGACAGGCGCTCTAAACTCATATACTTTTAATGTTAGTCATCATAATCTTGAAGAAGAGCGTCGTGGTCAAACAGCACGCCAACGGATTTGTTAGCGGCCGCGTGCTCAAGCTCAATGTTGGGTTTGTGCTTGCCGCGGGGCCGGGTTATACGCACAGCACCGAGTTCGATGTTCCAGCGGTTCGCGTTTCGGAAGATGTTGATTTGACCTACCTGCGTGGCCCGCTGCGTTTGAGCCGGACGAAGGAAGGTATCCTCGTTCAAGGTGAGCTGCGGGTCGGCGTTGAGGATGAGTGCTACCGCTGTTTAAAGCCGCTCGAACGCGAGCTGATGATCGACATCGAAGAACTCTATTCTTATCCCAGCCCGAAAGGTTCTGAATTCAGTGTAAGCGATGACGCTATTCTCGATCTTGCGCCGCTTCTGCGCGCCGAGACGATCATCGCCGATGCGCGGGGTGTGTTATGCCGGCCAGATTGTAAAGGATTGTGCGCCATGTGTGGCAGCAATCTGAACGATGGCCCGTGTGGGTGTCAGGAAGACATTGACCCGCGCTTGGCGAAACTAAAAGAGCTGCTCAATAAATCTTAGTCCAACCGAATCGGCCTTGCGTCTCGGCGTATGACGTGAAAGGAAGGGTCACTGCCTTGAACGATTACGATCACGCTTATGATTCTTATTTGCCGGAAGCTGGTTTCTTTGAAGCTGAATTGGCGTTCGATCAAGACTTTGATGATGACCTTTGGTTTGAAGATTTTGAAGATAGTGCGCATTTTGAAGAAGATTTTGATGACGACGAATTCGACGCGCACGATCTCGCCTCGAGCGATACGGTCGGGCTATACCTGCGCGAGATGGCGCGGGTGCCGCTGCTGAACCTTCAGGAGGAGATTGACCTGGCGATGCGGCTGGAGATGGGGCGTGAGGCGGCCCGCAAACTCAGCCGGCAGCCCGGCCACCCGCGCGCTGGTGAATGGGAACTGCTGGTGCAGGATGGGCTGAACGCGCGCGAACATCTGATCCAAGCCAACACCCGTCTCGTCGTTTCGATCGCTAAACGCTACATGACGCGCGGCGTGCCATTCCTCGATCTGATTCAAGAGGGCAATCTTGGTTTGATGAAGGCGGTTGACAAGTATGATTACAGCCGCGGTTTCCGCTTCAGCACTTACGCGACGTGGTGGATTCGCCAAGCGATCACCCGTGCGATCGCCGATCAGGGGCGGACGATTCGCGTTCCTGTTCACATGAGCGACCGTATTCGCCAGCTCTACAAAACGGCCCGTAAGTTGGAACAAGATAATGGCCGCAAACCGACAGCCGAAGAGATCGCCGCTGAGCTGGGGATGGAACCGCGTAAAGTGCGCTGGATGCTGCGCGTGTCGTGGCAGCCGCTCAGCCTTGAACGCCCAGTTGGCGATGATGACGGCGAGTTTGGCCAGTTCATCGAGAACGATGCCATCCCCAGCCCGGCACAGAGCGCTTACGACAAGCTGCTGCGCGAGAAGATCGAAGCGCTGCTCGATACGCTCACGCCGCGCGAGGCGCGAATTCTGCGCCTGCGCTTTGGCCTGCTTAACGGACGCAGCTATACGCTCGAGGAAGTTGGGGAAAAATTTGGCCTAACGCGTGAGCGCATCCGCCAGATTGAGGGGCGGGCGCTGCGACGGCTGCGCCACCCGCGCCGCAGCCGCCAGCTCCGCGACTACCTGCTCTAGCGGCTGCTGGCGCGCTACCCAGCGTTGTTGAGCACCCGCCGGATGTTGTCGCGGATGCTGCGCCCGCCAAAGTTGATGACCAGCGCCAGTTTTAACCCTGTTAGGCGAAGCTGCGCCAATGCTTCGGCCTCGAAGCGAGGCGCGTAACGGGGTTCTGCATAGCAGGCGACCACAACTCGATCCTCGACGACCAGTGGAATGCGCACTGGCGTCTGGATCGATACCCCGTTGTAAGTGCCCGGCGCGACCTCGCGCATGCCAGTCTTTAAGCCGCGGCTGCGCAGCTCACTGCCCAATGCATGTTGGTAGTCTTTCGCCTGCATGCCTGGGCCGCCCACCGCGCGCTGTACGTGTTGCGCAGCTTCGGCGATGATGCGGCTCAGCTCGGTCTCCGTCATCGCACCACTCCCAGCCGGCGCAGGTCGTAAAGGATTATTTTTTCCCACGGCATACCCGTATCCACCAGCACAAAGTGAATGCCGCGGCGCAGACATTCGACGCGCATATCCTCGCGCCATGCCTCGATGCGGCGGCGATAGAGCTGCCGCATATCAGCATCAAGACTTACCTCTTGAGGCGCGCCCGTCTCCGCATCAATCAAACGCAGGTCGCCAACCAGCGGCGGGTCGATCTCGTCTGGCGCCAGCACGTGGAGGATAGCGATCTCATGCCCTTTGCTCAGTAGAGCGTTGACCCCATCGAGATAGCCCGATGGCGAAAACATGTCGCTGAGGAGCAAGCACAAGCCGGGCCGCGCTGCGCGCTGCGCATAATCGCGCAGCGCGGCGTTGAGATCGGTCGTCCCGCGCGGCCGCAAACCGTTGATGAAATTAAGCAGCCCCACCCCGTAGCTACGCCCGCGCGCCGGGCCATAGACCGGCATCGGCTGTCCATCTCCAGAACCGATGGCCGCCACGACAAGCCGGTCATTGGAGATGAGCGAGACGTAGCCCAGCCCGGCTAGCAGCCGGCGCGCGTAAACGAACTTGTTCAGATCGGGATCGCCCTCGCGCGGCCAGTCCATGCTCAGCGACGTATCGAGCAGCAGGTGCACGGCGAGGTCTTCCTCGTCCTCGTACAGTTTGGTGAGCGGGCGCTCCAGCCGCGCGTAGATGTTCCAGTCGAGGCGGCGCAGGTCATCGCCGGGGACATAATTGCGATAGTCGGCGAATTCAGTGCTGCTGCCGCGTTTGACAGAGCGGCGTTCACCTTTGATGGCGCCGGCGCGCACCCGCGAGGCGGAAAGCATGATCTGCTCAAGTTTGCGCCGCGTCTTTTCGTCGAACAGGATGGGCGGCATCTTAGGTCTTTGGCGTGGCAGCTAATACGTCGGCGATGATGTCATCGGGATTGATGCCCTCGGCCATTCCCTCAAAATTAAGCAGCAGCCGGTGGCGCAGGGCCGGGGCCGCGACCGCCTGAATGTCCTCGAACGCGACGTTGAAGCGTCCTTCCAGCAGCGCGTTGATCTTGCCGCCGATGATCAAGGCCTGCGCGCCGCGCGGGCTGGCCCCATAGCGCACGAACTGGCGAACGCGTTCTGGTGCTGCTGGGGTTTCGGGGTGAGTGGCAACGACCAGCCGTGCGACGTACTCGCTGACATGGCTGGCCACGGGCGCGTTCAGCGCTAGCTGCCCCATCGCGATCACCTGTTTGCCGTCTGCCACTTTCCCCGCCGCTGGGCTGGCCGCGCTCGTCGTGCGATCAAGGATGGTGACCAGCTCGGCCACAGACGGGTAGCTCACATTCACCTTGAACATGAAGCGGTCAAGTTGGGCTTCGGGAAGCGGGTAGGTGCCTTCCATCTCAAGCGGATTTTGCGTCGCCAGCACGAAGAACGGCGGCTCCAACGTGTACGTGCGGTTCGCGACGGTCACCGTCTTCTCCTGCATCGCCTCAAGCAGGGCCGACTGCGTCTTCGGCGTGGCGCGATTGATCTCATCGGCGAGGATCAGGTTAGCGAAAATCGGCCCCGGTTGAAAGCGACGAATCTTGGTGCGTCCATCTTCTGATTCTTCCAAAACATCGGTGCCGGTGATGTCGGCCGGCTGCATATCGGGCGTGAATTGTATGCGCGAAAATTTTAAGTCAAGCGCGTCGGCCAGCGTGCGGATCAGCATCGTCTTGCCCAGCCCGGGCACGCCTTCGAGCAAGGCATGGCGACCGGCCAGAATGCAAATCAACGTGCTGCGAATGACTTCTTCTTGTCCTACAATGACGCGGCGTACCTCGCTTTCGATCGCCCGTGCAAGTTCGCTGAACTGCTCCAACGACAGTTCGACTGCCAGCGCTTCGGTCATAAAAGCTCCTCATTTCTCAACATCTCGTGTTCACAGCCCAGCTCGCCTGCCAAAGATGAGTTCGTCCCACGCGCCGTCTGGGCGTAAATCTGGCGGCGCGCTTTCGGCATGGGCGTTCGTGTAAACCGCCTGTTCTAGGATCAGGCTTTCCAAAGCGGTGCCAAGCTCGATCATATGGCGCAGCAGCAGCGGCACAAGATCGCTGGACTTTAAGCTGGGCCGCCCGCGCAAACGGTCGAGCAGCGTTGCGCCGCGAACGGGCAGCTGGGCGAAGATTTGCAAGTCGTGGGCGGTGATGAAGATCACCAGCAGCCCCCACAAACGTTCGTCAGTCGCTCGCCCGTGCCGCACAAGGCTGACCGCGCGCGCGCTGAAGAAACGGCGCGCCGCGCCCGGGCTAGTGGCATAGACAACAGCGCTGCGTTCAAGTAGATCGGTCATTTCTATGATCGCGCGCAGTGGTCGAGCGGGCCGCGCATTCACGAAACCTCGGCTCATTAGGTAACCGATGCGCCGGCGAAAAGTGAAATCGTAGTAACTGCCGGCGATGCCGCCGCGCAGCGGCAACGAGGCCGGCCGATCGCTGGCGTACAAGATCACAATTTGTTCGCCCGGTGGCAGCGCGCCGCCCCGGCCCGTCCACAGGAAATAAGCCTCGGCCCGGCGCGCGCGCGGGCGCAGAAACCCTATGCGCAGGTGAAGATCGAGCGTCCATATGTGGCCACGCCACAACCCGCGAAAGCGGTAAAGGACATTCGGCAGCGGGCGAACCTCTCCGTGCCAGCCATTTTGCAGGGCGATCGAATCGAGCGCGCGCGGGTTGAGCGACGCCCATCCATGCGCCGACTGAAGCCAGCTTAGCGC
>JBDNDP010000055.1:0-10455 GCA_046719065.1 Aggregatilineales bacterium | reverse complement strand
CGATCTGCCTGAGGTGAGCGAGCTGCAAGTGGTTCGCCATTTCGTGAACTTGAGCGCGCTCAATCATGCTATCGACAAGGGCTTTTATCCGCTCGGCTCATGCACGATGAAGTACAACCCCAAGATCAATGAGGATATGGCGCGCCTGCCCGGCTTCGCCCATCTGCATCCCTTGACCGACCCGGAAGGCGCGCAGGGCGCGCTCGCGCTGATGCACCAACTGCAAGAATGGCTGGCCGAGATCAGCGGCTTTTCGGCCGTGAGCCTCGCGCCGGCGGCGGGTGCCCAAGGCGAGCTAGCCGGCATCTTGATGATCCGCACTTACCATCGCGAGCGCGGTGACGACAAGCGAACGCGCATCCTCGTGCCGAACAGCGCGCACGGCACCAACCCGGCGACCGTCTCCATGGCCGGTTTGCAGGCTGTGGAGCTGCCTTCCGACGCCGATGGCAACGTCGATCTGGAAGCGCTCAAAGCCGCCTGCGACGAGACGGTGGCGGGCATGATGATCACCGTGCCGAGCACTCTCGGCCTGTTCGAAGCGCATATCCTTGACGTGACCCGCATTGTTCATGAAGCGGGCGGCCTGATGTACATGGACGGCGCTAATCTCAATTCGCTGATGGGCATCGTCAAGCCGGCCGCGCTCGGCTTCGATGTGATGCATTACAACCTGCACAAAACCTTCTCGACGCCGCATGGCGGCGGCGGCCCGGGCAGCGGTCCCGTCGCCGCTAACGACCGGCTCAAAGATTATCTACCCGGCCCGGTTGTGACGATCGTCGAGCCAGCGGTCAGCGATGACGAAGCGCCGCTATACGGGCTGGCCATGCCGCCCAAATCGATCGGCCGCTTGAAGGCGTTTCACGGCAACTTCGGTATGCATGTGCGCGCCTATACCTACATTCGCACCTATGGCGGCGAGGGCCTGCGCGATGTATCGCGCCATGCCGTGCTGAACGCCAATTATCTGCGCGCGCGGCTGGCCGATGTGTACCGCGTACCCTACAACCGCTACTGTGCCCATGAATTTGTGCTAGAGGGGCGTTTTGAGGGCGTTGAGGACGTGCACGCGCTCGATATCTCGAAGCGGCTGATGGATTACGGCTTTCACCCGCCGACCAATTACTTCCCGTTGATCGTGCCGGAAGCGCTGCTGATCGAACCGACCGAGACCGAAGACAAAGCGACGCTCGACCGCTTCATCGATGCGATGCGGACGATCGCAGAGGAAGCCAAGCGCGAACCGACCCTACTTAAGGAGGCGCCGCACACTATGCCGGTTAAGCGCCTCGATGAAGTGCGCGCTGCCAAACAGCTCGTACTGTGCTGCCGTCCTGAAATGGCGTGGCGCGAAAAAGCCGGCGCAAGCGATTGAACTGCGCGTGGGCGCGTCCAATGGTCGACGTGTCCACCCTTTTCTGGCCGGCTGCCCCGTGTTATCTTTCGGTTGATGACACCGTAACTTGAGGCGCTGCCCCGGTGCGCACCCGCGAGATCTCACAATCAAATCGATGGTTCATTTTTGCCCTAATGGTGATCCTGCTGCTGGCCGCTGCGCTGCGCATTCTGCATATCGGCCAGCAGAGCCTGTGGATCGATGAAGGCGCGACGTACTTCATCCTTCAGCAGCCCGATCTGCTGGCCGCCTTGGCGACGCGCGACCATCATCCCCCGGGGTATTATCTGCTGCTAGAGGGCTGGATCGCAATAGCGGGCGGCTCAGTCGTCTCAATGCGCATGCTGTCGGCCTTCTTCAGTATCCTCAGCGTAGCTGCTGTCGTCCCGCTGGCGCGCGCGCTCCATCGCAGTGATCGTTGGTTCAGCGCTGCGACCGTGCCGGCGCTGGCAGCGCTGGTGCTCGCCTTATCCGATCCTGAGGTAGTGCTGGCTCAAGAAGTGCGCATGTATGCTCTGCGCACATTTCTGGTCATCCTCAGCGCCCTATTTTACGTTCGCTGGATGGCACGCCCGTCAACACGGCGTGCCCTGCCGTGGATTGTTGTGACGGCGGCGCTGCTGCATGTGCAGTATCAAGGGCTATATATTGTGCTGGCGCAGGGGCTGCATGCGCTGCTGTTCCTGCGCGGCGCAGTTCGCCTGCGCGCCGTCGCCATCCTCGCCTTGATCGGCGGGGTGTTCGCGCCGTGGTTCATCGCCATCGGTTTCAACCAGCGCCTCAACGACCCCGGCATTCAGGCAGCCTTGCCCTCAACGTGGGACACGCTAGAGGACATGCGCCACAAGTTTTTGACCGCGCAGTGGCCGCTCATGCTGGGGCTGCTGCTACTAGGGCTGGTTCACTATGAAACCAGCCGCCTGCGCTTGCGCGACCCCGGGACGGCTTTCCTGCTGGCGTTTTGGGTGTTTGGGACGGTCTCCGTGACCTTCATCGCTAATCTCTGGTTCCCGGTGCTCGCCCCCCATCGCATCCTCTTGATCACCCCGGCGATCGCGATCTTGATCGCGCGCGGGCTGCGCAACCTGCCCATGCCAGCGCGCGGGTTTCTCGTCGCTGTCATCGTCGTTTACGGCGTGACGACCGTTGACGATTACTATCCCAAAGAACCGTGGGATCGGATGGCCGCCAGCTTGACGGCCTACGCGCGCCCGGGCGAGATGGCGCTGCTCGAGGTTTATCGTGGCGATAACCCGCTGACCTATTACCTCGACCGCGACCTGCCTGCGGGGGCGCGAGTCGAATCGCTGCGCCATTGGCGCGAGTTCTGGCCGGAGCGCTATCCGCATGAGCTGCTGCCGGTGCTGGCCGCGCATAATACGGTGTGGCTGGCGCATTGGAGTCCCGACCGGTCAGCCTTCGAGTTTTTGCAAACGACCGGCCATGTGCCAACGGCAGTGCTGACCACTGATCATTGGGGCAATGCGCTTAACGTATATCGCTTTGATCGCGCCGACGAGCTGTTGAGCGCCCCCCCGGCAGCAGCTTATCAAAACGGCATGACCCTGCACCGCGCCGTTATCGACGCGGAACGCATGCGCGTCGATTTGTGGTGGTCTGTTGGCCAACCTCTGGCCCTCGACTATACGATCTCCGCTTTTCTGCTCGATGCCAGCGGGGTGTTGGTCGCTCAGCATGACAGCTTCCCGCTGGAGAACCGCCGCCCGACGACAAGTTGGTCTCCCGGCGAAATCGTCTACGATCCTCATCCGCTTCAGCCGGCCGATATTGGGCCGGGCCTCTACAGCGTCGGCGTGCAGGTTTATACCTATTTTGACGGCGCGCGCGTCTTCACCATTGATGATGAGCCGTGGGCAGTGGTCGGCACTTTGACGCGATGAGATCATGGGGAGTGTATCTCTTTGCGTTTCGATGCAAACGGCGCTAAAACTATTGACAGAATGATCCTGCCGCCGATGAGAACGCCATTAAGATGAATTTGAAGGATCGCCTTGCGAACTTGCTGCGCCCGGCGGCGACCTCCGGACTGCGGTCTGTAGTGCAGACGGCCCTCGACGCGGCACGCCACGCGAAGTTCGCCGAGGATTATCCGCGCGCGCTCCAACTGCTCGATCAAGCGCTGGCGCTGGCCGAAAGCCCGGCCGAGACGGCTCTGGTGCAGTTTCAACGCGTCGAAGTGCTCACGCTGGCCGGTCGATTTGAAGATGCAGAGGCGGCGCTGGCCGGCCTGCGGCTGGGCAGCGGCGATGAGACAGGGCGCGCTTATGCTGAGATCGCCGCTGGATGGCTGGCGCAGATGCACGGCGACTTGAACGCGGCACGCGCGCATTATGAGACAGCGCGCGCGCAGGCGCAAGCTGCCCGCCATAACAGCGCGATCGGCCGGGCCGAAGCGCATCTCGCCGACACGTACTGGCGCGAGGGCAACGCCAGCTACGCGCTGCATCTGCTGGCAGATGCTCTGCCTCGTTTCAGCAGCAGCACCGATATTGAAATGAGCACTTATTTCGTCGGCATTATGGGCCGCGCCCAGCTCGATTCTGGACATGATACCGATGGAGTTAACCTACTGCGGCGGGCGGTGCAGCTCTCAGAACAGATCGGTTACCGCCGCTATATTCGTTTGTGGTCTTTGGCGCTGGCCGAACGCGCGCTCGAAGAAGGACGGTACGAAGACGCTCAAACGCACGCCCGGCGCGTCATTGACCATGCCGATGTTGAACACGGCACGCTCGATGCGCTTGAGGCGCGCTGCCTGCTGGCGCGCATCGGCCTGCTGATGCGCATGCCCGCTGAGGCGCTCAGCCACGCCGAGGCAGCATTGGCGCTCACCGAGCATCTGCCTGCTTCAACCGATGCGGCAGCGAACGCTTCGCTGCGTGCGCAGTCCGTCTATGGGGCAGCGCTGCGCGCCAGCGGCCGCTCGAACGAAGCCTTGCCGATTCTTGAGGCGGTCGCCACTTCAAGCGATGGCCGCGCCCGACTTGAAGCGCTGCGCGCTCTCGGGGCAGCCCGCGCTGATACCGGCGATATCGCCGCGGCGGCCGAGGCCTATGAAGCTGCAATCCAGCTCGCGCGTGAGCTGGACGCTGGCTTGGAAGTAGCGCAGGCGCACCGCGATCGCGGGCTGATCTATTTGCGAGCCGGCCAGATTAACGAAGCGATCCATGAATGGATGCAGGCGCTGCCGCTCTATGAAGACCACAACGCGCATGCGCAGCTCGCCCGCCTTTACTGCGATCTCGGCGGGGCGCGCAAACAGCTCGGCCATCACGCGCGCGCGCTCAAAGACTATGAACAGGCGTTAATGACGCTCAATTCCGTTGATGAAGCGGATTTAGAGACGCGCGGGCTGGTGCTTTCCAGCGCTGCCAATGCCTATGCCGAGCAGGGGGATGTCGAATCGGCAGATGCGTTCTTCAACGAGGCAATCACGTTGGCGAGCCGCATCGGCGACAAAGCGGCGGAGAGCACGCGTTCAGGCAATTACGGCTGGTTTTTGCTGACGACCGGGCGGCCGCGACGCGCCACCGCCTCGCTGGAACGGGCGCTGCGCCTCAGCGAGCAGCATGGTCTCAAGCTGCAAGCGGCTGTGCAGACTGACAATCTCGGTTTGGTGCACGATGCCCTGGGAGAGTACCCGGCCGCGCTTGAGCGGCACCGGCGCGCGCTGGCGTTGATCGAACCGCTTGACCAGCCCTATTGGCGCACCGTATTTAGTTTGAACTTATCGGCGACTCTGATCGCTTTGCGCGAGTTCGACGAGGCACGCGCGCTGATCGAGCCGGCGCTGGCGTCGGCGCGCGCGCAGGGCAGCGCCGAGCTGATCGCCCGCGCGCTCCTCGAATCAGCACGCCTCGCGCTTCGCACGGGTGATCCATTGGCTGCCGACGCCTCACTGGTCGAGGCGATCGCGCTGGCGCGCCGCGCTGAACTGCGGCGTTGGCTTGCTGAAGTGCTGGCGCTGCGATCAGAGACGCAGGCGGCGTTGGGTGATATTGAGGGGGCGTGCGCGAGTTGGAATGAGGCGCGCCGCCTGTATGCCCTGCTGCACATGCCGCAGGCAAAGCTCGAACCGGCTTGGCTGGAAGGAAAGGCCTCAGTCAGCCCGGAAAAACGTGACAGCTAGGCGTGCCGTCTCGCTCACAATATCTTCACCATAGATAATGGTCACTGCATCATGGCGACGATTTGGTTTGTCTCCGCGCCGCTGTTCAGCCACACAGATTGGGGCGGCTTTCTGAAAACTGCTCGCGTCCTTCAAGCGCGGGGGCACAGCATCACATGGGTGAGTGAAAACGCGCTCGCGGGTGCGCTGGCCGCGGCTGGCATCGCTTTCGCGCCCGTGCGCCGTACCGGCTGGCTGTGGCCGCCGCCGCCCGCGCCGGATTTAAGCGCGATCCCGCCGCAGGAAGCCGTCATGCTGCGCTATCGCCGCGCCCTCGATACATGGTTGAGCGAGCCGCTGGTGGCCGAAGCCGTCGAGGCGTTGATCGAGCTCGCAAGCGACCTCGGCGCGCCGGACTTGATTGTGACTGACCCGTTCCTGACTGCGGCAGCTTTAGCGGCAGAGAAGCTCGCCGTGCCGCTGGCCGTATGTGGCTGGCCGGCTCAGCGTGAGCTGAACGAAGAGGCGCTTTTCCCCGTGCAGAAAATCCTCGGCCAAGAAAGCCAAGACCGGCTGGCGCGCCTGCAAGCGCGCTTCGGACTATCGGGGCGTTACTTCGCGACCGGCCCCACCCCATCGATCCTCAGCCCTCACTTGCATGTGAGCTATTTCAGCGCGCGCTGGTATCAGGCCGATGCCGCCAGTATCCTGCCGCAGACGCGCTTCGTCGGCGGCCAGCCCGAAGCGCCGGCGAATGCGCCGCCAGACTGGCTCGCCGCTATCCCCGATGACGTTCCGCTGGCGCTGGTTACGCTCGGCACGACATTTACTAGCGATCTCGGCTTCTTCAGCTGGGCCGCGCAGGCGGCGGCGCGCGCCGGGCTGCTGCCGATCGTGGTTCTGGGCAGCAGCGCTGTTAACCCTGAAGAGAAACAGAAACTGATCGCAGCGCTGCCGCGCGGCACGCGCTTGCTCAACTGGGTGAACTTTGATCACCTGCTGCCCCGCGCGCGGTTGATCGTGCACCACGGTGGTATGGGGACGACCCACGCAGCCGTCATCCATGGGGTGCCGCAGATCGCAGTTCCCCATGCTGCCGACCAGCGCGGCAATGCGCGGCGCATCGCGCAGGCCAAAGTTGGCCTGAACTTGACCGCGCACGATGTGCGGCAGGGCATGTTGTTCGAAGGCGCTCGTGCGGTCGTGCGCGACCCGGTGGTGGCCGAAAATGCGCGCGCGCTCGCCGCTGAATTCGCCGCGTTGGGCGGGGTGCCTGCTGCTGCCGACGCGCTGTTGGCCTTGCTCTGAACCCGTCTAACTGCGCTTTGGAAAGCGGCTGAGGACGACGGCAGGTTCGGGCACGGCGATGCGGTCGCCGAAGGTCAGTTCGCCGGGCGCTTTCTCCGCCTTGGCCCGCGCTGACCCGCAGAATACGGCCAGCGCCGCCCCTTCCTCGTTCGCCCCATGTTTGACATAGGCCTGCCCGAGTTGGTAGCCCTCGCTGTCTAGCGCGCAGCTCGTCACTACGCCGACCACGCGCCCGCGTTTATCGACGATCGGATCGCCGGGGTGGGGCGGCCGCGCGCCGCGGTTCTCCAGCCGGAAGCGAATGACGACGGCATCGCGCGTCCGTTCATGCGCGATAAAGGCAGCTTTGCCGACGAAGAACGGCTTCCACAGTTTGACGTATGTCCCAAAACCCGCATCGGCTGGGTTAAGCCGCAAAGCGCCGCCCAACTCGTGACCATAAAGCGGCAAGCCGGCTTCCGTGCGCAAGCTGTCGCGCGCAGCCAGCCCGCATGGGACTGCGCCAGCGGCGATCAGCGCACGCATGAGGGCTTCGGCTTGATTAGGGTGAACAAACAGCTCATAGGCGACGCGCTCGCCAGTGTAGCCAGTGCGTGAGACGATCAAGTCGAAGCCGCCGAGTTGCGCCCGCGTCACTCCTGCCCACGGCAGGCCACTAACCGCGGCTCGATCGGCCTCGCTGGCATCAAGGGAGAGTAGAATGGTCTGGCTCGCTGGCCCTTGCAAGGCGATATCGACACGGCGGTCGGCGCCCGCGGACTCGGCGCGCAGGTCGCGCAGCGCGAAGCCGCTTTGGCGAACCCGGCGATACGGCTTTGCCGGATCGATCATGACACGCCCCTCCTTGACGGCGTTCAGCCATGCCCAGTTTTTGTCGTTGTTCGAGGCATTGACGACCAGCAAATAATGCTCGGCGGCCAGCCGGTAAATCATGAGATCGTCGAGCGGCACACCATGCACATCGAGCAGATAGGTATACTGCGAGCTGCCGATCGCCAGGCCGGCGACATCGTTCGTCGTTACGACGTCAAGAAAGGCGGCTGCGCCCGGCCCCTGCACGTCGAAGACGCCCATGTGCGTCACATCGAAGACGCCAGCGCTTTTGCGCACTGCTTGGTGTTCTTCGCCGACCGAGCTGTACCAAAGAGGCATCTCATAGCCGGCAAATGGGGCGAGCTTGGCATTCAATTCACAATGCAGCCCGTGAAGCGGCGTGGTCTTCAGCGAGTCTGGTTCCTGTTGTGCCCATGTGAATTCGGGCAGGGCTGCGCCGCGCGGCCCGGCATAGGCGGGGCCGCCTTCGCCGATGAAATAGGGCTTCGTCGCATAGGCGTTTCCGTCAATGCTGCTGAAGTCACTGTGCGCGGCGCCTAACACGCGCACGTCAACCGGCCCAGGAACTTTTGCATACGGGTCATCGTGATCGAAAAGCACGAAGCCATCAGAGAGGGCGCGCAGCCAGTTGCTCACTCGGCTGGCATTCTCGACGTGCAGCAAAAAAGCTCCGTCGGCCGCCGCCTCAACGATCCCGCGCGCCATCACCGAACCATCCGGCTCCAGCACCAACGTTGGAGCGCGATCGCCAGCGCGCAGCGCCCCGACATCGGCGCTGAGGGCAACATCGAGAAAAGAGGCTGCGCTTGCGTAACCGATCGGCGCGATCGCGAGCGTCTTGGGGTCGCGGTCGGTCTCATCCAAATAATAGAAATGCGGGTAGTCCTCCGCGCCGGCGTCGGTATCGATGCCGGCGTTGGCTGCCAGTTCGCGCACTGCATTTTTAACGCGCTGAAGCACGTCGAACTCGACCTTAGCCCGCGCTTCAGGCCGGCGTTTGCCGAGATAGCTGAAGGGAACTGCCGCGCTCAGCAGGTCGGCGATGCAGTCCGCCAATCGGTCAATTTCCGCCTCGCGGAAGCCGCGCTGCGTCACCCACGGCGTGCCCAGGCGCACTCCCGATGCGCGCAGCGCCGACGGATCGCCCGGGATCGTATTGCGATTGGCAACGATGCCGGCCAGATCAAGGATGCGCGCGGCGATGTCACCGCTCAACGGCGTGCCATCAGCCCCGACGATCGTTTTGCAGTCGAGCAGCACCATGTGCGTATTGGTGCCGCCGTAGGCGACTCGCATCCCGCGCGCCGCGAGCCGCTCGGCCAGCCGGATCGCATTCGCGACAGTTTGCTGCTGCAAGTGGCGAAACTGATCAGTAGCGGCCAGCCGCAGGGCGACCGCCAGCGCTGCGATCTGGTTAACGTGCGGCCCGCCCTGTTCGCCGGGGAACACGGCGCGGTCGACCTTGTTGGCGACATCGGTACGGTGGGTGATGATCACCGCGCCGCGCGGCCCGCCCATCGTTTTGTGCGTGGTGAAACTGACCACATCGGCGATACCAACCGGGTTTGGGTAAACGCCGCCGATGATCAAGCCGGCCACATGCGAGACATCGGCCATCAAGTAAGCGCCGATCTCATCGGCAATGGCGCGGAAGGCGTCCCAATCGGGCGCATAAGGATAGCTGGTATAGCCGGCGATGATCAGCCGGGGGCGGTGTTCGAGCGCCAGCGCGCGGATCTGCTCATAATCGAGTTTTTCAGTGGCGGGGTCAACCCCATACGAGACAGCGCGATACTGCTTGCCGCTGCGATTGACCGGGCTTCCGTGCGTCAAATGACCGCCTTGCAGCAGGTCGAGTCCCATGATCGTATCGCCGACCGCCAGCAGCCCGCTGAAGATCGCATTATTGGCCGGCGCGCCGGAGAGCGGCTGCACATTCACGAACAGTTTTTCGGCGGGATAGCGCGCCGTGGCGAACAATTCTGCCGCGCGCCGGCGCGCCAGCGCTTCGACGATATTGGCATATTCCGTACCCTTGTAATAGCGTTTGTCGGCATGACGGCGATACTCGGGCAGGCGGGCATGGTAGTTCAGGATCTCGGCCTGCGTCATCGTCCGCGTTTCATCGAGTGGATAGCCTTCAGCGTACAGATTGTGAAACGATGATCCCAACGCCTCGCGCACAGCGGTGGGCACCGTGCTTTCTGAAGGGATTAGGATCAAATAGCGCTCTTGTCGAGCGGTCTCATGTCGAATCAGTTCAGCGACATCCGGGTCAAGCTCGGCCAGCTCGCCGCGGAACAGAAAGTCTCCATTGTTAGGCATCGAACGCATCCTATCCGGTTTATCTCTATCAGCCTGCTGTATTGTAACGCAGATAGCGTAGGGCGGGGTCAAACGAAGCGAGCGGCAACGCATGACCATAGATCGTCGCAAGGGTGCAGTTCATCACTGATCCGTGAGACGGGCTTTGATAAAAAATACGGAGCGCCTGATTTGGCGCTCCGTAGACCTCACTCGGCCCTGATGCCATATAAGTTATGCGGCGCTGTCGTCATCTTCCCGGCCGGCGGCTGATTCAGGTTGTTCTTCGAAAGCCGCTTCCACTTCGGCGGACGCATCGTTGTGCGTGGTTATCTCATCATCGAGGGCATCATTGACCGCCTCATCGACGGCGTCTCGCTCCGCGCTTACCTCAGCGGCATCGGTGCCCCAACGCTGCGTGAAGCCCACACGCCGCTTTTCTGGCTCGAGATGGCTAATGCGCAGGCTGAGCCGGTCGCCC
>JBDNDP010000054.1:0-12713 GCA_046719065.1 Aggregatilineales bacterium | reverse complement strand
AACCCATAGGGTTCTAACAGCGCAGCGGCTTCAGCACGCAGCATATCTTCAGCCTGTGTCTGGTCGCCAACATGCTGTCGCTGCCCGGTGATGCGATACAACCCGTCAAGCAGGCGCACCGCAGCGCCTCCGCCTGTGAAAAGCGCCGAGGGAACGATCACTAAAACGCCATCGTCCGCGAGCACGCGTCCAACTTCGTACAGCGTCTGCGAAGCGATGATAAAATCGGTTGGAAATGTGCTGACGACTGAGCGGAATACACCATCAGCAAATGGCAATGCCTGGGCACGGCCGCGCGCTAGCCGCGGCACGACGCCGTGGCGGATGAGCTTCCGGCGCGCAAGACGGCCCATATTGGGCGACAGATCATAACCGATGCTGGAAATTCCAGCCGATGCGAGGTCGAGCTGCAAGTCGCCGGTGCCGTGCGCCAATTCAAGCGCCCACCCATCACTGGGCAGATACGCGAGCGCAGCGCGCTGCCAACAGCGCCAAGCCCCAAATGACACAAGTTTACTGACAGCATCGTAGGTAAAAGCGAACGGGTTATACAGTAAGTAGAAACCGAAGCGCACAAGCCGGCGCCACGCGGAGATAAAAGCATTCATGGAGCAAGAGCGGCCCGAATCACATCTGGCCGATCTGTGATAATGATGTTGACGCCAAGGTCGCGCAGGGCCTGCGCCCGAGCCGGATCATTGACCGTCCAAACATTGACGGCATAGCCGGCACGCCGCGCCCAATCCATATAGCGCCGCGTGACCTCGCCATCATAGGGATGACGCGCTTCATGCTTCAAGCCGCTCATCAAAGCCGGAAGGTAAAAAGGAACATCGGGCGCATGCAAATACCCGATCATCACTTCAGGAAGCACGGCTCGAAAGCGGCGGAGCGCCAGCGGATTGAACGAGGAAACCAGCACGGTATCGAAAAGGCGATGCCGGCGAACAGCTTCTGCGACTGCGCGCTCGATGCCATCGGTGAACATCGACTCGGCCTTGATCTCGACATTGATGAGCAGGCCTCGCCCAAACGCGTCAAAAACTTCGTCCAGCGTAGGGATAAGCGTGCCAGCGAATTCAGGGCCAAACCAAGCGCCAGCATCAAGCTCACGCAGCGCTTCATAAGATAAATCTGCTACCTGCCCACTCCCATTGGTGGTATGGTCGACAATCGGGTCGTGCAGAACCATTAGCCGGCCATCGCTGGAGCAGCGCACATCCAGCTCGATGCCGGCAGCGCCCTGCTCTGCTGCCAGTAAAAAGGCTGGAAGCGTGTTCATGGGCGCATAAGCGCTGGCGCCGCGATGGCCGAAGACAAACGTCTCGCGCGACGCAAACGCCTCAGCGAAGGTGAGCATCAGCGTGTGCGCCGCGCGATTTGCACGTCGCCATCCTGCACTCGCACATCGTAAACGCGTACAGGCGCGAACGCAGGGGGAGAAAGATGCTGGCCAGTGGTGATATCGAAGGTCGCGCTGTGCTGCGAACATTCGATGATGACGCCGTCGAGCTGACCCTCAGATAGTGGGACATCTTCGTGCGAACAGCGATCTTCAAGCGCGTACAGCGTCCCATCAACGTTAAAAATGACGACCCAATCGCGACCGTGTTCGACCACGATCCGCTCACCCGGGGGGATATCACTCAGACGGGCGACGGTCACAAATTCAGCCATGCTTAAAATTCCTCATCGTCCTGATCGTGCTGCTGCCAGGCGCCGAGGCCATACAGTGCTACCGTCAACACTTTAAGAGACAGCAGCGCACACTTGATACGGTTCATCGAAAGTGGAATACCGAGTAGGTCAAAGATAAACTGTTTATCGATCGCGCGCACTTCCTCAACTGTCTTGCCGAGGATCGCCTCGCCGAGCATCGATGCCGAAGCCTGACTAATGGCACAGCCTTCGCCATCCCACCCTACAGCGACGATGCGTCCTTGATCATCGAGGCGCAGGGTCAGCCGAAGCCGGTCGCCGCACAATGGGTTGCTCGCTTCGTAGTCGATATCGGCCGGGTCAAGCACACCGCGGTTGCGCGGGTTCATGCCGTGGTCGAGGATGTTTTCGCGATACATATCGTACATGGCAGTAACCTTCGTCCCATCTGGCAGTCGGGATTATACCATGAAGGCCCGCCGCGCCCGATAGAGCGCGTCAACCAAAGCATCAACTTCAGCAAAGGTATTGTAAAGATAGAAACTCGCCCGAGCCGTCGCGCCGATGCCGAGACAATCGTGCAGCGGCATGGCACAGTGATGCCCGGCGCGCACAGCAATGCCATCCGCATCAAGAACTTGGGCGATGTCATGAGCATGAACCCGATCCACCGTGAACGCAGCGACAGCGCCTTTTAGCTCCGCAGCTGGCCCATACACGGTCACGCCCGGCACCTCAGCCAGCCGCTCAAGCGCATAAGCCGTGATCGCCTGCTCGTGGGCGTGCACAGCCTCCATTCCGATCATCGAGAGATAGTCAACCGCGTAGCCTAACCCGATCATTTCGGCGATTGAGGGCGTTCCGGCCTCAAATTTGTAAGGCAGGTCGTTCCAAGTGCTGCCCTCTAAACGAACGCGCGAGATCATATCGCCACCGCCCATCCACGGTGGCATCGCCTCGAGCAGGGCCTGCTTACCATACAGGACACCGCTTCCCGTTGGGCCGAGCATTTTGTGCCCGCTAAAAGCGACCCAGTCGGCATCCAGCGCCTGTACATCGACCGGCATGTGCGGTACAGACTGGGCAGCATCAACGAGAATTTTCGCGCCGGCCTCGTGAGCCATACGCGCCATCTCCGCAACTGGATTGATCGTGCCCAGTACGTTCGAAACATGCATGACAGCCACCAGCTTGACCGGCTCGCTGCTGAGCAGACGCGCATAGGCTTCCATATCGAGCAAGCCATCGGGCAAGACCGGCACATAACGAATGAGAGCGCCTTTCTCGGCGGCCAGCATCTGCCATGGAACGATATTAGAGTGATGTTCCATCTGGGTAAGAACGATCACATCGTTCAGGCCGAGATTAGCCCTGCCCCACGTTTGCGCGACGAGATTGATGCCTTCTGTAGTGCCGCGCGTGAAGATAATCTCACGCTTGCTGCGCGCGTTGATGAATTTGCGCAGTTTTACCCGGGCGCCTTCGTAAGCGGCCGTTGCCTCTTCGCTCAATTTGTGGATGCCGCGATGCACATTGGCATTGTAGCGCCGGTAGTAGTTATCGATCGCCTCAATAACCAAGACCGGCTTTTGGCTGGAGGCGGCATTGTCAAGGTAAATGAGCGGCGTACCAGGATGATGTTCCTGCTGGAGGATCGGAAAATCGGCACGCACAGCGTCAATGTCATAGGGGACAGCGGCAAAATGAGCGGGCATAAAACACTCCAATACAAACCACGCATCATGCCACGCGCGGAAATTTCGAAAAGGGGGCTCACGGCTAACGTGGCCCCCTCATTATAATACGTCGTTAAGGATGCTGTCCCACAATCTTCGCTTCAAGTGCGGCGCGCAGCCGGTCGCGCACACGCTCGAAAGGAATGCGATCGAGCAGCTCCTCAAAAAAGCCCTCCGTCACCATCAGTTCGGCTTCAGCGCGTGGGATCCCACGGCTCATGAGGTAGAAGATTGGCTGCTCTTCCAGCGTGCCGAAGGTCGCGGCGTGCGTGCAGCGCACATCATCCGCCTCAATTTCGAGACCCGGAATGGCATCCATACGAGCGTCTTCACTCAAAAGCAGATTGCGGCAGGCCTGAAAGCCATCGATTTTCTGCATTTTAGGCAGCGACTTGATCATGCCCTGCCATACCGTGCGCGCTTGGTCTTTTGCAGCGCCCTTGAAAAGCAGGTCGCTGGTGGTGAGCGGCGCATTATGCACTTGCTGGGTATCTTGATCGAACAGCTGCTGTCCATCAGCAAAGAACATGCCAGAAACGCGGCCCGTAGCGCCAAGGCCGTCTAGCTCCATCTCAATAAACTGCTTAATGAGCTGGCCGCCCATATTGCCGAGGATCCAGTCGAGATTGGCATCGCGCTGCACACGCGCTCGCTGATAGCTAAATTCGAACGTTTGGCGGTTCCAATCTTGCAAAGCGACGTAACGCAGGTTAGCGCTTTGGCCCACCAGCAGCTCAGTCGCGCCTACATACGATGACTGCGCATGACCGGGGGCAGACAAATAGTCGACTAACATAGTCGCCTGTGCCGCTTCCTCAACTACAACCAACACATGGCCATGCGTCGCGCCGTCCTGCGTGTTGTGCATCACGACGTGGAGCGGCAACTCTGCAGCAGTGTTGCGCGGCACGTAAAGGAAAACCCCATGCGTCCACAATGCAGCATGCAGCGCAGCAAATTTCCCCTCGCCTGGCAAGACAGCGCTCGTCATCAGGCGCGTGCGCACCAAATCCTCATGTTCACGGGCAGCAGTCAGCAGATCTGTGAAGATAATGCCCCGCGCTTTGAGCGTTTCGGAAAGTTCATGATGGACGAGTTTGCCATCGACAAAGACGAGCATGCCACCCTGCTCATCTCCAATGAGAGGCTCGAGGTTAGCCGCCGGCACGCTGTCAAGACCAGCGCCCCCTCTAGCGATCAGCTTACCTGCCTCTTCCCAGCGCACATGGCGATAATCTGTGCGCCGCCACGCCTCATCATTTCGACTCGGCATCGGTAGATCTTCATACAACTCCCAAGCAGCAAGGCGGCTCTCGCGCAGCCAAGCAGGTTCATTATGCGCTGCGCTCAGCGCTTCAACATCAGCGCGAGTATACAGCGGCGCTTCAGGTGCCGCTGAACGGCGTTGTTTGACAGCAACCACGACAATCTTCTCCTCAGTTTTCAGCAGTTAGCAGGTGCGCCCGGCTAGCGGGCGCACCATGACTTGTCCTTCATGCGAGCTTCGCTCAGCCGATCGAACCTTCAAGCTGAATTTGGATCAGCCGGTTCATTTCGAGCGCATACTCCATAGGGAGTTCTTTAACCAATGGCTCAATGAAACCATTGACGATCATGGCATTGGCTTCATCTTCGGTCAAGCCGCGGCTCATCGCATAGAAAAGCTGATCTTCGCCAACTTTGCTCACGGAGGCCTCATGCCCCATCGTCACATTGCGGGCATCGCATTCGATGGTCGGGTAAGTGTCGGAACGGCTGCGATCGTCAAGCAGCAGGGCATCGCAAACGACGTTGCTCTTGACGTTGTCCGCACTTTCAACGATCTTCAGCAAACCGCGATAGCTGGCGCGCCCACCATCTTTGCTGATCGACTTGCTGATGATCTGGCTGGTGGTATTCGGAGCCAGATGCGTGATCTTGGCGCCTGCATCTTGATGCTGGCCATTTCCGGCGAACGCGATCGACAAGACCTCGCCATGAGCGCCCTCGCCAGCCAAGATGACGGCGGGATATTTCATCGTCACCTTGCTGCCGAGGTTGCCATCAACCCATTCCATCGTCGCATTCTTATAGGCGACGGCACGTTTGGTGACCAAGTTGTACACGTTGTTCGACCAGTTCTGGATGGTCGTATAGCGGCAGCGACCGCCCTCTTTGACGATGATCTCGACAACTGCGCTGTGCAGGCTATCTTCAGAGTAAGTTGGGGCAGTGCAGCCTTCGACATAATGCACATAGCCGCCTTCTTCGACAATGATGAGCGTGCGCTCAAACTGGCCCATATTCTGCGTGTTGATGCGGAAATAGGCCTGCAGCGGCATCTCCACATGAACGCCCTTGGGCACATAAACGAATGAACCGCCCGACCACACGGCGCTGTTGAGCGCGGCAAATTTGTTATCGTTGGCAGGGATAACAGTGCCAAAATACTTGCGTACTAACTCAGGGTGCTCCCGCAGACCCGAGTCCATATCCGTGAAAATCACGCCCTTGGCTTCAAGATCCTTACGGATGCTGTGATAGACCACCTCCGACTCGTACTGCGCTGTTACGCCTTGCAGGTATTTCTGCTCAGCTTCAGGGATGCCGAGGCGGTCGAAAGTGCGCTTAATGTCCTCAGGCACTTCGTCCCAGCTGCGCCCCTGTTTTTCAGAAGCGCGCACAAAGTAGTAGATATCGTCAAAATCGATGCCGCTTAAGTCGGCACCCCATTCGGGCATCGGCCGGTTGACGAAATGCTCGTAAGATTTCAGGCGGTACTCGAGCATCCAGTCCGGCTCGCCTTTCATTTGACTGATCTGGCGGACGATATCAGCATTCAAGCCCTTTTGGCTCTTGAACGCATATTTTTCCGGATCACGGAAGCCGTACTTTTCCTCATAGGCTGTACGAACGCCTTTCAGGGCGCTTTCTTCCTCAGTAAGCTGCTTTTCACTCACAACGAGGTTATCGACCATCATGTCTCCCCTATTTATGCAACCTTACCCACCAACTTATTCAGCCAGTTTCTCACGAATCCAATCATAGCCCGCTTGCTCAAGCTGGAGCGCCAACTCCGGGCCGCCGCTTTCCACAATTTGGCCCTGATACATAACGTGCACAAATTCGGGCTTGATGTAGTTCAGGATGCGTTGGTAGTGCGTGATGACGAGCACACCCAGTTCAGGGCCGCGCAGCTTGTTCACCCCTTCAGCGACAATGCGTAGCGCGTCAATATCGAGGCCAGAGTCCGTCTCATCGAGAATGGCGATCTTTGGCTCCAACGTCGCAAGCTGTAAGATCTCGGCACGCTTCTTTTCGCCGCCGCTGAAACCCTCGTTAAGATAACGACCCGCGAAGCTGTGTTCCATATGCAGCAGGTCCATCTTCTCCTTAAGCAGGCGACGGAATTCTGAAATGGAAATACCCTTGCTTTCAGGGTCAGCAGCCTTCATGCGCGCATTGATGGCGAGGCGCAAGAAATTTGCAAGCGTCACGCCTGGAATCGCTACAGGGTACTGAAACGCAAGGAACAAACCCGCCCGGCTCCGCTCATCCGGCTCCATCTCCATCAGGTCCATGCCGTCGAAGATGATTTGGCCGGCAGTGACTTCATAAGCAGGATTGCCCAACAGCACATTCGCCAGCGTACTTTTGCCAGAGCCGTTCGGCCCCATCAGGGCATGAACTTCGCCCTGTTTAACTGTCAAGTTTACCCCACGCAAAATGGGCTGATCGTTTACTGAAACATGCAAATTACGAATTTCCAGCGCTGCACCCATGCTAAGCTCGACCTCCGAGTTTAATGGCTGTTAAATTTACGGCATACCCTTAGGTATAAATCTGTTTGTAGTATAACAGTCGGCCTAAGGGCTGTCAACATTTTTATGACCTTGATTATAAAAATTGACTGAGAATTTTACGCATGGTATGATGCAAGCATGCGATAAAGTGATAGGGACAAAAAATGAGCGAACAAGTGAAAACGGAAGAAGGTCTGCGCGAGGCGCTGCGCGTGGTCATTGACCCGGAAATTGGCATGAACATCATCGAACTCGGTCTTATTCGTAAGATTGAGCTGCATGAAGACCGCGCTCACTTGACGATGATCATGACGACGCCTTTCTGCCCATATGCTCCTCAACTGCTGGAACAAACGCGCCGCACAGCGCAGGAGTATACCGGCTTGCCCACGACGATCGAGATGGGCATGGAAATGTGGGATCCTTCGATGATGGAAGAAGGCGCAGCCGACGATTGGGGACTATTCTAACTCCTCCCCACAATCGAAGATCGAGCACAGCGGGACGCACGACCTTCGCTTCCCGCTGTGCTCTTTTGATCCACACCGCTTTGCATAAACCCGCTATGGCCTTCTAGGTCGATTGTTTTCAATAAATTCTCGCGGGTCAATGTAATTCCTGAACAAAGCATCGCGGTTTTTGCCGGGCCAGTGTTCAGGATTGGTCTCTAAAATCGTTGTTGGGCTAAGATCGAAGTGCAAATGATAGGCCCAACGACCAAAGGCGTTGCCGATATTCGAGATGTGCTGGCCGCGCACCACGCGATCGCCTACTTTCACCAACATGTTTTCAACATGAGCGTAGCGGCCAAAAATCACTTGACCGGAAGTGATGAGGGGATCGTGCCGGATAATGATCACGTTGCCCCACACAGGCAAACGCGCAGCGAACGTCACAACCCCACTGGCTGAAGCGTAAACAGGCGCGCGTGCATCAGCATCTTGCGGTAGATTCAGATCAGCGCCGGTGTGGTAGGCCTCACTCGGCGTGCCGATGAAGTACAATCGCCCGAATGGACTGGCATCAAACCACTTGCCCGGCCAAACTTGCTGTGAGCGGCGTTCTGCGGACGTGCCAACCGGAGAGTCAAATCCATCCGCAAAGGGGCCAATCCCCGGCGTTCCACCTTCGATGACGCGGCGCCAGCGCATAGCGTCGAACGCGATGACTCGGTCAATCTCGCCGGTCAGATCATTCAAAAAGACCGTTCCTGCATTGAGCGCATTGCGGTCAAATTCAAAAACGCCGAGTGATACCCACTGGTTGCGATACAACGACTGGTCGATCGTCACCAGCAGTTCACCGGCTGTTCCCTTGATGCCATGGACTTTGTACCGTGCGTTTTGCGTAGAGGCATGACGCATCGGCACAAAAGCAGAGACTTCGTATTTGCCGCTCTGCTCGATACGCGGCGTCCAGCGAACGGCGACTTTGCTTGTGCGCGCCTCCGTCGATTTATAGTAAACTTTCCATCCCCATGTGCCGGCAAAATCGCTCAGCTCCTGCCGGCCGGTATAGGAAAAGATCGTGAAGCCCGGGTCATCGGGCCGGACGACTTGCTCATCGGCGTACTGCGGTGGCGCAGGTTGAGGGTTGACAGGCCCGGGCCGAAGCGGCCGGTCGATAGCACGCCATTCGACCGGGCCAATGACGCCCAAACGCCACCAACTCACTCCCAGAGCGCCATGTCGCTGCGTGGCCAGCGTCTGCGCGATCTCGATTTCCTCGGCAGGAGCGTCGCCTTGCAGCACAGGGATGATCGGTTTGCCATAACTGCCCCACACTTGATACGTCTCGCGCAGCACATCCTCTGGCGTTCGGCGCATCGTCACCCAGTAGACCATTGGATGCACGCTGTTGACGAACGGCATCCACTCAAGCGGGAAGATCGAGTCATAATGCCGCGCCCGCGGGTCCACGCACATGCCGATATGAAAAGCGCCGGGTATCGCGCGGCGAATACGAGTCATGAAAGGGCGGATGGCATCTTTGCCGCCAAGCCAAAAGCCAGCATACGGCTCAACATCGAGGATCATCGAACGCACGCCGGGACGCAAGCATGCTTGAATGATCAAATCGGTTTCGGCGACGATATCCGCGCCACGCGGCACGCACCACGCATGAAACTCCAGCCCGTGCGCGGCCAACCCCTGTACCCAGCGATCAATGCTGGCCGGCCCATCGATCGCCAAACTGCGTCTGGTATCCCAATACCCCTGCCACTGAGCGCCTGACTGCGGCGTATAGTCGCTCGTCTTAACCCAGATCTGGGTCACCTGCGGCGCATAAGTTTTGATCGTGCGAGCAACATCATCAATGGTGTTTTCAGCGATCGAGTCGCCACGCCAGTGCCATATCGCGCTCTTGCCATCATACGGGGTTGGCACTTGCGGACGGGAAGCCCCCCCGGTTCCCACCACTGGCTCGAATGTCACCACGCTCGTTGAGACCCAGCCGTTGATGCCGAATTGTTCCACCCACACCCAGCCTGAAGCAGTGCGGGAGGCCGGAAATAAGGCTGTAAGCGTAAAATTGCGCAGATTGCCAATGATTCGATAAGTAGTACCCGGCCCATTGCGGATGTTCACGAACGCCTGCCGCGTATTGGCGATCACCATTTGCGGCTGCCCGGCCGAAGCTGGTTTCGGCACAGGGGCTGGAAACGTACTCATGAACACCTCCTCAACTAAGCGATGTCACACAGGTCATTGTACCAGTGTACGCTATCTTGGCCGCAAGATACGAAAATATTGCACGTCATTATGGGTTGATTTGGATGCGCCCGCCCTGCTCATCGGCAGCAGCCTTGACTGATCCGACAACCGCCGCAGGTTCCCCAAGCGCGGTCAGCCGCTCAACCAAATAGAGCGCTGCGGTCTCTGGCAAGGCGATCAAAAGGCCGCCAGAGGTTTGTGGATCGTAAAGCAGGTTTAGTTGATGCACTTGCAGCGAAGCATCAGCATCTACCCACTGCTCATAGTACAATGCATTGCGGATCATGCCGCCGGGAAAGACGTCCTGTTTGGCATAAGTGAATGCGCCGGGCAGCCAAGGGAGCTGCGCGAAGTTAAAGGTGAAAACAGCCCTGCTCAGATAAGCCATCTCATGGGCATGACCGATCAACCCGTAGCCGGTGATGTCAGTCATGGCATGGGCCCCTGCATCAACGGCTTGCTGTGCTGCTGTACGGTTCAGACGCATCATCGCAGCAACCGCAGCAGCGACGTCGGCGGACGCGGCAAGATCGCTTTTAAGCGCTGTCGTGATCACACCTGTGCCGAGCGGTTTGGTCAGCACGAGCACATCGCCGGGCTGGGCACCGCCTTTGGTCACGATGCGAGCGGGATGAACAATACCCGTGACCGCGAGTCCATACTTTGGTTCCTTGTCCGTCACTGTATGGCCACCAGCAATAGCAGCGCCCGCCTCGCGCACCTTCTCGGCGCCGCCGCGCAAAATCTCCGTCAGCAGAGCCATGCCCAGCCCGTCAGGAAAAGCGACTAAATTGATCGCAAACAAGGGTGTCCCGCCCATCGCGTAGACGTCGCTAAGGGCATTTGCCGCTGCAATCGCACCAAAAGCATACGGGTCATCGACAACAGGCGGGAAAAAATCCATCGTCGAGATGATCGCACGCTCGTTATCGAGACGATAAACGGCAGCGTCGTCCGGCTCGCCCAGCCCGACGATCAGCTCTGGAAACAATTCCGTTGTAAACATGCCGGTTAGCGGTCGCAAAACTTGCGCCAAGTCCTCAGGACCAAGTTTCGACGCTCAACCGGCGCAAGACGCGAGTGCAGTCAGTTTGATGTCTGCCATCGCTGTTCCTCCTCAGTGCGCTGTAAGGCACGCGGACCCTTATGCCCGCGCGGCCGAAGTTTAAGTATAGGCACTCGAAAGAGAAGCGGCAACAGATCAACACAAAGGCATGCCTGCTGCCTGCACCTGAGACTTGCGGGTGACGATCGATTCCAGTATACTGCGAGCTAAGTTCGGGGCGTGGCGCAGTCTGGTAGCGTGCTTGCATGGGGTGCAAGAGGTCCCGGGTTCGAGTCCCGGCGCCCCGACTGCCTTTTTAGTTGAAAAACGGCAGTTCGACTCTGTTTACGGTTCCCGCTTTTTGGTTGCTAAGCTGCTGTTTTTGGATGACACGGCCCCGCACCAGCAAATAAATAGGGAGTCTCGCCGAATCCGCACCCAAACTAAAACGTTCGCTTCAGTTCAGCCGTTCAAATCGCAGCGTGTACGGTGCTCTGACAAAACTAGCTTCAATGAACGTCAAGCAGCCGGACGAATAGAAAAGCGCCTCATCACCTTCTGGCGCCGTCCCTGATGAAAAAATAGAGAACACACTATCGGAAAAGAACGACCGCGACGCGCTGCAATCACCATCGATTGGCTCGATGCGGATGCTTACCGACCCACGCGATTGGATGACTGCGCGATACAGCCCCGCAGGGATCTCCACTGGGCCGATCACTTCATCTCGGCTCCCTGTGAACTCCAACCCCTCGCACCGAGCCGCGGCAGCCCGCAGGTCGTTCGCCAGCGCGCCCATTCGTGCCCACAGGCGCGCATCATCCGGCAGCTGCTCGGCCAGAGCCACCAGCACCGCCTTCGTTTCACTCGGATCGCACTGCGCTTCAAGCGTCTCGTTCTGCCTCTGCGCCATGCTTGTCTTGGCAATCCCCAGCAGCATCAGCGCTGCCGCGCCTATCCCCAAGATTAATTTACTTCGCATGGTTACTCCTTCTTGAGCTAAGTCCAACACCAACGATAACAAATTAACACAAAATTACCCCAAAGTTTGGTTGATCACCACTAATTCCCCTCTAACACACCACACCAACCTCATATATTATATTATTATAATGAGGAATAAAGTCTGAACCACCAGCATTAACATTTCCTATAGCTATTTGCAAAGACAGTCGCTACAATCAGGGCTGGTAATACGCGTGTGCCTGAACCTTCAACCGGCATAGTGAGTATTTCCTCATAGAATGTGCGCATGTGCGGAGATCGCCAAGCGCCCTCGCCAGACCGCTGGCGTCTTGTTTCTTTTTCTAAATAGTTCAAAAGGAGTGAGGTACATATGAAAGGTTCCATCAAGCTGGTGCTGCTTGGGGCCATTCTAGTGCTGGTCGGCGCCCTCATGGTCGCCCCGATTGGCGCTCAGGAAGGCGGTCAGGGCGGCATTATCATCGAGGGCAACCTCGGTGGCGACCCGGCGACATTCAACCCGATCATCGCCAGCGACACCGCCAGCCGCCGCATCACCGGTTTCATCTACCCGGGCTTCCTTGCAGTTGATCCTTCGCAGGCCACCATCGTGCCCAGCTACGAGTCGATCTCCGGTGGCGCAGTTGTCAATGATTGGGAGATTTCGGAAGACGGGACCGTTTACACATTCAACCTGCGTCAGGATGTCTTCTGGAGCGACGGCACTCCAGTGACATCGGCCGACATTATCTACACGTGGGAGGCGATCGTAGCCGGTTCGCAGGGTATCGTGAGCACCCCGCTCAGCTTCGTG
>JBDNDP010000053.1:0-14531 GCA_046719065.1 Aggregatilineales bacterium | reverse complement strand
GCATTGACGGTGGGATGGGGGGAACCCGTGCCCCAGTTGAAGTTGATGCCGCCCGTGAGCACCTCCGTGTAGACGGGCGGACCTTGCAGCTCGCGGTTGTTCCAGTACTGCGCTGTCCAGCCAGTGCCGAATTCCGCACGGACGAGGACAAAAGAAAACAGCATCGTGATCAGCGCCGTGCCGATCGCGAGCCAACGCATTCGATACTGGTGTGACATGTCCCCTCCGCCGTATATCGCGCAAGACCACTCCTTCATCATAATAAGTAGTATAGCGCTCATTTCCGATCGAACGATAAGGATCGATCGCCTTTGGGGGCGGGCGTGTGGCGCGGGACGTGCGCCGGCGCATAGCCCGCGCCGTTAACAGATCACTCGCCCGGGAAGGCGAAGCTAAGCGTGGCCTCTAGGTTGGCGATCCGCTCGTTTTGGGCGGAAAGCGTCATTTGCAGGGCTTCGTCGGCTTGGGGCGCGCTCGCATCGCGGCCGCTCAAAACGTTGAGCAAGACGATCGCCACGATGATGGTAATGGCGACTTCGAGCACGCTGGCGATATTCTTGGGTTCGTGCAGCCAACTAATCAGGTTGGGCAAGAAACCCGTTCGCGGCACCAGTTTGACGTCAGATGTGCGGACGTAACCCTTCAGCGGGGGCAATAGACGGGATCGGTTGAACTGCACGGCCGACCATCCCGGCACGATCTCTGGGATATAGCGCACGCGCCGGCTCCAATGCCAAGACAACTGGCTGAATGCGATGCGGTTCGAGAAGACATCTGGCTGGGTGTAAACTCTGAAGCCAAATAGAGCGACGGTGCGATACACCCCATCGATCCAGCGCGCGTCATTTGGCTCAGGGAACGGAATTGGCCGTTTTCTCTTTAGGCCGCGCGTCAAGCGTTTGGGCAGGTGCGTTTCGAGCAGATCGTCGACGGTTTGATCGTCGCCCGGCATTTCCCAGCGAGCAAGGTCGTTTTCGTCCGAGAAGTCGTCTTGATTGTTGGGAGGAGATGGGCTGCGTTCTGAGGGCAGAGACGGCAGTTCAAAAAAGTTGAGAGGGCGGCGGCGAGGATCATCCTCGCCGAGCGGAGATAGATCGAGTTCGTCGTTTACAAAAGCGCTGAACGGGTCAACATCGTGCGGCTCGGGGTCAGACGGCGCGGGCATGACCGGTTCGGACACGGGTTCGCTCCACATAACTTGGGCTGATTGGGTGCGCAGGCCGCGTGCAGGCAATCTGCTCTGATCATTGTGGTTCAGAACGCCGAAAAATCAAGTGGCAACTGCTCGCGGGGCACGGACGTTCCTGAGGTTACGGGGCTATCCCCCCACGGCACGGGCGGCAGGGCGAAGTAGCGGCCGCGCAGCTCGTTGATGGTGAGGACGGGGTAGGCGGCGCGCAGCTCCTCGAGCCGGGCTGCATGATCGGTCGGGCGAATGTCCTCAAAAACTGCGATGTGCTCGCCCGGCCAGAACGGCAGCACGTCTTGCGTGATCTTCTGGGCAATGCGAACGAGCTTGGGCCACAACGTCCGTTCGATGAACAGCCGCTCCGCCACTGCGGCGTTCGCCTCAGTCGCGTTTTCGCTCAACATACCCACCGGCACGCCGAAGATGTTGAGGATCTCATCGCGATGGGCCTCGCGCCCTTTGAGGAAATCCAGCTCATGATGGTTCAGTCCGATGGGGTTCCACTCGATCGAGCCGGCGCGCAGGAAGGCGGTGCGGCGCTGCGTGCCGCCGTAGTTTTGACGCCAATCGCGCTTGAGGCGCTCGAAGTCGGCATCGGAGATCGGGTCTTTGATGGTGACGACGCCGGCCGGAATGCCGCTGTCGCGGCCGAAAGTTTGATAATTCCAATCGGCCATCGCGCGATCGCTGAGGGCGGCGAGCCGGGCAGCCTCTAGCGCAGAGAGGCCGTAATAGTCGCTATTTGGGTGCCAGCGCTTAAAGTGCACAACCTCAACCGGTTCAAGCGGAAGCTGCTGGCCATCTAAAGTGTAGACGTAACCGCGCACATGGGCCTCGGCATCGGGCATGATCGTGATGCGTTCCGGCGCCAGCGGCCAGATCTCGACGGGAACGCCCTCGCTATCGCCGGCGAGAAACCAGTAGGCATTGCCATGCAGCTCCAATGCGCCAACCGTCTGCTCAAGCAGCTCGAAGCGGCTGAGGAACGGGTTCGGCGCATCAAGCAGATCCTCGAAGGGGTGCCGCTCCACTTCGTGCTGCTGTTCGCTTTCCAACCGCAGCACACGCAGCGGCACCAGCGCAGCCGCTTCGGCGATGCGATTGACGGCGACATACACCCACGGCGATCGCTGATACAAGCGCGCACCGCCGGCCGCCTCCCACGGCATAAACGGGCTGTTGTGCAGCGCGATCGCTTCGAGGTGGGGCGCAGGTCGCAGACCGCGCTGCCGGCGAAATCTGTGGCTTAACCACTCAAACATGGGGGGTTCTCCATAACTGATAAACCGTAAGATGAGCGTAGACTGGTCGCAGAGATCGAGGCAGCGCAGCGACCAGAAAAGTGGGTAGCCCTCTATGAAAAAAGAGCGCTTGTGTGTTATCGTTAAAATTGAAAATGCTCACTCCTTCCGCGTAAATTGGGGGACAAAGCACTGGGAAGATCGAGCGCATGATCGAAAATGTAGAGCCTCATAATAACAGCTTAAGCGCGATCGATCTTGCCGCTCTGATCGAACAGATCGCTGCGCCGATCGCGCTTGAAACGCACGAGCCGCGCATCGCCTACGCTAACCCCGCCTTTTTGAAGCTGCTCAAACTGGAAGCCATACCAGCAGCCCCGATCAGCGTCATCGACCTGCTGCATGCTGCTGGCGCCAGCGAGACGACGGCGCGCGGCACGCCGGGCACTTCGGAATGGATCTTGCCGAGTGGCCGCGTGATCAGCGCGCAGCAGATGCCGTTTCAAAGCACGGGCAGCAGCAAAGGGACGCTGTGGCAGTTCAGCGATGTGACCAACCAGCGCCAGAGCGAGGCGCGTTACCGCGCCATCATCGAAAACATCGAAGATGGCTATTACGAAGTGGATATCAACGGGCACTTTGTCTTTGTCAACGATGGCCTGTGCCGCATCGCCGGCTGCCAGCGCGAGGAGCTGCTCGCGCCGGGGCAGCGCCATTACAGCCACCACTTCAGCGAAGCGACCGCCGCGAAGCTGCTGGAGTTGTTCCGCAGTGTGCTCCGTAGCCGCAAGCCGGTGCAGGGAGCCGAGGTGTTGATTGAACGTCCCGACGGCTCCAACTGCCATGTCGAGTTTTCGGTTGCGTTAGTGGATGGGCCGGAGGGCCGGCTGACTGGCTTTTGTGGCATCGCGCGCGACATCTCCAAGCGCAAGCAAGTTGAAGCCGCGCTGGATCGCCGGGTGACCCTGCTCTCGGTTCTGGAGCAGGTCGATCTTGAATTGAGCCAGACGCTCGATACGGATCAGGTGCTGTCGGTGGCGTTCAACGCCGCCGTGCTGCTAAGCCACGCCGATGCTGGTTTCATCGGGCTAGCCGAAGGCGACCGCCTGCGGCTGGTGCGGTTGGTTGGGCCGTATGGCCCGGTGCAGCAAGTTGAGGCAAATATCGGCATCGTTGGCCGCGTGATGCGCCAGCGCCGCGCCGAGCTAATCCCCGATGTGAGCGCAGACCCAGATTACTACTGCAATATCCCCTCTACCCGCGCGCAGATCACCATCCCCCTGATCTCGCATGATAAACTGCTCGGCGTGATCAATTTAGAGACGGCCGATCCAGAACGCTTCACGCCCGAGACCTTCGAGTTCGTGCAGCTCGTCATGGCGCGGGCCGCCAGCGCGATCGACAACGCGCGCCTGTATGCCGTCTCGCAGCAGCAGCTTGCCGAGCTGCGGGAGCTGTATGCCCAGCTGCAAGAACTCGAACAGCTCAAAAGCGATATGATCCGCATTGCCGCGCACGATATGCGCAGCCCACTGGGCATCTTGACCGGCTATCTTGATATCCTGCGCTTCGACCTGAAGGATCTGCTGACCGATGAGCAGCGGTCCTACTTCGACTCGATGCTGCGCGCCATCGACCGAATCCGACGCATGACGACCGATATCCTATCGCTGGAGTGGGTGCAGGCCGCGCGCGAGCCGCTGACGACGATCATCAACTTGGCTGATGTGGTAAGCCGTGCAGTTTTCGACTGCGCCGACGAAGCACGCCAGAAGGGGCACAACGTCGTCGTGCAGATCGAGAGGGCTGTGAACGTCTACGGGGACGCGATCAGCCTGGTCGAGGCGACGGGCAACCTGCTCGGCAATGCGATCAAATACACGCCGGAGAGCGGCACCATCGAAGTGCGGCTGCGCACCGAAGGCGCGCGCGCTATCGTCGAAGTGGTCGATAACGGCTATGGCATTCCCGAAGAATATCATGACCAGCTTTTCCAGCCGTTCTTTCGCGTCCGCATTCATGAGACGCTCGACATCGACGGCACCGGCTTGGGGTTGTACTTGGTGCGCAAGATTATCGACCGTCACGGCGGGCAAATGCACTTCAAAAGCGCGCCTGGGGTTGGCAGTACGTTCGGTTTTTCGCTGCCGCTGGCCGAGTTAGAAGCATAGGTGCGCGTTTGATGAGCGACGAACAACCCGATCTCGACTTGATCCAGCTTGTGCAGCGCGCGCGCATGGCGCACGATGCTGCTGCGACGCCCTCGCAGGTATCCGCCGTCTACTGGCTGGAGGCCAAGCCCGAGGGCGAAGCGGCCGCCGCCCAACGCCCGCCGACCCCGCGCGCCGGTCGCTTCGTCATCGAGACGACCGTCGATCAGGTTGATGCGCTGTGGGCGCGCATTAAAGCGGCGACGCAGGCCGGCCAGCTCGGTTATAAATCGAAAGTCTCGACGGCCTCACGACGCGCGGGGACGGGCGGGGCCGACCGAGTCATCTACGTGCTAACCGCCGATGCGGATGATCGCGTGGACGTGGAGCGAGTGCGGGCGGCGCTGATCGCGCTGGGCATCCCAGAACCGATCGCCTACGCGCGCGTGGGCGAAGATGTAGGATGATCGAGCGCGTGCCAAGAGCGATCTACGAACGCTCGACCGATGAGGGGCTGAGATGACCGTCCACATCGAGGTGTGGTCTGACTACGTTTGCCCTTACTGTTTTGCGGTGTCCTTCAGTTTGAAAGATCTTGAACAGACCCACGATGTCGCTGTGCGCTGGCGTGCGTTCGAGCTGCGGCCAGCTGGTTCGCCGCCGATGCCGCCGGAATATCTAGCGCGCATTGAACAGGCGCGGCCGCGCTTCGCTCAGATGATGCGCGAGCAGCATGGCATCGAGATCCGGCCCGGCCTGTTCGGCATCGTCAGCCGCCCGGCGCTGATCGCCGCCAAGTGGGGCGAGGCGCAGGGCGAGGCAGCCGGCCGCGCGCTGCACAAGGCACTGCTGCGCGCCTACTGGCAGCAGGGGCGCGATATCGGCCATGCAGAGACGCTGGCGACGATCGCGCAGGAGACGGGGTTAGACGGCGATGCGCTGCTGACCGCGCTGGCCAGCCCGGCCTTCGACCGGCAGGTGCAAACGGATATCGTGCAGGCGCATACGTATGGGCTGAACAGCGTGCCCGCCCTGTTGTTCGAACGGCGCTACCTGATCTCTGGCGCGCAGCCGGCCGATTTTTTGCGGCAGGTCGTCGAGCAGTTCTCAGCGCGCCCGCCTAGCAAGGACTGATCTAGCCGGCAAATGATGGCACTTGCTAGCTGGTGCTGTTCACTGCGCGAACGCATTTGCGTTACAATCGATCACTGAAAATAACGCTTTCGCACCAGTGCTTGCATAGGAGCTTGTATGAGTGACTCACCTGAAGTCCGCGATGCGACGCAGGCCATCATGGCCGCCTTAAATGCGCGCAGCCGCACCTTGCTGGAAGGCACCGATCGCGCCGGCGCGCGCGCCATGCTTAAGGCGATCGGCCTGACTGACGACGACCTGAACAAGCCGATCATCGGCATCGCCAACACGTGGACGGAGATCGGCCCCTGCAACTTTCACCTGCGTCGTCTTTCAGCCAAGATGAAGGAGGGCATCCGCCGCGCTGGCGGCACGCCGCTGGAATTCAACACCGTCAGCATCAGCGACGGCATCACGATGGGCACGGAAGGCATGAAGACCTCGCTGATCAGCCGCGAGATGATTGCCGATTCGATCGAGTTGGTGGCGCGCGGCAATTTCTTCGACGGCCTGATCACGCTGGCCGCCTGCGATAAGACGATGCCCGGCACGATCATGGCGCTGATCCGCATGGATATCCCCGGGTTGATGCTGTACGGCGGGTCGATCGCGCCGGGGGTCTATCAGGGGCGCGAGGTAACCATTCAGGATGTCTACGAAGCGATCGGCGCATACACGGCCGGCAAGATCTCGGCTGATGAGCTGAAGGCGATCGAAGATGTCGCCTGCCCGGGGCCGGGCGCGTGCGGCGGGCAGTTCACCGCCAATACGATGGCGATGGTGGCCGAAGTGCTCGGCATTTGCCCGATGGGCATGGCCGATATCCCGGCGATGGACGACGACAAAGATCGCGTGGCGCTTGACGCTGGCGCGCTCATGCTGCGGATCATCGAACGAGACCTGCGCCCCAGCAAAGTCATCACTCGAACGGCGCTCGAGAATGCCATTGCCGCCGTAGCGGCCAGCGGCGGCTCGACCAACGCAGTGCTGCATACACTGGCCTTCGCGCGCGAGGCGGGCATCGAGTTCAGCGTCGACGATATCGATGCGATCAGCAGGCGCACCCCGCTGCTGTGCGATCTGAAACCGACGGGCCGCTTCGTCGCCACTGACATGTACCGAGCAGGCGGCATTCGTCTGCTCACCCAGCGGCTGCTTGAGGGCGGTTACGTCGATGGTTCGGCGCTGACAGTGACTGGCCACACGCTGGCCGAGGAAGCTGCCAGCGCCCGCGAGACGCCCGGTCAAGAAGTCATCCGCCCGCTGGCGAATCCGATCAACACGAGCGGCGGTCTGCACATCCTCAAGGGCAATTTGGCCCCTAACGGCGGCGTCGTCAAGCTCAAGGGCACGGAACCGCGCACGTTCCGCGGGCCGGCGCGCGTCTTTGAGAGCGAGATCGATGCTTTTGAGGCCGTCAAACGGCAGGAAATTCGCGAGGGCGATGTGATCGTCATTCGCCACGAAGGGCCGGTCGGCGGGCCGGGCATGCAAGAAATGCTTCAGGTGACGGCGGCGCTGGTCGGTCAAGGGTTGGGCGGTTCGGTCATGTTGATCACTGATGGGCGCTTCTCCGGAGCGACGCGCGGCCTGATGATCGGCCACGTGGCGCCAGAAGCGGCGGTCGGCGGGCCGATCGGCCTGCTGCGCGAGGGCGATATCATCACCTGCGATGTCGACGCGCGCAGCCTGAACGTCGAGCTGAGCGAGGAAGAACTGGCAAAGCGGCGCGCTGCATGGCAGCCGCCCGCGCCGCGCTACCGCGGCGGCGTGATGGCCAAATATGCGCGCTTGGTGGCGCAGGCCGATGATGGCGCGATCACCAACAGCGCGGTCGGGCTAGTGCGCTAAAGCCGTCGATCCAGCGGTTGTATTTCGTTTTCAGTTTCCGTATACTAGCATCCGTCGTGCGTGGGGGCGCTCGTCTTCACGCACGTTTTCTTTCGGTCAACCAGACGAAGGGAGATGACCATGACGGAAGTTATGCTGAAAAGACCGCGGTTCGAAAGTGAGCCGCCGGCATGGTCTGAAGAGGATACGCGGCCAAACAAGCCCGTCAGCCCGGAACCAGTCACCGATGACCCACGCCCCGAGCAAGAGCCGATCACGGAAGGCGAAGGCCAGCCCGCGCCGGATGGCCCGCCGCGCCCGCAGAATCCATTTCAGCCAGAAGTTCCGAACATTCAGCCGCAGATCAACCGGTGAAGCAGCGCTTGTTAAGACGGGAGCCTTAGCTCTCGGTTCCTGTCGTCTCTGGCTGCGTCTCCGCCAGTCCGGTCATCGCCATGCTGATCGACCACAACCGCTCCTGCGTATCGATATCGAGTGCGATGGCCGAAGGGGTGGACGGCTTGCAGTTGCTGCCATAGTAGCGTCCGGTCACGCCCTCGACTTCCGGCGACGAAGCCAGATAGATCGACGAGCGCGCGCCTTTTTCCGGCGTGAGCATGAACGGCGCAAGCAGCGCGAACATCCCGCCAAGCAGGCCGCCGTTGTTGCGCCCGAAGCCTGTCGCGACCGCGCCCGGGTGCAGCGCGTTGCTGGTGACACCAGTGCCTTCGAGGCGGCGCGCCAGCGCGTTCGAAAACAGGATGTTGGCCAGCTTCGATTGGGCGTAGGCGCCAAAGCCGACGTAGCGCTTGCGGCCCTCAAGATCGTCGAAATTGATGCGACCGGTGCGGTGCGCGTCTGAAGATACGTTGACCACGCGCGCCGGCGCGCTGGCGCGCAGCCGGTCGACCAGCAGCATAGTGAGCAGGAAGTAGCTCAGATGGTTGAGCGCAAACGTTAGCTCGATGCCGTCCTCGGTTTCGACCCGTTTATTGAAGAAGCCGCCCGCATTGTTGACGAGCACGTCGATGCGATCGTAATCGCGCAGCAGCGTCTCGGCCAATGCGCGCACCTGTGCCTGCACTGAGAGATCGGCCAGCGCCGAGCGCACATCGCCGCTGCTGGCCGCTTTGAGTTCCTCAACAACCGCCGCGGTCTTGTCGGCGCTGCGGCCGACGACGACGACCGTCGCTCCAAGTTTCGCCAGTTCGAGCGCGGTCACTTTGCCGATCCCGTTCGTCGCCCCGGTTACCACACATACCTTGCCATGCATCGCTGTCATACCTGCTCACCTTTACCCAATTCGATCGATCTTGCGCTTATTATACGAAGCGCACAAGCGGTGGCATGAGTTTCTCACCGAATACTAGGCTGCCTCGGCCGATCCGCGCGCGGCTGTGGGGTGGCGCAGATGGGGACAGCCATCACGGGCGCTCTGCCGAGAGAAGCCCGCGTTTGTTAAAGTGCCTTGACGCAGTGAAGGCCGGTCAAACGAAATCGATCGCGGCTGCCCGGCCGGCGCGAGCGCCATGCCATGCCAGCGCCAAGCTGATGACCATATCGTCGTGGCCGCCAGCGGGCGCGCTGTAGCGATGGCCGCCGCCGGGCAGCCGCTGCATCTCATAGGCGCTCAGCTCGGCCAGCAGCGTCTCATCGGGCGGCAGGGCGAGCTGGCCGCGCTCGATCGCCAGCGCCAGCGCTTCGATCAACGGTGGTTTGCTAGCGGCCGTCATCTTGAAGGGGCGCACCGGCAGCCCTTCAGCGGCCAGCGCCTCAATGTTGACCGTGCCCATGCTGTTCTCTTCCGCCCAGAGGGCGGCTGGCGACCAGCGCGCGCACAGCGCCGACAGCCGGCCGCGCTGCAGCGCCCAGCCGATTTGGTTGAAACGGTCAATGGCGACGACGCGCCCGGCCTTGGCATCGATCAGCGTGATGACGGTGTAATCGCGGCTGCGGCCCCAGTCGATGCCGCCGATGTAGGTGCGGCCGGCCTCGGGCGCGGCGGCCGCCAGCGGGGGCGCGGTCGCCGCCTCGCGCACGCCGCGGAACACCTGCCCCGCATCATCAATGAATTCGGCCAGATACTCAGCGCGGAAGACGTGCTCGGGCGTCGTCACCCGCAGCGCGTCGATCTCGCCCAGCGGGATCAGCGGGTTGTCATATGAAGTGAAGTGGAACGACCGCCAGTCGGGCTGCGCCGGATCGAGGCCAAGTAGATACAACCGCCAGAAAGCGTTGCGTCCGTAGGGCGTCGATAGGAACAGGGCGCCGCCCTGCCGCTCCACCAGCATTGGCCGGATGATCTCTGGCCACACCTCCGGAGCCATGAATGCGGCTTCGTCCAGCACGACGAAATCGAGGCCGGCCCCGCGTAAGTGATCGGGCTGGTGAGCGCTGCGGATAGCGATCAGGCCGCCGCCAGCCAGCTCGATCTGGCGATCGGTCGCATCGATGGCGACGCCGTCGAGCCGACGGCAGGCGCGGCGCAGATCGCGCCAGACCTGCCCAGCCATGCGGTAGGTCGGCGAGAGCCACCAGCAGCGGCCGCCGCGCAGGGCCGTCTCCAAAATCACGATCTTGCCCAGTTCGGTCTTGCCGAAACGCCGGCCGCAGGCGACTACAGTAAAACGGGCGCGTCCTTTAAGGATCGTTTCTTGCCCATGGTGGGGTTTGATGGACGCTGCCGTCGGGGTCTTGGTACTCAATGCGGATCACTCCTTCAGGTCGTTCTTGTGGCTGCCAAGCGTCCAGCTTGATCAGCCGGTCGATGAGCAGGCCGAGCGCGGCAGCGCGCTGGTTAAGCGGCGCTTCGGCGATCGCGTCGTCGAGCGTATCGGCCAGCAGCAGCGCGTTCTGTGCCAATCGCTGGCGCAGCAGCTCCAGCGAGATGATGGGGGGCGGGGTGGTCGTAGACATGATGAACCTCCAAACCGGCGATGGACGATCGCAGGCGGACGGCGGACTCGCCCTCCGGCTGATGGCGGAGTTACGGCGCTGTGCTCAGTGGCTGCCGTCCGCGCCGCCGCCCGCGCTGCGATGCCCTAGATATAGCACAAATGTTCGACTCATAGTGAGAGGAATTGACCGAAAATTTGGGCCTTTTTTAACGAGATGAAAAAGGCGAACGCGAGCGAGCGGTTCGCCTTTCTTTCGCTCAACTGTGAGCCGCCTTGCCGAGGCTGCGCGCCGGTCAGCGTTGGCTTTGCGGTGATGAGGATGGCTCATTTTCCCCCAACTCATCTTCAGGCGCGGGCAGCGGTTCAAGCAGAGTGATGCCGCGCGCAATGCCAAAGTCACGGGCGATGCGCCCCTGCATCTGCAGCCGGTCGATGTAGCGGCTCACACTTGAACGCGATAAGTAGCAGCCGCGCGCAATTTCGTTGAGCGAGGGGGGATAAGTGTGCTCACGCACATACTGTTGAATGAAGCGCAGGATGCGCAGCTCAGTGGTATTGTCCTTCATGGGCCCTCCACAGCGTTACAGAATCTTAACGTTGCCATCGTAGCACGAATTAGAACAAATTTTCTATCATGAAGTGGTTATGGTCTCATTAGAAAAACGTTTCTGCTAGCCTTATGCTCTGGCAGAACATAGGCAGCTCTCAGTCAATCCTGTACAATTTATATGAAATGACCGCGACGAACGATGGAGGCGGGCATGCAGTTTTTGCGCAGTTTATTCGGCGGCGGGCCGCGCCCAGCTCGGCAGACCGGCGACCCCGACGGTCTATACTATTTCGTGCGTCCCCATGGCTGTGAAGAAGTGGTTCGCGTGCGCATCAACCGCAATAACGACCTCAGCCTGACCGATGATGGCAGCGGCTACCTCGTTCACAAACACGTGCGCGGCGTCAAGTGCCGGCAGGGGGTCGAACTAGACCTGTATTACAACAGCAAACGTCAGTTGGTCAACGCCGAGGTCTCTGGCGGCGCATTGGTGACCGAAGCCGACTATCAAGCTTGGCTGGCGCGGCAGCAGGAAGAAGCCTCAGCCGACAAGCCCAGCGCTGGCGTCGAGGCTGCCAGCACGGGCCGCGCTGACGTTAGCGGCACAGACGCCGACACAAACAGCACATCGAAGACGGCGTAAAAGGCCTCTCCTAGCAGGCCTTAAATGAATATTCGATGAGACTTTTGGCAGCTTTTCCCGCTTGTCAAACGTAGGCTGTACGTGCTTGACAACGCCCTCGATTCTGTCATATGCTTCCAAACGAAGCAGGAATGCCACCCGTTCCGTCGTGCTTCGGCGGTTTGTTTGAACAGAGAAACGTAACGATGAACACAGCACACCTCCAACTGCCAAAACGTATTTGGATCGAAGTGCATGACCCGCTCGAGATGGACTCGTGCGATGTGATCGTGGAAATGGAAAACGGCATGGTCTTCACGGCCGTCTTCGTCACGCTGCCCTATCTTTCGCGGCAGATGGATTTGAGCTATGCCGTGGCCAAAACGCTGCCCGATACGCCACCGGTGCGCTATGCCGCGCTTGAAACACCGCATATCATCGTCGCCAACTTGAACCGCGACACGATTGAAGATACCATCGATAATTTGCTCGCGCTTGATATGTTCTACACGCTGTTCACACAGGTGACCGAGGACGAAAGCGAGCAGCCCGAGATCGGCGTGCCGTCGGCCTCCTCAGGACAGCGGGCAACCGCCGAAGTGGCCGCGGTCGTGCTCAACGAAGTGCTGCGCGTCGAATGTGAACCGCTTGTGCCAGCTGCAGCGACTACGCACGACTCGCCGGTCGAAGGCACCGTCGCCTGACGGCGACGACTTCATCTCTGCTTACCCACAACGCACAGATTTTGAGTTCAGAGCGCCCAGCAGGCCGCAGCATGGGGCTGTTCCCCGCGGCCTGCCCACGTCTCGGCATTCGTTTGTTATAATGCGCTCGTTTAGCGCACGTGGAGTCCCGCAAAATCATGGCCTACGAAGACAGTTTGCTTTACCGCATACGCCATTCCGCCGCGCATATCATGGCGCAGGCAATGCTGGAACGGTTCCCGGATGCCAAAATCGCCATCGGCCCGCCGATCGAAGATGGCTTCTATTATGATTTCGACCTGCCGCGGCCGCTAACCGAAGAAGATTTGCAGTGGGTCGAAGCGCGCATGAAGGCGATCATCAAGGAAGATCACCCGTTCACCATGCGCGAGGTGACGCCGCAGGAGGCGCGCGCTCAGTTCGCCGGCCAGCCGTACAAACTGGAGCTGATCGAGGATTTGGTCGCTGGCCGCGTGGACGATAATGGCAACCAAACGGCCCAACCCGCTGAACGGATCACCTTTTACACACAGGATACCTTTACAGATTTGTGCCGCGGGCCGCACGTCGAACGGACTGGCCAGCTCAACCCGGACGCGGTCAGCATTACGTACAAAGTGCCGGCCGGCGCCTATTGGCGCGGCGATGAAAAGCGGCCGCAGCTCACGCGCATCTACGGCACGGCATGGGAAACGCCAGAACAGCTCGCCGATTACCTGCACCGGCTGGAAGAAGCCAAACGCCGCGATCACCGCGTCGTCGGCGAACGGCTGGGGCTGTTCACGTTTTCGCCGCTGGTCGGCAAGGGGCTGCCGCTGTGGAAACCTAAAGGCGCGATCCTGCGCGATACGCTGGAGCGCTGGCTGCGGCAGGTGCAGATCGAAAATGGCTATCAGCCGGTCGTCACACCGCATATCGGCAACCTTGAGCTGTACAAAACGAGCGGGCATTATCCCTATTACAAAGACAGCCAGTATGCGCCGATTCAGGTTGATGACGAGGAATTCCTGCTCAAACCGATGAACTGCCCGCATCATATCATGATCTATCGCAGCGAGCTGCGCTCTTACCGCGATCTGCCGCAGCGTTACGCCGAGTTCGGCACGGTCTATCGCTATGAGCAGAGCGGCGAACTGCACGGGCTAACGCGCGTGCGCGGCTTCACCGTCGATGATGCGCATCTGTTCGTCACACCGGAGCAGCTTCTTGAGGAGTTCATCAACGTCGTGCGGCTCATCCAGTACGTCTTCACCACACTAGGGCTGACCGATTTCCGCGCGCGCGTGGGCGTGCGCGACCCGCAGAGCGATAAATATGTCGGCCCTGACGAGCGCTGGGAGCAGGCGACGGCGGCCATCATCGAGGCCTGCCGTATGCTCGAACTCGACCATACGGTTGAGGAAGGCGAGGCTGCCTTTTACGGCCCCAAGCTCGATTTCATCTTCCGCGATGTGCTCAAGCGTAACTGGCAGCTCGGCACGGTGCAGGTCGATTACAACCTGCCAGAACGCTTCGATCTAGAATATGTGGCCGAGGACAACTCGCGCCAGCGACCGGTCATGATTCACCGCGCGCCGTTCGGGAGCGTGGAGCGCTTCATCGGCATCTTGATCGAACACTTCAACGGCGCGTTTCCGCCGTGGCTGGCGCCGGTACAGGCCGTGCTCATCCCAATCACCGACCGCAACATCGCTTATGCCGAGCAGGTCGCCACCGCATTGGGCAAGCAAGGCCTGCGCGTTGAGATCGACCGCGGCAAGGCGCGCATGGGGGCCAAGATCGCAGCAGCGCGCGAGGAACATATCCCTTGGATGCTGATCGTTGGCGATCGCGATGCCGCTGCGGGCACGGTCAGCGTGCGCCTGCGCACCGATGAAGACCTCGGCGCGCTGCCGCTGGCCGAGTTTATCGCGCTGGCACGGCGGCTGGTCGACGAAAAATCGCTGGCGTTAAGCTAATCGAGCGGGCGAAGGCAAGCGCTTGCCTTCGCCCATCCCCTATATTTCCCCCCACAGCCATACCATATTCAACGATCACGTGTGCGCGGCTGGTGTATACTCGATTTAAGTCGCGCCTGTGGGACAGGCGCTGAAGGAGATCGAGCGATGAAACGATGGATCTGTGGCGTGCTGGCGGTCGTGCTGCTGTTAATGTTCGGGTCGGCTGCGTTCGGTCAAGCTACCTTCGGCACGGGCTGGACGGCGCAGTACTGGA
>JBDNDP010000052.1:0-14674 GCA_046719065.1 Aggregatilineales bacterium | reverse complement strand
CGAAACGCTTAACCGCCAGCTGACACAAGAGCAATGGGAGACGTCCGATGCAGCCGCGCTGCTGACCGGCGGTTTCCGCTACGATCTACGCACTGTCGAACGGCTGGATGACGCTACTGTAACGAGCGCACCCGCCGAGGGAACTTTGAGCGTGCCGATCGTCGTGCGCGGGCAAACGATCGGCGTGCTAGAAGCCACGCCCGATGCTGGTGGCTTCTCAGAAGGGGACGAGGCGATCGTGCGCGCAGTGGCCGATCGCGTTGCCATCGCCATCGAAAACCGCCGACTGTTCCTTGAGGCAGAAAATGAACGCCAGACGCTGCGCTCGATCTTGGAGACGCTGCCGGCCGGCGTGTTGGTGCTAGACCCGGTCACCTTCCGTCCCATTCAGGCGAACGAACAGGCCGCGCGCTTGTTGGGCGCCACGCCCGATCCTGATCAGCCGTTCGATGCTGCTGCCTATCATCTCTTCCGCACCGACGGCGTCGAGATCTACCCGAACGAAGAGCTGCCGATCATGGCGGCTGCGCGCGACCGCCGGCTCGCCAGCAGCGATGACGTGATGGTGCTCACACCCGATGGCCAGCGGGTTGACCTGCTCGTCAACGCTGCGCCGATCTTGGATGCGCGCGGCGGCGTGAGCGCGATCGTAACAGCGTTTCAAGATATCACCACGCTGCGCCTGCTCGAAACGACGCTGCAAGAAAACTTGAGCGAGACGGTCGCGCTCTACGAAACCACCCGCGTATTGGCCGAGGCCGAGGACGTTGACGCCGTGATCGACGGCGTGTTTGCCCAGTTAGCTGAATTTGAGCCGAGCGAGGTCTATCTGCTGCTGCTTGACGAGCAGTGGCAGGGAGTGCGCGTCGCCCGCACGCTTACGGGAATCGAACGCCCCTATATCCTGCCCGGCGACTTGCTTGACGCGCAGGAAGCCAACATTATTTCTGACGTGGGTGCGGCATCTATCAATCCAGAGTCGCGCGCTGAGCTCGAAGCGCGGCAGGTTGGGGCGTTCTTCTCGTTCCCGCTGCGCACCCGCACTCGCCGCGAAGTCCCGCTCGGCTGGCTGGTGATGGTCTTCAGCGAGCCTAAACCTGAGATCGCTGAACGTGCACAGTTCTTCTCCGCCATCGCCGACAGCGCCGCTGTCTCGTTAGAGAACCGCAACCTGTTCCGCAGCACCGAGCTGGCCCTGCAAGAAACGGCCGCCCTCTACAACGTGACGACCTCCATCAGCCGCTCGCGCAGTCTCGTTGAGCTGGGCGAAGCGCTGAGCATGGCGCTGAATAACCTGTCGCCCGATCTCTACGCGGCTTACGTGATCACCGAAACTGAGACGCTTGAGCTGTTCAACATCGACCTGGATGGCCCGCCAGCGCCGTTCAAGGCGCTGCTGGCCGACCACAGCTTGATGACCACCGAGACCAGCTTGTATATCGATGACGTGAAAGCGCTGGCCGAGCCAGCGCCGTTCGAGCGCGCGCTGCTGGCGCATGGCAACATCCGCGCTTTTGGCATGGTGCCGCTGCGCTCTAAAGAGCGCACCGTTGGCGTTCTCATCGCCGCCTATCATAAACCGCGCCACTTCAGCAACAGCGATGTCCGTTTCCTCAGCATCGTCGCTGACAGCGCTTCGGTGGTCGTCGATAACATCCTACTGTTCGAGCAGATCCAGAGCACGCTGCAAGAGACAAGCATCCTCTACCAAGCCAGCCGCGCCCTCAATGATACGGACGATGCGGCCGGCATCCTCAGCGTCGTCGTCAACCATCTCTCTAACCGGCCGATCCGGCAGGCGTTCATCGCCCTGCTTAATGGGCGCGATTGGCGCAGCGAAGATGCGACTGCCCGCGTCGTCGCCAGCTGGAAGCCTGAGGACGGCGACATCGATTTGAGCGGACTGTTGCTGGATGCCGAGAGCTTCCCAGCTTGGCGTCTGCTCGCGGCCACCGACGTGGTGACGATCGATGATGTCACCCGAGAGCGCAAGGTCGACAGCCGCGAGGCGGCCGCGCTGCAAGCGTTAGAAATGCGTTCGCTAAGCGTGCTGCCGCTGCGCGTCGGCGCGCGGCCGCTGGGCGCAATCGTCATCGGCGCCGCCGCTCCTTACGAATACAGCGACCGCGACCGGCGCATCTATCGTTCGTTCGCTGAGCAGGCCTCACTTCGCCTTGAAGCATCGCGCCTGCTCGCCCAAACTGAACGCCGCGCCCGCCAGCTCGCTACATCGGCGGAGGTCAGCCGCATCGCCAGCTCGATCCTCGCCATCGACGAGCTGCTGCCGCTGCTGGTGGATGTCATCCGCGAGGCTTTCGGCTACGACCACGTGCAGATCTTCTTGATGGACGAGGCCAACGAGTACGCCGTCCTGCGCGCCAGCACCGGTGAGGCGGGGCGCAAGCTCCTCTCGATCAACCACAAGCTGCAGCGCGGTTCCGACAGCGTCATCGGTCAGGTGACGGCGCGCGCTGAGCCCGTGATCGCTGCCGATACGGCCGACGCGCGTTTCGTCCACCGGCCTAACCCATATCTGCCGAGCACGCGCTCGGAGATGGCGATCCCGCTCATCCTTAAGGGCAAAGTCGTCGGCGCGCTCGACGTGCAGTCGAACCTGCCCAATGCCTATGATGACGACGACGTGGCCGTGCTGACGACGGTGGCCAACCAGATCGCCGTCGCGCTGGATAATGCGCAGTTGTTCGCGCAGTCGCAGCAGCGCGCTGGTGAAATGAGCTTCTTGTTCGACGTGACAGCCTCGGCTACCGCTTCCGAAACGCTGGCCGAAGCGCTGGACAAGGTCGCTCAAGAGATCAGCCAGTCGCTCGATGCGCTGTCGGTCAGCATCTACCTGCCTGAAACCTACATGGATATCCACGAGAACACGTTCGTGCGGCTGCGCCCCGTAGCGCTCTCCGGCACTGACCAGCCGCTCTCGGAGCTGTCAGAGATCCCGATTGACGACCCGAACAGCGCGATCGCAAGCTGCGCGCGCACGCTCCAGTCGATGATCGTGCCCGATATCAGCGCTCAGCCGGATTACCTGCCTGTGACGCAGACCGCGCGCTCGGCCATCATCGTGCCACTCGCCTCAGGCAATCAGTTCGTTGGCTTGATCGCTATCGAGAGCAGCCAGCCGGCAGCCTACGGCGAAGACACGCGCACGCTGCTGCTAACGCTCGCCGGCACGCTCTCGGCCATCATCCAGAACCAGCAGCTTCTCGAACAGGTGCAGCGCACGAACGAGCAGCTGCGCGAGCTTGACCGCCTCAAGAGCGACTTCCTCGCCAACATGAGCCACGAGCTGCGCACACCACTCAACTCGATCATCGGTTTCAGCCGCGTCATCCTCAAAGGCATCGACGGTCCGCTCACCGAGATGCAGGAACAAGACCTCTCGACCATTTACAACAGCGGTCTGCACTTGCTCAACCTGATCAACGACATCCTCGATCAAGCCAAAATCGCGGCCGGCAAGATGGACTTGCAGTTCGATTACTTCGATATGAAGACCGTCATCGATGGCGTGCGGTCGATCGGCATCGGTCTGGTCAAGGACAAACCGATCGACATTATCATCGAGATCGCGCCCGGCCTGCCGCTAGTTTACGGCGATGAGTTCCGCACGCGGCAGGTGCTGCTCAACCTGATCTCGAACGCGGCCAAATTCACTCATGAGGGATCGATCACGATCCGCACTTACTCGGTAAATGACGTTGAAACCGGCCGCCTAATGGTGCGCACCGATGTGATCGATACCGGCATCGGCATTGACGCCAAGGATCTCCCGCTGTTGTTCGAAGCGTTCCGGCAGGTCGATAGTTCACTCACGCGGACAGTCGGTGGCACTGGCCTCGGGCTGCCGATCGCCAAGTCCTTGATCGAGATGCAGGGCGGCCAGATGCTCGTCGAGTCGCAGGTCAACATTGGCTCTACCTTCAGCGTGATCGTGCCAACCGAGCCAGTGGTCTCCCCAGCCACAAAGGATGAAGCGCCGGCAGGCGACTCGGGGTTGCCGCAGTTGAACGCCGAGATCGCGCTTGAGCCGGCTAAGACTGGTGACACGGGGAATGGCGCTCTCAAAGACGGCAGCGCCGATGATACCGGCATCTTTAACGAGAACGCCAAAGACGAGATTCGCGGCGCCGCGAGCGCCGGCAACGGCCGCGATGCGTTGGAGACGATAGAGACGCAAAAGGCCGCCGCCCTGCCCAAAACCGGCACTTCCGAGCTGAAGCGTCCGTTTGTTGACTCATCGATGGCGCGCCCACCAATGCCCCTCAAGCGCCAGATCTTGCTGATCGAAGACGACCCAGCCATGGTCGACCAATATCGCCGCAGCCTTCAGCGCGAGGGGTTCGATATCTTCACCGCCTCGATCCCGCTTGAGGCCGAGGCGATGGCCAGCGGCCTGCATCCTACGCTGATCATCATGGATGTCAACTTCGCCGACGGAGCCGGCTGGCAGCTTTTGGAACGGTTGAAGGGACGCGATGATACCTGCGACATTCCAGTGATCGTCGTTTCTCTCAGCCGCGAGGAACAGCGCGCCCGCGCTCTGGATGTCTTCCGCTTCATCCACCGGCCGTTCTTGCCAGAAGATCTGGCGCAGGCCGTCCGCGATGCCGAGCGTGAAAGCCGCATTGATCGCATCCTCATCATCGATGACCAGCCGGAGAGCGTGCGCTTGCTTCGCCAACTGCTCGATGAACAGGGCGAGTTCCGCGTCTTCAGCGCCCATACCGGCATGGATGGCATCGCCATGGTCGCCCGCCGCCGGCCCGATTTGATCATCATCGACCTGCGCATGCCCGATATGGACGGCTTCACCGTTATTGAGGAGTTGCGCAATAATCCCGAAACGGCTACGATCCCGATTCTGGTCGTCACGGGCGACGAGCTGAGCGCAGAAGAACGCCAGCAGCTCCATGATTTAGACGTGATCTACAAATCGGAGATCAGCACTGAGGCCTACCGCCGGTTCATCGATGGGGTGAAACTGCACCTGATGAACGAACACAAATGAGGACTGAGTGATCTTGGCAGGGTTAGCCCGAAGCAAACACATCGAACTCGAATGCATCAACTGCCGAACGCGCATCCTGCTCGATAAAACAGTCGCGGGCTGCCCAACCTGCGGCGAGAACATTCTTGAAGCGCGTTATGAACTGAACAAGATTAACGTGAGCGAGTGGCTGGCGGCCCTGCGCCGCCGGCCGCGCGGCCTGTGGCGCTACCACGAAGTGCTACCGCTCTATGACCCGCAGAATATCGTCACGCTGGGCGAAGGCGGCACGCCGCTGTTGCACGCCCGCTCACTGGGCGCGCTGTTGGGGTTAAAACACCTGTACATCAAAGACGAGCGGCAGGGGCCAACCGCCAGCTTTAAAGACCGGCAGGCCACCGTGGCGATCTCGGCGCTGCGCGAGATGGACGTCAATGCGGTCGTGGTCGCCAGCACCGGCAACGTCGCCATCTCCTACGCCGCCTACGGCGCGCGCGCCGGCATCAAGCTGTGGGCCTTTTTTCCCAGCCTCACGCCGAACGACAAAATGCGCGAGGCCGCCCTTTACGGGGCAGAGGTCATCAAAGTGACCGGCAGCTATGACCAAACCAAAGAGCTGGCTGCTAAATTCGCCCGCCGTCAAGGGCTGTTCCTCGATCGCGGCATCAAGAGCGTCGCCGCTATCGAGGCGATGAAGACGATGGCCTACGAGATCGGCGAGCAGCTCGGCCAGCTTCTCGACGATGGCGAGCGCTGGCGCGCTCCGGATTGGTTCATTCAGGGCGTCAGCGGCGGCATGGGGCCGATCGGGGTGGGCAAAGGCTTTCGCGAGATGTACGACTTCGGTCTGATCGACCGCATGCCGGCAATGGGCATTATCCAGTCGTCTGGCTGCGCGCCGATGGTCGAGGCTTTCAACCGCCGCCAGCGCATCGCCACGCCGGTTGAAGATCCGCAAACGGTCATCGTTACGCTGGCGACAGGCAATCCGGGCCGGGCTTACGAGCTGCTGTTCGATTACACTATGGCCTACGGCGGTCATTTCGCCGCCGCCAGCGACGAAGAGGCGTTCAACGCCATTCGCATCCTCGCCCGCAATGAAGGAATCTCAGTGGAACCGGCCGTCGGCGTCACGTTCGCTGGGTTGTTCAAACTCGTGCAAGACGGTGTGATCAAACCGAATGATGTCGTGGTCGTCAACTGCTCGGGCCATGCTATGCCGGTTGAAACCCACATCCTTGGCGAACAATGGCAACGCTCGCTCGATCTGTCGCAGCGCTCGCGCACGCCGGTGCTGCCGCAGGAGAGTTTGCTCTCGGCGCTTGACCAGATGGATGGGCAGGCGCGCCGCGTCGTCGTGATTGAGGACAATGTCGACTCTGGCCGTCTGATCAAGCGGCTGCTGCAAGCGCGCGGCGCCTACGATGTGCAACTCGCCCACAATGGCGTGCGCGGCATCGAACTGATCCGCGCGGCGCGCCCAGATATGGTCATCACCGACTTGATGATGCCCGATGTCGATGGCTTCGCCGTCATCGACACCATGAAGGCGGACCCAGCCCTGCAAGACATCCCGATCATCGTCGTCACGGCCAAGGAACTCACCGCCAGCGAGCGCGCGCGGTTGAAAGATCAAGTTGAGCTGCTGCTGCAAAAGGGCTCTTCGATCGACGAAGAACTGGTTGAAACGCTCATCCATAAGTTTGAGTGAGGCGCATGGCGGTAATGAGCGCGCGCCTCGAAGTCGCCCAGCGCACTATCCTTTATATCGAAGACGACCCGGCCAGCCGCACGCTCGTCGAACGAGCGCTGCGTTTTGCCGGCTACCGCGTGCTGATGGCCGAACGCGGGCTAGAAGGCATCGATCTGGCGCGCCGCGAATCGCCAGACTTGATCCTGACCGATATCAACCTGCCTGATTTGAACGGCCGCGAGATCACGACCATGCTGCGCAGCGAGCCACGCTTCAGCCGCACCCCGATCGTCGCGCTGACGGCGCATGCTATGCGTGACATGCGCGACATGGCGCTGGCGGCCGGCGTCAACGGCTATTTGACCAAGCCGCTCGATATTGAAGCCCTGCCCGGCCAAATCGAGTATTACCTGCGCGGCGCGCAAGACCCGATCGATGAGAGCGCGCGCAGCAAAGCGGCGGCCCGTTATACGCAGGAAGTGGTGCTGCGCCTTGAGTCGCGCATTCGCGAGCTGGAAGCGCTGGCCGACGACCTGCGCCGGCTTGATAAGATGAAAGACTCCTTCATCAGCTTGACCGCGCACGAACTGCGGACGCCGCTCACGCTCGTCTATGGCTACAGCCGGCTGATGCAGGAAAACGCGCACATCCGCGCGCTGGTGGCTGCAGACGAAAGCGCCCGCCAACTGTTCGAGGGGATGCACGGGGCTATCGAACGCATGCAGATGATCATCAACGAGATCCTGACCGCCAGCCGCGTGATGACCAATCGCATCGACTTAACCATTGGGCCGACCAATCTCGGCGAGATCATCGCCCGCGTCCTGTATAGTTTCAGCGATGCGATCGAACAGCGCCAGCTTAAGATCCGCTTCAACCGCGCCGAATGGCCAGAACGCATGAATGCCGATTGGGAGCTGATGGAGCTGGCGCTGCGCCATCTGATCAGCAATGCCATCAAATTCACGCCCGATGGCGGCCGCATCATCTTCACCGCCCGCATTGAAAATGGCGAAACCCTGCGCTTCAGCATCCGCGATACCGGCATCGGCATTGACCGGGACGAACTGCGCACCATCTTCGAGCGTTTTCACACTGCCGAAGACACTCAACTTCATTCCACCAGTAAAACCGCTTTTCGCGGCCGTGGCATCGGTCTAGGTCTGGCGGTCGTCAAGGGCATCATCGAAGCGCACGGCGGCTATATCTGGGCCGAAAGCAAGGGCTGCGATCCGCAGCGCATGCCGGGCAGCGAATTCATCATCGTCATGCCGCTGGCAGCGCGCAGCTTTCTGAACCATGCAGCCTCGACGCCGAGAGAGGAACGATGATGGGCGCATCGCGACGCGCTCTGCGATCGCAATCGCTGGCGCACGGCATCGGGGCTGCTCTGCTCACCCCGCTTTTTCTTGGCGTCGCTCCTATCTTCGGCAAGCTGGCGATCGACGCCGGCGCTGACCCGTTCAGCGTGGCGGCTATCCGCACTTTGATCGCCGTGCTGCTGCTGTGGGCTGTTTACGCAGTTGCTTTCCGCCGCTATCTGTATATTTACCCGGCCGGCCTGCTGGGCTGCATCGTCGTCGGCACGATCAACGGCATTGGCTCGTTGTTTTATTACAGCGGCCTCGGCCTGCTCGATGCATCGCTGGCTCAGCTCATCAATGGCATGTATCTGGTGTTCGCCGTCGTGCTGGCGCGCTTCGGCGGCGAGCGGGCTGATGCGCGCGCGCTGCTGCGCGTGGGGTTGGCGCTGGCCGGCCTCGTGATGATCACAGGGCTGAGCGCTCAGCCGGTGAACTGGCTTGGCATCGGCTTGATGCTGGCCAACGCGCTCATGTTCGCCGGCACGGTTGTGCTCAGCCAGTACGTGATGTACGAGATGCCAGCCGCGACGGCGACCCTCTACATCCTGACGACAATGGCCGTGGTCGTGGTGATGGTGTGGGCGGCGCTTGGCACGCCAATGCCCACCGCCGAACTGGGGACGGCCGCCCTGCCGATCGTCCTGCTCGGCATCTCAACGGCGCTGGCGCGCTTGGTTATGTTCGCCAGCGTGCAGGTATTGGGCAGCCTGCGCACTGCGCTGGTCGCTGTCGCTGAGATCGCGGTCGCGCTGGCGCTGGCGTTTCTCTTCCTCGATGAGCGGCTGGCGCCGGCTCAATGGATCGGGGTCGGGCTGTTCGGCCTCAGCCTGCTGCTGGTACGCGCTCAAGATTTGGTGCCGCGCAGCTTGAGCTTCAACACGCTGATCGTGCGCGATCTCGCCAGCGTCCAGTTCCAGCGCATCGCTTTTCACCGCGCTTTCGGGCGCGCCGAACATGACAACGAGTTCGGCATCATGAGCAAGATCTCGACGGCAGAGCTGCTGGCGATCCAGCGCATGATGGGGGCTAAAGCTTCACCGGTTGACCCGTTCCCACTCAAAGGGACGGCTTATTACGCCGGCACGGTCGATCTTTCGGCATTTCTCGAAGGCGTGGATGCGTCGGCATCAAGCGAACGGTCACAAGCAGAAGACGAGAGAGAGGAAGCAGGTTAGCGCTTTAGCGCAGCGGGGAGAGCGAAGATCGCCGCCAGCGGCAGCCCCAGCCCGGGAAACAGCCCTGGTGCCTCCAGCGTCTCATCGCCGCGATAAACCCGCACTATGCGCGGCTCGCGTTCGCGCTGGTATTGGTGCACCTCGCGCGCATCGGGGCCTAGCGCCATCAGCGACTCAAGCGACACGGTCTTCTCCGCTTTGCTTTCCAGCACCACATCTGGCATCGCATCCACTCCACAACTTCTGGTTTGATTATACCCGCACTCGCTGGTGAGCGCTCACGCCATTCCAATCTAGACTTGTTAGACTGTTAGCATCTCAATAAACCGTCGCTAAGAGTGGGATGAACACCGCCATGTCCAACGACCAATCTATGCATGAACCCGACCGCCCGCGCGAGTCGGTCTGGGACTATCCGCGGCCGCCGCGCGTAGAACCGACGAGCCGCCGTATCCGCGTGATCTTCAATGGTGAAGTAGTCGCCGAAACGACGCACGCCCTGCGCGTGCTCGAGACCAGCCACCCGCCATCTTATTACATCCCGCCGGAGGACATTCGCATGGAGTGGCTGTCGCCGGCCGCGGGGCGCAGCGTCTGCGAATACAAGGGCGTCGCGCGCTACTGGTCGCTGACGGTCGGCGGGCGCAGCGTTGACAGCGCCGCATGGAGCTATCCCGATCCGCTGCCCGGCTTCGAGGCGATCCGCGATCATCTGTCGTTCTACGCTGGCCGCGTCGATGCCTGCTACGTCGATGACGAACGAGTGCAGCCCCAGGCCGGCAATTTCTACGGCGGCTGGATCACGTCTGAGCTGGTCGGCCCCTTCAAAGGCGCGCCGGGCACTTGGCTCTGGTAAAACGATGGCCGCCCAACCTTCACTCGGCCCAGCGCGTTTGATCTTGTTTGACATTGACGGCACGCTGCTGCTCACCAATGGCGCCGGCCGCGAAGCGACTCGCCGCGCCATGGAGGAAGTCTTCGGCACCAGCGCCGGCCTCGACGCCCATCACTTCGGCGGCAAGACCGATTGGCAGACGTTGGTCGAACTGCTCGGCCCCCACGGCGTTGACGACCAAACCATCGCCGCGGCGATGCCAGCCTATAACGCGGCGATGGGACGGCACATTAGCCAAATCATCGACGCATATCACGTGCACAGCCTTGCTGGCGCGCGCGAACTCGTCAGCACGCTGCGCGCCCGGGCTGATGTCCTGCTCGGTCTTGTCACTGGCAATGTTGGCAGCGCGGCCGCCGTCAAACTGAGCGCGGCCGGCTTCGACCCGGCGTGGTTCCCCATCGGCGCTTACGGGCACGAGGCGCACGCGCGCGATGACCTGCCGCCGTTGGCGCTGCGCCGCGCTGTGGCGCACTATGGGCGAGCGCTGGCCCCGGCCGATGTGATCGTGATCGGCGACACCCCAGCCGACATCGGCTGCGCGCGGGCGCATGGCATGGTGGCCGTTGCAGTGACCACCGGCTTCAGCCCGCGCGAAGCGCTGCTGGCTGCCCAACCTGATCATTTGCTCGACTCTTTGGCTGAGTTCATGCCCGCCCTCGCGCCCAGTCTGCTCGCTTGACTTGTCGCTAAGGCGCATAACGCGCATGCGCTCGCGCGGAAAACTCACTATACTGGAACTATTGTCCCTGTATGTACGCTGGTCGGCTCAGTGGGTTCAATCCAGTGGAGAGATGAGACATGCTCAGTGAATTCCAGAAATTCATTATGCGGGGCAACGTGATCGATTTGGCCGTCGGCATCATTATCGGCGCGGCTTTCACCGCCGTCGTCAATTCGCTGGTGAACGATGTCATCATGCCGCCGATCGGTTTCCTGCTCGGCGGCGTCGATTTCTCGAGCATCTTCATCGCCCTCGATGGACAAGAATATGCCTCGCTGGCGGTTGCGCAGGCGGCCGGCGCGCCAACGATCAACATCGGCGTCTTCATCAATACGATCATCAATTTGTTGATCGTCGGCCTCGCCGTGTTTTTCATCGTCAAGGCGATCAATAATCTGACCGACCGGTTGACGCGCCAGAAAAAACAAGCGGAAGCCGCAGCCGGCCCGACGACCGAGGAGCGTTTGGTTGGCGCGATCGAGCGGCTGAACGAACTGCTCGATAAACAGCCGAAGCTGTAATCGGGCGCTGTTCTCGAAGCGCCGCCCGCGCCGCGAACCCGCCGGTTGATCCCGCCCTGCGATTCTTTATAATAGGGCGCAAACCCATCTATACGCTTTCGCAGGTGGGCGATCGACGAGTTTTGAGGCACGAGCATGCAAATTCGCCGCGATTATTCGCAGCCATTCTTCAGCGGCCGCCGCCATCGGCGCGGCATGTGGCGCTGGTTGCTTTTATATGTGCTGCTGATCGCCGGTTTTTTGTTTTTTGTGGACAGCCGCTTCAACGAGCTGCAAATGATGGCGCTCAACTTGATCGGCCAAGCGCCGCCGCCTACACCGTTCGCCAGCGAACTGGCGACGCGCGGCATGGAGCGTTATTTAGCCGGCAACCTGCAAGACGCAGCCAATTTGTTTCGGCAAGCTGTGAACCAGCAGCCCAACAACGTCGACTATCTCTATGAATATGGCCGCATCCTGCTCGAGATCGGCGATGCGCGCGAAGGCGTCTACCAAGAAGCGATCGCGATCGGCGACCAAGCGATCGCCGCGAACCCGAATGACCCGCGCGGCTATGCGCTCAAAGCGCGCGCGCTCGATTTGGCAGGCATGCCGGCGGAAGCGATCCCAGTAGGGCAGGCCGGGCTGAACGTTGATCGTAACTTCGCCCCGCTTTACGCTGCACTCAGCAACGCCTATCGCAGCATCGATCGCTATGACGTGGCCCTGCAAAACGCCCAGCGCGCCATCGAGCTCGATCCGTATGACCCGGCGGCACGGCGCATTTACGCTTACGCGCTGAACTGGGTCGGCCGCTTTGATGAAGCGATCGAACAGCTTGAGCAGGCGGTCGCGCTCAATCCCAATCTGGCCGGCCCCTATTTTGAACTGGCTGGGCTTTACCGCGCTCGTGCCCGTCGCAGCGAGGACACTTTGCTAGCCATCGAACTGTACGCCCAGTCGATCGCGCTCTACGAGCAGATTTTGGCGATGCAGCCGGAAAATGCTCGCGCTTATCACCGCCTGTGCGATGCTTACTTCGAGGCGCGCGAGAACCGGCGCGCGCAGGACTACTGCCAGAACGCCGTCAATATCGATCCGGAGTATGCCGCCGCATGGGCTAGCCTCGGCCAAACCCAGTACAGCCAGCGCAACTACGAAGGCGCGATCGAGTCGTTTGAGAACTGCGTTCGCTATGGCGGCGAGGATGCCGATATTCGCTGTCATTACATCCGCGGGCTGGCGCATTATTATCTAGCGCAGTGCGATGCGGCGTGGACGATCCTGAATGACACCGTCAACCGGCTGACGCGGGCGAACACCGACCCGAACAATCCTGTGATGGTGAACACGATGCTCGGCCTCGAGCTGATCACGCGCAACTGCACGGGCTATGTTGGCCGGCCGCTGCCCACACCGATCCCGCCCACGCCCATTCCACCCACGCCTATAGGCAATTTCTAAATGTACCTGCGCACGCCAAAGCGATATCGACCCGGACGGCCCAAACGCCATCTGATCTCAACGCGCTGGCTGTGGCTGTGGATCGTCACCCCGCTGGTGGTCATGCTTGGCCTGTTCATTTATGAGCGGCGTGAGGAGTATACTCCGTTGATCACCAGCTTCTTTAGTGGGCTGGTGCAAGAGGCGCAAACCGGCCTCTCCACAGTGACCGCGCCGACGCCGCTGCCGACCACCGACCCGGCGCAGCGCCTCGCCATGGCCGACTCAGCGTGGAGCCGCGGCGCGATTGAAGAAGCGCTGCGCGAATATGGCGCAGTGATCGACAGCGTTCCTAATGATGTGCAGGTGCATTATCGCTATACCCTCGGTTTGATCATACAGGGACGTTCCAGCGAGGCGCTCGCTGCGGCCGAACGGACGCTGACCGCCAACCCCTTTTCATCGGATGCATGGGCGATCCGCGCGCTGGCGCTCGATCGAAACGGGCAGCCAGAACAGGCGATCGCCAGCGCGCTGCAAGCCCTCTCGATCAACCCGCGCAACGCCCGCGCGCTGGCATTCATGGCCGAAGCTTACTTGGATGCCAACCGGCCAGAACTGGCGGCCGAGACGGTGCGCCGTGCCCTCGATATTGACCCGGACAGCTACGAGGCCAACTATGTCAGCGGGTTGATCAACTGGCAGGTGCGCTATGATTTACAGGCGGCCAGAGACGATCTGCGCGCCGCCCAAAATCAGGCGCCCAACCTCCCATACATCGCCGTCGATCGCGCATGGCTGGAATGGAATCTCGGCAATTACGAGGTGGCGCGCGAGCTCTTGCAAGATGTCGTCGAGCTGAATCCCCAGAACCTCGATGCGCTCTATGCCAGCGCTTATCTCTCTTATCAGGCCTTCGGCGAGCCGAATCGCGCACTCGATTACCTTGAGCGCTGCATTCAGGCCAGCCCGCGCAATATTTCGTGCCTCAGTTACCTTGGCATCGTGCGCACCGCGCTCGGCGATACGCAGGGCGCCGTCGAGGCGTATCGCGCCCTGATGCAGACCGAGACGACCAACCCCTCCCACTTCTTGAATGCCGGCCGCGCCTACATTAATATCGGCGAATGCAGCTCGGCCATCACTCTGCTCCAGCGCGGCTATGACCTTGAGCGCGCCCGCGCCGAGCCAAATTTTGACCGGCTGGCGGTGATCGAGGCGCTGCTGCGCGACTGCGGCGTCGCGGTCGCGCCGCTTTTCGGCCCCGCGCCCGCCGATGATGAGGCGCTGGAAGAGGCCGAAGGCAGTTAGTTCTACCCGAGCGGGGCCGCCTCGCCAACCGGCTGGGGGCCAGCGCATTCGCATGAAGGAGAGCGCTCGATGACCCTACCGCCATCCCCAGAAGGCTTTCGTCACATCACGCCGATCCAAGTGCGATGGGGCGATATGGACGCGCTGGGCCACGTTAATAATGCCGTTTTCTTGTCCTATCTCGAACATGCTCGCGTGCATTATTTGAGCGAAGTCGGTTTGTGGAACGGGGACGACGCGGCCATCGGCCCGATTATGGTCAAGGCGGTCGTCGATTACAAGCTGCCGCTGTTCGCCAATGACGACGTTTACGTCTTCACCCGCTGTGCACGGCTGGGCAATCGCAGCTTCGAGACGGCGCAGATCGTCGCGCGGCTCAAAGACGGTCGTTACGAAATCTCAGCCGTGGCCACCATTATCGGCGTCGTCTACGACTATCGCGCCGGCCAGTCCACCCCAATGCCGGAGAGCTGGCGCGAGCGCGTGCGCGCCTACGAACCAGCCCCCGTCGTGGAATGACGGCGGCTGCGCGGCCAGCGCGGAGCAGCTTGCGGGCCAGCGCCG
>JBDNDP010000051.1:0-16754 GCA_046719065.1 Aggregatilineales bacterium | reverse complement strand
CCGCGGAGACCGTGCCGCCGGTCGTGCTGACGGTAACGGCGCTGCTGGGCCGGGCGACCGCCGCAGCGACCGAAGCGCCAACTGTGTTGCTGACCGCGACGCCATCGCCTAGCCCCTCGCCAACCGCGGAGACCGTGCCGCCGGTCGTGCTGACGGTAACGGCGCTGCTGGGCCGGGCGACCGCCGCAGCGACCGAAGCGCCAGCCGAACCCGCTGACGTCGAGCCGACGGCGCCTCCGCCGGCTGAGGAACCGACAGTAACGCCGCTCCCAACTGAGGAGCCGGCGGTTGAGCAACCGGTAGTCGAAGAGCCAGAGGCTGAGGAAACTCCCGTCATCGAGCTTGAACCCGCCCCGCCAGCAGAGGCCGAGCCGGCTCCACCTGCTGCTGACCAACCGGCAGCTGAAGGACTGCCAACGCTCATCCTTCTGATCGGCGCGTTGGCGGTTTTCCTCGTCGCGGGTTCTGTGGTGCTGCGCGAAAATCCGATCGATGAGAGCGGCGCTGGTGCTGATGAAGAACAGCAGTAGGTTTCATCTATTTCTAATTCTAAAAGGACGCTGAGAAAGCGCCCTGAACCTCTGCTTTCGGGCATGAGCGGCTACCCATCATGGCCGAGGGCAGGGTATAATCTTAGTACCAAAAGAGTTAACAGCAGGAGCACCATCCATGGCTCAAGCTACGTGGGAGAAGACTCCGGAGACGACAGCACGCCCAGCCCCATGGCGCAGTAGTCGCTGGAAGTTTTTAGCTGGCGGTTTGTTGATCCTTGGGGCGGTCGTTTACCTAGTCTTCTCAAACACGGTCAGCGGCGCCCGTTTTTTCATCACGGTGGAAGAACTGGTTAGCAACAGCGCGGCTTACAGCGGCCAGCTCGTCCGTGTGACTGGCGCGGTGATCGGCGATACGATCCGCTACGATCCCGAGAATCTGATCATCGAATTCACCGTCGCTCACATTCCTGAGCGCGTCGATAATCAGGGGCAGGCGCTGCATGAAGCCGTCAACGATCCCAATGCTACGCGCATGGCCGTTCGCGTCGAGAATCAGCCGCGGCCAGAGCTGCTGCAGCACGAAGCCAAGGCGATCATGAGCGGCACGCTGCGCGAGGACGGCGTCTTCCTCGTTAGCGATCTCCAACTCCAGTGCCCCAGCCGCTTCATCGAAAGCCAGCCCGACCAGTCAATCGCTATCCCAATGGAGTAACACCATGCTGGCAGAGATTGGGCTGGTTAGCCTTGTTCTGGCGTTAGTTGCATCGCTGTATGCGGCCGCCGTCGGTCTCTACGGCGCTTTTCGCCACAGCGAACCCGCCGTCCTCAGCGCGCGCAATGCTGCGCTGCTCACGTTCCCGCTGCTGCTCATCTCAACGCTGGCTCTACTCATCGCCTTGCTGACCGAACAGTATCAGATCGTCTACGTCTGGCAGGTCACTAACCCCACGACGCCGGTCTTCTACCGCTTCACTGCGCTGTGGGGGTCGCAGCAGGGGTCGCTGCTGTTCTGGTGTTTGTTGATGAGCCTGTTTGCAGCGGCGGCGCTGGTCCTCAATTGGCGCGCCAATCACCGGCTGATGCCGTATGTGATCGTCTACTCGATGATCTCGCTGGCGTTCTTCATCGGTCTAGTGGTCTTTTTGGAGAACCCGTTCGCCCGCTACTGGATCATGCCCGATAACACCGTCGTCTCGACGCTGCTCATCCCGGCTGGGGCGAGCGAACCCTCGCCGGCGCGGCTGGCGGCGACCGCGCGCGGCCTCAATCCGCTGCTGCGCCACTTCGGTATGATCATCCACCCGCCGATGCTCTACCTCGGCTTCGTTGGTTTTCTCGTGCCGTTCTCCTTCGCGATGGCGGCGCTGGCCTCCGGCGATCTCACCACGAACTGGATCAAGGCGACGCGCCGCTGGACGCTGGTCGCATGGCTGTTCCTTAGCCTCGGGCTGCTGTTGGGCGGCCGCTGGGCCTATGATGTGCTCGGCTGGGGTGGCTATTGGGGGTGGGATCCGGTCGAGAACGCGGCGTTCATCCCATGGCTGATCGGCACGGCCTTTTTGCACAGCGTCATGATTCAAGAAAAGCGCGGCATGTTGAAGGTGTGGAACATGTTCCTTGTCATCTTTACCTTCAGCGCCGTCATCTTTGGCACGTTCGCCACGCGCAGCGGGCTGATCGAGAGTGTGCACAGCTTCGCGCAGAGCAACATCGGCGCGCCGATGTTCCTCTTTTGGGCGGGCGTGACCGTCGTCTCGGTTGCGATGCTGCTTTGGCGCTGGAACCGCGGCGAGCTGAAAGACGAGCACGGCTTCGCTGGCCTGCTCAGCCGAGAGACGCTGTTCGTGCTCAATAATGTGATCTTCGTCGCGCTGGCGCTGGCGATCTTCTGGGGCAGCTTTGGCGCGCCGATCCTGTCTGAACTGGCCATGGCGACGACCATCACGCTGGGCGGCGACTACTTCGAAGCGGTGACCGCGCCGCTTTTCGCGGTCATGTATCTGCTGATGGGAGTCGCGCCGCTTTCAGCCTGGGGCGCGACGACAGCGCGCAGCCTCGGCCGTGGTCTGGTCGTGCCGCTTGGGCTGACTGGCTTGGCGCTGGTCGTCCTGTTCATGACGGGCACGCGGCTGCCCGGCGCGCTGCTCGGCTATGGCATCGTGATGCTGGCCGGCTTCGTCGCCCTGTACGAGATTTACCGCGGCGCGGTCGCTCGCCGCCGTGCCAGCGGCGAAGCTTTCCCAGTTGCTGCACTGGCGATCTTCGGGCGCAACCGCCGTCGCTACGGTGGGTTCATCGTCCACTTCGGCATCACGGTGATCGGTTTGGGCGTCATCGGCAGCACGCTGTTTCAAATCGAGACGCAGCGCACGCTGGTTGAAGGGCAATCGCTTGAGTTCGGCGGTTACACGATGACGTTCGACCGGCTGGATACCGGCCAGATCGCGCAGGATCAGCGGCTGATGGACATCGCCAACGTCACGATCAGCCGCGATGGGCGAACGCTGGCGACGATCCGCCCGCGCCACGATTTCTACCCGGCCCCTGAGGGCCAACAACCGATGTTGATGAACATCGCTGGGGCGCACAGCACGCTGGAGAACGACTTCTACGTGCTGCTCATCGGCTGGTCGCAGCCGGGCGATGCGCCTGCCTCGGCGACGTTCAAGGTCTACATTAACCCGCTCATCAATCTGGTTTGGTGGGGCGGGCTGATCTTGATCTTGGGGACCGTCATCTCGGTGTGGCCGGCCGAGCCGCTGGCCAGCGCCGCCCGCGAGCGCGTGGTCAGCCCACGCCGTGCCGAGGCACCAGCATGAGCGGGCGCCGGTGGATGAGAGTCATGCTCGCTTGGGCGGCTGCACTGCTGCTCGCCGGCGTGGCATTTGCGCAAGATGGCCCTGTGCGCGTTGTCACCGATGATGACGTGAACGCAGTCGCCTATGGGCTGTACTGCCCAGTTTGCCCGAATGAGCGACTCGATTCGTGCATGACGGAGGCCTGTGTGAGCTGGCGCGAAGACATCCGCGCGCAGCTTGAGGCGGGCCGCACGCCGGAAGAAGTGGTCGCTGATTTTGTCGCTCGCTACGGCGAACGCGCCGTCGGCATCCCGCTCGATCCATTCCTGCGCGCGTTCTCCATCTACACGCCGTATCTTTTCGCGTTGGCCGCCCTCGTCCTCGCAGTGATCACGCTGCTGCGCTGGCGCGGCCGTCGGCAGGTCGGCAGCGCACCGGTTCAGCCAGCCGCAGCGGGCGAACCGCAGGCAGCAGCCGAGGATCGCGATTACCGTGCGCTGCTCGAACGCGACCTGCGAGGGTAAGCAAGCCATCTGTTAGGGGATTAGGTGTATTTGTAAACACAATGGCCGATCTCGATTTATTGACCGAACTTGACCGCGACAGCCAGCCCGCTGAACACGGTCGCTGGCGTCCTAGCCTCGCCTCGCTGGTGCTGATGGCCGGCATCATCACGGCCTGCATCGTCATTGGCGTGGCGCTGGTGCGCCAGCAGCAGGGCCAGCCGACCAGCGGCCCCGCGCCGGATTTCACTGTCACCACCTTTGACGGCGAGACGATCGCGCTTTCCGACTTGCGCGGGCAGGTCGTAGTGCTCAACTTTTGGGCGAGCTGGTGCGGCCCCTGCCGTGATGAAGCGCCCGTGCTGCAAGCGGCTTATGAGGCCTACCGTGACCGCGGCGTGGTCTTCCTTGGCATTACCTATGTCGATAACGATGCGAACTCGCTGGCCTTCATGGAGGAATACGGCATCACTTACCCGAATGCGCCCGACCGCGGCACTGTGATCAGCCGCAACCTCTATCATATTCAGGGTGTGCCGGAGACGTTCATCATCGACCGCGATGGCCACGTCGCGGAGTTCATCTTTTCGACGGTGAGCGCCGATCGTCTGCGCGCCGTCCTCGACCGGCTGCTGGCGGGCTGACCATGAGCATCGAAGGCCTGCTGATCGCCGCCGCGCTGGTTACGCTAGTGGGCGCAATCGTGCTGCTGCCGCTGCTGCGCCGCCCGCAGCCGCGGCCGCCCACCGATCTACTGTTGGAGAAGCAGCGCGAACGCTTGCTGATCTACTATGAGCGCGCGCTGCGCAATCTGCGCGATCTCGATGAGGATTTCGCCCTCGGCAAGATCGAACCGGAAGTGTATGCGGCTGACCGCGAACTGTGGGCTGAACGCGGCGTGCAGGCCCTCAAAGCGCTTGATACATTGGCAGAACGTTCTATGCTCGCGCAGACCGAGGCCGATGATACGGCCGTCGATCGCGCCATCGACCAAGCGATCGAGGCCGCCGTGCGCCGCGCGCGCGAGGCTGAGATTCGCTCTCGTCAACAGGTGACGGAGTGAGCTGCCCGGCCTGCCGCTGGCGTTTCGCCACACTGCTGGTCGCCTTACTGGCCGCTGCGTGCACCGGTTTGGCCGGCGAACCGCAGATCGTCGCGACGATCCCGCTGCCCAGCCCCGCTCCGATTGAGGCTGCTCACCCGCTTGCTCCGCCAGACCTGCGGCTCGGGGCGGCGATCTACGCGGCGCGCTGCGCCGAGTGCCACGGTATCGGCGGCGCTGGCGATGGCGCGCTTGTACAGAGCGGGCAGGTTCAGAACGCTGGCAATTTCACCGAGCCGGACGCCGCTCGCCCGCAGCGCCCTGTTGAGTGGCATGAGACGATCGCCAATGGCCGGCTCGAACGATTGATGCCGCCATGGCGCGATGCGCTCAGTCCGGAACAGCGCTGGGCGGTCGCCCTGTATACCTACACCTTGCACTACAGCGCCGAGCAGATCGAACGTGGACGCGCAGTCTATCAGGCGGCCTGCGCCGACTGCCACGGCGAGCGCGGCCGTGGCGATGGCCCGCGCGCCGCCGAGCTGGCCGGTTCGGTCGGCGATTTGACCGATCAGGCGGTGATGGCTGTCCTCAGCGACGAGACCATTTACGCCATCATCGCGGAGGGAATCGGTGATGGGATGCCGGCTTTTGCGGACGACCTGACCGAAGAGGAGATGCGCGCCGCTGCCGCCTATACACGGACTCTCTCGCTGACAAATCTACCGGCAGCGTGGCTACCGGCAGCGCGCCCGCCAGATGCGCGGCCGCTTCAACCGGCTGCGACCGAAGAGATCGCGCCGCCCCCTGCCACGGTGGCCCCGCTGCCAGCCACCCTCGATATTCGCGGGACGGTCGAGCAGGGGACAGCCGGCGCCGAAGTTCCTGCTGATCTTGTCCTAACGCTGTTCGTCTTCGCGCCAGATTTAACCCGCCAGCAGATCGAGACGACCGTAGGGGCGGATGGGACGTTCGTCTTCGAAGACGTTCCGTTCGACGCTGATCATACCTTCGTCGTGACCACGGCCTATCGGGAGCGCATTTTCGCCGGCGAGCCAACTTCCGGCGCGGCGCTGCTTGATGACCCGACTCTGCCGCTGACGATCTACGAACTGACCGAGGATCCAACCGTGATCGAGATCGCGCGGCTGGTGACCCAGATCAACGTGACGCGAACGACGCTGGAGGTGGCGCAGGTCTTCAACATCCGTAACACGTCTGACCGGGTTTATACGACCAGCAACAGGACGCCTGACGGCCGGCCGATCTCGCTGATCATCCCGTTGCCGCCGGGCGCGATCGTGCCTGGCTTCGCCGAACAGGGGCGCTACCTGTTCGCGGCCGATGAGTTCACCGTGGCTGATACGCTGCCGGTGTTGCCCGGCGACGATACGCTTGTGCAGCTCGTCTACCTGCTCGAATTTAACGGCGGCGCCATCATCGAGCAGGAGCTGCTGTACGCGGTCGATGGGCCGGTGCGCCTGCTCGTCCGCCCGCCCGATACCGTCATCACCAGCGACCAGCTCCTGCCGCTGGGGCCAGAAACGCTTGGCGCCTCGGTCTATATGTCTTATGGCGACCAACTCACGCTGCCGAACGGCGGAATCCTCCGTTTTGAGGTCAGCAGCGCGGGAACGGGAGCGTTGGGCGGCGCGGGCGGCGTGATCACAGCTAACAACCTGCTGCCGGTCATTTTGGTGGTCATCGGCGCGCAGGTGCTGATCGTTGGCCTGCTGTATTGGGTCTACACGCGCCGTCGGGCCATCGCCGGTACTGCAAGCGTGACGACCGATCCCGCAGCCAGCCCAGACCGCTCAATCTTGATCGACGGGTTGATCGGCCAGATCGCTGAGCTGGACGCTGAATTCGAAGCCGGCCGGCTGGAGGAAACCGATTACCAGCGTCAGCGAGGCGTGCTCAAGGCGCGGCTGGCCCAGCTAATGGGGAGCGAGGATGGCGGCTGAGCGCTCGCCAGCCCTGATCGAGACGCGCGGCCTGATCAAAACCTACGGTTTGCTGCCGGTGCTGCGCCGCCTCGATCTCTCCATCGAGCGCGGCGAATTCGTCGCGCTGCTCGGGCCGAATGGCAGTGGCAAATCGACCCTGCTGCGCCTGCTGTGCGGGTTAAGCAAACCGACGGCGGGCACGATCACGGTAGGCGGCTGGGAGATCCCGCGCGAGGCGGCAGCAGTGCGCGCGCAGATCGGCATGGTCAGCCATAAGCCGCTGCTCTATGAAAACTTGAATGCGCAGGAGAATCTGCGCTTCTTCGCGCGGCTGTATAACTTGAGTGCCGCCGAGCGCGACCGACGCATCGATTCGCTGCTCGACCGAGTGGGGCTGGCGCGTCGCCGCTACGACTTGGTGCGAACATACTCGCGCGGGATGCTTCAGCGCCTCAGCATCGCCCGCGCGCTGCTGCACGACCCGGCCGTGCTGCTGTTCGATGAGCCGTACACCGGCCTCGATCAGGATGCCGCTGCCATGCTTGATGCGGTGGCGGCCGAAGCGCGCGCCGATGGCCGCACCGTGATCATGACGACGCACGAACTTGATCGCGCCGCGCGGCTCGCCACCCGCGTGCTGATCCTCGCGCGCGGCGCCATCGGGTTTGACGCGCCGGCCGCTGGAATCGATACGCTAACGCTAATTCGCTGCTACAGTGAAACGGTCAATGGTTAAAGCTGCGCCCCCCAAACGAGCTGCTCAATGAAAACGCCTTTCCTAAGCGCCGTCTTAGCCGTCATTCGTAAGGATTTGCAGGCCGAGCTGCGCAGTCGCGAACTGGTCAGCAGCATGGGGCTGTTCGCGCTGCTCAGCATTTTGATCTTCAGCTTCGCGCTGGAGCTGGATCGGGTGGCGCGTATCGAAGCTGTCAGCGGCGTGCTGTGGGTGACGATCGTGTTTGCCAGCATCCTCGGCCTCAACCGCAGTTTAGCGATGGAGCGCGATCAGGGCAATCTCGATGCTTTGCTCTTAGCGCCGATCGACCGGGTGGCGGTGTACTTCGGCAAACTGGCTGGCAACTTCATCTTCACGATCATCGTTGGCCTCGTCTTGATCGTGATGATGACGGTGCTTTATAACATCTCGCTGCTGAATGGGGTGCTGCTGCTGGCGCTGCTGCTGGGCACGCTTGGCTTCACGACCGTTGGCACGCTGCTGGCGACGATGACGGTGCAAACGCGTGCGCGCGAAAGCCTACTGCCGATCGTGATGATGCCAGTGGCGCTGCCGCTGCTGCTGGCCGCCGTCCGCGCCACGACGGGGATCCTCAACCAAGCGCCGCAGGAGATGTGGCTGGCATGGCTGCAAATCCTTGCCGTGCTCGATGTGATCTTTTTGACGCTGTGTTTTCTGCTGTTTGAATATGTGATCGAAGACTGACCAGCGCCCGTCAATCGACGAAGCGGTACTTGATCAGCGTCCACATGGCGATCGGGCCGTCCGTCCAGCGGATCTTTTTGCCCTCCGTCCACTCGCGGCCGTTATAAGAGATCGGCACTTCGTAAATGCGGATGCCGCGTTTGAGCACTTTGGCCGTGAATTCTGGCTCGAATTCGAAGCCGCGCGCGCGGATCACCATGCCATCGGCGATCTCGGCGCGGAAAACCTTGTAACAGGTTTCCATATCGCTGAGGATAGCATTGTAGAGGATGTTGGTCGTCAGCGTGAGGATTTTGTTGGCGACCATATTCCAGAAGTTCATCGCCTTGCGCGGCCCGCCGAGAAAGCGCGATCCGTAAACGACCGGTGAGATGCCTTCGTGGATCGGCTTAAGCAGGATCGGGTACTCGCGCGGATCATACTCCAAATCGGCATCTTGAATCAGGAAGATGTCGCCTGTTGCATGGCGAAACCCGGTCACCAGTGCCGCGCCCTTGCCTTTGTTCTCGTCGTGGAAGAAGATGCGCAAATGCGGCCGGCCTTCAGCCTCCAGCGCTTTGAGCACTTCGCGCGTGCCGTCAACTGAACCGTCATCGACGACGATGATCTCGTCGGCTAGCCCGACCGCCTCGACGCGGTCGATCACTTTGGCTACAGTAGCCACTTCGTTATAACAAGGGATGATCACACTTAAAGTGAGGCGTTCGCTGGCGGTTGTATCGGGGGCAGGGGTTGTCAATGTTTGGGCCACTGGCAGTCCTGATCGGAACGTGAAAGCGCATGAACCGATTATAATGGCAAGTCACGCACCTTGTGAACCAGTAATCCTTGAGGCTGGCAGAAAAAACCTCCGCTGGCCACGCTTGGGTTGACGCGCTCGCGCTGGCGGCCTAGAATTTATGCCAGTTTCCCGAATGCAGAGATGAACGACGATGAAAAAACGAATCCTCACGGGTGACCGCCCGACGGGTAAAATGCATCTCGGCCACTACGTCGGCTCGCTGGCCAACCGACTGCGTCTGCAAGACAGCTATGACTGCTTTTTCATCATTGCGGACTTGCACACATTGACGACCCGCCCAGAGCGCGAGCACATCGCCAGCCTAAACCAGAATGTCCGCGAAGTTGTCCTCGACTATTTGAGCGTCGGTATCGACCCGGAGCGCAGCGCGATCTTTCTCCAATCGGCGGTGTTCGAAACTTACGAACTGAACCTAATCTTTGAAATGCTGGTGACTGTCGCCCGCTTGGAGCGCGTGCCCAGTTTGAAAGAGATGGCGCAGGCCGCTCATTTGGGCGACTCGATGCCGTTCGGCCTGCTCGGCTACCCGGTGCTGCAAGCTGCCGATATTTTGCTGCCGCGCGCGCATTTGGTGCCGGTCGGCAAAGACAATGAGTCGCATATCGAAGTGACGCGCGAGATTGCCCGTCGCTTCAATTACCTGTACGGGGAAGTTTTCCCGATCCCGGAGGCATTGATCGGCGATGTGCCGTCGCTGATCGGCACTGATGGACAGGCTAAGATGAGCAAATCGCTCAACAATGCTATCTTCCTGAGCGATGACGCGGAAACGGTCACCGAAAAAGTTCGCGGCATGTTCACCGATCCGAATCGCATCCGCGCCGACATCCCCGGCCGCGTTGAGGGTAACCCAGTCTTCATTTATCATGACGCTTTCAACCCGAACGTTGACGAGGTTAACGAGCTGAAAGAGCGCTACCGCGCTGGTAAAGTGGGTGATGTTGAGGTAAAGCGTAAGCTGGCGGCCGCCCTCAACAATTTCCTTGAACCACTGCGCGAACGCCGCGCGCAGTACGAAGCTAAGCCTTCGCTGGTTGAGGATGTGCTGATCGCTGGCACCGAACGCGCGCGCGCCGAGGCACGGGCGACGATGGAATTGGTGCGCGACGCGATGGGGCTGTACCGCCTGCCAGAACGTGCCGCCCCCTAATTGAGCTGTGAGGAAAGATGTCGTCTCCCACAGACATTGAAGACATCCGCGAGCGGCCGGCTGCGCTGGCGAAGATGATTGCAAATCGGTCATCTTCGCCAGCGCTTTGAACAGATGGACCGCGCCTAAAACCCCCCGATCGACGGCAGGTCTGGCAGGATGACATCGCGCTCGACGATCACAACCGTCTCCGTCGCACCGGCGCGCACGATCACTGGCACCTCGAAGGTGACCTCATCAAGATAGCACAGCGTCTCTGCGTCTTCTGCACAGTAGTACAGCATCATGTGTCCAGATAAAACGTCTTCGCCCTCGGTAAAGATGACGGGCAGGAGCAGTTCGGTCTGCGTCAGCGGTTGGATGCGCTCCTCCTCGCCGATCTCGATCGAGTCGCCTGCGTTGTTCCACTCCACACGTGAGGGCGCATCTGGGTTGATCTTATATCCTTCTGGCAGGCGCAGCAGCAGGACGATCGCGCCATCTCCCGGCACGACCGTCTGCGCATCCAGCGTCACCGTAACGCTCAGTGGGCTGTTGCTGCCGATCACGGTCACGCGGTCGGCGATCTGGAGCGCCTCCGGGTTCGGGAAGATGACGGTCGAGACGACGCCTTGCTCAAGGTCGATCACGCGCACGGCGTGGTTATTCGTATCGGCTACGTACAAACGTCCATTCGCATAACTTAGACCGCCCGGCTCGTAGAAGGCCGCTTCGCTGGCTGTGCCGTCGCGGAACCCGGCCGTGCCGCCGAACAGCGTGCGCAGCTCGAAGGTCTCCGGGTCGATGACGCGGATCAGGTGGTTATACGTATCGGCGACGTAGACTTCACCGCTCGCTCCGATCGTCACGCCGAGCGGGTGCTGCAGCCGGCTGACTCCGGGCGGGCCGTCGATCGCGCCGAAATCGAACAGCGTATTCTCGGCCGGGCCGGCCACTGTGCGCACAAAATCGGCGCGTTCGTCGGCGACGCGGATGCTGCTCGATTCGCTGTCGGCGAAATAGAGCAGCCCGTCTCGGTAGGCCAGCCCGCTCGGCTGGGCTAGCTCGGCCGCCGCGAAGCTGCCCGGCAGCAGCGCCTCGCGCCCATTGCCGACGGCGACGCGCAGCGACCCGGTTTGCAGATTCAACGCCCAGATCTGATGCGGCCCCGCCATCGCAATGTAAAGGGTATCCTCTGGGCCGAGAGCGACATCCCACGGGCTGCTGATCGCCAGCGTGCGCGCGTCGCCTAGTTCGCCATCTTCGATGCGATAGCGTTGATAAGATTGAATGCCCGTCCCGGCGACTGTCGCTACGGTCTCGGCCCGCAGATCGATGGCGCGAACAGCGTGGTTGGTCGTATCGGCTACGTATAGTACATCTCCGACCAGCGCCATGCCGTGCGGGTTGTTGAAGGCCGCCATCTCGAACGTTCCGTCCTCGAAGCCGCGCCGGCCACTGCCGACCACACGCAGCACTTCATAGGTCTCTAGGTTGGCGATGATGATGCGGTGATGGTTGGTATCGGCGATGAACAAGCGGTTAGAGGCAGCGTCTGCGAGCAGCTTGCCCGGAAAGGCGAGCGCGCTGGGCGGGCGGCTGGCACCCTCTAACGCTAGCTCGATCGGCTCGCGGTTGAGTTCGCCGGTGCTGTCGAAATAGTCGACCATGCCGCCAATGATGCGGTCGAAGGCGTCGAACGGAATCTCACCGGCCTGCATCGCGAGGATATTGCCGCGCGGGTCGATTAGGACGAACGTCGGCCATGCGCGCACGCGGTAGGTGCGCCATGTCTGAAAATCGCTGTCGTTTACCACCGGGTGATGCAGTTCGTAGCGCTGGATGATCTGGCGCAGATTCTCGGTTTCCGCCTCATTTTCGAATTTGGCCGAATGCACTCCAATGACGACCAGCGCATCGCTATAGCGTTCCTCCAGACGCTTCAGCGTTGGAATCATGTGGATGCAGTTGATGCAGCCGTAAGTCCAAAAATCGAGCAGGACGATCTTCCCGCGCAGGTCGCGCAGGGTGAGCGGTTCGGGCACATTCAGCCAGTCGAGGCCGGCCGGAAATTCAGGCGCGGGATTATCTGGCCGCCCAACAAAACGGGTATCCACTGCGGTTCCTCCGGGTGTTGGCGCCTCCTGCGCGAAGACGTCACTCGCAGCGGCCAGCACCAGCAGAGCGACCACCAGCAGAATGCGCGCGGCTTGGTGAAGTGAACGGTTCATAGTTTCCTGTCGAAAAGCTTTCAATATCTTTCTGTTGATTGTACCGCTGTCAGCTGGGAAAACCATGAGTTGGGCGAGGGAGCCGCCGTTTGCGCTTTTCAGTAAACCCTCTGATAATGGAGAAGTCTTTCAGAAAGGATAAAAAAAATTTATGAATCCACACGACCGCATCAAACCAATGCCGATCGCGAAAGTTGTAGGAGAACTGATCGTCGCGCTGGGGCGCGGCCATGCGCTTTTGGTGCGCTCCTCGCGCAGCGATTTGGGCACGCTCGTCGTTAAAGAAGCGGATTTGACGGTGAATATGGATTTGACCAGCGAAGCCATCGAAGAGAGAACCGATGTTTACGGCAAGCTCATCCCATTCCAAACCCTCGGCGCGCTGACCGGTGGCATGCCAATCGGCTTGGGGGCGGGCCTTGGCACAGAACGCAGCCAAGATCGCGCCACTGCTCGCAGCCAAGTCAGCCTTACGCTGCGCATCGTCAATGTGGCTGAAGCGCCAGAACCGGCTGAGCGGCCGGTCAAACCTTCCAAGGATGCTGGCGCCGCCGCTGATGACAATCCGCTGCTGGCCCAAAATATCAAGCATGATGTGATTATGGGCCAGCCGCCAGCTGCAGATCGACCTGAGCCGCCTAAGAAGGAAGAGGAGCGGCCGAGCGAACCTCCTAAAACGACCATCGATGACGCGCGCGCTGAGATCCGTATCCTGTTCGATGTGATGCGCGAGCGGGTCATCGCGCTGGATATTCCTGTGCCGATTAAGCGGGCATTCTCGCGTGGGCTTAACCAAGCGCTGAAGGCTGAGACGATGACGGAGCTTCAGGCGGAGCTTGTCCGAACGCTTGATCGTTTTGGCCAAAACACCCAAGGCATGGAACTGCCAGAAGACATCCGCACGGCGCTCGACCAGCTGGCTGCTGTTGCGCGCCCGCCTAAGCGCCGCCCCGGCCGGCCTCGAAAGGAGAGATGATCCGTGTCCGAAGTTTCATTCAAATTGAGCGACGTGTTCGCTGCGCTCAAAAGCGTTATGAGCAACCCCGCATGGGATGCTGCCATCACCACGCTGGAGGGGCTGGCGCCTGCAGGATGCCCACTGCCGCTGCCGCTCCCTCCGAATTTGGCCGACCTGCAAGCGCAGTACAACACGCTGCTGTCGCAGTTCACGGCCGCCCAGAACACGATCGCCGAGCTGACGGCTGTGCAGCCCGTCGACCCGAACGACGTGCTCAAACAGATCGCGCAGGCCATCAATCAGGCCGAGACCCTGCTGAACCAGCAGAGTTTGGTCATCGCTTCCGGCACGATCGAGACCGATCTCTACGTCAAAGTCGGCAACGTCGCCGGCGCTGAAACGAAAATTACGTTTCACATCACGCCGCGTCCGTACAGTTAAGGGACTGCGGGTTATCAGGAGTGGCGGCCGGCCTGTCGCTGCGGTTTCGGCTCATCATCTTTTTTCTACCTAATCAAGCTGCGTAAGGAAATCCCATGGCTGTGACCGCTGCAACCTCTGTCCTCTCGTTTTCCGCCGTCCTTGCTCAAACCTTTGCCGCCGTTGGCATGTCGACGCTGCTGCCGGCCGCCTTCGTCGAGTCGGTGCGCATTGCCAAGAGCATCGCCGCCGCCGGTGAACAAAATGCCGATGCGCTTGTCGAGAGCACGCTCGGCCCAGTGACGAGCCTGCTGCCCGATAACGCCCGCGAGGCGGCCGCTAACGCGCTGCGCTCGTTGGCACGCTCTGCCAGCGAGCCGAGCGAGCTCAACCTGCTGCTGCCCAAAACCGCGACCATCGACGCTGAATTTGAATTTCACGGCGCTGAGTCGTATAGCGCGGCGATGGGAGCTGGCGCGATAGTGCAGCTCGTCTCGGTGAACGCCGGTTACTCAGCGCTGTACACAGTGAGCTCAAGCAACCGGGTTCGGCTGCACATCGAGTTTCAGACTGTCAACGTCACCATCGCGCCCTAGCGCGCCGCTGCCTTAGGCGACCGGGACGGAGTGCGGCGTGAAGATCGGCGCTGCGCTGAACGGCTCGAGTGGCAGCCCCAACAGCGCTGCGCAGGTCGGCGCCACCTGAACGGCCTCGGCCGTTTCGATGCGCCCAGCCGGAACCTTTGGCCCGGCGAACAGCGCGAAGCGGTCGTCACCCGGCAGGCCGGGTCGCAGGCCGTGGCTGCTGATCGCTTTCGGCGCGCCCAGCACTTCATCTTCAGGCGTGCCCGGCGGAGGTTCCTCTTCAAAGCTGGTGCCATCTGGCGCGACGAAGATGACGACCTGATCGCGCAGTTCGGGCGGGATGCAGTCATTCGGGTAAGGATGCGCTTCATAGGCCGCCAGCGCCGCTGTGATGCGCGCCAGCTCTTCGGCATCGCGCGGGGCGACCAGCAGGCATTGTCCTTCGCACTGGAAACGCGTTTCGGGGATGATGCGGCCGGGACGCAGCGCTCGCTCAACCGGGCTGTGCCCATGGTCGCTCATCACAGCGATGTTCCATTCATCTTCGACGCCGGCCGCGCGCAGGCGTTCTAGCAGCCGGCCCAGCGCTAGATCGGCCTGCATGACCGCCCACTGCGATAGCTCGCTGCGATAGCCCATGTCATGCTGAATGGTGTCGGTCATCAAAAACTCGACCGTGATCAAGTCTGGCGAGTTTGGCCCAGAAGCGACTACACCCGCCCAATCGATCATCTGCTGGTCGGCCATCAAACCGAAGAACGCGCGCTGCGCCTCGCTGGATAAATCGATGGACGGGAGCGTGGCTGGCACGCCGGCCGCTGCGCAGGCCGCGTCGAACTCGGCTTCAGTGGCGTGCAGGGCGACGCGCAGCCACGCAGCATCAGCCGGCTCTGGAGCAGCGTCGCGCGCCCGTTGAATAAACGCGCCCGCCCACCACGGGGGGCGGAACAAGTGGGTATCTTCCGGCCGGATCATGCCAAAGCCGATATTAGCGACTCGTTTACCGGCCGCTTTGGCCAGCGCGGGCAGCGTCGGCACCCGGATGTCGTCTGGGTTGGCATAACGAAACTGCGCATACTGCGGGTCCCAAATCTTGTTGCCGTAAACCCCGCTGGTTGCGGCAGTCGCGCCAGTCAGCATCGAGGTGCGGCCAGGCAGCGAGGTGCCAAGCACCTCCGAACGCAGCGCTTCGACGCGAAACCCACGCCGCTCAAGCGATCGGAAATGTGGAAAGCGCCCGGCGTCGCGTTGGTAATGATCGGCTGAGACGCCGTCTACCATCAAAATGATCAATTTGTCAGACATTCACGATCCTTCCTAAACTCGCTCGGCCCGCTAATGAATGCGGGGGCATTGATGATGATGCCCCCGCGCATTGCCGTTTCGCTTGGGCTGCGCCGCTATTCCATCGAGAAGGCGCCGGGGCGTAGGTCGATGTAAAACTCTGGGTGTGGCTGCCAAGTGATGGTATCGCGCATGGCATAAAATTCCACGCTCTGGTACAGCGGCGTGAACGGCACCAGCTCGTCAAGGATTTCAGCGATGCGGCGGTAGTTGGCCAGACGCAGCTCTGGGTCGAGCGATGAAGCCGCCTCTGCGGCCAACGCGCGGAACTCTTCAGTCGGCTGCCAGTACTGTCCCATCCACGAGTCCCATGTCTGTACAATGCTGCTGGTGGCGGGGTCGCCCGAAGTGCCGAAGCTCTGCAGGGTAGCGACGTTCTGGCCAGCCAGCGAGCGGTCGGCCCATGCCGGCGTATCGAGCGGGTTATAGTCAACGTTGATGCCCACGGCCTGCCACATCTCGTTGATCACATCGGTCACAAGCTGGCCGTTGGTGTAATAGGCATTGGGGGGCGTGAAGGCCAGCGGCTCGCCGTTATAACCGGCTTCAGCCAACAGGCGCATCGCCTCTTCCGGGTCATAAGCGAAGTTGGGCCGCGTCTCGTCAAAGCCGAACTCGCCCGGTAGGAAGTAGTCATTCATCACACGAACCTGCCCGTTCCACAACGACTCAGCGATCAGTTCGCGATCGATTGCTAGCGACAGGGCGCGGCGGATCAGCGGGTCAGCTGTCAGGTTGCCTTCGTTCGTGTTGAAGTAGATAAGCATGAAGTTGAAGACCGGCACTGTATCAACGCGCAGACCGGCCTCGCCGCTGAGACGCTCAACCTGATCGGGGCCGACCGTGGTGATGAAGTCAACCTCGCCGCTGCGCAGGGCCGCAACGCGCGTTGAAGCCTCCGGGATCAGGCGCACGATAACGGTATCGATGGGGGGGTCGCCCATCCAGTAGTCGTCATGCGCTTCCAGCACCAAGCGATCGCCGGCCACAAACGAGACAACCCGGAACGGCCCCGCGCCGACCGGCGCTGTTTGCACTGCCTCAAAGCCAGCTTCTTCAACG
>JBDNDP010000050.1:0-16855 GCA_046719065.1 Aggregatilineales bacterium | reverse complement strand
GTCGGCAAACGCAACGAAGTCCGGCTCACTGTGCTGGGCCTGATCAGCCAAGGACACATCCTGATCGAGGATATCCCCGGCGTCGGCAAGACGATGATGGCGAAAGCACTCGCCCGCTCCATCGGGTGCACGTTTAGCCGCATCCAATTCACGCCCGATATGCTGCCTTCTGATGTGACGGGCGTATCGCTGTTCAACCAAAAAACGCGCGAGTTCGAGTTCCGCGCTGGGCCGATCATGGCGCAGATCGTGTTGGCCGACGAGATCAACCGCGCAACGCCCAAAACACAGGCCGCCCTTCTCGAAGCGATGGAAGAAAAACAGGTCACAGTTGACGGCGTAACATATAGTTTGCAAGAGCCTTTCTTGCTGCTTGCAACCCAGAATCCAATTGAGTATGAGGGAACCTTCCCTCTGCCGGAAGCGCAGCTTGACCGCTTTCTGCTGCGCATTCAGCTCGGTTACCCCTCGCCGCAAGAAGAAATGAATGTTTTGAGCGCACAGCAGTATGAGCATCCGCTGACGAACACCTTTCAGGTCGTGAGTGTGCAAGAACTGCTGGCAGCGCAGCAGGCTGTGCGCGAGGTCTACGTCGCCGATGAAGTCAAACGCTATATCATTGATTTAGTCAGCGCGACGCGCCAGCATCCCGACGTTTACTTGGGAAGCAGCCCGCGCGGCTCTTTGGCCCTCTTTCGAGCATCGCAGGCGCGCGCAGCAATGGCAGGTCGTGACTACGTCATTCCAGATGATGTAAAGGCGCTGGCCGAGGTGACTCTGGCGCATCGCGTCATTGTGGGGCCAGCAGCACGTATCAAAGAGATCTCTTCTCGCACTATCATTCAGGACATCCTCGCCACAGTTCCCGTCCCCGGTGCTGCCGTTCGTTAGTTATGCCGAACCGCCGCAATGCGATCTACAGCTTGTTGATTTTGTGCCTGCTGGGAGGTCTATTTACAGGTCGCGCTTTTTTCTTCAACTTGGCCTATGTTTTAGCCGGCTTGGTTATCATTTCGTTTCTCTGGTCTTGGCTAGCTGTCCGCTGGATCAGCATATCGCGGAGAACGCGCACATTAAGGACGCAAGTCGGCCGGAGCATCGAAGAAGCTTTCACGGTTTACAATCGTTCTTACTTGCCCAAGCTATGGCTTGAGATCCGTGACGAGTCCGACCTGCCGGGACACCGTGCTAGCCACGTCGTTCCTGCTCTAGGGCCGCGATCGAGCTATCGCTGGTATGTCGAGACGCTGGCCGTGGTACGAGGCGAGTTCACACTGGGCCCTGTCACGTTGATCAGCGGCGATCCATTTGGACTTTTTTCCTCGCCCCGTAAAATTGGCTCAACATCGCGCGTGATCGTTTATCCCCAGACCGTCCCCATCACTCAAATTGAAATGCCGATGGGCATGCTCAGCGGCGGCGAAGCCCAGCGCCGGCGAGCGCAGACGATCACAACTAACGCGGCGGGCGTGCGCGAATATGCCTCAGGCGACAGCTTCAACCGCATTCACTGGGCGAGCACAGCGCGCCGCGATCGTCTGATGGTCAAGGAATTTGAGATCGATCCCCTTGCCGACGTCTGGCTGTTCGTCGATTTTTCGGCTTCATCACTGGTTGATGCTCCCACCGTCAGGCGAGTCAACAATTTCGGCCCAGCGATCCCTTACAACGGGCAAATCCCTCCATCAACGGAAGAATATGCGATCGTGCTAGCCGCATCGTTAGCGCAGTTTTTCGTCAATGCGGAGCGTGCGTTAGGGTTTGCCGCGTACATCCCTCATCGCGAAATCGTGCAGCCAGAGCGCGGCAATCGTCAGCTTGTGCGCATTTTTCAAGCACTTGCCGTCGCGCGCAGCACCACGCACCATTCTTTAGCGGAAATGCTGATGTTGGAAACACCCTATTTCACTCGCGGCACGACATTAGTGATCATTACTGCCACATTAGATCGCACGTGGATCGCCGAAGCGCAGCTGCTTGCACGCAAAGGGATTCGCCCGATGGCCGTGCTGATCGATCCGTATTCATTTGGCGCGTCACCTGCACTAAACGGCGTCAGCATCACCGATGTGCGGACGACCCTGCGTTTGGCCAAGATCCCTAACATTCTCGTGCGGCGTGGCGATGACTTGACCGCTGCGGTGGCACAGCGTCCTCTTTAGGATACCCACCAGCGATACTCCCCGATGAGTTCGTATCCTTCAGCGTGTGCTACGGCCAACAGAAGACCATCATCAACTGGAAGCAGCGCCCCCACCGCCGACAGACCCCAACGAAACAGCAACGCGCGCGCATAGCGCAGCGCTGCTCGCGAGATCACACCTTCTATCCAGATGCCTGAGTAAAGCAGCGTGTTGACCGGCAAGAAATACGCGTGCCGGGGCGCATTGCAAGCCCGATGGTCGAACGGCGATGCAGTCATCAAATTGAAGGTTTGCAGCTGCGAGCATAGACCAGCTTTAAAAAAAACGCGCTCAGCAGAAGTATTCATAACGCGAACCAACGCCCGCGCCTGAGCACAACCCTGATCGCCTCCAATATGGAGCGAGCGTTCAAGCAACCGTGAGGCGATTCCTTGCCGCCGCGCTGAGGGATGAACTGCGAGCAGGTCAATCTCCCAGCGAGGTATGCCTTCACTGCTGGCCGTGATGAACGCATCGCATAGACCCACGATACGCCGATCGAGGGCAATGAGACAAGCCTCATGTTGAGGAATGACTCTGGCGATTTGCGCTTCATCAACGGTATGATGGGGCCAAACATCTTGCAGAAGCTGCGCTATCTCTGCCGCATCAAAGGCAGTTGCAAGTCGCATAGTGAAAGACATAAGTTCTCCTCATGATTCGTCACCCTGCGAACGGTTATCTCTATCTGACGGTTTTCAGCGCGGGCATGACGACGCTCGCCGTCGAAATGACAGCATCACGGCTGCTCGGCAATGTTTTCGGCACCAGCAACCTTGTATGGGCCAATATCATCGGCTTGATGCTGCTCTATCTCACTGTAGGCTACTTTCTTGGAGGCCGCTGGGCCGACCGTTCACCGTATCGCCGCACATTGTATGGTATCTTGCTCTACGCCGCCTTTTTAAGCGCGGCCATACCATTGGTCGCCCGCCCCATTCTAACAACAGCAGCAGCGGCCGTTTCCGGGGCCGAGGCAGGGTTGGCGATTGGCTCGTTTGTTTCCGTGCTGATTTTATTCGCTGTTCCCATAACCTTGTTGGGCACCGTATCGCCATTCGCGATTCGCCTGGCGGTCACTCGCATTGAAGACGCCGGCAAAACATCTGGCCGCATCTACGCGATCAGCACGCTTGGCAGCCTGCTTGGCACTTTTTTGCCCGTGGTCTTGTTAATCCCTGAACTCGGCACCTTCCGCACATTTATCTTGTTCGCAGCAATCTTGTTCACTGTCGCTTTCATCGGGATGTGGCAGGTTGAAGGGCGCCGCGCGCTCCGCTTTCTGTGGATGCCAGCCTTGATCGCGCTTGGATCGGCGCTCGCCCTGAGCGGCCCGCTACGCCCACCTGCTCCTGGAGCGGAGATCTTGTTCGAGGGAGAAAGTGCTTACAACTATATTCAGGTTCAGCAGGACGCTGCCGGTTATCGATATCTTTATCTCAACGAAGGACAAGGAATTCACAGCCAATGGCATCCTTACATTTATGGTTTCGGGCGCACATGGGACTTTTTCTTAACGGCCCCATATTTCAACGAGCCCATATTCGGGCCAGAAAGCGTTGAGTCAGTGCTGATCATCGGCTTAGCAGGCGGCACGATCGCGCGCCAGCATATTCACGTCTACGGAGATATCCCTATCGATGGCATCGAGATTGATGGGAAAATCATCGAGGTTGGCGCCGAATATTTTGAGATGAACCCCGAAACGATGCCCAGCTTGACGCCCTATGCAGAAGATGGGCGTTACATGCTCAACCAGCTTGAGCGGCGTTACACCATTATCGCTGTGGATGCCTATCGCCCACCCTATATTCCATGGCATTTGACGACGGTCGAATTTTTCCAAGAAATTGCCGCCAAGCTCACGGATAACGGCGTGGTAGCGATCAATGTTGGCCGCACGCCAACCGATCGCCGGTTGGTTGACGCCCTGACGGAGACGATGCGCTATGTCTTTCCGAGCGTCCACGCAATGGATGTGCCACACTCGTTCAACACGATATTAGTGGCCACACGCCTGCCCAGCGCCAGCACAAACTTGCTCAGCAACCTTAACGCGCTCCCAGAAGATGCGCATCCGCTGCTGCGCGAAACGTTGGCGCTTGGCGCGGCGGCGCTCGTCCCTGTGCGCGGTTCTGACATCATTTTTACCGACGACCGTGCACCTGTCGAAACGCTGGTCGATTCGCTGGTGCTGAACTTCCTATTTTCGGGCGGCGCAGATATGCTGCGGCCGGCGGATTAAACGATGTTTATACGCGCTGGCCGGCTTATTCTCACTCTTGTTTTCCCTATACTACTGGTGATCATAGGCGTCCGGCTTGTCATGACGCCGATCTTCCTGCAATTTGAGTACAATCGTCCTGATTTTCCCGCCGATTATTATGGGCTAACACGCGAGGAACGCCTTTACTATGCGCCCTTCGCGCTCGATTACTTGATCTTGAACAAGCCACTCGATTATCTGGCCGATCTTCACTTTGATGATGGCACGCCCCTGTTCAATGCGCGCGAATTACGCCACATGTATGATGTGCAGCTCCTCACACGGAGTGCCTTCGTCGTCGGTTTAGTGAGTGGCACGCTCGCTGCGATCGTTGGGCTGCTGTTGGTTCGCACACCCGAAGGCAGGATACAGCTTCGTCTTGGGCTGCGCGATGGCGCACTGTTGACTATCGGTCTTATCCTGACACTCGTTCTCATGGCACTGTTCGCTTGGGATGTGTTCTTTACGAGATTCCACGAGCTGTTTTTTGAGAGCGATACTTGGTATTTTCTCTATTCAGACACCTTGATCCGCCTCTTTCCAGAGCAGTTCTGGTTCGATGCGGCGATTCTCGTAGGTGTTTGCGCACTGCTTGGCTCGATCATCACGCTCATCGCGAGTCGAGTGTGGAGTAAATCTGCACAGTTTAAGAAAAATTAACCTCGACATGCCGCCTTTGACAGCCCTTGGGCGAGATGTTACTCTTAACGTGTGAGGATTACAGTTTGAGTATCGGGCCAGATGAGAGTGACTCGCGCGCTCGGCAAATGGATTATGCCCGGCATCGGGCTTAAGCGCTGGATCGGACTGCTGCTGATCGGTGTCGCTTTCACCTCAATCGGGCTTGCATTCGCGATTGTTGAAATTTTGACCCCACAGGTGCTCGCTGGCCAACCGCTGCCCATCGCGCTGGGCAGCGCGATCATGCTGCTGATCAGCGGTTTAGTCGTCATCCTGCTTAGCATCATTCGTCTGCTCCGCGTCGTCCTTGCGCCATACCGGCGCCTGCAAAACGGCAGCGTGATCGATGTTGTCTACGCGCACAGCAAACGGCACAAAGGTATGCGCATTGTCGCGATCGGAGGCGGAACTGGCCTGCCAGCAGTTCTACGAGGATTAAAAGCTCATACCAGCAACTTAACCGCAGTCGTCACCGTAGCCGATGATGGCGGCAGCTCTGGCCGTCTGCGCCGCGATTTAGGCGTCCTACCGCCAGGAGACTTGCGGAATAACATCGCCGCTCTGGCCGATGATGAGAGCTTGATGACCCGTCTATTTCAGCATCGTTTCGATCATGGCGATCTCGGCGGTCACGCCTTCGGCAATCTATTTATCAGCGCCTTGTCAGGAGTCACGGGCAGTTTAGAAACAGCATTGATCGAAACTGGCCGCGTGTTGAACATACAAGGTCGTGTCTTCCCTGCAACGCTTGACGATATCACTTTGGTGGCGACGGTCCGCGTCAATGGAGAAATGCAGACGGTGCGCGGCGAGTCTCGCATCACGCAAACGCGCGGCATTATTGAAACGATCACACTCGCCCCAGCCCATGCCCAAGCCTATGCAGGCAGTGTGGAAGCGATTGAGTCGGCCGATATTGTCGTCGTTGGGCCGGGCAGTCTATTCACTAGCTTACTGCCAAATATCCTCGTCGATGGCATTCGCGAAGCGCTGCGCGCTACACCGGCTTTGAAAATTTACGTCGTCAATATCGCTACACAGCCCGGCGAGACGGAAAATTACAATGTGGCTGATCACATTCTGACGCTCGAACGGTACATTGGCCGCGGCGTCTTCCAACTGATCCTCGCCAACAACCATTACCCGACCGAAAACGCTGGGGTGAATACCCGGTACGTTCAGCCCGCACCTGAGGGCCACGAAATTCTCCAGCGGTATACCGTGCATTATCACGATCTCGTTGATGCAGAACGGCCGTGGCGACATGATCCGCGTAAACTGGCCAACGCGATTCTGTCAGCGGCCGATGTTATCCACAAACCTGTGAGCCATCAGACCAAGGTACTGCATGCCTCGGTTTGATCGACCTACGCGATTCCTATCAACATGAGGAGAGAAGATCATGGCAATTCGTATCGGCATTAACGGCTTCGGTCGTATTGGACGCTTAGTCTTGCGCGCTCTGCACGAGCACTACCCGGGCGAGATTGATGTTTTGGCGTTCAATGACCTTGGCGATCTCGACACTATGGCCCACCTGTTCAAATACGATTCGAACTATGGCCAGTTCAAAGGCACGGTTGAAAAACGCAACGGCAACCTGATCATCGACGGTGATGAGCTGAAGGTTTTGTCCGAGCGCGACCCCGCTAACCTGCCGTGGGGTGATTTAGGCTGCGATATCGTCATCGAGAGCACCGGCCGTTTCACCGATCGCGAGTCGGCGAGCAAACATCTACAAGCGGGCGCCAAGAAAGTCATTATCTCGGCCCCGGCCAAGAATGAGGACCTCACAGTGGTCTTGGGCGTCAACGAAGACAAATACGACCCGGCGCAGCATCACATCGTGTCGAACGCATCGTGCACCACAAACTGCCTTGCGCCAGCGGCCAAGGTCGTCAACGACAGCTTCGGCATCAAGCACGCGCTGATGACGACAATCCACAGCTATACCAATGACCAGCAGCTCCTCGACCTTCCCCATAAAGATCTGCGCCGCGCGCGCGCCGCTGCGCTCAGCATGATCCCCACGACGACGGGCGCTGCTAAAGCCGTCGCGCTGGTCATCCCCGAACTAAAGGGCAAGTTCGATGGCATGGCGATCCGCGTACCAACACCTACGGTATCGTTGGTCGACTTTGTCGCCGTGCTCGAGAAACCGACGACAACCGACGAAATGATCGCTGCATTTGATACTGCCGCTAATGGGCCGATGAAAGGTTACCTCGGCGTATCGCACGAACCGCTGGTCTCAATCGATTACAAAGGGGACAGCCGCTCCAGCATCATCGATGCGATGTCCTCTCAGGTGATGGATGGCACGCTGGCGAAAGTCGTCACTTGGTATGATAACGAGTGGGGTTACTCGTGCCGCACGGCCGATCTCGTCAAGCTGATCGGCAGCAAACTGTAGGCGCCCTCTCTCGGTCTGGTTGACTCAGAGGCGAGGCGCTGTAGTCTCGCCTCTTTAGTTTACGCACAACCATATGAGGTGACTCAATGAACAAAAAGACGATTCGCGATATCGATCTGAAAGACAAACGTGTGCTGGTGCGGGTTGATTTCAACGTACCGCTCGATGGTGACGTCATCACCGATGACACGCGCATCCGCGCGGCTGTGCCCACGCTCAAAGCGATCCTCGCTCAGGGTCCAAAAGCTGTGCTGCTGATGTCCCACCTCGGCCGGCCTAAAGGAGGCCCAGATCCAAAGTATTCGCTCGCTCCCGTCGCACCGGCGCTGGCCAAGCTGTTACGCCAAGATGTAATTTTCGTCAGCGACACCATTGGCGAAGCGGTGCAGCGCGCTCTGGAAAATCTACCTGAAGGGGGCGTGCTGCTGCTTGAAAATACCCGTTTCTACCCGGAAGAGGAGAAAAATGACCCGGAGTTGGCCGCTAAAATGGCAGCTTTGGCCGATGTCTTCGTGATGGATGCCTTTGGCTCGGCACATCGCGCACATTCGTCAACCGTCGGCGTCACTGAGCACTTGCCTTCGGTCGCCGGCTTACTGATGGAGAAGGAGATCAACTATCTAGCGACGGCGCTGGAGAATCCGCAGCGCCCCTTCGTCGCGATCCTCGGCGGCGCCAAAGTTTCTGACAAGATCGCCGTCATCGAGGCGCTGCTTGACAAGTGCGATCGCCTCTTGATCGGCGGCGGCATGGCCAACACGTTCTTTGCTGCACAGGGTCTCGAAATGGGGGGATCGCTGGTGGAAGCCGACGCTATCGAGACAGCGCAAAGCCTGCTCAAAAAGAGCGGAGACAAATTGATCCTCCCAGTCGATGCCGTCATAGGCGACCGGCTGGCCGATGACGCCCAAACGCGCACGATCACAGTCAAAGACGGCGTACCTGAAGGTTGGGCTATTTATGATATCGGCCCTGAAACGGTAAAGCATTTCCGCGAACTGCTCAGCGATGCCCAGACGATCGTCTGGAATGGCCCGATGGGCGTCTTCGAAAAACCCATTTTCGCGGCCGGAACGACCGAGGTCGCCCGTATCTTAGCGGAGCGCACCAAGGCCGGCGCCACGACCATCATCGGCGGCGGCGATTCGGTCGCTGCTGTTGAGGAAGCGGGCTTGGCCGACCAAATCACGCACATCTCAACCGGCGGCGGCGCGAGTCTCGAGATGCTCGAAGGAAAAACGCTTCCAGGCGTAGCCGCGCTCCTAGAGAAATAATCTGGCGACGAGGAGAGAGTGTTGTGCTCTCTCCCTTTCTGCTCACTTCATTCCGCAGTATCTAACGCCATTCTGCGACGAGATGTCTTATTTACCCTATAATGTCCAGTATAGGAGCTGCCACTAATGCGAGTCCCAATTATTGCGGGCAACTGGAAAATGAACAAAACGCTGGCCGAGTCGGTCGACTTTGTCGAGGCGCTGGCCCCACGGCTCAATCCCTTCAGCGCGGTAGAGCGCGTTGTGTGCCCAACGTTCATCGCGCTGGCGGGGGTCGCCGAGGCGCTGCGCGAGACGCCGATCAAGGTCGGCGCGCAAAATATGCACTGGGAAGACAAAGGGCAGTATACCTCTCAAATCGCGCCGACAATGCTCACCGGATTAGCGGAATACGTTATCCTTGGCCACTCGGAATGCCGCGAATATCTGCATGAAACCGATGAGATGATTAACAAAAAGGCCAAAGCAGCGCTATCGCATGGCCTGAAGCCGATCATCGCCGTCGGTGAAAGCCTTGCCCAGCGGCAAGCTGGCGAAACCGAGCGCTTCGTCGGCAGGCAGGTGCGCGCCGCCCTCGACGGCATTGCCCCAGAACAAATGGCAAATGTTGTCATTGCATATGAGCCGATTTGGGCGATCGGCACCGGCCTCACCGCCAGCGGCCCTGAGGCAAACGCGCTCATCAACGGCACTATTCGCGCCGCTATTGATGCGCTCTACGGCACTGAGATCGCGCAGGCCACACGCATACAATACGGCGGAAGCGTCAAACCGAGCAACATGGAAGAATTCATGAGCCAACCCGATATCGACGGCGCTCTTGTCGGTGGGGCATCCTTGAACCTTGACGATTTCGTCGCGCTGGTCGAGATCGCGTCACGAGTGAAAGGCGGCTAAAGCTGGAACTGCTGGATGCACTCACGCCGTGGCTGCTGGTCGGCGGCATGGTGTACCTCATGCGGCGGCTGGAGCGCTGGCTGCGTCAGCATATCTTCAAAGTTGGCTGGCTGCTGACAAAGGATCTACAAAAGACCACGATCCTTTTTTACATCATTTTTCTCCCCGGCGTCGTGCTGCACGAACTCGTCTTGTGGCTGACTGCTGGGTTGTTAGACGTGCGCGCTGAACGCGCGATCGCATGGCCAGAGGCGCAGGCCGCCGCCGAACTGCGCCTCACTTTTGTCAAACTATCGCGCAGCGCCACCCCTCTGCAAATCGCAATAATTAGCGCAATGCCCGTGGTCGCTGGCATCGCGCTCGTCGGGGTCATTGCTAATAATGTGCTTAATGTGGGCGTCTTCTTCGAGATCATGGCGCAGGGTGGTCTGCGCCGTCTCGGTGAGGCGGTTGCCTTCTTGCTAGAAACTCCTGATATCTTTTTATGGGTTTATCTATTGTTCACCATTAGTAACACAATGTTTCCTGATACCAAAGCGCTGCGCGGCTGGCGCCCAGTACTCGTCGGACTGGCCATCGCAATCGGTGCCACGTTCATCATTGGGATCGGTGACGTCTTGATCGATTATGCCCTTGCCGGGCCATTGCAGCATGCGCTGAACATTCTCTCAGCCACGTTTGCCGTCATCATCGCCATCAACGTGCTGGCAACCATCGTGCTCGGAACCGTTGAGGCAGTCATCGAGCGGATCACAGGGGACAGCGCGACATTTCAAGGCGACAAATTGATCGCTATGCGCCGAGCCGAAATCATGGAGATGCGCCGGCAGCAGCGCGAAAAACAAGCTAAACAGATGGAAAAGAAGGCGCGTCTTGCGGGTGGCCCGCCTTCCATCTACAGCTTCCCCTTGCCAACACCGGGGCCGCCTGGACGCGAACGCGCCGCCTTTCCCTCTGCAAATGAACCACATCCCATAACTGCGGCCGGAAGCGGTTTAGAAGGTCGCGCTGGGCCTGCCGTGATCACTGGGACGGCTATCGCCCGCGCCGAAAGTTTGCCGGAGCCAGCCAATACAGATACAGCCGGAAAGTCTCCCGATCAAGACGACGATGAGCGAGCCGAACGAACTTGATCGAGGCGGATTAGCAGGATAAGCCCCCCCACAACGATCAAGGCCATTACACTGAGGGCGACAAACTTGAATAAGCGGCTGTCAGTCGCCAGCGTGATGATACCGAATATTGTACAAAACGCATAATAGCCAAGCACGATCTGTCTTTGACTGAAACCCAGATCGAGCAGGCGAAAATGAAGATGCCCACGGTCGCCCAAAAACGGGCTGCGACCCTGCCGCAGACGATTGAACACCTGCCAGACGACATCGATCAGCGGCAACCCCATCACCAGCAAGATGGTTCCCATTTTAGCGCCGCCGATAATACTCAAAGCGCCAAGGACGTAACCAAGAAAGGCTGCTCCTCCTCCCATAAAAATGCGAGCTGGGTAGAAGTTGAAGAGCAAAAACGCGAGCGCTGCGCCCATCAGGGCCAAAGGCAGCAAACTGACACTGGTCTGCGGCGGTTCGACGCGAAAAGCGCTGTTGATGAACAGCATCGCCCCGGCGATAAATGTCACCCCTCCAGCAAGACCATCCAAGCCGTCTAACCAATTCATCGTGTTGATCATAAATAGCAGCCAAAAGAAGCTGATCGCGACAGTGACGATGAATGGCCACCGTTCGGTTTGCTGCCCGGTGAATGGGTTATTGAAATACTCGATGAAAATTTGAAAGGTGATCGCGATGGCAGCTGCCACATACTGCCCAAGGAATTGGGGCAGCGATGAGAAATCGTAGAGATCGTCTAGCAGGCCGACGATGAAAATGACCGTCCCGCCACCCAACAAACCGATCAGACGAATAAACTCATAGGGGTCAAGCCTCGGCACGGGCAAAAACTGGGCACCGATCACCGCGACGGTAAAACCGCCGAACAAAGCAATGCCACCTAACTTCGATACACGACGATAATCACCCTCCGTTGTGTGGCGTCCTCCCGGTTTGCTGGTGATCCCAAAGCGTTGCCCCAGCCAGATTGAAAAGGGGATTAGCAGCATAGCGACGCTAAACGCGACGCTGAAGACGATCAAATAGGCAGGCAAATTGCTCAAAAGCGCATGCCCCATCAAGTTCCAAACTGGCGGTCGCCCGCGTCGCCAAGGCCGGGCACGATGAACCCAACATCGTTCAAGCGTTCGTCGATCGCAGCGACGTGGATGGTGACGTCGGGATGCGCTTTGGTCAAGCGCTCGATGCCCTCTGGCGCAGCGATGATACCCATATACTTGATACGCGGCACCCCGGCTTTTTTCAGAATATCAATTGTAGCTACAGCTGAACCACCGGTGGCTAACATTGGGTCCAATACCAGACAGATCTCGATCGATGGGTGCTCTGGTAGGCGGTTGTAATACTGCACTGGACGCAGTGTTTCTTCATCACGGTAAAGACCGATATGCCATACTTGCACAGCCGGCAGCAGTTGCAGCACGCCTTCCACCATGCCCAAGCCGGCACGCAGCACCGGCACTAAGCCTATCGTTTCCTCAGCTTTGTAGCCTGAAGCAGTACCCATCGGCGTCTCAACCGTTTTGGGCGATAACTTTAAATCCTGCGTCACCTCATAGCACAGCAGCATTGCCAATTCGCGCATCAGTTCGCGGAAACTGCGAAAATCGGTTGTCTTTTCGCGCAACAGGGTCAGTTTGTGCAGCACGAGGGGATGTTGAGAAACACGCACTTGCGTCATGATTGCGCTCTCCTGCGTCCGTTCATGGCGATTGTAGCCTTGGCCAGCCTACAAAACAACCGTTGCAGCTACGCATCGCTTGGTTATACTTACATCTAGAACATTTTGTCGAGGGTGTTAAAAGGCGCAATGGTTGAAGATGGCCGGTTGGTGAGTGGCAAGGTGCGGCCCGATGAGCGCGACAATATCGCGCTGCGCCCTCGCCTGCTCAGCGATATCGTCGGCCAAGACCGCATTCGCGAAAACCTACAAATTATCATTGAGGCGGCGCGCCAGCGTGGTGAACCAATTGACCATACTCTCTTTTACGGCCCGCCCGGCTTAGGCAAAACTTCGCTCGCGCATGTCATCGCCAATGAAATGGGCGTTAATATCCGCGTGACGGCTGGGCCGTCGATCGAGCGGGCGGGCGACCTCGCCGCGATTCTCACGCATATGAAGCAGAATGACATTCTGTTCATCGACGAAATTCATCGCCTTGGCCGTGCCGTCGAAGAGATTTTGTATCCAGCAATGGAAGATTTTGCGCTGGATATCGTGATCGGCAAGGGGCCAGCAGCTAAAAACGTGCGCATCAACCTGCCGCGCTTCACCGTGATCGGCGCGACGACGCAGCTTGCCCTGCTGGCCGGCCCGCTGCGCGATCGCTTTGGCGCGCGCTTTCGGCTCGATTTCTATGATCTGGCCTCGATGGAGCACATCATACGCAGGGCTGCTGCCATGATGAAAGTCGAAATCTCGCCAGAGGGCACTAGCGAAGTCGCGCGTCGATCTCGCGGGACGCCACGCGTCGCGCTGCGCTTGCTGCGTCGGGTTCGTGACTATGCGCAAACACGCGCCGATGGGGTCATTACCGGGTCAGTCTCCAGTGAAGCGTTAGAACTGCTCGACATCGATTATCTCGGCCTCGATGACATTGATAGGCGTATCTTATCGACCATTATCGAAAAATATGATGGCGGCCCTGTAGGGTTACCCACAATCGCTGCCTCCATCAGTGAAGATGCCTCGACCATCGAAGATGTTTACGAACCTTATTTAATGCAGCTTGGCTTCCTCAAACGGACACCGCGGGGGCGCGAGGCGACTGCCCTCGCCTATGAGCACATGGGTATACCGTATAATCGGGCTGACCAACGGGCATTGTTCTGAGGCTTGGCATGGATCTGCAAAATCTTGGCCGACTGCTACTGATCCTTGGCATCGCGATCGCGATTGTCGGTGCTTTGCTGCTCGTCCTTGGTCGCAGCGGGTTATTCGGCAGTTTTGGCAATCTTCCGGGCGATATTCGTATCGAGGGACAGGGGTTTACCTGCTTGATCCCTATTGTCAGCATGCTGCTGATTAGTGTGATCTTGACGATCGTCGTCAACATTATCATCCGTCTGATCAACCGCCCATGAATCTGACCGACTTCGATTATGAACTGCCCGAGTCGTTCATCGCACAAACGCCAGTCGAACCGCGCGACGCCTCTCGACTGCTAGTGCTTAACCGCTTAACTGGCGCTATCACCCATCGTGAACGTTTCATCGCGGTCATTGACTATCTGCACCCTGGCGATGTGCTTGTGCTCAATACGACTCGGGTGTTTCCTGCTCGTTTAGAGGCACACAAAATAGGCACTGGCGGCGCAGTGGAAGTGCTGCTACTGCGCCGGCTTGATGAACTGCGCTGGCGAGCGTTAGTAGGAGGACGGCGCGTCGATACTGGGACACAGCTTCAGTTTGCCCATGCGGATTTGACGGCAATCGTAGAAGAAAAACTTGAGGAGGCAGAACGGCTCCTCAAGTTCAGCCAACCCATCGACGATCTACTTCACCAACTCGGCGAGATTCCACTACCTCCGTACATCAACACTCCATTAGCCGATACAGAACGCTATCAAACCATATTCGCGCGGCAGGAAGGATCGGCCGCTGCACCCACAGCGGGGCTGCATTTCACCAGCGAACTGCTTCACGCACTCCGCGCTAAAGGGATACGTTTTGCCTATTGCACACTGCACATCGGGCTGGGGACGTTCAAACCCGTGCGTGCGGAGCAGGTGGAAGCGCATCGCATTCACAGCGAATGGGCCGCCCTCAGCGCTGACGATGCGCGCATCATCAACGAGACAAAGCTAACTGGAGGCCGTGTGATCGCAGTCGGCACAACAGTAGCGCGAACTTTAGAAACAGCTGGCATCCTCAGCGAAGGTGGCACCCCAGAGACCGCCTATCAGCCAGCACCAGCGTGCCCGTGGCGGCCAGTTATCGCCTTCGAACGAGAGACCGACCTGTTCATCTACCCCGGTTATCGCTGGCGTGTTGTCGATGCGCTGATCACGAATTTTCACCTACCCCGCTCCACGCTACTGATGATGGTAAGCAGTTTTGCTGGCAGAGAGAACATTCTACGAGCTTACGAAGAAGCAAAACGAGAGGGGTACCGCTTCTATTCGCTCGGCGACGCGATGTTCATCGGGTAAGGAACACCCACACTCACCGCTGCTTGCGGATTAGCTGCCTGCTCTGCCCGATATTCTTCGGTATCTGTCCAGCATACATTGTCCTTATACCGATACTTGCGCTTACCGGTGTAAGACTTCAACCAGCCGCGCCGGTAATGGTAGGTGTAGCGGTCAACGATGTTGCGCCAGGTCGCTTCGGGAAATGCCCGCATGATGTCAACCTGGGGGACATTGTTTTCGATCATGTCGTGCAGTTTCTCCAGGTCAGCACGTTCCCAGGCATAGCGCATATCATTGCGGCGGATGGTCGTCTCACTGGTTGTGCCATCTCGCCAGTGAATGACAAGCTGCTTGGTGACCCGGTCTGTCCGGCTGATTTTGATGTGGTGGGCAAAACCCTCGAACAGTTCCCGGCGCTGCGGACGGGGGACAACCTCCCAGTGGGCAACCACACGCTCGATGACCGGACGCGCTTCCAGCAGCACACCTTTGTGTTCATCGCTGGCCTGTGTCCGTGTCAGTTCAAGCTGAAGCCGTTCCAGTTCGCGCTCGTTAGCCTCGAAACTCGCTTCCAAATTTTTGACGATAGCCGGTGTGGAGACTGTCTTCAGGTTATCGAAGATGATCTGTCGGGTGCGTTCAGCACTCCTGATCGCCTGTTGGATGCGGCGCAAATCGGCGAAGCTGCCCTGTTCCGCATCGCCCAAAGCCGTCTTCCAGGCTTCATCATCAACTGTCGTCGCCTTCAGTCGCCTCAGCAGCAGTTGATCCACAACCCGATCGACCTGCTCAGCACGAATACACCAGGTCTTCTGTCCCTGATCGAACAGAGTGTAGTCGTAAACATCATGCGAACTGGCATAGATAGTTGCCAGACGGCGCATCGGTTGCGCTGGCAGGTCATCCGTCAGCAGTAGGCCGCTGTAGGTGGGTGGGAGACAACCGCGCATCTCCTTCGGATGCCGTACAAACGGACGCTGGGGGATGTAATCCGGGTTGGGATCGCCGTTGAAATCGGTTGAGGAGATGCGATTGAATGCCCACATGAACAGACCGGTTTCGATGATCGGCTCATGATTGTGCTTGTGGACGATCACGCCCTGATGCACCCAGTAACCCAGGTAAGCAACGTTAATCAGCAGATCGTGCAGTCCCGGATGCGACGGGATGAGCTTGCCTGTCACCGATGAGCGTGCCTTAATGTTGACTTCGGCTCGGAATCCCTGCGGCACAAGATGAGCAACTTCCTCGAACTCCGGAATGAAAGGCCCGTGAGCATCGATATGTCTCCACGTCCGCTTGAGATTGCCGCCGAACTCCTGAAACAACTCGAAGTAGCGATGGGTGATGTCGGCATAGGGCGTGAAGCGTACATAACGGCGGTAATCGGGATTGGGACGGCCATCGGGCAGGGTGGGACGCAGATCAACCATGAAACCCAACGGCAGGCTGCGTCCGGCCCATGACCCCTGTGCGGCGATGCGTTGCTTGCTCTTGATGAGCCGTCCCTTGATATGGAGTTCGTAGTGATCGGCGGCCCGCTGCGCCTGGTCACGGAACATCTGCATGTGATAGCGTCCCTGGGTCGGATGCGCGAAATCGTACACAAATGTTGGAGTCAGTACCAGGACGTTGTTGCGGCGGCAGGCATCAATGAAGATGTTTGTCTCGATCTGTGTCACATCCCGGAAGAAGCGATCTACGTCCTGCGCGGCACACAGGCCAATTTCCGCATTCTCGGTGTCCGCTTCAGCCAGTCATAGAAGCCGCTTACCAGACGCGCAGCACCGCACACAACCGCCTGACGGGATACGCGTTTCGCTGTTCAGCAATGAACCGGTAGCGGCTCATGACTCCCCCCGCGAGAACACCTGAATGGCT
>JBDNDP010000005.1:0-183944 GCA_046719065.1 Aggregatilineales bacterium | reverse complement strand
TCGGCTCGTGAGCGTTCGAGTTCGGCCACCAGCGCCGCCAACGCGCCCGGCTCCCAGCGCACATCGGCATCGGTGAAGATCAAGATCGGGGCGCTGGCGGCCTCTGCGAGCTGATGGCAGGCCCAATTTTTACCCAGCCACCCGGCTGGCAAGTCCGCGCCGACGATCACTTGCAGACGGGGGTCGCCTGCCGCGGCTGCCTGAACAGCCGCAGGCGTGCCATCCGAAGAATGGTCATCGAGGACGAGAAGCTCGAATTCGACGCCGCTCTGTGACAAGAGTGCGCGTACCGTCGTGCCTATGACGGCTGCCTCATTGCGGGCGGGGATGAGCACCGAGACGCGCGGCAGCGGCTGCGTTAGCGCGGCGCAGCGCAGCCGCGGGAAGGTCAAGGTATTGAGGATGGCGATCAGCGCAATGACGACCAGCGCCGCGGCCACAAACAGGATGACGATCATGCCCGTTTCAGTCGTCGCCTCAGCCATCCACGAGCGCGCGGCGGCCCGCTAAAATCGCGTCGATATTTCCACAACAGCAGCGCGCTGTTGAGCACCCAGATGATCACCAGCAATCCCTCGGCTGGCGAGACGAGCAGGTAGAGGAGCACCGTAAGGATAGTAGCGGCAATGGCGTACCCGGAAGTCTCGGTCAGCGCGAACGCGATCACTAAGGCGATCATGCCGATCAGCGGCACTTCCCACAGCGTCAGCCCGATCCAGACGCCGCCAGTCACTGCGACGGCCTTGCCGCCGCGAAAGTTCATGAACGGCGAAAAGGCATGACCCAGTACCGGGGCCAGCGCCGCCACCAGCAGCGGCAGCCCGTCAAGGCCGAAGACCCAGCGCGCTAGCCCGACAGGCAGTGCGCCTTTGGTGATTTCGAACATCATGGCCAACCCGCCCCACGCGATCCCCCCTGCCTTGAGCAGGTTGGTCGTACCGGGGTTGCCGTCGCCAACAGCACGAATGTCGCGTTTGAGAGCGAGTTGCCCCAGCCAATAGGCGAACATCAACGATCCGCTCAAGAAGCCGATCGTCCCCCACAGCAGCATGGCGAGTACATCGTCTACGGTGATCATGAAATTTTCTTCGCGGCGGCGTCGCGGTAAGGGTCGAGAGCGCGTTGAAAAGGGCGCCATAACGACGCCCTCGCGAAACGCTTATGCGCGGCGGTCGCGCTGCGAACGCACGCGGTAATGCGGCGCATCAACGGTATCGAACGACTCGGATGGCTCACCGGCCACTGCCGCGCGGCGTGCAGCGATCTCCGCGCGGTGTTCGGCAACCACGGTTCCCGGGGCAGCCATCTCAAACAAGCGCATTCCAGCCAGCAGCACGCCGATGTCATCGAGCTGCCCTAACCCGAAGATCACATCAGGGATCAGGTCGATCGGCGAGATGATATAAATGAACGGCAGCAAACCGATCGCCTTAACCCAGATCGGAACTCGCCGGTCCCACATCAGCTTCCATGTCAGCAAAAATTGATCCAACAGCGCGTTGATCATGATCGTCCTTGTCTTTAACGCACCCTGCAAGATTATACCACAGCGCGCGCGCTGGCAGCGCTAGCGAGCGTATCGACGAAAGCCGCCGTTAGCGCGAAGACGCGCTCGCGTTCGCAATCCTGCGGCAGAATGTGGCCGCTCTCTTGCAGCTTTTCGAATGTGATGCAGACGCTGTTTACCCGCTCGACGATATACTCGCCGTGCTGCACGCCCGCAGTTGAGTCTTTATACGAATACAGCAGCAAAAGCGGTGCAGCGACTTCATGTAAATGCCGGTCGACTGTGCGGGCTAGTTCGAACAACTGTAGCACAGCCGCAAGCGGCCAGTGGTCGTAACGCACGCGGCCGAGGGCCGGTTCGCCGCGCCGCTGCTGCTCGGTGCGGATCGCCTGTGGCAGCGGCGAACGGTCGGTCACATCGATGTAGCTGCGCACATAGCTTAGCGAGCGAACCTGCGCCACCTGCCGGCGCGAGAATTGGATGGGCGAAGCAAGCGCCGCCGCTCCCTCAACAGCGCCTTCGCTCGCCAGCAGTAGCGCCAGCAGCCCTCCCATCGAGTGGCCGATGACGGCCACGCGCTGGCAGGCGCCGCGCAGCAGGGCGACGCCATCCAGCGCGCTGGCATACCAGTCGCGCCAGCGTGTTCGCGCCAGATCGGCTGGCTGGGTGCCGTGCCCGGCCAGCCTCGGAGCGTAGACTGTATGACCGTTGCTGGCGAGATGCTGGGCCAGCCAGCGCACTTCGGCCGGGCTGGCGCCAAAACCGTGCAGGCATAAACAGCCCAACGAACCGCCGGGCGCGAAAAACGGTTCAGCGCCGTTTAGGTAAGCGATTTTTGCGTTCATACAAGCGAGTTTAGCGCATCGCATGTTAAAATAAAGATCGGAATTGCTGGGCCTATCCCTTTGATGGATGGCGTGCATGGATCACCCCTTCATTCGCCGCTTGATTGTTCCTCTGCTCAACCTGCTGCTGGTCACTGCGCTGGCTGCATCGGCGGCTGCACAGACGGGCACGCGTCTGCCTTCCGAGTTATTCGTCTTGACTAATGAAGGCATTGTGGAGCGTTACGGCCTTGATGCGGTCGGCGCGCGCCCGGTGACGCCGCCGGACGTTTATGTGCTCGACTTTGGGTTGGACGCGCTCGGCGAACGACTCGCTTACCGAACCGAGGACGGCTTGACGGTCGTCGGGCTGACCGGCGGCGAAGGGTTGCAAATAGAAGGCGCCAGCGCCAGCGTGCCGCCATATCGCGGTCAAGGGCGCACGATCGCCTGGTCGCCTGCCGGAGATGCCATCGCCTACACGACCCTCACCGGTGCGCGCGTCTTTATGGAGACGGACGGCGCGCCGCTGTTTATCGATCTGACCGAGGGCATTTTCCTAAACTTGAGTTGGTCTCCGGGTGGCACGTTTTTGGCTGCCGAGGCTGAAGAGAATATCTGGTGGATCTATCGCCGTGAGCCGGATGCCCTGCTGCTGGCCAGCGTCATCCCTTCCTCCATCGGCACCACTTGGGTCAGCAACAGCGAGATCGTGTTTGCGCCGAGCGACGGCGGCCTGCGGCTAATGAACCTCGATGCAGCCAATGCGCAGACCGCGCTGCTTGATGCAAGTATCGATTATCGCCTGCCCTATCTGACGGCTGATGACCGGCTGGTCTTCTTCGCGCGGCCGCGCCACAACACGGCGATTCCGGAGGGCAGCGGCACGCTGATGCGTTTGGCGCGCGGCGCACAGCAGGTCGAAACGATTGGCCAGCGGCCGGTGCCGCTGCGCGGGCTGATGTGGGCGCCGGGCGGCGAGGTTATGACGGCGTTTCAAGGCGGCGTGCTGGCGCTGTTTAACCCGATCACTGGCGAAGGTGTGCCCTTGCCTATCAACAACGCCGTCGCCTTCGATTGGGTGCCGCTGCGCGCCCCGGTCATCGTGGTGACGCCGCGGCCAACGCCAACGCCGACGATCGAGCCGACACCAACGGACGATCCCAATGCGCCGACGCCCACGCCCCCGCCGCCAACCCCGGCCCCGGTCAGCACAGTCACCGGTTTGATCCTATCGGCCGACAGTTATTTCCTCGCGCCTGACCAGCGTGGTATTTTGCAGGTGTGGCGCATGCCCGCCAGCGGCCAGCCGCCGTTCCGCTTCACCGGGGCGACGGGCGATATCAGCGAATACGCCGTCTCGCGCGATGGCCGACGCGTCGCCTATGTCGTGCGCGGGGCATTATGGGTGCAGCGGTTTGAGGTGTCGCAGCCTTTGCTGCTGGCCGAGGTGGAAGGGTTTGCGCCGGTCACGCCGGCTTTTAGCCCGGATGGGCTGCGCGTCGCGTTCGTCGATGAAAGCCTCAATCAAAGCGGCGTCTGGATCGTCGGGCTGGATGGACGCGCTCCTCTGCGTTTGCTGGCCAACAGTGCGGGCGATGACGGAATCGCTGGCGATCGATGGGTCTATCGGCGGCCACAGTTCTCGCCCGATGGCGCGCGCCTGCTGCTCGATGCTTATCGCGGCGCTGAAGTCACTAGCGTTGTGCTCACGCTGGAAACAGGCGAACTAACCGAAGTGCCGATGGGACCGCCTGACGAACTGCGTGCACTTAACGCGCGCTGGTTGTCTGAAAACCGCATCCTCACGTTTAACAGCCCGGCGACAGCCCCGGGCGGAGAGGCGAATTTCTTCATTTATGACGCCCTCGCGCCGACAGCTTCGCCCGTGCAGCGCCTGCCGCTGCCGGCTGGCATGGTCGTGCGTGATGTAATCGCTTGGGGTCGTGCCGATGGCAGAGTTGAGCTGCGGGCTCTGCTGGCCGCCGGGGCTGATGCGCCGGTGCAGGTTGTCGATTTTGACGGTGGCACACAGACAGCAATCATGGATCTCGGACCGCTGATCGCGCCGCGCGTGTCTCCGGATGGACGCTTCGTCGCGGGCCTGCTCGAGATCAGCGAGGTGGGCGGGGTGCTGCTCGGCCCATTGGTGTTCATCGATGTCGGTCTAGGCGGGCAGTTCCTGCTCTCAACTCCGGAACGCACGTCGGGGTTCCGCTGGGTGGGGTAGCGCCTCGCTAAGCCGCGGCGGGCGAGGCGTTAACAGAATTCTCATTGTCTTGTTCTATGATGCCACTACTTCGCACACTAGGATTGATCTATGTCTGGAGAACGCATTCTATTAATTGAAGATGAAGCTCGCATCGCGCAGTTCGTCGAGCGGGCACTTATCTACGAAGGCTATCGCGTCAATGTCGCTCGAGACGGCCAGACTGGCCTCGGCATCGCTCGCGACAACCCGCCCGATCTGGTCATTCTTGACTGGATGCTCCCAGGCTTAGATGGGCTGGAGGTCTGCAAGCGGCTGCGCGCCGCCAGCGATGTGCCCATCTTGATGCTGACGGCTAAAGACGATGTCAAAGATCGGGTGATGGGTTTGGATGCCGGCGCCGATGATTATTTGGTCAAACCTTTCTCGGTCGACGAATTGATGGCGCGGGTGCGCGCCCTCTTCCGCCGTTCAACGCCAACTTCGCGCCCGGAGATCCTGCGCTTCGCCGATCTCACGCTTGATACGGGCACCCATCGCGCTTATCGTGGTGAGCGCGCTATTGACCTAACCGCGAAAGAGTACGAGCTGCTGGAACTGTTTATGCGCAATCCCCGGCAGGTGCTCACGCGCGATGTGATCTTCGACCGAGTATGGGGATATGACTTCGGTGGAGAGAGCAATATCATCGAAGTTTATGTGCGTTATCTGCGCCAAAAGACGGAGCAAGATAACGAGCCACGGCTCGTTCACACCGTTCGCGGCGTCGGATACGTGCTGCGGGAAGAAGAATGATCGCTGCCGATGACACTGCGCAGCAAGCTGATCCTGTGGTACACCGCTTTCCTGACGATCATCCTGGCGCTGTTCGGGTTGACGCTCTACGGGGTTACCCGCTGGACGTTGATCAACAGCATTGACAGCGCGCTGGTTGAGACGATCGATCAGGTGGTGCGTAACAGCCGCGCCACGCCCTATGGCGAGTTTGGCGGCCCGGTTGGCATTCTTGTGCGCCTGCCGGAGCTGGATGTGCTGCGCGCTTCTGGCGTCGTTGTGCAGGTTTGGGATCCTGAGAACGATATGCGCTTGGTTGGCGCTTCGTCGAATCTGCGCAATTATGCCCTGCCGCTCGATGCTGACGCTCTTGAGGTTGGGGCCACCGTGGAATTTGACAACAACGATGCAGCGCCAAGCCTGTTCACCGATGTGCTGATCGGAGATGGCGGCCCATGGCGGGTGCTCACGCAGCCGTTCGATGTATGGGGAAAACGGATCGTCATTCAGTCGGCCACGTCGTTAGCAACCGTCAACCAAGCATTAAGCGGTCTGTTAGCCGTTGTATTAGTCGGGTTGGCCTGTTCGCTGGTTGGCTCAGTCGCGATCGGTTGGGGGTTATCGAACCGCGCTTTGCAGCCGATCAAAGCGATCACGCAGGCTGCTGAACGCATCGCTGAGACCGACGACCTCGGCACGCGGCTGAAGTGGAACGGCCCGATGGACGAACTGGGGCGGCTGACCTCGGTCTTCAATCGAATGATGGATCGCATCGATCACTTGTTCGGTGTTCAGCGTCGTTTTGTCGCCGATGTTTCGCACGAGCTGCGCACCCCGCTAACGGCTATCCGCGGCCACCTCGAACTCATCCATCGCTATGGCATGGATGCCGAGTCCTTGGAAGCGGTGGAGGCCGAAGTTGAGCGCATGTCTCGTTTGGTCAGCGATCTGCTGCTGCTTGCAAAAGCCGATTATGGTGGCCTCGCGCTAACGATGGAACCGCTCGATCTCGACACGATCATCAGCGAGGTTTACCGCGAAGCGCGCGTTCTTAGCAAAGATCGCGATCTACGCATCACGATCCACGATTACGAGCCGGTGCGCATCAACGGCGATGCGGACCGCTTGAAGCAAGTTTTCCTCAATCTGGTGAGCAATGCGATCAAGTTCACCCCCGATGGCGGCGAGATCATCATTAACCTGCGCAAAACGCTGACAACTGCCGTGGTCGAAGTGCAGGATACCGGCATCGGCATTGCGCCGGAAGATTTACAGCACATCTTTAACCGCTTTTACCAAGCAGAACGTTCGCGCGCGCGCGGGCAGGGGGATGGCCGCGGAGAAGGAGTCGGGCTGGGGTTATCGATCGCGCAGTGGATCGTCGAGGCGCACCATGGGCAGATCGCCGTCGAGAGCGAAGTGGGCGTTGGCACAACGTTCAGCGTGATCATCCCGCATATTGAGTCGCCGGCACAAGTGACCAGCTCGGCTATCACAAGACCGCGCTTAAGCCTATTGCGCCGCAGTCATCCGGTCAGCGTGCATAAGCTGGATCCCTAGCGCTTTTTCGCTTGCTGGCATAAACTTCGCGCATTCCGTTCCAACTGGGCTGACAGGAGTTCTCTGCTATGAAAGGCAGCGGCGCGATAGTTTCTGCATTGTACAACTATCCGGTCAAGTCGTGCGCGGGCATCGCCCATACGTCGATGGCGTTCGATGTCGCTGGCCCATTGTACGACCGGCGCTGGGTGATCGTGGAGGACACCACCGCTGAGATCGCGCGACCGGTCACGGCGCGCACCCTGCACAAGCTGCCGCTCATTCGCCAGACTATTGAAGGCGAAGCGCTCGTCTTGTGCGCCCCTGGCCTGCCCAAGCTGCGGCTGGCGCTTGGGTTGACCGGCGGCGCGCTGCGCCTCACCGAAGTGTTCGGCGGCCGCTGCTGGGGCGAGGATGCCGGCGATCCGGCGGCACGTTGGTTAAGCGAATTTCTTGACATGGAGGTTCGCCTGCTGCACATGCCGGCGGGTTATGAGCGCCCTGTTGATGCGCGCTACGCGCAGGAACGCGCAGTGACCACCTTCACCGACGGGTTTCCACTGCTCCTGATCGGCGAAGGGACGCTCGACGAGTTAAACGCAAAGTTGGCAGCAGTTGGTAAACCGGCGCTGTCGATGCTGCGTTTTCGCCCGAACATCGTTGTGAGCGGGATAGGCCCCGGCGAAGAAGACTATTGGCAGCGCATCCGCATCGGCAGCCTCGTCTTCGATGTTGCGAAAGCGTGCCGCCGCTGCGTTATGACGACGGTTGATCCTGAACGCGGCATGGTGATCGGTGAAGGCGAGCCGCTCAAAACGCTGGCGACCTACCGACGCGATCGCACTGGCGCGGTCGTTTTCGGCCAGAACGTCGTTCATCGCGGGGTAGGCTCGCTGGCGATCGGCGATCCGATCGAGGTACTGGAGCGCGCCGACGTGCCGAATTGGGTAGATCAATAACGATTAGCTATACTACAATAGTGTCACTATCGAGCATCGGTCAGGAGACAACCTGCTATGGCTTCATTTCTTGAGAAAGTGAATACGCTCATCAATGCCAACTTGCACAGCCTTGTCGACCGTGCGCTCCAGCAGAACTCCGTCGCTGTGATGGATGAATACATTCGTCAGGCCGAGAAGAATCTGGAAGCGCTGGAAGACTCTGCGGCTACCGTCGGTGGGACGGTGCGTACCCTCAAGCGTAAGTACGAGGAGTTTGCCGCGGCGGCCGAGAAGCTGGATCGTGATATCGATACGCTCATCTTGAAAGGCAAAGATGATCTGGCGGCGGCGGCACAGGCCGAGTTGAACACCAAGCAGCAGCTTTCGCAAGAGTACTATGAACAGTGGCAGCAGCAGGAAAAACAGTACCAACAGATGCTCGATATGCGCCTGAAACTGGAGGGCCGGCTGACGGCGATTCGGCAGGAACGCGAGCACCTGCGCGCGCTGATCGAGCTGACCGAGGCCAAGAAGGTCACCACGCGCACGATCAAGAGCCTCGACAACTTGGCCGCCGTCGGCGACCGCGAGGTAAGCAGCCTTGCCGATCAGATCCGCGCCCGTCTCGATACTGAAGATGCGCGCCTTGAACTGGCGACGCGCAATGTCTCCGATCAAATTGATGAAGCAGTTCGCAGCGGCGAGGTCGACCGCCAGTTGGAGGAGCGCCGGCGGCGCTTGCTCAGCCAGCAGGGTAGAGACGCGGGCGGCCGCTAGCGCGCTGTCTGTTCGAAAGTTGGCGCCCGGCGTGCAAGCAGCGCGCTGGACGCTGAGGTGTTTGTAGCAGATGCCGGCAAACCTTGCCATTGCTGCAACTACGCTTCGTATCTGGCGTATAAGACTCAAGTGATACGAAGAAAGAGAAAACTATGGCGAAAGATGAAGTTCGCAGCCGCGCCACTGGGGCCATCCTCGCCAGCGCGCTGTTTCGTTGGGAAAGCCTGCTGACGATCGCCATTACGCTGATCCTGTTCCTGTTCGTTAAAGAGCCATTTCCATGGTGGCAAGACTGGTTCTGGCTGGTGGCCGGGGCGATCGCCGAAGGCGCGCTCATCATCTCAACGCTGACCGATCCCGAAGCTTCGCAGCAGGCCGTCGCGCGCGAGTTCGAAGCGCGCTATGACTTGCGCCAGATTCGCAGCACGGTATCGCGCCAGCGGCTGGAACGCGCCCTAGAGTATCGGCGCAGCATGCTGGCGCTGGCGAAGCGGCACTCTGGCGCGATGAAGACCAGTTTGCAGCACACGATCGCCGATGTGAACGACTGGATCGCGCACATGTACGATCTGGCCTTGCATATTGACGCGTTCGAAAGCAACGCGCTGGTTGAACGCGACCGGCGCGCCGTCCCCGCTCAATTAGAGAAGGCGCGCATTCGCTTGTCGATTGAGGAAGACCCGAAAGTGCGGCGCGATCTCGAAGAACAGGTGCGGCAGCTTGAGCTTCAACTCGCCAATCTCGATGCGACCGCTAACAGCGTTAAGCGCGCCGAGATTCAGCTTGACAGCACGCTGTCGTCGCTCGGCACCGTCTACGCGCAGATGTCGCTGCTGGGCACGAAAGAGGTGGACAGCGCGCGCGCCCAGCGGCTGCGCCAGTCCATCAAAGATGAGGTCGCTGGCTTGCAAGATACGATCGATGCGTTGGACGAAGTCCAGGCGCAGCGGCTGCGCCTGCGGTGAGCAGAACGCGCTTCGACCACGATTTCACTGGCAGCTAAGCGGAAGCGTCGGAGAGCAGCCGCACGCGGATCATCTCGGCCAGATTGTGACCGATGATGCGATACTCTTTGCCGAGGCGCAGTTGCAGCGGCCCGTTGAATGGCGCCGCATGGATGATCTCGAGTTGGGTGCCCGGCACCAGCCCCAGTACTGCGATGTATTCGAGACGGTCGGCTTCACGGGTGCGTACCCGGGTGATCTCAAGGAGCTGCTTTTCCGGGGCTTCCGTCAGCAGGCGGTCATGGAGAGGAGGCAGCTCGCCCTCATCCGTCGGGATCGGCTCGCCGTGCGGGCAGCGCGTCGGGTGACCTGCCATCTCGGCCATCCGCTCTTCGAGCGGCTGGGTGAGCACGCGCGCAATGCGATCGGCATCGGCATGCACTTCATGCCAGCCAAAGCCCATCACGTTGACGAGAAATGCCTCGGCGAGGCGGTGCCGGCGCAGATATTTGAGCGCTTCGCGCTTGCCCGCTTCCGTCAGCCGGATGCCTTGATAAGGCTCATGCTCAAGCAGTTGCAGCTCGCGCAGTTTAGAGACCATGCGGTTGACGGCGGGCACGCTTACATCGAGCAGGTCGGCCAGCGCAGAGGTGCTAACGAAACCTTCTGCGCCGCTGTCGCGGTCGCTAAGCCGGTAAATCTCCGCGAGGTAGTCGCGCATAGTGGGGCTGAGGTCGTCGCTCACCAGCCATGCTCCAAGCGCGCGATCAGGCGTTCGGGCAGATCGTGCTGGCGCATGCGCTCTTGTACTGCGGCGATATCATAGGGCACACGGCGGTGCTCCCATACATGAGTCTCCATATCAAGGAGCGCGTAAGCCGCATCTGGGTTTGCATCGCGTGGCTGGCCAACGCTGCCGGGGTTGATGATCTGCCGGCGGCCGTTAAGCTGGCGGCGCTGACGATACGCGGGCATGATCACCTCCGTATCGCCTTGTTCGCTGATCAATTCGTAGATGATCGGTTGATGGGTGTGGCCAACTAAGCAGTATGGCGTCTCGAAATGCGCGAAGTTAAGCGCTGCGATCAACGGTTCAAGGATATATTCCCACACCGGCTCGCGCGGGCTGCCGTGCGCCAGTGTATAACCGCCGATGACGAACGTGGTCGGCAGCGCTTCGAGGTAGGCGACGTTTTCTGGGGTGAGCGCGGCGCGCGTCCAATCGACGGCGCGGCGCGCATCGGGATTAAACGTGCGAATATCGAGCCGGCCAAGCGCTGCCCAGTCGTGATTGCCGGCTAAGCAGAGGTGCGGCAGCTCGCGCAGCAGGTCAACGCACTCGTTCGGATCTGGCCCATAGCCCACCACATCACCCAGACACCACACGTATTCCCATTGTCCTTTTGCATCTTCGAGCACGGTTTCAAAAGCAGTGAGATTGGCGTGAATGTCTGAGATGATTAAGATGCGCATAGGGGCGAAAACCTACGTTCGAGAGTCGAGATCCTGATGATCTGTCGCAAATCATACCATGTTTTCCGAAGGCGAATAGATTAATATACCCTTGAGCCATGGAGACAAAGATCATGCAGCGCATATCGTCTCTTGTCTATCAAACGATGCTGGCCGCTGTTTTCGCGCTGGCCGCTTGCTCGCGCGATGCACCTGCGCCGACCCCAACCGGCCACTTATTTCCCACCCCGACGGATATTGTCACTCCCGGGCCAACGCCAACGCCCATGCCCTATGTCTTCATTGATGCCAATTTCGTCGTCAGCGGTATCTGCTTCGAGTCGGCTTATGATGCGGCTGGCCGCACATTTGTCTTGCGCAGCGCTGGCGAGCTGGAGCGGCTGTTCGATCTGGCTGATAACAGCCAGTTTTGTCGCGAGCCGGTCGGTCGTGTCCAGTTTGATTTCAGCGGCCCTCGCGCTATCATCGGCACATGGACGCGCGGTCGAGGCTGCACCGCCGATCATGAGATCGTCAGTGTTGAGATCGATGAGGTGGCCCAAACTTTCGTCATTCGCGCGCGGCTGGTGGTTGCCGGAGACTGTAACTACGAGCTGGTGCGCCCCCTGTGGATTGGGCTGACTGGATACAACGATTACGACCTCCGTCTGCTGGTCGATGATTAAGCAGCGCCAGCATTAGTATCCTTCCCCACGCATTGAAGGAGCAGTCATGCCGGCCCAAGCAGTGAAAGCAGCGATCCTCTCGCAGAAGATCGTCACCATCGTGCGCGGCCCTTTGTCCGCGCAGATCGAGATCATCGCCGCGACACTGGCCGAAGAAGGTCTGACGGTGATCGAGGTGACGCTAAATTCGCCCGGCGCACTGCGAATGATCGAGAAACTGGCAGCCCGCTTCAGCAGTACCATGCAGATCGGCGCGGGCACGGTCTTGACGCCTCAGCAGGTCGACCAAGTGCGAGAGGCTGGCGCGAGTTTCACCGTATCGCCCGATACCTGCCCGCCCGTCATTCGCCGGGCGCTTAGCCACGGCCTGCTGCCGCTGCCGGGGGCCTACACAGCGACCGAAATTCGGCGCGCACTGCGAGCCGGGGCCGAGTTGATCAAGCTGTTTCCCGCTGTGCCCGGCGGACCAGAGTATTTGCGCCAGATGCGCGGTCCCTTTGATGATGCGCTGCTGATCCCAACTGGTGGCGTCACCCCAGAGAATATCCCCGCCTTTCTCGCTGCTGGCGCGGCCGCCTTCGGCGTCGGTCGCGAGCTGGTCGTCCCGACGTTTGACGGAAGCCGCGCCGCGCAAGATTCCCTGCGGCAGCGCGCACAGCGCTTCAAAGCGGCGCTGGCCGCGCCTTAGCAAGTTCCGTTCAATCCCCGGTGCGCGCGAACGCCACTGCGTCGGCCAGCGGCGTCGTCGCCAGTCCGATCAGCCGATCGGCCCCAGCATAATAAACGCGCACGATGTCGTCGACGACGAGATTCGTGCAGCTAAACGTGACCTTGGGCACGTCGCCGCGCAGTTCCCACGTCTCTTCAGGTTCCATGATGTGCGATTTGGGGCGGTGCAGCACGCGCGCTGGGTCGTCGAGATCGAGCAAGGCGATGCTGTGCCGGTAAATATGCTCCGGGCCATAGCCGTGGTAGAACAGCAGCCAGCCGTGCTCAGTCTTGATCGGCACGCCGTTGGCGCCAATGCTTTTCGAATCCCAGCCATCCTGCCCATCCGGGCGCGGCGTCATGATGATCGCATGATCCGTCCAGTGCACTAGATCGTCGCTGTAGGCGATCCAGATATTCGGCGACCGGCGGTGCAGGATGACATACCGCCCGCCGATCTTCTCCGGAAAGAGCACGTGATCTTTGTTAGGGGCCTTCTCCAGCGGGCCGATATCGTGCCATGTGATCAAATTGTCGGAGACGGCAAGCATGGGAAAGAAACCATTTGCCCCGAAGGCAGTGTACGTCAGGTAGAAGCGTCCATCAAGTGGGGTGATGCGCGGGTCTTCGACCCCGCGGTAATCGTCTCGATCTTGATGTGGCGCCATGACCGGCTGCTCCAGCCGGTTCCAGCTCAAGCCGTCAACGCTGACGGCGTAACCCAGCGAGGAAACATAATCGACGCCCTGCGCGCGGTACAGCATGTGGAACAATCCATTATGCTGAATCACCGCCGGATTAAAGACATTGACGGCCTCCCACTGGTGCAGTGGGTTGGGATAAAACAGCGGGTTGAAAGGGTGACGCTCGAGCTTGAGCTGCATGGATACCCCTTTACGATTCGGTCCAAAGTGTTTCGCCGGTGAGCGTATTATAAGTGAGCGTTGCGCTGCGCCCATTCGGAAGTGTAAAAGTGCGCCGCGCAACCGCTGGCTGCAAGTAGAAAGCATCGATCTTGCTTAGGCCTGGGTTCTGGGCTTCGGCGCTGCCCGCATAAGCATAACGAATGATATGCTCGCCGGCCGCCAGCGAGATCGGCTGCGGGGTGACCCGATCGAGCCAGAAGTAGTCGCTGTCGGGCGAGACAGTCTGCGGGATGATGATCTCCTCGCCGTCATTAATACGGACGGACAAGGCAACCTGCGGCGCAGCCAGCGCATCGGCCGGCATGCCCGGCTCGACAAGGGTCATCTGCAGCAGGTTGGCGGCGACATCCGGATCGCGCCCGCTCAAATTCATGAAGGAATTGCCACCGATGCCCCGCCCAGCTTCAAAACCGAAGCGCGTCCCTGCCTCTGGCATGCGGATGCCGATCGCCTCCCATGACAGCGCCGCCTCGTAGATGTAGCCCGTTCCGTCGGCAAATGGCGCCCATGCCAGTTGGCTGCTGCGCGCGAAGCCCGTCTCTACCCAATTCCAGATCTCTGGGCCGGCCGGGGTCTGCGCGAGGGTGAACTTGGCTGAGAGCGCTGATGCGCCCGGCGCGCGCGTGAAATACAGCCACAGCGCATCGCCCTGCCACACCGAGCTTAAGCGGTGCGGCTGCTCATGTTCAGGGTCTCGAACTGTGGCTAGCAGGTAGAGGTGGGTTTCGTCCCACTGCAAGCGCAGCGTAAAGCTGTCCACCTCTGGCCCCTGCCACAGCCCCGCGCCGCGCAGAAACTGGCGCGCAGTGTTTGACTCTAGCACCGGCAAATCGTCCGGCCAGTCGTCCGCGTTGCCATCGATCGTGGGGGGCGCTGTCGCCCGTTGGACAGTGAAGCTGTTGCCCGCAGCGGCCTGCCGCACATGCGCGACGTAAAGCAGATAGTCATCTTCGGCTCCGGGGTCGATCGTGAAGCTGAGGCGCATGCGCTGGCCTTCGCCCAGCCCAACATAGCGCCCCGCGCTGATGTAGCCTTCGCCCGTCCAGTCTCCGCTGAAGTAGACCGGCGTGCCGACGACGCGCTGGCCTTCTTCGGCTTCAAGAATGCGGAAGCTGCTGCTGCCGCCAGCCGCGCGCGCGAACAGCGTCTCCTGCGCTTCGGGGATCTGGGCGAGCACGATCAGGCTCATGAGAGCTTCGATGGTCGATTCGGCGCCAGCATTGCGGTTAACGCGCCACGCCACTGGCCCATCGATGCCATCGAAAGTGCGGCCGGTTTGCGGGTCGTACATTTGTACGCCAGCCATGTTGTTGCCGAAATACCAGCTTCCGGCCAGCCCGGCATAGCGCGCAAATTGTTCCTCACCGGTTGCACGGTAAAGGCCTGCATAAGCCTGCACGAGCATGTTGGTGCCATAGGCGATCTGCTCTCGACGGAAGGGCACCACGCCCATATGTCGGAATGTTTCTAAAGCGAGATGGCGCAGAAAGAATGACTCCGCCTCTGCGCGTGCCGAGTCAATCCAATCGGCACGGCCAAGCGCCATGCCGGCCTCGATCAAGCCGTGCGCCATGTGCGCGCCCCAGCGATGCCAGAAGCCGGGGGCATTCGCTCGAACAGGGTGCGCGCCCCATGGATAGTCGCTATGCGTGCCCAGTCGGTAGGCTGCTACGCCGTTAGCGATCTGGGTCAAAATGTCGGCAGTCGCCTCGTTAGGGCGGGCGCGGTAGTAGGCCGAGAGGCCCAGCAGACCAATGCTGGCGATGGTCGATTCGCCCCCCGGAATCCAAGCCGGGATGGTGAAACCATGAACATCAAATGTCGCGCCGTAGTTGCCTAACGTCGCGCTAAGAGCTGCCTCGGTGCGCAGGTAGGCCGCGGCCAATACGTCGGCATAAGCGGCATCGATCGGGTCAAAGACGCGCACCCCTTCGCCCAGTGCCCATAGCCCGCGCATCGCCCACCATCCAAGGCTTTTGTAACTGGTTGGGCCGGTGCGGTTGATCGTGCCTTCGCGGTCAGTCACAAAGTTGTAGAACTCGCCATCCTCCGCCTGCATATAGAGGACGAAATCGAGGCAGCGGCGCGCCCACTCCAACAGTTCTGCTTCACCGGTGCGCTCGTACTCCCACAGGTAAACAACGGCCGCGCGGGCAACGTCATCGACGGCGCTCAGCCCTTCGTTGGCCGCGTCAACCCAGCCATAATCCGGATATTCGGAATAGATGTGGACGAGCGCCATGTCACGCCCGTCGATCGTGACGGGTTCAGTTAAAAATCGCAGGTGATCTAGGTTGACCAACTCATGCTCCGGCTGAGCGCCGGCGAAGCCGTTAAGCAACACCAGCGTGACTATTCCAATGCTCACCAAACAGCTGCTTTTTTTCAGATTGGGGCTGTTCAAGCGAAGAACGCGCCTCATGCATTATCCTTTCACGGCGCCCACATTGATCCCTTCGAGGAACTGTTTTTGGGCCAAGAAATAAATGACCAAGACCGGCAGCGCCATCATCGTCGCCATCGCCATCATGTAATGCCACTGTGGCGCTTCTTTACTGAGCGATTGGTCGAAGAAGCGCATGGCTAGGGCGAGCGGGAATTTGTCTGGGGTGCTTAGATAGAGCAGCGGCCCTTGAAAATTGTTCCAGTTGCCCTGAAATGAGAAGACGGCGATCGCCAGCAGGATCGGCTTGATGAGCGGCAGCATCACATAGAAATAAATCTGGGCGACGTTGGCGCCATCCATGATCGCCGCCTCTTCAATATCGCGCGGGATCGACAAGAAGAACTGGCGCATCAGGAACACATAGAGCGGCCCCCACGCGAACAGCGACGGCCATGTCAGCGGGTCATAGGTATCGAGCAGGCCAAGCTCTCGCCAGATCAAGAAGCCCGGCACGCGGGTGACGATGCCCGGGATCATCACTGTGGCCAGCATGATCGCGAACAGCGCATCGCGGCCGCGGAATTTGAAGCGCGCGAAGCCATAAGCAACCAATGAGGCGCTGAAGATCTCGCCGAACATCGCGAGCAGAGTGATGAACAGCGTGTTTCCGATAATACGCCAGCCGGTCATAGCGGGGTTGATCGACTGAAGCTGCTGCCACACCTGCAAATAGTTTTCTGGCGCAGCCGGGTTAGGGATGAAACGGATCTCACGAATGAAAAGCTGTTCTTGCGTCTTCAGCGACGTGGAAACCATCCAGAAGAAAGGGATGAGCACCAGCGCCGCGCCCAGCAGCAGCAGGGCGTAGATGATGATCTGGCGTAGGTAGAAGCGCCCCTGCGAGGGCTTCGGCTGCTCGATCAAGATATCTCGTGTTGCGGTTGTGGTCGCCATTTATTTTTCCTCCCTCGCGCCCTGATAGAACACCCACGCCTGCGATGAACGGAAAATGAGCGCGGTGAGCGCAAGGATGATCATCAGCATGATCCACGCCATAGCCGAGGCCATACCCATGTTGCGGAAGTTGAAGGCTTCTTGGAAGATCAACCAGTTAAGGAAAGTCCCTGCTTCAGAGGGAATATCGATGAACGCAGCTGGCTCGAAGACCTGCAAAGCCGCGATGGTTGAGACGACCAAGTTGTAAAATAGCGCAGGGCTAAGCATGGGGATGGTCACATGGCGAAATTTCGACCAGTCGCCCGCGCCGTCGATGGCCGCAGCTTCATATAATTCTTGCGGAATGCCCTTCAGACCGGCCAGTAAGATGACGGAATTAGCCCCGAACACGCCCCATAGGCTGATGATGACGAAGACTGGCAGGATCAAGTTGGGATTGGTGAGCCAGCTGGGCGGGGGAATATTCAACACCAAATAAAGGGGTGAAAAAAGCGTATTAAGTAGCCCGCCGCTCGAAAAAATCCAGCGCCACAGCAAGATCGTGGCGACGGCTGGCAGGATGGCGGGCATGTAATAAAGCACGCGCCAGACCCCTAGCGCCCGCACTTTTTGATTGAGCAGCAGCGCGACGCCCAGCGAGGCGACCAGCCCCACTGGCACTGTGAGCACTGCGTAAAGGACCGTCATACGCACGGCGCGCCAGAACTGGTGGCTGCGCGCGCCGATGACAAAACCGCCATCGCCAATTTCAACGCGTTGCACGGCGGTATAGCGCGGGGGGAGCGCATCACTGCTGCGCTGGCCGCGCGACTCTAACGAGGCGACTTGCAAGTCAAAGATGCGCGCGTAATTATCGAGGCCTATCCAGCGCGGAGGACGAAACAAGTTGTATTCTGTGAAGGATAAGTAAAATGATGAGCCGATTGTGAAGACTGTGAAGATCAAAAAACCAACGACCCACGGGGTGATCAGCGCACGGCCCGCTGCTGCCTCGTGTTTGATGCCTACCCAACGCTGGACGCGGTAAACGAGCACCATCAGCACGCCCAGCCCGATGATCACGCCGATGTATCGCACGAGAGTGGGGAAATAAGTTCCTAATGGATCGCTGCCCATGCTGAACGCCCTTTACTCGCTTAGGTTGCATAAGGGCAAGCGGGGGCAGCAGCCGCTGCCCCCGCTCGTTCACGTGACTTAGCGGAGGGTATCTTCGAGTTCCGGTCGCACTTCGGCGGCGAGTTCCGCCACAGACAAGTCGGTTTCGTCGTTCAACAGCGGCCCCCAGAACTCAGACCAGAAGATCGCATCCCAGCGAGCATAATTGCCGAAGATCGGTAGCGCGCGCATATCGGGCACGGCGGCGATAATCGCTTCGGCGTTAGCCGCTTTGCGCGGCTCTGAAGCCACCAGATGCTCCACGGTTGCTTGAGAAATGCGCGGCGAGACGATCTTCCACCTGTGGATAGCCTCAGTCAGCCGCACCAATGCATCGCAGGCCAGTTCGGGGTTGCGCGTGTTGGCATTGATCACCGTGCTGGCGTTCCACGCGAAAGTCGTGCGGTCGCCCGTGCGCGGGTGCGCAGGCACATGGATCACGCCGACATCCAACCCTGGCACGCGGTCGAGGTCATCAGCCGCGCCGCCCATGAACATGGCGATCCGGCCAGCTTTGAACATCTCGCCGAAGCCCTGTTCGGCGATGATCTCGCGGCTGGGCGATAGCTCGGGGTTAAACGCGGTGCTCAGGTAGAACTCGAAGCCTTCCACGAACTCAGGGCTGTCGATCGGAGAGCTGGTGAAATCGGCCGAAATAGGTTCTCCGCCCGCCTGCCACACGAAGATGAACGGCGGCGGCCAACCATTGTTGATGAAACCCCATTGGTCGATGGTTCCGTCACCATCAGTATCGAGCGTCAGCGCGCGGGCTTTCTCAATGAAGTCATCCCACGTCCAGCCTTCCTGCGGCAAGTCGACGCCAGCAGCTTCAAACAAACCGCGGTTGTAATAGGTGACGACCGGCTGCGCGATCCACGGCAGGCCGTAGATCTGCCCATCAAATTCGTTGACCGCTAAGATACCCGGGAAATAATCGCTCAAGTCGCCAGCAGTGCCGGGTTCTGCGTTAGCGATGGCCGGGCACTCGTCGATCGGCAGCAAAATGCCCTCTGAGGCGATGGCGAGCTGGTTTTGATCCATCCAGTAGAGATCGGCACCTGTGCCGCCGGCGAGCTGCGTTTGAACCGTAGCGAAATAGTCGCTTGGGATCGGCTGGTGGACGATGCGGTAATCGGTGACTTCGGCGTTGATCCGGTCGATCAGTACCTGCAATTCAGCAGCTTCTTCCACACCGGCCCACGTCGAAATGGTGATCGTCGGCACATCCTGCGCTGCAAGCGGCGCCACGCTGATCAACATCAGCGCTCCAATGAGCAAAATGAAGAAACGTTTCATAGCTAGCATTCTCCTTTAAGGTAAATCTTTATCTGTTGAACAGGCGGTTAGATCGATTATTTCGCTGGTCTTCCTCCTTGCTACAACGCGCTGGCGCGCGCCGTTGAGCGACGTTCGATCAACTGAACGGGGACTTTAATCTCTGAGGGCAGCAGGTCAGGCTCGTTGAGCAGTGCTATCAGCCGTAAGATGACTTCTTTGCCCATCTGCTGCTTGGGAATATGCACAGTCGTCAGCGGTGGTTCGTTGAGGGTGGCCCACGCGATGTCGTCGAATCCGGTCACGGAGAGATCTTCGGGCACACCTTTTCCCGCCGCCCGCGCCGCGCGGATCGCGCCGATAGCCATCGAGTCGTTGACAGCGCAGACCGCGGTGATTTCGGGTTGGCGCTCGAGCAGCCGCGCCATGGCTTCTTGTCCCGAATCGATGGTCGTCCGGTCGGCATGCTGAACGTGCAGGGGCAGCCTTGCTTCATCCAGTGCGCGCCGGTAGCCATTCAGCCGCTGCACGGTGCTGTGCCAGTTGGCCGGGCCGGCCAGCGCGCCAATGCGCTTATGACCCAGCCCCAGCAGGTGGCGAACCGCTTGATAAGCGCCGTCTTCGTCGTCGCTGTTCACACAGTTGACGTGCGTTTGACTGAGGCGGTTATCGACGAGGATGACCGGGGTTTGGGTCTTTAACATAGCCATGATGAAATCCGCCGGAATATCGGGGCCGGCGAGGATCATGGCGTCGATTCGTTTCTCGCGAACGAAGCGAAAATCGGCCGGGCGGGCGATGATGATATCGGTGAGCGTGCCGATCGTAATGTGATAATCGGTGCGCGCGGCAACCTGTTCGACGCCGTGCAGAATTTCCGAATAGAAGGGATCGCTTTGGGCAGGGATGCCGGGCTTCTCGCGGATGAAAAACCCGACGCTGAATGTTTGCGAGGTCGCTAAACCGCGGGCGGTCACGCCCGGCGTGTAGTCCAACTCGCGCGCTTTGGCGAGGATGCGCTCGCGCAGCTCACCGCTGACGCCGGGCCGATCATTCAGTGCGCGCGAGACAGTAGCTGAAGAGACACCTAACTCTTTAGCGATTTGTTCGATCATCGAGGTCATAAAGAGAGCAGTCTTTTCTGTAACGTCTTTATTTACGTAACCGCTTACGTTACGAATATAGTATACTTTTAAGAGCATGTCAAGCAGTTCATCTAAGATGGCTTCATGCGTGAAAAGGGACTCTTTTAGGAAAACAGGAGCTTAAGCATGCATAGAGTAGGCCGAATGGTTCAGGCTGCTGTACAATGTGCCGCCGAGACGCCGGGCGATCGCAGCGCCCGCCGCTGGCAGTTTGCGATAATTGGCCCTCGCCAGCTATTCTGAGAGACCGGAGAGCTGCTTTATGTTCACGCGCCACCCCGCTAACCCACTCATCACGCCGGCCAGCATCCGGCCGTCGCGCCCCGATTTTGAGATCATCGGCACCTTTAACGCAGGGGTCATTCAGCATGGCGATGAAGTGCTGCTGCTGCTGCGCGTCGCTGAGCGTCCTCACGCTAGTGAGCAGGGACAGATCTCGCTGCCCTATCTCACACCGGATGGGGAGCTGACCATCCGGCGCGTTGCACGCGAAGACCCGAACTACCGAACAGATGACCCGCGCACCGTGCGCGATTTACGCAGCGGCGCCGTCTACCTCACTAGCATGAGCCACCTGCGTTTGGCGCGCAGCCGCGATGGCGTGCGGTTCACGATCGATGAACATCCGTGGCTGCTGGCCGAGTCGCCTTATGAGGCCTATGGTGTGGAAGACGCCCGTATCACCTGCATCGAGGGAATTTACTACATCAACTATACAGCCGTGAGTGCCCATGGCATCGGCACCGCCCTCGTCTCGACGACGGATTTCAAGCGTATTCAGCGGCATGGATTGATCTTCCCGCCCTCGAACCGCGATGTCGTCTTATTTCCCACCCGCATCCACGGCCAATACGCCGCCTACCACCGGCCGATGCCCGGCGATATGGGCAAGTACAGCATCTGGTCGGCCGTGTCTCCCGATCTGATTCATTGGGGCAGCCATCAAGTGGTGCTCGAAGCGGGCCAGCATGGCTGGGAAGCAGGGCGTGTGGGCGGAGGGGCGCCGCCTGTGTGGACGGAGCGGGGCTGGCTCTCGATCTACCATGCGGCCGACCGGCGCAACCGCTATTGTTTGGGCGCGTTTCTGGCTGCGCATGACGATCACAGCCGCCTCATCGCCCGCAGCCAAACGCCGATCTTTGAGCCAGAAGCGGGTTACGAACGAGATGGGTTTTTCCCGAACGTGGTGTTTACCTGCGGCGTGGTGACCGCAGGCGATGTGTTGAAGCTATACTACGGCGCTGCCGACGAAACGCTCGCGCTGGCCGAAACCTCTCTGGCCGCCCTGCTGGATGCGCTGACCCCTGTCGCCTAAGGTAAGGCTGCGCTGAAGGCGTCACTTGAGGCCGCTGCGCGCGAAGCTTTCCAGAAAACGCCGCTGGAATAGGATAAACACTACGACCAGCGGCGCGATCACCAGCACAGTGCCGGCCATGAGCTGGTTGTAACTGGCGCCGCTGTCCGTCGCTTGGTACAGCTTGTTCAAGCCAACGGTGAGCGGGCGGATTTCTTCAGTGCGCGTGACGATGAACGGCCACAAGAACTCCGTCCAGCGGCTGCTGATCGACACCAGCGCGAACGACAGATACGCCGGGATCGACAGCGGGATGTAGACGTTGCGCATGATCTGGAACCAATTCGCGCCGTCGATGCGGGCGGCTTCTTCCAGCTCATACGGCACCTCGCGGAATGTTTGGCGCAGCAGCAGCACGCCGAAAGCCGATCCCCAATACGGCAGCATCAACGCGATATAGGTATCAAAGACGCCCAGCTCGCGGATGGTGACGAAATTGGGGATGATCAGCACGCCAGCCGGAATCATTAACTGGAGCAGCACTACGATCAGCAGCAAGTCGCGGCCGGGGAAGCGCATCCGCGCGAAGGCGTAGGCCGCCATGGTCACGGTGATCAACTGCACGGCCAGCGTGCCCGCAGCGAAGATGATGGTGTTCAGATAGTGGCGCGCCCACGGCGCAACCGACCATGCCGACTGGTAGTTGGCCAGCGTCACCGTGCAGGTGCCGATCGTCAGGCTGCTGGGCGGCGGCTCGCGCAGCCCACAGCCAAAAAAGACATTCCCCTCCACCAATGGGATCGTTTCGGGGCGCAGGCTCATCAAAATGCTGAAGATCAACGGCGCGAGGAAGATTAACGAGACGATCACGGTGAGCACATTCACTGCGCGCGGCCCCCAATGGATGCGGCTGAGCACGAGCGCGCTGACGGCAGCTGCCCCAACCAGCAGGCCAGCTCCTCCGATGACTCCGGACTGCCGGCCCCCAAAGACGAACCACATCAGCGCGGCCAGCGCGCCGAGCGCCAGCGCCAGGGCCAGCCGGTTTCTACCCAACACAAGCGCGCCACCGCTGGCCAGCGCGGCGACCATCATCAGCACGAGCGGGAGCGTCGCGATTGGAAAGGCGGTCAGGTCGATCCCTGCGGGCACTTCGCGCAAAATATCGGCCAACGTGATCGAGCCGCCGTCAAGCGCATCGACCAGTTCGGCCAGCGGCACGCGGTCAGCCCCAGGAGGGATCAGCTCGCGCAGGCCGGCTAGGTTTAAGTTGCGTTGATTAGCATTGATGACAGCGTACAGGTTGATCGACTCGGCCGTCTCCAAACTACCGATCACGAGCTCAAGGCCAGTAGCAGAGAACGATGCCGAGATCATGCGGATATTGGTCTGCACGTTCACCCACGGCAGCAGCACGAAGGCGAGCACTAGCAGTCCAATCGCGGCCAGCGAGATCCGCGCTGCAAGATCGAGATCGAAGCGACGCTTCGGCATGGCTAGTGTTCCTCGCGTCCGCGCTCGAAGAAGACGAAGTTGCTGACGGTGAAGATCAGCACGATCAGCGTTAGGATGACCGTCATTGCGTAAACATGGCCGAAGTTAAGATCTTCGCTGCGGTTTTGAAAAATGAAGTAAAGCAGCAGGTTGGCGCGGTTATTCGGGTTGCCTTGCCCCAGAACCTGAAGCTGTTCAACCGTTTGAAACGCGAAAGTGAACATCATCACCAAGATGAACAGCGTCGTTCGGCGCAGCAGCGGCAGCGTGAGATAGAAGAACGCCTGCGCGCCGCTAGCGCCATCGAGCGCGCCGGCTTCGTAAATGTCTCTGGGAATGCCTTGCAATCCGCTGAGGTAAAACAGCATGTAGAAGCCGGACTGTACCCAAATGTTAACAATAATGACAGAGAACAACACGACGTTGGGATCGCCCAACCAGTTGATCCCAGGGAACCCGAACGAACGCAGCACCGTATTGATCAGGCCGATGGTATCGGCATACAGGAATGCCCAGATACTGGCCGCACCGATCAAAGGCAGCAGTGCCGGGTAAAAGATGCTGAAGCGCCACAGCCCCAGCGCCTGTATTTTGCGATTGAGCAGCAAGGCGAAACCCAACGACAGCGGCAGCGAGATGAACACTGTCGCAAAGGCAAAGATTAACGTGTTGCCCAGAATTCTTGGAAATTGACTGCCGATGACGTGGGTTTCATCGAACAAATCGAGATAATTCTGGATGCCGGCGAAGCGGGTATCGGCGCTGCGCGGGTCGCGCGTGTAGAGGCTTTGGGTCAAACTTTGTGCAGCGGGCCATAAAGTGAACAGGAACACGAAAAATAATGTTGGGGCGATCAACAAATAGGGGAACAAACGCGCTGTCCATGGTTTGCCCCGCGGGCGGTCGGCCGCCGCAGTCAAAGGCATCGTGATATCGGACGTCGCAGCCACAAGAGTGACCTCCACCAATTGTCTATACACCGGCCGCTGCGCATGACGCGCATCGTTTAGAATACAACAGGTAGGGGCGACTCGGCGAGTCGCCCCCGATGGCTGCAATAAAGCGCTGCTGTGCTATTGGCGGTACGGCTCCAGCAGGGCATCGATCTGTGCCTGCGCCGTCGCCAGCGCAGCGGCTGCATCGGTCACATCGCCGGAGATGATCCCACTCAACGTGGTGTTGATGATGCCCTGAATGTCGATGGTGCGGAAGCTGGAGAACTCTTTCTGGCTGAAGGCCAGTTGATCGCGCGCCACGGCGTACTGCGGGAACTCCTCAACCAGCGATGCCAGCGGGTCTAGCTCCCAAGCGCTCTGGCGGGCGGCGATATAGCCCGTAGCGGCGCCCCAATCGGACTGAATTTCCGGAGAGGCCAAGAACATAACCCAGTTCCAAATCGCTTCTAGTTCCGCCTCGCTGCGGTTCGGGTCGTTGAAGATGTAGAGGTTGCCGCCGCCGGTCGGCGCGCCGTAGCCGGTGCCATCTTCGTTGGCTGGGCCGCTGGCTAAGAAGCCTGTGCCAACTTCGAACGGCGCGTTGTTGAGGATCGACGTCAGCGAGCCGGTGGTGTGGTAAATCATAGCGGCGCGGCCAGCCGTGAACGCTTCCGGCGTCTCGCCCCATGCTGTGCCGCCGGCGGGCATCACGCCGTAGAGGTTGCCCAGGTCATTGATGGCCTGTAGGGCAGCCAAGCCTTCGGGCGTGTTGAAAAACACTTCTGCCGGGCTTTCCTCGACGAGGTTCTGGCCGTGGGCAATGGCGAAGCTCTGGTACAGCCAGATCGGGAAGCCGCCAGCGATCGGCAGCATGAAACCCCAGCGATCATCGGTCGTCAGCAGGTCGGCAAATTCGATCAGTTCTTCGAGGCTGCGCGGCGGCTGCTCCGGGTCAAGGCCGGCTTCGGCGAACAGATCCTTGTTGTAATATAGGATCGGCGTGCTGCGCTGGAACGGGATCGACCAGATCACGCCGTCCTCGTCAACGCTGTTGAGCAAGAAGGCAGGAAAGAAATCGGCGACGAAGGCCTCGCCATCTTCCATCTGGTCGATGAACATCTGCGCCGGCATGATGCTGCCATTCTCAATGAAGCTGAATAGGTCGATCGCCAGCATCACGGCGACGTCGGGGCCGGTCTGGCCGGCGTCCAGCTCGGTGCGGATAGTATCACGCGTCTGCGTGTAGCTGCCAGTGTAATTCACGTTCACCGTTACGTTGGGATTTTGGGCAGAGAACATCTCAGCGTAGCGTTCAAAGAGCGCTTGCAAGTTGGCATCTACGGCGGAGGGGTAGTAGAAATCGATGACAATCATTTCATCCTGCGCGCTGACCGCACTGAAAGCCAGGCTGAGCAGCAGGGACAACAAGAATAAACGCACAAATAGTTTCATCGGTGGCTCCTCACTCTTCGTTGACAATGGATGCATTCGTCGCCGCGAGTCTAATTCGCAATGTTTTAGAAAAATATTACAAAATATTTAAATATATGTTAAGTAGGCATTAATGAGTATTAACTTGGTCAATGGGCATGTTGAAATACAAATGCCCTGCCTTCGGTGCAGGGCATTGCGATGTTAGCCTACAGATAGGCGGCTTAGCCGGCGCGTTGGCCGCCGTCGATCAGGTGAATCTGGCCGGTGATATAGCTGCTTTCGTCGCTGGCGAGGAACAACGTCAAGTTTGCGACTTCTTCGGGCTTGGCGTAGCGCTTGAGGGGGATGCGCTGCTCAAACTGGCTTTTGACCCCAGCGCCTGCCGCTTCATCGCCACCGGCAGCCATCGTCTCGATCGAGCGCATCATGCGCGTCTCGACCGGGCCGGGGTTGACGCAGTTGACGCGGATGTTCTGGTCTGCGGCTTCTAACGCCGCCGTCCGCATCAGACCGATGACGGCATGTTTGCTTGCGATGTACGCCGAGAGGCCCGGCGAACCGATCACGCCGGCGACCGATGAAATGATCACGATGCTGCCGCCGCCGCGCTGAGCGATGGCCGGGATGGCGTATTTCAACCCCAGCCATACCCCCTTCACATTGACGGCCAGCACCTTGTCGAACGTATCGATCGGGTAATTAACGATGGGTTGGATCGCGCCCTCAATGCCTGCATTGGCGACGAAAATATCCAACCCGCCAAAAGCCTCGACACAGGCTTTGACTGACTGCTCGTTGTCTTCCGGCTTTGTGACATCGGCCACCGCATAGGATGCCCGATCATGGCCAACCGCTTCCACGGCTTTCTTGAGCGCATCCTCATCGATATCGGTCATGAAGACGCGCGCGCCTTCTTGGGCGAACAGTTTCGAGATCGCCAGGCCGATTCCGCCCGAAGCTCCGGTAACAAGTGCAACTTTATCCTGTAAACGTGCCATACTCTTTCTCCTTAGTCCACTTATCATAATGTTAAACTTCACATGGATCGTACATGGCTGCTCCTTAAACTGCAACGTAAATACATGTTATTGGTAATATTACTTGATGGATTGCCGATAATGCCTCCCCTTTGCATTCTGCGCGAACCTATCTGAGGACAGTAATTGCCAGAATAACGGTCTTAATCCGGACGTTGTAAGCGGCTGAGATCGAAGTTGACGCGCTCATTCATATCTTGCAGGCTGTCGTAGAGAAGCTGCAAAGCATAGCGCGGGTTATGCGCATAGGCCCCGGGGTCCATGTGGATGAAGTGGTAATTATACGCAGCAGCGATCAAACGTGGTGTCCAGTTGACATAGCGATTGGCGAAACTCAATGCGTCAGGATCGGGCATTTCGCCGTCCTGCCTGCCGGTGAAGAAATATGGGAATTGTTCAACGTTGTAGACGATCGGAACGCCGGTGACCTCTTGGGCATAGGCTTGTATTGCTTCGTAAAGCAAGGCGTGAAAGGTCTCAATCTCCGCAGCGATGCCCTTGCGCACATTGCCATCGCCATCGTAATCGGTTTCATCGTGGCGAATTTGGCGCAGGGTTTCGTAGCCCGTCACGTTGACGTGGCAGGCGCTGCATGGCAGTGGGTCGACGCGCAGATGGTGAGGATCGTGGCAGCTGTTGCAGCTCTGGAAGCTAAGCGTATGTTCAAAACGACCTGCGTAGTCCCTGCCATCATATTCGTATCCCCCTTGGGCCGTGGTTCCCATGAGCGTGGCGGCAGCCACATGATAATGGACGCTGATGAAGGCCAAGTCGTCGTAAACGGTATCCATCTCCAAACCTGAGATCGCTTCGTTAACGCTGATAGTGGACTCCCTGCCTTGATGACAGATCAGGCAGCTCGCTTCCTTGCCACGAGCATGTACCACCGCGCTAGACGGAAAACTGACCTGCCGCATGCTGTGAACGGAGTCATTGTGACAGGCGAGGCAGGATACGACCGTACCAATCGGCATGTCTTGCGATACCGTCCCCGCTGGCGTACCGCGTTCTCCCACATAGTCTAGCAAGCCGTGCAGGCTGTGGCAGGCTGCGCAGTTGGCAGGGATGAGCGGTGGTTCGTCATCATTCCAGTGATTGAATGCGCGCGATAGGAAATCTGCGTGGCCAGAACGCGCCCAGTCGGTCGTGATCGTCTCGACGGGGTCGCTTCTGTGAATTCGCAGCAGCGCCGAGGCGATGATCGTCGTCGGGATGAGGATCGCTAGGAGCACAGCGATGACTTGGCGGTGTTCTTTGACCTGACGCAAGAGTTTGTTCACTATTAAGACCTTTCACCTGCTGTGAACACAATTGAGCTGATGGGCTGCGCAAAGCCCTCTACAAGCACGTAACTACCCGCCTTGAGCTAGGCGCAGTAGTAAGTTACTGCGTTGCGGGTGACCCTAGAGGCAGGTGGGATGTGTGAACCATGAAGCGCCGATGGTGTTGGTGCGTCCACTGCCTTGCATAAAACAGCTTAATCTTGTACGTAATTATACTAACACGGGTGCGACCCTAATCAAATTACAAAATCTTAAGCCCTGCTGGTGATCGGCTTTTGTGCGCGGCGGCACACGACCGAGATGCTGCTTGCTTTTGCCACTCATGACATTTGTCATGGGTTAATGGCACAAATGCCATGCAACAAACCATAGGAGTGCACTGTATTATATATGTAAAATCATATACAGAGGAGCATCTTGTGACCCTATCTAACTTGGCAAGCGCGCCACAGGTTAAGCAGATAACCACACATTTTCCGTGGCGCTTTATCCTGATCGCTTTCGGCATTTCATGGACCTGCTGGTTTTTGGTCGCTTTGACGGGGCGCAATGTTTTTGAGGACCTCGAGGTCGGCGTGGTGTTGGTGTTGGGCGGCTTTGGCCCAGCGATCGCCGGCATCTTAATGGTCTACCGCACAAGGGATGAAGCCTTCATCCGCGATTACTGGCGGCGCATTTTTGACCTACGGCGTATTCAGCCGATCTGGTTTGTGCCGATCTTGCTGCTCTACCCGGCGACCGTCCTGCTGGCCTTCCTGATTAGTGGGATGCCGATCGATGCTTCGCCGCTGCTGGACCTGCTGCGCAGCCCGGCCCTGCTGATGACGACGCTGATCTTCATCTTTATATTTGGCCCATTTTCGGAGGAGCTTGGCTGGCGCGATTACGCGCTGGACTGGCTGCAAGCCCGCTATACAGCGCTGGTCTCTAGCATCATCCTTGGGGTGATCTGGTGGGCGTGGCATCTGCCGCTGCTCTTCGTTGTCGGCTCTTTCCTTAATGTGACCGGCAATGATCCGGTCTTCGTTGCGGGTTATCTGTATACGGTCGTCATTTACTCCGTGCTTTTCACTTGGGTCTATAACAACAATCGACGCAGTGTGCTGGCGATCATCCTGCTGCATTTCTCGATCAACTTGACCAGCCGTCTGCTCGTGATGTCGGCCGAGATCTTCGTCATCAACAGCTTCATTCTAGTCGCGGTGCTGGTCGTCGTGCTGTGGCGCTATGGTGGTAAGCGGCTTGTGCGTGGCGTTCAGCTCGAAAGGGAGGTGCGCGCATGACCCCTGCGTTTCCGAACGCTCGCAGGCAAAATTTCGTTCACAGGCATCCAGTCGTCGTTTACTTCGCGATCGCATTCGCTTTCTCTTGGGCGATCGGCGCGCTGTTGATCGCCGATCGCAGCGGCGCGATCAGCGTGCCGCGCTGGCTGCACTATGTTAGCGCTTTTGGGCCGGCTGTGAGCGCGCTTGTTGTGACTGCCATGGTTGAAGGGTGGGCGGGTCTGCGCGATTTGTGGCGGCGCATCACGCGCATTGGTGTTGGCCTGCGCTGGTGGTTGGTCGCGGTTGGTTCGCCGCTGGCGCTGGGCGCAGCGGCGGTAGCGATCTACGCGCTCAGCAGCAGCGCCTTACCCGATCTGGCGTTGTTTGGCGAGGTCGACTATCTGGGCAGCATCGGCGTTGGGGCGGCGGTGCTGTTGTGGATCGCCACTTATGGCTTCGGCGAGGAGATCGGCTGGCGCGGCTTCGCCTTTCACCGCATGGAAGCGGGCGGTTGGGTGCGCGCAGCCGTCCTCATTGGCGTCGTGTGGGGGCTGTGGCATCTGCCCTATCTCTTTTACAAGGACAACTTCATCGCTTTGGGCGTCGGCGGCTTCGTCTTTTTCCTCATCAGCATCACGATGGGATCGATCCTGCTGTCATGGATTTACCGCGGCAGCGGGTACAGCATCCTGATGGTGGCATTGTGGCATGGCCTGTTCGATTTCGTGAGCGCCTCGCCCATTGCACAGGGGGCGGGCAACGCGGTGATTAGCGCTGCCGTTGTCGTCTGGGTAGTCGTGATCTTGAGAGCGGCGGCGCGCCGGCCTGAACCACAGGTAGCGCGTTTAATGCGCGATAGTTCGCCGGTACGAAAAACGGCGGAAGTCGATTTTCATGGATGAGGGCTTAGATCTTGATTCGATCACAACTTTTCCTTAATGAGGATCGTATAGGCATTTGAGACTGGCCATCATGCTCCCCTGATACCCCCGAATGCCAGAACATCGTTAGCAGCCAAGAGAAAGGCAGGAAGGTTGTGGCAGAGAACCCGTTTCTAAGCCAGCAGGATCGGGAACGTCTGGAACGGGCGCGTGCGCTCATCAAAGCGCAGCAGTACGAGCGCGCCGCGGAGATCTTGCGAAGGGTCGATCATCCAATCGCTGCCGAATGGATGGGCAAGCTGAAGGAGAGGATGGCTGCGAGTGCGCACGCGGCCTCCTCTCGAAACCTGTTCCAGCAGTCGTCTGATGATCTCTACATCTACAGCCCTAATGCGGCGGCAGCGCCGCCAACCTGCCCGCGCTGCCGGCACGCCGTTGGCGCAGTGCTGGTCGATTGTGATCGCCGCCAGTCGGGGCAGTGTCCGTATCGTTTGACGAAGCAGGAGGCGGGATCGCCGGTTTTGTTCCTGATCGGCTTGGTCTGGATGATGTTGGCCGCTGCCCCGCTCGTTCTCGCCATTCGCGATCAAGCATTGGGGCCTGATGACACTGGCATCAGCTTGTTCACGCTGCTTCCGCCGCTGCTGCTGATGGCATTTGGGATGTGGGTTGTTTGGGCCAGCAGCACGATCCGCCTAAATGGCGATCGTCATGGCTCATGGACTCACACCCGCAGGCCATGGCTCGACAAGCAGGAGCTGTTTTATCCCACGATGGTCGTGCAGCCGCACCCGGTCGATCTGGATGTCGATCTGCCCATCAGCATCTTGGCTTACCGGTTTCTTCGGAATTATAACGAGTCAGAGCGCGCCCACATTCACTACGTGCATGATGGAGCGATTGTCTATTTGACGCTGGTCGGCCTGAGCCTGTACGGGGCACTGCGCTTCTGCGTGCAGCGCAAGGTCATCATGCGCGCTTCTGGCCGCGTCAAGATCCATCATGAGCTGATGTTCAACTCCGGGCCGGTTCAGTACATGATCGGGGGAGCGTTGGAAGACAAGCTGCTCGCAGGTTTTTGGAAAAACCAACCTGTAACGAACACAATTGCGCTCAATTCGCTGCTGCATAGCGCGGCGAGCCGGGCGGGTGGCAAACCGCATGAACTCGTCCCGCGCACGGTAGAGGCGGAGCTCGCGGCTCGCGGTTTGGCCGAGAAGCTCGGCGTCGTCGGCTCGGCAGCTCTGGCGATCAAATTCTTTTTTGGCGACAGCGTCGAGTCCACGCAAAGCCTGAACAGAGCGCTGCGCCCCAAGCGGCCACCTTCAGTTTCCGAGCACGAACTTGACGAGCAGACGCGGATTTTCGCGCTCGCTTACGATGCCTTCGAGCCGCAGGCGAAAGAAATTTTGGCCGAATTGTACCAGCAGGTGAATGAAATTATCGAAAGCACGAGGCCGGACTCATCGTCAAACTAAGAGATGGGATCGTCGCGCTGTCGGGCTGCTGACATCTCTGATCCCGCTGGCGATCCTGCTGCTGCCGGCGCTCATGCTCGCGCTAATCGGGCAGGTCGTTGATTATGGACTGCTGTTTGCTTGCGCATTTACTGGACATCATGCTGCTGCTGACGATCACCGCAGCGCCGGGAGTCATTACAGTCGTCGTTCGCGCTTGGATGATCTTTCGCGGTGCCGGCAGCAGGCACGGGGATCGAGGGTCAAGAGCTGGTCTTGGTGTTTTCACAGGTGAGGAGCCAATCAGTGCCCGCCGATACGATGCGCGATTCGTTCGAGTCATCCCTGAGGCCGCTCAGCGGCTCTCGCAGCCTCAGCTACTTCATTTTTCCCGGTCTGTTGGTCGGGCTGGGCGCGCATATTCTCACGCCAGCGTTGGTCAACGCCGGAATTGCGGCTTTCCTGAGTTATGCTTTTGGGGTGGGGCTACCGCTGGCGATCCTGTTCTTGGCGGCGCTGATCGCCTACCGTCTTGAACAGCCGCGCGGTGGCTTTTCGCTGCGCCAGCGCTATCGGCTCAAGCCGATTCGCCCTTCTGATTGGGGCTGGCTGCTGCTGATCCTGATCGCCAAGCTGCTGGTCGCGCTGCCATTTGCCGGCCTCGCGCAAGCTCTGATCACCGCCGGGATCATCCCTTACCCGCAGGCGGCCCAGATCGCGGCGAGCGCGAACGAGGCGCTCATCAGTGAACGCGGCTGGCTAATCGGGATCGCGATTGGCCTGCTGGTCGTCAACGTGCTTGGAGAGGAGCTGTGGTTTCGCGGTTATGTGCTGCCGCGCCAAGAGCAGGCATATGGGAATCGAGGATGGGTCATCCACTGGCTGCTGTGGTGGTTTGTCTTTCATTTCTTCAAGTGGTGGGATTTGATCACCCTTCTGCCGGTCACCGGGTTAAGCGTTTACTTAGCCCATCGCACCCATAACACAACTGTGGTTATGGTCGAGCATTGGCTCAGCAATCTAGCCTCAATCGTTCTGCTTTTGTTCGTGACCGGCTGAATGCGCGCCGGTCTTTATTGGTCGTGAGGTGAATAGATCTGCCTTCCTCGGTGGGCAGATCAGGTTGTTTCTTTTTGTTCGCCAGCAAAATTCCGAATGACTGTCTCGCACTGATCGAGCCAATTTAGATAGGTCTGCTCCAGCGCAAGGCCCATCTCCAGCGTTAGCCGCCAAAACATGCGCTGACGGTCGAGGGCGTCATCGTCGAGTGCCGGCACCGGGATACCGCGGTAGCGCTCGAGGCGGGCTTGGTGCGCGGCGCGCTGGTAGGCGATGTGCTGGAGGATCGTCTCGTCGTCCAGCGCGCTGGCGAAAAACATCTGCACGAGAAACGGCTCTCGATAAACCGGCAGCGGCTGCTCGGTTTGCAACCAGCGCTGCAGCTCGGCCCGGCCTGTCTCCGTGATATGGTAGACCTTGCGGTTGGGCCGGTTTTCTTGGATCTCCAGTGTGCTCCTCACCCACCCATTATCCGCCATGCTTGCCAGCGTGCGGTAGATCTGCGCCTGATCCGCCTGCCAGAAATGAGCGATGGTCTCGTCAAAAGCTTGCGTTTTCAGGTCATAGCCTGTCATCGGGGAAATCGTCAGCAGCCCGAGGATGGCATGTGGTAGTGACATTGTGGTATCTCCATTTTAAATTAAGAACTTGCTGTGCCACGCAAAAGCGCGCGGCACGCCCGATCAATTTACGTCAAGCTGACCGCGAAAGGCAGCGAGCACGTCGGCGCGCGAGCCACAGCCCAACCAGTACGCTGGCGACGAATGCGTTCACCCAAAGCAGGTCGGCCTCGAGCGGCGGCGGCGTTGGCTCGTCCGTGGGGTCGAAGGTGAGCAGGATGAACCGGTCGCGCTGGGCTAGAAACGATTCGCGCGTCAAATTGGCCCCCGTCAGCTTGACGGCCGCCTGAATGAATGGGCTGTGTTCAGCCGCATCCCACGCAGCGTTAAGATCGTCATCGCTGGTCAGGCGACGCGCGCGGACGTGTTCTATCCCTTTGGCAGTCTGGATCGTCAGCAGTGGGTTAGCCTGTAAATTTTGATACCAGTCTGAGCGTTCCCAGCCCACCATGACGTATTTGCGGCCTTGAAACTCATGAAACTCAATCGCGGTGCGCCGTGGAAGGCCGCTCTTGCGCCCCCACGTCGTCATGATCATGAATAAGTGGCCGACAATGAATCCCAGACCCAGCCGGTAAAGTAAGATCGGAGTTCTGTAGATATATTTCATCACCGGGCTAGCGGGGTAGGCCAACTGCTCGGTGATGAGCTTTTTTTCGTCCATGCCGTGTCCTTTCCCTGATGACGCATGTCATCTTAAGTGAGCACAAACGTCAGGTGCGCTCATCGCCAGTCATCTTATTCTATATGTAAACGCTTATATATGCAATTATGACTAAACTGGCGATTCAAAACAGCTTGATTCTAGAGGAGTTTCTATGACGGCCGCTGTTCAAAACAAGCCGCCTGCGGTCTGGCGGTGGCTGATCAAAGCGCAAAATCCGTTCATGAAGTGGCTGCTGCGCTCGCCGCTGCAGGGGGTCGTCAGCGGCAAGTATCTGCTGCTGACTTTCACCGGCCGCAAGACCGGCACGATTTACAGTACGCCAGTGCAGTATGCGCGCGACGGAGAGCTGCTGCGCATCATCACTAGCGGGGGCTATACGTGGTGGAAGAACCTGCGCGGCGGTGCGCCGGTACAAGTCCTTCTGCGCGGCGTGTCCTATGATGGCGATGCTGAGACGACAGTCGATTTAGATGGGGTCGTGGAGGTGATAGGCAAAGTTTACCCTAGTCTGAGTGCAGAACGCCGCAAACGCTTCGCGCCGGGCAAAGTGGCGATTGTGGTGCGCCTGCGCAAGGGCAAAGCGCTTTGACAGCGGGTGCAGGGGTCAGCGCCGTCCCCTGCACCCGCCGTCCTGCCTTACTGCCCCAACGTGATGATGACGAGTTGATAGTTTCCGTCAGCGAGCAGGATGGTATTTTTCTCTCCCCACAGCAGCGGCATTCGCCAATACGATGCAGGCGGCCGGTACAGGCCTTGCAGCACTTGCCGGCCCGGAGCGCCGGGTTCAGCCGCCACATACAGCCCAGACACATCTGGATCGGTCGGGTTATGTACCAAATAGACCAGCGCCGCGCCTGCGCGGCTCGCTGGAAGCCAGCCCGCCCCAATGACAGCACCGATCTCAGCATTAACGGTCTGTGGGATAGTGGGCACATCGGCCAGCGGGGTCAGCCGAATCGCGCTCGACTCAGTGTCGACGCTAAGTGCGATTTCAAGAAACGGAACGATCGAGAGCAGATAACGTCCATCTGGCGAGAACGCGGCGCCCATCACTGTGCGCGCAATATTGGAATTGTCGCGTGGGGTATCCCAATTCCATGCAGGGCCGGCGCGGCTGCCGTCCAGATCGCTGAGCCACGGGCCGTCGTGCTCAAATCTGTCAAACCCATAGTAATCGTAAGCGATGCGTGCGCCATCGGCAGCAGGGGCGATCAAAGTGGTACGCAGTGGCTCATCATGGTGCAGCCTGCCGAGCCGCTCCGGCTCACCGCCCGTGGGCGCGATCGCGTACAGCTCAGGCGGGCCCCAATTCCCCTCTCCGCTGAAGAAAGCGTAGCGCAGGAAAACGATACGCCCATCCGGCAGCCAGCGCGGCGAAACATCAAGATAACCATCGGCATCAGGTTGAAACAGCCCGGTGTTGGTGCCGTCGTCGGTCAGGTTGGCCAGCGCGCCGGTGTTCGCATTCATCACCCAAATGTCGGAGTCGCGAAAATACTGGAACGAACGGCTGGTGAACGTCAGCCAACTGCCGTCTGGAGACCAGTAGATGCTTTCCGGGTCGAGGACGCCCAGCTCGTCATGGGCGAGTAAATTGGCGCACGACTGCTCGACGACATCGATGGTATAGATGCACAGCCTATCTCTCGTCGTATGAGCGAAGCGAGTTCCGTCGGGGGAGAGCACGGCGGTTGTGTTCATAGGCCCAGCGATGAGATCGGTCTTTTGCACCGAGATGACGCGCAGCGCTTCGAGCGGTATCTGTGCCAAGGCGGGCGGCGCGGCGGCGGTGACGGTCATAGCCACTTCGAAGGCGGCCTGCACCGTCAATGTTGGCGCGATTTGCTCTTTGGCTTCGGCGGTCTGCGTGAACAGAACGCTGACCGCTGCGTCGAGCGTTTGAGCCGCGGCAGTGGCATCCGGTTGCGCTGGCGGCGCTTGTTGGGCGCTGCTGGGGGCGGGTAAGTGAGCGAAAAGTAGAAAACTAAAGAGGAGCGTCGAAGCGGCGGCGGGTAGGATAGCATTCCGGCGGGTAAGCTTGGCCATATGATCCTGCTCCGGCTAAGAATACGACTTCTAAATCGTATACCGAGAGGATTAAAGCTAGTGATCAAAATGCTGCAAAAGAGGAATAAAAGAACTGCAAAAATTCGAGGCGTTGGATGCTGGCGTCTGATGGGCGTTCAAGAAGCAGCGCGCTGCGCCCGCACAGCGCGCACGGCCAGCCCGAGAAAAACGCCCATGCCGGCGAAACCAACCAGTGCTGGCCCCGGCATGCCCCAGAAAACGAGCAGGCCGATCGTTTGCAGCGCCCACGTCAGCCCATAGATGATCAGGAGTGGGCGCAGCGGCAGGCGTTCGGGCTGTTGAAATGGCAGCGTCGCCAGAGTCATGACGCCAGCGGCCAGCAGCCAACCGGCGTAGTTGCTCCATGGGATGCCGAAGTAGCTGGTTGCGCCGGGGTCATCCCAGACCCACAGCCCCCATGCGACCATCTGCGGATCGAGGAACAAGTCCCACGCAGTGAATGCCAGCATCGCGATGCCGACATAGGCGATCGCGCGTCGAATTCCCGTCAAACGATGAGTGATGGCGTAGGCGACCGCCCACGCGGGCGGCATCATCATCATCCATGCGAGCGGGATAAGGATCGGCACACCGCCGATTTGCGGCTGAAGCAGATCGGTATAGACGTAGCTGCCGAACGGGAAGCCAGTTCGGTGGCCAATGTATTCGACCGCCCAGCCCAGCGTCAGCACAATGGCGATAACAACTGCGCTGCGGGCCACACCCCACCCATAGACAAGGCTTGTCATCACCGCCGTCAACTGGATGAGCACACCGAGCGTGATGCCGATTGGCAGTGCGTCATCGCCAAAGACCCAGCGCACGATCGGCAGGCTGATCATCGTCAGAACCCACAGCGCAACCACAAAATAGAGAACGCGCGCGAAGGGGTTGAATTGCCTTGATGAGAAGGTCGTTTGAGCGGACATGCGTTCCTTAAAAAAAGTTACACAGCAGCAAGCAGGCGAGCTATGTCGCCAGCGACTTCAAGGCCAGCACAGCGCCCTCTACCGGCGAAGATCTCACGACGTTCAGCCCAGTCTGTTAGCCGAATTTCGATCGTCGCCTTGAGCGTCTCAGGGACGCGCTTGCCCATCTCAACCCGATCCGGCCCCGGCAGCAGCGAGGTCTCAGCGCGCGTCGCAAAGATTTCGAGCCGATGACGCCCATCGGCAATGACCCACAGCACGTGGTCATCCGTCACTTCGAGCTTTTCGACCTTGGCGCCGGTGTAAGTGGCGAAGCTGTAAAATGCGTCGTTGTGCAGGCCGGCCAAAAAACCCGGGAACCAGCTCCCCATGAACGGCGTCACTGCGATCGATGCGCTGAAGCTGACACCCGGCTCGTCGAAGTGATTGGTTTGCATCCAGACCCAGCCGGCTGGGAACGACTTGCCCCAGTCTTTCTCAATATAACCGCGTCCATTCGTGAAGTCGAGCAGTTGACCATTGACTGTTAGGTCGCCCGTCACCAGGTGATCGAAGCTGAGCACGCCGTGGTAGCATTCCATCACTGGAACCCAGCCGAACCAGCCCATGACGCCAGGCGAGGTGAGCGTGACTGGCCATGCCATGCCCCGGCCGAACTCGAGCCGGCCGCGCACGGTGCGCAGGTCGTCATCGATGTCCAGCTCGATCGCTCGTGCAGAGAAGCGATTCGGGCCGATATGCACCTCAAAGCGGCCTTTGGCGGCATAGAACAGCTTAGGTGGGTAGGTATGGTAGGTGGCATGACCGCTAACGCCATCGAACACCTGCACGAAGGCGTGATGTTTATCCGGGGAATCGCTAAGGAAAATGCCCGGGATCACCGCATAACGGATGCGCTCATCGGGCGAGATCATCTTAAAGTACCAGCCTTCGAAGAACGGCGGGCGTTTGTAATGCCCATGATACCATTCTGGATGCAGGGTTGCATCGATCCATTGGGTCAATCGGCCAAACATCGTCACCTCGAGCTAGCGGTAAAGTTTCATCATAATGCCGCATCTTGCTTAGCGGTGCATGAACGGTATCGCCAATAGAGGCTAATTTGCAGCAGATTTAATGAGAAAACGTTCTGAAAAAACTTCAATTTGCATTAAATTGTGTTACGCTGTAGAAATAAAAGCCATCCGATAAGTGGCGCGTTCTTGAAGCGGACAAGGCGCGCCGCGGTTGTGTTGGTCAGCGGCATGATCGACTTCACCCCCTCGAACAGCAGCAGAGTATAAAAGGGCATCCCGATGCGTGTGGGCAGCGCCATCTTACTGGTCGTTCTCCTACTATTAGTTTCTGCATGCAGCGTGTTCCCTGGCTTGCGTGTACTCACCGGGCAAAGCGGGCAAGAAGCGCAGGTTGACCGCACCATTCAGGCGCTCGATCTGGTCATGGCTGACAAGACCGGCATTTCCGACCCCTCGTTGATAGCCGCCGCCGATCGGATTGAGGCAGCCAGTGGCAGCGTCGATATCATCGAAATACGCCACGACCTCAACGAGCGCATCTTCACGATTAACCTGCTGTTCCGTCCTCCTCAAACCGATAATACGGTGCAGGGCCAAGTCGCCCGGCTCGATGCGCTGCGCCGTGCGGTTGAGCTGTCGTGGCAGGGGACCATGCGCGAAAGCGAAGGCGCCGACCTGCTACGTATCACCCTGCTCGCGCCTCAAACGATCACGACTTTGGATCATGGCAGCAGTTTCATCGGCGTGGTGATCGCCGAAACGGAGATTGAACGCGGCGCTGCGGCAAATTATCTGGCTGGGCCGCGCTCACTGAACAGTTTTTTTGATTTGATTGCGCAAGGAATCTTGCGCTACACCAACCCCGAACAAGTTATGTTATACGAGGGCCAACCGAACCACCCCATGTTCATGCTGCCGTCCGCACCGTGATGCCAGCCATCTGAACATGGCCCCGTCGTCTGCTATCGACCGGTCTCACAACTGTTGAGATGGTTTAAGGATGTATCTTATGACTCTCGCTGAACTTCAACCCACCAGCAGTCCCCCAGCCCCGCCGCCCCGTTACGCATGGCAAAGCGAGGAGACGCTCGTCGAGAAACGCCGCCGAAGCCTCATCTATCGCGTGCGGCGTTTCATCGGCGGCATCTGGCTGCCGCTCCTCATCTTTGGGGTGGTGTTCGCCGCCCTTATGAATGAGGACGTGATGCGTGCGTTGATCACGCCATTTGCGCTGCTGCTGCGCATTCTGTTTGCGATCTCGTTCATCCTCATCCAGTTCATCGCGATGTTCTGGTTTCTCGGCCGGTCGCGCATGTACACGATCTGGCCGGGATCGGAGGGCGTCAGTTTTGATGATTACCGCGGCCAGCCAGAGATCCTTGAACAGGCCAAGCAGATCGTCAAACTGCTGCGCGGGGTGCGCGTGTTCGAAGAAGCCGGGGGCGAGCCGCTCAATGGCCTGCTGTTCGAGGGGCCGCCCGGCACCGGTAAGACATGGCTAGCGCAGGCGATCAGCACCGAGGCTGGCGTGCCGTTTTTCTTCGTCGATGCTTCATCGATGAACTCGATGTTCATTGGCATTGCGCCGCTCAAGGTCGCCAATATCTATCGCAAGGCGCGCCGCGCTGCTAAAGAGTATGGCGCATCGGTGATCTTTATCGACGAGATCGATGCGATCGGCGCGCGCGGCGGGGTGGCGACGACCGATAAAGATAACAGCGAGCCGCGCGGCTGGCTGCGCACCCGCCTGCCGATCATGTTCGGCGGCATGGGCGGCGGCAATGCCGGTTTGCTTAGCACGTTGTTGATCGAGATGAGCGGCTTCAGCTTAGAGCACGGTTTCTGGGCGCGCAAACGCACATGGTTCTACCGGACGTTCCTGCGGCGCAACCCGCCCAAACCGCAGAAACGCGTGCTCACCATCGGCGCGACCAATCGCATTCAGGCGCTCGACCCGGCGCTGCTGCGCCCCGGCCGCTTCGACAAAAAGATCCGCATCGATGCGCCTGATCTGGAAGGCCGGCGCGATATCATCGCTTATTACCTTTCCAAGATGGCCCACGATGACTCGATCGATCCGCTGGTGCTGGCCAGCGAGACACCGTTCTACACGCCGGCCGATATCAAGTATCTGCTCAACGAGGCGCTGCGCTACGCTTTGTTTGACGGCCGCACCTATATGACGATCCGCGATATTCGGCTGGCGCAGCCGGAGCATGAGATGGGCCTACGCTCGCCGATCAAGAACCTTGCGCGCGAAGACAAGTATCGGCTGGCCGCTCACGAGGCCGGCCACGCGATCGCGATTCGCCTGTACATGCCGCATTACCGCATTTCGCGCATCACCATCATCCGTCAAGGGAGCGCGCTGGGCCATGTCATGTCCTATCCGGCAAATGAAGAATTCGATTACATGAGCACCTATGAACACTTGATGAACCAGCTCCGTGTCTCGGTCGGCGGCAAAGCGGGCGAAATGGAGTTTTGCGGCGAAGGTGAGCAGACGCTTGGCGTCGGCGGCGATTTCGCCAACATTCGCGCTGTGCTGTACCGCATGGCCAGCGCCGGCATGTTTGGGCCGTTGGGGGGGAACATGGGAATGACGCCGGAGACGATCAACCCCACTGGCGAAATGCGCGAGGCGATGGAGGAAACGTTCCGCATGGTGCTCGATGAAGTGCGTCTCGCTTTCCGGCTGCACGAGAAGATGGCGCGCGATCTGATCGATGAATTGATGGTTCGGGACGAAATGCTGGCCGATGAAGTCGAAGCTTTCTTCGACCGTTATGGCCTGTATACCCCCAAAGTGCAGTTGAAGACCCAGCCCGAAGAAGTCATCGTCGTGCGCGAGGCCAACGCGTAAACCCGCCCGTTCGCGTACTTGTTTGAGGGAAGTTCTGTCATGACGACGATCAAAAATGCCCCCAATCAGCCCTATTTGGAGACGCAGGGCAAATTCGAGTGGGAAAACGAGGAGACGCTGGTTGACCGGCGAAACCGGCTGCCCTACCGCATTCGCCGGTTTGTGCGCGGCGTCTGGTTCTGGGCGCTGCTGTTCGGGTTGATCCTTGCCGCCCTGCTTGACCCGGCAGTGATGCAAGCGGTCATCACGCTGGCGAGCTATGCCGTGCTGCTGCTGTTTGCGGTCGCTTTCATCCTCGTCCAGTTCATCGCGATGTTCTGGTTCATCAGCCGCACACGCCAATACACCATCATGCCCGGGGCAGAAGGGGTTAGCTTCGCCGATTACCGCGGCCAGCCGGAGATCCTTGAGCAAGCCAAGCAGATCGTCACGCTGCTGCGCGGCGTCAAGGCGTTTGAGGGCGCGGGTGGCGAGCCGCTCAACGGGCTGCTGCTCGAAGGGCCGCCTGGCACCGGCAAGACGTGGTTGGCGCAGGCCATCAGCACGGAAGCCGGCGTGCCGTATTTCTATGTCGATACCTCATCGCTGCAAGCGATGTTTATGGGTATCGGCGCGCTGAAGGTCTCACGCATGTATGCTAAAGCGCGCAAAGCGGCCAAGGAATATGGCGCTGCCGTCATTTTCCTCGATGAGATTGACTCGATCGGTTCGCGGGCAGGCGTTAGCGCGGTGGGCGGCGGGCAGACCGGCGGCATAATGGGCGGCATGATGGGCGGCGGTATGGGAGTGCTGAGCACCATGCTGATCGAGATGAGCGGCTTCAGCCTTGAACATGGCTGGCGAGCGCGTATGCGCGCTCGCTTCTACAAATATGTGCTGCGGCGCAAACCCCCAGCACCGCAAAAGCGCGTGCTCACCATCGGCGCGACCAACCGCATCCAAGCCCTTGACCCAGCGCTGCTGCGCCCCGGCCGTTTCGACAAGAAACTGCGCATCGATGCGCCAGACGCTGAAGGACGGCGTGATATTTTTGCCTACTACCTATCAAAAATGGCGCACGATGAGAGCATGAACCCGGTCGTGCTGGCCAGCGAGACGCCCGGCTACACGCCCGCCGATATCAAATACCTGCTTAACGAAACGCTGCGCTACGCGCTGTTCGATGGCCGGCGTTACATGACGTATCGCGATTTCCAGCGCGCCAAGCCGGAACACGAGATGGGCATTCGCGCGCCGATCAAACATATGTCGCGCGAGGCGAAAGAACGGCTCGCCTACCATGAGGCGGGCCATGCGGTCGCTGTGCGACTGTTCCTGCCGCACCACCGCATCTCGCGCATCACGATCGTGCGGCAGGGCAGCGCCTTTGGCCATGTCTCGCATTTTCCGGCTCGCGAGTCTTATCAGGGCTTGCGCACGCGCGACCAGTATTTCGACCGGCTGCGCGTCTCGGTGGCTGGCAAAGCGGCAGAGATCGAGTTCTGCGGGCTGCAAAACCAAACGCTCGGCGTCGGCGGCGATTTCGCTACGATCCGCGCGCTGCTGCGCGTGATGGCGCTGGCGGGCATGTTCGGGCCGTTGGGCGGTGCCCTGCCGCTGCGCCTTACGCTGGGCGGCGCCTCGACCGAAGTTTCGCCCGAAATGGCGCAGGCGATGGAGCAGGCTTTCCAAAACGTGCTTAAAGAGACGCGCAAGGCCCTGCGCGATAATGCGCATATCGTCAAGGCGCTCGTGGCGCAGTTGTTAGAACAGGAAGAAATGCTCGCCGATGATGTGCGCCAGTTCTTCGATCAATTCGGGCTGCACACGCCGGAGCCAACTCTCATTCGCAATGGGCAGGAGATCAGCATTTTGCCGGAACCAGCGCCTTCCCAAACGGCTGAGACCTCTGCGGAATAACCGGTTCTCAAGGCGCTCGCGCTAAAGACAAGACAGCCCTCACAGCTCTGGGCTATGGGGGTTGTCGCTCGTTTCAGGGAAAAGTCGCTTAGCCTAGACGGCCGCCGGCGCGAACGATGATCAATTCTGTATCGGTAATCGTGATGCTGGTCGCGATGCCGCGGCCGAGACTAGCGCGGAGATAGCGCCCCCATGACTGAGCGATGGCGTCGTTGATGCGGTCGATCAGCGACTCGTCGAGGGCGCTGCCGTCGACGGTTGTGGTCGTCACCGACCAAAACACACGGCCGTCCTCAATGGTTGGCACGAGCACGGCGCTGATCGGATAAGTGACGATGCCTTCGCGCGGCACCCGAATGGAAAGCGTGAAATTGACCTGCACCTGCCCCGGCTGCAAATCAACGACGAGGTCGCTGACCTGCCGAAACGCCGGGTTGGTGATGGCATAAGTGCTGTTAATCTCAGCCTCGGTCCATGTCACTGTGCAGGTGATGGTCTGGGCGCTGGCGGCGGCAAACGGCAGAGCGACGATAATGAGCAGAGCAGCGAGGGCGAGCAGTTTCTTCATGAGCTTAACTCCTTAACAAAACCTTGTCCGTTAATGAAGAGCCTAGCCCTCAATTGTTGCGTCAATATTCTTGAAATGTAAAGTTTTTGTTACGTGTCGCGCTGATCCTTGTCGGCGAGTCAATGGGTGATCTCTGTGGGCGCGAGGGCATCTTCATGATTGGCATCGGGTTGTTTACGCTGGCTTGGCTGAGCAGCTTAGCCGCCGCCCTGTTCGTCGAAAGACAGCTGGCGCCGTCCACTTAAGTCCATCGGCTTTGTGACGATTGTAACGGTCTTCCGGTTTACGGTATAATGCAAGCTGTCTCAAAACACCATACAGTCAGAAACGCAAATTTCTATGGCTAAACGTCCTTCCGTCTATCCTTTCACCGCAATCGTGGGGCAGGAGCGCATGAAGCGCGCGCTGGTGCTCAATGCAATCGATATGCGCATTGGGGGTGTCCTCATCCGTGGAGAGCGCGGCACCGGTAAATCGACCGCTGCGCGCGCGCTGGCGGCCCTGCTGCCGGAGATCGATGTGTTCACTGACTCGCCATTCAACGACGACCCGCATCGACCCGATAGCTGGTCTGACTATGTGCGCGAGCGCGTTGCGCGCGGCGAGACGTTGGCTGTGTCGCGCCGCAAAATTCCGTTTGTCGATCTGCCGGTGAGCGCGACGGAGGATCGCGTCGTCGGCACGCTCGATATCGAAAAGGCGATTCAAAAAGGCGAGCGCCACTTCGACCCCGGCGTGCTGGCGAATGCCAACCGCGGCATTCTGTATGTCGATGAGGTCAACCTGCTCGATGACCATGTGGTTGATCTGCTGTTGGACTCGGCGGCGATGGGCGTTAACGTGGTCGAGCGCGAGGGCATCAGCTTCAGCCATCCGGCTCGTTTCATCCTGATCGGCACGATGAACCCGGAAGAGGGCGACCTGCGCCCCCAGCTTCTGGATCGTTTCGCGCTGTCGGTCGAAGTGCGCGGCATTCACGACCCGGCCGAGCGTATGCAGATCGTCGAACGGCATATCGCCTATGAAGCCGACCCAGAAGCGTTTCGGCAGGAATGGGCAGCGGAAGAACAGCAGTTGGCCGAGCAGATCATGGCAGCGCGTGAACTGGTCGATCAGGTCGAGTACAGCCGTCGCGATCTGTACACGATCGCGACGCTGACGAGTAATCTGCGCATCGACGGGCATCGCGCCGATATGGTCATCCTGAAAGCGGCACGAGCGCGGGCTGCCTTCGACCGACGGCGCAGCATCACCCATGAGGATATTTTGCTCGCGCTTGAGCTGGCCATTCCGCACCGGCTGAAACGCGGGCCATTTGCCGATGCGCAGATGAGCGTGGCCGAGATCGAGAAGCAAATGGATCAAATCCTCTCTGAGTGGGGGGAGGGCGATGAGGCCACCGAAGACTCTAACGAGGCGACGGAGCAACCGGTCAAAAAAAAAGTCCCGCGGTAGCCAGCGCGTCAGATGAAGAGCTGCCCGACTATGGGCAAACCGACCCCAGCCCACAGCATGTCTTTGATAATCAAGATGCCTACTGGTGGGAAGGGGGCAAAAAGGTTCAGGCGAGTGCTGAATTTGCCCCGCGCAAACTGCAAACCAACATCGATCAGATGACGCGGCGCCTGTCTGGTCGCCGCTCGCGCACGCGCACCGATCGCAAACGCGGCCGTTATGTGCAGGCGCGCCCCGCTCACGGCCGCACCGACGACATCGCCTTTGACGCAACGCTGCGGGCGGCTGCCCCCTTTCAACGCCAGCGTTCAGCGCAGAAACGCGCCTCTGGCATGGCCTATGCGCTGCAGCGTGATGATTTACAGCGTAAAGTGCGGGTGCGCCGCACTGCAAACTTGATCTTGTTCGTGGTGGACGCTTCGTGGAGCATGGCCGTCTCTGAACGTATGAGTGCGACTAAAGGCGCGATTATGTCGCTGCTGACCGATGCCTATCAGCGGCGCGACCGCGTCGGCCTGATCGTGTTCCAAAAAGATCGCGCGCAGCTCGTCTTGCCTCCCACCAACTCGGTCATCCTTGCTAAACAGGCGCTGGCCAGCATTCCAGTGGGGGGCAAAACGCCGCTCTCAGCCGGGCTGATCCTCGCGCTGGAAACCGTCTTGCGAGAGAAGCGTCTGCACCCTGAGATCGTCCCGCTGATCATCTTACTTACGGACGGCGCTGGTAATGTCTCGGTGGGGACGCGGCCGCCGCAAGAAGAAGCGCATTTCATTGCCGATCAGATCAAAGCTGAGAACATTCGTACGGTGACGATCAATATGGAGCATATGGCCTTTGATCAAGGGTTGGCGGCTAAGCTGGCCGAAAGGCTGGGCGGGCCGTGCTACACACTGGCGCAAATGCACGCCGATGCGCTGCTGCAAACGGTGCGCCAAGAGATGAATGGGGTCTGAAACCGCTGCGCGCTAAGCGACCGGTTTGATCTGGGTGTTCATCGCAAGTTGAGCAAAGACGAATAGATTTTTCGATGCTGTTGAAGATAAGAAGAAACGATCGGCATCGAAAACCTTCTCAGAGCCGGCTTCCTTCATCTCACTGGGCTTCAGCCTCCACTGCGTCGCGCAGAACGGCGATCGCATAGGCGATGTCATCATCGGTCAGCTCTGGCGCGACTGGCAGGCACAGCAGCGAGCGGGCCAGTCGATCGGTGACCGGCAGCGTTTCGCAGCCCGGCAGCCAGCCATCATAGACAGGATGGCGATAGATGGCCGGCGCATAATGGATGACAGCTTCAACGCCGGCTTCGCGCAGGCGGGCATAGATGGCCTCGCGCCGCGGCACGCATACCGTGTAGGAGCGGAATGTGGGCGCGGCCTGAGCGCGGAAGCTCGGGCACTGCACTGCTGTCCCTGCCAGCCCGTCGTGATAGGCGCGCGCAATAGCGCGGCGGCGGGCCGTCCATTCCGGCAGGTAGGCGAGTTTAACGCGCAGTAATGCCGCTTGCAGCGGGTCAAGGACGACGTTGTAACCTTCTTCGACATAATGCTGGTGGCCGGGAGGAGCCTCGCTGTGAAGGGCGTGACCGTAGTGGCTGAATAACTGGAGCCGCTCGCCTATCTCTGGGTCGTTCGTCACAACGATACCGCCGTTGCCAACGCTGCCGAGCGGCTTGAACGGCGCAAAGCTAAACACGGTCGCATCGGCATAGGCGCCGACCGGCTGCCCATGATCTTCGGCGCCGGCGGCGAGCGCGGCATCCTCGATGATCTTGAGGCCGTGGCGATCGGCCAGCGCGCGCAGCCGCTTGCCATCGGCTGGATGACCGTACAAATCCACCGGCAGCAGGGCGCGTGTCCGCGGTGTGACCCGCGTTTCGACCAAGTCCGGATCGATGGTGTAATCGCTCGCTAGCACGTCACACAACACCGGCGTCGCGCCGCACTGGCGCACGGCTGCCGTGGTCGAGATATCCGAGTTGCCGACAGTGATCACCTCATCGCCCGGGCCGATCCCACAAGCGCGCAGCGCGAGCAGCAGGCCGATCGTCCCGGAAGCGACGCTCACCGCCCAGCGTTGGCCGACAACGCTCGCGAATTCGTCTTCAAAGGCCGCGCGCACAGCGTAGCCATCAGCGATCGAGCCGAATAACACCGGCTCCAGCGCGGCACTGATCGCGTCGCGCAGGCTGGCATGCGTCTCAAAAACTCGCGAACGGGGGACGCGGAAGGCGTGTCCGTCAATCATAATCATAGGCCCTGCGCTCAGTTACGACCGCGGACGTTAGGATCGAGCACATCGCGCACCCAGTCGCCCAAGAAGACGACGCCGAGCACCGTGATGGTGATGGCGATACCGGGGTAGGTTGTCATCCACCATGCGCTGTTGATGTACTGGCGGCCATCTGCCAGCATCAAGCCCCACGTCACTGTCGGCGGCTTCACACCGAGGCCGAGGAAGCTGAGTGACGACTCGGCCAGAATAGTAATGCCGACCTGTGAGGCGGCGACGATGATGGCCGATGAGATCACATTCGGCAAAATATGCGAGAGCATGATCCGGTTGCGATTCTGGCCGATGGCATACGCGGCAAGCACATATTCCATCTCGCGCACTTTCAACACTTCGCCGCGGACGACGCGCGCATAAGTCACCCAGCCGGTGAAGCCGAGGATCAGCGTCAGCGTCGCCAACCCGGGGCTAACCACGCCGGAGATCGCTACGACGAGGATGATGAAGGGAATGGCCAGCAGCCCATCGGCGATGCGCATGATGACGCTGTCGATCCAGCCGCCGAAGAAGCCGGACATCAAGCCGAGCAGCACGCCGATGAAGCCAGCGATCAGCACCGATACGACGCCGACAACCACCGAAACTTGGCTGCCCACGATAATTCGGCTGAAGATATCGCGCCCCAACTGATCGGTGCCCAGCAGGTAAACGCCGCGCTCATCGGCAAACCCGGGCGGCATAAAGCGCGCGCGCAAGTTCGCTTCGACTGGATCGTGCGGCACGATCGCAGGGCCGATCACTGCCAGCACTACCACGATGGTGACGATGATGAAGCCCACCAAACCGACCGGGCTGCGACGCAGCGAGTCGACCGTTTGTTTGATTTGCTCGCGCCGCACCGAGCGCCGCGAAGCGGGTTCAAGTTTGGTGACGGGGGCGAAGGTTTTATCTGCTTGAATGTCCATGCAGGGTATCTCTAGTCAAAGCTGATGCGTGGATCGAGCACCACGTACAGCAGGTCAACCACAAAGTTAATCAAGATGAACGACAAGGCAAACCAGAACAACCCAGCTTGCACCACAGTGATATCGCGCACATTGATCGATTCGATCATCAGCCGCCCTAACCCGGGCCATGAGAAGACGCTTTCGACGACGACGGAACCGCCCAACAGCCATCCCAACTGCAAGCCGAAGATCGTTACGATTGGGATGAGCGCGTTGCGCAAAGCATGGCGGTTGAGGACGAGCCGGTCGCGCAGGCCCTTACTGCGCGCGGTGCGGATATAATCCTGATTAAGCACCTCCAGCATGGCCGAGCGCGTGATGCGCGAGAGGCGCGCAGCCATGCCAACCGCCAGTGTGATCGTTGGCATGATGAAGGCGGCGGGTTCCAGCGCCCCAAAGGCAGGCAGCAGCCTTAAATTGACGGAAAAAATAATGATCAGCATCAGGCCAAGCCAGAAACTGGGCATGGCCGTCCCCAACGAAGACAGCGCGCTGCTCGCCAAGTCGATCAGACTGTTGCGGCGCACCGCCGAAATGATGCCGAGTGGGAGCGCAATGATCAAGCCGACGAGCGCGGAGAGCCCTGCCAGCAGCCATGTGTTCCCAAGCCGCTCGATCACCAGCTCCATCGCCGGCCTGCGAGCCTGAATGGACTGGCCAAAATCGCCAGTGACCGCTCGCGTTAAAAAGATCGTGTACTGCTCGAGGAGCGGCTTGTCAAAACCCCACGCCTCGCGCAGCCGCTGAATTTGTTCGACGCTGAAGGTTGGCGGCGCCATTACGCTGATCGGGTCGCCCTTCAGGCGCACCATGAAAAAGACCACAAGCGAGACCACGAACAGCGTGATCACCATGTGCACCAGCCGTCTAACGAAGAATCCTCTCATCGTCGTTCCTAAAAATCGGGAGGCGCGGTAGGTAGGGCCACCGTCGCGCTCCGCCGCACACGTTCGGTTGAGACTGATTAGGATGGAGCGTCAAAACGACGCTCCATCCCATGAAGTTAACACAAGTCTTGCTTAATTGCGCGGGCGCAGATCGCGGAAGGTAAACCAGCCATCCTTGCGCGGCACAAATTCAAAATCGGCCGAGTTGTAAGCGATGATGCTGTCGATCTCGTAAAGCGTGATCGTGTGGGCATAGTCGAGATAGAAATCCCACCAGCGCTCCCACAGCGCCAGCCGCGCCTCAGGATCGACAGTCCGCAAGATCTCGGCGCCCAGCTCATCCCATTCGGGCACACAGACGTTGTAGTTCGCCTGTACCCACGAGCAGCGATAGAAGGTCGGCACCAGCGATGGCGCGCAGCCGAGCGTCGTCATCATGATGTCGCGGTTATTGCCGCCGGACGTGATCTGCTCGTTGTAGGCGGACGAGTCGAGGATATTCAGCTCGACGCGGAAGCCAACCTGCTCGAGCATGACGGCCGCGATCTCAGCAACTTCCTTCTCGCCGCCGAACTGGAAGGTTGGCGCATCCATATAGACGAGCGGCCCCTGACCATTGTCGACGTCGTAGCCGGCCTCGATCAGCAGGCTGCGCGCCAGCTCAGGATCGTACCACGCCTCAATCGCCTCAGGGCTGGCAAGGCGGTCGGCGAAGCCCTCAGGATAGTAATCGCAGACGCGGCCCAAGCGCGGGCTGGCCGATCCTTGGACTTCCGCCAGCAGCGCGCGATCGAGCGCATGGCTGATGGCGAGGCGCACGCGGTTATCGAGCGTGGCCGGCTGGTAGCCGGGGAAGGTGCTGCTCATCGCGCCCGTCTCGGTCTCAACGCGCAGATAGAAGTGTGCCATGCGGTTCGACGTTTCGCGCACTACGCTGATGCCTTCGGCATTCTCCAACAGCGTGACATCGGGCCGGGGCACAGCCGGGATCATATCGACTTGACCGGCCAGCAGCGCTGCCACCTGCGCTGACTGCTCGGGAATGACCTGATAGATCACACGGTCAACCGCGGGCGGGCCAGCCCAGTAACCATCCCATGCCTCGAACACGTAGCGGTCGCTCTCGGTGAACTCCACCAGCCGGAATGGGCCAGAACCCACCGGACGGCGGGCAAATTCTTCTTCGCCGACCTCCTCCATGTAGCCGGGGGGCAGCAGCTGGCAGCCGTTGAAGCTGACATCATACTCGAAATACGGATGCGGCTGCACGGTGACGACATCGAGCGTCAGCTCATCGATGACATTCACCTCGGCGATGAACTGCCACTGCGGATGCACCATGAAATCTTCGCGCGTGCGCACGCGGTCGAGATTCCACTTAACAGCGTTGGCATCGAGCGGCTCGCCGTTCTGGAAAGTGAGGCCCTCGCGCAGGTAGAAGCGCCAAGTCAAGTCGTCGATGTTCTCCCAGCGCTCGGCAGCTTGACCAACATACCCCTCACCATCAGCAGCGCGCCAGATCAAGCAGTCGTACAGGCCGTTGGTCAGCCAGTGGGTGGAACCGAACCACGTCACGGGCGCATCCATCGTGCGGATTGGGCCTGGGTGGGCGAAGACGAATTCCGTGATTGTGTCTTGAGCAGTCAGTGGAGCTATCATCAGCGTGGCGGAAAGCGCCAAGACGACAAGCACGGTGAGCAGTCGAACACGTTTATGGGCATTCATGGTTGTTGTCTCCTGCGTTTTGCAATAGACATTACGGACGATAAATCTGGTAGAGGCCGCTAAGCGTTACATCACAATCACCCCCTCCTCATCTGCCGCTGCACGGTCGATCTTCTGCGTCGGCACACAAGGCGCCGCCAAAGCTGCAACGCTTAAACTGCGATCGCTTGCGCGCGCGTCAATCGGACGAGTTCACCAACATCTTCGAGCGTTTCCAACCGGTTGGCCATCTCGATCAGCGCGCTAACCCGTTCCTCAGACAGCAAATCGCCGACCAGCCGGCGGAACTTGGCCTCGAACTCGGCATCGGTCATCATGTTTTCCGGCTCGCCCTTGGCATATTCGACGCGGCCCACGTATTCCTGACCGTCGCTGGTCTTCACGCGCACGACGCAGCCGTTCTTGGCAGGGTAGGCGGCATCGATCGCCTCATCGAGGTAGACCGTCACCAGCCGGCGTAAGCGGCGCACTTCCGGCTCATCGAACGCCTCGATGTCTTCGCGGTACCAGCTTCCGCGCGTCAGCACCACGGCAACCGTAACCGGCAGGCTGAACCCAGCTTGGCCGACCGTCTCCGGCTCTGGATTGACGCGGAATGACGGCGTGATCGCGCTGTGGTAGCTGCCGATCTCGATCGCAGTGATCTTGTCCAGTTCTGGTCGGCCTTTGGCCAACAGGTCGAGCGTCGCATCGACGCAGGCATGCACCTGCCGGCAGCCTGCATGCGGTTTGAACGCCGTATCAGCCAGCGCCTGCCGCTTGCCGAGGTGATCGAGAAAAGATGGGTCGTAGCCCGGGCCGAAAGCGTTGAAGTAGCCATATGGGCCATCAAGCGCGCCGGGTGGCCCTTGAAAGCCGAACTCGGCCAGCTTGGCGGCGAAGATGCCGTTGGCGGCTGCATAGCCAGCCAGCAGGTCTTTGGTATCGCACTTGCCGGCATCGTAGACGTACTGCTCGGTGCCGCAGGCCATGTCCATCGCCAGCGCCAGCGCTTGGCCGATCCGCTCCTCGTCCAGCCCCATCGCGACCGCCGCCGTCACGGCGCTGGCCAGCGTGCCTGCCTGGCCTTTGTGATCATAGCCGCGCTCGCGCTGCCAGCGGCTCACGTGCGGCTGGATCGCCTCCATCACATCGTAGCCAGCGGCCAGCGCCACGGCCACGCGCTCGCCATCCAAACGCAGGTTCTCGGCCAGCGCCAGCGCGACGGGCACCAGCTCGGCGGCGACGTGGCCGGAGGTGCGGTGCGAGTCGTCCATGCCGAGGAATTTGCCCATCACACCGTTGGCCCATGCGGCGCCCTCGACGGTGCTGCGCCGTCCATCGGCGACGATCGTGGCTTCATCACCGCGGCGCATGAGCGCGGCGAAATCGGCAGCTCGTCTGCCCAACGGTGTCTGGTAGCCGCCGAGCATCGTCCCGATCGTGTCAAGGACGATCTGGCGGGCGCGCAGCACCGTCGTCTCTGTGAGATCGGCATAGGTGAGATTTGCGGCGTACTCCGCAATTCTAGCGACCGCATTCTGGTGTCCGTTACTGCTCACTCGTTCCCTCCTTGCCCTCTGTGGGCGAAATGTGACGACGATTATGGGTCGAGCCGCATGTAGTAGCGGCTGGCATGATGCGGCGACATACGCACCGCCCCCTCCGGCGTGACGAGGAAGTTGTCGGAAATGAGGAACCCACGGTCATTCTCCAAGACCGTGCCCGGGTGATAAGACAGCACCATGTTTGCCTTGAGCACGAAGTCAGGCGAGCTGCTGGCGTTGGGACCATCGCTGCCGTCGAGGCCGGTGCTGTGACAGTCTGGCGTGTGCTTACCGACGACGTTGAAACCGAGATCGCGCAGCGTCTTGTCGTTCGCCTCCGAGATCATGCGGAACGTGTTGCCGGCCTTGGCGACTGCTGCCGACTGTTCGACAGCGAGCAGATAGCCATCAAGCACGGCCTGCACCTCGGGCGGCAGCGGCTTGAATGAGAAGACTGTCGTCATTTCCAGCCAGTAACCCCACGGCGATTCGTAAACCACCTCGAAGTTAATTATGTCGTCCTCGTGCATGCGCCGATCTTTGGCGGTCGGCACGGTGTACGGGGTCAGATCGAGTGACAGCTTGGTGCGCCCCCAGAACCCGCCAAACGACTTGATGTAGCCCTCGACCGCCGCGCAGACATCCCAGTAGCGCGCGCCGACGTGCGCGTGTTCGCGGAAGACATCCATCGAGGCATCGAGGATAGCCCCATTCTGCTGGATCGCTTCCAGCTCGAACGGCGTCTTGATTTGGCGGATCGCGTTATAGTCGCCAGTGACCTCGACCAGTTCAAAGCCTTCGAGCGCGGCAGTAAATTTTTGATACTCGGCCACGCCGACCAGCTTGGTCATGTTCACCAGCCCGATGCGCTTTTCAGCGTTCGCGTATTCTTTAGCCAGCTCAACCGTGCGAGCGACGATGTCACTCGGCGACTCGACCCGTTCGGGCAGGGTAGTCGTCTCATTGCGGCTCCACACGCCTTGATAGGAACTCCAGACCTGCAGCCACGGGTGCGGGTCATCAGCGCCGAGGACAGCATAGGCTGCGCCGCCCCACAGGTGGGCATGGGTGATGTAGCGGATTCCGCCGAGGCCGCCGGGCATCGCCTGGCCAGCGATGATCAGTGCGCCCAGCCCCTTCTCTTTCATCATCGCCTGAATGCGCTCGATGCGACGGGCAACATCGCGTTTGAGTGCGTCATGGGTCAACATAGATGATCTCTACTCCTTTGCAAAAGTTAGCTGCGCGCGTGCCCGGCCCTACGATGGGCGCACTTCCTCAACCAAATCGCCTAACATGGCCAACATTTCGTCCTCGAGCGGCAGCGGCCACGATGCGCCGGCATGGACGACCACGCCCGCGCGCGGCGCAGTGATCTGCTCGGCCGTGGCGCCGGTAAAAGGATGGCGCACGACGCCGAGCGTCTCGCCGGTCTGCACCTGCTTGCCGCGCTTGCTCGTGTCCATGAACGTGAAGCCGCGCTCGCCAACCGGCCGGATGACGGTGTGCGCCTCGATCACGGCGATGGTTTCGGTTTCCGTTTCAATCGCGCCGTCGAGCATTCCCAAATGGCGCAGCGCGTTGAGTACAGCGCGGCGCACGCGCCCGAGGTCTTCGCTGCGGAAATCGCGCAGGCCTGGCCCGCCGCCGATGTGCGCCGCCACGACCGCTTTGCCGTCCTTAGCGGCCTCCAGTGCCATCGAGCTGTCCTCCGGCAGGTTGAGCACGACCTGCGGCAGGCCGAGCGCAACGGCCAGCGCCTTCGACTTGGCGACAGCGCCGGTATTGTAGACCCCGGCAAACCGGTGGTAGCTCCACTGGCCACCGGTGCGGATATCGACCAGCGCGTCCGCCTTGGCGATGACGGCCTGATAATACTGATAGATCATCTGCTCGCTGACGCTGCCCTCGGCCCGCCCACGGCCAAGGCGGTTGAGGTGTTTGTCATCCCATATGCTGTTGACCTGCTCGAATTCAAATCCCGACGTGTTCATCAGCGGCACAAGCACCAGCGTCCCTTTGAGCTGCGCCAGGTCAATCTCCTGAACAACTCGCGGGAGGATCAGCGCCGGTTCGATCTCAAGGCCGCTGACCCCGGCCTGCACAACCAGCACTGGGCCGTCTTGCGCGCCAGCGATGAGATGCAGCGGAATGTGAACCGGAAACCGCCCATGCGTTTCGCCGGTTTGGAAGAAACCATAGGCTTTGTTTCCGGGGTGGGCTTCAATTGTTCCGATTTTCATCGTCAGTTTCTCCACGCTTGCGCCATCAATAAATATAAAGGTCGGTCGTGCGCCGGTCTTCGACCCGGTCGATCGACCCGAGGATGCCAATCGATGTCGCGCCGACGGTTGGCCATTCCTGCCCGCTGGGGATAACGATGCCATCCTTGGGCGTCTTCATATCGGCCAGCACGTCGCCAGTATAAGGATCGACCAACTGCGCATAGACATCGCCGGCCTTTAGCTCATCGCGAAAACCGCGCATGCGCACGAACAGCCCATCGACATCGGGCTTCCAGATGACGACGCCGGCGTTGTAAATCGTGCACAGCGGCCCGTCAAACTCAAATTCCCCGCCGATCATGCGCATCGACTTCATGACATTCCAGATACCGCGTTCGGCATCGCGCACGTTGTCTTCGCCGTTCTTGAACCAGCCGGTGCCGCCGCCGAACTCCAGCGTGATCTGCGTGCAGCCAGCCTCCTCAATCGCCTCTTTGGCCGCGTTGTTGCCGAACGTGCCTGGCGGGAAAAAAGCCGCTTGATCGAGGCCAAACGCGACGACCAGCTTGCGGCGCTTCTTCTCGATGTCGGTCAAGTTCTCGGGGTCGCCCTCGGCGCTGAAAAGCACGTAACGCTCGTAAGCTGTGCGCGCGCCAGCGTGAAAATCGACCATGACATCCGACTGTTTGATGACTTCCTCGTAGTAAATGTAAGCGATTTGATCGGAGACGCTGCCGTTCTTCTTGCCGGGGAACAAGCGGCTGATGTCTTTGCCATCCACGCGCGACCCGCGCTCGCCCAGCTCGAACCCCACGCGGTTGACGACCGGCACGGCGATCACGTTGCCTTTGATCTGCCGCGGATCGAGTTTTTGAATGAAGTTTAAGATCGCAATTGAACCGATGATCTCCGCCCCATGAATAGCGCCCTGCACGAGCAAAGTGGGCCCGGGTTCGCTGCCGGCAAACAGGTGAATAGGGATATCAGGGCTGAGGCCCGAACGCGAGGCAGCCGTCTTTAAATAGCCGAAGACGTGCTCTCCGGGGCGCGCCTCCAAATTGCCAACTTTCATTGCATCGCTCCTCACATAAACGAATAAGTCCGCTCACTGGGCCGGGGCGGGGTGCGTGCCCAAGTACTTCTGGAACCAGCCCAAAATACGCCGCTGGTGTTCGATGCGATTGCCGGGCCGCCCGCCGCGGGTGAGGCCGTGATTTTCGCCTTCAAAGATCACCAGCTCCACTTCTTTGCCCAACCAGCGCAGGATCGCGAACAGTTCTTCTGCCTGTTCGAGTGTGCAGCGATAATCTTGATCGGCATGCAGGATCAGCAGCGGCGTGTTGATCTGCTTGGCGTAGGCGATCGGCGATTGACGCCAGCTCAGGTCAAGATCCTCCCATGCATGTGTGCCCGTCTCTCCGATCGTGCATTCTGGGCCGATATCGGAAGTTCCGAACATGCTGATCTGGTTGACGATCGAACGCTGTGTGACGGCGGCGGCAAAGCGGTCGGTATGGCCGACGATCCAGTTGGTCATGAAGCCGCCGCAGCTTCCGCCCGTCACCCCGATGCGAGCTTCATCGACATATCCACGCGCGATCAAATCGTCGACCCCCAGCATGATCTCCTCGAAATCTTTGCCGCCCTGATCGCCTTCACTGGCGCGCGTCCATGCTTGGCCATAGCCCGCCGTCGTGCCGCGCTGGTTGAAATAGGCGACGACAAAGCCTGCATTGGCATACACTTGGAACTCGTGATTGAAATCCCACGAGAACATCGAGCAGTGCACGTAGAGGATGGTTGGATACTTGTGACCGGGCTTAAAATCGAGCGGTTTGATGACCCACCCGTGCACTTTGGCTCCGTCTACGCCGTCATACCAGTACGCCTCCGGCGGTGACAGGCGGATATCGCGCAGCCACGGGTTGAAATCGCTCAGCCGGCGCGTTTTTCCGTTTTGCCACAGGTAAAGCTCGCCGGGGTTGGTCGGGTCGGCTTGACCATAAGCGCACAGACCACCCGCCGCTGGGCTGTATTCGAACGTCACGCTCTCCCCGCTGACGATGCGTTCATACTCGCCGGCTGTATTGATGCGATACAGGTTAGTCGCGCCCTGCTCGGTGAGCAGGAAGTAAATCCAGTCGTCGCCGGGCGCCCATTTGACGGTGATGTTCGCCAACCCCTTGCGTTGGTCGGCCACAGCATAGTTGCCGACCTCATCATCAATGTCCTCACCCAGTTTGACGGCCGTGCCCGCCTCAATATCGGCCAGATACGGTGTCATGAAGTTGCGCCGGTTAACTGGCGGCGGGTAGTTGTGGCCGGCGAAGGCGATGTAACGGTCATCGGCCCCCCATGCCGGGCTGATCGCCGCGCCTTGCCAGCCGGGCAGCAAGAGGCGCGGCTCGCTGCTCGGAAAGTCGCAGATGAAGATCTGGCCATTGCCGAGCGGAATATCTTGCTCACGGCTGACGCCGACGAACGCCAGCCGGTCGCCACGGGTGCTCCACTTAGGCGATGAGTAATCGCATTCGCTATGCGTGATCTGTATTAGATCGCCGGTCTCCAGCTCGAGCACCCAAATTTGCGCGTAGCGGTCGTGTACCCAGCCAACGCCGTCCTGCTTGTAACGCAGGCGGCGCACAACGCGGATCGTCGGCGCTGGAATGCCGGGCGGCGTGCGAACATCCTCAGGGTGGCGCAGCGGCGTCCAGCGCGAACCTGCGAGCCGCTTTCCATCGGGCGACCAGTCCAACCCGCTCAGCGGACTGCCCTCAATAGGGTAGCTGCGCTCGGTTTCATCCTCGACTGACCAAATGCGCACCGAACTGCCCGTAGCATCGGCATAGCTGTAGGCGAGCCGCCCGCTGTCGGCGCTCCACGCGATCGATGAGACGTTGCCATGCCCGCCCGTTATACGACGCGCCGGCTTATCATCCAGTTTGATCACGTACAAGTCGGTGATGTAACCATTTGTCTCAGCGTGCGGCCGGCGAACGGTGTAAGCAACGTGCGCGCCATCAGGCGACAGCGCGATCTCGTCGAGCCAGCGGAAATTGAGCAGATCTTCGGAAATCAATCCGCGTCGGAGCGCGCGGCCTTTCCCTTCCGTCATTGTCATGACAACTCCTCTCGTTCGTGCTCAACGCTACCCATATTTGCGCTTAGCGCCCCGGTATTAGGTTGTTGACGGTTTCTTCGACCACGCCGAAGAAGCAGCACCAGTGTCCTTCGAGGACAGATGGCCGCGCGCGCAGCCCGAACACCACGCCATCGACCGGCGCACGCACTTCGCCAGCTACATCCCCATAGAGATCGTAGATCTGGCCGATCAGTGTTCCTTTTTCGATCGGCGTTTCGAACGGAAGCTCAGGATTGCCGACGAACATGCCGGTCGCTGGCGCCAGCAACGCGATCTGATAGCCCATGCGCCATGCGCTGGCATACTCAGCTTTGCCGTCGATCATGCCGTAGTGGCGCATGACGTTCAGATACCCCTGTGCGAGATCGTCCGCGATCGCGTGGAAGTCGCTGGTCAGGGTGCGGCAGTTGCCGCCTAGTTCGACGGTGATTCCTCCCTTGCCCAGCGCGCCGATCTGCGAGCTGGGATTGCCGCCGCCGGTGCCGCTGCGGAAGACCAGTGTCCAATTCGGCCCCATCGCTGCTGCCAGTTCAAGGCTGGGCGGGTTGTCAGAAGCGAAGATCATGTGCGCTAAGTAGGAATGCTCGCCACCGGAATGGATAGCGATCTGTAAATCGCAGCGGTCTTTCATGGCCTGCCAGTGTGCGTAGGCCATGCGTTCAGTCGGGTAGCCATCCGCTTTGCCGGGATAAAGGCGGTTCATGTCATACGAAAACGTGTCGAGTGGGTCGCCGCGTGTACCCGCCATAAAAGCTGGGATGTTCATCACCGGCACGGCGACGACCGTCCCACGCAGTGTTTTCGGATCGATCTGCTTCAACGCTTTGAAAATCGAGAAAGGCCCCTCTGGTTCATCGCCGTGCGTAGCTCCGTTCAACCATAAGATCGGGCCGTCGTATGCGCCGCGATAAACCAGTATCGGGATCTCGCGCTGCCGGCCATACATATCGCCGCCGATCGGAATGCCGCCGCGCTGTGTTTGGCCGGGCATCACGGAGACTGTACCGATCTGCAAAGGTGCTGCCATTGTCGTCAATTCTCCTTTTGCAGCGCGTTCTTTTGTGAAAAATCGCCAACTTTGGACGATCTTGAACGCGCAAAGCTCATAAAAATGGTGAGGCGATCGGGTTTAAGACCGCTTCGTTCACGACAAATTCTGCTGGGCTGGTGACGAGATGGCCGATGAAACGCGCGACCTCGGCCGGGTCCATCGTCTCGGCGCGCGGCTTCTCGCCGATCGGCGCGCCGCGCCAGCCCGTATCCATGCCGCCCGGGTACAGGATCGTCGCGCGGAGGCCGTGTTCTTTGCCGGCGGCCGCGATCGCATGATTGAGTCCGGTCAGCCCGAACTTCGCAGCGCCGTAGGCCGGGCTGCCGCCGCCGCGCACACCCGCCGTACCCGAAATGGTGATCACGTAACCAGCGCCGCTGGCGACCAGCAGCTCCCACAGGGCGCGCGTCATATAAAAGGCTCCGCTTAGGTTGGCCCCGATGACAGCGTCCCAATCACCGAAGTCGGTCTCGGCAAATGTGCGCGGCGCGGGGATGCCAGCATTGTTCACCAGAATATCGACGCGCGCCATGCGAGCGCCGATGCTGGCGGCAGCTTCACGCACCTGCTGTGGAGCGGAGACATCACAGCTCAGCGCCAGCGCCTGCCCCCCAGCCGCACTGATCTCGGCGGCGGTCTGGTCGAGCCGCTCGCGGTTGCGGGCGATCAGGACGACGGAGGCGCCTAAGCGCGCAAGATGCAGGCTGATGGCTTTGCCTAACCCACGATTCGCGCCGGTGACGACGGCCACCTTACCTTGCAGCATCATTCTTCTCCCCATACACGCATCTGTCGATCTTCGACTGTCGACAGCAGCTTGCTAAAATTTTTCCCTCACGCTTCATGAAGCCGATGTAATCGAGCGCATTGCGACCTTCATGCGCTCCAGCCCTTCGCGCAGCTTGTCTTCCGGCTGTAGAAACGTCATGCGGATATACTGGGCGCGATCGGCATCAAATGCCGAACCAGGGTAAACAAGCACATGCTGTTCTTTCAGCACCTTGCGGGCGAACTCGGCGCTGCCCATGCCGGTGAAGCTGATATCGGCAAAGACGAACTGCCCGCCCTGCGGCACACCGTAGCGAATGCCCATCTCGTCCAGCGCATCGAGCACCAGCCGCCGCCGGCGTTTGTATGCCTCCGCCATCATCTCGACGGCATCCTGCGGGCCGGTGAGCGCCGCCAAGCCGGCATACTGCGCGATCACGGAGGTGCCGGCTGTAGTTGCTGCTTTGAGTTCTTTCACTCGCGCCATCAGATCAGCCGGGCCTACGATCCAGCCCAAGCGCCAGCCAGTCATCGAGAAGGCCTTCGACAGGGCGTTGAGGGTGAGCGTGCGCTCTTTGCCGCCGGGCAGCGAGGCCGGGCTGATGTGCTGGAAATCGTCATAGATAAACAGATCGTAGATGTCATCAGCCAGGATCAGCAGATCGTGTTCCTGCGCGATTTGCAAGAAAGCACGCATGTCGTCTGGCGCGATTACGCCTGCTGTTGGGTTATTCGGCGAGACAAGTAGCAGCACGCGCGCCCGATCGGTAATGGCGCGGCGCACAGCGGCCGGGTCGATGCGAAAATTGTTTTCATAGTGCGTGCCCACGCCAACCTTAACACCGCGCGCGAAACGCAGCGCATCGTCGTAGGTGTTGTAGTTCGGTTCTGGTACGATCATGACGTCGCCCGGGTTGATGGTCGCCAGCACCATCAGGAACAGCGCTTCTTGCCCGCCGTTGGTGACGACGATCTCCGTCTCGGGATCAACTTCAATGCCGTTGATGCGTTTGACGCGTTCGGCGATGGCTGTGCGCAGGGCTGGCAGCCCTTCAGGCGGCACATAATCGGCATGGTGGTGAATCATCGCGTCTTTGGCCGCGGCGATGATATGCGGGGGCGTGTCAAAATCGGGGTCGCCGCGCCCCATGACGATCGTATCGGAATATTGGCGCGCCTCGGCGATCAGTTCGTAAAGTAAGTCAGTCCCTTGTCTTTTTTGTGTGGCCATCGTCTCGTCTGTTTCTCCTTTCGACTTTAACCGTCTGCATCTCACGCCAGCGCCTGCAGCGCTTTCAAGGCGGTGTCTCCCAGCGTCACTGACAGGCGCAGCACGCCGGGCGCGCCAAACTCCGCACCGTCGGCCAGCGCGAAACCGGCCTCGCGCAGCGCGGCGAGTTTGCGGGCGCCATCGCCATCGATGGCGCGTAGGGCGAGTACATTGGCGGCATCGCCCTCGATTGGCTTCAGGCCAGCGCGCGGCGCCAGCTCGACCAGCTTCTGCCGAAGTTCCACTAGCGCGGCCAGCCGCGCCGGGCGCGCCTCGGGGAACAACTTGCTCGCTTCAAGCGCAGCATATTGGCTGGCGGTGCTCGTGCAGATCGCCATGATCTGCTTCTGCGACTGCATCGGCGCAACCCACGCCTCGGGCGCAGCGATATAGCCGATGAACCAGCTTGCAAGGCCTATGCCCGGGTAAGCTTCACCGATGACAGCGACTCGACCGTCGATCGCGCGGTGTGCGGCCAGCGATGCAAACGTTTTCACAGGAACCCATGAAGAAAGACCTTGATCCCAAATAACGCCAGCTTCGCTTTCAGCAAGCAGCGCGGCAAGGGTCGCAACCTCATCGGCGCTGTAGGCAGCTCCCGTCAAACGCGAAGGCGACTCGAGATAGAGCAGCCGCGCGCCAGCCTCAAGCGCAGCGCGGATCGCATCGACCGTCGGCAGGCCACGCTCATCCACAACGGAGATGCGGTCGAGCTGCAACGCGCGCACGCCAAGCGCTTTCAAAACGCCGGGGTGAACGACCGATGGCGCCGCGACACGGCCGTGAAGGTCGCCGATCATTTGCAGGGTCAAGAAACGCGCTTCTTGCATGCCCGCCGTGACGATGATGTTCGCCTTGCTAAATACAGCGCCGACCGCGGCATTCAGCGTTTCAGCGATGGCCTCGCGCAGCGGGGCGATCCCGGGCACGTCGACGTAATGGGTTTGGCCGCCCTCGAGCGCTTCGACCGTGCTGGCGATGATGCGTTCATCCAGCGGCGCAGCGAACTCGTCGGCGCTTAGGTCGGTCTCGCTGCGCATCATCGGCGGTGGGCTAGGCATGTTAAGCAACGTGTTAGCTTGGTGGCGCTGGAGCAACGCCTCCTTGTTCGATAGGGGCATAAAGCGCAAAACTCCCTTCTTAATGCCGGCGGCATCGAACTGCTGCATTGTAAGCGAGGATGCCTTCGGGCTTTTGTAGTGTTACTAAGAATTACATTGATTCGAACAAATGATAAAACGTTTGTCAAGAATCGTAAAAAGCCTATTTTGCTGGAAATAAATATCGGTTAAGTAATGTGGATTCGGAATATAAAGAGCTGTGTTGTGGGGCAGATAATGAGTCCATTCCATGAGGCCAATTTGCCGGCATGCGCCCTTTGCTAGCCCTAATCGCCCATAGTTAAGTTACGGGCGCTGCATGAACTGGCGCAAGTGTTCGCGCAACACGTCGATCGAGCACAGCTCGCCGGCGCTGTTTTGATAGAACCAGCGCTCCCAACCGTTGCAAACCCCGCCCTGCGCCAGCGCGCTGCCCAGTTGGTGGATCGAGCCGCGGCGGCCATCGGCCAGCGACAGCGAGCCATCGGCGCTCACAGTCGCTGCCAGATCGGCCCTGCGATCAAAATAGAGGAGCTGCCCGGGCTGCAGCAGCCCGTGTTCGAGCAGCAGCGCGAACGGCACCCGAGGCGCGCTGCGCTTCGTTGGATAGTCTCCAAGCGCTTGACGGTCGTGAGTCAGTGGCGAGATCGCGGCGATCCTATCGTGAGCCGCTGAGATGTAAGCTGTTTCTTTTTCGATGCCGATATAGTGCCGCCCCAGCTTTTTGGCGACTGCGCCTGTCGTGCCGGTGCCAAAAAACGGATCAAGGACGATATCTCCCGGTTTGGTGCTAGCGAGGAGTACGCGATAGAGCAGTGCTTCCGGCTTTTGTGTGGCGTGCAGCTTGGCGCCATTGGCAGTCAGCCGTTCGGCGCCGGTGCACAGCGGGATTTCCCAGTCACTGCGCATTTGCTTGCCGTCATTGGCCGTTTTCAGCGCATGGTAGTTGAAAGTGTAGCGCTTCTGCCCCTTTGCTTTCTTGCACCACAGCAGGGTTTCATGGGCGTTAGTGAAGCGGACGCCGCGGAAGTTCGGCATCGGGTTGGTCTTGATCCAGACAATATCGTTGAGGATCCAGTAACCCAAGTCCTGCAAAATAGCGCCAACGCGGTAAATATTGTGATACGAGCCGATCACCCACAACGTCCCATTCTCTTTGAGCACGCGGCGGCAGGCCAGCAGCCAGTCGCGCGTGAACCGGTCGTAGGCGGCGAAATCTTCAAATCGATCCCACTCGTCATCGACTGCATCGACGACCGTGAGATTAGGGCGCATCAGCGCCTGCTGAAGCTGTAAGTTATAGGGTGGGTCGGCGAAGATGACATCGACGCTTCGCTCAGGTAGACGGGGCAAGATCTCGCGGCAGTCGCCGTGGTAGATATGATCGAGCCGAAGGGGCAGAGAGGGCGCTGCGCGAGATTGAAGGTCATCCATAGTGAGAGAGGGTGCTGCCGAATTTACGCCAAGCAGAATCATACCACGAGGCTTGGCGCGCGCGCCATGTTTGGCCGCGCTTACGAAGCGGCAGAAAAAAAACCAGCCGCGCGGCTGGTTTTTATGCGTGCCTGGAGGGATTCGAACCCCCGACTTTCTGCTCCGTAGGCAGACGCTCTATCCGCTGAGCTACAGGCACATCGTTTCACATCATAGCACAGTGGCCGGCAGTGGTCAAGGTCGTTGATGGCCCGCGGCGGCTTCTTGTGCTGCCGCCGCGGGCCGATGGCTAACGGATGGTCGAAATGGTGATGGCGAAAGTGCCCGCGCTGGCGCGGTAGCCGGTTACTTCGATCTGATACGTCCCGCTTTCAACGATCGGATAGTTGTGGATGCGGCTGTCGAGGAAACCGAGGTCAGAAGCACTGGTGCCATGATCGTCGTTATCGGCAAGGATCGAACCGCTTGGCGAGATGAGCGCGACCTGCGGGTCGAACCCCTGCGACAGCGACCTTGCGGTAATGGTGACGAAATCGCCTTCCTGTGCCTCGAATGTTTGCCTGAAGACCTCGCCGATACCGATTTGACCAGTGAAGACTTGGTCGATCGGCTGGCTGAGGGGTGCGTTCTGGGCGATCAGTTCGATGGTAAGTGTGAACGATCCCGCGCTGTCGCGGTAGCCAGTGACATCGATGAAGTAGGTTCCGTCACTTTCAATGATGTAGTTGTGAATGCGCGCATCGAGAAAGGCCAGCGCCAGATCGGATGTCCCGTGTTCATCGTTGGCGATGAGCACGCGTCGGTCAGCGTCGCGCAGCGTCACCTGCGGGTCAAAATTGGGGCTGGTGGCGCGCACGGTGATGGTGTAGACATCGCCCGCGCGGGCGAACAGAGAGTGCGTGAACGTCTCGAAGCTGTTGATGCTGCCAACGATCGTCTCTACGGCGTTTCCACTGGCAAGGTCGAAACTCTGAGCTTGGCCGCTGTCCGTGGGGTCTGGCGTCAAGCTTAGCTCGGTGGGCTGACGTTCAATCGTCAGTTCGAACGAGCCGCCCGTGCCGGCGAACCCTTGAATTATGATGCCATACACGCCATCAGAACGAATCGGGTAATCGCTGATGCGCGAGTCATAGCGGCCGAGTGTTGGGTCGCCGCTACCGTGATCGTCGTTATCGGCCAGCACACTGTTGGCGGGATCAACCAGCGCAACTTTCGGATCGAACAGATTGTCCGTCGCCCGCACGGTGATGGTGACGCTGTCGCCAGCAAACAGCGTGACGTCGTGGCGAAAACTCTGATTATTGCCTACTGTGCCCGTGATGATCTGGGTCGAAGGTTCACCCGGCACAGCTCCTTGAGCAGGGGTAGGGCGCTGCGTCGCGTCGATCACCAGCACCTCAACTGGCCCGCTGTCCATACCTGTGAAAGAGTTCACCCGGATGATGTACTGCCCACTCGATAGCAGCTTTAGTTCACTGATGAACGAGTCGAGCGAGCCGAGATCGGCGCGGCCAGTGCCATGGTCGTCATTGAAGGCGAGACGGGTGTTGTTGGCGTCGAGCACTTCCAGCGTCGTATCGATTGTGGTCTCGGCGATGCTGCGCGCCGTCACGGTGATGATAGTGCCTTCATCCGCTTGGAATAGTAGGTCAACCGGGCCAGTGCCGGTCAGCTCGATGATGACCGGTTCATTGAGAGCGATCCTCTGAGGTTGCGGGCGTGCCCCCGGTGCGGTGATCTGCGGTGGCGTAATCACAGGTGGCGTGATCTGGGGCGCGGTGACCAACGGCGGCGCGACAAGGCCATCGGATCTGCCGGTCTCTGGTTCTTCGAAACCTGCTGGAATTTCAACGCGCAGCGGCGCATTATAATCGGATAGTCTGACCTCGATCGAGAGGGTTAACGTCACCATTTCGCCGCTGGGAAACGGCTCGGCCATTTCAAGCTGCGCCAGTTCGCCCTCGAGGATCGCTGGATCAACCTCAAGTAAGATCGAGAGCGCGGCACGCTCAATGAACCCCGTCTCGAGGTTGATGTACTGGTCGAAGGTCACATCAGAAGCGGGCACGAGCATTGAGAAGATTTGAGCGATCAACTGCGCCTGCGCTTGTGACTCAGCCGAGCTTAACGATGCTGTCCCGAGCAGCGCATAGATGGTTTCAGGGTTATTCAGCAGGTCGTTGATACTTAGCGTGGCGCGAAAATGAGCCAGTGAGGCGCCGTTCTCGATTGAGTCGTCCAAACGCGCTATCGTAACAAAAGCTGAGGGGTCGATCGTTGAGAACGGGTATTCTGGGTTTTCAAGAGCGGTGATGTCGAACGTCACTCCAGATATGCCGCTGATCGCCTCACCGATGAGCTGCAGCTCGCTGTCAGCGCGGCGCCAGCCGGCGCGTTCTCCCAGCAGCGGGTCAAACTGATCGACAAAAACCTGCCCGTCAACCAGTCGCACTTCGAGGTCGAAAGTGCCGGATTCTATTCCTGTGACGGTTCCGGCGAGCGTCGCCTGCAGGTCGAGCGAGTCATCTTGCACGACGACGCCCGCACCGTCGGCGTCGATGTTAAGAAACTCGCCGAACCCGGCCACAGCGAACGATACGGCGTACTCGAACCGGTAGGAGGCTGCGGCAGCGCTGCGCGCGTTGGCTGCATCGAGGAGTGCATAGTCTTCTTCGCTCAGTTCGAAGGAGTTATTTTGCGCGACTGCCCCAATCGCCAGCGCCAAGAGGCTGAACAACAAACCTAGAAGACGTAGAATTGGCATAGGTCTCCTCCTCGAAAACTTATCTATTGTGCGTGACTATGGTGGTAGGATGCGAGGGCTGGCTGTACGCCAGCCCTCAGTGCTACGAGGATAGCTAGTTGAGCGGGCTGAACGTCTCTAGCGGGCTGAACGTCTCTGGAGCTTCGACCTTGAAGCTCTGTCCGTAGTCGCTCAGGTTAATGTCAAATGTCAAATCGATGCCGGCGCCGGGCGCGCCCAGCAGCCCTTCCAGCGGCAGATTCACGGCCAGAACGGTGCGGTTCACCAGTTCGCGCTCCACGTCGATGTACTGGTCAAGCGAGATCAGCGAGCCCGCGAACATCATGCCGATCATCTGGCCCATCTGCGCCATCTCAGCTTGGCTCATCCCTGTGCTGCCCGCATCGCCCATCATCGCCATGCCGAGCAGACTGCCGATCTCTGGCGACGACAGCATGCCGGCCAAATCGATAGTGAGGCGGAATTGGGCCACGCCGCCTTCAGTCGCCAGCCGGTTAAGTGTCAGATATTGTTCCGGCTCAAAGGTTGAAAGCGCCGTTAGTGCCTCGTTGATGCCGGGTATCATCATCAGGTCGGAGAGATCGCCGCCGGCGAGCGCTTCTGGATCGACCGGTAGATCGGCGCCCATATCGCCCGTTAGATCGCCGAATACGTTATCGCTAAATGCCTCCTCAATTGGGCCGCCCAGCCAACCGCTGCCATCGCCCAAATTGATGTACAGCATATCGTCGATGATGCGCATCTCGAAATTAACCGGTATCGATTCGCCTCCGCTTCCAAGCTGGCCCAGCACCTGTAGCGAGAATGCATCGCCGGACATGTCGCTTACAATGACGCCGTTTCCGGACAGGTTGGCCGTGATCGGTTGGGTATCGAGGCCGATGATTGAGAGGGTAGCGACAAAATCGTAAGCGAAAGAGCCAGCGCTAGAGCTGTTTTCATTGGCCGCCGCCAGTAGGTCGGCATCTGCGTCGCTAAGCCCAAAAGCATCTTGGGCGAAGGTCGCAGGCACAATGAGTAAAAGGAAAGCGAACAGTGCAGTGATAAAGACAAAACGGGAAGATTTCATTGGGGCCATTTCTCCTCTAACATAGTTTGCTAAAACACAGAACACAATCTCAGTTTAAGGTCAAGCTGAAAAGTTTGTCAAACACGCGAATAGAAAAAACCTGTAAAAGTCGATTAAGGATTTGAAAACTCGCGATTTTGCAGCAAACCATGTTTGCTGCTATGCTGGCTGTATCAGACAAAACTATTTTCGCTCGTGATAGGTAGTTTCTCCCTCAAGATGATGATGAAACGCACTCTGTTTCTCGCCTGCGCCGCGCTCTTCGTGACGGGCTGCGGCGCGCAGCAGGCGGAAATACCGCCTACTGCCACGCTTGCGCCAATCATCACGATGACGCCGCGCTTTACCGCCACGCCCATCCCAACTCGCACGCCACTGCCGACACCGACGCTCACCCCCTCAGAGACGCCGATTCCGCCGACACCTTCCGATACGCCGACGCCGACGCCAACGCCGCCGGTGCTCGGCAGTGTGCTTTCGCTAAACGATGTCAATCTGCGCGAAGGGCCGGGGATCACCTTTCCGGTGTTGAGCGCGCTGGCGCCCGGCACTGGCTTCCAGATCCTCGCCACCGATAGCGGCGGCGGTTGGTTCAACGTGCGGCTGGATAACGGCCGCGAGGGCTGGATCTCGGCGACGCTGGTGCGCGTGCAGCCCTCGCCGACGCTGATTCCCACTTTAACACCCTCGCCTGATTTGACGCTGCTGGCGCAGGGGACGCCGCTGCCAACATCTCTGTTTGGCGGCGAACCGATCACACCGACACCTCCTCGTTCCGTGGCCGAGCCGGAGGGCGTGGTGGTCGCAGCAGCGCCGACGGAAACGCGCGAAGCCGAAGGTGAACCCGCTCAAGGCGTACAGTTGCCGAATATGGAGGCTATCGCTTTGACAGCCACTGCTCTGGTTAATTTGGGGTTGCCAACCCAGGCGCCCTCTGACCGGCCGCTCGGCGGGCCAACAGGCGGCCCAGTGGCTGGGGCCAGCCCCACCGCCGGGCCACCGCAAACGGCCGCCCCAACCCTCGACGGCGCTGTTCGGGTGTTGGCCTACTGCGATGACCGTTCTTTCGGCTCGCCCCCGCCCACGAATTTGACTGCAGGCACGCCGATCATCATCTTTTGGAGCTGGTATGCGCGCACGCAAGAACAACTGCGCGAACACGTTGATAATGTCATCTACGATGTGCGGTTGAACGGAGAGCCGATCCCGAATTGGCGGCAGTATGCGGCGCCAGTGCGCCGTGAAGGCCCGAATAACGACTATTATCAATATTGGTTTGTGCCAGCGGGGACTGTGCGGGCCGGCGAAAATCAGATCACTTATACGGTTTCATGGCGGCAGGCCATCAGCGATGGCTACGCTCAGTTCGGCCCGGGTACAGCGACTGTCACTGAAACGGGAACCTGCACGTTCACTGCTCGCTAAACGCGCCGACCATCTTCGCATGGGGGCGACGGACGTCCCTCTGCAACTTCTCCGCCAGCCACACGTACAGATCGGTGTAAACATCGGTCGTATGGAAGGGAGTGGTTCGATGGGCGGGTTGATCATCCTTGCAATCGTCGTGATCCTTTTGTTGGTGGGGGTCTCTGCAGCGCTCAATATTCTATTCAGTCTCATCATCCCGCTGCTGATGGCCGGTATCGTCGGCTGGCTAGCGGGCATGCTGCTGCGCGGTCGTGGATATGGCATCTTGGGCAACGTAGTGCTTGGGGTGGCTGGTGGTTTTGTGGGCGGCATTCTGTTCAGCCTGCTCGGCATTGGCGGCGGCGGCTTGATCGGCTACATTATCTCGGCGGTGCTCGGCGCGCTGGTGGTGCTGTTCATCGTCAGCCTGTTCACCGAGCGGCGCAGCCCTGTTCGCTAACATCACCAAAACGGTACCAATGCGCAGATGATCGCCCCGCTCAGGAGGCGATCATCGCGCGTGCCACGATCTTGCAGCTTGTAACCCCCCCTGTTTGCGGTAAACTAGCGCTATTCCGCTAAACGCATATTGTAAGTAAGCAAGCAGCCGCTTGTGGTACGTTCCCCGTGCTGTGCGAGCGGCATGGAACCATCACGACCGAGAAGGAGTTCGAATGGCAACGCAGACCACGACTCTCAATAAAGAGACTCTGCTCGACTGGTACCATCAGATTGTGCTCATCCGCAAGTTCGAGGAAGAATGCCGAACGCTTTACTTCGATCAAAAGAAGATCACCGGCGTTTATTTGCACCTCTACAGCGGGCATGAGGCGATCGGCGTTGGCGCGCTGGCTGCGCTGACCGAAGAGGATCACGTCATTACAGCTTATCGCGACCACGGCATTGCGCTAGCGCGCGGCCTCAGCCCAAACGCAGTCATGGCCGAAATGATGGGCAAACGCACTGGGACAAGCGGAGGCAAAGGCGGGTCAATGCACTTAGCCTCGCGCGAGCACAATTTCTGGGGCGGCTACGCTATCGTCGGCGGGCACCTGCCGCTGGCGGCTGGCATTGCGCTCAAATGCCGCTATATGAATGAACCGCATGTCGTCCTCTGCTTTGTTGGCGATGGCGCCACCAACAATGGCTACTTTCACGAAGCGCTGAATCTGAGCGCGGTCTGGAATCTTCCCGTCGTCTGGTTGATCGAGAACAACCTGATCGGCATGGGCACGCGCATTGAGGAGGCCAGCGGCCAGCCAGAGCTGCATAAGCGCGCGATCGCTTACGGCATGAAGGATGGTGGTCGCATCGATGGACAGAACGTCATTGAGGTCTATGAAGCAGTTAGCGAAGCGGTGGCTTACGCGCGCGAACACGGGCCGGTGTTGCTTGAAGCGATGACCTATCGCTACGAAGGCCACGGCGTCTCTGATCGGCAGTTTGATGCGCGCGAAGACCTCAAATCCGAACTTGATGAATGGATGCAGCGCGATCCAATCATCGTTCTGCGCGATATCCTGGTCAAAAAATACAAGAATATTGAGCCGGAGCTGGCGAAGATCGAGCAGGAGGCCGATCGGATCGTCGCTGAGTCCGTCAAGTTTGCGGAGGAAAGCCCGGTTCCAACTTACGAAGACCTAATCAGCCACGTATACGTGAAGTAGGAGCAGACATGGCGACCAAGAATGTACCCATGCGCGAAGCCCTGCGCGCCGCGCTGCGCGAAGAGATGCTGCGCGATGAGCGGGTGTTCGTCATGGGCCAAGAAGTCGGCAAATGGCAGGGCACGCACCGCGTGACGCGCGGCCTGCTCGACGAATTTGGCGAGCGCCGCGTGCGCGACACCCCGATCAGCGAGATGGCGATCGCTGGCGCGGCGGTCGGCGCGGCGATGGCTGGCCTGCGCCCAGTGGCCGAGTTGATGACGATCAATTTCGCCTTTCTGGCGTTTGACGCGATCATCAATCACGCTGCCAAGATCCATTACATGTTCAATGGCCAGTTCACGGTTCCGCTTGTCTTCCGGGCCGCCACCGGCTGGGGCAATCAGGCGACAGCGACGCATTCGCATATGCCTGAGCCGATCTTTGCGCATTTTCCGGGCTTATATGTGGGGGTGCCGTCCAATGCCTATGATGCGAAAGGCATGTTGAAAGCCGCCATCCGCGATGAGAATCCGGTTCTGTTCACCGAGACGATCGCGCTCTATTCCAAGCCCAGCCCAATCCCAGAGGATGAGGATTACCTCATTCCCATCGGCAAGTCCGATATCAAGCGCAAAGGCGACCACGTGACGATCGTCACCTACGCGCATGGCGTTGAATGGTCGCTTCAGGCTGCTGAACAACTCGCCAAAGAAGGCGTTGAGTGCGAGGTGATCGACATGCGCTGGCTGCGCCCGCTGGATATGGAGCCCGTGTTCGAAAGCTTCAAAAAGACGAATCGCTGTGTGGTGGTCGAAGAATCGCTACCCATGTACAGCTTCGGCAGCGAGATCGCCGCGCAGCTTCAAGAAGCGGCCTTTGATTATATGGATGCGCCGGTCAAGCGGGTGAGCGATGGATGTGCCGCTGCCATTCGCCCGTGAGATCGAACGGATGGCGCTGCCGAACGCCGAAAAGGTAGTTAACGCCGTGAGAGAGGTGCTGTGATGGCTGAACCGATCAAGATGCCCGATCTCGGTTCGGGCATGGAAGAAGGCACCCTGCTCAACTGGACAAAGCAGGTGGGCGATACGATCAGCGATGGCGAAGTTATCGCTGAGATCGAGACGGATAAGGCGACGGTCGAAGTCCCGGTCAACGTCAGCGGCACGATCATTGAGCTGATCGGCGAACCCGGGCAGACGCTCAAAGTTGGGGCGGTCATCGGCTATGTGGGTGAGGCGGGTGAAAAGTCCGGCGGCTCTGCCGAGCCAGAGACAAAAGCTGAACCCGAACAGGCTCCTAAGAAAGAGGCTGAGCAGGCTGTGCCAGTGCAGGGCGATGGCGCAGCATCGGCTGCGGCCGCGCGCAATGGGTCGGCCAAGCAGGAGGCGCCGGAGCGCGCTGAGCCGGTCGAGCAAGGTGGCTATCCGGACGGCGTCAAGGCCTCGCCAGTAGCGCGCAAGATCGCAGCTGAAAAAGGGATCGACCTGAAACAGGTGCAGGGCACTGGCCCGGGTGGTCGCATTGTGAAAGCCGACGTGGAAAGCTTCACGCCGTCCGCCGCGCCGGTTCAAGAAGCAGAGCCGGCCGTTCCGGCTGCCAGCGCGCTTCCTGCTCCCACCTATCGTGAACTGCCCTCCGGTCCCGATGTCGAGATCATTGAGACGACGCGCCTACGCAGCCGCATCGCCAGCCGCATGGTTGAGAGCAAGCAGCAGGTGCCGCATTTTTACGTCACCGCGCAGGTCGATGTCGACGCGCTGCTGGCGCTGCGCAAGCAGATCAATGAGGAATTAGACGACGAACACAAGGTCAGCGTGAACGATCTGGTCGTCAAGGCGGCAGCGCTCACCCTGCGCGATTTCCCGAACCTGAACACGCACTTCTATGGCGATAAGCTGGTGCGCCACAAGCGCATTCATATCGGTATCGCCGTGGCCCTGCCCAACGGCGGCTTGATGAATGTGGTCGCTCGAGATGCCGATCGAACCGCCATCAGCGCGTTGGCGGCAGCCAACAAGGCGATGATACAGCGCGCGCGCGAGGGTAAGGTCAAGCCGGAAGACGTGCAGGGCAGCACTTTCACGGTCAGCAATCTCGGCGCTTATGACGTTGAGCATTTCATCGCCATCATCAACCCGCCAGAGGCGGGTATCCTCGCGATCGGCACTGCGAGCAAGGTGCCGGTCGTCAAAGCGGATGGTGAGCTGGGCATCGCCACGCGCATGAAGGTGACGATCAGCGCTGACCACCGCGTCAGCGACGGCGCTGAAGGCGCGCAGTTTTTGCAGCGCTTCAAGGCATTGATCGAAAACCCGATGCGCCTGCTGATCTGAACGCAGCGCACGTGACTGCAATGCCCGCGATCGGCTCCCGTTCGCGGGTTTTTTATGCTAACCGCGCTTTGATGCCCTGCGCGATGTAGTGCGCTGTCGCCATGATCGAGATCATGGGGTTGACACCGGTCGCGCTCGGCATGGCGCTGCCATCAGCGACGAAAAGCTGGCGCGCCTCGTAGCTTTCGCCCAGCGGGTTGAGCGCGCCGCGCGCGGTATCGCCCCCGATGCGGCAGCTCGACATCTGGTGCGCGCTGAAAAGGACGAAGTTGTTGGGCTGCCAGCCGCGCGCGCGCACGGTCTGTAGAAAGGCGTCAAAGTCTTCGCCGCGCCGATAGGTCGTATGGCGAGCGTGGGGGCTGCTCAACAGATAGGCGCCCGCTGCTTCGTGCATACGCAGCGCCTCGATCACCCCGCGTTCGAGGTGACCTATATCGTACTCGTTCACGCGGTAGTGCACGATCGGTCGTCCGCGTTTGTCCGTCGTGATGCGGCCGCTCCCGCGATCCCGCGTGATGATGATGATATTTGCCAAATTAGCCAGCGCGGCCATCAGCCGTTTGTGCTGCGCGCCCCTCTCCCACGGGATCGTCAACGCGGCGATGCCGGGGTGCACCGGCGCCGTTTCCAGCCGCACGCCGTAGCCGCGTCCATCGAGATCGGCAAACTGCGTCACTACATGCCCCATGGCCGAACCCCGCCAGCCACAGATCGGCTGTTCGAATAGGCCAAAGACGACTGTGGTTGGATGCAAATGCAAGTTTGCGCCGATGTTCACATTGCTGAGGCCAGAACGCAGCAGCAGCGCCGGCGTGTGGATCGCGCCGGCAGCAGCGACGACCGCCTTGGCGCGAATCGTGACCTCGTGGGGCTGGCCGTCCTCGCCCTGCACGGTCGCCAGCGCGCCGACGGCCGCGCCACGTTCGATCAGAACGCGCTTAACTTCCGCCCGCACGAGAATGCGCGCGCCGTGGTTATAAGCGTCCTGTAAATACGTCTTGACAGTGCTCTGCTTGGCGCCGTAAGCACAGCCGAAGTTGCAGAAACCGCAGTCTTGGCAGCCGGTGGCGTTGCGTGGAATGACGCTAACCGGATAGCCAAGCGCTTCTGCGCCCGCAGCCAGCACGCGGTTCTGTGCGTTGATCGGCGTCTCCATGTTAACGCACAGGCGCGCCTGTACCGCAGCGATGGATTGCGTAAAATCGGTCGAGTTAGCGCCGGTGAATCCGTAAACGTGTGCCCACTCCTCGCGGACGGCCGCCGGCGGCTCGAACGATGCGCCCCAGTTGATGGTCGTGCCGCCGCCAAGCACGCTGCCGGCCAGCACAATGATCCCCTTGTCGGCAGTCGTCAACGAGCCGTACTTTTCGTACATCGTTTCCATGCTGGCCAGCTCTCGGCCGTGAAAATCGCTCTCGTGAAAGTAAGTTCCTTTTTCAACGACGATCACGTCAAGGCCGGCCGCTGCCAGTTCGCCGGCGACCACACCGCCTCCAGCTCCCGATCCGATCACGACAACATCGGTTGACAGCGTTGTGGAGCGCTCAATCGTGAGTGGGATGATCGGACGCGGCGATTGGGGAGGGCGGGGCGGCTCGGCGTAGCCGAGGGCAGCCCACGTCGGGTTCGGCGCATCAGCGGGCAGCAGGCTGTAGAACAGGAACAGTGACAGCCGCTTTAAGCTTTGGAACAGCTGGCGGGCCAGTGCGTGATCGCTGTGCGCCCACGCGCGCAGCAGCGCCTCGCGCTCATCGGGCGTCATCACAGTGAACGGCTTGGCGATGCCCGCCGTAAACCGGTTGAACCAGCTCTGATCGATCAGGTTGAGGAAAACGCGCATCCCCAGCCGGTCGCGATCATCCATCAGCCGGTCAAGCGCTTGGGCGAGTGCGATGTCTAAGTGGAGATCGGCGGCGCTGGCCGCGTACAGGCTTGCTGCCTCTGGATGAAGTCCGTTCATCGCCTCAACTGGGATAGAGGGGACGAATGTCTCGCAGAGCAGGGCGAGCAGCCGTTGTTCATGAGGGGAAAATGTCGCCATCGTTTCTCTCAATAAAACTCTCTTTTTGGCGCAATTGTAACATGCCCCTTCGATCTGTGGCATACTAAGGGGGAGAAGACGGTGGAGTGTTTCGATGGCCGAAATGCTGCGCGAGCGCATGTCAGCAGCCGAGTTTGCCCGTCTTACGGAGACGACCCAACCAACTGAGCTGATCGATGGAGCTTTGATCGTGAGCCCGTCACCGATGCCAGCCCATCAGCGCTTGCTTCGCGAAATTTTCTGGGTGCTCCGTTCGACCATAGATGCTGGGGAATTTTTTCTCGCTCCAATCGATGTTGTGCTTGATGAGGAGAACGTCGTCCAGCCAGATCTCGTGTGGGTAGGCCCGGGCAGCCGCTGCGAGGTCGGCCAGAAGCAGTTGGTTGGCCCTCCAGATCTGATTGTGGAGGTGCTCTCGCCATCAAGCGCGCTGCGCGACAAGACCGTGAAGTTTATGCTGTACGAACGGCGCGGCGTTCGTGAATATTGGATCGCCGACCCCGCCAATCAGTACGTCGAAGTGTGGACGCTGGATGCCGACAGCTACAGGCGTTTGGGGGTTTTTGGCCACGCCGATACGTTCATTTCTCTCGTTTTGGAGGCATCGGTTAGCCTAGCGGCAGTCTTTCCACGCTCCTCTGAGGAGATTGGTGGGCCAGCCGCGGCCGCTCCATCCCCTGGCAGCAATGATGCGCCGGGCAGTTAACGCTTGATCCCCGCCATCGCCACGCCTTCAATGAAGTAGCGTTGGAGCACGATAAACAGCAGGAGCATGGGCACCGTGGCGATGAAAGATCCCATCATCAGGATGTTCCACGGCGTGCCCCGTTCGCCTTGCAGCAGGCTGATGCCGATCGTGACGACGCGCGTCTGCTGCGTGTTGGCAACGACCAGCGGGAACAGGAAGTCATTCCATGCGGCTTGCATCGTAATGACAGCGAAGGCCGCCAGCGCCGGCACCGAAAGCGGCAGCGTGATGTAGAACAGCGTTTGCAGCGGGTTCGCGCCGTCGATCATGGCTGATTCTTCCAGCTCTAGCGGGATTTGCAGAAAAGCCTGTCGCAGCAGGAACAACGCAAATGCGCTGAAAAACCCCGGCACGATCAAACCGGCATAGGTATTCAACCAGCCGATCGTGCGCATGAGCACGAACTCCGGGATGATAATCGCCTGAAAGGGAACCATCAGCAGACCGAGCGACAGGGCGAAGAAGAGCCGGTTGCCCGGAAATTTGAAGCGCGCGAACCCGTAAGCGGCCAGCGAGCAGGTCACCAACTGGCCGACGACGCGCCCGATAGTGAGCAGCGCCGAATTGAACATGTAGTGGTTGAAAAGCGGCGAAATGCTGTAGAGGCCCTGCACATTTTCAATGCAGACCGGATTTTGCGGCACCCAGCGCACCGGCAGTGACGCCAGCTCCTGCGGGGGCTTGCAGGCCGTCGAGATCATCCACAAAAACGGCAGCACCATGACCACTGCGCCCACGATCAAGATCGCATAGGTCAGGATCTTGATCGAAACGGAAAGATCACTAAGCGCGGGAGCGGCCTGATCGTTCATTGACCTGCCTCGTAATAAACCCAACGTCGCTGCAAGCGGAGTTGAAAAACCGTGAAGCTGAGGATGAGCACAAACAGCACCAGCGCCACCGCCGACGCATAGCCGAATTGATTGCGCACAAAAGCTGTATCGTACATGAAATAGGCGATAGTTGTCGCGCTTCCACCCACGCCGCCGCGCACAGTTCGCAGTGTCATGATATAGACTTGATCGAAGATCTGCATCGCAGTGATCACTTGCAATACGATGACGAGAAACGTCGTCGGCGAGAGCATGGGCAGCGTGATGAAGCGAAAGCGCGCCAAGCGCGATGCGCCGTCGATGACGGCGGCTTCATATAGCACGCGTGGGATCGTTTGCAGGCCGGCCAGAAACAGCACCATGTCGAACCCCAAGCGCTGCCAGATCGTCACCGCGGCGATCGGGATCAACACGAGATCGGGCCGCGTGAGCCAGTTCGTCTCGGCGGCGCCGAGTGGGCCGAAGAGCGCGCTTACCAGTCCATAACGCGGCTGGAAGATCCACGTCCACACGATCGAGGCGGCGACCGTCGACGTCACCACAGGCAAAAAATAAATCGTGCGCAGCAGCGTGCGCCCGGGCAGCCGTTGGTTCAGCAGCACCGCGACGCCAAGCGATAGCGTCAAACCAATCGGGATGACCATCAGCATCAGGGTGAACGTATTGCCCAGCGCGCGCCAAAAGGCGCGGTCATTTGCTAACCGCACGAAGTTATCGAGGCCGACGAAGACCGGCGGCCGGATGCCGTTCCATTCTTGCAGCGAGGTGGCGAATGCCATCAGCACGGGCAGGCCAAAGAAGAACATCAACCCAAGTGTGTTTGGCGCGATCAGCGCTAGGCCCCATAAGGCGCGTCGCCTTGCCAGCGGGGTATGGCCAAAAAAGTTGAGGATCGCGCTCATGCGGTGGTCAGGATCACTGCACTTCGCTCCGAGAACACGGCGGGGGCGAAAGTTGTTCTTCGCCCCCGCCCAATCTGCTTAACGCGACTTTTCAGCGAGAGGCAGCGGTTTACTGGGGAAGCTGCGTCTCGATGAATTCACATGCCATCTGCGCGGCTTCTTCGACCGATACGCCCAAATCGAAGATGTTGATCGGCAGCTCGTTGTTGACGACATCCCAGATCTCGCCGAAGATCGTCACGCCTTGCGAGTCCTCGATCGCATTCACGAACGCTTGGGCGTTGATGCCAGTATCCGCGAAGCTGGCCAGCCACTCATCTTGCAGGCCCGGGTTGGCCGGGGCGACGCCGCCAGCCTGCGCGAAGAAGGTCTGCGCTTCGTCGCTGCCGAGGAAGATGATCAGATTAGCGGCCAGATCGGGGTTGGGGGTGTTGGCCGCTGCGACATAGCCCACGGCGTGCAAGATCGAGCGTGTACGGCCGGTCTCAGGGTGGCGTGGGAACTGCGCTACATCCCAGTTGAAAGTGGCCTGCGCCGTGGCATCGGGCAGCTTCCACGAGCCGCCGCTGATCATGGCGACGCGACCAGCCAGCCAGAAATTGAAAGCGTCGTCGGCGCCGGCGCCGCCCATGATCGAGATGCTGGGCATAAAGCCTTGAGCTTGCAGATCAGCCAGGAAGTTGAGCGCCTCAAGGCTGCCCGGTTCCGTCAACGTGCAGGCAGCACGGCCAGGAGCGACTGCCGGCGAAACGCCCGTAGCGGCGATCCAGTTCGGATAGCCGGTTTGGAAGCCCGCGTAAACGGCTGCGCCGTAGACATCGTTCTCTGGATCGGTTAGCGCAGCGGCAGCGGCGGCGAAGTCATCCCACGTCCAGTCGCTGGTCGGATAAGGTACACCGGCAGCATCGAACATGTCTTTGTTGTAGTAAATGCCGACGGTATCCCAGTTGACCGGCACAGCGTAGAGCCGCTGTTCTTCGCCGAACCGGTAGGGATCGACCATGCCGCTGCCCCAAATGGAGGGGTCAACACCAGCCTCTGCCAGATAGTCATCGAGTGGCAGCAGCACATCGTTAGCGGCGTAGTCATAGAAATACGTCTGCGACATGTTAAAGACATCGGGCAGGCTGCCGCCCGCGATATTCGTCCGCAGTAAATCCCAGTATTGGCCCCATGGCTGCTGCTGCAAATTCACCTGAGCGCCTGGGCAGTAGTTTTCCACCCATACGTCAATGGCACTGCCGATGACCCGCGCCCAATTTTCATCCCACACCCACATGGTGAGCTGGCCGGGTTCGTCGCACGGGACGGGCCTGATGAAGGGTTCCTCTTGCGCTGTGACCGCGAACGCAGTGAGCAGCAGAGCGGTGAGTGTTACGTAGATCAAGAACTTTTTGTAATTCATACAATCTCTCTCCCACAACCTACCGTGAGTCGTTAGAAGCATCGTGCAGGCAACATTATAGCGAGTTCAAGTAAGAAAATCATCAATTGTGTGAAAGGGATGAGAAAATCTGGCATGGATTGACATTACATATGTAATTAAGTTATCATGACATCCATGCACGTAATCTAATCCGTAATTTAATCGATAGGGAGATCATCATGTTAAGTTGGGCGATTGGGTTTCTGGTTTTGGCGGTCATTGCCGCGGTTTTCGGACTTAGCGGCATCGCCGGCGTAGCGACGAATATCGCATGGATCATTTTCGTCGTGTTTCTCATTTTATTCGTCGTTTCGTTGATCTTCGGGCGTCGGCCGCGGCTGTAACAGGACAGGGTTCGTTACAGAATCAAGGTTTAGCGGAATAGGCCTGCTCGAAAACAGACGCCCGAGAGCGTCTGTTTTCGAGCATCGTGCGCGACTAGGGGGACAACCCATCAACGTTAAGGTTGATGTGCAGGCCGGCGCACACGGTGCTACAATGATGACATTCTCAGCCGATGATCGGAGCGACGCTATGCCTCGATGGAGATCGTTTCAAGCGTTTCTGGCCGATGCAGCACAGGCGCCCAGCGATGCCGAACGGCAGGCGCTGGTGGATGACCTGCTGGCAGCCCGAACCGTCTGGCCGTGGATCGAGGGTCAGCGCGCTACTTTCATCTACGTTGATGACAACGTCGAGCGTGTCGCGCTCAACCTCGATACGATACAGGGCGATCCGCCGTTCGACCCAATGATCAATCTGATCGGAACCAATCTTTGGTACGTCACCCGCGAGTTCGCTCTGGATGATCTGCTCGACTATATGTTCGCGATCAACGATCCGATGACGCCGCTGGCCCAAGAGACCAACATCGTTGAGCGCGTAGCGCGGCATTGGCGCGCTGACGAACGCAACCCCCTGCGGATGGATACGGCGCAGATGCAGGTCTCTGTGCTCAGGATGCGCGCTGCGCGTCCGTTCCCAAACTGGGCGGCCCTGAACGCCGTCCCGCGTGGCAGCGTGCGTGAACACCCCCTCGCGAGCGCCGAATTAGGCTACAGCGGCCGTAAATTATGGGTCTATACGCCCCCCGGTTACGAAGCCAGCGGCCTTGCCTACCCGCTGTTGATTTTGCATGATGGGCAGTGGGCGATGGGGCCGCTGCAGGTGCCCTACATCGCCGATGCGCTGATCAAACATGACCGCATGCAGCCCGCGGTGATTGCGATGGTGCAAAGCGGCACGCAGGAAGAACGCAGCCGCGAGTTTATCGCCAACGAGGCGCACTATGCCTTTTTGCTCACCGAGTTGCTGCCGCAGGTGCAAACTGCCTACCGCATCGACTCGCGCGCGGTCGGCATTGGCGGGGTGGATATGGGAGCCGTCGCTGCGGCACGCGCAGCGCTGCGCAATCCAGCGGTCTTTTCCCGCTTGATCATGATCTCGGCGCCGCTAGGCCGCGGGCAGTATGAGGACAAGCTGCGCGAACTCGTCTTCACTTTTGAGGGAGCTGAGCGCCTGCCCGAACGAATCTTCCAGTCCGTTGGGCGTTATGAGGCGCGCGGCCGCTTCTACCAACCGGCGCTGGCTCTGCGCGAAGCGTTAATGGGTCGTCGCGAAACTCACTATCGTTTCGTCGAGATCGGCAGCGGGCATGGGCTAGTCGGCTTCAAGAGCATCTTTCCAGAAGCGATGGCATGGGTATTTCCCGGCGCAGCCTTTGATTAAGTGATGCAGCGGCCGCTGATCGTTGGAGCGTTCTTTAGCCTTCCTGCTCTTGTGCTGGCGGGCTGGCTTTTCTCGTCCATTTTACCCACTTTCACCGCCCCAGCGCCGTGGTGGCTGGCTAGCGCCGAGCCAGCAGGCGCGCCCGCAGCATGCGAAGCGGCCGGCATTCTGCGGCTGTTCAACGCCGAGCGCGTTCGCGCCGACCTGCCCGTGACCGCGGCGGAAGCGCGTAAACGGGCCGAGCGAGCGATCAACAGGCTGCTGCCACAGGCGCAGATTAGCGCCGACGGTGGGCCGACTCTCGTGCGACTGCGGCCAGCAGAGCGACCGCGGGCTTATGCGTGGATCTACACAGCGCGCATCTTTGACTCGCCAGCAGCGAACCTGCCCGGGGCCGCGCTGCCCGGGCCGGCGGCCGTCGTGCTGATCGATGCGGAGAGTGGCGCCGTTATCTTCAGCGCGCTTGCGGCGGGCGCGGGACAGGGAGAGTCAAGCTGTCCATTCCCGTGGCGCGACTGGGCAGTCGAGACTGTCCGGTCGGCGCCGTTTCTCGCGCTGGCGTTTTACGGCGCAGCGCTGATCGCCGTCGTCTCAATTTGGCTGCTGCTGCGCTGGGCTGCTGGCAAACGCCGCTTGTGAAACCGCCTCGCTCACGGTTGCGATTGATCGGCTTGGATCTCGTCAAGAAAACTGCCCACGATGGTCTGGAATGCCTCCGTCTCGGCTTCGTGAACGGCGTGACCGCAGGGGAAGATGACCAGCCGTCCATTCGGTATCCGCTCAACGGTGCGTCGGGCGTATTCGACGGGGTTGAGGGCATCTTCCTGCCCCAGCAGCATGAGCACTGGGCAAGTGATACGTTCCGCCAAGCTCAGGCTGACGTCTCCGCCGGAATCGATCAGATGTTTGACGGCGTTGATCCAGCCCAGAACGAGCTGATTTGGGTCTTCAACCCCACAGTGCAGATAGTCGTTCATATCTACCCAGTCAGCGGGGTACATGCGCTGGATGAGCGGCCGCATCGATGGTCCGTAATAACCGACGGCTCCCCAAACGATGGTTGAAATGAACCGCTTTGGTTCCATGCCGGCGGCGATCAACGCGACCTCGCCGCCGTCGGAATAGCCGAGTAGATGAGCGCGATCGAGCGACAGCGTGTCCATCAGCGCGAGCACGTCGCATGCATCGCGCCGCAGAAAATCGATGGGGAAATCGCGTGGTTTGGGCAGCGATTGGCCATATCCGCGCAGCGTTGGGGCGATGACGCGCCAATCTTGGCTCAGCCAATCGATGACACCGCCGAGGTGCGATCGCGCTGTACCGAGGAAGCCGTGGATCGCGACGACCGACTCGCCGGCCCCCACGTCCTCGTAATGCAAGCGCGCGCCAGTTGCGAGATCGATGAATGGCATTATCAATCCCCTCTGTTAAACGGTGTCAGCTTTAGGAGGAAGGGAAACCTCAGCCGCTGGTTCTGTCGTATGTGTCGGTCGCATCAAATCGCCTAGCGAGACGCCGAGCGCGATCAGGCTGATCACGCCGAAAATGCTGTATGCGAGCACGGTGACGGCATGAAAGACAATGCCCAGCGAAGCAGCGGCGATCGCGCTGATGCCCATCACTTCGCCGGCGAGGCGCACAGCCCCCTGAAATGGACCAATCCCGGCAACGGTTACCGGAATTGCCACCCCAAACGAAGCCAGCGCCAAACTCAGCGCCGCTAGCAGCCACAAGTCCGTTCCCTGAATGCCAAATGCGATCTCAAGCGTATAGATCGTCATGAGCGAGACGAACCAGCCGACCACCGTCCAGAAGGTGACGTGAGCCGCGCTGCGCCAGTTCATGAGCGGCCGCAAACCGTCCAGCACCTCCTCGAGCCGCTGGCGCAGATGCAGACGCCGTGCCAACGGAACACGCCCCTCGATGGCCACCAGCAGGTTGTGCGCGATATGCGGAAAGCGCGCCAGCGCCAGCAGGGTGGCGAAGCCAACTACAGTAGCGATGGCGAACAGGATGGCGGCGTTGCTCACTGCAGGCGGCGCCGCTGGCAGCCGCGCCAGCGAATAGGCGAGCAGCAGCAACACCGTCAGCACGTCGATCAAGCGCTCAACGACGATGGCGGTCGCCGTCGTCATCACGGGCACACCGTAGCGCGTCGCCAGCAGAACGCGCGCCACTTCGCCAGCGCGTAAGGGCAGCAGGTTGATGAACATGGTGACGCAGAACATGTAGAATGCCGTCAAGCGGGTGACGCGGCCGCCAAGCAGCCCATAAAAGCGGATGCCGCGCGTCCACAGCGCCAAACCGACCGTGGCGAAGCTGATCAGAATCCACAGCGGGCTGGCCTCGCTGATGCTGCGGCCGACGGCTTCGAGCGGGACATCGCGCAGCGCCAGCCATAAAAAGGCACCGCTGACGATCACGCTGGCGGCGATGAAGATCGCTTTGCGCATCATGGAGGACTCCCGCTTTGTCTTCCGTTGTCTCAAGGCCTATCTGCCTCGCAGGACAAACGCGCCGTATTGTACCCCGGATCAATCGATCGACAACAGCCGCGGGACGCGATTTTTCTTAGCCGCTGCTAGCGGCCAGCCGATTTGTTTGGCCACTAGCAGCGCTGTTAGTGCTGGCGGCGCCAGCACAGCAGCGCATAGTCGGCTGGCTTACGCGCCACCACGGCCTGCTTAACCGCGCTGCTGGCATCCGAATTGATCGCGATTGGACGGTTTGGCATCATCGCAGAACTGCTGCCGCAGTTCATACCGATTGAGCTTGAGCCTTCGGCATGGGGTTTCTATTGGACGGCTGTCGCTATCCTGATCGCACTGGTTAGCATCATCAGCTATCGCGCTGCCGACGTGCGATCGTCGAGCAGCCGCATCTCGTTACAATCTTCTGCACCCGCACGGAAGAAACTTTCGCCGGCACGACCGCGCTTGAGCCGTCTTCGTCCTCCTTACTATGTTTGCCGTGAACTGCATCGTATAATCAGTTCAAAATTATGTGGCGTCGTTGCCAATCTGCTTCAACGACGTAAACTATTAACCGTGCTTACGCTGCTGCTAATGGGTACAGGCATTTATGTCACACGCGCTCGTCCTTCCTGACACGAACTTTATGAGCTGGTATCGTGCGGCCGAAGCATACACCCGCGCATTTGACCGGGTTGCAGTTGTGCGCTCTCCCGCTGGCAACGATCTCAACCGCTTTCGAGATGTGACCGCCGTTCAGGCGCCGGGAGTCTGGCTCAATAACGACCCCGTCGGTCATATTCGGCGCATCTACCCCATGGTCATCTTGATCGATGTGATCCGCGCTAACACGCCTGAGGCTTTAGAAGTGGCGCTGGGCGAGCGGATAGCGCGTAAAGATCGTTACGGTAACTGGCTGAATGACGGACACCTGCACCCGCGGTTTGTGATTGGATGGCCGGGCGAGGTGCGCGGCGCAGCGATTGTGCGCCGCTTTAATGCCGATCTTGGCGGCGGCCGGCGTAACGAAGGGATCGATATCACTGCGGCAGCTGGCTCGACAATTCGCTCTGCCACTACGGGCACGGTCGTCAATGTGACGCGTGCGCCCGCGTGGCTGGGGTATGGCGATTACGTGCAAGTGCTCACGCCGTTCTTTTCGCCAGCAACTGGCCTTCAAGAGTATGTCATCACTTACACGAACCTTCAGCAGATCGGGGTGCGTGTTGGCCAGAAGATCACGCTGGGCGATGTGTTGGGCAAGGCTGTCGGCCCGACGGTGCGCGTCGTTGTGCAGCTTCGCGGCGGTGGCGCTGGCGGTTATGTCATGCCGAACGTCGTCAATCCCGCGCCGCTCATTTATTGGGATCTACGCCTGCGACCGACCGTCGATGGCTTGCGCATCCGTGAGCGGCCGGGCACGGATTATAAAGTCATCGGTCAAGTCTATCGACGCGATCTGCTCGAGACGCTCGAGATGCACGGGCGCACGCTCGAAAAATTGGGCGACGCGGAAAGCTGGCTGAGGGTGCGCACCCCGCTGAATATGGTCGGTTACACGGCAGCGTGGCTGCTGCAAGCCGCCGTTCGAGACCCGATGACGAATGTTGAGATGAGCGGCATCAATCTCGATTTCCTTAACCCGCTTGGGCGGCCTGCCCCGGAACGAATGCGCGGCGTTGGTTGGCTGCGCCTGCCCTATAAAGCCACGCCATCGCAGGGCTTCTCGACGATGGAGGCTGCGCACGCTTTTTACGAGCCGCTGCTCAACCGCTACTTGGCAGCCGGCTTTAAGTTGATCATCATTCTGACGCACCAGACGTGGGGAGAGGGGGCCGGTTATAACTTTGATGCCATGTATCGCGAGGGGCGTGGGCGCTGGAGCGAGTATATTCCGCGTTTTGTCGAAGCGGTTCGCAGCGTCGCGCGTCGTTATGCGGGCAAGGGGTTCATCTATCAGATCTGGAACGAACAAGATACGCCGTTCGGCGCGACCTATTCGGCCATCTCAATGCTGCCGGAAGATTACGCGCATTTGTTGACCGAGGCGATCCGCGCTATCCGCGCGCACGATCCGGGCGCGCGCGTGATCACGGGCGGGCATATGTCTGGCCCGTGGAGCGGCAGCGACTATGCGCGCGCCACGCTGCGCGCCATGCCGGCCGATGTGCGCCCCAACGGGCTGGCTGTGCATTCATATGGGCGCGGAGCGCCGAATTCCAGCGCTGGCCGCTACGCGCCGTTCGGCCCAATAGACCCGGACATTACGCTTTACGAACAAGTGCTGCCCGGCGCGCCGGTCTGGATCACCGAGTTCGGCGTGCTAGACCTTGAGCACGAGCCGACCGATCAGGTAGGGCAGTACGCGTTTGATTTCATTCGCTATCTTAAAGCCAATTATCGCCCGCGGGTGGCGGCTGCTGTCTGGTATGCATGGGCCGATGGCATGCACAATGGCTACGGTCTGGTCGATCGCAATGACCGGCCCAAACAGCCGCTCTTTCAAATGTTTCTGGATGCCTGAAGGGGGGGCGGTCATGGCGCGCCCGCCCGTCCGCACGATTTTGCACCTCGATCTAGATGCTTTTTTTTGCGCTGTCGAAGAACAGCGCAATCCGGCCTTGCGCGGCAAGCCGTTCGCCGTTGGCGCGCGGCCTGAAGGGCGTGGTGTCGTCTCGTCGTGTTCCTATGCGGCTCGGCGTTTTGGAATTCGATCGGCCCTGCCGATGGCTCAGGCCGTGCGCCTGTGTCCTGAGTTGATCATCGTGCCGCCCCATTTCGAGGCCTATCGCGCTGCCTCGCGCCGGGTGATGGAGCGGCTTCATGCCGTCACGCCGTTGGTGGAGCAGATCAGCATTGATGAGGCGTTCATGGATGTGACCGGCATTCCAGAGGCTGGTTACCCGCTGGCAAGGCGGCTGCAAGCTCAGATCAATGCCGAACTTGAGCTGCCGTGCTCGTTTGGCGTGGCGGCCAATAAACTGGTCGCTAAGATCGCCAATAACATCGGTAAACAGCGTGCGCAAGGCGATGCGCCGCCAAACGCCATCGAGGTCGTGCCTGCGGGCGAGGAAGCCGCTTTTCTCGCGCTGCTGCCGGTGGGCGAGCTGTGGGGTGTTGGCCCGCGCACGGCCGAGCGACTGCGCAGCTTGGGCGTGACGACGATCGGCGAGCTGGCAGCGGTTGACCCAGAGCGCCTGAAACGATTGTTCGGCAAACAGGGCGCCGAGCTGGCAGAACGAGCGCGCGGCGTGGACATGCGCCCTGTCCAACCGGAACATGAAGCCAAGTCGATCAGCAAAGAGACGACGTTCGCTCGTGATATCAGCGATGGGGCAGCCCTGCGCCGAGCCCTGCGCCGCTTGTCTGCTGACGTAGGCTATCGTTTGCGCCGTGAAGGGATGCGCGGGTTGACCGTTCGCGTTAAGCTGCGCTGGGCCGATTTCACCACCATCACGCGGCAAATGACGTTAGATCGCCCGATCGATCAAGACGATGAGCTTTATGCCGCCGCCCTCGAAACCTTTGAGGCGGCTTGGCCGCAGGGGCGGCCGGTGCGGTTGATTGGCGTGGGCATCGCCTCGCTGGTCGAGGCCGAGGCTGCGGGAGAGCAGCTCAGCCTGTGGGGCGATGGGCCCGAACCATCGGCCGAGACAGCACGCCGCCTGCAGGCGACGCTCGACGCTCTGCGCGACCGGTATGGCGAAGATGTGATTCGTCGCGGCGGTGACCTAAAGCCGCGCGCCGATGATGAAGCGTCCTAGCAGCTCGCCGGCGGTCAGCCATCAAGCGCCTGCCAGAGCTGGCGGAAGGCGAGGCGGTAATCGCCCGTGAAGTTGAAACGCGGCCGCCGGCGCAAGGCGTCAGGCGGCCCGAGCGGAACGGTCTGCGCGATAAGGATCGGTTTGTTCTTGGTACGAAAGAACTGCCACGCCGCTTCAACATCGGCGGCCAACGCCGACCCCGCCGAGACGACGAGGATCATGCGCGCGCATTCGGTCAGCGACGGATGCACCCCACCAGCCCAGTGGGCATCGGTTTCGGTGGTGTGCATCCAGCAGGCGACGCCAAGCTGCGTTAGATCAGCCGCGAGCTGAGCAGCAAAATCTCCTGCGTCAGCAGCGTAGTTAATGTAGACGGTTTCTTGAGGGAGTTTGGCCCGGGTGTGGGTGGCCACGCGCACTGCAGAAGGACGGTTGAGGCGGGTATGCGCTTCGGTACGACCCATACGAAAGACACTGCCGCCGCACAGGGGGCATTCACCACGTATTGCCGGCACGCTGCGCCGCGTCCACACAGCGACCGGCCGCTCGAGCTCAACCATCTCTCGACAGCGGACGCAGTACGCCTCGACGGCAGTATCTTCTTCCTCGTGCGGCAGTTCGTCGTTAAACACAGGCAGCGCTCCTTGGCCAGCTCTCGAGGAGAATTGTAGCGCAAAAAACGGCGCGATCATTTAAATCGCCGCGCCGCTCTTTTAAACTGGAAGCATAAATGGTGAATAGGTTCGCTGCCTGATCGCTCAAATGCGCGCGGGCAACCCATAATGCTGGCGAACGAGGTTCTCAATTTCATTGCTGACTTCTGGGTTCTCGCGCAGATAGTTCTTGGCGTTTTCGCGCCCTTGCCCGAGCAGGCCGTCGTTGTAGCGATAGAAAGCGCCGCGCTTCTCGACAATCCCCAGATCGGCGGCGAGGTCGATGATCTCTCCGGCTTTGCTGATGCCGCCCTCGAGGAACATGATGTCAAACTCGGCTTCACGAAACGGCGGGGCGACTTTGTTTTTGGTGACGCGAATTCGCGTGCGGCTGCCGATGATCTCGCCACCCGGGGCTTTGATCGACTCTAAGCGGCGCACATCAAGGCGCATGCTGGCATAAAATTTGAGCGCGCGCCCGCCGCTGGTGGTCTCCGGAGAGCCGTACATCACGCCGATCTTATCGCGCAGTTGGTTGGTGAACAACACAGCGACGTTTGATTGTTTGATCGCGCCGGAGAGTTTGCGCAGCGCTTGGCTCATCAGACGCGCCTGAATGCCAACATGGCTTTCGCCCATCTCGCCTTCGATTTCGACGCGCGGCACGAGCGCGGCCACACTGTCCAGCACAACGACATCGAGCGCACCGGAGCGCACAAGCGCCTCAGTGATTTCAAGCGCCTGTTCAGCGGTATCGGGCTGGGCGATATAGAGCGTATCGACGTTGACGCCGATGCGTGTGGCATAGGTTGGGTCGAGGGCGTGTTCCATGTCGACGAACGCACACCAGCCGCCACGCTTCTGCGCTTCAGCGATCACATGCAGGCAGATAGTCGTTTTGCCGGAGCTTTCAGGGCCATAAATCTCGACCACGCGCCCGCGCGGCACGCCGCCAACCCCGGTCGCAATATCGACCGTGAGCGATCCCGTCGAGATCACATCCACCGCGAGCTGCGTCGCATCGCCCAGCCGGACGACCGTGCCCTCGCCAAAGCGCTTGGTCAAATCATCGAGCGCCGCTTCGATGGCTTTCCGGCGGCCCTCTTCAGAAAACGGAAGCTGCTGCGCGCCATCTGGGCTGGCTTCTTTAATCTCTTTGCTAGCTCGTCTCGCGGCCAAGGCACTATTCCTTTGCTCAATACCCAACGCGTTCATGTCGTCATTCCCGATTATAAATCAGAGTGGCGCATGTGCGCGAAGAACCATGCCCTTAATTTAGCATATTTGTTCTATTTGATCAATAGGGCAGGCGCGCGGATGCGTTTTAGCGCGAGAATGGCGAGGCGTTGCGCCCATTCCCGCTAATATTTCTTCTAATATTTCTTATCGGATTCAAATTTGTCTATATCATGCCGATGGACGAAAACATGGGAGACATGCCGCCGCACTGGCCGATTCTATTTCTCGGTCAAAGATATCCATTCCATATTGTTGATTGTTGCGCAGAAAGTATCTGCCAACGGCGGTACGCTATGCACCGAGATACGAGATACTGACACCTTTGTGGACACCTTTGTGATAGTAGGCGAACTGGCGGGCGCCGTTTCTGCCATGATGCAGGTTACCAACCCCGATCCTTAGTTTAGTAAAGCTAAACATACTCCAAAATCGCTTAGGCACTGGCATTCAGCACACGAGCGGCACCAAAGTTGCTGAGCTTCGAAAGGGTTTGCATTTTGCAGTATTCCAAGATAGAATACCATTATTCCATCATGGAGGGGCGCGTTGGCAAGTTTAACTCCTGATGAAACGATCCTCGGGTTGCTGGCAGTTCGGGCACGTCACGGTTACGAACTGCTCGATTATTTCCAAGACTCGCGCCAGCTCGGCACGGTTTGGAATCTGAGCACGAGCCAGCTCTACAACGTGCTGAAGCGGCTGGAACGAGCAGCGTTGGTGACTGGTCGCGAGGTCGTCTCGGAGAGCGGGCCGCCGCGCATCGAATATTCGCTGACCGATGCGGGCCAAGCTCAGCTTCAAGCATGGCTGTACGATCCTGCGCCTTCGCCCAGCATCCGCCGCGTGCGCGTAGAATTCTTGAGCCGGCTGTTCATCGCTCGCGCGCTTGGCCTGCCGACCGCCCCGATCATCGAGTATCAGCACCGCGCCTGCCTTGCTGAGCGCGAACGGCTGCTAGCGAAGCGGACTCGCGCTGCGCCGGGAATGGAGACCTTGACCCTTGAGCTTGTGCTTGAGCAGCTGGAGGCAGTGCTGCGCTGGCTCGAGCGGTGCGCGACCGCTTGTTTATCTAAATGATGCGCTTTATGCGCAGGAAAGGATCTTCATCACGATGAAATGGCTTGTACGCTTCACCCTGGCGCTCGCCCTTGCGATCAGTCTCAGCAGCACCCTGGTCGCTGCTCAAGAACTGGACTTCACTATTCAGGCCGATGAAGCGCTGCGACCTGCCGTAACCGCTCTGTTCGAGGCGCGCTACGCAGCCGCGCCGACATTCGTTGAGACTGACGCCGATCTGCTGGCGAGCGCTGATCCCAGCGCGATCCCGGCTGGATTCGCCGGTTTGCCACTTCATTTTTTGCCGGATGGATTCTTCATCTTGAATACGGACAACGCTGAAGCGGCCGAATTCGCCGCCTTCGCTGTCTCGCCGGACGGACAGCAGGCACTGATCGATGCCGGGCTGCTGCCCGCCAGCGTGACCATTCTCGATCAGGCTGGCAACGTGGTTGAACTGCCGCAGCCTGTGCGCCGCGTTGTGTCACCTTATAGCTTGTCGACCTACCTAATCTACGGTGTTGGCGCGGCTGACCGGCTGGTGGCTGCTGGCTTTCTCGGCGCGCGCGATCCAATCGGCGCTGCGCGCATGGAAGCGATCGACCCGCGCTTCCCAGAACTGAGCGGCTATGTGATGAATCAACGCGAGATCAACACTGAGGAGATCGCTATTCTCGCCCCGGATGTCATCTTCACAGGCGCGCGCTCTGCATGGCTGGATACAGTCGCCGAACTCCAGATCCCTGTCGTCCTCTTTCAGGGCGAGTCGCCTGAACTGTTAGCGGAGGCAATGCGCATCTCCGGGCAGGTGTTCGGGCCTCATTCAGCGGCGCTTGCCGAGGCATGGGTTGACTATTATGAGCGCATCTTCGCGCAGGTCATTGAACGAACCTCGGACATCACGCCTGAGGAACGGCCGCGCGTGCTGTTCGTTGGCACCGAGCCGCTGCGCGTCATCAGCGGCGACATGTACCAGACCCATATCATTGCTGCCGCCGGCGGTCAGTCGGTCAGCGCTGCGCTAACTGGATCGTGGAACGACGTCAACCTTGAACAGGTCGTGCTGTGGGACCCGCAGGTGATTATCATCGCGCCTTATGGCGTGCCGCTTGAGGCGATCACGGACAGCCCAGAATGGCAGGTAGTGCCGGCGGTGCAGGCTGGTCAGGTCTATAAGATGCCGAGCTGGGTCGCGCCGTGGGATGCGCCAGTCCCCGACTCTGTGTTGGGCATCATCTGGCTGGCGAGCACGCTCTTCCCAGAACGGGTCGATCTTGACTGCGCCGCCGAAGCGATTTATTTCTTTGATACGTTCTACGGGCATGCCATCCCGGCTGACGAAATCGCGGCGGTATGCGCGTCGTAACGCTGCGAGGACTGCGGCGCAGCGCGGCGTCAACGCGGTTTCCGTGGCGCGATGTCGGCTATTATGGGCTGCTGGCGCTGCCGTTCGCCTTGATCGCCGTTTCACTCACGCTCGGGCTGTATGGCATCAGCATTGAACATGTGCTGCGCGCGCTGCTCTCGCCCGTGTTTCCGCAGCTCGCTGAGGGCGTCTCGAGCACTGAGCTGACGTTGGTGCTGCGCATTCGCCTGCCGCGCATCTTATCTGCCGTGCTGATCGGGGCGACGCTGGCCAGCACTGGCGTCGCCTTTCAGGGCATTTTTAAGAATCCGCTCGTCGATTCGAACTTGCTCGGCGTCACATCCGGAGCGGGTTTCGGCGCCGCGCTGGCGCTGCTGCTAGGCGGGACAGCGCTGCTCGTGCAGGGTTTCGCGTTCGGCTTCGGTCTGCTGGCTGTCAGCTTGGCCTATGCTGGCAGCCGGCTGTACAGCACGGCGCCGATGATCGTGCTCACCCTTATGGGGATCTTAATCGGCTCTTTTTTCGGCTCGCTTACTTCACTGATGAAATATATAGCCGACCCACTGAACACGCTGCCAGCGATCACGTTCTGGCTGCTCGGCGGGCTGACTGGCGTGACGTGGAACAGCATCCCAATGCTGGCGCTCTTTGCTGTGGCTGGCAGCATCTTCCTGTGGTTGGTGCGCTGGCGTTTGAATATCCTGTCGCTTGGAGATGCGGAAGCGACGACGCTCGGCATGAACCCAAACCGCCTAAAGCTGGTCATCATCGTTTGTGCCACCCTGATGACAGCGGCGGCCGTCGCCGTCGGTGGGGTGATCGGCTGGATTGGGCTGGTCATTCCGCATGCCGGGCGCATGCTGGTGGGCCCAGACCATAAGCGGCTGGTTCCGGTTTCGCTGGCGCTAGGGGCGTCTTTCCTGCTCCTGATCGACAATATCTCGCGGACACTGCTGCCTGCTGAAGTGCCGCTCGGCATCTTAACGGGCCTGGTTGGCGTTCCGCTGTTGGTCGTGCTGCTGCGCCGCAGCCGGACGGGGTGGTGATCGCCATGTTGAGAGCTGCCAATCTCGTCCATGCTTATGCCCGCGGAGCGCCCGTTTTACGCGGCATCTCGCTGACATTGGAGGCCGGCACAATCCTGTACCTGCTGGGGCGCAACGGCTGTGGCAAGACCACGCTCATGAACTGCCTCAGCGGCATTCTACGACCCGATGAAGGCACGATCACGTTCAATGAGAAAGATATTCATGCCTATACACCGACCGAGCGCGCCCAGCGCATCGGGATGATCCCGCAGATTCATACGCCCGCTTTTGCGTATACCGTTCGCGAGATGGTACTGATGGGGCGCGCGCCGCATCTGGCCTTGTTCGGCTCGCCACGCGCTATCGATTATGAAATTGCCGATCAGGCGCTTGACAGCGTCGGGCTGACGAGCTACCGCGACCGGCCGTATACTCAGCTCAGTGGGGGCGAGCGCCAGCTCGTCTTGATCGCGCGCGGTCTGGCACAGCAGTGCACGGTGCTGTTGATGGATGAGCCAGATGCTCACCTTGACCTGAACAACCAGCAGCGCGTCATGGAAATTGTGGCGCGGCTGGCCGAACAGGGGTTATCTTTCGTCGTCTCGTCGCACGTGCCCAACAATGCGCTGGTCTATGCGCATCAAGTGCTGCTGATGAAAGCGGGACGTGCTCTTGCATTAGGCGATCCATCGCAGGCCTTGACCGAGGCGCTGCTTTCAGTAGCTTATGACATGGATGCGGAGATCATCTACGCCATGGATGGCGACTCCCGGATCCCTCGCGCGATTGTGCCGCGCAACGGCCGGCAATGACCCAGTCGTTGGCCGATCTCTGGTCGCTTTTCGACGCGCCAGCGCCAACGCTCATCGTCATCACTGGGCCAAGCGGCGCTGGCAAAACGACGTGGTGCGCTGAACTGGCGACACAAGCTCGTGAGCGTGGTCTGCGCATTGCCGGGTTGCTGTCGCCGGGCGTCTTCGCTGACGGGCATAAGTGGGCGATCGATGTAGTCGATCTGGCGACTGGCACGCGGCGCCGGCTGGCGCAGCGCCGCGCCAGCCCAGACCCTACCTCGCCGACGCGCAATTGGCAGTTCGATGACGACGTGCTGGCGTGGGGCGGCGCCATCGTAACGGCGCAAGGCCCCTGTGACCTGCTCATTGTCGATGAGCTTGGCCCGCTCGAGCTGCTGCATGGGAAGGGTTGGCACCAAGCGCTGCCGCTCTTCGAACGCAGGGCATATCGTCTCGCTTGCGCGGTCGTGCGGCCGTCGCTGTTAGCGCACTTCACAGCTCGCTTTCCAGCGGCGGCCATTATCGATCTGGGGCGTTAACAGCGGCCGCGATCCGATCAAAGTTTACCAGTTGGTCAATCAAACCTCTGGGCTGGCCGTTATTTCCTTGACAAGCCATGCGGAGACAACAGCATCTTCGAATTGCTGAAGCGGGGAAGGGTGTGAAACCTTCCCCGCGCGCTTGCTTTCATAGGTTCGGCTATTCGCCCAGATATGCTGCCACGTCGAAATCGATTTCGGGCATCGCGGCACAACCCATGCCCACCGAAGCTGGGTTCTCCGAGTCGAACACGGTGTTGATCTGAATCTCGCCGTTGAGGACGGCTTCCTGCACCGCGGCGATCAAATCTTGGACTTCCTGCGGCGTGACGGCTTCATAAATCTCATTGATCGCTAAACCAACGCCGCCCTCGGCAATGCCGATCGCTTCAGCGCTGCCGATCGGCAGTTCGCCGCGCAGGTAAAGATCGAAGGCGCGGTAAAGCGACAAATCGACATTTTTGAGCATGCTGGTCAAGATGCGCTCGGCCTGCTGCGGCGACGTATCGAGGATGATCATCGCTTGATCCGAGTCCACGCCGATCGCGTAGCGTCCCTGCTCCAGCGCCGCTTCAAACACGCCGACGCCGGTGCCGCCGGCGATCTGGAAGACGATATCAGCGCCCTGCTCGTACATCGCCAGCGCGATCTCTTTGCCGCGCGCAGGGTCATTCCAGCCGCCGGCATACTGCACGATCACCTGACTTTCCGGGTTAACGAGACAGGCGCCCTGCTCGTAACCCACGATGAAATCGTTGATCACTGGGATATCCTGCCCGCCAACCGCGCCGATCATCGGCAGGTCATTGATGCCGTCGATATCCGTCCGCAGTGTCATGGCCGCGGCGTAGACGCCGGCCAAAAATGAACCCTCATTTTGCGGGTAGATGATCGAGTACACATTGCGACAGCCATCCACGCAAATGGAAGGGTCATCATAAGGCATCGACGCGTCGTAGAAGAAGAAAATTTTATCCGGATAAAGGTGGACGCGCGAAGCCAGATAATCGAGCATGCTGAACGAGCCGGCTACTAGGATGTCGTAGCTGTCGACATCGGCCATGACATCGTTGAGACCGCTCTCCCAGTTGCCGGGATCGATGCCCAATTCGATCGTGTTGACCACGATGCCAAATTCGTCGGCAGCCTGGTCAAGGCCGCGCTGCGCCGAGTCAATAAACGACTTGTCGCCCAGTACGCCGTTGACGACGTAAGATACGCGCAGTGGTTCATCATCCTGCGCAGCGACGCCGATTGTTAGCATGGCAGTTACTGCTAACAGCGCCAAAAGAAGTAAACAAATTTTTGCCTGTTTCATCGTTCATCTCTCCTGATGTAAGGATTCTATAAATAGGCTACAGTGAATTTCATGACTACAATAGGGACAAGATAACCAAAATCTGCTTGTGAGGATAGACAGAATGAACGACCCAATTCCCCCGCGCGATGCTCGATGGGCGGGGCGCAACGTCGATAAAGATGCGCTGCGTGCCGAAATTTGGGGGTTGTTAGAAGAACGTGAAGTGGCCGTTGGCTCACCGTGGAGTCACATCCCCAATTTCGTCGGCGCTGAAGAAGCGGCGGCGCGGCTGGCTGAGCTGCCAATTTGGACGGCGGCGCGCGTCGTCAAATGCAACCCCGACCGTGCGCAGGCCCCAGTGCGGCGGCGCGCCCTCGAAGACGGCAAGCTGCTCTACATGCCGATCCCGGCGTTAGTACAGGCGCTGCCGTTCGTCCTGCTTGATCCGGCCGATTTGAGCGCGCGCGGCATTTCATTCGCAGAAGCCAGCGAGCATACGCAGGCGATCGACCTCGGACGCAAAGTTGGCTTTGAGGAGATGCAGCCGATCGATCTGGTCGTGACGGGCTGTGTCGCTGTCACTCGAAGCGGTGGGCGCACCGGCAAAGGCGCCGGCTTCGCCGATATTGAGCTGGGCATCATGCGTGAGTTTGGCTTGATCAAACCGGAAACGCCGATCGTCACGACGGTGCATCCGCTGCAAATCGTGCCGGATGATCGCGTTGTCATGCTGCCGCACGATTCTGCGCTGCACTGGATCATCACGCCCGACGAAGTCATAGAGACGCAGACGCCTTATCCGCAGCCACGCGGAATCGACTGGGAGGCCGTGCAGCCAGATCAATACCGCGATATCCCTTTTTTGAACACCTTGCGCGACCGTTTGAAAAGCTAGACATCCCGTCGTGAGCGCTCGGCGGAAGTCGGCGGTAGGCCTGCCGCCGGGCGCCTCATTTTTGACAGTTTGGTCGAAAGCGGTATATTTCAAGTGTGGTGGCGCGGGATACGGGCCGCCGTGCCCCGCACGTTAGGAAAGGAGCAGCAGCCGGTTTGAATCAATGAGGGACTGTCGTTTCTGTGAAACGATTTCGCAAAACTTTAGTGAAAGAGAGAAATCATGTCAAAGAAACTTGCCCGCATCTTGATCCTTTTTGGCATTCTCTTACTCGTTGCACTTCCGCTTACTGTTTCCGCACAAGACGCACCTCGCGTTTTCTACTGGATTTCGCACGGCTCCCCAGCCGACCCAGTCTGGACTTACTTCCTGCAAGGCGCTGAACAGTGGGCAGCCGATACTGGCAACGAGGTTCGTACTTCGTTCCACAGCGGAGACGTCCCCTCGCATCAAGAGGCTTTCCGCGCCGCGATCGCAGCACGGGCCACGGGTATCGTCAGCAGCACGCCTGACCCCGGCACCCTGACCGAGTTGATCGCTGAGGCGCACGCAGTCGGCATCCCGGTCATCATCATCAACACTGAAGATGTCACCAGCGGCCGCGATGCATACGTTGGCACTGATAACGTCATCGTTGGGCGCCGCTGGGCGCAGTATCTGGTCGATAACGGCTTCGTCCAGTCCGGCGATTTCGTCTGGCTACCGGTTGAAGTCCCCGGTGCGACTTATCAAGTGCTGGAGACGGAAGGCATCGCCAGCGTGTTCGACCCGCTTGGCATCACTTATGAGGTGACCGACTCGACGCTCGATCAGGCCGAGATCATCACTCGCATGTCCGATTATCTGACTGCCAACCGCGGCCGCATCAGCGCGATCATCGGCCTCGGCGATCTCGTCACGGGCAGCATCAAGCGCGTGTTTGATCAGGTTGGCGTGGCGCCGGGCGAGATCCCTGTGGTGGGTTGGGGCAATTCGCCCGAGACGGCGCGCTCGGTGCTGGAGGGCTATGTGCTTGCCGCCATGTGGCAGGATCCGCAGGCGACCAGCTACATCGGCCTCTCGATGGCATCAATGGCCGCCAGCGGCATTCCCCCGGGCTTCGATGTGTTCGTGGGCACGCTTTACGAAGCTGACTTGGCCCAAATTTACCTCGATATCATGGAAGGCTGATCACTTCCCTGATGCTTGACGACGCTATCGCGCTGCGCGCACTGCGCTAAAGCGTGATAAGCCAGTTCGTTCGAATGAGATGAGGTCGGCGGCAAAGCTGCCGCCTCATCTCAATTTTGAAGCTAAAGATGAGAGTCCTATGCAACCGACCTCAACCTTAACCGAAACCCGGCCAGCAACGAAGCGTTCCAGCTTGCTTGTGCAGCGGATCATCGCCCGCCCAGAATTTGGACCGTTCGTCCTGCTCGTCGGCGAGATCGTCGTCTTTGCGATGCTGGCGCCGGCCTTCCTCTCCGCAGGCAACATCAGCAACTTGCTTGCCTTCACGCCTGAGCTGGGCATGATCGCGCTGGGTATGACCATGTTGATGACATCGGGCGAGTTCGACCTGTCGGTCGGCTCTGTCTTCGGTTTTACGCCCGTCGTCATGTGGACGTTGTTCAATACTGGCGCTACTTCGCTTGAGGTAGGATTCGTGATCGCCATGGCCATCGCCGTATTGATCGGGTTCGCCAACGGATGGTTTGTCACACGCCTCAAAATTCCATCATTTCTCGTCACGCTTGGTATGCTGCTGGTCGTGCGCGGCACGGCGCTGTATATCACGTCCGGCTTTCCACAGCGCACATGGACGGCCGAGTCCCCGCTCACCTCGATCTTGGTTGGTGATTTTTACATTGGCGAACTGCGCATCTATGCCTCGCTCGTCTGGTTCATCTTGTTCGCCGTGCTGTTCGGCTATATCTTGACACAGTCGAAGTTTGGAAACTGGATTCAGGCGGCGGGCGGCAACGCGATGGCCGCTCGCGCCCGCGGCGTGCGCGTTTCGCGCACAAAGACGATTCTGTTCATCACTTCGGCGCTGATGGCCGCCTATGCGGGTGTCACCAGTTCAATTCGCGTCTCAGCGGCTAACCCCAACAGCGGCACGGGCTACGAACTGGAAGTGATCGCCATGGTTGTGATCGGCGGCACGGCATTGGGCGGCGGCCGCGGCACGATCATCGGCACGGTGCTCGGCGTGCTCATTTTGCGCGTAATGCGCAACGGCATTGTGATGGTTGGCGTGCCCGGGCTTGCTTACAACATCTTCATTGGCGCGATCATCCTCGGCATGATGGCGCTGCATTCTTGGCTGGAGCGTAGACACAACTTGGGGACATGATGAGCGACGAACTGGTACGCATGCAGAATATCAACAAGTTCTTCGGCCGGGTGCAGGCGCTTAACAACGTCGATTTCACTGTCAACAAGCACGAGATCGTCGGCCTGCTCGGCGATAACGGCGCCGGCAAATCGACGCTCATCAAGATCCTTTCCGGCGCGCTGCGCGCTGATACGGGCGAGATCTACTTCCGGGGCCAAAAGGTCGAGATTCGTAATACGACCGATGCCATCAAGCTCGGCATTGAGACAATTTATCAGGACTCGGCGCTGGTAACGCAGCTCTCGATCGCGCGCAACCTGTTTCTAGGCCGCGAACCGATCAAGGGGCCGCGTTTCTTCGGCCGGCTCGATCAGGAACTGATGAACGAGGTTTCCGGCAAGCTGCTTAAGCGCGTGGGCATCACCAAAGACATTCCGCCGACCACGCCGATCAGCTCGCTCTCAGGTGGCGAGCGGCAGGCGGTCGCGATCGCGCGCGCGCTGCATTTCGAGAGCGAATTGATCATACTTGACGAGCCGACCAACAACCTCGGCGTCGAGGAGACGCAGGGGGTGCTGCGCTTCGTCCGCAATGCGCGCGATGCCGGTCGTTCGGTCATCTTCATCGCCCACAATATCTACCACGTGTTTCAGGTTGTCGATCGAATCGTCGTGCTGCGGCGCGGCAAGAAGGTCGCCGATGATATCGACCCCAAAACAACGACGATCAAAGAAGTTGAGGAAATTATTACCGGCATGCATATGGCCGATATGGTCGTTAACGGCGGGGTGTGAGCTGACTAAGCGGCGGTCGCTGCCGTGACAAAGGGCCGCCGCTTTCGCGCTCCTCGCTTGTGCGTGGGCCTGCGCACGACTCCTCATACGCGGCTCATCAGATGTTCAGCTAAGCTTTGCACACTTGTGCTGCGTAAGTTGGATTAGGGGAGTTGATGAGCCTGATCAGCGCGACTGAACGCGGTTTTTACTGCGCCGCTGGCGATTTTTACATCGATCCTTGGCAGCCGGTCACGCGGGCAGTCATTACCCACGGCCATGCCGATCACTTCGCACGCGGCTGCGGGGCCTATCTGGTTGCGGGGCCGGGCGAGGCGATCTTTCGCCTGCGGCTGGGTCAAGACGCTCACATTGAGACGCTGGCTTATGGCGAGCGGCGATATCTGAACGACGTCATCGTTTCGCTGCACCCGGCCGGGCACATCCTCGGCTCGGCGCAGGTGCGCGTTGAGCACCGCGGAGAGGTGTGGGTCGTATCAGGCGATTACAAGCGCGAACCAGACCCCACCTGCGCGCCGTTCGAAGTCGTGCCTTGTCACACGTTCGTCACCGAGGCGACCTTCGGCCTGCCGATCTACCGTTGGCCCCCGCAGGCACAGGTGTTCGCCCAGATCAACGACTGGTGGGGGCGCAACCAAGCGCAGGGACGTGCCAGCATCTTGTTCGGCTACGCGCTGGGCAAAGCGCAGCGGATCATGGCTGGTATTGATCCGTTGATCGGCCCGATCTATACGCACGGCGCGGTCGAAGCGCTGGTGGACGCCTACCGCGCCGGCGGCATCGCGATGCCGCCGACGACCCACGTGATGCAAGCACAAGGCGCAGAGTGGCAGCGAGCATTGATCATCGCGCCGCCTTCGGCTCGCGGCACGCCGTGGCTGCGGCGCTTTGGCGACCAGTCTTCAGGCTTCGTCTCCGGCTGGATGCGTATCCGTGGGACGCGCCGCCGCCGTGCTGTCGACCGCGGCTTCGTCCTCTCTGACCATGCGGACTGGACGGATTTAATGACGACGATCCGCGAGACCGGAGCCGAACAGGTATGGGTTACGCATGGGTACACCGCAGCGGTCACCCGCCACCTGCGTGAGCAGGGGATCGAAGCTTACGCGGTCGAGACGCGATACACCGGCGAAAACGATGACTCGGCAGTCGACGAGCCGCCAATCGAGACGATCGAAGGGTGAACCGGTGCGACGCTTCGCCGCGCTCTACGCCGCTCTTGACGAGACGACTCGCACTAATGAGAAGGTTGCTGCGCTGGTCGAGTACTTCAGCGCCGCGCCGCCAGCCGATGCCGCATGGGCAGCATACTTCTTGATTGGGCGGCGGCCGCGCCGTGTCATCAGCGCGCGCGAGCTGAGCGCATGGGCGGCGCAGCTCGCTGAGATTCCGGACTGGCTGTTTAGCGAGTGTTACGATGCGGTCGGCGATATTGCCGAGACGATCACGCTGCTGCTGCCAGAGGCGCAGCATGAAGATGAGCGCCCGCTCGCCGAGTGGATCGAAACCAAGCTGCTGCCTTTGCAGACGATGGATGAGACATCGCGCAAGGCGGCCATCTTCGAGGCTTGGGCTTGCTTGAGCACGCGCCAGCGCTTCATCTGGAACAAACTGATCACCGGCGGCTTCCGCGTTGGCGTTTCGCAGCGACTGGTCACGCGGGCGCTGGCGCAGGTCAACAGCATTGATGAGGCGACCGTCGCCCACCGATTGATGGGCGACTGGGAGCCGAGCGCGGCCTTCTTCACCGCGCTGACCGCGCCGGAGATCAGCGATGCGGACATCAGCCGGCCGTACCCGTTTTTCCTCGCCTATCCCCTTGAAGATACGCCGGAAGCGCTTGGCCCCATTACCGACTGGCAGGTCGAGTGGAAATGGGATGGCATCCGCGCACAGGCGATCAAACGCGCGGGACGCGTCTTCCTCTGGTCGCGCGGCGAGGAACTGGTGACCGACCGTTACCCGGAGATCGCGGCTGAGGCTGAGCGTCTGCCCGATGGCACGGCGCTAGACGGCGAGCTGCTGCCGTGGGACCTGGCGAATGACCGCGTGCTACCATTTGCTCAGCTCCAGCGGCGTATTGGTCGTAAAACGTTGGGGAAGAAGCTGCTGCAAGAGGTGCCGGTCGTCTACCTCGCCTATGATCTGCTCGAACGCGAAGGGGAGGACATTCGCGCATGGCCGCTTCGAGAACGGCGCGCCGCTCTCGAAGCGCTCGTCGCTGCTCTGGCCGGGTTTCACCTTCGTCTATCGCCGCTGGTCACAGCCGGATCATGGGAAGCGCTGGCGGTTCAGCGCGCCGAAAGCCGCGAGCGGCAGGTCGAGGGGTTTATGCTCAAGCGGCTGGATTCGCCATATCGCGTTGGCCGCCGGCGCGGCGATTGGTGGAAGTGGAAGGTGGAGCCGTACACCATCGATGCTGTGCTGATCTACGCGCAGCGCGGCAGCGGCAAGCGCGCCAGCCTGTATACCGATTACACCTTCGCCATTTGGGATGATGACGGCCAACTGCTGCCGTTCGCCAAAGCCTATTCCGGCCTGACCGATGAGGAGATCCGCGAGGTCGATCGTTTCATCCGCCGCAACACGAATGAGAAATTTGGGCCGGTGCGCGCGGTCAAACCGGAGCTGGTCTTCGAGCTGGCATTTGAGGGCATCCAGCGTTCGCCGCGCCATAAATCAGGGATCGCCGTGCGCTTTCCGCGCATTTTGCGCTGGCGCCGCGATAAGCGGATCGAAGAGGCGGACAGCTTGAAGACCCTCGCCGCCCTGCTGCCAGAGACGTGATCATGTCGACCGTGCCGAGAGGGGAGGACAACCCAGTCCTGAACTGGGTCATGAGGCAGGGCTGGACGCCGTTCGAATTTCAGCGCGAGGTGTGGGAGGCCTATTGGAACGGCGAAAGCGGCCTCATCCACTCGCCGACGGGCAGCGGCAAGACCTATGCGGCATGGCTCGCTCCGCTGATCGAATGGACGGTGCGCCATCCCCCGCCTTATGGCGGGGCGACCAAGCGATCGCAGACCGCGCCGCTGCATGTATTGTGGGTGACACCGCTGCGCGCGCTGGCCGCCGATACCGCCGAAGCGCTTTGTGCGCCGATTGAGGCGCTTGGCCTGCCGTGGTCGGTCGAACTGCGCACCAGCGACACACCGTCGAGCGTGCGAAGCCGCCAGCGCCAGCGCCTGCCCTCGGCGCTGGTGACGACGCCGGAGAGCCTATCGCTCATGCTGTCTTGGGAGGATGCGGCATCATATTTCGCGTCGTTGCAGCTCGTAGTGGTCGATGAATGGCATGAACTGATGGCCTCTAAACGCGGCGTGCAGGTGGAGCTGGCGCTGGCGCGGCTGCGCGGCTGGCGGCCGGGCCTGCGTGTGTGGGGGCTTTCGGCGACGCTGGGCAACCTCGATGTCGCCCTGCGCGTCCTGCTCGGCATGGGCGATCGGGAGACCGGCGACCTGCCGGCTGGGCGGTTGGTTCGGGGCGCGTTCGAAAAGGTTATCCACATAGAGTCGCTCATCCCCGAACGTATCGATCGTTTCCCGTGGGCGGGGCACCTCGGCCTTAAGCTGCTGCCGCAGGTGATCGAACGCATTGAAACGGCGGAGAGCGCGCTGATCTTCACAAATACCCGCTCGCAGACTGAACTGTGGTATCAGGCGCTGCTGGAGGCGCGGCCCGATTGGGCGGGCATCATCGCCCTGCATCACAGCTCGCTCAGCCGCGAGCTGCGCGATTGGGTGGAGGACTCGCTGCGGCGCGGCGCGCTCAAATGCGTCGTCTGCACCAGCAGTCTCGATCTCGGGGTCGATTTCTCGCCGGTCGATCGCGTCTTGCAGATTGGCAGCCCGAAAGGGGTCGCCCGCTTGCTGCAGCGTGCTGGCCGCAGTGGGCATCAGCCGGGGGCGGAAAGCCGCGTCATCTGTGTGCCCACGCACGCGCTCGAGCTGCTCGAAGTTGCAGCTGTACGGTCAGCGGCAGAAGCAGGTCACATCGAGGCGCGGCCCCCAGTCGAGAAGCCGCTCGATGTGCTCGTGCAGCACCTCGTCACCGTTGGGCTGGGGGGTGGGTTCACCGCTGAAGCACTCTTTGAGGAGGTGCGGTCAACGCACGCCTACCGGCATCTAGACGCAGAAGAATGGGCTTGGGCGCTCGATTTCGTCACGCGCGGCGGCTCCGCTCTACAAGCCTATCCAGAGTACCGCCGTCTCACTGTTGCCGACGGCCGCTATCGAGTCGAAGATGCGCACCTCGCGCGGCTGCACCGCATGTCGATCGGCACGATCACCGGCGACGCGATGCTGCAAGTAAAGTATTTGCGCGGCGGGCGCGTCGGTGAGATCGAGGAATCGTTCATCGCCAAGCTGAAGCGCGGCGATACGTTCATACTGGGGGGCAAGGCGCTCACGTTCGTCACGCTGCGCGATATGACCGTCTATGTGCGCCGCGCTAAAACGGGGAAGGGCGTTGTGCCGCGCTGGTACGGCGGCCGGCTGCCGCTCTCCAGCACGCTCAGCGAGGCGATCCGCGCGCAGCTTGAACGCGCGCGTGATGAAAGCGCGCTCACTGGCCAACTCGCCCCGGAACTTGAAGCGATCCGTCCTATCCTCGCGGTGCAGGCGGCTTGGTCGGCCGTGCCGGCGCGCGATCAATTCCTGATCGAACGGGTCAAAACGCGCGAGGGCTATCACCTGTTTTTTTATCCCTTCGCTGGCCGTCTCGTGCACGAAGGGCTGGCTGCGCTGTTCGCCTACCGTCTATCGCGCCACCTGCCGATCACATTCACGGTGGCCGCAAATGATTATGGATTCGAACTGCTCTCGCCGGATCCGCCGCCGCTGGAAGCGGCATTAGCGAAAGGATTGCTTTCTCCTGAGGGGCTGGCCGAGGATATTGCGCACAGCCTGAACGCCACCGAGATGGCCAAACGCCAATTTCGCGAGATCGCGCGCGTCTCTGGGCTGGTTTTTGAACGATTCCCCGGCGGGCAAAAATCGTCCCGCCAGCTTCAAGCCTCTGCCGGCTTGATCTACGATGTGCTGGCGAACTACGAGCCGGATAACCGCCTGCTTGAGCAAGCGCAGCGCGAAGTGATGGAGCAGCAGCTTGAGCAGACCCGGCTGCTGGCCGCGCTCAAGCGCATCAATGAGAGCCGCCTGCTGCTGCGCGAATCGAAACGGCCAACGCCGTTCGCCTTTCCGCTGTTGGTTGACCGGCTGCGCCAGACGGTTAGTTCGGAAACGCTTGAGGATCGGATCGAGAAGATGGCGCTTCAGCTCGAAAAGGCGGCCAGCCGCGAGGGAGCGCATGGGCGATCTTGAGGTCGTCATCGGCCCAGAAACGCTGCGTCTGCTGCCGGAACGAGCGCTGTTCTGGCCGCGGGTGCGCACGTTGTTCATCGCCGATCTGCATGTGGGCAAAGCGGCTGCCTTTCGGGCGAGCGCTGTGCCGATCCCAGAGGGATCGATGGCCGACGATTTGGCGCGGTTAACGCGCGCTGTGGAGCGCACACAGACCAAAACGCTCGTCATCCTCGGCGATCTGCTGCACGCGCCGGCTGGCCGCCAGCCAGCAATGATGGACGCCGTCTCAGCATGGCGCGCCGAGCATCCAACGCTGCGCATCTTTCTGGTGCGCGGCAACCACGACCTTGCTGCTGGAGACCCACCCGCTGAATGGAGGATCTTCCCTGTGAACGGTCCGACCATCGGCCCTTACTTTGTGCTTAACCACACGCCGATCACGCCGGACAAAGGCTATGCGCTCGCCGGCCATTTACACCCGAGCGTTGTGCTGCGCGGTAAAGGGCAGCAGCGGCTTAAACTGCCATGCTTCTGGTTGATGCCGCGCTGCGCAGTGCTGCCGGCGTTTGGATCCTTCACTGGCACGTCCGCCGTCGAGCCGCTCTCCGGCGACCGCGTCTTTGCCGTAACGCCCAAACGTATCGTTGCGCTGCCACGTAGGGACTGATGCTGCCGCTGCTTGCTACTCCGCTTGCGGATGAAACAGCAGCGTTGACGACTCTTACCTGACATTTGAGCGTGAACCCGCTACAATAATTTGCGATCATCTTCACGATTGGGAGACTGCGGCTTGCCCCAGCCAGTGAGCACAATTCAAGGGCTAACCCCTGACGAAGTAGCCGAGCGCGTAGCGCGTGGCGAAACCAACGCCTTTAAGGCGCGCGTGAGCCGCACGTATTGGGATATTGCTCGCGACAATGTCTTCAATTTGTTCAACATCGTCATGTTCTCGCTGCTGGTGACGGTGCTGACGTTTGGCGACTATGCGACGGTGTTGTTCGCGGGCTTCAGTGTGTTCACAAACTCCGTGCTTGGCATGGCACAGGAGATTAACGCCAAGCGCAAGCTCGATCAACTGGCGGCGCTTTCGGCGCCGGAGGTCAACGTCTATCGCGCTGGCGAGATCAAGCGCATCAAAATCGATGAAATCGTCAAGGATGATGTGATCCCGCTGGAGCCGGGCGACCGGTTAGTGGTTGATGGCTATGTCTTGCACAGCGATGCGCTTGAGATGGACGAGTCGCAGCTCACTGGCGAGTCGGATGCGGTGCTCAAAGAGGTGAACGACCCGGTCTACTCCGGCTCGTTCTGCATCGCCGGCAGCGGCGTGATGGTGGCCACGGTCGTCGGCGCCGAGAGCCGCATCAACCAGCTTTCCGTCATCGCCAAAACATACCGCCGCCAGCTCACGCCGACGCAGCGCCGCCTCGCCCTGATCGTGCGCATTTCGGTTTTCATCATGGCCGTGTGCGTGCCGATGATCTTCCTCGCCAGCTTCCTGACGCAGGGCAGCGTGATCAACCTGAATACGTTCCGCGATGCGGTCGTCTTTGTGGCGAGCATCGTCCCGCAGGGGTTGGTGCTCACCGCCACGATCTCACTGACCATCGGCGCGGTCGTCATCAGCCGCCAGCAAACGCTCGTGCAGCGCGTTAACGCGGTCGAGTCGATGGCGAACGTAACCGTGCTCTGCTTCGACAAGACCGGCACCCTCACGCAGAATGTGCTGGCCGTCAATGAGATCATCCCGCTGGCCGATCTCTCTGAGGATGATCTTCAGGCGAATTTGAAGGTGTACCTCAACAATTTAAGCCACCAAAATCGCACCGCCGCCGCCGTCGCTGCGCATCTAAACGGCAGCAGCGATCCCGGCCCGCCTGCCATCGTCAAAAAGCGCGAGGTCCCGTTCACCTCCGCGCGCAAATGGGGCGCTATCGTGCTGGAGGATCATACGCTGGTGCTGGGCGCGCCGGAACGCGTGCTGACTCCGGAAGATGTCGAGCCAGCCGCTCGCGCGCAGAACCTCGCTGCGCAGGGCTATCGCGTGCTGGCGTTCGCGCGCGTCGATACGCCGATGCTCGACGGCGCGCTTAGCGAAAAACGGACGCCGCTGGCCCTGATCGTCCTCAGCGATCAGGTGCGTCCTGATATTCAGGATACGCTGCGCCAGTTTAGAGAACAAAATGTTGAACTCAAAATTATCTCTGGAGATAACCTTGAGACAGTGCGCGAGGTGGCTTATGCTGCCGGCATGACTATCCGCAGCGCGTATACCGGCGACATGCTCGAACAGATGCCGGAAGCTGAGTTCAAAGCTGCTGTGCTGGAGGGCGATTTATTCGCGCGCGTGGAGCCGAACACAAAGCGTCGCATTGTGCGCGCGCTCAAGGAACAGGGCCATTATGTCGCGATGACAGGCGACGGCGTTAACGACGTGCCGGCGCTGAAAGAGGCTAACTTGGCCATCGTCATGAACGATGGCGCGCAGATCAGCAAAGACATCGCCGATATTGTGCTGCTCAATAATGCACTGACGACGCTGCCGCGCGCCTTTTTCGAGGGGCGCACGATTCGCCAAACTATCTTTGGCACCAGCAAGATTTACCTCGTCAAAAACTTATACAGCCTACTGTTCTTCATTTTTGCCGGTTTCATGGCGATGCCTTTCCCGATCAACCCGATCCAGATCAGTTGGGTGACGTTCGGCGTCGTCAATGTACCGGCGACACTGCTCACCTTCCGTCTCCTTAAACCAGAGTTCATGTCCGAATTCCGGCGTGATGTCTTCGACTATGTCATCTCTGCCGGCGTGATCGGCGCGATCGCGCTTTCGATGGTATACGCGATCAACTACTTGATCGCCCGCCAGAACATTATCGAGGCGCGCAGCAGCATGCTGGTCTTTTTCACGCTCTACAGCGTGCTGGTTTACTGGAATGTTTTCGGCATTTATCCCTTCGAGCCCCGCACCATCATCGCAAGACCGCTCATCTTTGGCTTCGGCATCTTGCTCGCTACCATCACGCTGGTTGCGCCCTATCTATTCCCGGACTTGCTCGATTTCGTCGCGCCATCGCTGGCTGAGTGGGCGGTCATGATCATCGTCTGCTTCCTTGCCGCGCTGGCACTGCACTACGCGATGAAGACGCGGGCCATGGTCGATACGATTTGGAGGCTGACCGCGCCTTGAACTGCATCGACCACCCTGCATTGCGAGGTCGCATCTCATGACAACTGATACACATCTGTATCGGCCGGCCACCGCGCTCGATCTGCTGCGCTGGCCGCTGATCGGGCGGCTGCTGCGTTGGCGTTGGGGGCGCCTTGTCTTTCAACTCCCGCTGCTGGCGCTCGCCGCGCTGTTGATCTACGATGGGCTGACCGGGCCACAAAGCGCCGCCGAGAACCTTGCCACGCTCGTGCCGTGGGTGCATTATCGTGGTTTCGTTATTCTCGCCTTGCTGCTGGTTGGCAACTTGTTCTGCATGGGCTGTCCATTCATGCTGCCGCGCACACTTGCCAAACGATTAAGTGTGCGTGGCCGGCGCTTCCCCAAACGGCTGCGCAATAAATGGATCGCCATTGGCGCGCTGTTTGCGCTGTTCTTCCTGTACGAATGGCTCGATATGTGGGCCAGCCCGGCACTAACGGCGTGGGTAATCGTCGCTTATTTCGTCGCGTCGTTCGTCATGGAGGCCATCTTCACTGAGTCGGCGTTCTGCAAGTATATTTGCCCTTTGGGAACGTTCAACTTCGTCTATTCCACTGTCTCGCCTACGCAAATCAGCGTGCGCGATCCTGAAGTCTGCCGGACGTGTGTGGGCAAAGAGTGCGTCACCGGCAGCTACCGCGAGACGCCGATCGTGCTGGTCGATCAGATTGGCAGTGACGGGGCGCCAGTCAAGACGCACACCAACAGCCCGCAAGGCACGCCCGGCTGCGGCACGCTGCTGTTCCCGCCGCACATGCGTACCAACCTCGACTGCACGCTGTGCCTCGACTGCGCGCGCGCCTGCCCGCACAACAACGTTGCGCTGTTCGCACGCGCCCCGGGGGCAGAGTTGGCCCGTCCCGGCGCATGGCCGGCGCGTTGGGATACATCGCTGTTGGTCATTGGGCTGGCGTTTATGGGGTTGGTGAACGCTTTTGGCATGGTGCCGCCGGTCTACGATTTGATGCAAGTGCTGGCGCGCAGCTTGGGCCTGACGGCGCTCGGCCTCTCCGATCAGGCGATCGAGGGGATCACGCTGCTGCTGATCTTCGGCGTGGGAGCTTTGCTGCTGCCGGCTCTGCTCGCGCTGGCAGCAGCGTGGGTGTCGCGTCGTTTAACCGGCACGTTGCGCCGCGACAGCGCGCGGCATACGGTCGCCGCGTTCGCGCCGGCGTTCGTGCCGCTTGGGTTTGGGTTATGGGCCGCGCACTATGGCTTCCACTTCTTGATCGGCGCTTTTGCCATCGTCCCGGTCTTTCAAAGCTTCTTGATCGACCACAACATTGCGTTGTTTGGAGCGCCGAACTGGGCTTTAACCGGCATTGAAGATCTCGTCGTTATCGGGTTCATCCAAACGCTCGCCTTGTTGGCTGGGTTTGGTGGCAGTTTGTATCTCGCTCAGCGAACGGCGCTACGCTTATACCGGCGCGATGCCATGGCCGGTTTGTTGCCATGGGCACTGCTCTTTTTGTTGATGATGCTGGCTGGTTTATGGCTGTTCAGCCAGCCGATGGAGATGCGCGGCACTGTCTTGTTCGATTGACTGCCCGCGCCACTAGACAAGGACGTTTCCATGACGCTTTGGGATCACCTGCCCGACCCGCCGCCCGACGAGGCGCGCATCGGCGATGCGCTGCTGGCGGAGTATCTCGCCTGGGGCGCGTTGAAGCGTACCCCGCGCGCATTAGCTGGGCTGCCCGCCGGCGCGCTGACGCACTTCTACCGCGCGCTGGCGCGCGGGCACGGCCGCAGTACGCGCGGCCCAGTCGTCGATCGTTCTGACTCGAGCTGGATGTGCGAGGCCGATTTTTGTTTTATCAACCTGCGCGCGACCGGCACCAGCGATGGGCCAGGCACGTTCCTGCATGCCGCTAAGCTGCTGCCCGGCCTGCGGGTGAACGCGATACATCTCGCGCCCTTCACCGATTACGACTTCGGCGTTATCTACGCGATCCGCAGCACCCGCACACTGGCGCGCCAGCTCGTTGACCCGCGCCTGCCGCTGTCGCCGGAAGATCAACTGCGCGCTTTCGTGGAAGCGGCGCATCTGCTCAACATGGCCGTCGGTTTTGACTTAGAGCCGCACGTCACGCAGTTCGCCATCCCGGTCATCATGCGGCCGGAGTTGTTTCGCTGGCTGCGCCTCTCGCCGTTCAACCGCAGCGAACTCGCCGATGGGCTGACGCAGGAAGCGATGCTCGAGGAATCGTATCAGGCGACGATTGTTGATGAGATCCGCGCGATTGTTAGCGAAGCGTTGGCCGCTGAAAACCTTTCCGATCTCGAGGCGATCGAAGGCGACCCGCTGGAGACGCGCGAGCGCAAACGCGCGCTCTATTTCCGCTTGATCGGCACGCTGATCGAGCGCGGCCTATGGACGATCCCAGCGCAGAGCTGGGCGGGGAGCGGCTTACCCGCATTCGACGGCTATAACTTTGAGGATAATTACGCGCGCTTTGCCTATCGTAGTGCGGATGGGAAAGACCTGCACGCCTCGGCCTTTCACATCGTTACGCCGTACAAGTTTGTGACCGGCCTGCCCGCTAACGCCCCTCCCAAAACTTCGGCGATCCCCTACCCGCCTGCGATTGACTACTATGCGGCCATCTTCCCCTACTGGCGCGATCGCTTTGGCTTCGACTTTGTGCGCTTCGACTCGGTCGATCATGTCTTCGATTCGCTCACCGAGGACGGTCAGCCAGTGTCCGACCGGCCATCTCCGGGCGTACTGAAGACCTGCATCGCCGCGGCGCGCGGCGAATGGTATCCCTATATTGGGGCGCTGGCCGAACGCATGGGCGATGACCTTGAGCAGTACGCAGGGATCGGCTTTGACCTGCTGCTCGGCGATGATGTGATGCGCCGAGTGGACAGCGATCTGATCGCCCATGCCTTTACGCTGGCCGACCGGTTGGCCGAATTCAACGATCGTCGGGCGCAGCGCGCTAGCATCGCTTTTGCCATCGATACCCACGACTCAGGCGCGCCCGGGCTGCTCGGCGAGCCGCTCGTCAAGCTAGCTGGCCCGGCGCAGATGCGGCTGCGTCATTTCGTCTCACGCTTCCTCGGCGCTGGCGCGGCGCGCCGCCCTAAGTACGAGACGATCGGCAGCCAAGATCTCTCCTACGGGCTGTTCATGGCCAATGTTACGGAGCGCAATTTGACGTGGGTCGGCGATGCAGATTTCAACGCGCACTACCATTTTTTGGAGGATATCTACTCGCGCGTTCGGCCGCTGCTCGAAGCGGGCGCGCTGACGGAGCGGCATGTCGATGGGCGGGCAGCATGGTGGCGCATTGATGCGGGTGCTCACGGCTGGCTGGCCGCTGTCATCGCATTCGAGGCGATCGATGGTCTGGCCCTGCCACTGCCGGTAAGGGCGCCGGGCGGATGCGCGCTGGTCGATTTTGAATCGTTGGAGGAACGTTCACTGTCCCTCAGCGAGGGCGTGATCGAGGTCGGGCCGCTGCCAGCGCAGACGGCCCGGCTGTATCTTGCCGCTCGCTAACCAGCGTGACGGCTCAGATGAGGGAAGCGCGGCTCGTCGATCGCTACGCCCCTGCGGGTACCCAGATGTTCTTGACCTGCGTCGCTTGGCGCAGGAACTCTTGGGCAGCGCCCTCGCGCAGGTTGAACCAGTCGATCGACCTGCCATAGCTGACCCACGTTCGCTTCAGGTTGCCGGCCGAGAGCGCTTCGATGTGCGCGCTGCCCTCGGCGTCGGCGAAATACCACAGCGCATCGACATCGTCATGTTCGGCCAATGTCTTGGCCAGCGATGCGCGCCCTCCAGTGACGATGTTGACCACGCCAGCCGGCAGGTCTGAAGTATCGAGCACCTGATAGAAATCGGTCGCGCACAGCGGGTAGCGCTCTGACGGCACGATGATGACCGTGTTCCCCCGCGCGATGGCCGGCGCGAGCAGCGAGACGAATGCCAGCAGCGGCGCTTCATCTGGGCAGACGATGCCGGTCACGCCGACCGGTTCGTGCAGCGCCAGCGTCACCCCGCGCAGCGGCGTTTCCTGCACTGCGCCGCCGTATTTATCGGCGTAGGCGGCGTAGGTGAACAACCGGTCAAGCGAGGCCTGCACCTCGGCCTGCGCGGCTGGCAGTGAGCAGCCGGTCATCGCGGCGATGCGCTCAGCAAATTCTTCAGCACGGGCGCTCAAATTTTCGGCCATGTAGTACAAGATCTGCGCGCGCAGGTGACCGCTCTTGTGCGCCCAGCCTGAGGCGGCGTGAGCAGCCTCAACCGCGTCGCGGATATCTTTGCGATTGCCATCTCCCACCTGCCCGACAAACTTGCCATCCGGTCCGATCACAGCGCGGGTGTAGTTGCCATCGGGGCGCTTTTGCGCGCCGCCGATGTACAGCTTGGCCGTCCGGTCGAGGGGCGGCAGCTCACCCGTGGCATGGCGCATGCCGTCGAGCGGTTGCGGACGGGCCGGCACGACTTCGCCCCAGCCGCCCGCGTTGTGCGTTTCGACCACCGGTTGCGGGCGGGGTTCCCCGCGCGGCCGCAGATACTCGTATAACCCTTCAGCGCCGCCTTCGCGGCCGAAGCCGCTCTCGCGGTAGCCGCCAAAACCCGATGCCGCATCGAATAAGTTGGTGCAGTTGATCCACACTGTGCCAGCTTTGACCTGATGCGCAATATCGAGCGCGAGGTTGATGTTCTCGCTCCAGATGCTGGCGGCCAACCCATAGCGGGTATTGTTGGCCAGCGCGACCGCCTCCTTAGGTGTGCGAAAGGTCATCGCGACGACGACCGGCCCGAAGATCTCCTCCTGCGCCACGGCCGAAGCCGGGCTGACGTTCGAAAGCAGCGTCGGCGGGTACCAGCAGCCGCGTTCAGGCAGCGGGCACTCCGGCTGGTAGAGCAGCGCGCCTTCGGCGACGCCGCGCGCCACCCAGCGGTCGATCGTCTCGCGCTGAACTGGGTCGACGATCGCGCCAATGTCGATCGCCTTGTCCAGTGGATCGCCGATGCGCAGCTTACTCATGCGCAGGCGCACTTTTTCCAGAAACGGCTCGGCGATATTTTCCTGCACCAGCAGGCGCGAGCCAGCACAGCACACTTGTCCCTGATTGAACCAGATCGCATCGACCAGCCCCTCGACCGCCGCATCTTGATCAGCATCGTCGAAGACGAGAAACGGCGACTTGCCGCCCAGTTCCAGCGACAGCCGCTTGCCTGTGCCCGCCGTCGAGCGGCGGATGATGCGCCCCACTTCGGTGGAGCCCGTGAAGGCGATCTTGTCGATGCCGGGGTGTTCGACCAGCGCTGCGCCGGTCGCATCGCCGCCAGTGACAATGTTGACCACGCCCGGCGGCAGCCCTGCTTCGGCAAGGATTTCGGCGAACAGCAGCGCCGTCAAACTGGTATAGGGGGCTGGCTTGAGCACAACTGTGCTGCCGAGCGCGATCGCCGGGGCGATCTTCCATGCCAACATCAGCAGCGGGAAGTTCCACGGGATGATCTGCCCGACGACGCCTAAGGGCTCGAACCCAGCCAGCTCGTGCTCCATCAACTGCGCCCAACCGGCATGGTAGTAAAAATGCCGAGCGACCAAGGGCACATCGATGTCGCGCGATTCGCGGATCGGCTTGCCGTTGTCCAGCGACTCCAGCACGGCCAGCAGGCGGGCGTGTTTTTGCACGGCGCGGGCGATGGCGTACAGATGGCGCGCGCGCGCGTGCGGCTCCAAGCCGCTCCACCCAGCGAACGCGCCCCGCGCTGCGCGCACCGCAGCATCAATATCTTCGGCGCTTCCATCGGCGATCTGCGCCAGCGCCTCGCCAGTGGCGGGGTTGGCGCTGGTGAAATAGGCGCCGCTCTGCGGAGGCGACCAGCGGTTGTTGATGAAGAGATCAAAGCGGCGGCTGTGTTCCTCCAGCCATGCCAGCGCTGCGTTCGCCGCTTCGGGGGCGGGGCCGTAAGCCATCGTGTCGAAGATCTCCGAGATGCGCATGATCCATCCTTCCCGATCAGGGCGGCTAGCTTATCCCATCGGCATGTAACGGTCGGAGGCGTAGCGGCCGCTGATGAAATGCCAGAGCTGGCGTTCGATGTCGGTCAGCAGGCTGCTGGCCCCAAAGCGAAACAGCGTTGGCCTCAGCCAAGCATCGCCCAATTCTTCCTTCATCAATACCTGCCACGCCAGCGCCTGCTTGGCGGTGCGAATGCCGCCCGCCGGTTTGAAGCCGACTTGATAGCCGGTGCGTTCCTGATAGGCGCGGATCATTCGGCACATGACCAAGCCGACCTCGAGCGTGGCATTGACGGCCTCTTTGCCGGTCGAAGTCTTGATGAAATCGGCCCCTGCCATCATCGCGACAAGGCTCGCCATGCCGACGTTGCGCAGCGTTCCCAGCTCGCCCGTCGCCAGAATCGCTTTCATATGGGCAGCGCCGCAGGCCGCGCGGAACTCGCGCAGCTCGTCGTAGAGCGCGCCCCAATTGCCAGTGAGCACGTGTTCGCGCGAGATGACGATGTCGATCTCTTGCGCCCCGGCAGCGACCGACTCGCAGATCTCGGCGACGCGCAGCTTGAAGGGGCTGAGACCAGCCGGAAACCCCGTCGAGACCGCGGCCACTGGGATGACCGTTCCCTCAAGCGCACGCACCGCATCGGGCACGCGATTGTGGTAAACGCAGACGGCGCCAACCGTGAGGCCGCGCTCGCCCATGCCCAATGCCTCAAGCATATCTTGGCGCACTGGCTGGCGCGCTTTAGCGCACAGACGGCGCACACTGCCCGGCGTATCGTCGCCGGAGAGCGTGGTCAGGTCGATGCAGGTGATGGCGCGCAGCAGCCACGCCGCCTGCCACGCTTTCTTGACCGTTCGGCGCCCGGCCAGCGCTGCGGTGCGCCGCTCGGCCGCGCTGCGGTTGGCGCGCACTGAGCGCACCCAACCCATATCCAGCGCGATACCGGGATTGCGCTCCGTTGCGGCCGGCTGCGGTCGATTTTTCAGGTCAACATCCGAGATCGTCATCGAGCGTGAACCGCCTTTCATAACGTGCGTGGGGCGCTTGGCTGAAGCCGCGCGAACAGGACGCTGCCGCAAGCGAGACGACCGCGCGCAGCGACTAGGTGGTGCTGGCCGGGCGCAGCCGTTCGATCAGCTCGGCACGATAAGGCTGCAGTTCAGCCCGCAGCACCGGCAGCGCAGCGCGCGCATCTTTGACCTCGAGCACCAACGCCGGATGGCCAGAGACCAGTTGGTCGGCAAGCCGATCGATCTGATCGCGCCGAAAGCCGAAATCAAGCAGATTGGCGGCAAAACGGCCGGTGACATGCCCGACCAACCCCCCAACCAGCGCGCCCGCTCCTAACGCGATGATGGCGCCGATGCCGGGCAGCGCCAGCGCGCCAAGCTGGGCCAGCCCCAGCGCCGTCATCGCCGCACCCAGCGTCCCGCCGGCAATACCCGCTTCATCGGGCCCGACCGAGTCGTCGAGGACGACGATCTCGCCGCTCTGCGCTTTGGCGACAATGGCTGCGTGTTCGATGGTGACAACTTCTGTCTCCATCAAATGATCGAGCGCTTTAGTGAGCACGCTGCGCGAGGGGAACACAATCACGATCAGCTCGTCAGCCATGCCGGCCTCCCTACCAGAGGGCATTGGTTGACTCTATTGTACGACAATTTTGCGCGCAGGCGGCTGCCGCGCGCGTCGTTCAAGGCTCGGGACGGATGATCGACACTGCGCCCTCGTAGCGGGCGATATCCGCCTCAAGCTGCTGGAGCGCTTCCTCAGTCCCATCCACTTCAAGGACGAATGCGACGCGATCATTTTCAAGGTGACGCGCCAAATCGGCCAGCACTTGGTTGTTGATGCCCATGTCGATCAATGAGGCAGTGACCCGGCCAGTCACACCGCCAACCAGCCCGCCCACCAGCGCGCCAGCGCCGACAGCGACGATCGGGCCGATGCCCGGCAGCAAAAATGCGCCTAAACTCGCGATGCCCAAACTGCCCAGCAGTGAGCCAAGGGTACCTCCAGTAATCGCACCCTCGTTTGGGGTGATGTCATCGTCGAGGATCATCGTCTCGCCATCTTCCGCTTTGCTGATCACGGCCGAATGGCGCGTCTTCAATTCGGGATGGCTTTGAATGTAATTGACCGCCTCGACCAACTGCCCGCGCGTCGGAAAAGCGATCAAAAGCAAGACGGACATGACACTGTCCTTTCCTTTCGATCGAAATTGCTTGGCAAGTATAGCCGCAAGCTGCGCAGCCGCCAACCTCTTGACGACCTTTACGGGTTGTGATACCATGCCTGCGACAACGACATAAGCACTCATCCAGAGCGAGGGAGGGAACGGCCCTGAGATCTCGCGGCAACCCCCGGAGCGCCGGGAAGGTGCCAAATCCGGCAGGCAAGGCCTGAGAGATGAGCACATGCTCTTGCTTTCACTGATGCGCCCTTCTCCTGCTGGAAGGGCGCATGTTTTTTTACGCTGTGGCCGCCGGCGCTGCAGACCAAACAGCCAAGACGTTCTGTAGGGGGCTAAGTTTCTTTCGGGAGCGAAGGCGCGATCGCCCTTATGATAAGGAGAGCGATAACCAGCGATCTCAATCAGCCATCAGAAGCACAACGCCGGGAGGTAGATATGCTCTCAAAGCTCTCGTTGGAGACAAAGTTCACGTCGATCATAGTGATTGTCTTCATCATCGGCATCGCCACGAGCTTTCTCGTCCTGTCTCAGGTGCTGGAACAGCGCGCCGAAGATGAGGTGAGCGCCCGTGGGTTGGTCCTCCTCGAAGCCATGAACTCGGTGCGCCATTACACCAGCACGCAGATCAACCCGCTGCTAGCGCCGCAGTTAGAGACAGAGTGGCAGTTTATCCCGGAAACGGTGCCTGCTTACTCGGCGCGCGAGGTATTTGAACGGCTGCGACGTAGCGGCGACTACGATCAGTATCTTTACAAAGAGGCGACCCTGAACCCGACTAACCCGCGCGATCTGGCTGACCCGTTTGAGGCCGCGCTGGTGGCAGAGTTTCGTGCCGACGCCGCGCTCGACCAGCTTTCTGGCTTCACTGAACGCGACGGCCAACATGTTTTTTACAACGCCCGTCCGTTGACTGTCACCAGCCCGACCTGCCTGAACTGCCACGGGAACCCGGCTGATGCGCCTGCCAGCCTGATCGCCAGCTATGGGACGGACGGCGGTTTTGGCTGGCAGCTTGGTGAAGTGGTCGCAGCGCAGATCATCTATGTGCCGGCCGAAGATGTCTTCGCCAGCGCGCGGCTGTCGCTCACGGCGGTCATGATCATCATCAGCGTCATCTTCACCGTAGTCGTCTTCGCTATTAACGCGCTGTTGAAACGAGCGGTCATTATGCCGGTGCAGCGCCTCGCCGGGTTGGCGCGGCGCATTAGCGATGAAAGCCTGTCGCCTAATGACCCGGAGTTGGCCAGTGTGAACCAGATCGCCCAGCGTTCTGATGAACTTGGCCGCACAGCAAACGTCTTTCAGAGAATGGTGCGCGAGGTTTATATCCGCGAGGAGCAGCTTAAGCAGGAAGTTCGCCAGCTCACGATCCAGATCGACCAAAGCAAGCGAGAACAGCAGGTCAAACAGATCACCGAGACGGATTTCTTTCAAGATTTGCAGAAGAAGGCGAAAGAAATGCGCGCCAGTCAAGGTTTGGATCGTCCTACCAATGCTGAGGAAATCCTGACGTAGGCGTAACGGAGGAGCACAGCAGGCCGAAGATGACACAGCGATATACTCGGCGCCGGTTTACCAACCGTCGCTACCTCGATGCCGTGGCCGACCACATCGTGATCTTCGACGGCGCGATGGGCACCAGCATCCAAGCCTATCCGCTGACTGCTGAAGATTTCGGTGGGGAGCAATATAACGGCTGCAACGATTACCTGTGCCTGACGCGGCCAGATGTTATCGAGGCGATCCATGCCTCGTTTCTTAGCGTTGGCAGCGAGGTCGTTGAGACCAACACGTTCCGCAGCAACCCGATCACGCTGGCCGAGTATGGCCTCGCTGAGCAGGCGCTTGAGATCAATTGGGCAGCCGCGGCGCTGGCGCGCCGCGTCTGCGATCGCTTCGAGGCCGAGACCGGCATCCCGCGCTTCGTCGCCGGCAGTATCGGGCCATCCGGCAAACTGCCGAGCGGAGACGATCCCGACCTGAGCGACATCACTTTCGACGCATTGGCTGAAGTCTTCGCTGTGCAAGCGCGCGGCTTGGTGGAGGGCGGGGCCGACCTGCTGCTGATCGAGACGAGCCAAGATATCCTCGAAGTGAAAGCGGCGGTTTACGGCATCAACCGCTATTTTGAGGAGGCCGGCGTCCGCATCCCGCTGCAGGTGCAGATCACGCTCGATACCAGCGGGCGGATGCTGTTTGGGACGGATATCGCCAGCGCGCTGACCACGCTCGAAGCGCTGCCGATCGATGTGATCGGCCTGAACTGCTCGACCGGGCCGGAATACATGCGCGAGCCGATCCGCTATCTGGTCGAAAACAGCCGCCTGCCAATTAGCGTTCTGCCCAACGCTGGCCTGCCGATCAACGTGGACGGCGAGGCCATCTACCCGATGGAGCCGGAGCCTTTCAGCGAGATGGTGGCCGAGTTCACGCGCTGGGGCGTGAACGTCGTCGGCGGCTGCTGTGGGACGCGCCCCGAACATCTCGAACTGCTTTACCGACACGTACATGGGCACCCGCACAGCGATTTGGTGGCGCGCCGCGCCGCGCGTCGCGCGCCGGTCGAACGGCGGCCAGAAGCGCGGGCGCTGGTCTCCAGCAATATGCGGGCGGTTCCGCTGGCCTTCAACCCGGGGCCGACGATGATCGGCGAGCGCATCAACACTCAGGGAAGCCGCAAGGTCAAACAGCTCATCCTCAACGAGGATTACGATAGCGTGATCCCAATCGCCGTGCAGCAGATCGAGAGCGGCGCGCACATGCTCGATGTCTGCGTTGCGCTGACCGAGCGTACCGATGAGGCCCTGCAAATGCGGACGCTGGTCAAGAAATTGGCGATGGCTGTCGAAGCGCCCTTGATCATCGATGTAACTGAACCGGCCGTCGCCGAGGCGGCGCTGTCGGTTTACCCCGGACGCGGCATCATCAACGGCAACAACCTCGAAAATGGCCGCGAGCGCATCGATCAGGTGCTGCCGATCGCCCGCAAATATGGAGCGGCCGTGCTGTCGATGACGATCGACGAGGAAGGTATGGCTCACACGCGCGAGCGCAAGCTGGCTATCGCTCGGCGCATTTACGATATCGCGGTTCATGAGTATGACCTCGCGCCGCAGGATCTGATCTTCGACGCGCTCACGTTTCCGCTCACTACTGGGCAGGAAGAGCTGCGCAATGACGCGATCGAGACGATCGAAGGGATCCGCCTGATCAAGCAGCATCTGCCAGGCGTGCTCACGGCATTGGGCGTCAGCAATGTTAGTTTCGGGGTGACGCCGGCGGCGCGCGGCGTGCTCAACAGCGTCTTCCTCTACCATGCCGTCAACGCCGGCCTCGATATGGCGATCGTCAACCCAGCGCACATTACGCCCTACGCTGAGATCCCGGATGAACAGCGCAAACTGGCCGATGATCTGATCTTCAACACCGATCCTGATGCGCTGCCGCGCTTCATCCAATATTTTGAGCAGAACGATGTGCGCCTCGCGGCTGCGCAGCAAGATGACCCCACGGCCGATATGACGGCTGAACAGGCGCTGCATTGGCAGATCGTGCATCGCAAAAAGGAGGGCCTTGAAGCGCTGATCGACGACTGCCTGAAACGGCAAGATGCCGTCGGCGTGCTCAACAATGTGCTGCTGCCGGCGATGAAAGAAGTGGGTGATAAATTCGGCTCTGGCGAGCTAATTCTGCCGTTTGTGCTGCAAAGCGCCGAAGCGATGAAGAAAGCAGTCGCCTATCTCGAACGATTCATGGATAAGGTCGAAGGCGTCTCGAAAGGCGTCGTCGTGCTGGCGACGGTCTATGGCGATGTGCACGATATCGGCAAAAATCTGGTCAAGACGATCCTCAGCAACAACGGCTACACCGTCTACGATCTGGGCAAGCAGGTGCCCGCCAACGTGATCATCGAGAAGGCGCAGGAGCATCAGGCGGACGCCATCGGCTTAAGCGCCTTACTTGTCAGCACCTCAAAGCAAATGCCGCTGGTTGTGAACGAGCTGGCGCGGCGCGGCCTCACCTTTCCCGTGTTGATCGGTGGGGCAGCTATCAATCGCAAATTTGGGCGGCGCATCCTCTTTTTAGATGATAGCGATCGTCTCTACGAGCCGGGCGTTTTCTACTGCAAGGACGCCTTCGAGGGATTGGCTGTGATGGACAGGCTGATCGACCCGGAGGCGCGCGCCGCTCTGCTCGAGCAGGTAAAGCTGGAAGCCTATGCCGAAATGAACAAACAGCCTCCCATCCGCCGTGAGCGCCGGCTCGATGGCGGGCGCACAGTGCCGCCGGCGCCGGCCATCCCGGAACCGCCGTTTTGGGGGACGCGCACGATCCGAGCGATGCCGCTGGAAGTCGTGCTCAAATATCTGCACAAGCCAGAGCTGTTCCGCCTGAGCTGGGGCGGCGGCAACACACACGGCGAGGCATGGGCGCAGCTCGAGGCCGAGTTCGAAGCGCGGCTTGCCCGTATGAGCAAAGCTGCCCTACGCGAGCGCACTTTGCAGCCGCAGGCTGTCTACGGCTTTTTCCCGGCCAACAGCGACGGAGACAACCTGATCCTCTACGACCCAGAGCCATTCCAAGCGGCGCTCGCGCGGGGTAAGATCGGCACTGGTGGAGCAGGGCCGGAACGCATCGAGATCGCCCGCTTCACCTTCCCGCGGCAGCCATTCGGCGAGCATTTGTGCATCAGCGACTACTTCGCCCCGGTCGAGAGCGGCTTGGTGGATACCGTCGCTTTGCAGATCGTCACTGTGGGGCAAGCAGCGACCGAACACTTCGACCGACTGCAAAATGCCGATAACTACAGCGAGTCGTATTTCTTCCATGGGCTTGCCGTGCAGGCCGCCGAAGCGACCGCTAACTACGTCAACCGCATGGTCATCAATCGGGCGCTTGAGATCCCGCCTGGGCAGGGCAAACGCTATAGTTGGGGCTATCCCGCCTGCCCAGATCTACAAGACCACGAACAAGTGCTCCGCCTGCTGCCCACCGCCGCCAGCGAGCTTGGCATGTCGCTGACCGCAGCTTACCAGTGGGTACCAGAGCAGAGCACCGCGGCGATCGTCGTCCATCACCCCGAGGCAAAGTACTTCAATGTCGGCATCGACCGCATCCAGCAGATTGAGGAAACATGATGCACTGTTCCTCTTGAGGTGACTCACAGCGGTAAGCGGCGTTGGGTTCATAGAGAACGACCGAGTGAAGTGAAGTAAGGAAATAAACCAGCAGCCGCGCGACCCGCGCAATTCCAGAGAAGTTCGAAAGGCTGCGGGTGAAAGTGAGTGAGAATGTTCAGGGCATTGCAAAGGCGCAGCGGCTTGCTCGGCTGCGTGGGGTTATTGCTCATGCTGGTGGCATGTTTAGCCACGACAACTTTTGCCATCGACCGGGTGTGTTACGAGGGGCTGAGCCGGCGCCTGCCGATCTATCCCGGCGCCGAGGTTGTCTTCCGGACGCACAACTTGTTCAACGAGTTTGGCATGGGCAACACGGTGATCACGCTCTACTCTCCAGATCCCCCAGATGTGGTGCGGGCATGGTATGCCCGCGAAACGGGTACGTACCTGCGCGAAGCGCTGCGAAGCAGCGATCCGATCATTCAGGCTTCGCGTCGCATTGCTCAGGGCGATTGGTCGGTCGCGCTGGCTGAGGACGGCATCGGCTCGCAGATCATCTTGTTCGGCACCTGCGTCAACTAGATGCGTGTTTTAGGCAGTGATAGATCATGACGAACATTCCTTTCAAAGACCGTCTTGCCCAGCCAGCGCCCATTCTGATGGATGGGGCGATGGGCACGCAGCTTCATGTTCATGGCCTGCCCATCGATGCGGCCTTCGATGTCCTAAACCTCACGCAGCCGGAGCTGGTGAGCCAAATCCACCACGCTTACATCGAGGCGGGCGCTGAGCTGATCGAAACGAACACATTCGGCGCGAACCGCTGTAAGCTGGCCGAAGTAGGGCGTGAAGATCAGGTCGAAGCGATCAATCGCGCTGGCGCAGCGCTGGCGCGCGCGGCCGCTGCTGCGAGCGGCCGGCCGGTTTATGTGGGCGGTTCAATTGGGCCGCTTGGCGTCGGGATAGCGCCCTACGGCCGGCTGAAGACCGAAGATGCGCGTGAAGCCTATGCCGAGCAGATCGCAGCGTTGGCTGAGGGTGGGGTCGACGTGCTCGTCTTTGAGACGTTCAATGATCTGGCCGAGCTGAAGTTGGCGATCGAAACTGCACGTGAGACGGCCCCGGGCCTGCCGATCATCAGCCAGATGTCCTTCGGCCCAGACGACCGCACGCTGCTCGGCCATTTGCCGGGGCGCATCGCGTATGAACTGCTCAACGCCGGGGCCGATGTGATCGGCGCCAACTGCAGCAGCGGCCCAGCGCAGATCTCGCGCATCGTCGCGGCGATGCGGGCCGCAGCGCCGGAGGCGCGCCTCGCGGCGGTGCCTAATGCCGGTTTTCCGGAAAATTTGGGCGGGCGCACCATGTACCCCGCTACCGTCGATTATTTTGCCGACTACGCTCTGGCGTTCCGATCAATTGGCGCAGTGGTGATCGGCGGATGCTGCGGCACTACGCCCAAGCACATCGCCGCCATGCGCGCCGCCCTCGATGATCCAGCGCGCGCCGACAATGGCGCGGCCATTTCTTCTAGCGGGCTGGTTCGCATCAACTATGTTGAGTCGGAAAGCGAAGATGCCGGCTTCGCGCCGAAGGAACGCCCAACCGAACTCGCTTATAAGCTGGCGAACGGTGCTTTTGTCGTCAGCGTCGAGATGGCGCCGCCGCGCAGCCATAACCTCGATCGTCTGCTTGACCATGCGCGACTGTTGCGTGATGCCGGCGCCGACGTGCTCAACATCGCAGACAGTCCGACAGCGCGCATGCGCATCAGCCCATGGGCGGTCTGCCATCTGCTGCAAACGCGCCTCGGCATCGAGACAGTGCTGCATTTCCCGACGCGCGGCCGCAATATGCTGCGTATTCAAGGCGATCTGCTTGGCGCGCACGCGCTGGGGCTGCGCAATATTTTCGTCGTCATGGGCGATCCGACTCGTATCGGCGATTATCCCGACGCAATGGACAATTACGATATCGTGCCCTCCGGCTTAATTCGCCTGACCAAACAGCGTATGAACACCGGCGTCGATCAGGCAGGCAACCCGATTGGCGGGGCGACCAGCTTCACAGTAGGCTGCGCACTTAATATGGGCGCGGCCGATGTTGACAAAGAGATCGAGGTGCTGGGCAAAAAGATCGAGGCAGGCGCCGATTTCGCGCTGGGCCAGCCCGTCTTTGAGCCACGAATCGCTGAGGCATTCCTGCATCGTTACGAAGCGCTCATGGGCGAGCCGCTTCGTTTGCCTGTGCTGATGGGCGTGATGCCGCTTTACAGCCTGAAACATGCGCTCTTTCTGCATCACGAGGTTCCGGGCATCTCGATTCCGGACGCGATCCTCAAACGCATTGAGGATGCCGGGGAAGATGCCCCCAATGAAGGGGTGCGCGTGGCGCAGGAACTGCTGCGCGCGATGCGCGGCATGGTGCGCGGCGCCTATATTATCCCGGCTTATGGGCGCTATGAGCTAGCGGCGCAGGTGATCGACGCGGTGATGGTCGCTGGCTGAGCTTCACAGCGCGATGCGCACGATCCGGTCGTGGCCGGCGTAATCGCGCAGCACGGCAATAGATTGTGGCTGCAAAGCGGCGGCCAACGCGCTGACTGCGTCGCCCTGACCCGCTCCGATCTCGAGCAGCAGCAGCGCGCCGGGCGCGCAAACGGATGGGGCCTGCGCCAGCAGGCGGCGGATCAACGCTAGTCCGTCCGGCCCGCCGTCGAGCGCCAGCCACGGTTCGTGGCGGCTGACCGCCAACGCTGGCAGTTCAGCGCTGGGAATATAGGGCAGGTTGGCCATCAGCAGATCAAAACGCATCGCTCGTTCGATCAGCGGGGTGAGGAGATCGCCTTGTATAAAGTGCACGTTCACACCGTTTGCCCTGGCGTTGCGCCGCGCCACCGCCAGCGCCCCCACGCTCAGGTCGACCGCCCACACCGCGCTCTCAGGCCGGTGCGCGGCAAAGGTGACGGCCAGCGCCCCGCACCCTGTGCCGATATCAGCGGCGCGCACGGCTGGCCGGTCTGCTGTCCATGCTAGCGCCTGCTCAAGCAGCAGCTCGGTCTCTGGTCGAGGGATGAGCACGGCCGGCGTGACGATCAAATCGCGATCGTAGAACCCGCGCCGGCCCAGCAAATAAGCGATCGGCTCACCGGCTGCGGCCCGCGCGATTAACTCGGCATAGCGCGCCTGCGCTCTCTGATCGACCGGATGGTCTTGCCCAGCCAGCAGCGCTGCGCGTTCAAGGCCGAGAACAGCGCCAAGCAACAGATCAGCATCAAGCGCGGGCGTCTCGGAGATGGGGCGCAGTCGCTCGATGGCGACGCGCCGCAGATGCGCGATGGTCGTAGCTTTCACAGCTTGTGTGCCCTGTGTCATAAGCGACTAGAGGCAGCGATTGCGCTGCCTTCATCATGATCGTCGAGATCCGATCTTGTCAAAAGGAACGCAGCCAATGAATGAGATGCCGCCACCCTCGAAGGCCGAACTGCTCAACTTTATCGAACAAGAGTGGAAAAACTTATGGGCATACATCGCCGCCCTGAAGCCTGACCAATTGACTATACCGACCGATGCCGCTGGCTGGACGGTCAAAGACCATCTCATGCATCTCGCGGTTTGGGAAGATGGCATGCATGCCCTGCTGACCGGCGAGCCTCGTCACGTGCGGATGGGCATCGAGGAGGCGATGTGGCTGGCCCGCGATGTGGCTGGCGCGAATGCCGTCATTCAACAACGTCACCGCGAGGATACGCTGAACGACACGCTGGCTACGCTCAACGCCGTTCATGCGAAGATGATGGCACTGCTTGCCGCCATGCCCGAAGAGACGCTGTACCGTCCGTACAGCAGCTTTGTGCCAAACTCTGAACAGGCATCGCCGATCATCTGGTGGGTGGCCGGCAATACCGGCCAACATTACGCTGAACATCTGCCGTGGATGCAAGCGATCGCAAATGTTTGAACTGGTGTTCACACCACAGTCTCGCTGACGCGCGCCAGTTTTTCCGCCTGATCGCGCGCCATCAACTCGTCGATAAATTCGTCCAGCTCGCCGTTCATCACGGCAGGCAGGTTGTAACTCGTCAGGTTAATGCGATGATCGGTCACGCGGTTCTGTGGATAATTGTAGGTGCGGATTTTCTCTGAGCGTTCGCCTGTGCCGACCTGACTGCGCCGTTCGCTCTCTTGTGCGGAACGCTGCTTTTCCAGCTCCATTTCATACAGGCGCGCGATCAGGATTTGTTTGGCGCGCATGCGATTTTGAAGCTGGCTGCGCTCATCCTGCACGGCGACGACGATGCCAGTCGGGATGTGCGTCATTCGCACCGCCGAGTCAGTCGTATTGACCGATTGGCCGCCCGCTCCGCCGCTGCGGTAAACGTCGACGCGCACGTCGTTCATATCGAGCTGCACGTCAACCTCTTCCATCTCGGCCAATACGGCAACGGTGACGGTGCTGGTATGAATGCGCCCTTGACTTTCCGTCTCAGGCACGCGCTGGACGCGATGCACGCCGCTCTCATATTTTAAGCGGCTGAACGCGCCTTCGCCCTTCACGGCGAACTTGATCTCTTTGAAACCGCCCACACCCGTTTCATGCTGGTCAAAGACTTCGATCTTCCAGCCGCGTGATTGAGCATAATAGCTGTACATGCGGAACAAATCAGCCACGAACAAGCCGGCTTCATCCCCGCCGGTGCCGGCGCGGATCTCCATAATCACGTTTTTGTCGTCGCGCGCATCCTTAGGCAGCAGCAGCACCTTCAAGCGGGCGAGCAGTTCTTCGGTCGAGCTTTCCAATGCCTCGGCTTCTTCTTCAGCCAGCGCGCGCAGTTCAGGATCGGTCTCGGCGGCGATCAATTCGCGCGCGCCAGCCAACTGGTCATGCTGGCGCAGGTAGGCGCGATAGGTCTCGACGATCTCGGTCAAGGCCGAGCGCTCTTTGCTGTATTCCGCGATCTTGCTGTAGTCGTTGATGACGTCGGGATCACTCAGCAGTCGTTCCAGTTCGTTGTAGCGCGCTTCGATCGCTGCCAGCTTGTCTAACATAGTCGCCTTCAAACTAAGGTCAAATCAATATGGGGATTGCCGACACTTCATTATACGGCGGGGCAGTTCACCTCGAACAGGGCATTTTTCGACGGCTGCGAGAGAAGCGGCCCCACCTTGCGAGGCGGGGCCGCTGAGGTGAAGGCGACTGTCAGCTGTCAGCGCCCTCGATGCTGAAGGACGCTACTGAATGCCCAGCGCAGCCCTCATTCGTTCACAGGCCAAGCAGACTCCGTTGCGGACGATAGCGTAGCCCGCCTGTGGGTCGGCTCCGAAATTGGTGGAGTCGATGTTCCAGACGATGAACAGGCGAATACGCCCGCTCTGGCGCGAGAGCACCGCAGCGCGCGCCAGCCAGTCTGCCTGCTGCTGGATGGTGGTGCCAGCCGCCCACGAGAACGCCGGCGGCAGTGGCCCAAGGCCTTCCGGCGTCAGGTAGCCGATCTCAGTGAAGCAAAGCTGCTTATTCGGGAAGACACTGGCATACAGATTGACCATCGTGGGGAAATAACGGGTGTAATGATTCGGGTTGCCGCGCGGATCGCCGCTGGTCGCATCGGGCGGCAAAATGCCTTCGTTATAGTGAATGCCAATGCAGTCGGCATACTGGGCCGCGCCCGCGGCCGCCATGCCGCGGATATAAGCATCATCATCGCAGCCGTTGCCGGTGCAGGCGCCGCCAAAGAAGCCGGTTGGCGCAGGCGCGCCGCTGATGACGAGCACGTTCGGGTTAGCGCGCTTGATCGCACCGAAAGCGGCGGCCAGCATCTGCGTGTAGGCAGCGGGGCTAATTTGGCCGCGCGGCCACTCGCGGTCGATATTCTGTTCGTTCCATACCTCAATCGCGTTCGGGCCGAGCTGTGCGACACCGCCCAAGAAATTGGCGAAGTCTTGGAAGTACTGGCTCGGGTTAGCGCCCAGTTGATCGGGATTGCCAACTACGCTTAGCAGCACGTTGAAGCCGCGGCTGCGCGCTGCATCGATTGCCCCGAGCGCAATGCTTGGCGGGTCGCCCTGATTCCAACGAATCTGCATCTTCGCCCACGTCATGCCAGCCCGGCGCATCTCATTGGGGTAGGCGAAGCTGAAGACATGGCCGCCCGTCTCAAAGTTGACGGCTCCGGGCGGTGGTGTCGGCGGCTGTGGCCCCGGCGTCGGCGTTGGCTGTGGCCCTGGCGGTTGGGTGACCCCCGTCGGGATGATCAAACGCTGGCCGACGAAGATCCGGTTCGGGTTGGCGATGCCATTGCGCTGCGCAATAGCGGCGACAGTCGTGTTGTACTGGCGCGCCAAACGCGACAGGGTGTCGCCGGGACGGACGACCACCTCAATCTCACCGGAAGGCGGCGGTGGCGGCGGTGTTGGTGGCGGCGGCTGGCCCGGGCCGGGGATGATCAGGCGCTGGCCAACAAAGATCAGGTTCGGGTTGGCGATGCCGTTGGTCTGAGCGATGGCGGTGATCGTCGTGTTATAGCGCAGGGACAGACGGAACAGATTGTCGCCCGGTTGGACAATGTGGGTCGTCTGTTCCTGCGCGTTTGCGACGACCCCAATCGCAAGCAGCGTCAGCAAGGTGCCAAAGACAAAAATTCGACGCATGAACGATCTCTCCTTTAATCGAGTGCAGTGCTGCCGCCCGGTTTAATAAGGAATGTACAACACTTGGCCCGGGAAGATTCGGTTGGGATTGGCCAACCTGTTGTACGTCACAATCGACGCCACGGTCGTGTTGAACCGCACCGCGATTCTGCTCAACGTATCGCCCGGCTGCACGACATAGGGGGTGATGCGCGTTGGCGGCGGTGGCGCCGGCGGGATAAAAAGCACTTGACCGGCGTAAATCTGATTGACGTTGATGATGCCGTTGGCCGAAGCGATGGCGGCAACCGTTGTGTTGAATTGCCGAGCGATAATGCCCAGCGTGTCGCCCGGGCGCACCGTATAATAAAAACCGCCAGTTGGTGGGCGGCTGGGGGGTGTTGGCACTTGGCCGGTCGGAATCAACAACGTTTGCCCGGCAAAAATCTGGTTCGGGTTAAAAATGCCATTCGCTGCGATGATCGAAGCCATGGTCACGTTATAACGTAGCGAGATGCGGAACAGGTTCTCTCCCGGCTGCACGACATGAAAAATGTAGCCTGGCGGCTGCGCAGCGACCGCGACCATCGAGACCAACATGACCAGCGCAGTGATGAGCAGGATCAAACGTCTCACAATGGCCTCCCTTCGTGAAAGGCAAACGTTGAGGTGGATCAGCTATATTTCTAGCTAGACTATAACACAACAAAAGAAAATCGTGCCGCAAAAGATAAGATTTGGCTAGAAATCGGTTGTCTTGACTTAATTTTCAGATGAGCTGGCTCCTTATCTCCTCAGCAAAACATACGAACGCCCTGTGCCGCATTCGGCTAACTCTGTCATTTTTAGCCATTTTTGCTAGTCAAACTGGCGATATTTTGTCGATTCTGTACGCAGAAAGATAACGAACTCCGCCCTTACAATCTCTGCTGTTGTAATTTTTGGCGAAGTTCACTAAAACGGAGTCTCGGCATGGCTAAAGAAGAAACTGCTGCCCTAAAGCCGCCCGCCTCGGTTGATACGCCCGCTGCGCTCATCAAATGGGCGCGCGAGCAAGGCGTGAAGGCGGTCGATGTTAAATTCACCGATATTCGCGGTATCATGCAGCATTTCAGCGTCCCATTCGCCAGTTTTGATGAGGGCGTCTTCACTGAAGGATTGGGGTTCGATGGCTCCAGCATCCGCGGGTTTCAGTCGATCGACCAATCCGATCTCAATTTAATCCCTGATTTATCGTCCGCATTCATCGACCCCGTGCCCGCGCTGCCCACCTTGTCGCTGATGTGTGATGTGGTGGATATTAGTCTTGATCCCTATGCGCGCGATCCGCGCGGCGTTGCCCGCCGCGCCGAGGCTTACTTGAAAAGCTCCGGCATCGCCGACACCGTCTATTTTGGGCCAGAAGCGGAATTCTACATCTTCACCAGTGCGCGCTGGGGTTCGGCCGAAAACGGCACGTTCTACGAGATCGACTCAGCTTCCGGCTTCTGGAACTCGGGTGCCAATGATGGCCCTAACTTGGCCTACCGCCCGCGCATCAAAGAAGGCTATTTCCCCGTGCCGCCGACTGATAAGCTGCAAGACCTGCGCGCGGAAATGGTCGAGACGCTGATGTCGATCGGCATCGACGTTGAAGTGCATCATCACGAAGTGGGTGGCGCAGGGCAGGCCGAGATCGACATGCGTTTCAACACGCTGCTGGCGATGGCTGACCAACTGCAGTTTTACAAATACATCATCCGCAACGTGGCGATGAAGCATGGGTACACTGTCACCTTCATGCCCAAGCCGATCTTCGCAGATAACGGCTCCGGCATGCACTGCCACCAGTCGCTGTGGAAAGACGGGACTAACCTGTTCTATGACCAAAATGGTTATGCGCTGCTCAGCGAAACGGCCATCTATTACATCGGAGGCATCCTCAAGCACGCGCCGGCCATTCTCGCCTTTGCCGCTCCAACGACCAACAGCTATCGCCGGCTCGTCCCCGGCTACGAAGCGCCGGTCAACCTCGTCTATTCGGCGCGCAATCGCTCGGCCGCCATCCGCATCCCGATGTACAGCACCAACCCGAAGGCCAAGCGCATCGAGTTTCGCGCGCCCGACCCAACTGCCAATCCGTATTTGGCTTTCTCGGCCATGCTGATGGCAGGCCTTGACGGCATCAAGAACAAGATCCACCCGGGCGATCCATCAGATTTCGATCTGTACGAGGCCGAGGTGGAACTGCCGACGGTGCCGGGTAGCTTGGGCGAGTCGCTGCGCGCTTTGGAAGCCGATCATGACTTCCTGCTTGAGGGGGGTGTGTTCACCAAAGACTTCATCGAGACGTACATCGCCTATAAGCAGATGAATGAGGTCGATGCAGTGAATCTGCGCCCGCATCCTTACGAGTTCAACCTGTACTACGATTTCTAGTCCTGCTGCGGAGCGTTAAGCGAACAGGCTGCTATTTCAACCGGCAGCCTGTTTGCTTTTCTGAGGCGCTTGCGCTTAGGCTTTGTCCAGCTCGTCGAGCACCCACGTATAGGCGCTGACCGTCGCCGGAAACCCCAGCGTCGTCATCGTCAGCAGCACGACGTGTTTGATCTCCTCTGGGGTGATGCCCATCTCCAGCGCACGACGAGTATGGGCATGGGTCGCCCCTTCTAAGCGCGCGCCAACGGCGAGGGCAAGCTTGACGAGCTGGCGGGTTTTTTCATCGAGCGGCCCCGCTTCGTGGGTGGCGTTGCCCAGCGCATCGTAGGCTTGGGCGAGCTGAGGGAATTCAGCCCGAAAACGCGTGTAGGCTTTTGGCAGTTCGCTCATTGTCATCCTCCTGTGGCGATCCACACATCGCGATTGAGCTGCAAACAAGTCTGACAAATGATCGAGCCTGCCGCAACCCGCCAGTAAATTCGACCTCGCTTCGCCCTTAGAATGTGACATTCATCACTAAAATAAGACCTCTACAGACATTTATAATAAGAAAAAAGGAGTCAATGCGATGCCTGTCTTACCTTCCCCGCATGAACGCGTCTTAACGGCCATCGCCCACCAACAGCCCGATCGGTGCCCGGTGGATTTCTTGGCGACCAACGAGATTTGGGACCGCCTTATCGATCACTTTCAGCCGGATGCAGACTCCGTCGGCGCTTCCGAATTTTTTGATCCTAAGCGCGAGGCGATCTTGCGCCAGCTTGAGATTGATTGCCGCGTCGTCTCTTACGACATGTTTTGCAGCCCGCCCGAGCATGTGCTGGAGCCGGGAGCCGTCATCGAGTGGTGGGAGGTGATGAGCCGTTCGACGCCGGGCCGAATGTGGCGCCAGCGCCTGCCCAGTGGCGAGCTGCGCGAGATCTTCGGCCGGCGGATGCACGTGGTCGAGAACCCGACCGGTTCCTACGAGGAGATTTTGCACTATCCACTAGCGGACTGTACCACCGTTGACCAGCTCAAAGCGTTTCAGTTTCCAGACCCAGACTGGTGGGACTGGACGCCGCTGCCCGCTGTGATCGATCACTTAAACCGCGACCAGCATTATCACATTCGCTTCCGCATTGGCTCTGTGTTTGAAGTAGCGTGGCAGCTTAGGGGGCTATCAACATTCCTGACCGATCTGGCAATGGAACCTGCTCTCCCCAAATACATCATGGAACGGCTGACCGATATCTACGTCGAGAATACCCGCCGCGTCCTCGACCTCGCTGCGGATAGGCTCGATGCCGTCTACTTCTACGATGATGTCGCTACGCAGAAATCTCTGCTGATCTCCAAAGGCATGTGGGCTGAGTTCATCCGCCCCTGTCATCAACGGATTATCGATGTCGCCAAAAGCTATGATGTCTCCGTCATGTATCACAGCGATGGTGCGCTGCGTCCGTTGATTCCAGAATTGATCGAAATGGGGATCGATATCCTTAACCCGATCCAAGCCAATGCAAAGGGCATGGAGCCGGAGGCGCTCAAAGCTGATTTTGGCGACCGGCTCACGTTCCATGGCGGCATCGATATCGTCAAGACCCTGCCGCAGGGGACACCGTCTGAAGTGCGCGCCGAGGTGCAAGAGCGCATCCGTGTGTTGGGTAAAGACGGAGGCTATATCTTATGCAGCTCGCACCACATTCAATCAGACACGCCTCTTGAGAATGTGCTGGCGATGTACGATCTCGCTTTGCGTGCCTACCCGCAGCGGGCTTAACGAACGCGCTCGCGGGCGCGCTGCCCGGCGCTCACCGTTGTCCCAAGGCAGGTGAGCACAGGCAGTGATAGGGTGATTGCCCTAAAACTTAGCTTATTGCAGTTCGCAAAAACAAAACGCTTGAACTGCAATTGCCCTGCGCATCCAATGACTTCTGTTTGACCTTGCGCATAAGTTATGCTATAGTGTCAGCAGTACTGGGCAAACAACCGCGCCTAAATCTCTCGTCATCATCCTGTTGAATTTTTCAATGTTTAGTATGCCTCATGGGCGACTTTCAGCTTAAGTTCATCGCTGATCTTTTTGAGGCGGATGATGAGACCAACTCAACGGCAAATCGTGAGCGTTTTTCCTGAGCTGCATGCGTCGGAGTCATTTCTATGATCGACTCGAACATTCAGCCCACATCTTGTCTTTATTTCGGAAGGAGGCTGGCGGCGCCCGTCGTCTGAAGCCTTTCCGGCCCAATGCCGTTTGAGGCGCATGCCCCCGCATAAGGATCTCACATGATGGATATTGCTACGTTAGAACAGCACACGCTTGAAGATTTACGTCGCATGGCGCGTGAAGCTAATATCGGCGGCGTTAGCCGGTTGAAGAAGCAAGATTTGATGCTCGCCCTGCTGCGCGATAATGCTGAAAAACAGGGGTATAAGCTGCGCGGGGGGGTGCTCGAAATCGTCGATGATGGCATTGGTTTCTTGCGCGCTGAAAAATACTTGCCCGGCCCCGAGGATATTTACGTTAGCCAAACCCAAATCAAGCGCTTTAACCTGCGCACCGGCGACATGGTCATCGGTCAGGTGCGCGCCCCCAAAGATTCGGAGAAGTATTTCGGCCTTCTGCGCGTCGAGTCAGTCAACGGCTTGAACCCCGAGGAAGCCAAGAATCGTCCGAATTTTGAAGACCTTACGCCTATTTTCCCGATGGAACGGTTCGATCTTGAGACCAACCCGCGCATCTTATCGACGCGGCTGCTCAACTTGATCGCGCCGATCGGCCGTGGCCAGCGCGGGCTGATCGTCTCACCGGCCAAATCGGGCAAGACGACCGTTCTCAAAGAGATCGCTAACGCCATCAGCGAAAATTACCCAGATGTGCATTTGATGGTCGTACTGATCGGCGAGCGTCCGGAAGAAGTCACGGATATGGATCGCTCGGTCGAAGCGGAAGTCATTGCGTCGACCTTCGATGACCCGGTTCAGCATCACGTGCGCGTGGCCGAGATGGCCCTCAACCGTGCCAAACGGCTGGTCGAGATTCGCCGCCATGTCGTCCTGCTGCTCGACAGCATCACCCGCCTCACCCGCGCGTATAATCTCGTCGTCCCCCCCAGTGGTCGCACGCTAACCGGCGGCCTCGATCCTTCCGCCATTCACCCGCCCAAGCGTTTCTTCGGCGCAGCCCGCAACGTTGAAGAGGGCGGCAGCTTGACGATCGTCGCCACTTGTTTGGTGAACACCGGCAGCAAGATGGACGACGGCATTTACGAGGAATTCAAGGGCACAGGCAATATGGAGCTGCACCTCAGCCGCAAACTGCAAGAGCGGCGCGTATTCCCGGCGTTTGATATCGAGCAGTCGTCCACACGGCGCGAGGAGCTGCTGCTCGGCCCGGATCTGCTGCAGCGGGTCTACACCTTGCGGCGCATGTGGACGCATTTGGCTGAAGACCCCGATATCGGCCCTGCCGGCGCAACTGAGCAGCTCCTCAACCAGCTGCGGCAAACCGATAGCAACGAAGAATTCCTCAACATGCTGCCCGGGCCGGGCAGCAATAACCATCGCGGCTTCTGACCGAGCTGCTGTCGGCTGCATCAACGCAAACCTTCAGGACAAAAAAGAGACGCGCACGGCTTTGTGGCGCGTCTTTTTGCATCCCTTTTTTCCGCGAGATCATCGCTGAGACTACGCCGTATCAAAGAACGCAGCGCGCGGCGTTGGCCGGGTTAGAGGCGCTGCGCAAAGGGCACGCAGAGGGCGCTTTCAGTTCGTCGCAGGCGGAGGCGAATTGGCACAGCCGGCTGTCAGCGCAGGCCGATGCGCTGCCGGAAGACGAAGAAGTATTTGTCGCAGAGATGCGCGCTAAGGCTGACCCAGCCAAGATACTGATCGATCAGTATCTGAATCGACACCGCGCAGAAGTGCGGCCGCTGCTTTCGCGCAGGGCGTCTTTTCGCTACAATCAGGCCAAATCGATCGTCACAGGAGATCGCTCGTGATCCGTATCCTGATCGCGGCGTTATGCGCGTTCGCGCTGGCGGCCTGTCAATCGCAGCGCGGTCAACGCGTCGAAGATGTGCCGACGATGGCCGCCATCGATGCGCTGGCGACGGCGCTGCCGCTCACTCAAAACGCCCCGCCGCCGCCTTTCAACGCCCCGTTGACCCAATTCGACTTCATTGACAACGGCTTGAACGAACTGCCCGGCTGGCGTTATGTCGTGCAGCTCGAATTTAACGGCGTTTTCGCTGAAGACGAGAATAGCGAAACGCAGGCAGCGGCGCGTGCCGAAGTTTGGTTCAATCAGGTGGCGTCGGCGCGCCGCGTGCAGCTTTCGACATCGGGCGAGCTGATCGGTCAAATCGATGACGTGGCCTATGAAGCGGTGCGTCTGGGGCCAGATGCGTTCCTCGTGCGCGATGGTATTTGCTTGAGCGGCGCCGAACGCGATGCCAGCACTGCGGCTGACTTACGCGCCGGTGAGCTGGTCGGGGGGGTGCAGCGTGCGCTTCCGGCCGGGCGGCGCGCTGTGATCAACGCCGCCGAGGTCTACGCATACAGTTTCGAGCCTGAGGATTTTAACCTGCCGCCCGTCCGTTTAGGTGATGAGGGTTCGCTTTCCATCGAGAGCTATGAATTATGGATCGCGCCTGCGCAGCGCGCGGTCGTGCGTTTCTATGCCAATCTGCTGGTCGAAAACGCCTATATCTTCGACCGCGATCGGCCCGTCACCGGCAGCCTCATTTTGCGGTACGACGCCTACGACTTCGGCGAGCCATTCAACATTACCGTGCCTTTCGGGTGTTGAAGCTATCACAAGATCGGCGCTTTCTCGATCTTCGAGTAATCGCAGGCGAGTTCGCGCCATGCCCGCCCCAGCCGGCGCATGCCTTCTTCGATCTCAGCTGGCCGCTGTGCAGCAAAGTTGATCCGCATTCGGTAGCTGCCCGCCGCGTTGGTGTAGAAGACGTTGCCGATCGCATAAGCGACGCCTTGCTGAATCGCCGAGATGTACAATTCACTGGCGCTTGGCCCGTTCTTTGGCAGTTCTACCCATAGATACAGCCCGCCCTGTGGCACGTTCCAGCGCGAGCCGGGCGGCAGGTATTTAGCGGCGGCCGCGATGGCAACATCGCGGCGCCGGCGCAGCTCGCGATTGTTACGCTCCAACTGTTGAGACAGCACGCCGCGCTCCACCAGTAAGTGGATCGCCCGCTGATTCAGCCCGGGCGTCGAGATGTCGGCTGCCTGTTTCACGCGCACCAGCCGCTCATATTTGGGGCCGTCGGCGATCACGTAGCCGATACGAATGCCCGGCAGCAGCGTTTTTGTGAACCCGGCTGCATGAATGACGATGCCCTGTTCATCAAGCGCTTTGAGCGGCGGCAGCGCCTCGCCCTCAAAGCGAGCTTCGTGATAGACGCCGTCCTCAAGGATCGGAATTTTGTATTCAGCCGCCAAGTTCAACAACTGGCGGCGGCGGTGCAGCGGCATCACCCGGCCCGTAGGATTATGGAAGGTCGGCATCACGTAGATCAAACGCGGGTGATGGTCGAGCACATAATTTTCGAGCATATCGAGGCGGATACCATCCGCGTCCATGGCGATGCCATGAATTTGCACGCGGCGTGTGCGCGTGATATCGATCATGCCCAAATAGGTTGGATTTTCAGTGACGATCGTTTCTCCTTCAGAGACCAGTGCCTGCACCACGAGATCGAGCGCCTGCTGGGTGCCGCCGGTGATCAAGACGTGGTCGGCGCTGCATTGAATGCCAAGCGCGCTGACATAATCGCGCACGGCCACGCGCAAGGGCCAATAGCCTTCTGTCGCCTCGTAGGTGAGCGCGGCCGAGCCGTCGCGTTCGAGCACCGTGTTGATTGCGTCGCGCAGATGGTGAACAGGAAAGAACTCGACCGGCGGCGCGCCGTGGCTGAAGTTGATCACCCCGGGTTTGCGCGCCAGCCGCATCATCTCGCGCAGCGAGCGGTCTGGCACTTGCGGCTGCTCCGCAGGATGGGTGGCGCTGGCCGCGCCTCCCTGCGGGCTGCGCGCATCAGCTTCGTGCTCTCCACTGACGAAAGTACCTCGCCCAGCATGGGCGCTCAAGAATCCCTCAGCTCGCAGCTCAGCGTAAGCATTGACTACGCTGATCCGGCTAATGTTCAACTGGCGGGCTAGGTCGCGGCTGGCTGGCAGACGCGTGCCCGCCGTTAGCGATCCACTTTCGATTTGCGCCCGAATCTGGCGGATGAGCTGGCGGTAGATCGGTTCCTCGCTATCTCGGTCGATCGGGATCGTAAACATGCCATTGTAGGGCATTGTCGGCTCCATATGCGGAGTATCAATATTGCACGGATACTCTGAATTGTAGCGCAACTGGATGCAGCAGTCCATAGAAGTCCAATTTGGACTTATGCTTGATCTAGGCGTGTTTTCGCGGGAAGATGGTTGTATGGCGGCTAGCGAGTTAGCGCCCGCCTATCGACCGGCTTCAAGGAGATGATAAGCATGATCATTGCGCAAGCCATCGCTGAAAACGGCGATACGCTCAACGAAGCGCGCATCGTCGAGACGCTGCAGGCCGGTTTGGCGGGCCGGTTTACGGGCCAGCGCCTCCTTGTTCTGATCCCCGATCACACGCGCACGCTGCCGCTGCCGCTGCTGTTCCGGCGGTTGGTCGAGGTGCTGGGAGACGCCAAACAGCTCGATTTTATGGTTGCGCTTGGCACTCATCCGCCGCTGGACGAACAGGCCTTATGCCGGCTGATCGGCATCACCCCTGCTGAACGATCGACCACGTACCGGCGCATCGGCCTGCTCAACCATGACTGGGATAAGCCTGAAGCGCTCGCGCAAATTGGGACGCTGGAACTGGAGCGCATCCAGCAAATCGCTGGAGACCTGTGGCATCCTTCACTGGGCGGCGCGACACCGGTGCGCATGAACCGGCGAGCGCTGGAGGCAGACCACATCCTCATTGTTGGGCCGACGTTCCCTCATGAGGTGGTTGGCTTCAGCGGCGGCGCGAAATATTTATTTCCGGGCATCTCCGGCCCTGAAATGATCAACACGACGCATTGGCTGGGGGCGCTGGCGACCGTGCTCAACACGATCGGCATCAAAGAAACGCCGGTGCGCGCGATGATCCATGCGGCGGCTGGGATGGTGCCCACGCCAATTGAACTGGTGAGCATGGTCGTTCATGAGGACGGGCTGGCGGGGCTGTTCATTGGCGATCACTTGAGCGCGTGGTCGGCTGCGGCCGATCTCTCTTCAGCGCGCCATATTCACTGGGTTGACCGGCCTTATCAGCGGGTACTTTCTACCGCCCCGCCGATGTACGATGAGCTGTGGACGGCCGCCAAAGCGATGTACAAACTCGAGCCGGCGATCGCTGATGGCGGTGAAGTGATCGTCTACGCACCGCATCTCGAAACCATCAGTCACGTTCATGGGCGTTATATTGAGGAGGCAGGCTATCACGTGCGCGATTATTTCCTTAAGCAGTGGGATCGCTTTAAACATCTTCCTTTGGGAGTGCTGGCGCACGGCACGCACTTGCGCGGCAGCGGAACCTATGAAGACGGGATTGAGCGGGCGCGCATTAAAGTGACCTTAGCCTCGCGTTTGCCCGCTGAGACTTGCGCGCGCTTAGGGTTGGGCTACCTTGATCCCGCGTCGATCGATCTGGCGGACTGGCGCGGTCGCGAAGATGAAGGCATCCTCTACGTGCCGAAGGCCGGCGAAGTGCTGTACCGCCTCACACTCGCCTGAGCGGGCGGCTGCGCGCACCCTGCGGACTGCGCGCTTCCGGGCTGCGATGCGCGGCCCCGAGCACAACTTTACCGGTTTGACCGTTGACGAGCGCCTGCCGAACATTGCCATTGCGCTCGACCAGCGTCGCCATCCACACCGGCAGCAGCAACAGCGAAAACGTCATCTGAGTCACCAGCGCCGTGACGTGAACCTTAAGATTAGGTTCTATATTGCGGCTTTCGTCGGCGCGCGCTTTGGCCGCGGCTTTTGAACGCGCTTCTAACGAGGCCTGCGCAAAGTCGATGTCATAGAGCGCTGCCGGGTATCTCGCTAGCAGGTGCGGTTGATAGGGAACGGCCGCGCTGAGGTCGTAGTCGTCCAGCGCTTCAAGCAGTCGTGCTGGCGGGTTGGTAACCCCCGGCACCGGCAGCCCGCTAACGCTAGCGCTGGTTTTGTAATGCTGATAGCCGGTGAGCCCATGCTGAAGGGCGTGCCGGTCATAAAGCAAAGTGCCTCTATCGAAGGTCGTGACCGAAACTTCGAGCAGGGCATCGAAAACCCAAAATGGCAGGTACACGCCTTCGACGAGTTTGTGAACGACGCGGTGACTATCCAACAGGCGTTGCAGCCGTTTGTTAAACATTTTGAGCTGTTCGTAAATGGCTGCGCGCGCGTTTTGTTCGTTTAGCTCGAACGGCACCAAGCCATCTGGCTGTTTGATCGTTTGCAGGGCGTCCTGCGTGATCACCTGGTTTGAGCCGCAAAATGGGCACAGCCCGGAAAGCTGACTGGCTGGAATCGTGCGGTCAGCCCCACACTGTGTGCAGTGCAGCATGCGCTGACCGATGTGCCAGCGCACCGACTGCGCTCGCTGCTCAAGCAGCGCCATGCCGAGCACGTCGGCGCCAGTGACAGCGGGGGGCGCGCTCGCCGCTTGATGCCCGCAAAACCGGCAGACCACGCGCTTACCCGCCGGTTGATCGTCAATTGTTAAATGGCCGCTGCATACTGGGCACAGCAGCACTTCAGTCCGCGCTTTGACCGGCCCGTCTGCCTGACGAATTTCAGGCTGTTGGTCGCTGCGTGTGCGCTCGGCCTGCTCAGGCGTCAGCCGGCCATTGAGCACCATCAGCATCCGCAGGGCTTCAATGTGCCCCAGATCGCGCGCGAGAATTTCCCCCAAGTGTTCGCGCTGAACGCGCTCATCGTCGCTCAGCTTGGCGATCCACAAATGCGCGTCGGTGAAATCAGGCTGCATCTCGAGCGCGCGCTTGAAATGGCGAATCGCTTCGGCGGTGTTCTCTTGCCACAAATAATCGTGCGCTGTCTCGTAAATCGCCCGTGCATGCGGATTGACAGCGCCGCGGTGAGTGAGCGGATGAGACGGTCGTGGTCCTTTAGCACGAATGCGCGCCATCGCCTCATCGAGCGATTCGTAGGGGCGTTTGGTCGTCCATTCGCAGACAGCGCAGCGATAGATGGAAGTGGCGGTGTCGAGCTGCATCACCTTGCCGCATTTTGGGCAGTTTTGAGTTGGCATAGGCTGTCTTCCCCTTGATTAGCGTCTCGATCGGCATCGTCGTAAAGGCGGCACATTTTGAGTATAAGGCAGGTCGCGAAGTTGAAGTTGCTTAACTTGTAGGGGATTAAAACTGCTGCGTCGCTGTTTGGGTGGGCTGGTGTTGGCTCCGCGAGGTGCCTTTCGCGGCTTGATCGGTTCACTCGGAGAAAGAAGCGGTAAGCATCACGAAAAAAGCGTCATTAAAGCGCCTTTTTGATTGCACAGTGGCAGTTTGCTGGCGGCGCACATCGTTAAGATGTTAAGGCGAGGCGATCGCATCGGGAGGGGGCAACGGGGCGGCAGTGCCTGTCAAGACGTGCTGCGCGGGCCGGCGCCGCAGCAGCGCACTGATCGCCGGCAGCAGCACCGAAGGCCGCAGCAGCCCGTAAGGGCGGCGCAGCAGGTGCATCGTTTCAAGCAGGGCTTGGGTCACTGCCGGGCTAGCTGGCGCAGCGCGAAATAAAAGGTCGATATAGGCCGTTTGGGTCATTCGCATGAGCGACCCTCTGCGGCCTGTGGTGGTGGGGTAGCGCAGATCCTCAGTCGTCGCCATCAGCCAGATATCGGCATTGGCGCGCGCCAGCGCTCGCTGGAAACGCCGTGGCAACCCGCGGAAACCGCGGCGCAGGGCATGGTCGAGCACGCTGGCGGCGATCGCGCTGGCGCTTATGCCTTGCCCATAGATCGGGTTGAAAGCGCAGACTGCATCGCCGAGGACGATGAAGCCGTCAGGCGGGTGACGCAGGCGCTCATAATGGCGCAGGCGGTTGGCTGTGCGGCTGTACCCGTAGATCGGGGTGAGCGGCTCCGCATCAGCCAGCGCCTCGCTGAGCAGCGGCACGCCTAAGCTCTCGATGAATGCGTCTAGGCCAGCCTCGTCAGTTGGGGGGCGATGGTCGCCGATGCCAGCCAGCGTCAGGATCCAGCGGCCGCCTTCGACAGCATGGAAAGCGCCGCCGCGCGGCAGCGCTGGACTGGTCATCATCAGCAGCGTCTTCCATTCTGGCTCGCTGCGCAGGCGATAGAGGCGCGATGCATAGCCGAGCTGCGCATCGATGATCGTCTCGTCGGGCGGGGGATAGCCAAGCGCTGCCAGCCACTCAGGCGCGCGCGACCCACGCCCGCTCGCGTCGACGATCAGATCCGCTTGCAGCGTTGTGGGTGGCCCATCTTTGCGAGGCCGGTGGCTGAAGGTGACGCCTGTGACGCGATTGGCTCGCGTATCGGCCGTTAAAGCTTCAACATATGTCGACTCGCAGACGCGCACGTTCGGCAGCGCGAGCACCCGTTTGCGCACAATCGCCTCAAGCGTGACGCGTGTGCAAGCGCGCGCGATTAGGCCGGAATGGTAGCGCGGCGTCCAGCCGGTCGGGATGCGTTGAAGCGTGTCGAACATCCACTCGACGCGCGGCACGCCCGCAGCATCGAGATCATCGTGCAGGCTCGGAAAGAGCGCCTCCATGGTCTGAAGACCGCGCGCCAGTAGGCCATGCCCATGCCGCGCCTGTGGCACACCGGGGCGGTAATCTGCGCCTTCTGGTAGTCGGTCGCGTTCGAGGATCGTCACCTGCTGGCTGTGATCGGCCAGCACACGGGCTGCCAGCAGCCCGGCCATACTCGCGCCGATGACGATTGCATGATCGATCGTGCGCTGTTCAGACATCTTATAAGTCTCTCTATGTCGTTATGTGATAGTTATCACAATGACATGAGAGATGCATTAACGCGGCAGCGTTTGCGCGGCGATGAACGCTTCGGCCTGCGCGCGTGTCGGCAGCGCCGGGATCGCGCCGCGTTGTTCGGTCGTTAGCCCGCCGACGGCGTTGGCGAAGCGCGCGATCGCTTCAAGGTTGCGGTCGAAAGCGTCGCCATAGGTGAGCAAACCGTGCAGCAGGCCGGCGACGAAGCCATCGCCAGCGCCCGTGGTATCGACCGGCTGCACGTTGAAGCCTGGAGCGAAGAAGCGTTCACGGCGGGTGTAGATCGTCGAGCCGCCCGGCCCATGCGTCACGACGATCAGGCGCGTTTGTTCGCGCCACAGCGCCGCCGGGTTGTGCTCCCCGGCCAAGAACAGCAGTTCCTCATCATTCACTTTCACGATATGCGCCTGCTCCAAACCGAGCCGCATGCCCGCGCGGGCGGCCTCGGCGTCGGGCCATAAGTTGAGGCGCAGGTTTGGATCGTAGGAAATGAGCAGGTTGCGTTCGCGCGCGCGGCGCAGTGCTGCCAGCGCCGCCGAGCGGCTCGGCTCATCGATCAAGGTGATCGAGCCGAAATGGAAGATGCGGTGGCGGTCGATCAGGTTGAGCATGACATCTTCTGGCCGCATCAGCATATCGGCGCTGGGATTGCGGTAAAAAACGAAGCTGCGCTCGCCGCCTGCGCCCAGCGCGACGAAAGCCAACGCCGTACGTGCCTGCGATGAAAAGCGCAGCCCGCTCGTATCGACCCCCTCAGCGCTGAGCACGCCGGCCAGATAGTGCCCGAACGGATCATCGCCAACTTGTCCCAAAAACGCCGCGGGGTGGCCCAACCGCGCCATCGCCACCGCGACATTGGCCGGCGCACCGCCCGGCGCCTTGAGAAAGCCGGATGCCTCGCCCACTGTCACCCCGCTTTCCAGCGCGACGAAATCGATCAACAGTTCCCCCATACAGATGACACTCATGGCGATGCTCCCCCGTTATGCGCAGATGGTTTAGCGTCCATAGTACCCGATCTTGGCCAGCGCAGGTTCATCGATCGTCGTACTCTGCGATTAGGCGTTCGGCCTGCTCGACCAATGCTCGGTTGCCGATAAAAAATGGCGTGCGCTGGTGCAGGTGTTCGGGTTTGAGATCGAGAATGCGCGCGCGGCCGTTAGAGGCATAGCCGCCGGCTTGCTCGGCGATGAATGCCAGTGGAATGCACTCATAAACCAGCCGCAGTTTGCCATGGGGGTGGTTTCCATGCTGCTCGCCCGGATAGGCGAATACGCCGCCGTTGAGCAAGTTGCGATGAAAGTCCATCACCAGCGAACCGGTATAGCGCGCGCCGAGCGGTTTGCGATCGTCATCTCCCATCCCCTGCAGCCATTTGACGTAACGGCGAACTCCTTCCGACCAATATTTTTCGTACCCCTGATTGATGCTGTAATAGAGCGGCGTTTCAGGAAAGCGTAGATCATCATGGCTGAGGAGAAATTCCCCGACCGATTGGTCGAGCGTGAAGCCATAAACGCCCTGCCCGGTCGAATAGACGAACATCGTACTTGGCCCGTAGATGACGTAGCCAGCGGCCGCCAGCGACCGACCGGGCTGCAGCACATCCTGCTCGTGCGTTTCCGGCCCGGCCGTAATCTTGCGATAGATGGCAAAAATGGTGCCCGTGCTCACATTGGCATCGATGTTTGACGAGCCGTCGAGCGGGTCATAGACCAGCACATACTTGCCTTCGCCGGTTTCGTTAGGGATGCGGATGATGTCGTCGTTCTCTTCCGACGCGATGGCAGCCAAGCGACCTGCCGCCCGGCACACGCGAATGAGCGTTTGGTCGGCGAACACGTCGAGCTTTTGCTGTTGCTCGCCGTGAACGTTGACTGCGCCAGCAGAGCCGAGGATCGTGTTCAAACCGGCATGCATGATCTCATGCGCGATGATCTTGGCGGCCAGCGCGATATCGGTCAGCAAAGCGGAAAAGATGCCGCGCGCGCCTGGATAGCGCCGTTGCTGTTCGGTAATATGGCGTTCGATCGTGATTAATTCGGGGATCATAGCGAGCATTCTCACCCATTGAAGAGCTTAAGCACATTTGAAATGATCATAACATGAAAAAGGCGCTGCTGGTTAAGACCGGCAGCGTCCTTTCGATCGTCGGTGGCTTCAGCAGCGCGCGTCGATCAGCGAGGCCACGTGTAGCGGACGGTGTAGGTGATGACAGTCTCGCCGCCGGGCGGCACTTCGGCGCGGAACTCAATCGTATTGGAGTTGAGCTGGGTGTAGGGCATGGACGATTCGAGGATCTCCCAGTTGCTCCAACGGAACAGGTTTTCGGGCACACGGATCTCGACGGTCTGGTCGTCTTTGCGGTTGCGCAGGCGGATCTCGTAGCTTTCTTCAAGGATGTTGGATGCCAGCAGATTGAAGCGCGTCTGGATGCGTTCGCCGACCAGATCGAACGCATTGCCGAGATAAATGCGGACATCTTCGCCCTGCGGCGTGTGATTGATGCGGTTTTCGCCGATCAACAGCGCAGCGCCGTCGACATCTTCCTGATAAACGCGGATGCGGCCGGCTGGCAGGTCGGCACCTAGGCCATTATCGGCGCCCGTCGTGAACTCGAGATAGGTCTGTACTGAGGTGACGCCGGTCTGCCCATAGTACTGATCTGCGATCGGTCGCTGGCCGGAGAAGAAGGGGGTGCTAGCATCGTAAACATAGAAGGTCGTCGCTGGCACGCCGGCCCCGCTCACGAACTCCACTTGTTTCGTCTCGTTATCAGCGACGGTAACCAGCCGCTGAATCTCGTACAGTTGGTATTCGAAGAACTCCCGCTGGGTGACCTGCGGGGCAGCAGGAGCGGCCATCTCCAGCATGACATCCATTTGAAAGCGCTGTTCCGGTGCGGGTAAACGGGCGACATCGCCCGCCACCAGTTTGATCAACGCATCGGTATAGCTAGCGCCGCTGGTGTTGGTCAGTGTGATCCAACCATTCAGATCGAGCGAGCGATTATCGACCCCCAAGAGCACGACGTAGTCGGCCGTCCAGTTCATGCCGCCGGCTAAATAGGTGAGCTCCACCTGCTGCGAGCCGCCCGCCGCACTTTGCAGCAGCCAGCGCAGCGTCGGCCGGGTGATCAGCCCGCCGGGCAGATCGGGGAAGCGCACATCGCGCACGCTATCCAAGCGTAGGAGGATGACTTGTCCATCATCGGCGCGCAGGATAATCTCGCCGCCGCGCCCGCTCAGAAGTTGGCCGCTGAAGAGCGTTCCATCATCGGCAACCACTTCGATGCGCTCATCGAGATAGCGTTGGAACAAGGCTGAGCTGCCGACCAGATCGTACAAGTAGCTCTGTTCGAGCACCTGAGTGCCGTTGGGGTCGGTCAGCGAGCGCACCTGCACCGAGGTTGGGTCGATGCTGGCGGCCACATCGGTGAAGTTAAGGATGTTCAAGCCCTCGGCCAGCGCGTAGGTGCGCCGGTCTTGAATCAGCGCCGTGCCCTGATTGTAAATCGTTAGTGCGACAGCATCGCGGGTTCCGGGCGGGACGGAATTGGGCATGGCTTCCTCCTGAGCATAGGCGTTCACCGCAAGTGTGAACAGCGCGAGCAGTCCGGCCAAGCTGAGCAGTTTGTGCAGTTTCATAGCCGTTTTTTCCTTTATAGTCTGTTAAACGGTCACTTCGATCGTGAAGTCGTTGATGCGGATGGTGTATGCGCCTGACGCAAAGACTCCGTCTAGGGCGATCGTCTCACTGTAGGGCTGAAGCGCCATCGGGCAAATCATATCGCTGCGCAAGATCCGGTAAATGCTGACGAAGACGATGTTCCCCTCGCGCCGCTGCTCAACGACAACCGGCAGCTCACAGCCATCGGGCTGGTAGCCGTGGATGCGCAGCTCGAGTTGGGCTGGGCGCTCTGCGGAAATCTCAATGGTGACATCTTCGATGATAGTGGGGCTGAGGATTAAATCTTCCGCTGGCGCGGGAGAGAAGGTCGGCGCTTGCGGTATAGGCTCTGGTGAGACGGTTTGCTGCACGCCTAAGACCAGCATAAGCAAGACGATCAAAAGACGAATCCACGCACCAAAACCGCTGTCGACATCTATTTCCATACGATTTATGCTCCCTACATCCTCCATCCGATGAGTGTAAGCACGACTGCCCGAAGCGCAATCGTTCTTTCTATAGACGAATAAACGCCGTGGTGGGTTCCACGGCGTTTGTTTTTGGGGTCGTTGGGTATACCTTAGCGCTTGAGCGCTGGTTCTGAGAGTGTGCTGAGGCAGTGTTCGCACGTCCACAACGTGGTGGATTGTGGGATGCCAGCTTGTGCGATCACCCCTTCTGACCAGTGCTGCACACCTTGGAAAGCGAACCAACCATGCTGGCCACAGCTCGGGCAAAATGCGAACAGTTCGCGCGGCTGGCGGCGCGCCTCACGATGCCAGCGCATTGCGTTAAGCGAGCGACTGGGAAGAGTGGAGTAGGTGATCATCCTTCATCCTTATATTGTATTTCCGCTTGCATTTGCGCGAACAAAAACAGGTCAGGGTTGCAGCAGGAAACGCAGCCCTACGATCAGTAAAAACAGGCCGTAAAGGCGCTTGACCGTCGCCGAAGGCAAACTGAGCGCGATGCGCGCCCCGAAGAATGCCCCAGCCGCCAGCCCGATGGCCAGCAGCACGGCGGCACTCACATCGAGCAGGCCAGCGTTGTGATACGACAGCACCGCCCCCAAGCCGACTGGCAGCAGCAGCGCGCCCAACGACGTGCCAACTGCCAGCTTCTGGTCAAAGTGGAGCAGCGCCACTAACGCAGGCACGATCACAATGCCGCCACCGACGCCAAACATGCCCGAAATGACGCCTGCGCCCAGCCCAACGGCCAGCAGCACATACCACGCGGCGCTGGTGGTGGTTGTTTCTTCGTCGCGCGGCGTGGGCAAGTGGGCGCGCACCTGCGCCAGCCATTTACGCGGTTCCATGAACCGCCAGCTTGCATAAAGCAAGAACAGGCCATAAAGGCGCTGCAAGGTGGCCGTTGGCAGGCTAAGCGCCAGTTCAGCGCCGGCCAGCCCACCGAAGATCAAGCCAAACGCAACGATGGCAGCGATCGGCAGCCGCAGTTTGCCCGCTCGCCAGTACTCTAGCACCGCGAAGATGCCGACCGGCATTAGCAGTGCCGCTAGCGATGTGCCCACTGCGGCTTGCAGCTCATAACCGAATAGCGTCACCAACAGCGGCACGATCACAACCCCTCCGCCGATGCCAAACATCCCAGAGAGCACTCCCGCGGCTATGCCCAAAATCAACAGCGCTATCTGCATGTGAAATCACCTTTTCTGTCGTAAAAACCATTCGGAATGGGTCGTTCGAGGGGCACAGGTGGCTATCGGCTGCGGCTCATCGTTCCCATAGCGAGACAAACCGATTATAATTCTCTCCATGAGACCAGACCTACCAGCGCAGTACCATTTTTTGCTCATCGCGCCGAACCTCGGCGCAGAGTGGTTGTTCGATGCCGCCCGCATATACTGGGAGCGTTATCGGCCGACTGTGATCCCGGATTTTGAACTGATCCGTTACATTCCGCCTGATCGCACGATCGCCATCACGGTGATTGCCCGGCGCGATATCGCGCCGCAGCTCGGCGTCGAGCTGGCGCAGATCCAGCCGCTGGCCTATTTCGATGCGGTTGTTTTCGATCTGTTTGAAGATGCGCGGCGCGAATTGACGCGCCGTGCCAACCAGAACCAGCCGTTCGGCGTGCCGCTGGCGACGCCCACGCCCGATCCAGCGATGCCGTCCATTCCAACGCCGCGCCTGCCGGCGACGCGCCCACCGGCCGGCTTCGTCACCGCGACGCCGCCGGAAGCATTCCCGCCAATGCCGACACCTGAGCCTGAGGCAACGGATGGGCAGATGACCGAAGCGCAGCCTTTTGCGCCGGTCACGCGCACGCCCGGCCCAATCATCGGAGGGGGCTGATCATGCGTTTAAGCGATTACCAATGGTCACGCAACCCCCGCGGCCTGCACGTCTACAGTATTTTTCAAACCCCGCTGGCGATCGAACGATACACCCTCCCGCGCATGGGCTGGTGCAAACTGATCGTGGCGACGCGCGACTATTTGCCCGCCGTCGATGCATTGTTCGCTGCGGGCATCACGCCGATTGTGCGCCTATATCTGGGGGCGTGGGGCGCTGCGCCTTTCAACCGCGACCTACAAGCGCTCACCGATGACTATGTGCGCGCCGGTGTGAAATGGTTTGAATTTTATAACGAGCCGAACCTTGGCGTCGAATGGCCGGGCGATTTTGACCCGGACTGGCGCGATACTGACCGCGTCATTCGCCCGTTGATGGATAACTGGCTTACGTGGGCTGAGTATATGATCAGCGTTGGCTGCTATCCGGGCTTCATCGCGCTGGCCGAGGCCGACACCCTCCAGCGCTCATCGGTGTTGTGGATGGATGCCTTCCTCAACTACCTGCACGATAATCATTTCGAGCGTTTTCGCAATGTGCTCGCCAACGGCGCTTTCTGCGCGACGCACCCCTACATCCTCAACCATTTCTACCAGCAGATGCCCGGCGGCGGCCCGCTGAGCGCTCGCCCGCCTGAACTGCAAAACGCCGATGAACCGGGTTGGCATTTTGAATACCCCTACGACCCGATCTCGCAAGCCCACGATCCGGGGCGCACCGTTTACGGAGGGACGCCGCTTACACCTTACGGCGATCCAGTCGGCCTGATCGCGATGGGCTTAATGTTCAACGAGCGTACTGCCGAGATGTTTGGGACGCAGGCAGTGCCGGTCGTTGGAACTGAAGGCGGCATCTACGGCTTTCGCGATCAAGTCTATCAACAGGATGATCGCTTTCCGCCGTATACCGAAACCAGCCACGCCGAGGCGACGCTGGCGATGTTCGAATGGATCGCACGCGAGGCCCCGCCGTGGTTCTTCGGCGTCACGCTGTGGAAAGAGGATGAATACTACGAGCCGACGCAGGCGCCCGCCATTGGCCGGATGGCGGGCAAGGAGCCGATCCTCAAGCCGGTGCCAGATCTCGATGTCATGGCTGGCCCGCCTGTCCCTACGCCGACCCCGACCGTGCCCGGGCCGGGGCCGATTCACGGCAGCGCTGACTTTCACATGATCATCCTTGCGCCGGGGCTAGAACCTCGCTGGTTTTTCGAGACCGCGCGCTCTTACTGGCATACCTTTCGGCCGATCGTCACGACGCTGCCTGAATTGATCGATTTTGTGCCGGGCACGCGCAGCTTGGCGGCGACCGTCATCGCGCCACCCGGCGCTGGCGAGGCGCTGCGCGACCAGATTCGCGCCCGCTATCCGAACGTATGGTTCGACCTGATCGATGCTGATGACATCCAGCGCGTGACGGAAGTCCTCAACGAACGCGTCCGCGTCGGCCGTCGCTTCGGTTAAGTGCGCGGCGCCAAGGCTGCGTCATGAATGAATGCTCCTCGCGCCGCGCGTTTGCGCCAGATCTACCCTTTGACCGCGCCCGCCGTCAGGCCGTCGACAATGCGGCGCTGGAACAGCAGCACCAAGACGATCAACGGGATCGTCACGACGACCGAGGCCGCGAGGATTTCGGCGATCGGTTCCTGGCGCGAGACCTGCCCTGAGAACAGCGCAATGGCAACTGTGACGGTGCGCGCTGCCGGGTTGATGAACGTGAACGTGAGCGCGAACAGGTACTCATTCCATGCGGCGATGAAAGCCAGCAGGCCGGTCGTCACCAGTGCCGGCGCAGTGAGCGGCAGCAGGATCATATAAAACGTTTGGAACGTGTTCGCGCCATCCACTAAAGCCGCCTGCTCAAGCTCGCCGGGCAGCCCTCGGAAGAAACTGGTCATCGTCCAGACGGTGAATGGCAGCGTGATCAGCGGGTAGGTGGCGATCAATGCCCCTTGTGTGCCGAATAATCCCAGATCGCGTACAATCGCAAAAACTCCGGAGAGGATCGAGATCTGCGGGAACATCGTCATGGCCAGCACTGCGTACAGCATCAACATGCGGCCGCGAAATTGCAAACGGCCCAGCGCGTAAGCAGCAAACGAGCCGACCACCAGCGCCAGCACCGTCGTGGAGCCGGCCACAAGCGCGCTGTTACCCAAGCTGCGCACGAACTGGTCATTAGAGAAGACCGACTGGTAGTTCACTAAGGTTAAGTTTTGCGGGAAATAGGTCGCCGGGCCGATGATCTCATTCTCCGTCTTTAGCGACGAGTTGATCGCCCAGTAGAACGGGAACAGCGTGTAGAGCAGGATCAGTAGGATGATGATCCAGAACCCGACCCGGCCGATGAAATGACGAACCTGCCGGCGCCGCGCGGCGGCGATATCGTCTGCTCGCTCAGTTTGGCGAATCGCTGTCGCGGTCATTCTCTATTTACTCCCAACACTCGCACGTAAATGACGGTGAACAGCAGAATGATGACGAAGATCAACACCCCAATGGCTGAAGCATAACCTAACTCTTGGTTGGAGACGAGCGTCTCGTAATTGTAAGTGGCCATCGACAGCTTACCGCGGCCAAGCAGGACTTGGAACAGGTCGAACACGCGGATCGCATCGAGCGTGCGGAAGACCAGCGCGACAGCGATCGCCGGGCGCAGCAGCGGCAGCGTAAGGCTGAAAAACTGGCGCACTTTGCTCGCCCCATCAACATCGGCCGCTTCATATAAATCGTTCGGAATGACCTGCAAACCAGCCAACAGCACCAGCGCCATGAACGGCGTCGTCTTCCATACGTCGATCAGGATCAGCGCGGGGATTTGCAGATCGGGGTTGGCGAGCCATGCTTGCGAAGCCGGGAAGAGGCCGATGTTGACGAAGAAGTGATTGATGACGCCCGACTGGTTATCGCGCAGCATGATCTCCCACAGGCGAGCGGAGACGACCGTCGGGATCGCCCACGGCACCAGCATCGCCGCCCGCATCAAGCCGCGCCCAGAGAATTTGGAGTTGATGACCATGGCGATGAACAGGCCGAGGATCAATTCTAGCGTCACCGAGGCGACCGTGAAATAGAGCGTGTTGCCAATCGACTGGATGAAATCGCGGTCGATGGCGCTGAGGATAATGCGCGTTTCGCCGATGTTGACCCCGGAAACTTCGCGGAAGCGCCGTTCACCGTAGCTGGGGTCGAGCACATCTCGCGGGCGAGCGAACTGAATCGAACCATCGACGCGCGTTGCGCAGGCGCCGGCCTCATCGCGCACGCAAGGGATGGCGTCGATCCGAATGGCCAGCAAGCGCGCATAATTGCTGAAGCTGACGAACGAAACCTCGCGCGGGCTGGCGAAGCGCTGGTCGGTCAGGCTGGCGATGAATGTTCGCTCAAGCGGGCGGGCTGCAACTGCGATCAGCACGATGATGGTGGGCACAAGCAGGTTCCAGGCCGCTCGCGAGCTGGCTTCGCTCAGCGTCTCGACGCCTTGGAACAGATGCATGTTCTTGCCCAGCCACCAATAGCCAGCGGCTGCCAAAACGCCGATAAGCATGAACGGCAGCGTATCGAGGATCGTCGCCCCCGGCTGCGTCAGCAGCTCGACGACTGCTTGAATCACCAGCACCACTAACGCGACAATGGCCCAGAGCAGAACTTGGCGCGCCCACGCTGCCGCCCGCGCTTCGCGGCGGAAGAGGCGGGTTCCCAGCAAAATGAGGAAAATGCCGAAGCCAATCAGCAGCAGCGGCAGGATGATGCCATAAATGTTCAAAAAGCGCAGCAGGGTGGTGCCGAAAGCTTCGTCCGCCTGCGCCAGTCCAACTGCATCGCTGATGTTAGACACCAATATACCAAAGGCGCCGATGCCAAGCAGCAGAAACAGACCAGCCAGCAAGAGGACCAGAAGGTCGTTTGTGCTGCTGTTAAGGCGCCGATTGTTGTCGATGACCATAACAATTGCTCCCGTAACTTTTGTTAATAACAAGAGAGGGCATCGATGACGACGCCCTCTCGCCAAGGCCCCCCTAAGGCAGGGCCTTGATCTCGATCACACGGGACTACATTTGGTCGAGCAGATCTTGCAGATCTTCCTCAAGTTCTTCCATCGCAGTCTCAGCGTCCATCTGGCCCGTCAGCACTGCGTGCACAGCGCTGAAGAAGAGCTGCGACGCTTGATTGTAGCGCTCGGCCGTCACGCCCGAAGGACGTGGGTAAGCGGTCGCCAAGATCGGCCCCATCGAAGCAAACAATGGGTTGGCTTCTGGAAGCTCGGGATCGTCGTACAGCGCTGGGATGGTCGGGTTGGCACCCTGCGGGCTGAGCGCGCGCAGTTTCTGCTCTTCTGGGGAGGCCAAGAATGCCGCCACAGCCACCGCCGCATCGATGTTGTTGGAGTAGCGAGAGACGCCGAGCTGCCAGCCGCCCAAGCAGGCCGCAGCCGTGACTGCGCCTGCAGGCAGCGGGGCATAACCAAACAGGCCTGCGATCACGCTGCCCTCACTGTTGCCAAGGCCGTAAGCATACGGCCAGTTGCGCATGAAGGCGGCATTGCCGGCCTGCCACACCGCGCGCGACTCTTCTTCCTGATACGTCGTCACTGCCTCGGGACTGATGGTGCCCACCCAGCCGCGAGCGCGTTCCAGCGCAGCGATGAATGCTTCGTTGTTGACGTTGACTTCGCCCTCAGGGCTGATGAACGTCTCGCCGGTCTCAGCAACCAGCCACTCATGGGCATCACAGGTCAAGCCTTCATACGCGTTGCCCTGCCAGACGAAGCCAAAGAATTCAGAATGCCCCTCGGCGCGCTCGCCCTCCTGAATGATGGCAGCGAATTCGGTCAGCTCATCCCATGTCGCTGGAACATCAAGACCATACTTCTCAAGCAGGTCTGTGCGGTAATAGAGGCCCGCCGCGTCGGTAAACCACGGCAGCGCAACCAGACGGCCGTCGATCGTTTGACCCTCGATCATGGCCGGGAAGTACTGGCTGATCAGGTCTTCATCCAGATATTCAAACAGATCGACCATGTGCGGGGCGATGATACCAGCCCAAATCACGTCAACCTGATACACGTCAACGTCACCGCTCTGCGCCTCCCAGAACTGCTGGTAAACGCTCAAACGCTCCGTAGCGCTGTCGGGTACTTCGATAAACTCGACGGTGATGTTGGGGCACATTTCCATGAAGCGAGCGGCCTGTTCAAGGCCAACTTCGAATTCGACACCGACTGCGCCACCGGCGACGCGCACTGTGGCCTCGCCTTCGGGACAGCTCATGTGACTGTCGGCAGCTACGGCGCTGAAGGCAGCCAGCACGAGTGCGAACGCCAGCAGCAGGCTAAGCGATCTTTTCATGGTACACTCCTCCAAAATAATTCTAAACACTTAGCGATTAGGTGATGCGCCCATCGATCATAACCCACCCGATTTATTTCGTGGGTAATTTCGTGCAAAGTATCTAAAACCTGACCCTTTGAGCAGTGTGCTACAATGGCGCTAATGTTCTCAAATTCGGGAGTTAGGTATGTCTCGGAAATTGCCATTACCCTTGTTTTGGTTGTTTCTATTGCTGCTTGGGGTCGCCGGTGTGGCTGCGCAGGGCGATGATGCGATCGTTGCTGATGGGTTAAACGGCCCGCGCGGCATCACGTTCGGCCCAGATGGCAATCTCTACATCGCCGAAACAGGCACGGGCGGAGAGCTGACCGTTATCGGACAGTTTGGTGGGCCAGCTCAAGCGGGCGGCACCGCTGCTGTAACGGTAGTGACGCCAGCTGGAGAGCAGTCCGTGCTTGTGGGTGGGCTGCCCAGCCGCGATGAGGGCGGAGAAGTGCTGGGCGCGGGCGCTGTGCTGCTGCGCGACGATATCTTGTGGGTTGTCCTCAATCAAGGGACGCTGACCATCCCCTTCACGCACTCGGTCATCGGTCTCGACCGCGAAACGCTGCGCGTGCGTCATTATATTGATGTTTACACCGCCGAGGCGACCCAGAACCCAGATGGCGACATCATCGATAGCAATGCGGTGGACGTGGAAATGGATCTCGACGGCCGCTTGTACATCGTCGATGCCGGCTGTAACTGTGTTTGGCGCTGGACGGAGGGGGCGGATGAGTTGGAGGTCTTCGCCGTCTGGTTCGATAATTCGGTGCCAACCTCAATTAGCTTGGCGTTCGATAGCGTCTATATTGGTTTCCTGACCGGTTTCCCCTTCCCAGAAGGGGGTGCGCGCGTCGAACAGTGGAGCTTAGATGGCGAGCTGCTCAACACATTCACGGGTTTCACGACCGTCGTCGATGTGCTGTTCGCCAACGACACGGTCTACGCAGTTGAGTTTGCGCGTTTCGGCGATATGGGCTGGATCCCGAACAGCGGCCGCGTCGTTGATGTGCTGAGCGGCGAGATCTACGCCGATGGCATCAACATGCCCTATGGATTGGCTTTTTCGATGGAGCAGGGACTGGTGCTGGCCATCAACTCCGCTTACAGCGGCTATGGCACGGGGCAGGTGGTGCGGCTTGATGCATTGATGGACGGGGCGTTCGGCGCGCCGTCGCCGATGGAGCCGGCCGCAACGCCGGAAGTTGGCTCTTAGAGTTCCGAGACGAAGGGCGGCGCCAGAATGCGCGCCGCCCTCCTCTCCATAGTCATGACTTCAGCCGAGTTTTCTGAGCGCAGCCTGCGCCAGCGCGCGCTCTTTGTCATTCGCACCTTCACCTTGATCATGGCGGCGCTGCTGCTGGGAGCGCCGTTTTTGCTGGGGTTTTTGTTCATGCTTGGGCTGACCGCGCCCGGCTGCCGCGGCGAAACCTCGCCAGCCCGTTTTAACCTGCCGTTCGAGGAAGTGAGTTTCCCCTCCAGCGAGTTTGGTCGGCCGGTGCCGGCTTATTTCATCCCTGGCGCCGGCGAACGTGCGCGCGCGGCGGTCATCATCGTCCCGACGCTGCACGCTCCTCGCGGAGACCGCATGGCGGAGATCCTTGTTTACCATCGGGCCGGTTACAGCGTGCTGACCTACAGTTCGCGCGGGTGTGTCGGCCCGGTCGCCAACTCGCTTGGCTACCGCGATGCCAGCGCCATCGGCGATGCGGTGTCATACTTGCGGCAGCGGCCGGAAATCGATACAGCGCGCATTGGCGCGCACGGCTTTTCGGCTGGCGGCGCCGCGGCGCTGATGGGCGCAGCCCGATTTCCTGATCTTGCCGCCGTCGTCTCCATGGGCGGTTACCACGACTTCGGCGTCTACATCGAAAACGATATGCGTCAGCTCGGCCTTGCTGGCGATCTACTTCAAGCTGGAGCATTCGCCGCCTACCGATTGATGACTGGCGATCCGATCGCTGTGCTCAGCCCGATCACGGTTATCGATCAGATCGCCCCGCGCCCGATCCTGCTCATCTATGGCGCTGGCGAGCCGTCGCGCTACGCCGGCGAGCTGATGGCCGCCGCCGGTGCACACGCCGATCTCTGGCTGGTGCCCGGCGCTGGCCACGGCGATTATGTCGCCGCTGCGCCGGAAGCGTTCGCTGAGCGGATCACTGCTTTTTTCGATGAAGCCTTCGGTTTCGCGCGGTAAGCGAGAAGTGGGGTATGGTCCGGGCTATATAGAGCGCCCTCGCTGGCCGTATAGTAAAGCCACACTCTGCGTTTCACGCTAAAATGAAAATGATGGATGTGTGGCGGGTGCCGCACGCTGCCGTTGGCGCTGTGGCTGTATCGATCAACGAAGGACTGTCCAATGAAAGAGAAGACCACGCGCCTGACGATGGCGCAGGCCTTGATCCGCTATCTGTGCAATCAATACGTCGAGCGCGATGGCAAGCAACAGCCGTTCTTCGCTGGCTGCTGGGGGATCTTCGGCCATGGGAACGTCGCTGGCATTGGGCAGGCGCTGCAGCAGTACGCCGAAAATTTTCGCTACTATCAGGCGCGTAACGAGCAGGCTATGGTGCACATCGCTGTCGCCTACGCCAAGATGAAGAACCGCCTGCAAACTTTCGCCTGCACGTCCTCGATTGGGCCGGGCGCGACCAATATGATCACCGGCGCGGCGGCAGCGACTATCAACCGGTTGCCGGTGCTGCTGCTGCCCGGCGATATCTTCGTTGAACGCGCGCAGGCGCCGGTGCTGCAGCAGCTCGAATGTGAATGGACGCAGGACATCTCGGTCAATGACTGCTTCAAACCGGTCTCTCGCTATTGGGATCGCATCAACCGGCCGGAACAACTGCTGGCGGCGCTGCCGGAGGCGATGCGCGTGCTCACATCACCGGCACAGACAGGCGCGGTCATACTGGCGCTGCCGCAGGATGTGCAGACCGAAGCATTCAACTACCCGACCGCGCTGTTCGAGCCGCGCGTGTGGCACATCCCGCGCCCACGGCCTGATCAGCAGGCACTCGCGCGCGCCGTAGAATGGATCCGTGCCAGCCGTCAGCCGTTGATCATCGCCGGCGGGGGTGTCCACTACAGCGAGGCGGTAGACATGCTGCGTCGTTTTGTCGAGGCGACCGGTATCCCATCCGCTGAGACGCAGGCGGGTAAGGGGGTTTTGCCCTATAACCATTCGCTTAACCTAGGCGCGATCGGCGTTACCGGCACGCCCGGTGCGAATATCATGGCGCGCGAGGCAGACCTGATCATTGGCATCGGCACACGCTACAGTGATTTCACGACCGCCTCAAAGACGGCCTTTCAGCATCCGGATGTCCGCTTCATCAATATTAATGTTGCTGAGATCGATGCTTATAAGCAGGCGGCGCTGCCGCTGGTCAGCGATGCGCTGGCGACACTCGCAGAACTGCTGCCAGCGCTGGCTGGGTGGCGAACCGATGAGGCCTATCAGGCGCGCGTTCGTGAGTTCAATGCCCTGTGGGATGCCGAGGTGAATCGGCTGTACACGCTCGCGCCGGGTGCACTCATCAGCCAAAGTGAGGTGATCGGCATCGTCAATGCGCTGTCACAGCCGCGCGACGTCGTCCTGTGCGCGGCCGGCAGCCTGCCCGGTGACCTGCACAAGCTGTGGCGCGCCCGCGATCCGAAAGGCTATCACCTCGAATACGGCTACTCGACGATGGGATACGAGATCGCCGGCGGGTTGGGGGTCAAGCTGGCGGCGCCAGAGCGCGAGGTCTATGTGATGGTCGGCGATGGTTCGTATCTGATGATGAACAGCGAGATCGTCACAGCGGTGCAAGAGGGGATCAAAGTCATCATCGTGCTGCTTGATAATCACGGCTTCGCCAGCATCGGAGGGCTGTCGAAATCGGTCGGCAGCGATGGCTTTGGCACGAAGTACCGCTACCGCACCGAGAGCGGCGCGCTCGATGGCGATGTGCTGCCGGTCGATTATGCCGCCAACGCGGCCAGCCTCGGCGCGCACGTCCTTCGCGCTCACGACGGCGCTTCGCTCGCCGATGCGCTGCGCGAGGCGCAGCAGGTCGATCGCCTCACCTGCATCGTCATCGAGACCGATCGGACGAAACGCGTGCCCGGCTACGAGGCGTGGTGGGATGTCGCCGTGGCTGAGGTTTCCGATAATCCCGATGTGCAGCGAGCGCGGTTAGAGTATGAGACTGCCAAAGCGAAGCAGCGCATCTTTCTCTGAACCGTGAGGAGCTAGCCGCGCCATGCATACAGAAATGGCCGGCCGCGCCTGGCTGCGCTGAACGCCGCGCCGTTTATTGAAATAGGGAAAGACAAATTAACATGACGATTCAAATTGCTAATGCGCCGGTGTCGTGGGGCATCTACGAGTTTGAAGGCATCACGCCGAAGTACACTTATACGCAGGTGCTCGACGAGATCGCTGCAACCGGCTATACCGGCCTTGAACTGGGGCCGTGGGGGTTCCTGCCGACCGACCCAGATGTTTTACGGGCCGAACTTGAGAGTCGCGGCCTGCGCCTGCTCTCCTCGTATGTGCCGTGCAATTTTGCCGATCCCGCTGCCATCGAAGCCGCGGAAGCGCAGGCGCTCACCGTCGGCCGGCTGCTGGCAGCGCTGGGCGCGCTCTGCATCGTGCTGGCTGATGACAGCGGCAAACAGCCTGAACTGGTCGCGCAGGCGGGGCGGCGGCGCGGTTCCTACCTCTCTGCCGCGCAGTGGGATGTTTACGCGGCTGGGGTAAACCGCGTCGCGCGCACAATTCACGATCAACTGGGGCTGCGCGTCGTCTTTCACCATCACTGCGCTGGTTTCGTCGAAACGAGCGAGGAGACGCGCCAGCTCATGCGCCGCGTCGATCCCGATCTCGTCGGCCTATGCTTAGATACCGGCCACTGGCATTATGCCGGTGGCGATGCATTGCAGGCAATCGAAGAGTATGGCGAACGCGTTCGCTACTTGCACCTTAAAGACTGCGATCCGGGCATTCGCCAGCTCGCGATTGAAGAGCGGATGGATTATTTCGCAGCAACGGCTGCCGGCGTATTCTGCGAGCTAGGGCAGGGCGCGGTCGATTTTCCGGGCGTGATCGCGGCGATGCAGCGGCTTGGTTATGACGGATGGGCGGTGGTCGAACAGGATGTGCTAGAGGCCGATCTCGATGCGCCGCGCCAAAGCGCCGCACGCAATCGCGAGTATCTGCGTGGGTTAGGGCTGTGAGATCGCTGAGGAGAGCCTGTGCTACAATAAAAAGCACCAGCCGGTTGCAAGGATTTAACTGATGGCGACTTCTGAACGATTCGTCCAAAATCACCTGCGCGCGCTGCCGCTGTTTGAACGGCTGTCGGCCGATCAATTGGCTGTCGTTGCGCAGGCCTTTCAGGTCTTACGCTACGAACCCGGTCAGCTCGTCTTTCAACAGGGGCAGCCCACTCAGGGCATGTTCGTATTCGTCTCGGGCAGAGGAATTCTCACACGCCGAGGCGCGAACGGCTTCGAGGAACAAATTGGGCAGGTGACGGGCGGACAGTATCTTAACGAGATGGCACTGTACCGGCCCGGCATCGAAACCGCCTCACTGCGGGTTGTTGAAACGATGATCGTCCTGTTTCTGTCGCGCGCCGCGATGATGCAGCTCATTGCTCACCGGCCTGAGATCCGCACAAATCTACGCGTGCTTCACGGTTCACATGAAGCGGAGGCTGGGCGCCAAGCGCCGCGCAAATTGTTCCGCGGCCAGCGCGACGACGAAATGGTGCTGCATATCTTTCGCCACCACTGGTGGATGTTCATTCGCCGCGTGTGGCTGCCGATCCTCCTCGTCGTGATTGCGGTCATCGCGTTCGTTCTGCTCAATGTTTCGGCGCCGCTGCTGGCGCTGGCCGTCGGCGGGTTCGGTGTGGTGCTGGCCGGTTTGTTCAGTTTTTACTTGTATTTTGAGTGGCGCAATGACAGCGTGATCATTACCGATCAGCGCGTCGTCCGCATCTGGATCGACATGCTGCGTTTTGAAAATACGCTGACCGAAATTCCACTTGACCGCATCCTCGAGGCGAATGTGGTCGTGCCGCCGCTCGATCCGTTTGCGCGGCTGTTCAATTACGCGAACCTGTTTTTAAAGACCGCCGGCGATGCCGCCAACCTCAACTTGCCGTTCATGACGAATGCGCATCGCATTCAGTCGCTTATCTTTGAAGTACGAGCGCGCTATCAGCAGCAAACGGTCGAACGCAGCCGCAACGCGATCCGCGCCGAGATTGAGCAGGCGCTGGGAATTCAACCCGCTGCGCAAACGGGCGGCCAGCGCCGAACAGCGAACACCGAAGCGCAAATCGACCAGAACGTCGGCCCTTTTTTCGCGCGCACGCGCTTCATCGATCAGCAGGGCCAGCTTACTTATCGCAAACACTGGACGATCTGGTTCGGGCGTATTTTCCTGCCGCTGTTGGTCATATTTAGCGCATTGGTCCTCGTCCTGCTGGCGCTGCTGCCAGAGTTTCCGCTGGCAGGCGCCATCGGCTTGTCAGTCGCAGCCTTCATCTTCATTATCGGCGCGATCTGGCTGTATTTGGCCGATTGGGACTGGCGCAACGACCTGCTCCAGATCAACGATGAGACGATCACCATCATCCACCGCCGCCCGTTCTGGCTGCAAAATCAAGTTGACCGGGTGCGCCTCGATCAGGTCGATAACGTGATGGCGGAAATTAGCGGGTTGTTCGATAACCTGCTGAACCGCGGGACGATCCGCATCTCGTTGGTTGGCTCCAACGAGCGCAAGCAGTTCCGCAACATCTATGATCCGCAGGGGGTGCAGGCCGAGATCTCGCGGCGGCAGGCCCATTTCCGCGCGTTACAGCGTGAGAGTCAAATCAACCAACAGCGACAGGCGATTACGGATTATTTGTCCGTTTATCATCAAACGGTTGCTGCTGGCACTGTGCCATTTAATGCGGGATTTGATCCCAGCCTACCTGTGAACTTGAATTCTACCGCGCTGCGGCCGGCCCAACCGCAGGCCGCGACCGGCCTCCATTTCGACCCGACGGCAACGCGGCGCGGGGTACAGCCCGTTCCCAGCGAGGCGGGGCCAGTGCCGCCGGCGTTTCCGACACAGCCCGCTTCGACGCCCGAAGCGCCGCTTCCCCCGCCACCACCCGATGCGGTGCGGCCACCGCGCGTGCCGCGCTCTCGGCCAAACTTTTTGCCAGAATGATGGCAGCAGAGATGCGGTGCGCATCTCTGCGCCAACATCGGGTCGCTCAGTTGTTCCAGTCGCTACTGCGGCGGCGCATCTGGCGTGGATCAAGATCGTCGCGATCAAGCGGGTGTGGACGACCGCTGCCTAACGCGCGTTTGGCTTTCTGTACATCGCTCTCGTGTTTGAGCAGCACCGTCAGTGTATTTTCGAGCGTAGCTTTGTCGAGCTGGTCGGCATTGAGCATGACGAGCGCGCGCGCCCAGTCGATCGTTTCTGAGACGCTCGGGCTTTTTTTCAGATCCATGCCGCGCAGGCTCTGTACGATTTCGACCACCTGCTGCGCCAGTTTCGCGTTGAGCTGTGGCACGCGCATGCGGACTATGTTGATTTCGGTTTGCTGGTCTGGGTAATCGATGAACAGGTAAAGGCAGCGCCGCTTGAGCGCCTCGGAAAGCTCGCGCGTGTTGTTGCTGGTCAGCAGCACGATCGGCTGGTGTTTGGCAGTGATTGTGCCTAATTCTGGCACCGACACCTGAAAATCGCTCAGCACTTCAAGCAAGAAGGCCTCGAATTCGGCGTCGGCGCGGTCGATCTCGTCGATCAGCAGCACGACCGGCACGTCTGATGTAATCGCTCGCAGGAGAGGGCGCGCTAGCAAAAATCGCTCTGAGAAGAAGACATCTTCTTCATTGGCGAGCCGGTCGGCGGCTTCGGTCAGCGAACCGGCATCGGCCAGCAGTTGGCTTAGTTTGTCGCGCAGAAGCTGCGTGTAGAGCATTTGCTTAGCATATTCCCATTCGTATAGGGCTTTGCTCTCGTCCAGCCCCTCATAGCACTGAAGGCGGATGAGGGGTTTGCGGCTGATCTTCGCCCATGCTTTGGCCAGCTCTGTTTTGCCAACGCCAGCGGGCCCCTCTGCCAGCACCGGCTTGGCCAATTTCTCTGCCAAAAACATGACTGTGGCGATCTCATCGGTGGCGATATACTGCTCGCCGCGCAGCGTTTCTTTCACCCGCGCAAGGTCAATAGACATAAACCGTTTCCGTTCGCTTTTCCAAGCTGTGTTCACGTTGATCGTAGTGTAGCGAACAACGGGTATGCTTCACAACTGGCCGAAGGTACAGGCTGCGGCGAGCTGGGGGTGAGAAAAATCGCCCTCGACTGTCGAGGGCGATCAAACGAAGGCATGGCTGCGGACTATTCGTCGCTTCCGGCGATCTGGTCATCCGTTTGACCGAAACGGCGTTTGCGGCAGGCATAAGCCGCCAACGCTTTTTCGAACTCGGCCTCGTCAAAATCGGGCCAGAAGGTCGGCGTCGCATAGTACTCGGAATACGATCCCTGCCAGATGAGGAAATTGCTCACGCGCAGTTCGCCGCTCGTGCGAATGATCAGGTCGGGATCGGGCAGGCCTCCCGTGTAAAGATAGCTGCTGATCAATTTCTCGGTCACTTCTGCCTCAGGAATGCCGTCGGCGATGATTCGGCGCACGGCATGGACGATCTCATCGCGGCCGCCGTAGTTAAAGGCCACGTTCAAGATTGAGCGAGTGTTATGTTTCGTCAGCTCACAGGCTTCCTGAATTTTGCGTTGCAGGCGCGGTTCAACACCTTCCAAAGTGCCGATGTGGCGAATTTGAATGCCGTTCTCGTGCAGCTCTTTCAGCTCGCGGTCGATGAACATTTCGAGAAATTTCATCAACATCTGCACTTCGTAACGCGGCCGGTTCCAATTTTCAGTAGAAAACGCGTATACCGTCAGGATGCGGACACCCGCGGCGTCGGCAGCCCGCAAGACGCGGCGCAAATTTTCCACGCCTTGCCGGTGCCCCTCTGTGCGCGGCAAGCCGCGCATTTTCGCCCAACGACCGTTGCCATCCATGATGATGGCGACATGTTGAGGGCTGCGCGCCTGCTTTGTTGTCGTTACACCGGCGTTGGTCTCGTCACGCACCACAGCGACCATGTTCTTAGACCTCTAAGATTTCTTTTTCTTTGATTTTGCCGAGTTCTTCGATCTGTTCGATGAACTTATCGGTGAGCTTCTGGATCTCCTCCTGCGCGCTTTTCGCCTCGTCTTCAGAGATCATCTTCTCGCGCTCGAATTCCTTGATATCGTCATTGCTGGCGCGCCGAATGTTGCGAATCGCCACGCGCACTTCTTCCATGCGCCGGTGCAGCAGTTTGACCAGCTCTTGCCGCCGTTCGCGCGTGAGCGGGGGCATGTTGAGACGGATCGATTCGCCATCGGTCTGCGGGTTGATGTTGATGTCCGACTGTTGGATCGCTTTTTCGATCGCCTTGACCGCGGCGCGATCATAGGGGCGAATGAGGATCTGCATCGGCTCTGGCGTAGAGATCGTAGCGATCTGGCGCAGTTCGGTCTCCTGTCCATAGTATTCGACCGTCATGCGCTCAACCAGCGCTGGGCTGGCGCGGCCAGATCGCATACCCATCAAGTCTTGCTCGAAGACCGACAGGGTTGCTTTCATTTTTGAACGAGTTTCGGAGAGTATGTCATCGATCATGGTATCTACGCGGGTTAAACGTGCTCCCGCCCTCCTTACGATATTACGCAAAAACTGCGCTGAAACACCCTAATCTAATCTATTTTACCAGCCGCTGCACCGGTAAAACCGTGAGAGCACAACTATCGTTCACTATACAGCGGCTGGGGCGAATTTCCTCATCGGTTAAGCTGCGCTAAGCATGCGCCCAACCTTCCCAGCCCCGGGCTTGCCATGCCGCATACAGTGCCACTGAGCCGACCGTCGCCACATTCAGGCTGGCGACGCTGCCGCGCATCGGCAGGCTAAGCAGCAGGTCACAGGTATCGCGCACCAACCGGCGCATCCCTTCGCCTTCGCTGCCGAGCACCAGCCCCAGCGACATGTTGAGATCGGTTTTATCGATCGGCGGCACATTCGGCCCAATTTCAAAGCCGATCATCCACACGTCTTGTTCTTTCAAATCGCGCATGGTTTGAACTAAGTTCGTCACCTGCACGATGTGCAGATGCTCCACCGCGCCCGAAGACGCATTCACGACTGCCGGTGTGATCGAGACGCTGCGCCGGTCTTGTAAAATGACGCCGTGCACGCCAACCGCATCGGCCACGCGCAGCAGCACGCCAACGTTCTGCGGGTCTTTGAGCAGGTCAAGCAGCAGGATGAACGGCTTCTCATGTCTGCGCGCAGCCAGCCCCAACACCGCTTCAAGATCAGCATAGGGATATGGGCCTACGCGCAGCGCCATGTTTTGATGGTTGGCCCCACGCGCGAGATCATCGATAATGCGCCGCGGCACGCGGTTTATCTTGATGCCGCGTTCATTTGCGGCGGCGATGATCTCACCCGGCATGCCTTTTTCTTCGACCGACTCGGTGATCAGAAGCTGCTCGGCCGTTCGCCGGCCTGCGCGCAGCGACTCCATGATCGCCCAGTGACCGTAGAGGAACTCGGTCATGCTTGTGCTCCGTCGACGAGCGAGGCATCGACGATGCGCCAGCTTGTGCCATCAGCGCGGTCTTCGAGGATGACGCCAATGCGCGCCAGTTCATCGCGAATCCGGTCACTTTCCGCCCAATTTTTCTCAGCGCGCGCTTTTGCGCGCAGCGCGATCAGCATTTCGATCAGAGCGGCTTCGCGCGCAGCCGAGCCGCTGTCTCCCCCGGGCATCTGTTCGACCGCTGGCACAATGCCGAGGATATCGCCGCCCAGCTCAGTGTAAAGCGTGTCGATCGCTTTGAGGATTTCTAGCCCAACCTGCTCGCCGCTGTTGAGCAGGCTGTTGACCTCGCGGGTTAGATCGTATAGCGCGCTGAGCGCGATCGGCGTGTTGAAATCATCATCCATGGCGGCCATAAAATTGGCACGCGCCATCTTTAACACCGGCAGGAAGCGCTCGCCCGCACTGCCTTGCGGGGCGTGCTGAAGCGCGCGGCGCACCAGCCGCACTGCGTTCATGATCCGTTCCCACCCGCGGCTGGCAGCATCCATCGCCTCGCTGCTGTAATCAACCGGGCTGCTGTAATGAACGCTTTGCATGAACAGGCGGATCGCGCCGGCAGGGTAGCGTTTGAGCGCATCAGCGATCGTGATGAAATTGCCGAGGCTTTTGCTCATCTTGATGCCATCCACTGTCAAGCTGCCGACTAGGATCCAATAGCGGGCGAACTGGGCATCATTGGCGCACTCGCTCTGCGCGATCTCGCTCTCATTATGCGGAAAGATGTTGTCCACACCGCCGCCGTGAATGTCAAAAGTTGGCCCAAGGTACTTCAACGCCATCGCCGAACATTCGATATGCCAGCCCGGAAATCCTTCGCCCCACGGGCTGTCCCAGCGCAGGATGTGCTCTGGCTCAGCGCGCTTCCACAGAGCGAAGTCCTCGGGATTGCGTTTCTCGCCGCGCACGGCTTCGCGCGTGCCCGCCTCCTGCTCCGCGATGCGCCGGTTGGAAAGCTTGCCGTAGTCCGGCGCGGTTGTGACGTCGAAGTAGACGCTGCCGTTCACCTCGTAGGCGTGTCCTTTATCGAGCAGAGTTTGGATCATCTTGATCTGCTCTGGAATGTGCCCGCTGGCGCGCGGCGAGATATCAGGCCGCACGACGCCGAGCGCGTCCATCGCTTCAAAATAGCTGCGGGTGTAGGTCTCCACGACCTGCATCGGTTTCGACTGCGTTTGCGCGGCTTTGCGCAAGATGCGGTCTTCACCGCTGTCGAGCATATGGCCAACATCGGTGATGTTTTGCACGTAAAGGACTTTGTACCCCGTCGCTCGCAGGTAACGCACGATCACGTCGAAGGCGATGTAAGTTTTCGCATGGCCGATGTGCGGATGATCATAAACCGTCGGTCCGCAGACATACATATTGACCTCGCCGGGAACCAACGGTTCAAAGATCTGTTTTTCGCGACCGAGTACGTTAAAAATCCGCAGCGGCATTGAAGCTCCTTGAGATGCGTTTGAATCGGCTGAGCGCGTACAAACAGTTATTGTAACGCCTAATAAGGCGCGTTTGTAGCGCGAGTTCGCCGAGAACATTTCCACTCGTTGGTCGCTGCCTAGCATGTGGAAATGTTCGCTGTTACAATATGGGCGCCAATTCGACAATAATGCCCTCGTGTGGAGGATGTGATTATGTCCGAATTTAATTCGCCCGCCGCTCAGAGCGAAGCTCTGACCGAGCGGCTGCTGGCCCATCTGCACGTGCTGTGCGAACAGATTGGCCCTCGGCCCCCCGCGACCCGCGGCGAGCAGCGCGCAGCCGAATATGTGCGCCAGCAGCTTTGGGCGCTTGCCATTGATGACGTGCGCGAACAGCCCTTCCGCTCGCCGGGCACTGCGGGGGTCAATGTGCTGCCGCTAGCGGCGATGGCAGCGCTGGCGCAGCCGCTTAGTCGTCTGGGCCGCTTTGGCAAATTGAACGCTGCCAGCCTGATGATCGCGAGTTTTTTTGGTCTGCGCGATTTTTTGCTAGGGACGCCGTCGCCGTTCTCGGCGCTGCTTGATACCGGCGAAAGCCGCAATGTGGTCGCGCGCATCGCGCCGGCCGAAGAGGCGAAGCGCATCCTGTTTATCGTCGCCCACCTCGACAGCGGCAAGCAGCGCTATACGCTGCCTTTGCCTGTTCCGGGCTTGACCCGACCAGCCATTAATGCGGCGCTCTCGCTGCTGTTGATCAGCGCGGCGACCCTGATCTGGGACGTGCTGACCGGCCGCAAGCAGCCCCGCGCTGTACAGAATTTGACCGGCGTAGTCGCCCTTGGCGCGCTTGCTGGGTTGATGCTCGATGAAACGCAGCCCTATGTTGAAGGGGCTAACGATAATGCCTCGGGCGTTAGTGTCGCTTTGGAATTGGCGGCAGCGCTCAAGCGTGAACCGCTGCGCCATACGGAAGTTGTCCTGCTTTTCACCGGCAGCGCGACGACCGGATGCGCCGGCATCGAAGCTTATGTGGATCAGTATGCGCCGCCGCGGGATGACACGTTTTGGATCAACTTGGAGATGGTGGGCGGGCGCGGCTTATGCTACGTTGCGCTGGGCGGCGTGAGCGCTTACAGCGCCTACCGTCCTGGGCCGCGTATCACGGCGATAGCCGGTCGCGTTGCGCGACGTCACCCAGAGCTGCGCGTCACTGGTCGTTCACTGACGATACTCGATGAGAGCGCGCTGCTGCGCCAGCGCGGTTATGAGGCGATCTGCCTGGCCGGGCACGATGATCAAGGCGAGCTGCCGCACTGGCATCGTCTGAGCGATGTCGTTGAGACGATCGCGCCGGAAGATCTGGCACGCGCCCATGCGTATGCCCTGCATTTGATTCGAGAGATCGACGGGCAGGCGAAATGAGCGATGCGTTTGACGATCGAAGGCTGTACGCGTGAATTAATGCCAATCCGGGCTTTTCGGGCTGCCTATGGCTTGCCAGAGACGTTCGGCGTCGCACTGTTCGAGCCGAAAAACTACAGCGGGCTGGGCAGCATCGAAAGAGCGGGTGCTGCCCTCAATGGAGTGCGCGCCGCCGTGCTCGAGGCGCTGCCAGCCTCGCACGAGCCGGCTGAATGGCTAGCAGCGCTGCCTGAGCTGAGCGTCCGGTTTCAGGCTGAGCTGCAGGCGATCAATCCCATTGTTGGCCTTAAGCCAGAGGAAATTGGTTTTGCCGCAGCCGGTTTCGATGATGTCTGCCATGCCTTCGTCTATGCCGTGATCGGGGCGCGCGCCGCTGGCGAGCCGCACCCACCCTTTTCTGCCGTTTATGCGCGCTGGCTTGATGCCACTGTCCGAGTTTCAACGGCGCGCCACCTTTATGAGCATCATGGACAGAATTGGACTATCCAGATCATCACCTGCACCTATGGGCGCATTGGGCTGATCGTGCGCAGGCCGGCTGCCGTCCACTACGTTCATGATGCTGCGCTCGCTTGCCCGGCTGAGGGTTTCATGGCGGCGCTGCTGGCCGAAATCGCCCAGACGCTCGCTCCAGCAGGTGGATGAGCGTTTTTCTTCATAAATTATTCACATCTATTTAGTAATGACTTACTTGGCAGAGGGCGCTGTTCATCTTCGCCTCATGCAGCCATGTTAAAGTTCATTGTGAAATTGAGTTCAAGTGGAGTTTGCCGCTGCAATCTCAAAGCGGCTGGCGTATAATAGAGATAACTATGAACAATGGCGCGCGTCCACACCCGATCGTCCAGATAGATGGCCTCAGCAAGACTTACACTGAGGGAGATAAGACGCGCCAGATCCTCAATGGCGTTGAACTCACAATCACAGAAGGCGAGTTTTTCGTCCTGCTCGGCAAAAGTGGCAGCGGCAAAAGCACGCTGCTCAACCTGATGAGCGGTATTGACCGGGCTGATGCCGGTCAGATCCGGATCGCGGATACGGATATCACCCAGCTCAACGACCGCCAGCTCACTTTATTTCGCCGCCGCAAAGTGGGCATTATCTTTCAATTCTTCAACCTGATCCCGACGTTGACGGTGCTGGAAAACGTTACGCTGCCTTTGGAACTCTCTGGCGGCGCTCGCGCTGAGGCGATGCGCCGAGGTATGGCGCTGTTGGAGCGCGTTGGCCTTGCCAACCGCGCCGCGACATTTCCAGATAAGTTAAGCGGTGGGGAGCAGCAGCGCATCGCGATTGCGCGCGCCTTGATCGCTGAGCCAGCGCTTGTCTTGGCCGATGAGCCAACTGGCAACCTCGACGAAGAGACAGGTCAACAAGTCTTGACGCTTCTGCTAGAATTAACGAGAAGCGTGGGCAAGACGCTGGTCATGGCGACCCATAATCCAGAAATCGTGCCTTTAGCCGACCGCGTCTGCCGCATTCATGAAGGTAAGTTAGTGGTCACCCGGCAGCAAAGGGTGAAGGAGATCCTCTATGGCTGACCCCGATCCGGTCGCTGTCAAGCAGGTTCTCTCGGAACTGCGCGATATCGACAAAGAGAAACGTCGTACAGCCGTGATGAAACTGGGCATGATGGGCGGCGAGGAAGCCGTGCGTACGCTCATTAATGTCGTTCGCAATCAGCATGAAGATTTGATCGTGCGCGGGAGAGCGGCCCTAATGTTGGGCAAACTCGGCGACGCGCGCGCTGTAGGCCCTTTGATCGAGGCGCTTGATGCGCCCGGTTTTCTGACGCGCGTTCATGCTGCGCAGTCGCTTGGCAAACTTGGCGATCCGCGCGCTATCGAACCGCTGCTGCGCGTCGTCGAGACAGAGTCTGACAAGTTTCGCGATGCCGCTCAGGAAGCGCTCATCCGGCTCGGATACGATATCAACGCGCTTAATGCGCGGCAAAATCAAACAACGCCCGAGACGTGCGCCGAAGGAGAATCCGGCGAGTAAGCGCGTCTCCTAAACATTAAACATCCGCTGGCGAAACGCGGACGGCCGCTGAAGCCGCCGCGCAGCAGTCAACGCCTTATCGTTGTTCATCACGGAAAAGCCGATGAATAGTCCTATCATCGTGCGCCTTGCCGGGCGCTACATAGGTCGTCGCGTCTTGCAGAGCACTCTGTTCGTCTTGGGCGTCGCGCTCGGCGTGGCGGTCGTCATCGCGATCGATTTGGCCAACAGTTCCGCCAGCCGCGCGTTCTTTCTGAGCACGCAGAGCGTCACTGGCCGGGCAACGCATCAGATCATCGGTGGGCCGGGTGGCCTGCCGACCGATCTCTACCGCCGTCTTAGGCTCGATCTGCGCCTGCAGGAGGCTGCCCCCATCGTCGAAAATTACGTCCGTTCCGATGCGCTCGGCGACCGACCCCTGCGGCTGCTGGGCGTCGATCCCTTCGCCGAACCGCCTTTCCGTGACTACTTATCCACGGTTGAAGTGGCTGGCGAGACGGGAGCAGCCTTTGAATCGCTGAACGCGTTCATCGCTCAACCTAACACGATCTTGATCAGTGAAGGGTTGGCCGAACGCTATGGCGTCGCGGCCGGCGACGAGATCGTCCTGAGGCCGGGTGGAGAGCCTGTGACAGCGCGCGTCGTCGGCTTGCTGCGCACGGCCGATGATCTGAGCGCGCAGGCGCTGGAGAGCTTGATCCTAACCGACATCGCCACTGCGCAAGAGATGGTAGGCCGGCCGGGGGCGATCAGCCGCATCGACCTGATCCTGCCCGCTGGCTACGATCTAGCGCTGATAGAGGCGCTGCTGCCCGCGGGTGCACTGCTGACGACGCCCAGCGACCAGCGCGGCGCGCTCAGCCAGATGACAGACGCTTTTGAACTCAATCTGCAAGCGCTCAGTCTGTTGGCGCTGGTGGTCGGCGTCTTCTTAATCTATAACACGGTCTCGTTCAGCGTCGTTCAACGTCGCAGTGTGCTCGGGATTTTACGTGCCGTCGGCGCGACGCGCGGGCAAGTGTTCCGCCTGATCCTTGGCGAGGCGCTGCTGCTCGGTTTGATCGGCACGGTCATCGGTTTGGGGCTGGGGATCATCTTCGGGCGCGCCTCGGTCGGTTTGATCGCGCAGACGATCAGCGATCTTTACTTCACAATCGATGTGCAAAGCGTCACGCTCGACCCGTTGACTTTGGTCAAGGGCGCGGCGATCGGCATCGCTGCTAGCTTATTCGCCGCGCTAGTGCCATCGCTCGATGCGACACGCACGCCGCCGGCTGGTTCGTTGCGCCGGTCTCAGCTCGAAGAGCAGACGCTGCGGCTGCTGCCATTAGTCACGATTGGGGCCGCCGCCTTAGTCGGCACTGGCATTTTGCTGCTGCTCATCCCCACCAACAGCCTAATCATTAGCTTTGCCGCCCTCTTTTGCATTATCGTCGGCGGGGCGCTGTTCACGCCATTAGTGCTGGTCGCTGCGATGCGCGCAGTCACGCCGGCCAGCTGGCGCGTGTTCGGCGTGCTCGGCCGGATGGCCCCGCGCGCAGTCTCGCGATCGTTGAGCCGCACATCGGTTGCCGTCGCTGCGCTGACCGTCGCGGTTAGCGTAATTGTCGGCGTCAGCGTCATGATCACGAGTTTTCGAGGCACGGTTGCCGACTGGCTCGATACGACACTCGGCGCCGATATCTATATTTCGCCGCCTCAGCTGACCGCCGTCCGCGTCACGGCAGATGTCGACCGCGCTTTGGCCGAACGGCTGTGGACGATCGAGGGGATCGCGCGCATTGCAGTGAGCCGAAGCGCAACGGCGATCGCGCCGGATTATCCGAACTTGCCGCCTGTGAACATTGCGGCCGCCGACGGCGAAATCGTCAGCCGGCCGCGCCGGTTTGTGTGGCTTTCCGTTCCAGCGGATGCCTACTGGCAGGCGCTAGAAAATGGCGCAGTCATGGTGAGCGAACCTTTTGCCTTCCGGCGTGGCATCACGCCGGAGCGAAACACGATCACCCTGTTGACCGATCGCGGCCCGCAGACCTTTACTGTCGTCGGAGTCTACTACGATTACGCGACCGATCAGGGAACCTTGTTCATGGCTGAGGATGTCTACCGCGCTCATTTCAATGACCCCTTCATCTCAACGATCGCGGCTTTCCTCGCACCTGACGCTGATCCTGCGCTCACACTCGAACGAGTGCGCGAGGCGTTGGCTAACACCGATCTGCTGGCGCAGAGCAATCTCGCGCTGCGCGCCAGCGTCTTCGAGGTTTTTGAGCGGACATTTGCCATCACAACCGCGCTGCGCCTGCTGGCTACGGTAGTGGCTTTCATCGGCATCCTTAGCGCATTGATGGCCCTTCAGCTTGAGCAGACCCGCCAGTACGGCGTCATGCGCGCCATTGGCCTGACGAAACGGCAGCTTTGGGACTACACCCTGATCCAGACGGGTTTGATGGGCGCAGTTGCTGGGCTGCTTGCGCTGCCGATCGGCTTGGCGCTGGCTTATGTGCTTGTCTATGTCATCAATGTGCGCTCGTTTGGGTGGACGATGCAGCTTAATGTGACGGCAGAAGAACTCATCATCGCGTTCGCGGTCGCTCTGGTAGCAGCGCTGGCGGCAGGCATTTATCCGGCTGCGCGGCTGGGCACGCTTTCTACCGCGCACGCCTTGCGCAGTGAATAGGCGGTGGCTACAGCGACTGCAGTTCGTCGAGCAGGATATAGCCTTCGCGGATAGCTGCCAGCGCTGCCGCGTGTCGATCTTTGGCTTGCAAGATGGTCATCGCGTGCGCTAGCGCTTCGATCATGGCCGGCATCGACAAGTTTAAGCGTTTGACAATCGCGTCGTTCTCGTGGCCAGCCGCGATCAGCAGCAGGACTTGCCGCTCGATCTCGCTGAGCTTTTTCTGTCCCCCGCTCAGAATGCCGGTGACAACTTTCTCGGCAACTCCAGCGCCAAGCACAAGATTGCCCTGCGCCACGCGTAAGATCGCCTCGACCAGATCGGCGTCGCTGGCCGACTTTAAAACGTAGCCGTGCGCGCCTGCGCGCAGCGCCTGCGTGATATACCAGTCTTCTTCGCGCCCGCTGAGGATGAGAATTTTGACACTGGGGGCTTCTGCGCGCAGCTGCGGCAGCACCTCTAGCCCGCTGCGTACAGGCATATTCAAATCGAGCAGCAATACATCGGGCTGCAAGGCCAAGGTCTGCACAAGCGCGGCCTCGCCATCTGCCGCTTCGCCCACCACGACCATATCCTCGCGCTCAGAAAGAAGACCTGCCAGCGTTCGCCGCAGCAGGGTGTGATCATCAGCGAGGATCAAGCGCAGCGGCGCGCGCTGCTGCGCGATGACTCCCTCTGGAATGACCGGGCGGGCGGGCTGGGTCGTTCGGTCAGGGCTGGCGGCACTGAACACCGACGCATACAACGCCTGCGCGAAGGTTTCGGCCGTTTGATAGCGGCGCGCCGGTTGCTTTTCCAGCGCCTTCATGATGACGGTTTCCAGCGCCAGCGGCAGTTCCGGATTGATCAGGCGCAGCGACGGCACCGTTTGTTTGACGTGCTGCAGCAGCAGAGCATTGATGTCATCGGACGAAAAAGGAAGCTGGCCGGTCAGCATCTCATAGAGCACGACGCCCAACGAATAGATATCGGTGCGCCGGTCTAGCTCGAGCGCCTGCGCCTGTTCTGGCGAAAGATAAGCTGGCGTGCCAATGATCATGCCAGCAGTGGTCACCCGCTTGGCCTCTTTGGGCAGCGCCAGCCCCAAATCCATGATCTTGATCTGGCCTTCGGGCGTCACTTTGATGTTAGCGGGTTTAATGTCGCGGTGGATGATATCCCGCTCATGGGCATAGTGCAGCGCCAGCGCGATCTGGCTGCCTAACTTAACGGCTGTCTGAACATCGCAGGGGATATAGTTGGTGAGCGGGGCGCCTTCGACATATTCGATGACGAGGAAGTGCGTCTCGCCGTCTTCATCCATGTCGTAGATCGCCATGATGTTGGGATGGTTCAACTGGGCGACCGCAGTCGCTTCCTGCATGAAGCGGATGCGCACTGCCTCGCGCACATGCGGCAGCAGCACTTTGAGCGCCACCACGCGCCCAAGGCGCCGGTCAAGACCGCGATAGACGATAGCGGTCGAACCTTCGCCGAGCAGGGCCTGCACCTCGTACCGATTGCGCAGTATGCGGCCGATCATGCTTTGCACGGTTTCTCCCAGTAGCTTTTTCGTTTAGCATACCATGCGCTGAGAGTTCGAACAACCGTTCCCTTGAGGTCATCGTCAGCTCTCTGAGGGCGTCACGTCCGTCGAGGCAGGAGCAGTATTAGCCACTACCTCACCTCGAGTGGGAGCGATCAGGACGCCACCGCCGACATAGTGAGGCTGAGCATTGTCTTGCATCGGTTCAATGATGACATAGCGCGCCAAGATCATGGCGACGCCGGCCAGAGGCACCGAGAGCAGCGCGCCGATCACGCCGCCGATGGTAAACCCAATGAACAAAAAGACGATCACCAAAATCGGATTGAGGTTAACGCTGCGCGACATAATGCGCGGCGTCAGAATATGTGCTTCGACTTGCTGAACGGCGACGAATACGATAAAAGTGACGACCGCCTGAACCGGTGAGACGAGCAGCGCCAGCAGCACAGCGCCGCCTGCGCCGAGAAACCCGCCGATCATCGGGATGATTGACGTGATGCCTACCACGAAGGCTAGAGTCACTGCGTTACTCACCCCCAGCAGCGACAATATGATGAAGTGAGCGACGCCGACGAAGATCGCCACGACCATAATGCCGTTCAGGTAGGCGCCCAACGAGAATTCGATCTCGTTCATAATCGTCTCAATCCGTGCGCGGCGGCTGATTGGAAACAAAGACTTGACGAAAGCTACAGCGTTATCGCGCGAGGTGAGCCAGTAAATGCCGACCACGATCGCCAGCACAGTGTAGCCGAGGATGGAGCCAAGCTCGGCAGCGAACGAGGGGAAAGTTTTGCGCAGATCATTGACCAAATTTGTGACACCGAGGCGGATAGTATCAGGGTCTGCCAGTTGAACGTTTGTGCCCGTGATCTGGAATACCGTTCGATCTAACCACGCCTGCGCGGCGATCAGCCGGTTAGCGAGGCGATTGCCGTCCTCAATGTAAGTGGCGAGCTGGGTAGCCGCTGGCGGGATGACAATTAGAAATAGCCCGATGATCAAGAGGATCGTGACCGCGTAGACGATCAGGATCGCCAGTCCCTTCGAAATGCCCCGAAGTTTCAGCCACAGCACCATCGGCCGCAGTGCCGAGGCTGCAATGATTGAGATCAGGACGACAACGAGGATCTCGATGCTCATGAGGGCGATGTAAGCGCCCGCTAGCGTTGCCAGTACTACTAACGTATTCTGGAAAGTTTGCCTCGCCGTCATCACGATGTGCCTTAGATTCATTAAGTTGAAATGCGTTTTGTTAGATATCTATTCTATCCGTTTTTGTGCAGGCGTCAACGCGCCCTCAGCGTTGCCTGACAGTCTGCTGATCGTTCGGTGCATTTAAACGAACTGTCCTTGCAAGCTGTGGTAAAATGCCGACGCAATGAAGAAATATCCTCCCTTGTTCATTCCGCTCTTGAGCGGCTTGTCCTTGTTGTTCGCCGTGCTCGCTTGTAATTTGAGCGCCGATACCCGGCCTCCAACGTTGGTTCCTCGGCCCAGCGCAACGCCGCCGCCAACGATTGGCTATGCCACGCTCGCGCCTGAAGAGTTTCCGATGGAAGCGACGCAAGTTCCGCAGCAGCAGCGCACCGATGCCGTCTTGCTGAACCTCATGGCGCAAGTGCAGGCCGACCGTTTGATGGCACATGTCAATGCGTTAGAGGGCTTCTTCACGCGTCACTTTAATTCGGCCGGGGGCGGCTCCAATCGCGGCATTGATGCGGCGGCCAACTATATCATTAACCAGTTCAACGAGATCCGCGATCAGGCCTATCAAGGCAACTTTGCCGTCCTGTCGCAGGATTTTCCCGTTCGCTGGGGCGACGTTAACACCATCAATAAGAACATCGTCGGCGTGCTGACGGGGACCGAGGCCGGAGCAGGCATCATTTTGATCGGCGCGCATTATGACAGCATTTCATCGGACGTGAATGATAATGTCGGTTTCGCCCCCGGCGCCAATGATAACGCCAGCGGCGTTGCCGCCCTCATCGAAATCGCGCGCATCCTGAGCCAGCGCCCACAGCGCGCGACCGTGATGTTCGTCGCCTTTGGGGCTGAGGAAATCCAGCGACAAGGAAGCATCGCCTTCGTGCGCGATTATCTGCTGCCGAATAACATCCGCATTGACGCGATGCTGAACATGGATATCATCGGCAGCAGCACGGGCCCAAACGGCCAAACGATCGACAATCAAATTCGCGTTTACTCCAACGACCCGAATGACTCGAATTCGCGCCAGCTCGCCCGAACGCTCAATCTGATCGCGCTGCGCCATGTGCCAGATATGTCGATCAAGCTTGAGGCGCAGGCCGATCGACCAGGGCGCTACAGCGATCACATCACCTTCCACGAAGCCGGGTTTCCAGCTGTGCGTTTCATCGAGGCCATAGAAAGTCCTAATCTGCATCACACCGACCGCGACCGCATCACGACCCTCCGTCCGGCCTATCTCGTGCGAGCGACCCAAACGGTGCTCGCCAGCGCAGCGGTGCTGGCGAACGGCCCGCGCCCGCCGCGCAGCATCAGCCTGCGTGATAATGGGAACGGCACGCGCACGCTCGTTTGGGAAACGACGCCGGGCGCCGTTAGCTACCTCGTTGCCCTGCGCGCGCCGGGGTCGGTCATTTTCAACGAATATTTCGAAGTCAACAGCAACAGCAGCGGCGCTTGGGATGGCTTCATACCGTCGCGCTATGAAGCTGTCGCTGTTGCCGGGCAAGATGCTAATGGGATGATGGGGCCGCTGTCGGCCGAGTATGCGATCACCAATTGAAGTCAGGAGGGTAAACGATGAGCGATCATGGTGCGCTGGAGGAGGCTCCAGAAGAACCCTCAACGGCGGAAACGCCGGCCATTGAGCCGATCGCGCCGGAGCTTGCGCGCGCGATCCTCGATCGGGCTATCGCCGAGCGGCTTGGCCCTGATTGGCAGGATGAAGACAGCGGCTGGCTGCTCGTGACGGGCCACGATTATATGGCGCGGCTGACGAAGGGATCGCGCAATGTCGATTTCTATGTTGATTTGCTGGGGCAAGTCACAGTTGAGGAACGCGCGATCAACCCCGCGCAGGCCAGCGGCCGCTTGATCGCATGGACGCTGCTGCTCTTGTCGCTGGCGATCGCTTATCTGCTGGCACGGGCGATTGGATGGCTGTAGACGTTCGCACTCTGTGGCAGCGTTGGCGGCCGGTGCTGGCTTTGATCGCGCTGGTGATGCTGCTGACCCTGCCAGTGGTAACTTACCCGTTGGGGCGCGATCAGGGCGAGTTTGCCGTCCTTGGCCGTGGTCTACTAAATGGACGCGTCCCGTATATCGACCTGTGGAATCCTAAGCCCCCGGCGGTCTTTTATGTTTATGCCGCGGCGATGGCGTTATTCGGGCAAACGATAAGCGCCCTGCGCTTGATCGATCTGCTGATCGCGCCGCCGATCGCGCTGGCGCTGGCATGGTTGGGGATGCGCTGGCGTGGGGCGCGCGTTGGCTTATGGGCAGCGCTGCTCTTTGCGGTGTTTTATTTCACAGAGACATTTTGGACGCTGACGCAGAACGACGGCATCGCCCTGCTGCCGATGACGCTGGCTGTCGTGTGCACAGTCAAAGCAGCCGAAGGAGGGCGGCGCGCGGCAGTTTGGGCGCTTTGCGCTGGGCTGCTGGCCGGCTGGGTTTTCTGGTTCAAGTATCCGTTTGTGCTGTTCGCTGCTGTCCTGCCGCTGATGGCGTGGCTGCTTTCATCTCCTGAAGCGCGGCGCAGATCGCCCGCCTGTGCCGTCGCGTATGCAGCCGGTTTTTCTCTTATGCTTGTCGCTGGGGCAGGCGTTATGATGCGCCTAGGCGCGTGGGAGGCGCTGATCGAAAGCGCCCGCGTCACTTCTGCTTATACCGCTCGCGGCTTCGCGCCAATCGAGTTCAGCGCCGCCATGTCGATCGCACTCGGTTACCGGTGGTCGCACTGGGGGCTGCTGTTTCTGCTGGCTGCGGCGGGCCTCGCGATCAGCCTGCGCCGATGCGAACGCGCGGGTTATGCCGCGCTCGCGTGGTTGAATGCCGGCCTGTTGATCATGCTGGCGCAGGCCAAGGGCTATGACTATCACTGGCTGCCAATGCTGCCGCCGCTGGCGCTGTTCGGCGCATATGCCGTCGATGCGGGTTTAGCCGCGCTCGCGCAGCGGTCATCGGCACGCTTTGCTGAGCGGCTGGTTGCGGGCGCTCTGCTGCTGGCGCTCGCCCTCTCGACGTGGGGGAGGGCGCTGCCCTATCTAACTGGCGCACAGCCGGTCTACGACTACTACCGCGGCTTTCAGGCTGGCGAATTCATTGCCGAAGAGTCTCAGCAAGTGGCCGATTTCCTGCGAGCGCGCGTCGTGCCGGGGGACTCGTTGTTCATCTGGGGGTTTCGCCCTGAGGTGTATTTCCTCAGCCAGTTGAACCCCGCAACGCGCTTTATTTTCCATTTTCCGCTGGTGGCAGATTGGTATCCACCCGAATGGCGCGAGGAAAATGTCGAGATCTTATGGGCCGCTCTGCCTCCGTATGTGCTGGTGCTTCAAGTCGATTACCTGCCGTGGGTGACCGGCAGCGACGACGATTCCAACACGCTGCTGCAAGCCTATGCTGGCTTAAACGATTGGCTTATTTATAATTATGAACGCGAGGGGCAGATTGGGAACTTCTTCTTATGGCGACGAAAATCTTGACGAACGTCAAAGTCCGCGAAGCGCGCGAGGAAGATATCCCGGCCATGGCCAGCTTGATCGCGCCCTATGTTGAGCAGGGCACAGTGCTGGGGCGCACGCTCGACGAGTTCGACGAGCTGCTGCCATCGTTTTTTGTGGCGGAGCTTGATGGCCGGGTGGTTGGCTGCGTAGTGCTGGAGATCTACTCGCCCAAACTGGCCGAGATTCGCAGCCTTGCGGTCGCCGATGACCTGCGCGGCGCTGGTGTTGGTCGAATGTTAGTCAACGCTTGCCTTGAGCGGGCGCGTGAGCGCAAGATCCTCGAAGTGATGGCGATCACATCATCTGACGAGTTCTTCATCAAGTGTGGGTTCGATTACACGCTGCCCGGGGCTAAACGCGCGCTCTTCATCCAAACGCGCGAGTAGGCCACAGCGCGAGGGCTGTCAATCGTTTTTTTCAAAAAGGAATTTGAAAATGGACTTTGCGATCCCCCCGCATGTCGAGGCGCTGGCCAAACGTGTGCGCGCATTCATCGACGAAGAAGTCATCCCGCTGGAACCCCGCGCTAGCGAAACCCCAGACGGCCTGCCCGCCGATCTTCTGCGTGAGCTGCGTACAAAAGCGAAAACTGCCGGCTTGTGGGCGCCTCAGCTTCCCAAAGACCTCGGCGGGTTGGGGCTGTCGCTCAGCGAGATCATCCCAGTCTTTGAGGCGGCCGGGCGCAGCCTTTTAGGGCCGCTGGCGCTCAATTGTGCCGCGCCTGATGAGGGCAACATGCACTTGCTGCATCTGTATGCTGATGAGGAACAGCGCCACCGCTTCTTGAAACCTTTGGCCGCCGGCGAGGCGCGCTCCGCTTTCGCCATGACTGAACCTGCCCCGGGCGCTGGCAGTGACCCGACTATGCTGCTCACCCGCGCCGAACGCCACGGCCGCGACTGGGTGATCAACGGCCACAAGTGGTACGTCTCTGGCGCAGATGGGGCAGACTTTTTTCTGATCATGGCGCGCACCGATCCGCATGTGCCGGTCTATAATGGCGCAACCATTTTCATCGCACCGGCCGAGACGCCTGGCATCGAGATCGTGCGGCGCGTTCCATCAATGGGGCTGAACGATCTCGGCGGCCACTGCGAGATCCGCTTCCACGACCTGCGCCTACCAGAAGAAGCGATCCTTGGGCGCGAGGGCGAGGGTTTCGCGCTGACGCAGGCGCGGCTCGGCCCGGCGCGCTTGACGCACTGCATGCGTTGGACGGGCATCGCTCAGCGTGCGCTTGAGATCGCCACGGCCTACGCCGCCGAGCGCAGAGCCTTTGACAAACTGCTCACCGAGCACCAGTCGATCCAATGGATGCTGGCCGATTCTGCGACCGAACTGCATGCTGGCCGCTTAATGATGCATCACGCAGCCTGGCTGCTCGACCGGGGAGAGCGAGCACGCAGCGAGACTTCGATGTGCAAGGTCTTCATTGCCGAAACGGTTTGCCGCGTGCTCGACCGCGCGATCCAGATCTGCGGGGCGCGCGGCATCTCGCGCGACCTGCCGTTGAGCGGTTGGTACGAAGCTGCCCGCGCTTTCCGCATCTACGATGGCCCATCCGAGGTGCATCGCATGGTCATCGCGCGCGGGGTGATCAAACAGCACGGCGCCGCTTCGATCACATGAGCCAGCGATATCCGTAAGGCGGCAGCGTGATGTACTCGCCCACGCTTTCTTCAGGGTTGAGCACATCAACGAGCGTCAGATCAGCTGGCATAATGATCGTATGGGGCGTATCGCTCAAATTGTGTAGGGCGAGGAAGCGCTCCTGCGGCCCGACCCGCCAAAAGGCGACGACCTCGCGCGGAGTTTCGTCGTACCACTCCAGTGCGCCGGTCGCCAGCATTGGCAAGCCGCGGCGTACCGCCAGCGTCTTTTGCACAAAGTGCAGCAGGCTGTTTGGGTCGTCCATCTGCGCAGCGACGTTGACGTTTTGAAAGCCGTATTCTGGGTCGCGCAGCACCGGCGCGTAAACGCGGTCGGGCGGGGCTGGCGAGAAGCCGCCATTGCGCTCGTCAGACCACTGCATGGGCGTGCGCAAGCCGTTGCGGTCAGGCAGGCCGACGTTATCGCCCATGCCGATCTCATCGCCGTAATAGAGCACCGGCGCGCCGGGCAGTGTGAACAACAGCGAATGCAGCAGCTCGATCTTGCGACGATCATTGTCGAGCAGCGGGGCCAGCCGCCGGCGGATGCCGAGATTGATGCGCTGGCTGAACTGCGGCGCGTAGAAGTTCCACATGAATTCGCGCTCTTCAGGCGTGACCATTTCCAGCGTCAGCTCATCGTGGTTGCGTAAAAAGGTCGCCCATTGGCAGCCGGGCGGGATTTCTGGCGTTTGCGCCAGTACCTCGACGATCGGCGTTTTGTCTTGTTTGGCCAGCGCCATGAACAAACGCGGCATGATCGGGAAATGGAAGCACATGTGCAGTTCATCCCCATCGCCGAAATACGGCAGCAGATCATGCGGCCACTGGTTGGCCTCGGCCAGCAAAAGTCGGCCGGGATAATTAGCATCGACATAGGCGCGCAGCTTCTTCAGGAAGGCGTGGGTTTCCGGCAGGTTTTCGCAGTTGGTTCCCTCGCGCTCATAGAGATAAGGCACTGCATCGAGCCGAAAACCGTCGACGCCGAGGTCGAGCCAAAACTTAATCACCTCGATCATCTCTTCGTGCACGCGCGGGTTGTCGTAGTTCAAATCGGGCTGCGTGCTGTAGAAGCGGTGCCAGTAGTAGTCCTGCGTGCTGCCGTTATAAGACCAGTTGCTTGGCTCGGTATCGAGGAAGATGATGCGCGCCTCAGTATATTTATCGGGCGTATCGCTCCACACATAGTAGTCGCGGGTTGGCGCTTCGCGGCTGCGTCGCGCTTCGATGAACCACGGATGCTGGTCAGAGGTGTGGTTCATCACCATATCGATGATCAACTTCATGCCGCGCCGATGCACTTCTTCGAGCGTGAGCTTAAAGTCTTCTAGAAAACCGTAATCGGGATGCAGGCCATAATAGCTGGCGACGTCGTAGCCATCATCTTTGAGCGGCGATGCGTTGATCGGCAGCAGCCAAATACAGTCCACCCCAAGCCACTGGAGATAATCCAGTTTCTGGCGCAGCCCGGCGAAATCGCCGTGGCCGTCGCCGTTGCCATCGAAGAAAGCGCGTAGATAAAGTTCATAAAAAACTGCGTTGAGATGCCAGCTCATCGGGATTGTTCCATAGGTTAACCGACCAATCAGCGCATGAGTTTAGCACTCCAGCGCCCTTTCGAAAATTGGCGAATCGCACGGCGGGCGATGCGGTCGCGGATGCGGTCGCGCGTTTTCTCAAGCGCCCAAGCGGATGATGACCACCTGCTGGCGAGCTATCTTCAGGGCTGTTCTCCTGCGCGCAGCCGCTCCTCGATCGCATCAAGCGCGGCTGGCAGCTCGGCAACGCTGCGGATGACGACATGCGCGCCCGCCTCATACAGCCCCGCCTCGATCGGCGCGAGCTGATCCGCCAGCGCCGCCGGGTCAAGCGCTTCCACCTCAGCTTCGGTCAAACCGAGCGCATTGCCGGTCTGCGAGACGGCGACCGCCCAAGCTCCAGCGTTCAAAGCCTCCTCGATATCGGGGATCGTATCGCCGACTTTGATGACCGCCGCGAAGGGATAGACGCGCAGGTTGATCGCGTTCTGATACAGCATCCACGGCGCGGGCCGCCCCGCGGGCACATCGCTGGGACAAACCGTCGAGTCAGGAACATAGCCGCGGGCGGCGGCCGCCGGCAGCAAAGCAGCCATCACATTGCGGCTGTAGCCGGTCGTCGCGCCGACCAGGAGACCGCGTTCGCGGCAGCAGCGGACGGCCTCCAGCGCGCCTGAGATCAGGTCAGCATACTCGATGACGGTCGCCACTTGCGCGGTCACAGAGTCGCGGTAAAGCGCATCAATGTCTGCCTCCGTCCATGGCGAGCCATGGACGGCGAGCCATGCGGCCGAAACTTCTGGCATCTGCGCGATGGCGCGGATGTGATCGCGCTTCTCCAGTCCCATCGGCGCGCGCGCCTGCGCAACGTCGATCTCGATGCCGCGCTGCCGGAAGATCTCAACAAAGACGGCGACCGGGGCAAAGCATCCGTAGTCGACCATCGTGCCCGCCCAGTCGAAGATGACGGCGCGCAGCGGCCCGCAGTAAGGTTGCCTTCGCATAAAGGTCATGGGACTATGTTTCCTTCTCGCCTGAGATTGTGCAGCAGATAGCTGGCGCCATTTTTCGACAAAGCTGATGTTGCCAGAGAGCAGGGGAAAATTTCGTCGCTGATCATCAGGTTTTCTCCCATCACGAGACAGCCATCTGACTACAGCGTACCATCGACAAAACGCCGCGCTGCGACCAGAATGGGGGCTTAGACGGATCTTAAATATCGGCGAGTCGCACTTGCGTGGTGGCAAGGCGGCAGTTAGTATTGGCTACGGCGGCGCTTGATGAGCGCAAGCCATAAAAAGCTGTTGAGGAAAGTGCATGACCCATTCGTTTGACGAGTTCGAACCGGTCCCCGATCATTTGGCCGATACCGGGCAGGTACAAACGCTGCGCGACCCTGTGCCCACATGGCGGCGGACGGTTGGTCTGGTCAGTTTGCTGGGTGCAGTCGCGCTCACCATCGCCACCATCGTTTTGCTCATCCTGCCAACCGACCCCGCTCCTGTTGTGACGCCGGAGACCCCCGTAGACGGCGCTGTGAACCCATCGGCTGGGGATGACGTCCTGCTTGACCAACCGTTCGTCGCACAGGAAAACCCCGAGGCCGTAAGGCCGCCCGCGCAGTTCACCCTTCTGCCGACGCTCGACCCTGAGACGATGGCGGCGCTGCTGGCGACACCGATCGCGCCGGTGGAGGCGGTGGAGGGGATCAGCGTTGTGCGCAATATCTACAATCCATTTACGATCGTGCCTGACCGGCCGCGTAGCGAGGTGATCGAGTATGAGGTGCAGGCGGGCGATACGATCTTCTCGATCGCCGAACGATTTGGCTTGAAGCCGGAGACGATCGCGTGGTCAAACGACCGCAGCATCATCGGCGGTTTGCGCCCCGGGCGCATCCTCAACATTTTGCCCGTTGATGGTGCCTACTGGACAGTGCCATCGCAGCAGAGTATCGCGCAGATCGCGCGCCAGTTCAACGTCGATCCTTACGTGATCATCGACTCGGAATTTAACGCGCTGTTCGGCAGCACGCCGGAGACGCTGCTACCGAGCGGAACTCGCGTCATTGTGCCGGGCGGTGAAGCGGAACAGATTTCGTGGAACCCGGTCGTGCAGCGCCAAGAGAGCGGCACCAGCGGTGGCGGTGGCACTCGCGCGACCGCCGGCCAGATCATCTTTGAGCCGGGCGACCCGGGAAGCTGTGGTTGGACGGATAACCCCGGCGGCAGCGGCGCTTGGACGCGGCCAATGCGCGCTGGTACTTATCAGTGGTCGCGCGGTTTCACTTCGTGGCATACCGGGGTTGACCTCGCCGCGCCTGAAGGGACGCCTGTGCTGGCCGCCAACGGCGGCACGGTCATTTTCGCCGGCTGGAATTCTTACGGCTACGGCTACGCTGTTGTGCTGGCTCACGGCCCGTATACTACCGTCTACGCGCATCTCAGCTCGATCAATGTGGGCTGTCGGCAATATGTGCAGGCAGGCTCGGTGATCGGTGGCGTCGGGGCGACCGGCCAAGCGACTGGGCCGCACCTGCATTTCGAGATACGCTACAACGACGTTCCGCAGGACCCCACGTTTACCATGCCATTCTAACCCTCGAAAGCGGCAATCGATGGGACGCCACAGCCAGCGTCCCATCGTATTCCATGCCTTACAGCGCCGTCTCGTCGAGCAGAGGCAGCAGGTAAATGACCGGTTCTTCGTAAGGGTGCGCGCGGCGAATGGCAGCGACGACATCGCGCGCGCGGTCGCGAGCGCAGAAAGTTTCGATGCGAATTTCAGCCACCTCGTTGATGTGCGCTTTCGCGCCGACAGCGGGGTTGGCCGCTTCGCTCGGCTTAAACCGGCCGGTTCCCAGCGAGACATAGGCGCAGTGCGTGTACTCGCCAATCACACCGCCGCCGGCTTCTGCGATCGCATCAAGGACTTGATCAGCATTTTCCGGCGGTACGCCGACGATGATCAGGATGCGTTCCATCGCGTTGATCTTCTCCTATGGTGTTAAGTTCGTCGCAAAATTGTTACTATCAAAAGCAGCAGGGTAGGCTAAACTACGACACTATCTTAACGTCTTCGTCTGCACACGTCAGGCAGCGTTCATGCGGATCTACCGCTCCCAGTCCCGGCTCACTTTTCGACGCCAGCGGCGGCGTTCGGGCTGCGCGTCGATCCTGTTTCTGCTAAGCGTGATCGCCGGCACCGCGCTGATCACATGGGCGTGGCTGGAGGGGCGCAGCGGCTTGCGCGAAGCGAACGCGCCGCCCGGCGATCGCATGGCGGCAGCGCAGGCTGCGTTTGACCGGGGCGACCTGAACACCGCGGTCGCGTTAGCGCGCGAGCTGCTGGTCGAGCAGCCCCATTTTCCGCCCGCCGTGCGTCTGCTCGCGCGCGCATTGGTCTACCGTAGTTACAGCGATTATGACCGCGCTGTCGATCGCGACTCAGCGGTTGAGGTGACGACGGAAGCGGTGCAGTACCAGCCCAGTAATGATGAACTGCTGGCCAGCCATGCTTTTGCGCTGGCAGCAGCGCGGCGGCCTGCTGCATCGGCCGACGCGGCACGCCGCGTCCTTGAGGCCAAGCCCGATCACGCTTTTGCCCGCACCGCGCTGGCGCTAGCCTATGGAACGGCTGGCAGCTACGAGCTGGCTTTACGTGAGGCGATGCAGGCTGTGAATGCGGCGCGCGGGACGGAAACCGTCGACGCCGTGCGGGCGCTGGCGATCGCTTATAGCGATCTGGGGAACTACGCCGAAGCCGCGCGCACGGTCGAACGCGCGATCGCGCTTAACCCGCGCATCCTCACGCTCTATTTCGAGCGTGCCTTGTTCGCTTTGCAGCTTGGCGATTCTGACTCGGCGACCGTCGCCTACTATCAAGTGCTGGTTTACGATCCCGATAACGTCAAAGCGCGTTTGCGCTTGTGCGAGCTTTCCAGCTTACTGCGCGAGCGCGAGGCCGCGATCAATTATTGTCAGGAAGTGATCCGGCGCGCCCCCGCTTATGCCGAGGGATGGTTTCGGCTGGGGCGCGAGTATTTTTTGCAGGGCGAGTTCATTGCCGCCCAGCAGCACCTTAATCGATGTGCCACCCTGCAGACCATGCAAAATGTGCCCGTGGCCGAACGTCGTTTCGAATGCTGGTATTTGCAAGGACAAGCGGCCCAGATTCTGGGTGATTGCGACGCGTTGGTCGCCACGTACAATGAGTTTCGCGCGATGGCGTTAAGCGACCCGCGTCTTGAGCAGACATGGACGTATCCGCCAGAGGGGCCGCCGGGCTGCTCTCCGCTTTCATCGGGCGTTGAACCCGGCGGCTGAGGTTGAAGCAGACAAGCAACCTTTTCCCAAGCTGTACCGTATATAGAAATGGATAGCGGATTTGGGAGGGTAAAGTCATGCAGGAAGAAAAAGAGAAGCGCAAGAACACGGTCACCGAATGGTCGTTTTCGTTTGAAGAATTGGGCGATAAAGCCGCTGAGTTCTTCCGTTCAATTGGTATCAAAAGCGAGGAACACGTGCGCCACGAACAGTTTTTTGCGCCGCTCGATGGCGCGAGTTCGGCGCGCGTGCGGCTCGATCTGAGTGTCGGGCAGGCCACGATCACGCCGCTGACCAGCAGCGAAAACCTGTGCGAAGCAGACCTCACCTACGTCGGCGAGATCCAGTTTGAGTATGTCGGCGAGACCGAAAAGCAGCTTACGATCAGCAATACATCGGAAGGCGCCGATTGGTTCCGTTCGCTGTTCGGCTGGATCGGAAGCGGGCAAAAACTGCGTTGGGATATCGCATTAAACGATGCTGTGCCGCTCGATCTCGATATTCACAACAGCGTCGGCAAGGGCGACTTTAATCTAGGCACGCTCAATGTTGAGGCACTGCACCTGCACGGTGGCGTTGGCGAGGTGACCGCGCTGCTGCCGGGCGGCGCGTACAGCGCGCGCATCGATGCTGGGGTGGGCAAGCATAACTTGTCGATCCCAGCGGGCGCGAACGTCAGTTTGCGGATGAGCGCTGGCACTGGCGAAGTGAACCTGCGCATCGGCGAGGGCGCTGCGGTCGAAGCAGACATCGACGGCGGGGTGGGTTCGTGTAACATCACGGTGCCGGCCGATGCTGGCGTGCGCGTCG
>JBDNDP010000049.1:0-18809 GCA_046719065.1 Aggregatilineales bacterium | reverse complement strand
CGTCATCGAGATGGAGAAGGCAGAGTAGCGCCAGCGCGCTGCCTTCTCTTGATTGATCAGTACGCTGCAGAGGTGGGAAGTATTTCCCGCCTCTGTAACTTTTCCGCAAACTTTGTTAAAACATAATTGTTGTCCTGTGTGTTGGATGAGTTGAACGTTATGGTCTCACCTTCTCAACCCTTAGATCATCCTCAACCGGCTTCTATGCCTTTCTTCGATTGGCTGCTGAACAACACAATCCGCAATCCCCTTAAGTTAATTGGGTTAATTCTGCTCTTTATCGTTATTTTTTCGGCGATCGCGAACATCAGCGCAGGGAATTATCGTGCGGACCAATTCGCACGTAATATGATTTTTGGCCTCGCGCAGGGAAGCATTTATGCGTTGATCGCGCTGGGATATACACTTGTATATGGCGTTTTGTTAATGATCAACTTTGCGCATGGCGAAGTCTTCATGTCTGGCGCTTACATCGGTTTCTTTGCGATCACAGCGATGGATCGCAGCGGCCTGCTGCAAAGCCAGACCGGTTTAGCCCTGCTGCTGACGATCTTGACGGGCGTGCTGGCCTCTGTAACGGTGGCCGTGCTAGTGGAGCGTATCGCGTATCGACCGCTGCGCAAAGCGCCGCGTTTGGTGCCGCTTATCACTGCCATCGGCGCCTCGATTGTCCTTCAACAGCTTTTCCTGCGATTATTTGGCGCCACTGTTCGGCGCTACCCCGATGTCAATTTCTTTGTTTTTCCCAATCTGTTTCCTAACCTAGGATGTGCGATCGTCGATGGGGTCGAGATTTGCCGCGGTATTGATTTGATCAGCGGCCGTTACGACGTACAAGTATTTGGCCTTAACTTGCGCATCTTACCCATTCATTTTGTCGTTTTCTTTTTGGCTATTATTTTCATGACGCTGCTTTGGTTTTTTGTTCAGCGCACGGCGACTGGCCGTGCGATGCGGGCCGTCGCCGAAGATAAGCCCACTGCCGCACTGATGGGGATAGACGTTGATCGCGTTATCGTCATTACGTTTGTACTTGGCGCTGCATTGGCGGGGGCGGGCGGTGTTCTATTCGCGCTATATAATCAGCAAGTCTCACCCTTTATCGGCTTCATCCCCGGGATTAAGGCTTTCACTGCGGCCGTTTTGGGCGGAATTGGCAGCATCCCCGGCGCGATGTTTGGCGGTCTTTTCCTCGGCATTGTGGAAACTGTCGCTCCTTCTATGTTGGGGTTATCATCCCAGCTTAAAGATGTATTCGCATTCGGTATGCTTATCCTGATCTTGATCTTCAGGCCGACGGGCATTTTTGGCGAAGTGCTCGCCCAGAAGAAAGCGTGAAACGCTATGCTTGGTAAAACGCTCCGCTATGCCGGCTATGCAGCGGCTGTCGCTGTCATCCTCGCGCTGACTGGGATCTTCAGCATATTTGAGACGCGTTTTGTCATTCGCGGCGGTCCCACACTAAGTACGGTCGTCCTCGTCTTGATGCTTGGCTCGGGAGCATGGTTGTCAGGGGCGCAGGCGCGCAAGCTCGGCGCTAATGTCCTGCTCTCGAGCGCGCTCGGCGGCTTGGTTGTTGGTCTCGCTTTGGCTGCGACGGTCATTGTAGAGGCCAATGTCGATCTGCGTTTTGTCTTTCCCAGCCTGCGCAATCCGATCAGCGATTATTTAACGTTTCAACAAGAGCTGCTACCCGGCCTGATCATCCTGCTCGCGATCAGCCTTGCGGTTGGTGGGGCGGCTGCTCTCCTGCTAGCGCTACCTAACCGGATGCGTCAGGTTCTCATGCTGGCGCTCTCCATAACAATCGTGCTCGGTTTGCTCGATAATCAAATTCGTAATGTGATCGCGCTGGCCGATGCGCTTGTACTTGGGGTAGTGTTCGCCTGCGGCTATACTGCTGCGAAGCTGGCGAAGCGAGAGCACTATTGGGCGCGCCTGCTGGTCGGCGCGGCTTTCGGCGCGCTCATAGGTCTAGCCATAGCGCTTCTGATCGGTGTAAATGTGCTTCAGCCGACTGTCTTTGTGCGCGGCATCGGGGGGCCGCCGCTCATTCTCGGCATTGAACCGGCGCTGCTGCTCGTGCCAATCTACGCGCTCATCGGCGCGATCGGTGGCTTAACGGCACGCAGCCCGCTTCCGTTCCACAACAACATGATTTATTTTTTCATCGGAATACTTCTTCTCGGCACGCTTAATGCACAAAACGGTATGACGCTGCCCGTGGCAGTATTCACGTTTGTGCTCCTATTTGCTGCGTTTTGGCTGATCCCTGCTCGTGGTGCTGTCTCAGATGCTGCTTATCGCGCGGCTCCCTTCGCAGATCGTCGCATTGAACAGGGGTTGGCTTTTATAGCAGCGTTGGTGCTCTTGTTGGTTCTGCCATTATTTGCAGGGCAATACATCACCAATGTGCTCAATTTGGCAGGCCTATATATCATCATGGGCATCGGTCTCAATATCGTGGTAGGTTTCGCTGGGCTGCTCGATTTAGGTTATGTCGCCTTTTTCGCAATCGGCGCCTACTCGATCGGGCTGCTTACGACGCCCAGTATGCTTACCTGCGGCGGCGTTCCGCCGCGGGCCATCACCCCTGAAAATTTGGCTGAGGTTTGTACCGGCATTCTCACTTTTTGGCAGGCGTGGCCACTTACGATCTTAATCAGCGCGATCGGCGGTGTCATGATCGGCACGCCGGTGCTGCGTTTGCGCGGTGATTATCTGGCTATTGTTACGCTAGGGTTTGGCGAAATTATCCGCATTATCGTGCGCTTTGATGATTTTAGAGATTTGTTTGGGGCTGCTCAGGGAATCCAGAATATTCCCCGACCTGTTATTGATCTGAGTGCGCTTAACCCGGCTTGGCGTGTTGAACTGACAGGCGAGTTGGGGATGTACTATTTGATCATCTTCGGCATTCTGTTGGCCGCCGCTATCGCACTGCGCCTGTCTAGCGCTCGTTTGGGCAGGGCTTGGCGGGCCGTTCGTGGTGATGAAGATGCCGCTCAAGCGGTTGGCGTTAAACTCATTCGAACGAAGCTGCTTGCTTTCGTCCTTGGCGCTTCTTTTGCTGGCATGGCTGGCGCGATCTCCGCAACACGCTTATATGGCGCTTATCCCGATAGTTTCACCATTCTCGTTTCGATCAACGTGCTAAGCGTCGTTATCATTGGTGGGTTAGGTTCTGTGCCCGGTGTGATTGTCGGTGCGCTGGTGTTGGTAGGCCTGCCAGAAGCGCTGCGCGAACTCTCCGATTATCGGCTGCTCGCGTTTGGGGCGCTGCTCGTCGCAGCAATGGTTCTTAAACCACGCGGGTTAATACCACCGCCCATTCGTCGCTTTGCTGAAGAAGCGCGCGAACGCGGCTTGGTTGTTGGCGCAAGCGAGGTGAAATAATGACTGATATCTTATTAGCTGTGCGCTCCATCACCAAGCGCTTTGGCGGTTTAACCGCTGTTCGACGCGTTAGCTTGCAGGTTCCGCGCCACGCCATCGCGAGTTTAATTGGGCCAAACGGCGCTGGTAAGACCACTTTCTTCAACTGCGTGAGTGGCTTCTACACGCCGGAAGAAGGGGACATCATCTTTAATGGACGCTCCATTCGCGGCCTGCGGCCCGATCAAATCGCCTATCGCGGCATTGCCCGCACTTATCAGAACATCCGCCTTTTTAACGAACTCACGGTCATCGAGAATATCCTCGTCGGCATGCATTCTCGGCTGAAGGCGAACCCAATCGGCTCTGTCCTCAATTTGCCAAGCACCCGGCGAGAAGAGGTGGAGGCGCTGCGTCGCGCGTTAGAACTGCTCAGTTTTGTCGGCCTAGAGGGTTACGGCGATTCGCTGGCGCACAGTTTGGCGTATGGGCTTCAGCGGCGACTTGAGATCGCGCGGGCGCTGGCTTCAGATCCTATCTTGCTGCTGCTTGATGAACCAACAGCAGGCATGAACCCGTTGGAAACAGAAGCTATGATGGTGCTCATTCAACGGCTGCGCGACGAACGTGGGTTAACTATCTTCCTGATCGAGCACGATATGAAGCTGGTGATGAGTATTTCCGATCAAGTTAGCGTCATGGATTATGGACAAAAAATCTCTGAAGGCACACCTGCTGAAGTACAGCGCGATCCCAAAGTGATCGCCGCATATCTTGGCACGATGCCGGAAGAAGTGTCCGCTGCAAGCGTGCAGGAGGCAGCCGAATGACGCTGCTAGAGGTGCGCGATATCCACACCTACTATGGCAACATTCACGCGCTCAAAGGCATCTCGCTTTCTGTTGAAGAGGGGGAGATCGTCACACTGATCGGCGGTAACGGTGCTGGCAAATCAACGACGCTCAACACGATCTCCGGCATTACCCCAGCGTCGGCAGGGTCGATCCTACTGGATGGCGTAGATATCACCCATGAGAAGCCTCATGCGATTGTAAAGCGCGGCGTAGTTCAGACGCCAGAAGGCCGTAAGATTTTTACGCGGTTGACGGTGCGCGAAAATCTCGAACTGGGCGCTTTCGGCCGCACCGATCGCCGCCACGCCGCGCTTGCGCAAGATTTCGAATTTGTGTTTCAACGTTTCCCGCGCTTACGTGAACGACAAAATCAGCTTGGCGGCACACTTTCTGGTGGGGAACAACAAATGTTGGCGATCGGCCGGGCACTGATGGCGCGTCCACGCATTCTGCTGCTTGACGAGCCATCGATGGGTTTAGCGCCGCTGCTCGTACGAGAAATCTTTGCCGTCATTTCTTATCTCAACACCGAAGCAAAAACGACGATCTTGCTCGTGGAGCAGAATGCTCAGATGGCTTTAGCGACGGCTAGCCGGGGCTATGTTTTACAGTCTGGTTATATAACCCATGCTGACTCAGCAGAAGCCTTAAAGAACGATCCTGCTGTCATTGAGGCTTACCTTGGAGGATCATAAAAACGTCCGCGCTGCCGCGGACGTTTTTATGATTTGCCCTTGTGGCGCTCTTACTCGCTGTTTCCACCCATGATCTGGAGCAGGAAGATGAAGATATTGATGAAGTTTAGATACAGCGACAGCGCGCCGAAGATCGAATATTTCGCGAGTGCCGCAGCATCGCCTTCCTGTTCCAGCACGACCGCCATGCGCTTGAGATTTTGTGTGTCATAAGCGGTGAGCCCCATGAAAATGATCACGCCGACGATGCTGATGATCAGCGTGAAGACCCCGCCGCCAAAGAACATGTTGAGGACAATTGCGATCAGCAAGCCGATAAGGGCCATGAACAATAAGTTGCGATATTGCGTCAAATCGACGTTCGTTGTGAAACCGAACATGGACATCACGCCAAACAGCACAGCTGTCGTCCCAAAAGCGATGAAGATCGAACCAAGATCGAAGAACAGCACGACCATCGACAGCGAGAAGCCCATCAGCCCTGCATACAGCATGAACAGTAGAGCAGCCACTGATGGCGATATCCGGCTGATGCCCCAGCTTAGACCCAGCACGAAGGCGATCATTAAGACGAATGAACCGATCGCAATGATCGGGTTAGTCCGCAGTTCCAGCAGCCCGGGCGACGTCGCAGTGAAGAAAGCGATGATGGCCGTCACCAGCAAGCCTATGCCCATCCACGCATAGACCCATTTCAGCAGAGGGCGTACTTGCGTATCATAACTGGTAATAGCGGGGACTGGCCGCTCTCGATTGAAGACTTCCGAATAATCCATGTGTCCTCCTCAGTCTCGGCACATTCACTTGTTTAGGTCGCATGAACAAACTATAGTGTACTAATGCTCGTCCAAGCTCCAGTACCCGAAAAACTGGGGGTTTCTCCCGCGTATCTCTACACTAACGCATTCAAACCTTCGAACATACGCGTTACTGCCCCTGCGGTGATTTCGGGCGTCTGTGCGTAAGAGAACCGGATCCAATTTGCGCCAGCAGACGAGAAATAGACGCCGGGAACGACAGCTACGCCGTAGTTTTCACCGAGGTAGGTCAGCAACCCCTCAGAGTCGCCCAGATTTCCGGCTTCAATGTAAGGGGTGCAGTCGATAAAAGCGTAATAGCCGTCGCCCATGATGAACCGCACGCGTTCCTGCTCCAGCGCCGTGCGCAGCACCTTGCGGCTTTCTCGCGTCGGCTCAATGATGCTGGCGGCAGCCTGCCCGTAGCCCATCTCGTAAGCAGCAATTGCTACGGCTTGCGCGTAGAACGATGGGATTACGCCATGCGAGGCTTGGCTGGTGATGTACTTAACGACCTGTTTACCCGCAAGCAGATGGGCGCTGCGGATGTTCGACGCACCGAGACTCTTGGTCAAACCATCGAGGAAGATCAATTTGTCGCGTTCTTCGGGGCTAAAGGCCTGCAAAATCACATTAATATCGGAGGGGCCGGCATCGGTCACCCAATGATACATCCAGTCGAACAGCACGAAAGGAAAGCCGATTTCTAACGCGGTGCGCGCAAGCATGATCTGTTCATCAAGTGGCATGGTGCGCCCAGTTGGGTTATCTGGCGACGTGATGACCAGCCCTGCCAACTTGCGCCCTTCGCGTGCTGCGACTTCTGCACACGCGCGAATACCCTCAGGCGTGTATCGCCAGCCTTCTTCAGGATGGCCGGGAGCCAACAACACATTAAGCCCAAGCGCGTAAGGCCCCCAGTTGTAGCTGATCCACGGCACGCGAGAGACGACCAACAAGCCGCCGATCTCGCGGTTGCCGAGGCTGATCATCGCGGCATACGCTTTCTGCAAGCCATCGCGCCCACCCTGCACAAAGACAATATTCTCCGGCCCCCAGCCGCTTGCTGCATCGAGTTGCCAGTAAGCCTCGGCCGCTGCTTTGCGGAATTTAACCGTTCCCCACGGCTGATCGTAGGCAGAGCCATGTGCTAACTGTAGCTCGAGGGCGCGCTCGAGCAGCTCACGGGGCACACCGGGCAGGCTGGCGCCGCCATCGCCCTGCGAAGCATCGTAGGTGATCGCATCAGCGCCGATTTTCTGTTTGTAGGCATTCAGCGCGTCGCGGATGAGAAACATGCGCGATGGAGGAATATCCATCATCGTGCCTGGGTAGCCATGGACGGGAATGCGATGCTCCGGCGGTACTACAAACTGCGGCGAGTCAAGTTGGGTATCGATGGTTGACTGCGACACTGGAAAGCCTCCTAAATTGGGTCACATAAACAAAAGCACCCCACAATGGGGTGCGAAATCACTCAGTTCTGCGCAAACCCCAACGGTTACCCTGCACGTAGGCGATCGATGGTAGTCATGTTGGTGCGCACTGTCCTCATCCTCGGCTATAGCTGGACAGCTTCAAATGCCATTTTGACGATTGTCACATATTCACAAAAACCGGTCAATGTGCAAGCCGCTTCAAACGAATCTGCATCAGTTTGTGCAAATCGCCACAAACTAAGAGATGCGAAGCACAATCTTGCCGATATTCACATTTGCCTCCATCAGGCGATGCGCCTCGGCCGCTTGACTTAACGGAAGCGCTCGATCGATCACTGGACGAAGGATGTCATCCTCGAACAGTGGGAGCGCATAGGCCGCAAAGGCTTGGTTAAGCGATATTTTTTCCGGCAGCGGCATACCCCGCAGTGTCGATCCCTTTACTGTGAGGCGTTTCATCAAAACTGGCGCCAAGTTTAAGTCTCCCGAAGCGCCGCCCAAGAAACCCACCAACAGCAATCGCCCCCCCGCCGCCAGCGCCTTAAGATTGTCATTCCAGTAAGGCGCTCCAACAAAATCGACAACCATATCCACACCGCGCCCGTCCGTCGCTGCGAGAGTAGCATCGACGAAAGACTGGGCCCGATAATCAATCGCCATTTCGGCGCCGATCGAGCGGCAGAATTCACGTTTCTCTGCGCTGCCCGCAGTCGTGAAAATCCGAGCGCCAGCAGATTTGGCCAGTTGGATCGCTGCAGAGCCGACTCCGCTTGCCCCAGCGTGAATAAGGATGGTTTCCCCTCGTTGCAGCCGGCCAAGCTCAAATAGATTAAGGTAAGCGGTGAGGTAGGCTTCAGGAACGGCCGCAGCCTGATCGTAGGTAAATGCTTCGGGGATGCGCAGTGCCATGCCAGCCGGAACGACGGCATACTCCGCATATCCGCCGCCTGTGACGACTGCCATAATCCGATCGCCGGGGCGCCATGGACCTGCGCCCACCACGACCTCGCCAGCCAGTTCAAGGCCCAGTATTGGCGATGCGCCGGGCGGCGGCGGGTATTTTCCCTGCCGCTGAAGCACTTCAGCACGATTGACGGCAGTTGCATGCACTCGGACAAGCAGCTCGCCGGCCGAGGGGATAGGCTGCGGCGCTTCGCCAAGGTAAAGCACTTCAGGGCCGCCCGGCTGATCAAACAAGATCGCTTTCATGCAGGCTGCCTCACCCGATGGCGCCAGTCTTCGAGGACATCGCGCAGGGTTGTCTCCAGCGGGATCTCTGGCCGCCAGCCCGTCAGATTGCGCAGTTTGGCCGCGCTTCCCCAAGATTTTTGCACGCCGCGATGACGCAGCATATTGGCATTGCTCTGCACGTCGATAGCAACGCTGGTATAGCTGAGCAAAATATCGAGCAGATGCTGAATGCTGCACGTCTTTTCCGAAGCCACGTTATAGGCTTCGCCGGGTTCGCCACGCTCCATCAGCAAATAGTATGCGCGCACGATATCGCGCACGTCAGTGAAGTCTCGCTCCGCGCTTAAATCGCCAACTTTCATCACGGGCGGCTGCTGGCCAGCCTCGATGCGGGCAATTTGCCGTGCAAAATCGGGTGCGACAAACCCCGGGTTCTGCCCTGGCCCAAGGTGGTTGAACGGGCGTGCACGGATGATCGGCAGACGATGGCTGAGATAATACTGTAACCCCAGCATGTCCTGTGTCACTTTGCTGACGCTGTAGGGGTTAGCCGGTCGCATTGGGGCGTCTTCTGAAGTGGGCTTATCAGCCGCTTGGTCGCTCCCGTAGACTTCTCCAGATGTGATCAAGAGGATGCGCGGCGCGATCCCGGCCTCGAGGCAGCCAAGGATGAGATTGAGCGGAATGCGGATGTTGTTCTCCAGCGTTTGCCATGGCCGATCAAACGATTGGTGAACGATGGCTGAAGCCGCGAACTGGTAGATACGATCGGGGCGCAGATCGGCTAGCAGCGCTGCGACCTGCGCTTCTTGCTGCAAATCAAGTGTGTGAAACGAGATGCTCGCTGGCAGATGAGCCGGAGCTGCATCGATGACAGTGCCGTGTATCTCTGCGCCCGCATCCGCAGCTAACAAGTAGCGGCACATGTGACTGCCAACAAAACCTCCGATGCCTGTGATCAGTACGCGCACGCGGCGATATCCATTCGAGTGAATGCGACTCTCAGCAGGCATTATAACGAATAGTCGTCAGTGCGCCAGTCCAGTGCCGGTCGCCAATCCAGCGCCGACCTCAATTGCGCAAGACAAAGATGCGCTATTCAACGGTGACGCTCTTCGCTAAATGGCGTGGCTGGTCAACGTCGGCGCCACGTTTTACCGCCATTGCGTAAGCAAGCAGTTGCAGCGGGATGACATTGACGATCGGCGACAGCAGCTCTGGCGTTTCTGGCACATAAAGCACATGATCGGCTTTCGCTGCGATTGTGTTGTCGCCTTCGGTCGCCAGCGCGATGACGATGCCGCCGCGCGCTCGCGTCTGCTCGATCTGGCTAATCATTTTCTCGTAGAGAGAATCGCGAGTAGCAATGGTCAGCACAGGCATCTGCGCATCAATCAAAGCGATCGGGCCATGTTTCATCTCTCCCGCCGGGTAACCTTCAGCATGGATGTAGCTGATCTCTTTGAGCTTGAGCGCGCCTTCAAGCGCGATCGGATAATTGATGCCGCGGCCAAGAAATAAGAAATCGCGCACGCCGTGCAAGCGTTCAGCCAGCTCTCGCACTGCGCTGTCTAGTTCGAGGGCGCGTCCCGCTAAGTCTGGCAGCCGCGCCAAATCTTGGATATAGGCGTGGCGGCAGTCTGAGGAGAGGACTCCGCGCAGGTCGGCAAGGTAGAGCGCCAGCAGATATTGGCAGACGATGCTAGCCGTGAACGCCTTTGTCGAAGCGACACCAATCTCTGGCCCAGCGTTCATCAAGAGATATCCATCGGCGAGGCGCATCGCTTGACTACCGAGCGCGTTGACGATGCTCCACAGCGTTGCGCCGCGCGCTTGTGCCTCCTCCATTGCCGCTAACGTATCGACCGTCTCTCCGCTTTGCGTGATCGCAAGCAGTGCGGTCTCTGAAGATACGATCGGGGACCGGTAGCGAAATTCGCTGCCATAATCGACCTCGACAGGAATACGCGCGATGCGCTCAAGATAAAACTTGCCGATCAAGCCGCTGTAGTAGCTTGTGCCACATGCTGCGATGATAATGCGTTCAAGGCGTGTGGCTTGCTCTGCGCTCAAGCGCAGTTCAGGCAGCTCAACCCGCGCGCGTCCAAAATCGACGCGCCCGCGGATAGCAGCCATTAAGCTGCTTGGCTGTTCAAAGATCTCTTTCTGCATGAAATGGGCATAGCTGCCTTTAGCCGCCGCGGCGAAATCCCATTCAATTTGCTGAACCTGCACCGTGATCGGTGCCCCGGACAGCGTTTCCAGCTTAACGCCGTCCGCTTGCACGATCGCCATCTGCTGGTTTTCTAGAAAGATCATACGTCGTGTCTGGTCGAGGATAGCCGGGATATCAGAGGCGACGAAATTTTCACCGTCGCCCAAGCCGATAGTTACCCCTCCGGCATTGCCGATACGAACTGCGATTAAAAGGTTAGGCTGGTCTTTACTTAAAACGACGACGGCTTGTGCGCCTTTCAGTTGCCGGGCGGCCATACGCACTGCTGTGGTGAGGTCTCCAGCTGCGCCATTTGCTGCGTAAAGCGCGATGAGATGGGCGATCACCTCGGAGTCGGTTTCTGATTGGAAACGGATCCCTTTGGCAGTTAATTCAGTCCGCAGTTCAAGGTGGTTCTCGACGATGCCGTTATGCACGATGACAAAACGACCATCCATACTCACGTGAGGATGCGCGTTGTGTTCAGTCGGCGCGCCATGCGTCGCCCAACGTGTATGACCAATGCCGATGGTACCATGCACAGGTTGTCGCTCAAGGCGCTGGCGTAGGTTGATCAATTTTCCCACGTCTCGCCATAAATGAAGTTCACTATTGTTGAGGACAGCGATTCCTGCCGAATCGTAACCACGATACTCTAGCTGCTGCAAACCGTTTAGGATCAGCGGCGCCGCCTCGCGAGAGCCAATATAGCCCACGATACCACACATGGTCATCTCCTTAATGAAAGTGTGCAACTGCAATGAATGGCAGGCAACCGGGCGGCGCAGTCCAGCATCCTGCAAGGCTCGATCATGTCGAGTTTAATGAGGCCACGCGTGCTTCGTTTGTGCTGCAAGTTGCCTCGCAGGTTTGGCTAAGCACTTATTTAGGGGGAGTTATAAGAGATTAGGACGGTGGCTGCGTCCTGACGGCATCCGCTGATCACTCGATTTTCTCGCGCAGGAAAGAACTTTTCTGCAGCGCGATTAGTCTCATCTCGCGATGAGAAACCGTCACCTCGTCACCCCGCTATTACGCGGCGGGGTCATGCGCTTTCTCGCCCCCTTTAGTCGTTCGCCGAATTCCTCCTGAAGCTGTTCCCCTTGCTTAGTTAGCATATTAGCGTTTACTGGAGGAACATGCAAGGAAAGAAACTGGCCGAGACACACTGTTTGCTCGCCACTGCGCCGTTGAGCCGGTGCTACAGTCTATGGTATCCTCTAGCCGTTACTAGCAACGTGGATGTGCAGAGCAGTGCCCTACAAATCAAGCGGTGGTCGGCGAAATAATGTCCAGCTTGGCGTCGGCCAGTCGATTTGGGCTGGCACGCCTCCGCCAGCAATCCCAGAACGGGTTTTAGATGGCATCCCCGGCTGTCTTGCTTGGTTGGCCCTACTGCTCTCGATCATCTGTGCGATCGTCTTTCCGCGCGCGCTGCTAGTCGTCGCTGTGCTCGTCGCTTTTTACGCAGCGTTTCGTTTCCTGCTGGCTGGCATTGCCAATTACATGGGGCTGCGCAAGATCCGCGCTTGGGAGAACATCGACTGGCGCGCCCGTTATGATGAGACGGCTGATGCCGATGCGCTTGATTGGGATGACGTCTTACACGTCGTCATTATTCCGAACTACAAAGAGCCAGTCCCGGTATTGAGCGCTACGCTCGATAACTTGGCAGCACAATACGAGGCGCGCAAACGGCTCATCATCGTGCTGGCGATGGAGGCCGCCGAACCTCACGCGAGTGAGAAGGCTGAAGGGCTGCGCGCCCGTTATGCCCATTGTTTTGCTGGTTTTTACTACACGGTGCACCCGCGCGGGCTGCCGGGGGAGATGCAGTGTAAGTCGGCTAATCAAGCGTGGGCCGCACGCTGGATTAAACGAAAGTTAGTTGATGAGCGCGGCTTCAATATCGATCACATCCTCGTGACGACGATGGATGCCGATACCTTGTGGCATCCTCAACATTTCTATGCGCTCACTTATCTTTACGCCGTCAATCCGCAGCGCGATCTGCGCTTCTGGCAGGCGCCGATCCGCTATCACGGCAATATCTGGCAGATTAACCCTCTGCTGCGCATCGTTAATGCCTATGCCACTGCGCTGGAGCTGGCTTATCTGGCTGCGCCGTGGTGGATCCCGATGCCGATGTCATCCTATGCGCTCAGCCTGCGTCTTCTCGACTCAAGCGGGTACTGGGACCCCGATGTAATTTCAGATGAGTGGCACATGTTCATCAAGGCTTTTTTTGCGCGCGGCGGCGAGGTGCAGTTAGAGCGTGTTTTTCTGCCGTTTTTGGCACAGGCTGTTACCGGTGATAATTTATTTGAAGCGCTGCGCAATCGCTATCTGCAAACGCTGCGTCATGCTTGGGGCAGCAAAGAAGTTGGCTATACCATCGCCAAAATGATCGAACATCCAGAGATCGAGTTTTGGCCAGCGTTCCAACTGCTGTTTCGTGTTACCCATGATATTCTGTTGGCTGGCCCGGGTTGGGTGATTATGACTCTCGGAACGCAGCTTCCACTTCTCTTGAATCCATGGCTTTTGCAACTGATGCTGGCTGAGGGCATCCGCAATCCCATTTTTCTGCTTGTGCAAATTGCTTTCGGCACAGTATCCATTCTCGGCATCGTTTTCTGGTATCAAGACGTAATTGTGCGCCCGCCGCGCCCCAATCGCCCGACCTTAGGAGAACGGTTGACGACCTTCGTTAGCTTTCCGTTGCTGCCAATTTTGACACTCATTTTGGTAGCGCTTCCTACTTTGCAGGCGCAAACGCGCTTATTGATGGGAGTGCCGCTTCAGTTTCGCGTTTCGCCCAAAACAATTTGAGCAGCGATTATCGACATTATCGAGAGGAAAAGTTATGGCGAAAGTTGGCTATATCGGTCTTGGCATTATGGGGGCAGCTATCGCACGCAATTTGATCAAGGCTGGCCACACGTTGGTCGTGCATAATCGCAGCCGAGCGATCGTCGATCAACTCGTGGCTGAAGGCGCTGCTGCGGCCTATTCTCCACGCGAAGTGGCTGAAACTGTCGAATTTGTGTTCACCAATTTGCCTGACACGCCAGATGTTGAGAGGGTGGTGCTTGGCAAAGACGGCATCATCGAAGGCGCACATGAGGGCCTTGTCTATATCGATAACAGCACGATTAAGCCGGAAACTGCGCGCTTGCTGAGCGAGCGTTTGGCTGAAGTTGGCGTTCCAGCGCTCGATGCGCCTGTGAGCGGTGGTGATGTTGGCGCTCGCGAGGGTACGCTCACGATCATGGTCGGTGGCCCGCAAGATGCTTTCGAGCGCGCGTTGCCCCTGTTTCAAGCGATGGGTAAGGCCGCCGTGCTAGTGGGCGAGAGCGGGGCAGGACAAATCGCCAAAGTCTGCAACCAGATCATCGTCGGGGCGCAGATGGTTGCGCTGGCCGAGGCGCTCATCACCGCCCAAAAAGCGGGCGTTGATCCTCTGCGCGTCGTTGAGGCGATCAAAGGCGGAGCGGCCCAAATGTGGACGCTGGACGTGAAGCCTCCGCGCTTGTTTGCTGGCAATCGTCAGCCCGGCTTCAAAGCCTACATGCAGCATAAAGATTTGGGCATCGTTATGGATACGGCGCGCACATATGGCGTGCCCCTGCCTATGTCTGCGGTTGTGATGCAGTTGTATACTGCAATGCTCGAGTTGGGATATCGAGAACTGGATAACAGTGCGATCGTCGCCGTCTACGAAACGCTGACTGGAATTCAGCTTGATGAGCCGTTGAAGCCATAGCTCGCGCTCACATCGCGCTGGAGACTGATATAATTAAAGCGCTAAAAGTCATCGCTGGAATTGAAAACTTGTGAAAGAACGTCTGCAAAAACTTCTCGCTACAGCAAACGTCGGTTCGCGTCGTGCGGCGGAGGCGCTGATTGAGCAAGGAAGGGTGCGCGTCAACGGCAAGACAGCATCCCTTGGCGACAAGGCTGATCCATCAATCGATGTGATCGAAGTTGATGGTCAGCGGTTGCGTTTTGATGAAGCGCACAAGATCTACGTCGCACTTTACAAACCCAAAAACGTCCTCAGCACCAGTGAGCCGCATCGGAGCGATAAACGGCGTACCGTGCACGACATGGTGCCGTTTAAAGAGCACCTCTTCATTGTGGGCCGGCTTGATGCAGACAGCGAGGGATTGGTGGTGCTGACCAACGACGGTGATCTGGCTAACCGGCTGACGCACCCGCGCTACCGGCATACTAAAACTTACCGCGTCACCGTTCATGGGCTGCCTAGCGCAGAGACGATCGCTCGTTGGGAGGCGGGCATTCATCTCGGAGAGGGGGAGAAAACTGCGCCCTGCGCAGTAGAGATCGTGCGCGGCTCCGTTAATGGCAGCGTGCTGCGGGTAACGCTTGCTGAAGGCAAGAAACGCCAAATCCGTCGTGTGGCGGCTGCATTAGGACATCCGGTCATGCGGCTCATCAGGACTCATATCGGCCAATTGAGTGTGCAAGGGCTGAAGCCGGGCGAGTGGCGTGAACTGACCGCGCGCGATCTTGCGGCGCTGAGAACGCCATCACTGGCGATTAAACGCCGCATAGCTGGGGTTCGCCGTGTATCGCGCAGTGATGCGCCGCATGGTGACGCGCTTGCTGAACCAAAAGGATCACAGCGCCGGCGGCAACCACGCACGCCAGAAAACGAGACGCATCGGGGCAGCGAGACGGGCAAAACAAAGCAGCGATCCTCGCATAAACGCGGCGGTGTCCCATCTGCATCAATGCGAAAATCGCCGTCTGCTCCGCGACCGCCGCGGCGCAAGCGCGGCACAGGAGAAAAGGCATGACTCTCTCCGCGGAGGTGCAGGCCTATGTCGCTCGCCAGCCGCATTTCACGTGGCGGCGTCGTTTCTTGCGCTGGCTCATCCGGCTTGTTTTATTCCGCCTGCTGTTAAAAGTTACGGTCACCGGCGTTGAAAATTTGCCCTCTACGGGCCCAGCTATTTTAGTCACCAATCATACCTCGCTGCTCGATCCTGTACTGGCGATCGGCGCGGTGACGAATCGATTTGTGATCCCAATGACCAAAGTCGAGAACCTGAAGAATCCTCTTTTAGCGCCTTTCATTTATCTATGGGGGGCTTATTCAGTCAAACGCGGTGAAGTTGACCGCAAGGCGTTAGCTAATTCGATTGAACTGGTCAAAAACGGCCAGTTCATTCTGATCGCGCCTGAGGGGACGCGCCAGCGAGCGCTCTCGCGTCCCAAAGATGGTTTAGCCTATGTGGCGACCAAGGCAGATGCTTGGATCGTCCCGATGGGCATCAGTGGGGCCGAAAACTGGCAGCGCGAGCTGCTCAGGCTGCGCAGGCCGAGGGTACGGATTCATCTGGGACGGCCTTTCCGACTTAAGATGGCTGGTGAAAAACGGGTGCCACGCGAGACTCTCTCCGCCATGATGGAAGAGGTGATGTATCAGCTTGCGTTGGCGATCCCCGATCCAGCGCTGCGGGGTGTTTATCAAAATGTTGAACAGGCGACAGCGAATCATCTTGAGTTTTTGGCCTAATGCGATGGATGTAATTTGTGCCTAAATGCTGTTCTCTGCTGTGCTACAATTCTTATCAAAAGCTGCGGCATGTTTAGGGGATATTGCCATGACCGCCCGCGTCCTCATTATCGAAGATGACCAAAATCTGGCTCGCCTGCTTCAGCTTGAGTTAGCTCAGCAGAGTTATCAAGTCCGGGTTGTGGCAGATGGACTGGAAGGACTGCGCGCTTTTCATGCCAGCAGGCCAGATCTAGTCGTGCTTGATATTTCACTGCCTCTCATGGATGGTCGCACGGTTTGCCAGCGTATTCGTGAGCTTTCAGATGTCCCGATCTTGATGATGACCGCGCATGCTGTTACCGAGACCGATATCGTCAATGGGCTGAATATGGGGGCGGATGAGTTCATGATCAAGCCGCTGCGGAATCTGGAATTTCTTGCGCGTGTTCGAGCGCTACTGCGCCGCGCACGTGCCTCTGAGAACGACGAGCAGTTGCCAACCCACTACGATGACGGCTATTTGTGCGTCGATATCATGATGCGCCGCGTCACCGTCAATGAAGCAGAAATCCGCTTGACGCCGACCGAGTTTAAACTGCTGTCTTTGTTCATCCAGCATCCTGGGCAGGTGCTGACGTTTCAGCAGCTTCTAGAAAAGGTGTGGGGCTACGAGTACAATCGCGAACATCATTATCCGCGCATTTATGTTTCTCACCTGCGTCGGAAAATTGAGCCGGATCTAAAGAACCCTACTTATATCCAAAGCGAATACGGCATCGGTTACCGTTTCACTCAGCGCCGGCACGCGGAATGAGCAGCAGGCGCGGGGTGAACAGCACCTCATCCGCCTGACCATTGCTCACGCTGCTGCGAAAAGACAGACGAAACTGCACGATACGGCTTCCTATGCGATGCGCTTGTTCAACCACTGAAAGCACAGAAAGCGGTTCGCACCGCTCCAACTCGTCAACGATGTGCGCGCCCGCGCCTGGCCGTGTGAAATTGCGCGCTTCGTATAAGTAACCATACGGATCAGCATAGATCGTCAGCTGTCCTAGCGCGGCGAAACCGCCGCCTGACTCGTAACAAGGGCGCAGATCAAGCTCCGCATCATACAGGCCACGCTCCATCACTTGTGCTGGCAAGTAAAACGTCAGCAGAGCTTCGAAGCGCAGTTCATTGCCTCGCTCGTCAAAACTGTCTCCTGCGCCATAACCGGTGAAATACTGGTTATCGAGGCGCAGCGTAAGCGAATTTTCCACATCCAGTGGTGCATAAATCGAGCGTGTTTCGCCGGTTGCTTCTAGCAACACTCGGAGTTGAAAATTCCCAGCATTAGTTGACCCAACATAACGCGATGCCAAAATACTGTAATGGCCATCACTCGGTAGGATATAAAAGTCGATGCGCGAATTGGTCGAGACGTTGGCGAAGTCATCATCATTATACGCGAGTGGGTTGCCAACGTTATCCATGAGGAAAAGACGTGGATCGAGGTTTTCCGATGTTGCTGTCATCTCAATTGTGATGATATCGCCCGCAGCGCCGCGGAATGTAAAGGCTTGTTCGAACGTCTCCGCATCGATGCGCCCAACCGCGATGCTGTTGTAAGCGATTGGTTGGGCAAAAACGCCAACGCGCTCTCCTTCTGCCTCTCCCAGTGTCAGGTTGAGCTGATAGCTGCCCATCGAAAACCCAAACTGGCCAGCCCACCGTGTGGCGACGATCAGATAATCTCCGTTTTCGAGCAGCCGCAGGCCGCGAATTTCGCCTACACGCCCCGACCGATTGAGTATAAACGGCTCTGAGCTGCTGCGAGCTAATTCACGTCCTTTAGGATCGATAACAATGACGACTGGTAGCAGAAAACTGTCTGCTGCATTGAGCGAAACGTTAATCACCTCACCTGCGCGCCCAGCGTAGCGGAAAAGATGTCGTGGCTCCGCATGCGTGATAGAGCGGTTGATAGGGATGTCGGGTTCGATTGTCCCTGTGATCCGGTTGTCCGAAAATCCGGTCAGTTCGGTGAAGCGGGGCGGATCCAGCGTTGCCGTTGGCTGCGGTATGGGCGTGTTTGGAGGTTGAGAGGTTTCAGTCGCTGCTCCTATTGCCGTAGGCGTCGCCGAGGATGTTGGCGATGCAGTGATGGTTGGCGTAGGTGTCGCTGATGAGGTTTCAGTTGGAGTGGGCGTGTCCGTTGGGATGGGGGTGGCGGTATTGGTAGGCGTAGCAGAGGGAAGGCGGGTTGCGGTATCTGTCGGCGTTGAAGTCATTGTCGCCGTATATGTCATGATCTGTGTTGGCGTCGGAGTAAGTGTAGGAGAGGGCGTTTCGCTTTCTGTCGCCGTCGGCGATGGAAGCGGTGTAGGAGGGATATCGGTCGACGTTGGTTCCGGCGTCGCCGTTGGGGTAGGTGTGAGGGTAGCAGCGCGCGTCGGCACAAAAGCGCCTTGTAACGTCGGTGTCGGCACGGGTGTTACGGCTGCGCACCCGGCAGCGAACAGCAATATGATGGCGATTGATCTGCACGCTCCGCGGGGCACCGGGCTATCTCCATAACGCCTATGCTGTCAAACAATTGTACGACGCCGCGCTGATCGATGCGAACTAGGTTTTCTCGTGGGTGTATTCGGAAATGGGGGTAGAAAGGATAAACTCGCAGACAAGGGAAAAAGGGGAGATCCATGTCCAGAGAACGGGAACGGTTGAAGTCGGA
>JBDNDP010000048.1:0-21061 GCA_046719065.1 Aggregatilineales bacterium | reverse complement strand
CCGATCTTTCCCGTTCGTGCCCACAAACGAACCGTTCGAGGCGGCGATCCTCGGCGCCAATGATCCCACAGCGGCCGCGCTGCCCAGCGGCGCCGAGCTGCCGCCGCTGGCCCTCGGCAGCGACCCCAGCGCGAGCCGGCAGCCGATCCTCGTGACGGCTGCCGATGGGGCGCAGCTTGCCGGCGAGTTCTATCGCTCACCGGCTTCACAGCCCGCGCCTGGCCTGCTGCTGCTGGCCGCCGATCGGACAGGCTGGCTCGATCTGCCGCTGCGCCTGCAAGCCTCAGGTTTCAACGTCATGTCGATCGATGCTCGCCCCAACGGCACCGTGGGCGATATCGAGATCTTGCTGCGCTCGATGATCGAAATTGTCGACGCGGTCGATGCCAGCCGCATCGGCGTGGTGGCGGCCGAGGCGAGCGCCGATCTGGCACTAGCGGCTTGCGCGCAGGGCGCTCCTTGCGATGTGCTGGCGCTGATTAGCCCGGTGCAGGAGACAGCGGTCATGGCGGCCATCCTCAGCTACAACCCGCGGCCGCTGTTCCTCAGCGCTGGCGAGGATGATGCCGCGCTGGCCGTGATCGAGATGCTGCGCAGCGCGGCGCGCGGCCCAGTCGAACAGGTGACAGCGCCGGGTTCAGCGCGCGGCACGGCGCTGGTGCTCGGCAGCCCAACCCTCAGTGAGGCGTTGATCGCGTGGCTGCGTTCGCGCTTGAGTCCGTAGGCGGAACGCAATGAGACGACCCACGTCGTCTCATTGATGATTATAATTATCGTCCTCATGTTGCGCCGGGCTGGTCGCTTACCAGATCCCTGTGATAGCGTGGTAATCGGCTTCGCTTAGCGGGATCCATGTCTCATCGAGCACGATGAACTCGCGGCCGAGGCGGTCGGCGATCTGCTTGGCGCTGATGTGCGCCGTCTCCGCCTTGCTGCGCGTCATGCGCAGGGGGATGTAATAGACTTGGTCTTCCCTCAACTCCGGCATCTTGCCGACGACGATACCCGCTCTCGGCGCGCTGGCTGTGCCTGAGGGATCGTCGGTGGCGACCACGTCAACCGGCAGGGGGTTAAAAACAGCTTCCTCAGGAGCGTCAGTCCCCAGATCGGCCGGGTCTGCGATGACCGCTTCAGCGATCACGGCGTCAAGCGGCCTGCGCGCATAGATCAAAACGCGCGTTCCAGGCGCCAGCGCTTCACGGTTCGCGACGTACTGCTCCTGCGCGAGCGCGACAGCTGCGCCATCTTTCCAACCGGGTTCAACGACGAACATTCCATACTGAGCCATGATCCCGCTCCTTAATTCATTACAATTGTAATTTCAAAGATAATTGAAAGGCAGCAGCCGGCCAACCCCGCATTTTTAGGGGTGTTGGCCGGCTGGTTTAGAGGAGCATGCAGGAAAGCGGCCGGGCAGCTTAGGCGCGCAGTTTGGCGCCCAATTCGCGCTCGGCCGACTTGACAATTTTTTCGTGAACTTTGGCCACTTCTTTATCGGTCAGCGTGCGTTCATCGGTTTGATAGGTAAGGCTGTAGGCGAGACTTTTATAACCGACGGGGATCGGCTCGCCTTGATACACATCGAACAGCCGCACCGCTTTGAGCAGATCGCCGCCCGCCTTGACGATCACCGCTTCGACCTGCGTCGCTGGCATCGATTCCGGCACGATCAAGGCGATATCTTGCAGCACCGGCGGCGTGACCGGCAGTGGACGCACGCTGTGCAGCGGGTTGACGAAGCTGAGCAGCGCCTCGAGGTCGAACTCGGCGGCCAGCACGGGCGCCGCCATCAATCCGAAGGCTTGGGCCACCTGCGGATGCAGCTCGCCGAACACGCCGATATCGGCGCTGCGTTTGCCCTGCGTCACCGCCAGCACGGCCGAACGGCCAGGGTGATAAGTGGAATGTTCGGCGCGCCGGAAGCTAGCGCCCGATACGTGCAGCCCGGCTAGCAGCCCTTCGACGATACCTTTCAAATCGAAGAAATCGACACTGCCCGCAGCTGCGCCGCCATCGAGCCAGCTCGCTTCATCGCGCGGGCCGGTCAGCAGCAGGCCGAGGCGCAGCGGTTCATCGGGCAGGGGTTGGTCGGCGCGGTCGAGATAGATGCTGCCGATCTCGAACATCGCCTGCCGGTCGGTGAAGCGCGCATTGGCGCGCGCCGCCTCGAGCAAGCCGATCAAGAGCGTATGGCGCAGGGCGGTCTTGTCGGGCGCGATCGGGTTCGCCAGCTCAACATACCCGGCCACAGGCAGCGATGATGGCAGGCCGGGCGGCGTGAGCAGCGCTTCGCGCGCAGGCGAGATCATCCGGTAGCTGATGATCTCGCGCAGACCGAGCTGCGCCAGCACATCGCGCGTGCGTTCTTCATGCTCAAACTTGAGCGTGCGCCGTTGTTCGGGGATCGCGTCGGCGATGATAGTTGAAGGCAGGTGCTGGTAACCGTGGATGCGCGCGATCTCTTCGATCAGGTCCGCCTGCCCGATCACGCCCGTGCCAATGTCCATGCGGTAGTCGGGAACAGTGACGTGCAGTGTCTCGCCGCAGATGCGCACCTCAAAACCGCCGCGCCGCAGCAGCGCCGCCGCTTCCTCTGCAGTGAATGTCATACCGAGCAGACGCTCGATCTCGGCGGCCGGGAGCTCGACTTCGACGACTTCCGGCGGGCGCGGGTACTTATCGATGACCCCTGCCGCGATCTGGCCGCCACCGCTTTGGCGCATCAGTTCGATGCCGCGGCGCAGGCCAAGGATCGCTTGGCTGGGGTGCACGCCGCGGCTGAAGCGCGTGCCCGCCTCGGTGAAGATTTTCTGCGACTGCATCGTGCGGCGGATGTTGATGAAGTTCCAACTCGCCGCCTCAAGCAGCACATTGGTCGTCCCTTCGTCGATCTCGGTTTCACCACCGCCGATCACGCCGCCAAGGCTGAGCGGGCCGGCCGTATCGCAGACGAGGATATTGTGCGGCTCCAGCGTCCGCAGTACGCCGTCGAGCGTTTCGAGCGTCTCACCTTCTTGCGGCAAACGGGTGATGATCGTCGGCGGCCGGCCGCCGGCCCGCGCGACCAGCTTATCATAATCGAATGCGTGCAGCGGCTGGCCGATTTCATGGGTGATGTAGTTGGTCACATCGACGATGTTATTGATCGGTCGCTGGCCGACGAGACGCAGACGGCGCTGCATCCATTCCGGAGACGGGCGAACGGTTACGCCGCGCAGCAGCGCCAGCGTGAAGCGCGGGTTGAGCGCTGGCTCGCAGATTTCGATCGCCGCCTGCCCGTCGATCGGCGCACCTTCAGCCAGCACGTCGAACGACGGCGGCCGCAGCGGCAGGTCGAACAGCGCGGCCACCTCGCGCGCGACGCCGTAGATGCTGTAAGCGCGAGCGAGGTTAGGCGTTAGCTCCACTTCGAGCACGATGTCGCCGAGCACATCAGCGAGCGGCGTGCCGGGAGGAAAGCCTGGGTCTTCGTGCAGCACGATCACACCCTCATGATCCTCGCTGATGCCGAGTTCTTTCTCTGAGCAGACCATGCTGCGGTTCGGGATGCCGCGCAGCAGCCGTTCCTTTAAGATCATGCGCTTGGGCGTTTCGCTGTGGCCGTCCCACACCTCCGCCCCTTCCGCAGCGAAAGCCGTCCAAAGCGGCGGGTCGAGCGGGCCACGCCCCTTATAGGGGAATAAGTTGGGCGCTCCGGTCACGCACTGTTCAAGCGTCGCGCCGCCATAATCGACCAGCGCGAGCACCAGCCGGTCGGCGTCGGGGTGCGGCTTGACTTCACGGATCGCGCCGAGCAGCAGTTTCTCCCGATCCCAGACCAAATGATCGGAGGGCGGCCGCCGCACCCCCTCGACCTTCGTTTGCGGTAAGCCGAGATACTCGATATGGCTCACCTCTAGCCCCGATGCAGTCAGCCGTTCGGCCAGCAGCTCGGCGGGGACGTCAATCTCAACAAAATCTCGCAACCACGATAAGGGTACCCGCATTGGTTGTTGCTCCTTAGCTCAATGGGTCGCCTCAGTTACTTTACTGGGTTTTATCCTTGGCAGCTTGTTCGTCTTGACGATGAGACTGGGACAACGTGCGCTGATAATTGGCGAGGTGGCGATGAATGCCGCCAGAAAACCCAGTCCCGGCAGGACGTAGACCGTGGTGGACAACTTACCGGTGGGCCTTTGCAGGGCGAGATAGCCAGAGCCAACCGTGGCCAGCGTGACGATCGTGAAGTAAAACGCATCAACCTAGTCTCAGCTTTCCACATACAGCACTGGGATCATCCGCTGGCGCCTTAGAACTGCTGGAGGAAGCGCAGGTCGTTGCCCCAGAAATACCGGATATCCTCGATGCCGTGTTTGAGCATCGTCATCCGCTCTGGCCCCATGCCAAACGCGAAGCCGCTCCAGACCGACGGATCGTAGCCACCGTTGCGCAGTACGACCGGGTGCACCATACCCGCCCCTGCGATCTCGAGCCAGCCGCTGTATTTGCAGACGCGGCAGCCCACCCCACTGCACAAGAAGCATTCGACATCCACCTCGATGCTTGGCTCGGTGAACGGAAAATAAGATGCCCGGAAGCGCACTGCTGCGTTTTCGCCGTACATCGCCCGCGCGAAGGCAGCGATCGTGCCTTTCAGATCGGACATGCGGATCTGGCGACCGATCGCCAGCCCCTCGACCTGATGGAACTGGATCTCGCTGCGCGCCGTGATCTGCTCGTAGCGATAGCACATGCCGGGCAGGATCACGCGGATCGGCTTGCTGCCGTTTTCACCCAGCTCGCGCATAGCGCGGATCTGGCCAGGAGAAGTGTGCGTGCGCAGGATGATGTTCGGTTTTTTGGTGTAGAACGTATCTTGCATGTCGCGTGCCGGGTGGTGAGGCGGGATGTTGAGCAGCGTGAAGTTGGTATCGTCGTCTTCAACATCGCGGCTGTGATAAACCTGAAAGCCCATCTTCGCCCACGTGTCGTAGAACTGGCGCAGCGTTTGTGTGGAAGGATGCAGGCCGCCGCGCCGGCGCGGCCTGCCGGGCAGCGTCACGTCGATTTCGCCTTCTTCCAGCGCGCGGGCCAGTTCCTGCGCCTGCACGACCTTCTCACGCTCGGCGGCGGCGGCCTCTAGAGCCATTTTGATCTCATTGGCGCGTTTGCCAAAGGCGGCGCGCTCTTCTTTGGGCAAAGCGCCGACCGAGCGCACCAGTTCGGTCACGGCGCCTTTTTTGCCGAGATACTGCGATTCCCAGCTCCGCAGCGCTTCGCTGGTCATCACGTCGTTGAGCGCTGCGCGCGCTTCCTGAAAAAGTTGTTCTACGCGTTCGAGCATAGTTCCCTCGCCAGCTATAAAAAACGCCCTCGTCCCATACTGATCAGGGACGAGAGCGCAGTGCTCCCGCGGTACCACCCTGCTTGCCGGCCTGATCGATTGGATCAAGACGACCGCTTCATTGAGCTCCGTGACGCCGAGCCATGCGGCATGGACTAATGAGGCGAGCCGCGCCCGCCTGTTCACCCAGCAGCCCGCGCCGGCGTGCAGCCAGCGCATGCGAAGGGAATTTCGGCGTGCGCTTCCAGCCGGGGCTTCCAGTCTAAGACCCCACGCTCCCTGATGGCGCCCTTCACGCTTACTCGTCTTCGCAGCAGCTTTTGACGTTCAACATTATGCGGCCAGCGCTGGCCGGCTGTCAAGATTTGACCCTAAATGAACCTTTAAGCTCATTTAAAGATAATGTACACTGCTTGACACATCAAAAAAGCCGTGATAAGGTGGTAGAGATTGTGAAAGGTGCAGACCATGACATTGACCGCTAAACCTCGTATTGAACCAGGCGCTGTGTACAGCAGGCAGGAAGCCGCGGAGGCGCTCGGCATCAGCCTGAGTACACTCAAGCGCCTCGTCAAGAACGGGCATCTGCGTGTCAGCAAGCCTCATGGAATGCGCCGCGTGTTCATCACCGGAGAAAGCATTTTGGCGATGCTCGACAGCACCGTTGTGGAGCGAGGTGCCTGATGTTCTCGATCGTGCCGTTCACCGCCCGTCTCAGCACTACGTTGCCGATCGATGGCCGGATTCTGCCTGCCGCCCGGGTCGCCGCGTTCAGTGCGCTTTGCCTTGAACCGCGCCTGTGGGCTGCGATCGATGAGAACGGAGTGGGTGTCGGCAGCGCGGCGATCCAATGGGGCAGTCTTACGCGAGGGGGATACGATCCATCTGGATGATCGACCCCTACCCGTCACGGGTTCCCGAAAGGGCGTGAGGCTGCGAAAGCGAAACTCACGCCCTTTTTTTATTGTCTGTCTGCAAGCGAGGTCTTTTCATGGAACCAACGCTTCAATCCAATCTGAAACTGCTTTACAACGATGGGCGCCTCGGAAACTTGCTGGATGCGCTGGATGAACTGCACAGCGCTGCCAGCGAGGGCGCCCTGCCTGAGGTGACGACCCTGAACGATGCAGAGTTGATCGGCTGGCTGTATGAGCTGATCTACACGGCGCAGGAGACGATCCACGAGATTGAGGAGCATCACCAGCGGGGCGAGCCAGCACTGAGTTTGGTACGCTGTGACGAAGCATCGTAAGGGGTGGGCTGCATGCTCATCATCGCGCAGGTATCTTGTCTTGACGATAAGCATCGATCGCATAAGGAGGCATAACGGTGTTTAATGAAAACGATCTGCGTTTTGCAGAGGAACGGCGCAAACAGTTCGAGCGTGAAGCGCAGCGGCAGCGGCGGGCCAACCAAGCTCAGCCGCGCACCGGCACACGCCACAGCGCTCGCCGCGTCCTGCGCGTCCTCTCGCTGTTCTTCTAGAGAGCCGGTTTTCAGCGTTTGGCGAGCGCGGCCGGCCGCAAGGCCGAGAAAGGACAAGCGCTATGAGCACGAACCCCTATCGACAGGGTTCCTGTGCGGATAAAACCAAAGCACTTTACGACCGCGCGTTCGCCAGCATTGGGAGCGTAAGGTCGTAAAGACCACGACCTTACAATATTTAATGAACAGCATCGCGCAACAGCTTGGGCCGGGACGTATTGGAATGCGAGCGCACACGGATGATGAATGAACTGGGCCTTGTCGGCGTGTTAAGCGTTTTAAATAGACGGCGAGAGATGCTTTCCGTCGTCTGTAAAACCTCTGTTAAGTCGGCGTGCCATTGTAGGGAGGCACGCCGATTTCATGTATAATACACAAAGGTTGTGTAAAAAATCACGTTCGGTCGAGTGAGAGGTGCACAGTGAGTGATGTAGGTGCCTTGCAAGGCCGGGTTCTTTTGCTCAACGGCCGCACTTGGGAGCCGCTGTCGATCATCACGATCCCACGGGCGATCAATCTGTTGCTAGCGGAAAAGGCGATCGTCGTTGAGCAAACGGGCAAATTTCTTCGCACCGTCCGCGATAAATATCCTGTTCCTTCGGTCATTGCTCTGCGTTCTTACGTAAACGTCCCGCGGCGTCAAGCGCATTGGAGCCGGCGGGGCATTCTCGTGCGCGATGGCTACACGTGCATCTACTGCGGCGTGCAGCCCGGCAGCACGGTGCGCGGGAAGACACTGGTCAAAAGTGATTTCACGGTTGACCATATCATCCCTCGCTCGCGCGGGGGCAAAGATCAGTGGGGCAACACGGCATGTGCCTGCTATGCCTGCAACCATCGCAAGGGCGATCGCCTGCCCCATGAGGCTGGTATGCGCCTGCGCTGGGAGCCGAAGACGCCGCGCACCAGCTATCTGGTCGTCGCCATCGGCAGCGGCATGGACGCCTGGAAACGCTACATCGAGTTCTAGGCCTCCTTGAACAACCTGCCCCTCCTCCGCACCGCTTCGGCGAAGCGGCCTATATTATCGACTTTGCCTACACTTTTCCCCTTCCTTTAGCTTTCTGTTACGCGCTGCACTGCAACCTGACTCCACACTTGATCGTATTATAGTTAGACGCCATGTCTTATATATGCAGCAGCTTTTATTAGGGGGGAAGCTATGCCATCAGCCATGCTCGAAGTCGCCAACCTAAGTCGCCAGTTCAAGAACAGCGCAGGCGAGTCGTTTTATGCCGTCAAAGACGTCAGCTTCTCGATCGGGCAGGGCGAGATTTTCAGCCTGCTGGGGCCGAACGGCGCCGGCAAGACGACGACTATCTCGATCATCAGCGGCCTGTTGGCTCCGACCAGAGGCGACGCGACGATCGGCGGTTACTCGATCACGCGGCAGCCGCTGCAAGCCAAGCGTCTGCTCGGTATTGTGCCGCAGGAGATTGCGCTCTATCCTCAGTTGAGCGCCCGACAAAATCTTGAGTTCTTCGGCAAGATGTACGACCTGTTCGGCGCAGCACTGAAACGGCGCGTCGACGCAGTGATCGAATTCATCGATCTGCAAGAGCGCCAGCACGATCGCGTCGAGACGTTTTCGGGCGGCATGAAACGACGCGTCAACATCGGCATTGGCCTGCTGCACGAGCCGCAGCTTTTGTTCATGGACGAGCCGACCGTCGGCATCGACCCGCAGAACCGCCGGCGCATTCTCGATACCGTCATGCGCCTGCGCGCCGAGAAAGGCGTTAGTGTGCTGTACACCTCGCATCTGATGGAGGAGGTGCAGGAGATCAGCGATCGGGTTGCGATCATCGATCACGGCGAGATTATCGCCTGCGGCACAGTGGGCGAATTGATTCAGCTTGTGGGCGAGGAAGACCGCTTGATCTTCAATATCGGCGACCAAACGGTCACCGATGCGCTGCTAGCGCGTTTGAAAGACGAAGTGCAGGGCGTGACCGCGGTGCGCTGCGAGCAGCGCGAGATCGAAAACGGAGGCGGGCGCGCGACGATCCCGGTCGAAAGCCGGATCATCGTCATGGCCAAACGCGGGCGCCGCGCCCTGCCTGACCTGATCCGCATCGCCAACGAGGCTGGCCTTGACATCCTGTCGGTCGAAGTGCGCGAGCCAGACCTCGCGGCCGTCTTCCTGCACATGACCGGCCGTGCCTTGCGAGACTGATGCCATGATCCGCAAAATGATCACCATTACATGGGGCGAGCTGTACAAAACATACACCGATCGCACATTGCTGCTGATCATGATCATCACCCCGCTGGCGCTTTCGACGATCATCGGGTTCGCCTTCAGCGGTTTCATCACCGGTGGGGGCGGGTTTCCTCCCATTCGCGAGATTCCGGTGGCGGTCGTCAACCTCGACGAGGGGATTACGGCCGGCGGCGCGGCCATTAACAACGGCGCCATCTTCGTGACCGCGCTGGTTCCGCCCGCTGATGCCGACCCCGAGACGCTCGAGGGAAATCCGCTGTTCGCGCTGACCAATGCCGTCGCCCTTGATGACGCAGCCGAAGCGCGCGCCGGCGTCGATTCCGGCCTTTATGCGGTTGCCATCATCATCCCGGCCGATTTTTCGCGCCAGCTCACCATCACCCCGGATCAAACTGAGCTTGGCCAGACAGAGATCGAGATCTACGCCAGCCCGGCCAGCCCGATCTCCGCTGGGATCGTCCGCAGCGTCGTCGAAGGGTTCGCGCGCCAGATCGAAGCCGGCAGCGTCGCTATCGCTGCCAGCATCGATGCGCTGGTCGCGCGCGCGGCGGCCGATCCTGTTTTCGGCTTACAGTTCGGGCTGGCTTCGGCCGCAGGCGCGTTCAACCCCGATTTCTCGATCGCCTTCGACCCAGCCGCTAACCCGATCCGGATCGACCAGCAGACGATCGAGGGGACGGCGGTCGCCTTCAACCCGTTCGTCATGTTTGGATCGGCACAGGCGATCTTCTTCATGCTGTTCACAGCGATGGGCGGGGCTAACAGTATTCTTGAGGAGAGACGCACCGGCACGCTGCAGCGCCTGCTCGCCTCGCCGACGCCGCGCATCATCATCCTGCTTGGCAGGCTGATCGGCACGTTCGTTACGTGCTTGGTGCAGCTCGCGCTGCTGTTCATCGCCCTCACGTTGATCAGCAGCCTGATCACCGGCAGGCTCGAGCTGATCTGGGGGCCGAACCTGCTGGCGGTACTGGCGGTCGGCGCGGCAGTCGCAATCGCCGCCTCGGGGTTAGGAACGCTGGTGGCAGCGCTGGTGCGCACGCCGGAGCAGGGCAACGTTATTGGCGGCGTGATCGCCATCATGTTCGGCCTGTTTGGCGGGGCGTTTTTCGATGTGCAGTCGATCCCGGCGCTTCAGCCGATCAGCCAGCTCACGATCAACTACTGGGGCGTCAACGCTTTCATGAAGCTGAGCACCGGCAGTCTAGACATTCTGCTCAACCTCGCCGTGCTGCTGATCTTTGGCTTCGTCCTGTTCACAGCCGGGTTTTTCGCCTTTAACCGCCGGCTCAGCCAATAAGGGGGGAGCTATGCGCAGATTTCTGGCTTTGGCACAGAATGAACTGCGGATCGTGCTGAGCGACCGCAGCATCTGGATCAACCTCGTCATCATCCCCATCGTGCTCACCTTTGCCGTAGGGCTGGCCAATGGGGCTTTCTCGGGCGGCGGCCCGCCGCTGCTGCTGGTTGATGTGCTCGACGAAGACAGCAGCTCGCTTTCAGCGGCGTTCCGCGCCGCCATCGCTGAGGCCAACCCGCGTCTGCTGCTCTGCCCAGCGGCTGCCGAGGCGGACGGCGCTTGCCAGTTCGGCGACGCGCCGCTGACGGCCGAACGCGCCGATGAGCGGCTGCGCGCGCAGACGACGCTGGCGCTCGTGATCATCCCCCGTGGCTTTGCTGAGTCGGTCGCTGCGGGCGAGCCAGTCACGATCATCTATCGCTCGAATGAAGACGTCACCGCGTCGAGCTTCGCGCAGGAAGCGGTGCGCACCGCCGCGGCGCGCATAGGCGGGGCACAAGTCGCCGTGACGACGGCCAGCGCGCTGATCAATGATTTGCCCTACCTGCGTTTCAGCAGCGAAGAAGAGCGCAGCGCTTTCCTCGACAGCATCCGCGCGCAGGCCGATGCGCTGCTGGGTCAGTCGCCAGTGACGATTCGCACGGTGCAGGCCCAAACAGCGGAAACGGCGAGCACGGTCAGCGAGCAGAGCAGCGGGTTCGCCCAGTCCATGGCGGGCATGGGCAGCATGTATGTGTTGTTCGCCGTGCTGCCGGCAGCGGGGGCTTTCATCCGCGAGCGCAAAAATTGGACGATGCAGCGGCTGGCGACAATGCCCGTCAGCCGTGCGCAGATTTTGGGCGGCAAGCTGTTCGGCCGCTTCTTGCTCGGCATGCTGCAATATACGATCGTCTTCATCTTCGGGGTGCTGCTCGGCGTCAGGCTGGGGCAAGATCTCATCGCTTTGCTGCTGTTGATGATGACTTTCACGCTGTGCGTGACCGCGCTCGCGCTGGCGCTGACGCCGCTGCTCAAAACAGAAGAACAGGCGCAGGGTGTCGCGCTGTTCCTCGCGCTGACGCTGGCGCCGCTGGGGGGTGCGTGGTGGCCGCTGGAGATTGTGCCGAGCTGGATGCAAACGATCGGCCACATTTCGCCGATCGCGTGGGCGATGAACGGCTATCGCGAGCTGCTGTTCTTCAATGGCATATTGGCCGATATCCTGCTGCCGCTCGGCGTGCTGGGGTTGATGACGGCCGCCTGCTTCACCTTCGGCGTGGTGCGCTTCCGCTATGCCTGAGCGGCGAAGTTTGCCGGCGCGCGCATTGTTCAGTCGAGCGCGCCGGCAAATACCGTTTGCGCGTCTGCCGGCTGTTCGGTCGCCTCTTTATACACCTGCACATTGACCTGCGTCAGCATCACGATTGAAACAATCAGGCCGACTGCGCCGATGGCGAACGCCGCGCCGTAAGCGGCGGGCAGATTCCCGCCTGTGGCCAGGCGGCCAATATCAAGCAGAATGCCGCCGCTGGAGACGCCGATCCCACGAGCCAGAGTGACCACCAGCGTCCAGAAACCGAGGAAGGTGCCTGCCCGCCCGAACGGACTCATGTCCATCATAAGGCCGAGCGTGCCGACGTTCCAGATGCCCAACCCCAAGCCGAGCAGGATCAAACCGGGGGTGACGAGGCCGCGGATCTCGGCCAGCGACGACAAGGCGAAGAGCGCGAAGGTCGCCGCCAGCAGCCCAACGCCGACATAACCCATGATGGTATTGGTCAGTCGTTTGATGCGGCGGCTTAAGATCAGGAAGGCGATTGTGCCGAGGATGGCCATGCTGCCCCAGTAAGCCGAGAAGCGCGTCGTGACATTCGGCTCCATGCCGAAGACATCGGCGGCGAACGGCTCCAAGATCAGGTCTTGCGAGAAGGCGAACAACATCGACAGGCCCAAATACCAGAAAAAGAAGCGCGTCTGCCGGTTGCCCCACGCCAGCTTGAGATCCTCACGCAGCGACGTCTTCGGCTTGGTTTCGGCGACGGTGGGGGCGGGGGCAGCAGCCGGCTTGACGCGCTTCTCCTCGCCCAGCAGCGAGACGAACCACAAAACGCCGAACAGCAGTGCGGCGAAGAGGAACAAATTTTGCAGCGTATCAGGAGAGAAGGCTAGCCCGTCGGCGATGTCGGGGGTATCGTCGGTCGGTAGCAGCGCGCCGAATAGGATGCCGCCAATGGTGAAGCCGAGCAGCAAAAATGTCCACACGATGCCGACAGCGCGGCCGCGCTGGTTGGGCGCCGACCGGTCATAGATCAACGCAAGGAAGGTGCTGCCGGAAAAAGCGTTGCCGAGGCTGAACAACAGCAGCGACCCGGCGATCAGGATCCAATCGATCGCATCGACGACGTCACCGCGCGCGATCTGGGCGGTAACAAGGCCGAGTATCGCAATGCTGACGGCCATCATCAGCCGGCCGCTCCACACCCAGAACAGCCGCCGGTAACCGCCAATCGCGTGCTCGTCAGACATGCGCCCCGCCCACACGCCCAGCGGGGCGAGGAAATAGCGCAAGGAAACTAACAGTCCGATCGGGGTGGCGCTGAAGCCGAGATCCGAGATCATGATGCGGTTCCAGATGCCGGTCGTGATGATATCGGCCATGCCGGAACCGAGATGAAAAAAGCCGATCTTAATATTCCTGCCCGTGGAAAGGTTCTGCGCTGCCATTAAGCCTCGGATATTTATGTAGATTTACTGAGAATTGCAGAGGATTATAGCGGTTTTTATAGAAACTTGTCAACATAACGCTCAAGCAATATCCTACAGTAGCAGCACGAGGGTGGGCTCGCCTTAGATCGCCGCTTGCGTCCTTTTACAAGCTTATGTTATAATTCCAAACGTTACGCAGGGGGAAAGTAACGCCCCGCTAGTTTCAGCACAACGGAGCGAGTTAGTTTTGCTCAAACCGGCTTGGGCTGGCTTTGTTTTGTTATATGCACAATGAAATGAGAGGATCAGGCGATAAGCTCCCAAGACAGTCCACGGATTAACAACCAGATACGTGCCCGCGAAGTGCGGGTGATCACCGATACGAACGAAAACTTGATCGTGCCTACCAGTGTCGCGCTTCAAATGGCGGAGGACAAGGGGCTAGACCTCGTCGAGGTATCTCCCAATGCCGACCCGCCCGTTTGCCGGATCATGGACTACGGCAAATTTCAGTATCAGAAGCAGCGTCGCGAGCGGCAGGCGCGCAAACAGCAGAAGACGATCGAGGTCAAAGAGATCGTCATTCACCCCAAAACTGCTGACCATCATCTTTCGTTCAAAATTCGTGATGCGCGCCGCTGGATCAGTGATGGCATGAAAGTGCGCGTGCGTATCCGTTTCAGGGGGCGCGAGATTGCCCACACCGATATTGGGCGCGACCGGTTGGCGAAGATCGCCGCTGAACTGAATGATGTGGCCGTCATTGAGCAGATGCCGAACATGGAGGGCAGCACGATGTTGATGGTGCTCGCCCCGGCCAGTGAAGCTAAAAAGAAGTCATAACGCTGCGCGCAGCCGCGCAGCCTCAGGAGAAAGCTCGTGGGTAAGAAGTACAAGCTCAAAACGCACAAAAGCACTGCTAAGCGCTTCCGCATGACCGGGTCGGGCAAAATCGTCCGCACTAAGGGCGGCAAGACGCATTTTCGCCGTCGTCGTTCGCAGCGGGCCAAAAACGCGCTCTCCAAACCGGTCGTCGTCACCGCTGTTGGCGATCGCAAGCGCGTGATGGCGCTGGCGCCGTATATGCGCCTCTATAAAGCTAACCCGCCGATGTAAGCCCCGGCGCGGCCTGCGCTGCGCCGCCCACGATCGATCAATTGATTGATCTGGCGCGTTCCTCTATCTGAAGGACGCATCAGATCTTGTTGCAGGAGTAGATGAGACATGACCCGCGTTAAAACCGGTTTCACCCGCCGCCGCCGGCATAAAAAAGTGCTCGAATTGACCAAAGGCCAGTGGGGCACACGAGGACGTTTGTTCCGCCGCTCGAATGAGGCGATGCTCAAAAGCCTGTGGTACTCCTACCGTGACCGCCGCGCGCGCCGCGGCGAGCTGCGCCGCCTGTGGATCGCGCGCATCAATGCTGGCGCGCGCCAGAACGGACTCAGCTACAGCCGTTTTATCTACGGGCTGAAGCAGGCCGGCGTCGAACTGGATCGCAAGGTGCTGGCCGATATTGCCGTGCGCGATGCGGAAACTTTCACCAAGATCGCCGCTATCAGCCAGCAGCACCAGCAGCGGTGATGTGCTGCGCCGCTGACGGCGCGTTTTCACTAGCATGATCACCAGCCCACAGAACGATCGCGTGAAACTGGCGCGTTCGCTCGCTGCAGGGGCCAAAGCCCGCCGCAAGGCGGGTTTGTTCATCTTAGAGGGCGTTCGTCTGATCAACGATGCCTTAGAGCGCGGCCAAAGCCCAGCCTTCATTTTGTACGATCCCAAGCGCATCCAACCGGAAGCAGTGCCGCTGGCCAAACGCGATGCGCTGCTGGCGGCTGCGCCGGCACTGATCGACGGCATCAGCACGGCTGAGACGCCGCCGGGCATCATCGGGGTTTTTCCAATTGTGCCGCCCCCGTTGCCCAACCCTTTGCGGCGCGTGCTCATCCTCGATGCGATGCGCGACCCTGGCAATCTGGGCGCAATCGCGCGCACGGCCGCCGCTGCTGGCGTTGAAGCGGTGCTGCTGGCGCCGGGCTGCGTGGATGCTTACAATCCCAAAGCACTGCGCGGCGGCATGGGCGCGCACTTCCGCATTCCGCTGCTCGAGATGGACTGGGCGCACATCAGCCAGACCTGCGCGGGGCTCTTGGTCGCGCTCGCGGCGATGAAGGCCGAACGCGCCTATGACTCCGTCGATTGGACACAGCCATGGGCGCTGATCATCGGCGGCGAGGCGCAGGGCGCGAGCGCCGCAGCCGAACAGTTGGCAGCGCTCCGCGTAGGGATCCCGATGGCGGCGGCGACCGAATCGCTCAATGCCGCGGCGGCCGCGGCGGTCATCTTGTTCGAAGCTGCGCGCCAGCAGCGGGCCGCTCAAGCGCAGGGGAGCTACCCGCCAAGGAATTCATCATAGAACTGCTCGTCATCATCGTCGACAGCTGTTGGCCGCCGGCGCGCTGGCGGCCGTCGCTGGATCGACGGTGGGGGCGGCTTCTCAAAGCCCGGAGGCGGCACGAAATCGGAGGCAGAGCCGGTGGGGCCGGGCGGCCGATCGCCGGCGGCCCGGCTGTGGCGAGCCAGCGCTTCATCAAAATCGCTTGAGCGGGCAATGACATTCGCATCGACGCGGCGCGCCGTGCGCACTACGGGCCGCGGGTCATCGCTGCTGTAGCGGCCGCGACCGAGCAGATCATCGAGGAAGGTTAATGCGCCGCGGCCGGTCGCGCGCAGCAGCAGCAGACCGATGATCGCGACCAGCCCGGCTGTTACACACACAAACCCACACACCCCCATCAGTACCAGCGCGCTGCCATCGTCCACAGCGTTTCCTTTTCTTTCAGTCGATCGAGACGGATTGTGATCATTATAAACGATCGTGCACAAGACGGGCAGTTGTTCCGACACTCTGTAGCAGAACTTCGCGGAAATTTGGTGAGCCTTGCCGTACACGCCAGCTCATTGATCGTGCATAATTATGAGCGTTATCTGGCTTTCACATATTTGAAATCATCGGAATGACCTTCATGCGAACTCTCGTCTCTCGCAGCGTGCAGAACCTGCGCCCCTCTGGCATCCGCCGCTACTTCGACATCGCCGCGACCATGGAGAACGTGATCACGCTGGGCATCGGCGAGCCAAGCTTCGTCACGCCGGATCACATCTTGCAAAAGGGGATCGAGTCGCTGCAGCGCGGCCAAACCGCTTACACCTCGAACGCGGGCACGATCGAGCTGCGCACAGCCGTTTCGCGCTACATTGAGCGGTTATACGGCCTGCGCTACGACCCTAAAGAAGAAGTGCTGATCACCGTCGGCGTGAGCGAAGCGCTGTGGCTGGCTTTAAAGGCGGTCATCGACCCGGGCGATGAAGTGCTGGTGGTGCAGCCCTGTTTTGTCGCTAACGCCGCCGCCGTTGAAATGGCCGGCGGCGTGCCCGTGATCGTGGACACTTTCGTCGAACATGAGTTTCAAGTGACCGGCGCGGCGCTTGAAGCTCAGATCACGCCGCGCACGAAGGCGATCCTGATCAGCTACCCCAACAACCCAACTGGCGCTATTTTGACCGGTGATCATCTGCTTGAGGTGGCTGCCGTCGCCGAGAAATACGATCTGGTCGTGCTGTCGGACGAGATCTACGAGCGTCTGGTCTACGGCACGACACATACTTGTTTCGCCACCCTTCCCGGCATGTTTGAGCGGACGATCCTGATGAGCGGCATGAGCAAGTCGTTCGCGATGACGGGGTGGCGCATCGGCTATGTCACGGCGCCAGCGCCGATCATGGATGCGCTGCGCAAACTGCATCAATACCTGATCATGTCGGCGCCGACGGTGGGCCAAGCCGCCGCGCTCGAAGCGCTGCTCAACGGCGAGGACGATGTGGCCTACATGCGCGAGCAGTATGATCGCCGCCGGCGTTTGATCGTCTCCGGCTTCAACGAACTGGGCCTGACGTGCTTCGAACCGCGTGGAGCATTCTATGCGTTCCCCAGCATCGCTGCTTCTGGCATGACGGATGAAGCATTCTGCGAAGCGCTGCTGCATGAGGAACAAGTGGCGGTGGTGCCAGGCAGCGCTTTTGGCCGCAGCGGCGCCGGTTTCATTCGCGCCAGTTACACCAACAGCGAAGAGAACATCGAGCGCGCGCTCGAGCGCATGGCGCGCTTCATGCGCCGCCATGGCTAAAATTCGTGCAGTTGCTTAAAGAATCTCATTAATCTTCTAACGACCCCTTGTGGGGTCTTTAGCTTTCATACATAATTCAAACAACTGGAATGCTTGGTTCGTTGTTACGGGTTGCGCGTACCGAGGCGTCGCTACATCATGACCAACACCGCCCGGACGAATTCTTTGGTGCTAACGGCGACCAGTATCGGCACGCACAGCTTAATTGCTGCGCAGCTCGAGAAGTGCGCCTGCTGCCTGCTTGCGGCCGATGATGCAGGGCAGTGCTTGGCTATGCTGCAAGCGCACCAGCCCCAGCTCGTGATCATCGAAGATGCGCCGCTGGAACGCGATGGCGCGCGGCTGTGCCGGCAAATTCGCGCGAGCGCGGCGGGAACGCTGGTGCCTTTGTTGGCGCTCGTCCCTGACGATGCGGAACGCATCTCTGCCCTGTTGGATGCTGGAGCTACCGATATCTGCACATTACCCCTTCACCCTCGCGTGGCGCAGGCGCGCATCCAGCACCTGCTGCGCGAGCACCAGCTCGCGCTGGAGGTGCAGCAGAGCGAACAGCGCTGGTGGCAGGCGTTTCACGATAATCACTCGATCAAGTTGATCATTGACCCGGAGACCGGGCAAATTGTCGACGCTAACCAAGCTGCGGCGATCTTCTACGGCTATTCGCTCGAGCAGCTTTGTTCCCTCAGTATTCACGACCTCGACGCTTCGCTTGACGGGCGCAGCCGCTCCGATACATCCTCGCGCTTCAATTTTCGCCACCGGCTGGCCAGCGGCGAGGTGCGCGATGTCAAAGTTTATTCTGGGCCAATCGATTATTACGGCGAGCGGATGATCTACTCGGTCATCTTCGATATCAGCAAACGCCGGCAGGCTGAGGCCTCCGATCAGGTGCAGCGCTTGATGGCCGAAGCGCTGGGCAAAACGGCCTCCGTCCTTTCCAGCACACTCGATCTTAACGAAGTTTTTGATCGAATCCTCGATCAGGTGGGCGAAGTCGTACAAACGGAAACTGCCAACATCATGCTCATCGACGGCGGCATCGCGCACATTGTGCGCGCTCGCGGTTACGAAAAACGCAATCCGGTCATCTACGATATTCGCCTGCCGGTTGCAACGACGGCCAATTTGCGCTGGATAATGGAGAACCGCGCGCCGCTGGTCATCCCCGATACCGAGCAGTACCCGGGTTGGGTGTACGTGCGCCAGACCGAGTGGATTCGCTCTCACATCAGCGCGCCGATCACTTTCAGTGGTCACACGTTCGGTTTTCTGAACTTGGATAGCAGCCAAGTTGGACATTTTGATGAGCATGATGCCGAACGACTGAAAGTGTTTGCCGACCAAGCGGCAATCGCCATTCGCAATGCGCGCCTGTACGAACAGGTGCGCCGGCAAGCCGTTGAGCTTGAGCGCCGCGTGCGCGAGCGCACAGCTGAGCTAGATTACGAGCGGCGCCAGCTCGGCGCGATCCTCGACGCAATGACGGAAGGCGTCATCCATACCCAGTACATCGATGGGCGCATTGTTGTGCGCTATATCAACCCTGCCTTGACGCGTATGACCGGCTACACCGAAAAGGAATGGCGTGAACAGCCTTTGCGCTTGCTTAGCCATAATCCTGATGCACCCGACGAGGAGATTGAGGGAAGTCTTCTTAAAGTTATTGATGCGCTTAACCGAGAGGGCATCTGGCGTCATGAATTCCGGATGCGGCGCAAAGATGGCAGCGAGCTGGATGTTGAGGTTGTCACCACACAGGTGATCGGGGCTGACGGCCAATCGATGGGCGCAGTGACGGTCGTGCGCGATGTGAGCCAAGAGCGAGCACTGCAGGCGCAGAAGACACGCTTCGTCGCTTACGCCTCGCATGAGCTGCGCACACCGCTCACCAATTTGAAAACGCGCTTGTATTTGATGCGCAAGCAGCCAGAACGCTTAGCCGACCACATGGCCGTGCTTGACGAAGTGACCGACCGGATGCGCCGGTTGGTTGAAGACCTGCTCGATATCTCGCGGTTTGAACGGGGGATCATCCATCTACAGCAGCAGGTACTTGAGCTGCAAGAGCTTGTGGCGCAAGCTGCAGCCCTCCAGCGGCCGGAAGCAGAGCGCAAGGGGCTATCCCTATCCCTGCACATGATCGATGAGCCGATCCTTGTGATGGTCGACCCGGAACGCATTTTTCAGGTGATCACGAATCTGCTCACCAACGCCATCAATTACACACCGGCCGGCGGATCGATCAAGATACGGGTACAAAGGTTCAGCATCAAAGAACAGGAGCGGCCGTATGCCCTAGTCCAGATCGAAGACAACGGCATCGGCATCGCCAGCGAACACCTGCCGCATATCTTTCAGGCTTTTTACCGCGTCGCCAGCGAAGTTGACGGCAGCGGGCTGGGCCTGAACATCGCCAAAGAGATCATCGAACTGCATGGGGGACGAATCGGCGTCGAAAGCGCGCCCGGCGTAGGCAGTACATTCAGTTTTTGGCTGCCAGCAGTTGATGCTGATCCCCAAGCCGCGCGCGGGAAGGGGATTTCGCGCAGTGCAGATGAGCTTTCCTCCCGTGCAGCGCGCTGAACTGCTCATTGAGGGCGGCGATCTGCCCGCGGCGCTGGCCGCCCTCGACGAGCAGTTGCGCACTCACCCAGACGATGAAGCTGCCCGCCGATTGCGCATTGCGATCTGCCTGCGCCTACCCGCTCCGCAGTATGCGGCTTTGGCGCTGGCCGATCTGGATGCGCTGGCAAGTTTTGATCCCGTCGACGCGATCGCGCGCTGGCGACTGCTGCGCGAAGCCGACCCGCCAGCGGCCACAGCCGCACTGGCCGCTGGCTGGGCGGCCAGCGGCGAACCACGCCTTGCCGAACCGCTGCTCGCGGCTTATTGTGAAGCGGGCCAGACGGCGGCAGCGCTGGCCATCCTCGACGCGCTGCCGGAGACTGCCGGCTGGCTGGCATGGCGGGCACGCGTAAACGCCGCGGCCGGCGATGTGGCCGCGGCGCTGGCTGCCTACGATGCGGCGCTCACGCGCCTTGAGCAGGCTGCCAACCCGCTTTCGCTGGCGCAGGCGACGGCGCTGCGCGAGGAGCGCGCGCGGGTGGCCGGGCTGCCCAGTTACTGAACCGGCACACTGTTGATATCGCCTTCGATCACGCGGGTGTAGGCCGCAGCCACCCAGCCGACCGTGCCGCGAAAGACAACTTGATACCAGTCGCCGCCAGCTGTGCGACCGATGACGGGCAGCACATCGCCCCACGGGATGCGCCCAATCTGCTCAGACGTGACGTCGGGCGCGGCGCGCAGCCGCAGCCCGCTTTGTGTTTGGATGACGACGCCCGTCGCCGCGGCTGGATCGCCCTGCGTGATGAACGCGCTGACGACTGGCGCGTTGAACTCATTGCCGTTTACAAACAGGTAGAACCCCCACACCCAGCCCTGAAAACCGCTGAGCTGGAGCAGGAACCAGCGTGCATCTGGGTCGCGCCCGATGACTTGATACGTCTGGCCGCGCAGCACGCGGCCGACGACCGGCGCGGCGAAGAACGGGGCCGAACGCACCAGCAGCACCTGCGCGCGCACGACCGTGCCGGTCAGCGCGCCGGGCGGGATTTCGGGCAGCGGCGTCGGTGGGATGCGCGTCGCAGTCGGCGCTGGGCCGGGCACAAACGGCGTGCCGAACGGCGTCGGCGTCGCGAATGGCACCGCATCGAGACGGAACCACTGGAACTGGATGGCCGCCTGATCGACCGCCTCGAAGTACTCGACGATGATGGTGTGCGCGCCGGCCGTCAGCGTTCGCTGGAAGCGATCCGTCGTCAGCACGCGCGGGATCCAGCGGTCGAGCACCAGCA
>JBDNDP010000047.1:0-21975 GCA_046719065.1 Aggregatilineales bacterium | reverse complement strand
TGCTGGTGCTCGACCGCTGGATCCCGCGCGTGCTGACGACGGATCGCTTCCAGCGAACGCTGACGGCCGGCGCGCACACCATCATCGTCGAGTACTTCGAGGCGGTCGATCAGGCGGCCATCCAGTTTCAGTGGTTCCAAGTCACTGGCCTTGAGCCGACGCCGATCCCAGGCATCGGCCTCGTCCCGACGCCGGCCGTGCCGACCACCCCGGTCTTCACTGGTCCAACGGCCACCGTCACTGGCGCTCGTGGTCTGGCGCTGCGCACAGGGCCATATTTTGGCGCTACCTTCATCACTTCGATGCCGGGCGGCAGCACTTACCCGGTGTTAGCCCGCAACAACGATGAAGGCATCTACAACTGGTACCTCCTGCAAGTTGGCGAGCGGCAGGGCTGGGCTTCCGGCCGCTATCTAACGGTAAGCGTGCCTCCCAACAGCCTGCCGCTGCAGGGCAGCGTCTTCGATGAATTTGCCGACCCACCCGATGTCGGCGTTTTCGCCGTCGCGGTCACTCGCGCCGTCATGAACATTCGCGCCCGCCCCAGCACGCGCACGCCGATCATTGGCAGCATTCCATGGGGCGCCCAGGCGCAGATCGTCGGTCGCACGGTGCAGGCCGGCACCGATCGCTGGTATCAGGTGCGCTATGAAGGCGTGGTCGGCTGGATTGACGCGCGTTGGGTGACGGTGCGCGGCGAGCGTTTCAACATCCCCGTTCGTTAGGCGGCGTGCTCAGCTCGATCGTTCCGCTTCGATGTAGATCGTCGCGCTGGCGGGTTCGCTCGTCTGCGCGACGATTTCGATCTGCAACGGCAGGCGCATCGATGGCGGCAGCTGCTCGCCGGAGAACAAGGCGACCCGGTAGCCCATCACTTGTCCACTGGCGCCGCGCAGGGTCGTGACGGCGCGCAGCAGTGCGACCGTCTCGCTACTGGTATTGACGCCGGACGCGCGCACGACGAATCGCGGCCCGTTTTGTTCAACGCTCAAGTCTTCGATCGCGAGCGCCGTAAGCTGTGCGCCACGTTCGGGGGCAGCGTCTGCGCTCACGAGGACGGCCGTCGCCCCGGCGAATTCCCCCCACGGCAGATCGAACAACGCCCGATAAGGGGCGAACCCACCCGGAGGGATGATGGCCTGTTCGATCATCGCGATCTGATAGCGCGGCGCCGCGCCGTTATGTCGCAGCAGCCGCACCTCGACCGCAACCCGATCGATCGACGTGTCATGACTATTCTGGACTGCGCCCAAGCACAGGGTTTTCCCAGCCGCTGTCTCATAGCAGGTCGGCGGGTCAACTTCAATCGGTATTGGCGTGGGCGTGGGCGCCAGCGCGACCGCGCTCGCGGCGTCGGCCTCTCCTGGCGGCGGGATGCGGATAACCTGCCCGATCTGAAGCAGACCGGTCGCTTCTGGATTGGCAGCGCGCAGCGCCGCCAAGCTCACGCCATAGCGCAGCGCGAGGTCGAGCAGCGTATCGCCTGCCTCGATGACATGCAAGTGGGCGGTCGGCGTCGGCTCAAGGGTCGGCGCGGGGCTTGTTTCATCGGGCAGGGGCGTGGGCACGGCGGCGAGTTCGATCGCGCGGGCGCTGGCCGTCGCATTGTGCGAGGCGGGCGGCGCTGGACGGCCAACCGTCAGCGTGACGTGCGGATAGGGCGACGGTGAGGTATCGGGCGAGGCTTCATTGACAAGGTTGCAGCCCGCAACCCACACGCTAATGAAAATGCAGATAAGCAGCGGGCGCCAACCCCAGTGACCCATCCGTGGGGTTATCCCTCAATATCCCATGCCGAGTAAGGTTATCCCACATTATACTCGCAACAGCGCAAATCTGCTGCGACCAAATTCGGCCAATTTTCACCGCTCTGCGGTATGATCAATGTTAGACCGCGTGGCCCCGCGGGTGGAGGCTCGATGAACGATACCGTGTTAGAAGCGCGCTTAGGCGCCGCGCTGCGCGCCAAAGTCTGGACGATCAGCGCGGCGGAGTCGTGCACTGGCGGCCTGCTGCTGCACCGCCTGACCAACATCCCGGGCAGCTCCGGCTACGTTCAGGGCGGCGTGATCGCCTACGCTGATGCCGTCAAAGAACGGCTGCTCGGCGTGCGCCGCGCGTCGTTGATCGAGCACGGCGCCGTCAGCGAGGCGGTCGCCCGCGAGATGGCGCTCGGCGCGCTTGACCTGTTCGCCACCGAAGTTGCCATCAGCATCACCGGCATCGCCGGGCCGGGCGGCGCAACGCCGACCAAACCGGTCGGCCTCACTTTCATCGGCATCGCGATCCGCAGCGCGGGCGGCCCGCCAACCGTCCATATTCACCATGATATTTACCCCGGAGACCGCAGCCGCGTCAAGCAATTGAGCACCGATCGCGCGCTCGCGCTCGCGCTCGCGCTCGTCGATGCGGCGCCGTGATGAACGATACGCTCACTGCCCAAGAAGGCATAAACAAAATGACAATGACGAAAGCGATCATGATGCGCAGCGCACCCCTCGTTTGCATCGTCGCCCTGTTGACCCTGCTGCTCGCCAGAGCCAGCAGCCCCGCACACTCGCAGGCGGCTGAGCCTGTCCCGCTGCCGGCGCTCGCCGATTTGGCCGCGGGCTGGAATACAATCGAGCCCGGCGGCGAGACGATCTGCTCGCGCGGGACGCCGTATCGCTTCTTCGTCCGCCCGGGCCGGCCGGAAGATGTGACGATCTACTTTCAGGGCGGCGGCGCCTGCTGGGATGCGGAGACCTGCGCGCCGGGCGGGCCGTTCGATGACTCCGTCGGCACGCTCGAAGAAGAACTCGGCTTTTACCGCGGCATATTCGATTTTGCCGACTCGGAAAATCCGCTGCTTGAGACGACGTTGATCTTCATCGCTTACTGCACTGGCGATGTGCACACCGGCGCTGCGCGGGTCGAGCATGGCGATGGCGAGGAGGCCTTCACCATTCACCACGCAGGGCGCGCCAATGCCAGCGCAGCGCTTGGCTGGCTGTTTGATCAGATCGAGGCGCCTGAACGGGTGTTGATCACAGGCAGCAGTGCCGGCGCTTATGGCGCCATCTACCATGCGGACGCCATCTTGACGGCTTATCCCGCAGCGCGCGCTATCGTTTTTGGCGACGCCGGGGTCGGTGTGCTTCCGGGTGACTGGCCCGGCCTCGACGTGTGGGCGACCCGCGCCGGCTTGCCTGAGGATGCGGCCTTCGCCCAAATTGAGACGGCGACCTTCAACGATGGCCTATATGGGCTGCTTGCCGAACGCTACCCAGAGGTGTTGTTTTCGCAATACACCGCCTTCAATGACTTGGTGCAGATCTCGTTCTTCGGCCTGCAAGGCGGCGATCGCACCACATGGGAACCGCGTGTGCGCGCCAGCTTCGAGCGCTTGCAGGCCGAACACGCTAACTTCCGCAGCTATCTCGGCTGGGGCGTCTCGCATACTATCCTGCCGCTCGACCTGTTCTACACGCTGCAAGTCGAAGGTGTGCGCTTTCTTGACTGGTTCACAGGTTTATTGGAAGGCAAGGATGTCCCTAACGTCGCTTGTGCCCGCTGCACAGTGCCTGAATTCTACCCTCGATGAGGAGACAGCGATGATGGAAGTGGCTGCGCTTGAGACGCCCAGCGTCCTGATCGATCTGGATATTATGGAGCGCAACATCCTCAGCATGCAGCGGCACTGTGATGCTCTCGGGCTGGCGCTGCGCCCGCACATCAAAACGCACAAGATCCCTGCCATCGCCCGCCTGCAGATCGAGGCGGGGGCGCGCGGCATCGCCTGCCAGAAGCTGAGCGAGGCGGCGATCTTCGCCGAGGCCGGCTTCAACGACATCCTGCTGCCGTACAACATCGTCGGCCCGGCCAAAGCGCAGCGGCTGGCTGATCTTGCGCTTTACAATCGCATCGCCGTCTCGGCAGATAGCCTGCCGGTCATCACTGGTCTATCAGAGGTGGCCGCCGCCAACGGCATCGCGCTGCGTGTCTTCGTCGAGCTGGAGACCGAAATTCAGCGCGCTGGCGCCCCGCTTGATTGTGCGCTGGAGCTGGCCAAACGCATTGATGCCGACGAGCATCTGCATTTTGCTGGCCTGCTGGTTTACCCCAGCAGCCCAACCGTGCGCGAGCCCCTGCGCGAAGCGCTGGCGCGCCTCGACGCGGCCGGCATCGGCGTGGACTGCGTGAGCGGCGGCGGCACGGGTGCGGCTTTGCACGCCGCCGATGTGCCTGAGCTGACCGAGCTTCGCATCGGCACTTATGTGTTTAACGATTGGCGCACCGTGCTCGAAGGCGCGGCCACGCTCGCCGACTGCGCCATGACGGTGCGCTCGACGGTCGTCAGCCGGCCCGCGCCCGGCCGCGCCATCCTCGATGCGGGCAGCAAATCGCTGGCCAGCGAAACCGTCGATGGCGTTCATGGCTTCGTGCTCGAATATCCGGAAGCGCGCCTCTACAAGTTGAACGAGGAGCACGGCTATCTTGACGTGAGCGCCTGCGATCCGGGGCCGCAGATCGGCGAGGTCGTGCATATTGTGCCAGTGCATACCTGCGTCGTCAGCAACCTGCACAACGTCCTGTACGGCGTGCGCGCTGGCCATGTCGAAGTGGCGTGGCCGGTCGCGGCGCGCGGGCTGGTTTGGTGATGGATCTTGCGCCGGCGCGATTCCGTTTGAGGATGCCCTGACCTCATTGAGGGTGACGATGACCAGTCCACACTGCTTGGCCAATATACGCATCATCTCCGATATTGCATCGGTCAATGTGCGGGCTGGGGCCGGGACGCACACCCCACCGATCGGCCTGCTGCCCGTTGGCACGAATAATCTGCACGTGCTCGATGTCCAGCCCGATGAAACGGGCGCCGGCGTGCGCGGCCATGTCTACCAATGGTTTAAGCTGGCGCTGCCCGATGGCCGCGCAGGCTGGGTGCGCGAAGACTTGATCGAGATCCACGGCGAGTGCGGGCTGTTCGGCTATGGCTCGCTGGCGCTGCCCGCCCGGCCGATCAACATGGAGCGGGACAAAACCAAACCCGAAACGCCTGATGCTGCGGCTGAGCTGGAGCGCGTTCGCAAAGCCGCGTTCAACATCACCGCTGCCTTTGAAGGCGGCAGCTACGCCACTTACCAAACCTACGACGCCGGCATCGTCAGTTATGGCCGGTTCCAAGCGACGCTCGCTTCGGGTGCGCTAGAGGAACTGCTCAACTTATACCTTTCCAAAGGGACGGGCGCGCCGGCACGCCAGCTTAACGATCTGTATATGGAGCGCGTGCGCCGCCGCGATCCGTCGCTGCGCCACGATACCGGCTTCCGCGCGTTGCTCATCCGCCTCTCGCGCGATCCGGTCATGCAGGCGGCGCAAGACCATTATGCGACCAACGCCTATTGGGAGGTTACGCAGCGCAGCAGCATCGCGCCGCGCGGCCTCGTCACGCCGCTGGCGCTGGCCTTCATTTTCGATGCGGGGGTTCATCATGGCAACTGGGGCACTGAGCGTGACCTGCTGCGCCCGGCCGAGCAGGTGCTCGGCGCGCCGATCCGCTCCAAAGTTGGCGAGAACGGCATCACCGAGCAGGCTTTGATCGCCCGCGCCGCGACCATCCGCCGCGAACGGCTGTACGCGATCGCCAACAGCCGTGGGTTAGGCGGTTTGAAGCCGCGCGGCGATTTCTGGGTGGGGCTGGTCAACGCCGGCGATTGGGCGCTGCGCGGCGATGACAACGGTTATGTGACGATCCGGCGCGGCACGCGCGTGAAGGTGCGCTTCGAGTGACGCTGGCAGAACTCATCGGCGCCGTCGCGCTCGCGCTGATCGTCCTTGGCGCGCTATCGCTGGTCGCCCGCCGCCGCCTGCGGTCATTCGATCGGGTGCTGGTGCGCGGGCCAGACGGCGCGATCGTCGGCATCGGCGATCACCCACGCCCTGAGGGACGCGCCAGCGGCCGCGGCATCGCCGACCAGCCGGCCGACCTGCTGCCCGGCGCCTATCGCCTCGACTATCACTTCCCTGCCGATATGCCCACGCGCGTCGAATTGGTCGCTGCTGGCGACGGCATCGGCGAGACGCTGCTGATCGCCGCCGGCGAAGGCACGATCGGTTTCACAGTTGAAGTTGGGGGACGCTACCACTTTGTGATCGAGCCGGCCGACGGCGCCTCGCCGTGGTCGCTCGCTTGGCGGCAGACGGTCGGCCCCACACACTGAAGCCCACAACCTCGCGCACTTGCCTCTACGTCTGCGCATTGTTTGTCAGTATACTTGTCGCTCTTCTGGCGCGCATGCATTATGGATTGACCCCAGCATGAGACTTGGCATCATCGGCCTGCCCAACAGCGGCAAAACCACCATCTTCAACGCGCTCACCCGCAGCAGCCTGCCGACCGGCGCCGCCACCAGCGGCCAGTTCGAGGTGCACACTGCCGTCGTCAACGTGCCCGATCCCCGCGTTGACCGACTGAGCGCGATGTACCAACCGCGCAAGACCACCTACACGCAGGTAACTTATGTCGATATCGGCGGTCTGGATAAGGGCATCGGCGAAGGCGGGCTCAAAGGACAGTTCCGCAATGAGCTGTCCAGCCTCGATGGTTTCGTCCACGTCGTGCGCGTCTTCGCCGACGACAACGTGCCGCATCCTTACGAGACGATCGACCCGGCGCGTGATGTCGGCATCTTGGACGGTGAATTCTTGCTCACCGATCTGGTCACCGTTGAAACGCGCCTTGAGAAGCTCGATGCTGAGCTGCGCCGCAAAGGCCGCACCGCCGACAAAGCCGTCACCGATGAGCTGGAGATGATGCAGCGCCTCAATGCCGCGCTCGAAGCCGAGCAGCCGCTGCGCGACCTTGGCCTCACTCAAGCCGAGACCAAGCCCCTGCGCGGCTACGGATTTCTCACACTTAAACCGACATTGATCGTGCTCAACACTGATGAACATACTCCTGAACCAGCCCTTGAGTATCCGCATGCTCGCAGCCGCGTCGTGGCGCTGCAAGGCAAGCTTGAGGCCGAGCTGGCGCAGCTCGATCCCGACGATGCCGCCGTCTTCATGGCCGAATATGGCATCGCCGAGCTGAGCGCCGCAAAAGTCATCCGCCTCTCGTATGAGCTGATGGAGATCCAGTCCTTCTACACTGTTGGCGAAGATGAAGTGCGCGCGTGGAGCGTTCATATCGGCGCGACAGCGCCGGAGGCGGCCGGCGTCATCCACAGCGACCTGCAAAAGGGTTTCATCCGCGCCGAAGTGATGACTTACGACGATCTGATCGCGGCTGGCAGCGAAGCGGCGCTGAAAGCCGCTGGCCGCGTGCGGCTGGAAGGAAAGGAGTATGTTGTCAAAAATGGTGACATTCTTCACATCCGCTTCAATGTGTAATAGTAATATTGTACAATCATTGTCCGCGTTAGAATCGCCTTAAAGAAAATTGCACGGGGATGGCTGGCTTCGATGCCCATTACAGTTGACTGGTACGACGCTGAACGAACGATCATCCACATTCATTATTTCGGTCGCTGGACGTGGGCAGAGGTTTCCGTCACGAGCGATAGTCATAATGCATTGCGCGCGCAGGTTTCGCATCGCGTCGATTACATCTTGGAGTATCAACGGGCGCATTACCTGCCGCCTCGTTACGGCGAGAACTTCCGGTACGTTATGGCTACCTACAACCTTGAGAACTGTGGGTTGATCGTCTTCGTGCGCGGCCGGTTGATCTGGGAGCTGTACAATGTCTTCGTGCAGGCTGGCGGCCGCCGCCTCGATTACACCGCCTATGCCGAATCAGTTGAAGAAGCAGAGCAGCTCATCCGGGCTTTCCAAAGCGGGCGTCTTGCTTTTAATACTGGCACCATCGCCCTAAACTGAATGCATGAGCCGCAGGCTGTTCGTCGCTTCCGGCATTTTCCACCCAGAACCGGGCGGCCCTGCCACTTATCTGCGCGCCGTTTTGCCGCGCTTGCAGGCGCGCGGCTGGCAGATCCACGCGCTCACCTTCAGCGATGCGCCCAGCGGCCCGCCAGAACCCTATCCCGTGACGCGCATCGTTCGGCGGGCTTACCCGCTGCGGATGGCTGCTTATGCGCGCGCCGCGCGGCCGCTGCTTGGCTGGGCCGATCTCGTCTTCATCCACCAGCCTGGCCTGCCGCTGATCGGGAGCCGCCGCGCGCCGCGCATCCTCAAGGTCGTTGGCGATGTGGCATGGGAGCGCGCCATCCGCAAGGGCTGGATACCGTTTAACGAAGATATTGACGTCTTCCAAACGCGTTGCTATGGGCTGCCCGTCTCGCTCGATAAAGCGAGGCTTGCCCGCGAAGTGCAAGCGATGGATGCGATCATCGTCCCCAGTGCCTATCTCAAGCGCATGGTCGTTGGTTGGGGGGCAAATGCTGCGCAGGTGCACCTCATCTACAACGCGCCTCCACCCGATGAAGCGCTGGCCGCCGCCGGTGCGCTGCCGCAGGCCGAAGCGCGCGCGCGGCTGGGCCTGCTAGATGCGCCGCTCGTGCTGGTCGTCGGCCGCCTGTTGCCGTGGAAGGGCGTCGATCACTTGATCGCGGCGCTGGCGGCCGTGCCCGCCATCCACCTGCTCGTCGCTGGCGATGGCCCTGCGCTCGCGCAGGCGCGCGCGCTGGCCGCGCGGGTGAATGTGGCTGACCGCGTCACCTTTCTCGGCCGCCTTCCGCGCGAACAGATCCCGCTTTACATGCGCGCCGCCGATTATGTCGCGCTCTATTCCGGTTATGAAGGGCTGTCGCACACGCTGCTCGAAAGCTTGCGCGTCGGCACGCCGGTCATTGCCAGCGACAAGGGCGGCAATCCGGAAATCGTTCAGCACGGCGTCAACGGGCTGCTCGTGCCATACATCGACCTTGAGGCGCTGCAGTCAGCGCTGGATGAGGCGTTCTGGCCCGGCCGCCGTGCCGCGCTAGCCGCTGAAACCGGCGTAGGTCTCGATCGCTTCGATTTCGATCATATGGTCGATGCGACTGAGGCGCTGCTGCGCGCCATCGCTGGCTAAGGGAGCATCTGCGCCGATCACGTTCCATCCGCCATGCGAGCAGCCGCCAGTAGCGCCTCGCGCGTCGTGATCGTCCGCATCGTCACCACCCAGTCGTGTAGGGACGGGCTGGCCTCGCGCAGCGCCCGTACCGCCGGCCCGATCGGGTCTTGGCCGCCAGCCCCCGGCGCGCCTGTTTGATATCCCCCATAGAACGCGAAGTAGGCTTGGTTCAACTTGCGGATCGGGAAGCCATTGGCGACGAACAGCCGCCGCCGCTCCTCCATGTAGGCTTCAGCGCCCTCGATGTCCCCAGCCGCCAGCAGCGCATCGACGGTCACCCGCGTCTCGTGCATGGCCGCGCCGAAATCGAACGCTGGAGGCGATAGTCGCTGAGGTGGAGCTGGAGCAGCTTCGCTCGGCGTGGGCGCAGAAGGTGGTGGAAGCAGATCGGGGTAATACCGCTCGAGCACCAGCTGGCTCATCTCACGGCCGAACAGGGTGGCCGTCGTCTCGTTGATGATGCGCGTTTCGCTGGCGAAGTCGTATTCCAGCCCCAGCGGGAAGAAATAGAGATAATGGTGCAGCCATTCGTGCGCGAACGTATCGAGCGCAAAACTGATCGAAGTCGTTTCAAGGATCATCGCCGGATACAGCGCGATGCCGCCGAGCGGCACGATCAACGAGGCGACATCGAGGGCCTCGTCAATGGCGTCCTCTAGCGCGGCTTGCTCATCGACCGGCATCGAGTACAGGTTGATCGAGATATCGAAGCGGATCTCGTCGCGTGGCGAAATGACCAGCAGGTTGGGAACCTGCGTGAAATGCATGGCGATCGGCGGCAAGATTTGCCCAGCAAGGCCAAACCCCTGCTCAACCAGCACGGCCGCCACCTGCCCTTCGAGGATCGCCTCGGCCAGCGGCTGGCGGGCCGCCAGATCGCGGCGCAGGGCATCGCGTTCCGCTCGCAGCTCGGCGCTGGCAGCAGAAGGATCGGCCACGGCTGGATCGGCATAAAGGGCGCTCACCGCGCTCTCCAGCCGCTGCGCAGCGGCCAGATCGGCCATGTACGCGCGCACAAACGCCGAACGATCCAGTTCCGTCATGAATGGATGAAGGCCCCACAGCGTCTGCCGCGCTTTGACGGCGAGTGCGTTGACTTCCCAGCCCACATAGTCGAACTGCCAATCGCGCGCCAGCAGCGCGGCCATCGCCCATGGCTGGCCGAACGGCACTGAGGAGTATTGGAGCAGAAACAGCATGAGCGCCAGCAGCCCGCCGAAGCGCAGCAGGCGCAGTGTCAGTCGAAAACTTCGGGCGATCCAGCGCATCACGCCAGAAGCTTAACCCAAAGCTCCCGCCGCGTACAGGGCATTGTTCGTCAACTTTTTCAGCATAAAAGAACAGCCCCTCGCCTGCGAGCTGCGGGCGAGGGGCGAAAAGACGGACGAAGATATAACTAAGGCATCGAGGGATTTTGTGAGCCAGCCGCTTGATCTTCTTGCGCCAGCGCCGCGAGCGTGAGCGCCTCTTGTTTTAGAGCGCGGGCGCGCAGCGCTATGCTGCCGACCAGAACCAGCAACACCAGCGCCGTCGCGGCTAGGCCCAAATACAAGAATGGCGCCGTCTGCGGCGTGACGAAGTAATCGCTCAACTGCATGAAGAACAGCGGCAGCGCTTCGATCGACTCAACCGGCTCAAGGACGACCACGGCATAAGTTAAAGCGCTGCGGACGCGGGCGAGCGCGGCGGCCGGTTCATCCTCAAAACTCGCGACCGTCCATGTCTGCGCGCCGATCGTCATCTCGTCAAGGGAAACAGCTTCAGCCTCGCTTAAACCGAGAGCAGCCAGCGCAGCTTCTAATCCAGCCTCGACTTCCTCTCCCGGCACGATCGCCGGCTGCGCGCTTCCGGTTGGGCTGTCCCACACGATCACGTGCAGGTTTTCGGCGAATGGCTGGGTGTAGAGCGTCGTGCGCCGCGGCGGATCGATGCTGATCTGCTGCATCCACTCCCCGTTCACAAGGTTGACTGTCCTCGCCTCGGCCGGCGCAGCTGGCTGTTCGATCGGCAGCGCCGCGAAAGCGGCCGCCAGCGCGTCATCCTGCCCAGTCCTCAGCGGGCGCGTGATCGCGTACACATCAACGGCTGCTTCGGCGTGGTGAAAATGTGCATAAGCTTCAGTGCTGCGGTTCTCCCACCCATCTGGGATCAAAATATGAAAGCCGTCGCGGCTGTTATAAAAAGCTGAAGGGCCAAGAGTCTCCTGCGCCAGCAGTGGGCCGGGAAGCGCCAGCAGCATCAAGACGATCGCGGCGGCCCACCGGCGCGTCGGGGACGTTAATTTCTGCATCCGATGATCCCTTTGTGTGTGTGTGCGCCTCACTCGCTTAACACCTGCGCTTTAAGCGCGTTAACGCGCTCAGCGCGATTCTCCAGCCGCAGCCGATACCACAGCAAGGTGATCGGCAGCAACAAGCCCCACACCAGCATGTTGATGCCCAGTGCCGTTGACACGCCCGGCGTTGCCGCCAGCTCAAAATCGCCCTGCACGTTCATCATGCTGGCGTCGGTCAGCACCGGGCCGATCACGACCGGATGGATCGTATCCGGCCGAATGCGCGTGATCAGCAGCGTGATGAGCACAGTCGTAAAAGCCAAAATGCCGTAGACTGAGGCGAACCGGCGGCGCTGCTCTGGGTTCTCGATGCCGTTGCGCAGCATCAGGTAGGCGGCATAGGTGAGGATCATGATGGCCTCAGACGTCAGGCGTGGGTCCCAGTTCCACCACGTGTTCCAGATCGGCCGCGCCCACACCGAGCCGGTCACGAGGTTGATGATAGCCAGCGCCAGCCCCACCTCAACGCCAGCCACGGCCAGCCGGTCCCACTTGGCGTTGCGGGTACGTAGATAGGCGATGCCGCCGACGACCGTCGCGCCGAAGGCCACGAACGCGCCAAAAAATGAGGGCATGTGGATGTAAAAAATTCGCTGAACTTCTCCTTGCTGCAAATCGGTGCCGGCATAGACCAAGCCCATGTACAGCCCAATGCCCAGACCGATGATCGTGACGATCGTCAAGAGGGTTAGCGCAGTGGGTCGTTTCTCGGACTCAACGACGGGCACGGCCGACGTCTGACTCGCGTGAGTCGTAACAGACATATAGAGATCTCCTCAATCCTTTTAGCTGCGAAAATCGTAACATATCTACAAAAATGTGCAAGAGATTTCATGAAAATGGCAGCCCTCAAATTGCTAGCCAGTCTGTGTTCAGCGGCCAGTCTCATCGGACTCTTAGCTGCTACTGTGCACCGCGGATGGCCTCTGCTGATATAATTGTGATAGACATCACAAAGAAACATGGACTGTAAATGTGGAGGGTCAGTCATGAACTGGTTTGAGGAACGCCTCGGTCCGATCGACCGGGCGATTACGCGGACGATGGCGCGCTACGGCATCACCATGCTGCGCATTTCGATCGGTATTGTCTTCTTCTGGTTCGGCATTCTGAAGTTCTTTCCCGATCTCAGCCCCGCTGAAGATCTCGCCGCCCGCACCATCGAGGCTTTGACTTTTGGCATCGTCACGCCGAACCTCTCGTTGCCGCTGTTAGCGGGTTGGGAGGTGCTGATCGGCCTCGGCCTGCTGACCGGCAAATTCATGCGTATCACGCTGCTGCTGCTGTTCGTGCAGATGCTTGGCACGATCACGCCCATCTTCTTGTTCCCAGAGGAGACGTTCACCCGCTTCCCGATCGCTCCCACGCTGGAGGGGCAGTACATCATTAAGAATCTCGTGCTCGTCAGCGCCGGCATCGTCATCGGCGCGACCGTGCGCGGCGGCGATGTGGTCGCCGATAAAGATCTTGCTGAAGCTGCGCGCCGCCGTTATACCGAACTGGCAGGCGAGAATCAGTAACCGTGCCAGTGCGCCCGATGGGGGTTGGCGCTCGCGCGGCCCCCATCGCAATTTACCCTCTGTTTTCCCTGCGATTTCGCAAACTGTCGCCGAACCGTTTGGCAATCGGCTCGACTCGGTTTATGATCGAGGGCACAGATGAGTTGGAGTCTGCTGTCATGGTCGAAAAGACCGCACTGCCGGCGTCCCTTCAAGATAACTGCATCGTTAACGACCTCGCGCTGCTCTCCAATGCCCTCAAACGCTGTGAACGCTGGGAGGGGGCGCTCTCCCGCTTAGACGATTTGCCGGATATGCCGGAATAATGTCGTTTCTTGCCCCTGCTGCGTTTGCCGGGCTGCTGCTGGCCATCCCCATCCTCTTGCTTTACATGCTGCGGCTGCGCCGGCGCGAAGTCCCTGTTTCCAGCACGTTCTTGTGGCAGCAGGTGCTGCGTGACCGCGAGGCGAATACCCCGTGGCAGCGCCTGCGCCGCAGCCTGCTGCTGTTCTTGCAGCTTCTGATCTTGCTGCTGCTTGTGCTGGCGCTGGCGCGGCCTTTTGTTGAAGTGCCAACGGTCGGCGCCGGGCAGGTCGTGCTGATCATCGATGCCTCGGCCAGCATGAATGCGACCGACTCGCCCGACGGCACACGCTTCGACGAAGCGCGCCGCCGCGCCCTCGAGATTGTTGATGCGCTGGCTCCCGGCGATACAGTGACGCTCATCCGCGCTGCTGACCCGGCCGAAGTCATTCTCACCGCCACCGAGGATCAGGCCGCTTTGCGCGCCGCGCTCGAGACGCTGCCGGCCGGGGCTGGCCGCGCCGATTGGAACGCCGCCCTTACGCTTGCTGCGGCCAGCGCTGCCGGGGTCGATGATTTGACCGTGGTCTTGATCACGGACGGGGGTATCGGCGAGGCAGAGCGGCTCCCAGCGATACCGGGCGCGCTGCAGCTCGTGCCGGTCGGCCGGGCCAGCGATAACCTTGCCATCTCGGCGCTGGCCGTTCGGGCGCTGCCGGGCCTCGCCCCGCAGCTCTTCGCGCAGATCACCAACCACGGCCCTGAGGATGCCGAGGTGATCCTCACTTTGCGCATTGATGGCGAGCTGTTCACCGCGGAACGAGTCACCGTCCCCGGCGAAGGCGATCTGCCGTTCGTCTCGCGCGCGCTGCCGCCCAGCTTCGAGACCGTGCAGGCCTCGCTGACCATCCCGGTTGGCGCGCCGACGATCGATTATCTGCCTGATGACAACACGGCGTGGGCGGTGGCCCCCGCCGCCAGCGACCGCCGTGTGCTGCTCGTCACGGAAGGTAACCGCTTCCTTGAGCAGATCTTGCGCAGCCTGCCCGGCATCGAGGTGTTCCTCGCTGAGCCGGGTGCGCTGCTGCCCCCATCCGATTTCGCGCTGACCGTCCTCGATGGCTGGCTGCCGGCCGCGCTGCCGGCAGGCGACTTGTTCATCATTAATCCGCCCGCCAGCACGCTCCTCTTCACGGTGGGGCAGGAGCTGCGCCGCCCTGATCTGCTCGGCGAGCCGGACCCCACCGCCAACATCCGCGTGCGCCGCGAAGACCCACGCATGACGTTCGTCGATTTTGCCGGCGTCAACCTGCTCGCCTTCAACGCGGTGAGCGCGCCGTGGGCTGACGTTTTGATCGAAGCCAACGGCGGACCGCTGCTGCTTGCCGGCGCGGTCGATGGCCGCCAGATCGCCATCCTCACGTTCGACGTGCGCGCTTCCGACCTGCCGCTGCAAGTCGCATGGCCGATCCTGATGGCCTCGCTGCTCGACTGGTTCGCGCCGCCCGCGCTGGTCTCCAGCGAGGGGTTCAGCATCGGCGCGGTCATTCCGCTCAAAGCGCCGCCCGAAGCCGCTGCGCTGCGCGTGCTGCCTCCAGCGGGAGCACCCATCACGCTGGTCAACGACGGCCGCCCGCTCGTCTTCACCGAGACGACGCGCGCCGGCCTCTATCGCATCGAGGCGCTGGACGCATCTGGCGCGATCCTCGACCGCGGCGTTTTCGCCGTCAACCTGTTCGCGCCCGAAGAGAGCGTCATCGCGCCGCGTTCGACCATCACGCTGGGCGATACCCTTGTCACTGAAGCGACTGAAGAGGCGGTTGGCCAGCGCGAATTCTGGCCGCTGCTGGCGCTGCTGGCGCTGGCCGTCCTTTTGATCGAGTGGTTCGCCTACCACCGACGGCTGCGCGCACCCACGACTTTCAGGCCGATGGGACGGGCCAACGGCGCCCGCCCGAAGCCAGCACGCGCGAGCCAAACGCGATGACGTTCACGACGCCGCTCGCGCTCCTTTTGCTCCTGAGCCTGCCGGTCGTCTTCGTGTTGGGCTGGCCGCGCGTCCGCCATCGCCGCGCGCGCGACAGCGCCAGCCTGTTCCTGCGCACGCTCATCTTGCTGCTGCTGATCCTCGCGCTGGCCGGGGCGCAGATCATCCGACCGACCGATCGGCTGGCGGTCGTCTTCGTGATCGATACTTCGGACAGCGTCGGCCCGGAAGGTGTCGAGCGCGGCCTGGCCTACATTCGCGAGGCGCTGGCGGCCATGCCGCCCGATGACCGCGCCGCCGTGATCGCTTTCGGCGCCAATGCGCTGGTCGAGCGGCCGCTCTCGGCCTCGCGCGAGCTAGGGCCGCTGCGTTCAACGCCGATCACCAGCAACACCAACATCGAGGAAGCCCTCGGGCTGGCGCTGGCGCTTTTTCCTGCCGATGCAGCCAAGCGGATCGTCCTCATCAGCGACGGGCAGGCCACCCTCGGCGATGCGCTGGCCCCCGCCCGCCGCGCTGCTGTCACCGGCGTCGAGATCAGCTACGTCACCCTCGAGCGCGACCCGCTGCCCGAGGTCTACTTGCGCGATGTGCGCGTGCCGACCTCGGTTTCCGCCGGGCAGGTCTTCGATCTGAGCATGACGATCGCCGCTGAGGAACCCGGCCCCGCCCTCGTCTCTGTCTTCGCCGATGGCCGCCTGATCTTCAGCGATGGCGTTCAGCTCGAAGCCGGGGCGAACAACTACGCGCTGGCGCTGCAAGCCGGCGAGGCGGGCTTCAGCGATTTCCGCGTGCAGGTCGATCCGCAGGGGCGAGACGGCTTCTACCAGAACAACCAGCTCGCCGCCTTCACCCGTGTGACCGGGCCGCCGCGCGTGCTGCTGGTCGCTGCCGATGACGCCGAAGCGCGCTACCTCACGCAGGCGTTTGCAGAACTCGGCCTCGCGGTTGACCGGACTGCGCCGGCCCAACTCCCGATCGGCATCGCGACGCTGGCCAATTACGACAGCGTCGTGCTGGCCAACGTCCCGGCGACCGCGCTGCCGCGCCAGCGCATGGATCTGCTCAATACCTATGTGCGCGATCTCGGCGGCGGCTTGGTCGTCATCGGTGGGCCGCAAGCCTACGGCCCCGGCGGTTACTTCCAGACCGCCCTCGAAGATGCGCTGCCGGTCGAGTCGCAGATTCGCGATCAGCAGCGCCTGCCGCAGCTCACCATCGTCTACGTGATCGATCGCTCCGGCAGCATGAGCATGATCGGCCCGAGCGGCGTCGAAAACCTCGAGTTGGCCAAAGAAGCTATCATCCGCTCGATCGACTTCTTGCAGCCCACCGACCGCGCCGGCGTCGTCTCGTTCGATACCGCCGGCGTCTGGATCGCGGAGATTCAGCCGGTGTTCGACCGTATCGCCCTGCAGTTACAGGTCGCAGCCATGCGCGCCGGCGGCGGGACGGATATCCTCGCCGGCCTGCGCTTGGCGGCCGAAGCTCTGCGCGACGACCCCTCGGAACGCAAGCATATCATCCTGCTCACCGATGGCATCGCCAACCCTGCCCAGTTGGTCGAACTGACGCGCGACCTCTATCAAAACGCCGATGTCACTACTTCAGTCATCGCCATCGGCAGCGGCTTCCAGCCTTTCATGCGCGAGATGGCGCGCGAGGGCGGCGGCAATTACCACGAGGTGGAGCTGATCGAGGCCATCCCGACCATCTTCACGCAGGAGGCTGTGCTGGCCACGCGCTCGTACATCTTCGAGGAGACGTTCGTGCCCGGCCTCAGCGCCAGCAGCCCGATTTTGAGCGGAATCGGGGCCGCGCCGCCGCTGCTTGGCTATGTGGCGACCACGCCACGCCAGACGGCGCAGGTCATCCTGCGGGGGCCGGCCCCGCACTTCGATCCGATCCTCGCCTCGTGGCAGTACGGCCTCGGCCGCGTCGTCGCCTTCACCAGCGATGCGACCGCCCGTTGGGCGACGAATTGGGTCGGCTGGCCCGATTTCGCCCGCTTCTGGAATCAGGCTGTGCAGTGGACGATCACCGAAAGCGCGGCCGATAACCTCGAGGCGCGCCTCGTCATGGAAGATGAGCGGGCGCGGGTGATCGTCGATGCGCGCGATGAAGCCGGCGATTTTCGCAACGGTTTGCGCCTTGAAGCGCGCGTCGTCGATCCGCGCGGCGTTGGAGCGCCCATCGCGCTGCGCCAGACTGCGCCCGGCCGCTACGAAGGGATGTTCCTGCCCGAAGCGGAAGGCGCTTATTTCATTCGCATCGGCGGGTTCGATCTTGACGGCGCGCCAGTCAACCAAACGATCGGGTGGGTGCGCGGCTACTCCGCCGAATACCGGCCGGCGGCCGGGGGCGCCGCCCTGCTGGATGAGATCGCCGCGCTGACCGGGGGGCGATCGCTGGCCGAAGCGCCGGCCGAGGTCTTCGCCCATACCCTGACGGCCGCCGCCGCTCAAACGCCGCTCTGGCCCTACCTGCTGCTGATCGCGCTGCTGCTGCTGCCGGCCGATATTGCCGTGCGCCGCCTGCTGCTTTTGCGCGGCGATCTCGACCGCCTGCGCCAAGCGATCTGGCGCCAGCCCGCGCCATCGCCCCAGGGTGCGGAGCGCCTCTCCAGCTTGATGGATGCCAAAGCCCGCGCTGGCCGCAAACTCGGCATCGAAACGCCGGCAGATGGCGCGCCTGCGGCTCCCCCTGTCAGCCAGTCCCTCGACCGTTCCGCGGGCACGCCAGCGGCTGAACCGGCGGCTGCGCCCGTCGCAGACGCGCAGCCCATCTCGGCAGCGCCGCCCGCCGAACGCGGCAACCTCGCCGGCGAACTGCTCAAACGCCGCAAGCGCGAGTGAGTTGTTCTGGCACGTCGCCTTCCCTCATCGCATATCGCTGCCGTCGTTGAAGATGCCAGTCGGGTGGCAGCCGAGGTTCGCAGCGCGGGCGCGCCGCTCTAATTCGCGAAAGAAAGCCGTCTGCGCTGTATCAGGGGGGTATTCGACCGCCTCGGCCCAGCCCTGCGCGACGAGCTGCGCGTTGACGTTGATGTTATCCACATAGATATAGCGCAGCAGCCGGCCAAACCGGTCAGTCTCGCTTTGATCCCGCACTAGCGTCACCGTGCGCCCTTCCACTAGCGCGCGATTCGCTGCCCTCGCCTCGGCATAGCACGGCTCATCGCGCTCCGGCGTATTGATCCCGATATAGCGCACGCGGTAACCCGTCCCATCGATCGTGACATCGATCGTGTCGCCATCGATCACGCGCGTCACGCGCGCCTGCTGGCCATTTGCCGGCGGGGCCGCGCCCGCCGGGATGATCGCCTCGTCGGCTGGGGGCGGGGCGACCGGCGCGCTTGGCGTTAGCGCGCAGCCGAGAACCAAAACAGCCATCAGCCAGTACAGCAGTCCTTTGCGCAGCTTGTCCATCATCAAAATGACCATCTCCTTCTTTAGACATGGTATTATTTAATTAATGAACGGATGTGCGATGATTGTACTCTACTGACAGCCCGATGGACGATAACCTGCTCCTGCCCGACGCGCGGCCGACGCGCGCCGATGCCCTCAAAAACCGCGAGCTGCTGCTGCAAACGGCCGGCCGCTTGTTCGCTGAACACGGCGTCGGCGCGGTATCCATGTCGGCGGTGGCGCAGGCGGCTGGCGTCGGCAAAGGCACGCTCTACCGCCATTTCCCGAACAAGATCGAACTATGCCACGTCTTGATCGATGCTGAACAGCGCGACCTACAAAACCGCACCCTTGAGCGGCTGCGCCAGCAGCCCGATGACCCGCTCGGCAATCTGCGTTGGTTCCTTGGGCAGGTCGTCTATTTTGTCGACCGGCACCTTGAGCTGCTCTTTTCCGGTGTCATCAACGCGCCGCTCATGCTCGATCATCCCGCCCACATCTGGTGGCGCCAGACGATCCGCGGGCTGCTGGCCGCGCTGCGCCCGTCGCTCGACCTCGACTATGCGGCCGATATGCTTTACGTCATGCTCGATGCGCGCACGATCCATTTCCAGCGAACGGTGCACCGCTACGACGCCGAGCGCATCATCGCCGGCTTGCACGATATGGTCGATCATCTCGTCTCGTAGGCCGCAGCGCTGCGCTTCGTTACGGAGCCTCAGCGGGCGTATAATCGGCTGGCATGCGCGTTTCCACCTTGCGCCCCTGCCGCCCTCGGTTGAGCTGAAGCCACAGCGCTGGCACGGCCCCGCCGCCGAGCAACGTCAGCGTCGCCAGCCAGCTCAGGTAGCGACCGAGAGGTGGGCGCAGCGCCGCCGCCCGCTCCAGATCGCGCCGCGCCGCGCTAAAGCGCCCGCGCAGCCCTTGTTGGAGCGCCCGCAGCGTATAGCCAGCCGCGCCCTCGCCGCGAAATCTGGCCGGCAGCCCCGCGCCGCCATGCCGCCGCGCCACGTGTTCGATCTCCTCGATGCGCCCGATCGCGCCTTTGGCCGTCTTGGCGCCGCCGTGCAGCCGCTCGATCGCTAAACAGACCGGCACATAGTGCAGCGCGAAATGGCCGGCCGCGCGCATCCAGTACTCATAATCGAGGGCATAATGCAGGCTCGCATCCAGCTCGCCGATCGTTTGCCATAGCTCGGCGCGCCAGAAGGCCGCTGGCTGCACGATGTAATCGCCCACTTCCACCAGCTCCCGTTTGTCGGTTTGATGCACATGCGCGCGGATGCCGTAGGCGCGCCCGGCCGCGTCGATGGCGAGCGCATCGCCGTAGAGGAAGGCCCAATCTGGATGCGCGCGAAAGGTCTCGACGACGGCGCGCACCGCCCCGGGTGTGTAGCAGTCGTCCGAGTTAAGCCACGCGCGAATCTGCCCGCGAGCCATGCGCATGCCTTTATTGATAGCGTCGGCCTGCCCGCCGTCTGGCTCCGAGACGTAAGTCAGCCGGCCGGCATAGCGCTCGAGGATTGCCAGCGTGCCATCGGTCGAGCCGCCGTCGATGACGAGGTACTCGATCGGCGCGTAATCTTGCTCCAAGACGCTGCGGATCGTCGCCTCGATGTACGGCGCTTGGTTGAACGACGGCGTCACGATTGTGACGAGCGGGTTATCAGGAAGCGGGTGCACGAGGTTAATCTCTCTGGTCAATTCTTCTGCGCAGTTCTGACGAGATCGATCTTGCACGGCCGATCATAGTCTGCGATCGTGGCGCGGGCAAGCGTCGCTGCCCGAAGAACGATACAAGTTACATGCTCTGCGCTGCGCCGGCGCATTGGCACAGGCCGGCGCCTGCGGTAAGATTAGCGCTCAATGTGCTGCGCAACAGTGGACAAGATCATGAGTGAATGGACGCCGATCATCGGTCTCGAGATCCATGCCGAACTGCTGACCGCCAGCAAGATGTTTAGCGCCTGCCCGGTCGTCGACAGCGTAACCGCGCCCCCGAATACCGCTGTTGATCCGGTCTCGCTGGGGCTGCCGGGCACGCTGCCGGTCATCAACAAACGGGCGCTCGAGATGGCGCTCAGCGTTGGGCTAGCGCTGAACTGTGAGATCCCGCCGATCAACCAATTTGCCCGTAAAAGCTACTTCTATCCCGACCTGCCCAAGGGCTACCAGATCAGCCAGTATGATCGACCGCTGTCGGTCAACGGCTATCTCGATATCGACTTGAGCGATGGATCCACCCATCGCATTCGCATTCGCCGCGCCCATTTAGAAGAAGACACCGGCAAGCTAACCCATACCGATAACGGAAGCTTGATCGACTACAACCGCGCTGGGGTGCCGCTGCTGGAGATCGTCACAGAGCCGGACATTCACAGCGCCGAGATGGCCGAGGCTTACGCGCGCAAACTGCGCGCGATCTTGCAGTATCTGGGCGTGAACGATGGCGATATGTCGAAAGGCGTCATGCGCATTGAACCCAACATCAGCGTGCGTCATCGAGATGATACGGGCTACCGCACGCGCACTGAGGTCAAGAATTTGAACAGCATCCGCAGCTTGTTTCGCGCCATCGAGTATGAGGTCAACCGGCAGATCAAAGCGTGGGAAAGCGGCGAAGGCGTGCGGCAGGCGACGATGGGCTGGGATGAAGTGCGCCAGCGCACTGTCGTCCAGCGCTATAAAGAGACGGCTGAGGAATATCGCTATTTTCCAGAGCCAGACCTGCCGATCGTTGAGGTGAGCCGCGCGTGGGTTGCTGAGCTGCGCGCCGCTTTGCCGGAGCTTCCCGACGCCAAGCGCGATCGTTTCATGAACGAACTGGGCCTCAGCCGTTACGATGCTTCGGTGCTGGTGGCGGAACGCGCCGTCGCCGATTACTACGAAGCGGCGCTGGCCGCTGGCGCTAACCCGAAATCGACCGCCAACTGGATGCTTGGCAATTTGTTTGGCTTGCTTAACAGCAGCGGCATTGACCGCGAAGCGATTGGCAGCATCCGCATCGCGCCGGCTGCGTTTGCCGCGCTCGTCAAGCTGGTTGATGAAGGCACGATCAACAAGGCGACCGGCGTCGTGGTGCTGACCGAGATGTGGGAAACAGGAGGCGATCCTGAACGCATCGTCTCGGAAAAAGGGCTGGCGCAGATCTCCGATACCGGCGTGGTCGAGGCTGCGATCGCGCAGGTGCTGGCCGAGAACGAAGGTTGGGTGCAGGAATATCTCGAGGGCAAAGAGAAGCTGTTCGGCCCGCTGATGGGCAAAGTGATGGCGACGCTTAAAGGTCAGGGCAATCCGGCAGTCGTCAAAGATCTGCTGGCCAAAGCGCTGGAAGCCCGCCGAGCCGGATGAAGTGCCGATCAGCCGCGCAGCCGTCCACTTGT
>JBDNDP010000046.1:0-27293 GCA_046719065.1 Aggregatilineales bacterium | reverse complement strand
GCGGTGTGGGAATACCCGCCCAATACGGGCGACCCCGACTTGGTGCGCGCGCATGTTCGGAATTTGCGCGCTAAGATTGAGACGAGCAGCGACCGGCGTTACATCCGCACTATTCATGGGGTGGGCTATATGATCTCTGCGTAGATCTTCCGCGCTGCATTTAGAACAAGATTTCACAAATCTTTCATGAGGAATTCGGGCAGAACTCGTTGCATTGACGCTATACTGCAAGTATCGAGAACCCGAGCACTCCTTTGAGAATGATCGATGTATGAAGTCTTGATTATCGATGACGACGCGCAGACTCAAGATATGGTGGAACTGGTGTTGAAACGCGAAGGGTATCGGATCCTTCGTGCGCTTACCCCAAGCGCGGCTTTCAACCTGCTGAAGACGTATACGCCAGATATCTTTGTGGTTGATGCTCTGCTTCCAGAGATGGACGGCTATGCATTGTGTCGCAAGCTGCGCGAGCTGCCTCATGTCGCGCATACGCCCATCATTTTCCTGACGGCGCAGAATTCACCCACCGGGGTAGTCGACGCGCTGAACGCAGGTGCTGATGACTATATTCGCAAGCCTTTTGCCCCACGAGAGTTAGCGGCCCGAGTTCGCGCTCACATTCGGCGGGCGGTTTATTACGTTGATGGGGAAGTCGCGACGATCCGCATCATACCTCATCAATTTCGGGTCTTTGTCAACGACCGCGAGGTCATGCTAACGCGGGTAGAGTTTGAGCTGCTCAAATACCTATGTTCTACGCCCTATCATCTACATTCCACAGAAGAGCTGCTCACTAACGTTTGGCAGTACCCAAATGGGGTAGGAGATGCCGCTTTAGTGCGTAATCACATTCACAACCTGCGGCGCAAGATCGAGAATGACCCAGAAAAGCCGCTTATCTTGCAATCGCGGCACGGTCGCGGGTATGTGATCAAAGCGCGTATCGAAATGCACGACGAAACCCATTCCGTTTAACTAACTCAAACCGCCAAACAACATCTATTTCGTTGTTGTTCAGCCGTCAAATTTCGATGGCTGATTTTTTCTGTATAACAGAATGCTGTATAGACGAAGGCGGGCGGCGCTGTGTCTTGGCGTAAGGTAGTTTCTATCGCGCGATAGGACAGACGATGTGCCGGCCAAAGCTGTACAAAATCCTATCAAATTATTCACACTAACTGCATTCTGCTAAAGAACCCTTGTGTTATCATGAAATTGATGAGGATCTCACGGCCGTCTTAAACGATCCGAAGTGATGAGAGCGTCTCATGCGCAAGATACTCCAAAAACTGGTGCAAATCCTTGATGGTACGCCTGCTGTTTATGGCAAGCGTCAGTCTGGACAAAGCGTGGTTGAGCTGGCGTTGGTCACACCGATCTTAATCATTTTATTTGCTGGCTTGGTTGAGATCGGCTGGTTTGCGAACAACTATCTAAACCTGCTCGATGTCACGCGCGTCGGTGCGCGTCGTGGGGCAACGCTGCAGAATGAGCTTAGCCCCTTGTCTTGGGATAACGACAGCTCTTGGATGCCGACTGAACAGCTCTCCGCGCAGTTTCAAGCCGAGCGCATCGGTTATATGGCCTATGACCCTCTCGAGCCGCTCGAAGATCAACAGCGCGCCCGGGTGCGCTATCGTTACAGCCAAAATAACCCCAATCCGGCCCTGCGCGGCAGCGGCTGCGGTGGCGACCGCGGCTTTTATAACGAAGTCATCTGTACGATGATCACCTCGATGGAACCACTTGTTCTTAATCCTGAAAATGGCGTGGACGACATCATCGTTTCCGGGTTTGCCATCGAGCGGATCGATCCTTCGCGCAATCGCGATCCGTCAACGACGCCACCGTGGCTCGGGCCTAACCGGCCCTATCCCGGCCAAGATATTCCCCAGATGGTCGTGGTTGGCCGCTATCCCACCAACGCCAATGAATGCGATTGGTATATCAATCCTGATACGGGCGAGGTCGGTCCGCTAGAACCGCGCGACCCGTTCGATTTTAACGAAAATGGGCGTCGTGATGTGCAGCAGCTTAGCATCCCTTTCGATCCGCTCGAAATTCTCAATGATGATTTCACCGAGCTGCCGGGCTATGACGTGCGCCGCACAACTTTAGAAGAAGCCGAAAAGCAAATTGGTTTTGTATGGTTGGGGCAGCACCGCATCCCTAATACGCGCTGCATTGGCTCTGAATTTACAATTGCCGAGATCGAGCGGCTGATGAATTTGGAAAGCTATGTCAGCCTCTCAATCACACATGAGCGAGAGCGCTTGCCCGGGCAGGGATTGGTTTTGGTGGAAATGCACTGGCAGCACGAACTCCTGCTCCAGTTGCCGGTTTTCAATCCTGTATTTACGGTGCTGGGTGGAACGCCAACGATATCGGTTTGGGCGGCCTTCCCGCTGCCCTCGGTGGAACCCTATTTCGTGCTGCCATGAGAGACAGTCATCTATTTGAGAGAAGATGGGCGATGCACAAAACGGCCTTTTCCCGATATAAGCGGCACTTACTCAAACGCGGCCAGAGCGGTCAGGCGTTGGTCATCCTCGCGATCAGCTTCATCGCGCTGCTCGCCTTCGTCGGCATTGTGACTGATGTGTCACTGTTGTTTGTGCGCTTCAGCAGTTTGCGCCGCGCGGTTGACGCGGCAGCCGTAGCTGCAGCCGGTCAAATGCGCCGCGTAGCCGATCCAGACCCGATCGGTTTTCCCGATGAAGGGCAGGCGATTAGCATCGCTAACTTGAATTTAGCCGCCCGCCAGTTCATTGAGGTGTACGGTCTTAGCCCGAGCAATGTGCTGGTTGAGACTTGTTACACCCAGAACTTTGAGCTTCAGCCGAGCGGGATTCGACCGGGCGATTTTCGCCCGCTCGACAGCGCCGGTGTTCCCATGTACTTGTACGACGGCAACGGGGTGCGCATTGGGCCTAATCCTGCTGCCAATCAAGCTGATATTCGGCGCTATGAAGAATTGTGCACGCCTGATGAGCTGAAGTTGGTACGCGTCACCGCACAGATCGAATCGCCGACTGTCTTCCTTCGCTTGCTTGGTTACCCAGCGATCACGCTGACCGCAGCGGCGATTTCGCAAACGGCGGTGATCGACGTAGTTTTGATCATCGACGTTTCAGAGTCGATGTTGGCTCAAACCGACTATCAGGACTGGGAGGCGGTCGGTCGCGGCTGGCGTTATGTGCCGCCGCAGATTGGCATTGATGATATCGATAATTGGGGCGCAATTCCCGGTCGGGGTTGGAGCTGGTTGATCCAGCAATCGCAAAACCAAATCTTAGCCGACCCCAATTTCACGGTCGAGCGATTTGTTCCCGCTGGCACACCAGCCGAAGCAACGGCTAATGGTGATGTGCGCCCGCACTGCCAAGTGCGATTGTGGCCGACATCGGTCTATAATTTCGCGCGTATTCCTCAATGGCTGCGAAATGAATATGCCGCTGCAGGTTACACTGAACTGGGTGCGAGGACGGTTTTCCACGGGTTCGTTCCCACGTACAATTTTTATGGCTGCTGCAACGACCCAAATGGTGATGGCGACTTCAGCGATTTGGTCTGCCAGCCGTTCCGGCAGGCGCGCGATGCTGCTGAAAGTTTTCTGTCGCGTCTTGATTTCATCCGCGGCGACCGCGTAGCGCTGGTTACATTTGATCGAGAAGCTCATTTAATCGATCCGGACGGCAGCGGTCCGCAGTCGCCCATGATTGAGACCGAACGAGATCTCAATACGGGAGTACCAGAGACCAGCCGTCGCGGCGCGCTGGAGACGCTGCGCAGCGTGGTTGGTGTGCTGGCTGAACCCTCGCGTTACACGGATCTGAACAACGATGGACGCTGGGACGGGTACCAGTTCGGTGACGTCTACGTCTCCTTTAGCGATGCCGACAACTACTTCGGCAATACGATAATCGGCCAAATGCGTGAGCATCCGGTCATCGATAACTGTCCATTCCATGCGGCAGCGCTGGACAGCCGCTACTCGCTCGTCAAAACGTATCCTGATGGCACACCGCGCCTGCCACCCAACAACACCTTGCTCGATGAGATCATGACGCCGGCTTGGTTTGAACCGAGCAATCCTTATCGCCGCTTTTGGTCGTATGAGTTTGCTGGGTCCTGCGCGGGGACGAATACTGGCGGGGCGCTGGCGCGCGCCAGCAATACCCTCTACTTGCATGGGCGTCGTGAGGGTGCGGTCTGGATCATGGTGCTGCTCGCTGACGGCGCTGCTGGCGCCAGCAACCCCGTCACGCGGACGGATGGTGCTGGCAACCAGCCGCTGGCGCAGGCAGCTGACCCGTATTTCCAGAACGCGCTTGGTCAGAATTTGCCGCTCGCAGGTGAATATGGCGCGTTCGGAATCTGCCCCTATGGCACGCCCGATAATCCGGGAGAACTACTCAATGACTTGGAGTTCCCTTATTGTTCCGACATTTACCCGGAAACGCGCACTTTCTGCACCAACTCACCGGGCAACCCGGATCTGCGCCCGATCAACATCACTCCGGAGTGTGAGCAGTTCTATGATGTCGACGACTACGCGCGCGACTGGGCCGATTGGATCGGTCTAGCAAACTTGCCGAATACCGGCATTGCTGGTCGTTCTGGTGATGAGCGCCTACCAACTATCTTCACGATTAGCTTCGGCATGATTTATGATCGTAACCCGCGAACTGGCATCGGCACCTGCGATATTACTGATGTGGAATGTATCCGCAATGCTGATTTGTCCCATTATCTAGGCGAAGAACTGCTGCGCTATATTGCCGATGTGGGCGATAACAACCGCATTGACAATGATTATTGGCAGCAGGTACTCGGGGCCGATCGCATTCCCAATCCACCGCCCGATTGGGGGCCGCGCGATCCATGCGAAACTCCAAATGGTATTCCCGGGGTCTATGCGCCGATCGCGCCGCGCACGAGCTGTGGCAATTATTACTGGGCTGCCAGCGGGCCAGAGCTGCAGCAGGTCTTCAACGAAATCGCATCGCGCATGTTCACGCGCATCTCACAGTAATCGGGGGAAGGTAAGGTATGGAGTATCAACAGACACCGAGACGGAGGCGAAATGGCCAAACATTGGTCGAATTCGCCATCACCCTGCCCATCCTGCTGCTGCTGTTATTCGGCATTATCGAGTTTGGCCGTATCTTCCAGGCATGGGTAACGCTGCAAAACTCGGCTCGAGCCGCGGCCCGTTACGCGACGACCGGCCAGTATAACGCTATTGCTTACCCGATGCGTTTGCAGTGGAACCCTGATAATCCGAACGATCTTGATTCGATCGTTCCTTGCATCCGAGCTGGCACGCCGGGTTATCCTGAGGGTGATTTGAGCGCGCAGCGCGGTACGCTGACAACCTATTATCCTAATGAAAGCGGCAATCCGGCGGATGCCATCGAGATTTACACCGGCGGGCCAGAGTCGCTCTATGCGACGTGGTACGGTGGCGCGGATTGTGACCCTGCTAATCCGGAAGATCAGGATCGCCGCAAGGACATGGCACGCATCCTTTCAATTTATGATGAGGCGCGGCGCGGCGCGGCGGGTCTCTCTCTCGGGCCTTCAACTTGGGGCGTGCCAGTCGTCGGCGCGACTGCTGGCGATAATCCCGAGACGGTGCCGTGGTATAACGTCTGGCATCGGCCGCTGCCGGGCGATCCAGACGCTGAAGGGCCAGCACCCGGCCAATACTGGCACCTGCGCGGTTCTGACCAGCCCGGCTGGTTCGATATGATGATCTGCAGCACGCGTGAGCGTCTGGATCCGAACAATCTCTCGAACCCACGTGGAACGCGCTTCACGACTTTTATCGAGGGCGATCCACGCTCGCCGCTGTGCCGTCTTGATGAGTATGCGCCCGATGGCAGCGATCTTCGAAATGCTGGCTGGACGCAAAATCAAGGCCGCCCGTGGTTAGATGCTGGCGGCCCGGGCGATACGATCTACATCGTTATCACATTCAATCATCCGCTGATCACGCCGCTGGGGCTAGCTGCCTACCTGCCGCTGCAAGCACGTCGAACCGCTGTCAATGAGACGTTCCGCAGCCCGCGGCCAGTGCCGCTGACCGGCGACCGACCACAAGGGCCGGGCGGTCTACCCACGTTAACGGAAACGCCGACGGAGTCCGCGACGCCGACCGAGACCTATACACCAACGCCGACACCGACGGATACCAGTACGCCGACGCCGACCGAGACCCCAACGGATACGCCAACACCGACGCCCATCCCCAATTTCGTCTGCGCTGATGTCACGATCGGCACGCCAACGTTCTTCAATGACCGCGTTGAGTTCAGCATCAATAACAATTTCTTCCAGCCCACCAGCCTCACGCGCGTGAGATTTCGCTGGCAGCCGCTCGCTGCTTATCCATCGATGGCGGTTGGCGCGCTTTACCTCGGCGGTGCGCCGATCTGGGCTGGCTACGATACCGCTTCGCCGACCGACATCGGCAACAATGCGCCGTCCAGCATTCCCGGTGGCGCGCCGGAGGCTGACTTCGCGTCCTCGGCCAACCTGCTGCTGCCGCCTGGCTCGACCACATTTGCCGTTCAGTTTGTCAATGGGCCGGCCCGTCTGCGCGATTTCATGTTCCCGCATTTCTTCCACAATACGGCCTTCTACTATGATGACCTCGGCCGTTTAGAAGACTGCGAGATCATCTACACCAACATCGCTACGCCGACTAACACGCCGACGTTGGGTGGGCCGACCGCCACCTTCACTCCAACGCCGGCTTGCGTGCCCGGTTTGATGGGGGCCGAATTCGCTGGTTTTAGCGCGGGCAACATCGTCCGCTTCAATATCACCAACTATCGCAATGTGCCGTCAACGCTCGTTGGCTTCTCGATCAACTGGAATCGACGTGGCAGTTCGGCCGTCTTGCGAGAAGTGTGGGGCGGCGGTACGGGTCCTGCAGCAGGATTGGGCAGCTTGCTTCTGTGGCACTCCGGTTCGCCGACGCAGGATGCTACCCCGCCGACGACTGGTCGCTGGCCAAGCGCGCCCGGTGCGCCGCCGCCCGGCGTTGAGGGGGTTTGGGGTGTTCCGCTGACCATCGATGCAGGGGCAACGCGCACAATTTACGTGGTGTTCAATGTGCCCTCTGGCGCTGGCAATACCCTGCAAACCTCGGTTCCCGGCACTATCGGCCCAGATTTCAATGGGACGACGTTTGAATTCTTAACGCCGATCTGTGATGGTCAAGGTAGCGGCGGCGGCGGCTCGACGGAAACAGTGCCGGTAAGCGCGCAAAATACGCCGACCCCAGTCACGCCGTCGTCGACGCCATCGTCCACTTTCACGCCGAGCCAGACGCTGACGCCGAGCCAGACGCCGACAGCAAGCAACACGCCAACGGCCAGCAATACGCCGACAGCAAGCAACACGCCAACGGCCAGCAATACGCCGACGGCCAGCAATACGCCTGTTGTCGCCACAGACACGCCGATCCCGACGGCACCGGGTGGCGGCGGCCGCGACTATTAAACCAACGCACATCTGCCTGCGCGCAGAAAGTGCGTCTAAATAACAAGACCCCGCTGCAAGCCGGCTTGCAGCGGGGTCTTGTTTGTAGATGCTGATGTTATCTTGATAGTCAAAGTGTGCGGGTGTCGATGCCTGCCCGCACCAGTTTAGCTAGCACGGCTGCACGAGTTTCCCGCATCGACATCTCGAGATACGGGAAAGCCAGCCACGCATTCATGAAGCCAAACAGCCCGCCCGTCACCACGCGAAAGATCGGCAGCGTTTCGCGCGGCTCCCATAAATTGAACGGTGGATAACCGAGGAGCTGGCTCATGCCGTCGATCGCGATCGGTCCTAGCCCAAGGAATGCGTATAGCAGAATCGGCACTGGCCGCAGGCGCTGGCGCACGACCGGGATACTGTAGATCAATGCGCCGCCGAGGATGCCTAAATAAATAGCAATATCGCGCGCGCACAACGTCATTTTATATCCCATCACTGGACTGCCCAGAAAATCGCGCGAGGCAAATTGAAACCACGGCGTGAACGTCTCGGTGAGATCGGCCAGAGTAAGCGAGTCGGGTAGCCTACCGTTGTGATAGCGTTGATAGTGAAACTCGTATGCTGCGCGAAAGTCTGGTTCTTCGATCACAAATACTTCATAGGGGACGGCGCTGGTGCCGGAGATCGCGCGCGGATATGCCCCCTGTTCGCCGAACAGGAACAGTGATCGAAATGCGAATTGATGACAGAATGGGCTGTACAAGGTGTAAAGAACACGCGCCGGCCCTTCTAGGCCGAGCTGCATCATGACCGGCGTGACGATCGACAGCGAGGCGTAAAGCCCCAAAAAAACGATCGCGATCGCGAGCCAGCGGCGCGACAGCCAAAGGATGAAGCGGTTAGCGCGCAGAGCACCGGGCTTAGGAGGCTGTGAAGGTGGGTTCACGAGTTCACCTCTCACTAGGTCGGATTTTAGGTTTCAGCCAAGTAAGGCGTGATGGCTCGGCGCAGACGCTCGGCGGTTGTTGGCCCATAGAAAATGGCGGTGATCACGCCATTAGGTGCGATCACATAAGTCGAGGGCTGGCCGCGCAGCTGGTAGCGAGCAGCGATCGCGCCGTCATCGTCCAAGGCGATGTCAAATGTCAGCCCAAGCGTGTCAACCCACGCTGCGACTGCTTGCCTCGGTTCTTGTAAATTAACGCCGATCACGCGCAGCCCGTGACCATTGTCACGACGAAACAAGGTTTCTAGTTCCAACATCTCGGCGCGGCAGGGTGCGCACCAAGTCGCCCAAAAATTGACGATCACAGGGCCGCCGCGCAGCGCCAGCAGGTCGATCGCATCGCCATTGATGCTGGGTGCTGTAAACGGTGGCGCCAGCGCGTCTAGCTCGGGGGCGAAGTAAAGCGCCCCGATAGCGAAACCGGTGTAGTCGGCGCGCTGCGGCAAGCCAGCGGTCCTGACCAGCCATAGCGATGCGGCGAGGCTGGCAAAGGCCAAAAGCAGCAGCAGTGGGCGAAGTCGTGCAGAATCCATGATCGATGTTTGGAGAATTAAAACATCATCTTATCAGGATCGCAGGTCGCTCACCAGCGCCGCGATCTGGGCGGCAGTTAATGGCCCAAAGTGACGTGCTGTAATGATGCCATCTGCATCGATAAGGAATGTGCTTGGATACTGCGCAATACCATACTGGCGCTGCAGCTCGCCATTTTCATCAAGCACGATAGGAAAAGTGAGGCCAAGTTCGTGGCGAAATTGGGCGATTTGTTCGCTGTTTTCGCGGTTATTGACGGCGAGAATTGCCAGCCTTTCCTCTCCGGCGGCGCGGTAGGCTGCCTCAAATTCTGGCATTTCGATGCGGCACGGACCGCACCATGTTGCCCAGAAATTGAGCAAGACGGGGCGGCCGCGAAGGTCGGCCAGAGCGATCGACTCGCCAGTATCCGTCATCCCGCTAAAGTTAGGGGCGCGCTGCCCAATATTAAGGCCAATCGTAAGCGCAGGTTCGATTGACGCGGCCAAATCAAGGATGCCAGCGATTTCCGACTCAGGCGCATTTTGCGCTCCCTCAGCAGGCTGTGTCGTGCCAGCCATACAGCCCGGCAGTTCGCCGAGAGTCAGGCTGCCCTGTGTCACTGCGACGACACATTCCTCCAAACTGTAAGAAAAATCGGCGAACTGAACGGCAAAGTTCTGGCTTAGCGTTTGCAGCCTGCCGCTGGCAACCAGCAAACCGATCATGACGAGCAGCAAGCCGCTAACCAGCTCAATTTTATGGATGTGCCGTTGCAAGCGACGGAGCAAGGACTGCGCGCTGTCAAGCAGCAGGGCGGCGAGCAGGAACGGAATGCCGAGACCGAGCGAATACGCGATCATTAACGCGCCGGCTTGCCCGATATCGGCGCCGGTAGCTGCTAGGGTGAGGATGCTGCCATAAATAGGGCCGATGCATGGCGTCCATCCCGCTGCGAAGATGATGCCCATCAAGGCCGAGCTGGAATAGCTTTGCTGACCACTGGCGACCATTTGACGACGGGTATCGGCGTACAGGCCGCGCTGAACGGCCGCCAGTGCGCGCGTCCAAAAAGCTTGCGGTTGGCTCAGTCCCCCGCCGAGAGCAAGCCACAATAGAAAGATGGCCAGCGTGGGCAGGATCAGCAATGGGTCAATCAACGCCCATGCGATCATCATGCTGCCAACTACAGCCACAGCAGCGGTGAATGCAGGGCTTCCGATCAACTGTGGTCGAGCTAACAAGCGCTTGGTCACAACTGCGATCGCGCCCATAAAATGCAGGCCGAAGAAGATGATCAACAAGCCGCCGGTCCGCCCGATAATATCGCGTACCAGCGCGATGTTTTGCCCGCCGATTTGGCGAATGAAGGCAGTTGTCAGCAGGCCAAAGACGACGAAGACAAACGTAAAACCCGCCACGAAGGCGACACCGTGGGCAAAGGTGCTCAGCCGGCTGCTGAGCGTTGGTTGTACCAGCAGCGCTGGCCCGCCCGCGGTTTGAGCGGAGACTGTTTTTGTCACGCGTCCTCCCATATAACCGATATATGCCGGGACGAGAGGCAGCACGCACGGCGACAGGAACGAGACCAAACCTGCCAGAGATGCGACCCAAAGATTCAGATCCATAAAATACACCTGCAAAAACTTCAGTGAATGCGGCAGTGCGGACTGCCGCGCATACTACTCCGACACGTCAAACGCGCCAAATCTTCCTTCAATTTTACGCGATTACGATCGCGTTTTGCGGCCCAACCCAACTATAGAAAAATTTGGCCGCGGCCGGTGCAACTTGAAAGGTTGGGCCGTCCAGCGCTGGTTCGATCGCAAAGTGGTTGTGCCAGTAAGCTCCAGCTAATACCATTTCGTTCGAGAGCGTAAGTGCCCAGGGTATCCCATAGCGCTTCTTCGTATGATTGTTGCCGGTGCATAAGCTGACATCCCGTTTACGGACGGTGAATGTGCCTGTGGACGCTGCCTCGCGTGCAGCGAGCGGCGCTGTGAAAATAACCTCACCGGCTAAATCAACAGCCTGTGCTACGTGCTGGCGAAGGTCGATCACGATGTCGCCTGTTTGGTGGGGAACAGCGGGTTCGGCAGCACGCCAATGCACGGCCGGTGTCCAGCCAAGATAAGCGTCCTTATCATCGGCGACCGCGTACCAGCCGCCATCAGGTGTGTTCAGCCAATCGAGCAGTTTGGCAGTTCCGCCGTGCCCGATCCGCGCGACCAACGGCGCTTCCGGTGCGCAATAGCCGCGCACCGCGGCAACCGCGCCCGCCACCTCGGCGATGACGGGAAACTTTGTGAGCGGCGGCGCCGGTTCAGTTGCTAGAACCATCGGCTGTAAGGCAGTGACCGGCACAAAACCATCTGCAATTTGAAAGAGCGCTGCGCTGCGGCCGAAAATGCGCACGATACTATCTGGCCAGAGATGCGTGACGGCGCGAGCGCTGCTTGAACGATTGATGACAGAGGCGGCGGCCAGTGCCCGGCCGTACAGCACTCCCTGTTCACTCCGCGAAAAACTCGGCAGCTTGACCACTGCTGCTGCGAGGCCTAGTCCAGCAGCGCGCAAAAAATCTCGTCGCGAAAGATGAAACATTGAGGACAGCGCTCTCACTGTGAGATCCGAACGATAGCTTGATGCAGCGCTTCAGGAGTTGATCGGGTTCGTCTCGCCCTCTCTATTGGGCAGACCTCGATTGGGTAGCTGCCGGCAGCCCGCGGCGTCCATATCACTGACCATTGAATACTGTGGCCGGGCGCAGCATCGATCATCACGGGCATCCATGGCCCACCGTCGGCGCGCAAGGCGATCCCGCTGCTGCCGCGCGCGCCGCCGCTTAGATATCCGCTCAACCGCACTGGCTGATTGAGCGCCGCTGCAAATTGGGGATGGTCAAACGCTGCGAGAGCCGGCATCAAGCCATCGAGCGGCCATCCACGCTCTTCCCAGAAACCACTCGGCGCCTCGCGGAGCGCGATATACGTTAACCAGCGCGGTTGTTTATATCCATAGCGCCCCGGAATGATCAATCGTGCTGGGAAGCCATCTTCTGGTGTCAGGGGCGCGCCGTCTTTCTCAAAGGCGATGATGGCATCTTCTAAGGCTCGAAGCGGCAAGCTCGTTTTGTAGCCGCGAGCGTTTGTAACCTCAGCGAACATTGCCCCTGAAAGTCGAGTAATCTCTTGCAGCAAAAGAGGGACTGGCACCCCGCGCCACTCGCTTGCTTCCCAAAGCTGAGTGTCAAAGGGCGCGCCAGCGCAGACGACTGTGTTTACAATTGAGCGTTGTGGAAGGGCTTGAAGCTCGTGGTGAGTGAAGATCCGTGGCCGTTCTACTTGGCCCCCGATCGTGAGTGACCAGTACGGAAGGTGAATTTCGGGAGGAGTTTGATAGGTGCGCGCGTCCTCAAACAGTCGAACCACAGTGCCTCTATACTAACTGATGTTTAAGTTGGCTGACGTGAACAAAAAGATCGCCCTGGATGAATCCAAGCGGCCGATCGATGTTCACAATAGTTCTATGACTTAAGCAAGCTAGCGGCTGTGAGCAGCCGCTTCAATGCACTTGGCACCAGTGCTGCCCACGATAGCGCCGTGACGAACTCCTGCGGGAATCTCAACTCGGTCACCGGCGCGTAATTTCACTTTTTGATTGCTATCGGGCAGGGTGATCTCTAAAACGCCTTCGACCACATACATAACTTTGCGATAGCCGTGTGTACGGACTGCGTAGCGGTAGTTCGGCGTGTTATCCCATACATATGGGCGCATTCCCTCTTTTTGCATCTGCCTGCTGATGACAGAGAGGGTGGGATGCTGGCCTCCGCTCCATCGAATGACGCGGACGGCGCCCTGTTCAATCGCCATATATGAACTGCCTCCTGCGAAGGTCTGTTAACACTAAGCGCGACATTTTAGCGCATGTGCAGCGGCTTTTCCAAGACCCAGCATGGTTCTTGGACGTACTGCACACGATCCCGATGATCGATGTAACTCCAGTTGCCTGCGTCTTCGCCAATCATGTGGTAGCCCAGCCGCTCATACAGCTTACGCGCGCGGGGGTTGTCTTTCGCTGCCGCGATCACGGCGATCTGCATGCCATCGGTAGCAAAGAGAGCCTCGGCTTCCTGTAGGAGTTGGGTTCCAATGCCCAATCCCTGAAACATGTCCAAAACGCGCAGAGAGTAGAAATAAACGCGCAGGCGGCCATCGAACGGAGACGGTTGTTCGCGCTTACGATGTGCGAACAACTGCCCCACGGGAAACCCATTATAATCCGCCACCAACATCAAGCGTTTACCTTGGGCTTGTTCGCGGAAGGTTCGCTGGAATACCTTGCGAAAATGGGTGTAGCGGCCAAACCACTCTAATTTTGGGAGGTCTTCTTTTGTCGCCAGCCTGATGAGAATGGGCACTTCAAGCTGAAATGTTCTAAACGTCTGGTGAGTCTCATGTGCGGTCATCACAGTATCCGTCCTTAATAAGTCGGCGTAGAAGCGCCAGCTCCTCCTCATCAGTGCGCACTTCGCCATCGAGGCGAGCCGCTTGCATCCTATGGATCAAGCGGCCATAGCAAGGGCCTTTAGGGACACCTAACTCATGCAGAACACGGCCGTCGGTGCGCGGCCGCACATACCGCCACTGCGTCATATACTGCTGAATGCGTTCGCGCAAAATCGTATCCTCTTCTTTGATCCAGACAGCGCATAGCGCAGTGTCTGACGCGTCAGCCAGCCGCGCAGCAAGCTGGCTGACGCGAGCATTAGGATCAGCTAGCGTTCCGATCTGTTCGACCAGCAGTGCGGCTTTCTGCATAGACTGTGCCAGCTCGCGCGGCATCATCATCCGTTCGCAGAAATTCGCCAAGTTTGAGCGTTCGATTTGCAGGCCGATCAAGTGCCAGTACAGGTCGACAGTGCTCATCGCACTAGCAAAGGGGATTGTTCTGCGAGCAGCGGCGAACTGAGCGCCAAGCTGCTCGTCGATGACAAATGCGGGATGAATTGCCCGCAAGATATCGCGTTCTTGTAACCGGTAGAGCGCTGCCTCAGGTTCTGATTCGTGTAAAAGCAGCGTGAATTCGCTGCGGATGCGTTCTCCGGTGATGCGCGCCAGCATTGGCAGCGCAGTTTGGATCAGCTCGGCCGTGCGCGGCTCAATCGTAAAGCCAAGGCGATGTTCAAATCGCGTCGCACGTAAAATGCGCGTTGGGTCATCGACGAAGCTAAGGCTGTGCAGCACGCGGATCAGGCCACTGCGCAGATCATTGAGGCCCCCATAAAAATCGAGCACACGGCCGAACAATGGCCGGGGGCTGAGCTGGACGGCCAGCGTGTTGATGGTGAAATCTCTTCGCTGAAGGTCGAGCTTGATCGACCCATGATAGACCGTGGGCAGCGCGGTTGGATGCTCGTAGAATTCGTTGCGAGCAGTGGCAAAATCGATGTGCGTCGGCAGGCCATCAGCTTCAAGGTTAAGCGCGGTTAGAAGTGCGCTCGCATCGAGAGTCCACTTCGCTGTGCCGAACGGGCGGAAGCTGGCGATATGGCCGCCGAAGCGCGCTTGCAGTCCCTGCGCAAACGCGATAGCGTCACCTTCTACGACAAAATCGATGTCTAGATTGTGTCTGCTCAACAGCAAGTCGCGCACGCATCCCCCAACCATGTAAATGGCGGTTCCCGCTTCGCTGGCATGTTCGCCAATCGCCTGAATCAGGCGAGCTGTGGCCTCGCCCAGCGTGTCTTCGATCTGGGCGATAGTAACGGTGAGGCCAGGCGGCGCTTTGACTTCGGGATGGCTGTGCGCCCAGTGCTTGATTAAATCGGTCCGTGTGACGATGCCGATCAGCCGGCCAGCATCGTCAAGCACCGGGATTTGCCCCCAACCACTTTCGACCATGCGTGCCTCAAGCGTCGAAACGGTATCTTCAGGCCTGAGCGTCACCGTGCCGCTGGCCATCACATCTCTAACGGAGAGATGGCCCAACCCATGCTCAATAGCGCGGTCGGCATCGCGGCGGGTGAGCAGCCCGACGACACGCCCTTCTTCCAAGACGGGAAAGCCTTCATGCCCGATTCGCCGGAGCTGTCGAATAATCTTATTGATCTGAGCACCAGCATCTACGGTTTGTACGCCGAACGACATGAGATCGGCGACGCGCGTGACGCGGCTGTCCATTTCAATTGCGCGTTGAGCTTCCTCCCAGATGCGCGGGATGACCTCGTTCTGTTCGACGTTATGCAGCGCTGCAGCTGCGGCGCGTTCATGGCCACCCCCGCCCAGAGTCTTTGCAATTGCGCCTACGTCGATCGCGTCGTTGTTGGAACGGAACACAAGCTGCAAAATGCCGGGCATCGAGACGAGGATGAACAGCGCATCTGCATCAAGAATGTCGCGCAGACGGCTGGCAACCGCGCTGATCTCGGCGATCGCTTCATTGACGGTCGCAGTGCAAACGACGATTGTCAGGCCGTGCAAAGTGCGGCTATCGGCGCTGCGGAGTAGAGTTTCGAGCAGGGCCTGCTGCTCGTCGTTAAGAGGCGGCTCAAGAAAGCGGCGCACTGTATCAAGCGAGGCGCCGCGCTCCAGCAGCCAAGCCGCCGCGCGTATATCGCGTGCTGTGGTTTTGCCGTAGGTGAGCGAACCCGTATCTTCGTAGATGCCTAGCGCCAGAAGCGTTGCCTCAAGGCTCGATAGTGGGATCGCCTGACGTTCGATCGCCTCGACCAACAGCGTCGTCGTCGCGCCCAATGTATCACCCCAAAACCGCTGGTGAGACCCGAGTTCATCTGCCAGTGGATGGTGATCGATGATCAGGGTCGGCGTTTTGGGTTTGATCCCCTTGAGCTGAGGCGTGCGCTGGGTATCGACCAGCGTGATGGCCTCGACGTGCGTTGGTTTGTAATCTTGACGTGCCACGAAGGGCAGGGCGCTGGCATACAGAGTCAGAAACTGACCCACATTGCGGTTGACCCGTTCAGAGAGGACGGGTGTTGCTTCTGGGTTGAGCTTGTGAGCAGCCAACATCGACGCGATCGCGTCGAAATCGGCGTTTTCGTGGCTCAAGATCAAATGCAAGGAGAGGTGGTCTCCGTGTAGGAAGTCAGCACCGATGGCATTATACACCCATTCTTAGTCTAGAGACTCACGGATCAAGAGCGGCCAGCCGTTCTCGGTCAGCGCGATTGTCAAACCCGGAGCTGCGCGATAACTGACGGGCAGCCGCGCCAGCTCAACGATCGCAGCATTTCCAAAGCGCTGAGTCATTTGCGCGTGGTCATGTACGTCTATAAATAAAATCAGCGCGCTGTCGCTATATGCCGTTCCATTCGTGTGAGGAGCGATGCGTACATCGATGCCATAGTGCTGAAGCGCCCCGGCGATTGCTTCTGCACCCGGCGCATTGTTGACCACTAACGACAGCGCAAAGCCATCAGGGAAGCCGCTGTTGGCCAAATCGTTGCGGATTTGAAAAGGATCGACGGTCGCGATCAAGCTCGACTGCACAGCGCCGGGCAGGGCTTCACGTAGATCGATGGTGTTCAACATTTCATAGAGGCGAGCGGCGAGCACATCTTGATCGAGCGGCGCGGTCTCTGAGTTGATCCCCAACCACAGCGGAATGGCCAGCCTCGTTTGGGTGCTGCCGGGGAAATCGCCTAACCCGACCAGCAGATCAACGGCTGCGTTTGTTTGCGAGTCTAGCGCTGTCTCGACACGTACTACTTCGCTCGAGCGGGTGGCTGCGCGAAGATCAGCTTCTGGGATCAGCGGCAGCAGCCGCGCTTCGATGGCCAAAGTGTAGGTTCTGGTTTCAGCTGCAGTCGCGGGTGTCGAAGTTGGGGCGGGTAAATCGACCGGCAGCGGTGTCGGCTCAGGCCCGCAGGCGCTTATCGCCAAGAAGATGGACGCAAGGGCTGCGATGACTCGTTTAAACATCCACCGGCAGCCACGGGCCGACGATCGCCCGGTCGTACATGCTGAATGACGTCGCTGCGTTGAAAAAACAGAGGATGGCGAAGGCGATCGCAGCATTGCGATCATCGCGGCCGCGCAGCATTGTGAACAGGCCAGGCATAATCACCACGAGCCATGACATGTACAAAAAATAGGTCACAATGCGCTGCGGACGCAGCCCCTGCAGCGTCATTAGCACGCCGAGCAAAAGGATAAAACCTGCTAGTACGGTGATTGTGGCGACCGCGCCCCAAAAATTGCCAGAGATCGGTTGGTTGCGCACGGCCATCCCCAAGCTCCAAATACCGAGGATGAGCGAAAATAGGATGTGCGCGTTGAAAAGAATGCTGTGAATATCGTTGAGACCCATCTCTAGCTCAAGAACATCTGTCGAACGAGCACCTCAATCAGCCATACACAGATGATCAAATTTAAGATGATGATCGATTGAATTTGTAGCGAGCCGCTGATATCGGCCGCGGCGCCTCCGCGCATATCGGTGCGCGGGGCCAACAGCAGGCTAATCGGGATTCCCGCTAGCGCCACCAACCCTAGCCACAGTGGGAATACTTCATAAGCTGCGGCAATGATCAGGCACGCGGCTGCTAGTCCAATAGTCACATACATCGCGCGCTGCGTATTCTTCTCACCGAGCATGATGGCTGTGTTGTGCAGTCCGGCGGCTTTATCCATCTCGAAGTCACGTAGTTGGTTGTAGAGCTGGCCATAGACTGAGATAAGCGTGACGCCGGCAGCTACGAGCCAAACAACGCCGGGGTCGTAGCCGTAGGTGAAATAGCCCGCCAAAAGCAGCAGACCGCTCAGCATAAGGGAATGTGAGGCGATGTCGGTGATCGGCCATGCTTTTAAGCGCACGGGTCGCCATGAGTAAAGGTGCGAGAGCAGCAGCGTAGCGATGCCAATCAAGATCACCCAGAAACCACCCGGAATAAAGAACAGCAGTGTGACTGCCGCCACAAGCCGGCAAGCAGCATAACCAAAGCGCACACCGATGCGGCCGCTGCTGACAGGATTGCGCGCGGCGCGATCGGGATCGCGTGCGTCATCCGCCGCATCTTCGATATCGTTGATCATGAAAGCGTAAGCTACGGCTAAAACATTGCCAATCGTTACGGCGAGCAAACGCCAGTCTAACGTTTGGCCCGTTGTGCTGGTGGCAAGCAGCCCACCTACGACAGTCAACGGTACCACAAACGGCAAATACTCTTTCCAGCGTGTGAGCTGAATTAGCCCGCTAATTTGCTCGCGTAATGTTGGCGTATTCAAATCTCCCTCCCGCAATGATGGCCACAAGATGAGCGCTCGATTAACAATAACACAGCTTTGCCGATAGTGTTACGCTTCACAAGATGAGAGTTTAGGCCCTAAGCCGCTTGGCAAGTGAGCTGCGCGAGGTTATTATGCGATATCATGAGCAAGAAACGCCCTTTAACCCCCATTGCGTTCGGCATGATGTTTCTGATCGCAGCTTCTGTGGTGGCTTGTAGAACCTCAGAAGCTCAACGGCTGCCCCCAACCGCGACCGCGGTGCGCGTCATTCAAACAACCCCCGTTCCAACCGCTGACCGGTTGCTGCAGCCCATTGCAAGCCCATCGCGCACGCCCGCCCCACTGGCTGAATGCACGGCGACTGCGGGTCAGCCAGCCGTTCAGCACTCGGTGGAGGCGGAGATAGACTTCACAGCGCGGCGCGTACGCGCTCGCCAGCAAACGACCTATATTAATCGCACCAATGAAACACTCGCCGAGATCGTCTTTAGTGTCGAGCCGAACCGCATCCCAAACGCATTTGCGCTCACCGAGGTGCTCTCGAGTGATGGCACGCCTGTGCCGTCTTATGTGCTGGCCGGCCGGCGGCTGGAAGTTGTGCTGCCACAGCCGCTAGCCCCCGGTTGCGGCACGAGGCTGCACTTGGCGTTCGAAATGGCTGTCCCACCCATTGGAAGGGGGATTAGCGCATTTCATGGCTATTTTGGATACAGCGCGCGCCAACTCAATTTAGGCCATTGGCTGCCCGTGATTGCCTTCCATACTGGTGGCGATTGGATCACACACGATGTAGCCAATGTCGGCGAACAGATCATCGCCGAAGTGGCTGATTGGCGTGTCGAACTGAGCCTTGTCAATGCGCCGGAGTCAGTCCAAATTGCCGCCCCCGGCCGTCTTGCAGAACGCGACGAGCAGCGCTGGGTATACACACAGACGAATGCACGCGAGTGGTCTTTAAGCCTTAGCGCAGATTATATCCGAACTGAACGGATGACGAGCAGCGGCGTGCTTGTCGAATTGTATTCTTTTGAGGATGCCATCGTCCGGACGGAAAGCGGCCCGGTTGATGCTGCCGCCCATGCGCTTGAAGTGGGGGTGCGCTCGTTGGCGATGTTCTCCGACCTCTATGGCGCTTATCCACATGATCGCTTTGTGATCGTACAGGGCGACTTCCCCGACGGCATGGAATTTAGCGATCTCATTTTCGTCAGCGGCGATTGGTTTCGCACATACACCGGCAATCCTGCCTCATATCTCACGATCATCACTGTGCATGAAGTTGCTCATCAATGGTGGTATGCGCGTGTGGGTAGCGATCAGGCCTTGACGCCGTGGCTCGATGAGGCCCTAGCGACTTACAGCGAATATGTTTTCTTTGAAGAGTATTATCCGGCTTTGCGGGATTGGTGGTGGTCGTTTCGTGTGGCCAACTATGTGCCTGGCAACTTCACGGGTGCTCCAGTTGACAGCACCGTTTATGAATTTGACAGCGTGCGCCATTACATCAATGCCGTTTATTTGCGCGGCGCGCAGATGATGGACAGCTTGCGCCGCGATTTGGGGACGGATGCTTTTTTTGACTGGTTGCGCCGTTATGCAACTGTCGCCGCTAATCGTGTTGCCACGCCCGACCTGTTTTGGTCGCTGCTCACGCCCCAGCAGCTCGAGCAGACAGCGGGTACCCGCCTCCGCTATCTCAGCCAGCCAGCGCTGGAAGTACTAGAGCGCTGAGCTTACTTAAAGGGACAGCGGCTTTGGTCGATACTGGACCGCCTCAGCCACATGGTTGACTTCGATCTGGTCGCACTCCGCAAGATCGGCGATAGTGCGGCTGAGTTTGAGCACGCGATGGTAAGCGCGCGCACTCAGCTGCATCCGCTTGATCGTTAGTTCTAGCAGTTGGCGTGCATCTGGCGTCAAGACGCAAAACCGTTGAATTTCGCTCACCCTCATGTCCGCATTGGCGAATAACCCACTACAGCTGGCGAAGCGATCGCGCTGGCGCTGGCGTGCCCGCTCAACGCGCGCGCGCACGGCTGCCGATGGCTCGGCCCGATCGGCGGCCATTAACTTGTCATAGTCAACTCTCGGCACTTCAAGATGAATATCGACACGGTCAAGCAAAGGGCCTGAGAGCCGGCTTTGATAACGGGTGATCATGGTTGGTGTACAGGTGCACGGGCGGCTGCGATCTCCGTAATAGCCACATGGACATGGGTTATGCGCGAGGACGAGCAGGAAATTGGCCGGAAACGTCAAGCTGCCCTTTGCACGGCTGATGGTCACGACCTTATCTTCAATGGGCTGGCGCAGCACTTCGAGCACACGCACTGGCAGTTCCACAGCTTCATCGAGGAACAACACGCCGCGATGCGCCAGTGTGCACTCACCAGGCCTCGGAATCGATCCTCCGCCGATCATTCCAGCTTGACTCACCGTGTGGTGAGGGCTGCGGAAAGGTCGCTGTTCGATTAGAGGTCGGTCGGTGCGTAGAAGGTCGGCCACCGAGTAAATGCGCGTCACCTCCAGCGCCTCTTCTAGCGACATTGATGGCAAAATCCCCGGCAAAGCTCGCGCGAGCAGCGTTTTGCCAGTTCCCGGCGGGCCAACTAGCAGCAGATTATGGTTGCCGCCTGCCGCGATCTCAAGCGCCCGCTTCGCATGTTCTTGTCCTTTGATGTCCGCAAAATCGGTGATGCCGTTCAGCGTAAGGTCGCTATCAGCGCTGCTGCGTGGCGGCGCTGCATAGGGTGGGATCGGATTTAGGTTGTAAAGATGTTCAACCAGCTCTCCCAATGAGCGGACGGGGATCACTGTGATGCCGTCAACTAGCCCAGCTTGTGGCGCATCTTCTTCTGGGACGATGATCGTGCTGTAACCCTCTTGGCGTGCGGAATAGGCCATCGGCAAGACCCCCTTGGCGTGTCGTACCCGCCCATCTAGCGAGAGTTCACCGGTGAAAACGCACGAGTCGAGCGGATCGAGGGGAAGTTGATCTGTCGCCGCCAGCACGCCAACGGCAATCGCGAGGTCGTAGGCCGGCCCATGTTTGGGCAGGTCAGCCGGAGAGAGATTGACGATATACCCTTTGTTAGGAAATTGGAGGCCGCTGTTCTTGATCGCGGCGCGCACGCGCTCCCGGCTCTCTTTTACCGCACTGTCTGGCAGGCCAACGATCGTAAAAGACGGAATGCCTGCGCGCGGATTGAAGTCGGTCTGAACCTCGACAATCCAGCCATCGAGGCCGACGATGGCACAGGCGCGAACGGTCGCAAGCATGACGAAAGGCCCTCACTTTAAGACGTTCACTGCTGCCATTGTAGCGCACGACCTGATCATTTTGGGTTGATGTCGTATACTTAATCCTGTTTTTGATCGAGGAAGTGTTTTATGAAAGCTTCTGCATCCACTCGACCGCTGGCTGACCGAATCCGGCCGGAGACGCTCGAAGAATTCATTGGCCAGCAGCATTTGACTGCGCCGGGCAAGCCAGTTTATCAAATGATAGTGACTAACCAGTTGCAATCGATGATTTTGTGGGGGCCGCCTGGCGTTGGGAAGACGACACTGGCGCGCCTGATTGCCCGGCAAACTGGCCGCTTGTTCCATGAATTATCTGCGGTATCTGCCAGCAAAGATGAAGTCCGGCAGATTGTTGAGCGGGTACGCCGCGAGAGAGCCAAACCAAACGATCTGTTTAGCCCGCTAGATCCCGATACAGGCAGCCGAGAAGCGCCGATCCTGTTCCTGGATGAAATTCACCGATTTAACAAAGCGCAGCAAGATTTTCTGCTGCCTTACGTTGAAGATGGCACGATCATTTTAATCGGCGCGACGACTGAAAACCCAAGCTTTGAGGTGATCTTGGCTTTGCTGTCGCGCTGTCGAGTGTTTGTCCTTGACTCGCTGGGCGCTGATGAGATCGCGCGCATCGTGGGCCGCGGCGCCCAAGCTTTAAATGTGGTTCTGGAAGACGATGCGCTGGCTTTCTTGATCAATTTTGCCGCGGGCGATGCGCGCCAATCACTCAATCTTCTCGAGGCGACTTCTAACCTGTATGCTGGCGGCCGCGAAAAGGGTGTGATCACCGCTGCCGACCTGCGCAGCGCCGCGCAGTCGAAACATCTGCGCTACGATAAACAGGCCGAGGAACACTACAACACCATCAGCGCTTTTATCAAAAGCATGCGCGCCAGTCATGTCGATGCAGCGCTTTACTACTTGGCGCGTATGGTCAGCGCTGGTGAGGATCCCAAGTTCATTGCGCGCCGCATGGTCATTTTCGCCAGCGAAGATATCGGCATGGCTGACCCGCAAGCGCTCGTTATCGCCAATGCAGTATTTCGCGCGGTCGAGACGATCGGCTATCCAGAAGCGCAAATCAACTTGGCACATGGTGTAGCCTATCTAGCGCTGGCCCCTAAGAGCCGCGCTTCATACGCAGCGTTCTTCCGGGCTTTGGACGATGTAAAAGCGTATGGTAACTTGCCGATACCGTTAAAGCTGCGCAATGCGCCGACGGATTTGATGCGCGAGCTCGGCTACAGCCGCGACTACCAGTACTATGACGATCCTGATCTGCTGCCAGAAGCGCTGCGCGATGCGCGCTATTATCTGTCGGATAGTTAACAACCGAAGCGACGCAAAATTCTCTCCACCCCGCTGACATAGCTGCCGCCGAAGAGACGAACATGAACCAACAACGGAAAAAGGTTATAGAGGTCGCGTCGTTCCTCAAAAAAACCATCGGCGATGGGGTGCAGCTCAGCGTAACGCCGGAAGAACGGTTCATCGAAAGTGTTGAACAGGGAGATGAATGCCAGCTCTATTTCTGGATGGCCATAGTAGATTGCTGGATCGATGAAAGCAGCGATACGGTCTCCATCACTCAAGATGTTGCCTGCCCAGAGGTCACCGTGGAGTAGGGCCGGCACTTCCGGCTCTTCTAACCGGCGATCAAGCTGCGCGGCTAAACGCTCAATGCGGTGCAAAAATGACGTTGGAAGCCGGCCCGATTGAGCAGCCGCGTGTGCCATGTATAGCAAGCGCTGTTCGCGGAAAAAATCGATCCATGTCACAGCGAATGAGTTAGGCTGCGACAGGCCACCGATCAACGTGTCGCGGTGCAAGCCAAAGTTTGGCCCTGCGACATGGTGAAGCGTGGCGATATGCTCGGCTGCATCGAGCTGTCCTTGCACAGTAAGCCTTCCGCTGCAAGAAATGTATTCTGTTACCAGTAGATCGGTGTCGCTCAAGATCACCGCCGGAACAGGCAAGCTGGTGTGCTCAGCGAGGAAGGACAGCATGAATCCTTCGATATCGAGACCATTGCCTTGTTTGACCACAAACTGTCGGCCATCAGCTAGCGTGACCCGGTAGACTTGGGTGATGCCGCCTGCAAGTGAGTGTTGCGCGATCGGTTCACTGCCAAGCTGGCGCGTTAGTCGCTCGTTGAGCATAAGACCAGTGCTCCAAATTGTGTGACCTTAGCCTGTGCTTTCCCCATGTCGGGTAGACTTGACATTCTTGTCATACGGCCTATATAATGCCGTAACCATTTTAGGGAAACTAGAGGAGCATTTCCGTGGGCCCGTTACCCAAGCGAAAACACTCGCGAAGCCGCCGAAATCGCCGCCGCGCCCATGATGCGCTCTCGCTCAAGCAACTCGCTCAGTGCGAGGCGTGTGGAGAGTATCATGTCGCGCACCATGTTTGTGCGAAGTGTGGCTCTTACCGGGGTGAAACGATTATCAAAATAAAAGATGCTTGAAGCAGGCGCATCCAAGTGAGCCGCGGCCCTATATGCTGCGGCTTTTTGCAAGCGGCGGTTTATACAATTAATTCTGCTCCGAACGGAACAACCTATTTTTTGAGCCTTACCAAGTGACAGGAGATGTCTCCTTTTTATGCCAGCAGGGTCGCATGCCGCTCTCATCTTTCCCGGTCAAGGATCGCAGTTGGTTGGTATGGGGGAAGATATTGCTGCCAGCTATCCCGTGGCGCGCGAAACATTCGCGCAAGCGGATGATTTATTGTCTTTTTCGCTTTCTAAACTTTGTTTCCACGGCCCTGAAGATCAGCTTAATAACACATTCAACACACAGCCAGCGCTGTACGTAACCAGCATAGCCACGTATAGCGCGCTCCGCAGTATCAAGCCTGACCTAGTGCCACAATGCGCGGCTGGCCATAGCCTTGGAGAACTGACTGCCTTGACGGCTGCTGGCGTCCTCTCTTTTGAGCAGGGGCTGTACCTAGTGCGCGAACGGGGCCGGCTAATGGCAGAGGCGGGTGAGTCACGACCGGGCGCAATGGCTGCGCTACTCGGCCTCGATGCTGCGGTCGTCCGCTCGATCTGCGAACAGGCATCTGTTGAAACGGGTGCCGTGGTCGTATTGGCCAATGATAACTGCCCAGGACAAATTGTCATCTCGGGCGAAGTTTTTGCTATCGAACGGGCTCTAGAATTGGCTAAAGAAGCAGGGGCGCGGCGCGCTGTCAAATTGACCGTGAGCATCGCCTCTCATTCCCCGTTAATGGCGCCAGCGGCACAAAAATTTGCCGATTTACTGGCCGAAATTCCCTTTCAACCGCCAGAGTTCCCTATTTATGGAAATGTCACGGCCGCGCCGCTCGAAGGCGCTGAGGCTGTTCGTCATGAGCTGGCTGTTCAGCTCACGAGTTCAGTGCGCTGGACGGAGACCATTCGTGCAATGATCGCCGCCGGAGCGCGACATTTTATCGAGATAGGCCCGAAAGATGTCTTGACTGGCTTGCTCAAGCGTATTGATACATCCGTGACTGGGGTTTCTGCGAACAGCGTTGATACTTTACGCAGTGCGGTTAATACTTTGTAAATGTGCAGTGTTTTACGCTACTCTTATGGCTCTGTTTAATTGTCGTCGCAGCGTTGGTGGTAAGTCGGCGGCTCAGCGTTCGTTACGATTGCGTGTTCACTTTATGGAGGGAAGCAAGACATGATCAAGAAACATTGGATGCTCGTTCTTGTGCTCTTACTAGCGGCAGTACTCGCAGCGTGCCAGCCGGCCGCCACTGCGACTCCGACGCCATCTCCGGTGCCGCCAACCGAGGTGCCGACTGAAGTTCCAACCGAGGAACCGACAGTTGCGCCACCGACTGAAGAGCCAACCGAAGAACCTGTGGCTGACGAAACTCCCGAAGCCATGACGGTTGAAGAGGCGACTGAAGAACCAGTTGCCGAAGAGACTGCTGAGCCTGAAGTTCAAACTGTGCTAGAAGCGACCGAGGAGCCAGAAGCCGAAGCGACGGTGGAGCCCGAGGGAGTGGAAGCGGGCACGATCGTAGAGGTGGCGAGCGGGGATGAAGAGTTTAGCACGCTGGTAGCGGCGGTAGTCGCGGCAGATCTAGCGGAGGCGCTGTCTGCGGAGGGGCCGTTCACGGTGTTTGCGCCGACGAACGCGGCGTTCGAGGCGGCGTTGGAAGCGCTGGGGCTGACGGCGGAGGAACTGCTGGCGGACACGGAGACGCTGACGTCGGTGCTGCTGTATCACGTGGTGGCCGGCGAGGCGCGGGCGGCGGATCTGGAGGACGGGCAGGAACTGGAGACGCTGCAAGGCGGTGTGATTGTGGTGAGCGTGAGCGACGACGAGGTGACGCTGAACGAGACGGTGAGGGTGGTGGCGGCCGATGTTGAGGCGTCGAACGGGGTGATTCACGTGATCGACGGGGTGCTGCTGCCGCCGGCGCCAGAAGAGGAAGAGGCGGCGGTAGAGCCGACGGCTGTGCCGGTGACTGGGGAGAACGTGGTCATCGTGCAGAGTGGGGAGCCGGTGGTACTTGGCCTGGCGACGGGGTTGAGCGGCGAAGGCATCGCGCCGCTGGGCATCGACATTCAGCGCGGGGTGGAGCTGGCGCTGGCTGACCGGCCGAGTGTGACGGTTGGCGGGGTTGAGTTCAATGTGGTGCTGGATGTGCAGGATGACCAGTGCTCGGCGGATGGCGGGCAGGCGGTGGCCAACCGGTTTGCGGCGGACGGGAACATCGTTGGGGTGGTAGGCCCGATGTGCTCGAGCGCGTGCTTTGCGGCGGCGCCGATTTTCGATGCGGCTGGGTACACGACGATATCTGCCAGCTGCACCAATCCGCTGCTGACGTTCCGGGGCTTCACCAGTTTCAATCGGGCGGTGGTATCGGACGGTTTGCAGGGGCGGGTGGCTGCCAGCTTCATATACAACGAGCTGGGAGCGCGGCGGATTGCGACGATACACGATGGGAGCCCGTATGGAGAGGGCTTAGTGTTGGTGATGAGCCAGGAATTTGAGCGGCTGGGGGGCGAGGTGGTCCGCGCGGATGCGATACGCGTTGGCGATACGGACTTCCGCGGACTGCTGGAAGACATTGCGGCGCGGGAGCCGGATCTGATCTATTTTGGCGGCTTCTCGGCGGAGGCGGCGCGTCTGGTCATTCAACGCGGTGATGTAGCGCTTGAAGACGTGCCGTTTGTGGGGGCGGACGGGGTGCGCACGGCGGAGTTCATCTCGCTGGCTGGAAGCGCGGCAGAAGGGGCTTACGCGACGTCGGCGATCCCGGCCAGCAGCGAGGCGCTAGACGCGTTTATCGCGCGCTATGTCGAGGTGTATGGTGAGGAACCGCCGGCGCCGTTCCATGCGAACGGATATGACGCGGCCAACATTTTCCTTGACGCGATTGAAGCGGTGGGGACGCTGGATGAAGATGGCAATCTGATTATTGACCGCGCGGCGCTGTCGGCGTATGTGCGTTCGCTCGAGAACTTCCAGGGCTTGACTGGGGTGCTGACGAACGATGGCACGGGCGAGACCTCGACGGCGGGCATCTTCGGCATCGCGCAGGTTCAGGATGGCGCGTTCGTCCAGATTGCAGTCGGAACTTTTGTCGATGACGAGGTCGTCATCGAGATGGAGCCGGAAGCCGAAGCGACGGTGGAGCCCGAGGGAGTGGAAGCGGGCACGATCGTAGAGGTGGCGAGCGGGGATGAAGAGTTTAGCACGCTGGTAGCGGCG
>JBDNDP010000045.1:0-27427 GCA_046719065.1 Aggregatilineales bacterium | reverse complement strand
ATTACACGCATCCGGTGGCGTATCGAGTGCGTCACCAACTCTGATTTTTCTCACCATAATTCCTCCACTAAAACAGGTACGGCTTGCTTTCCTTCGCGCCAAAGCGGACGATCCGAACTCTTTGCTTATCTGGAAGGATGGTACAATCGGCGACGGTTACACTCCGCTCTCGGTTATCCCAGTCCTGAGCAGTTTGAACATCAGTTTCTTGTGGACAAACTTTCTCTCCGCTCTGAGGGGTATAGCTCAGAAGGGCATTTGACGGGAGCATCGTCTCATGGTATGCTCATCTTTGAAAACACTATAGCTATAAGACAGAGGTGTGCCAGAACCCGGATGTTCGGCACATAAGAGGGAAAGCCGGTGTGAGTCCGGCGCTGTCGCGCAACGGTAACTGGTCTTTTGCCAGAAGCCCGAATGCCTGCCTCTGCCTTAGCTCGTGATTAGCAACTTTTATGTTGCTAACCTTCGCGCAAAAGGGAGACGAGCGTGGTTGTGACTTTTCTAATGCATACCCGCTGCTCGGCGGGTATTTTTATCTGCTGTTCTTCGGAGCAGCCTTTTCCCCGCTACGTGCATGTCCTCTCATCGCGCAAAAGGTGCCTAGCTAACTGGGATTTAAGGCTTAGATTGCACCAGCTTCGGCTGAGTTGAGGGGACGCATGCGATGACGCAAGTTGTTTTCAAACCCATCCCCCGCCCCATCGACTATATGACACAGCACGAGACGACCCACCTTAACTTGGGATTGCGCCCGCTCATCCTGTTTCTTCTTGGAGCTGCACTGGTGGGCGTTTTGCTGCTTAGTTTGGCGGTAGGCTCGGTCAATATACCGTTTGAACAGGTCATCACGGTGTTGTTGGGCGGAGAAGCGGAACGCGCTTCGTGGTCAAATATTATCTTGAAAGTTCGGCTGCCCAAAGCACTAACTGCAATGTTAGCCGGAGCGGCGCTGGGAGTCAGCGGCTTGATGATGCAGACATTCTTCCGCAACCCGCTTGCCGAACCATTTGTGTTGGGCATCAGCTCTGGCGCCAGCCTTGGTGTGGCCTTAGTCGTGCTCTCGGTAGGCACCGTCGGGGGTGTTCTGTTAGCCGGCCTCGGATTGGCTGGAGATCTGCTTCTTACGGGAGCGGCCGCTCTAGGCGCAATGGCAGCACTCATAGTGGTCCTGTCGATATCTTTACGTGTCCGCAGCAACCTCACACTGCTCATCGTCGGGCTGATGATCGGATATTTGACTTCAGCCTTGGTCAGTTTAATGCTGTTTTTCGCCATACCAGAACGCATCCAAGCCTACATCAATTGGACATTCGGCAGCTTTAGCAGCGTGACATGGGAACAACTGCCAATCCTTGCTGGCGCAGTCGCAATCGGATTAGCGATCGCGCTGGCAATGACCAAACCTCTAAATTCGTTGCTGTTGGGCGAAGAATATGCGCGCAGCCTCGGCCTTAATCTCATGTGGGCGCGTTTGCGTCTCGTAAGCACCACTGCGATTTTGGCCGGCGCGGTGACAGCTTTTTGTGGCCCTATTGGGTTCATCGGCATCGCTGCGCCTCACTTGTGCCGCAGCCTGTTTCACACTTCAGACCATCGCATGCTGGTGCCGGGATCTATTTTGATGGGCGCACTGATCGCTCTGATCGCCGCTTTGGTCGCAGAAGTGCCTGGACGCCACCTCGTACTACCTCTTAACGCCGTCACAGCCCTTATCGGTGCGCCGGTAGTCATCGCAGTGATACTGCGCCGGCGCAACCTTCAGCACTCATTCGGGAGCTGAGATGTTCGTCTTACAAACTCAGCGTTTAGCGATTGGCTTCCGGGAAGCGCGAGCACCCAAGCTGGTCATCGCGCAAGATCTCAACCTCACCGTTGCGCGCGGCGAATTGATCTGCCTGCTTGGCCCAAATGGCGTGGGCAAATCGACCCTATTACGAACTTTTGCTGGGATACAAAAACCACTTGGTGGAAGGGTGTTTTTATCTGGCGAAGACATCACCCAGCTTGCACCACGCCAATTAGCACAACGCCTGAGTATGGTTCTCGCCGAACGCCCTCATCTCGGTCTGCTCAATGGGTATGCGTTAGTAGCGCTTGGAAGGCAGCCACATACCGACTGGCTGGGACGCCTTACGCGCTACGATGAAGCGATAATTCGCTGGGCGGTGGATGCCGTCGATGCGGCAAATTTTGCCGAACGTCCAGTCATGGCGTTGAGCGATGGCCAGCGCCAGAAGCTCCTGATCGCGCGCGCGCTGGCGCAGGAGTCGGATTTGATCCTCATGGACGAACCAACCGCCTTTCTGGATCTGCCGCGTCGGGCTGAAATCATGGGGCTGCTGCGCCATCTAGCGGCTGAAACCGGCCGTGCGATCGTCCTCTCTACACACGATCTCGACCTCGCGCTGCGCAGCGCAGACACACTGTGGTTGATGTCAGACGGGCAAGTTCACGTTGGCGCTCCAGAAGACTTAGTGCTCAACGGCGCTTTTGAAATGGCATTCGCGAGTGAAAAAATCATTTTTGACCGGGCGACCGGCACTTTTAGCGTGCGGACGCAAGATCGAGGGGTGATCGCGGTACATGGACAAGGCGATCTCCAAACTTGGACGCGCCGCGCTCTTCAGCGGGTGGGATACACTGTGACAGCCAACGGGGCATCACCGAAAGCCTCTATTGAAATTGCGGGTGATGTGTTTAGACCAATTTGGCATTTATGCCGTGATGGAAAGCTAACGCAGCATTACAGCATCGGCGACCTGCTCGCAGCGCTGGCCGCCCATACCAAACAAGGCGTTCTATAAATGAACTTTGGTAGGTGATCAAGTTAGTTGAGTTGATCAAGTCGGTTGCACGCGCTGCACATTTTCATCTTTAAATCTAAGACAGAGGTGCGCTCGAACCCGGATGTTCGGCGCACTAAAAGGGGAAGACCGGTGAAAGTCCGGCGCTGTCGCGCAGCGGTAACTAGCTAACTAGCAATAGCCAGAAGCCCGAATGCCTGCCTCTGTCTTAGCTCGTGAGCAAACCTTCGCGGATAAGGGAAAACGAGCGCTACGATGATCCTTTTCAGTCTCATTCGCTGCCCGGCGGGTGGTTTCATACAAATCCTCTACAACAGGCTGTTTGTGACTGGCGCTCACTCCCGTTGGATTTTGGTAGCTGTGCGTACAGGCTTTGCATGGCCTTACGCTGCGCAGTGCGCTACGTGTCCTTACCTATACTCTTGTTGAGAGGAGAACACCGATGCATAAGTTGATGTGGATCTTGCTGGTCGTGGGGCTGTTGGCTGCTCCGCTGTTTGCCCAAAGCGTCGTTCCCCTAGAGGCTAACCTGACCGAGGACTGTGTCACCGATTATGATCCCGATGTTGATTATTTTCCTGATAAGATCGAGATTACCGATGCGGAGAACTTCACTGTTGCCTATTTCAACCATTACAAGGTGATCACGGTGCTCGATGCTTTCGATAACGCCGCGCCTTTCACCTATGTGCTGGTGCAGTGTGGCGCTCCCATGCCAGATGCGACGGATTTTCCGCCAGGCACGCAGTTTATCGAAGTACCCATCCAAGAGATTATCGTCATGTCCACGACGCAGATTCCGCATCTTGACGATTTAGGACTACTTGACAGCTTGATCGGCGTGGACAGTTTTCTCTATATCAGCAATCCTGCTGTTCGTGAACGGATTGATGCCGGCACTTTAGTCGAAGTCGGCAGCGGGAATATGGTCAACGTAGAGCTGGTGCTCGATCTCGATCCGGATCTTGTCATGACCTACGGCTTCAATCCAGATTTTGATGCGCACCCTGTGTTGATCGATGCCGGCGTCGTGACTGCCCTCAACGCAGAATGGCGTGAGGCGACTCCACTTGGGAGAGCGGAATGGATCAAATATACGGCGCTATTCTTCAATGCCGAGGCTAAAGCCGAGCAAGTTTACGCTGAGATTGTTGCAGCCTATAACGAGACGCGTGAGCTTGCGGCCAGCGTCGCGGAAACCCAACGCCCTCTCGTGCTGTGGAACACGTTCCTATCTTTCAATGACGCATGGAGTATACCCGGCGCCCAGACCTATATCGGCGCATTGACACGCGACGCCGGCGGCACAATTGCGTTGGGAGACCTAGCACCAGAGGACAGCGCACTGGTCAGTTTTGAGGTCGTTTACGACGGCGCACTAGATGCAGATATTTGGTTGACGAACGCCTTTGCGGTCAATACACTGAGCGACTTACTCGCTGAAGACAGCCGCTATGCAGATTTCGCTGCTTTTCAGGCGGGGAACGTTTGGAATAACGACCTCGACGTTAATGAAAACTTCGGCAACAATTTTTACGAATTGGGGGTCACCAATCCGCACTTGATCCTGCGCGACCTTGTGGCGATCTTCCATCCCGATCTGCTTCCTGACCACGAATTCAGATTCTTCCGCAGGTTAGAGTAACCGCAGCAGCTGGCACTGATAGGTCTGATCAACCGAACTGGCCGTGGTTTAACGCGGCCAGTTTCTCATCTCGAATTAGGAGAACTGTAATAGATGCTTAGTGCAGACATAGACAAACAGACGCAGCAGCGCGTGACTGTTGCTCGGCGCGGATTGGTGCTGGTCAACACAGGCGACGGTAAAGGAAAATCGACTGCCGCCTTTGGCGTGATCTTGCGAATGTTGGGACGAGGCAAACGGGCCGCGCTTATTCAGTTTCTCAAACACGAAGGCGGCGCTTGGGGCGAAATTCGCGCTTTGAAGAAACTCGGGCTGGATGTCATCAAAACCGGTGATGGCTGGACATGGACCAGCAAAGCTATCGATGAGACACAGGCAAAAGCTCTACAGGGCTGGGAGATGGCCAAAGCGAAGATCGTCAGCGGCGAGTACGACCTAGTCGTCTTGGATGAGTTCACTTATCTGTTCAGCTTTGGCTGGCTGGATGCAACAGAAACCGTCAACTGGCTAAAAGAACATAAACCGACGAACCTCAATCTGATCATTACCGGGCGCGGCGCGCCACCGGCGATCATCGATTACGCCGACACAGTGACGGAGATGAAAAAAATTAAACACGCCTACGATGCAGGCATCCCAGCCCGAGCGGGTATTGAATTCTGATACGTGCTGTTGGTAGACAGATCGACTCATTGTCCGTTTAGCTGATAAGACAGTAGCGGTTTAAAACACCATTTTCTGGCGCGGCTGAACGACTCTGCAAGCTTTTTTCGGCAAACCTGTTGAGTTCAACCAAGGCTGATCTTACACCGCTTGTCGCGCTGCGGATCAAACACGCTCACCGGCTTTGACCTTTGTGTGTGTGGAGCAGTTGATAGGTCACCGCGTAAAGGTTGACGGATTTACCGAGCTGGAACATTTCGAGACGTGGGCGGCGGCGCAAGTTGCAGTATTCGTCTATATCGAGATATTCTGCAATCGTTGCGCATCTACATGGCAGTTGATTATACGCCTCCAACGGCCTATAAAGCGCATCACACCCCTCATTTTTCGCACTCTAAAACCTCCATTAATAAAACGAGCACGATCCATAGTTGTCGGTTGCTACCTAATCAAAGCAAAAAGGCCAGCGAACGATCGTTCGCTGGCCGTAAAACCTATGACTAGACACACAATAGGCTAAGACCGATGATCTGCGCTTCTCGGCACGATATCATCCCCCAAGACACAACTGTCAGGCGGCCGCCAATCCTCGCGCTGCGCGCCATCGATGGACAGATCGGGCGGCGTTACACTAGCATCTGGCATGAGAAACACGGTTTGTTCGCCAAAATCGCCGATCACCGTTTGCCCTTCGCGGCTGGCAAATTCAACCAGCGGCGAGCTTTGTGGATAGACATCATTGAACAACTCAAACGTGAGTTGATCGGCAACGTTCTCTACTGGGAGCGGCCCATCAGTGATCGGCTGAACGGGCATTTCGTAGATATCTGGGCTGCCATCGACATCAGAGGTAAAGATCACGCGCGTCTCATCGCAGGCCCACGTTGGCGCATAATCTTGCACTTCATTGTCAGTCAAGTGGCGCGTCCGCCCAGTCGCGACTTCATAGATGTAGATATCGAGATCCCCATCGAGGTCGGACTGATAGGCGATATACCGATCGCGCGGCGACCAAGCTGGATTCGTGGCATCGCCAGCCGCGTCACTGATCGTCCGCTTGTTGCGACCATCAGCATCCATTAACGCGATCGCGCTGCGGCCATCTGCCTCGGCATAGGTGCGGTAGACGATGCGCGAACCATCGTTCGAGTACTGCGGATCAACATCGATGCTCGAGCCATCGCTCAAGCGCGTCAGCCCGCCGCTGGCGAGATCGAGGACGTAGATCTGCCATTTACGTTCGCCCGTTTCATCGGGACGATCGCTTTGGAAGATCAGCCTGCTGCCATCGGGTGACCAATAAGGGCTGATATCGTTCCACTCGCTGGCGACAAGCGGATACTGCTGCCCGCTGCTCATGTCGATAGCATACAGATCCCAAACTCCGTTGCGCGTCGTCTCAAAGACGACGATGTTATTCGGCCCCCAAACCGGGTTAGTATCGATAGCGACTTGATTGAAGGTGACGCGCTGGACGCTAGCCGGATCGCCGCTGGTCGAAGCGACATAGATCTCCCAGTTGCCATCGCGATCGCTGGCGAAGACAACCCACTCGTTGTTTGGCGAGAGACTCGGTGCGATGCTTCTAACGTTCTCGCCAATCCCGTGTGACAGGTTGCGACGGAAGGTCTCACGGGTTTCGGCGTTAGCGCCATCAAGCCGGAAGATATCCCAATTACCGGTCTCATTAGTGTGGTAGACGCGGAAAACTGGGCAGCCTCGGGCGCACGTCGCCGCACTCGCACCCTGTTCAAACGCCGGCGACAGGCCAGCAAAAGGCGCTAGAGTCAGCGCTAGCGGGATCGTCTGTGACTGATTTAGCTGCGCCTCGGTTAGCGCGTTACTGGACTCTTCGACAGGCGAGCTAGTCGGGACTTCCGGCTGGACCGGCGCAGGAGCGCAGCTCTGTGCGAAAGAAGCGGCACCATGAAACCCATCAGTCTCAAAGATGTAATTCGCTCGCGGTTCGAAACCATGCAGGACGATGGCTGCCTGCTCTGCATGGAGCAGTTGCAAGGCGCCCATCAAAACGGATTCGCCGCCAGACGTTGTGACTACATAGTTCTGCGATGCCAGCATATCACCGCCTTCGTTGGTGACGACGAAGACGACAGGATCGAGGCAGTCCCCCGTCACGACGAGCTGCGGCCTTTCGCAACCGAGAGCTGCCGCAGCAGCGCCAGCAAAACCATCACTGGTCAGCATATAGGTGGCATATGGGTCGAGGTCGCTCAGCGTAACTGTCACCGACTCCTCTTGCGGGAGCTGGAACTCGCCAACAACCACTGTTTCACCTTCGGCATTTGTGACGGTATAGCTTTGAGCGCTCAGCATGGCCGCGCCCGTGTTAGTGACAGTGAAGGTGCGCGGGTCGGCGCAGACGGCGCTTGCCATCAAGGCCGGCGCTGCGCACTGCTGCTCCTCGACCAAATCTCCAGCAAACCCCGACGTCACAAATTGGTATGAGGCATATGGGTTCTCCTCGGCCGGCAGTGCGATCGCGACCTCCTCGCCAGCCGCTAGCTGGAACGTCGCCGCTCTCACCGTCCCTCCGTCACCCGCGATCGTGTATGCCTGCGCGGCCACCATGTCCCCGCCATCATTGCGCACTGTAAACGTCACCGGCGACGCGCACTGGCTGCTTATTGACAAGACTGGCGCTGCGCACTGCTGCTCCTCGATCAAATCTCCAGCAAATCCGAATGTCACAAACTGGTAAGGCGCATACGGGTTTTCCTCAGCCGGCAGCGCAATCGCGACCTCCTCACCAGCCGCTAGCTGGAACGTCCCTTCCACCACAATCCCTTCGTCACTCGCGATCGTGTATGCCTGCGCGGCCACCATGTCCCCACCATCATTGCGCACCGTAAACGTCACCGGCGACGCGCACTGGCTGCTCACTGACAGGGCTGGCTGCACGGCGCAGGTCTCCGCGATCGTGAAGGTTCCGACCGGCCCATCGCTGATGAAGGTATAGGTTTCATAGGGATTGTTGCCAGCTGGGATGGGCACATCAACTGAACTTTCACCAATGCCGAGCTGGAAGCTACCACTAGCGATCAGCGCTCCCTGTCCATTACGGATCTCATAATCCTGCGAGTTGACCATTGGGCCATCGGAGGGCCGATTGTTGCTGATCGTGAATACCGGCAGGCTGCCATTGCATACTGCAGAGACGTTGATCTCTGGCGGGTAGAAGCAGGTCGTCGAAGCAGACAGCGCGAAGTCAACCGTTTCAAATGTCACGGTGCCAGATTGGTTAGAGACCGAGAAGGTCGCCTGTTGGCCAGCTCCGAGCAACATCGACTGGATGCTGACCACCTCACCGTCTGCATTGCGAATAGTAACCTGATCAGGCGTGGTCATTGCGCCGCCGGTATTCGTCACAACGAATGATGCGACGCGCTCTGCAGAGCAGGACGCCGCCACGGTGAAACTGGGCGCTGGCCCACTGCTGGGATTAACGACGACGGTACGAACAACTGTGCCGGTCGTTTCTCCTTGACGGATGTTCATCGAGACGACATAGCTGCCGGCCGCAGTGTAGACGTGACAGACCTGATTTTGGCCAGAACCTACTGCGCCATCCCCAAAATCCCACCCTGTCACCGTAACGCCCAGCGGGATCACAGCGGTGAAGCAGTACGAGCCACCGCCTTGAGGCGTAATCGTGAAAGTCGAGCTTTGTTCCAACTGCGTGTACGTGCGAATTGTGTTAGTCGCTGTATCCGTGAAATTCGCATTGGTCACGCGCAGGCGCACCAGATAAACCCTGCCCGGTTCAGAGTAAGTGTGGCAGATGCCGGCTGGTATTTCGCTGGGGGTGTACACAAGATCGAACGTTCCGTCGCCATCGAAGTCCCACTCCCACAACGTGATCGGAGAACCGCTGATGCTGGTATCGGTGAAGCAAACTGTCATCGGCGCGACGCCGCCATACTGCGAGGCGGTGAAACCGGCGGTCAGTCCATCTGGCGCCAGCAGAGTAAAGTCGAGCGAAGCCGTGGTAGCGCCGAGCGGCCCATTCCCCGTGACCGTCGCCCGGTAACGACCGGGGGCGCTGAAGAAACGGCTGACGTTCTGTCCGCTGCCTGTGCCGACGCTCGTACCAGTGTCGAGGTTCAGGAACTGCCACGAGTAGCCACCGGTGATGTTAGTCCCTAAGGCGCTGAACGACTGCGTTGACGGCGCGAAAGCGGAGCCGCTGCGGTTGATCAAGATGCTTTGCAGGCCGTAAACGTTGAAGGTGAGCATCTGCGTTTGGCTGCGCAGCCCAGAGTTATTCACACCATGCAGTGTGACCGTATAGCTGCCGGGCTGGTTGAAAGTCAAGCACCCGGGCAGATCGACGCCGCTGTGGCTGCCAATGCCGAGGCTGTTGGCAGCGGGATCGCCGGAGACCGCCCATGTGTAGTTGAGGGTGTTGATCGTACCAGGAACAGGGTTGCTGGTGTTCGTGAAGCAAATCGGCTGGCCAATTGGGACAGCAGTGTTCGTCCAACCCCCGGCGTCGTAGCTATAGCTTACATTCGTCGCGCCGACCGTTAGCGGCAGGCTGCGCTGGCAGGTGTGCGTTGACTGGTCGGGATCGACTGCGGAAACCTCTACGCGCAGCGTGTAATTGTCGACGCCTAGCGGGCCGAGTTGGTCAAGCGTGAAAGCAGGGCTGCTGATCGCGCCGTGCGCTGTCGATGTCGTCGTCGCCAGCACATACTCACTGCCGAGATAATCCGTCAGCACGTAACGATAACGCAGCGCGATGTTATTCCCGTTGTCCATAGTGATCGTGTACGGGTAAGTGCTGGCAGGGTTGGCAGGGCTGGCATTCCCGGTCAGGTCGCTTTCACACTGGAAGTTGACACCCCCTGCGTATACGGCGATATTTAGCCAACTTGAGGTGCAGCTGTCAGATGGCAGATCACCTCCCGCAACCGAGGCAAAATAGCGGATGCGGTACGTGGCTCCCGGCGTATCAAATGTTAGCGATAGCGGATGGTCTGTGCTGGTCGTGTCCGATGTGACCGGTGTGAGCTGCTGGATCTGCCAGCTAAATGCCGTGATAGTCCGGCCATAAACGTTGCTGAGATTGCGGGTATACAGCTCTGTTTCGCCAACGACGACGGTTGTATCACCGCTCGGCAGGTTGCACTGCAGCCTGTTGAGCGTGACGGCCACATTGCGGGTCATAGAACACCAAGCGCTCGTGCCATCCGGGTTAACAACCGTCGCGATCACGCTGATCGCGTCGTCCTGCGGCGCTGGTGACAGCGAGGCCGCTGTCGGGTTCCAACGCACAGTCGCGCTGTTATCGGTCTGGGAGACGATCGTCCCATCGCTCATCGTCCACACATAAGTCACAGTACGGCCGGCCACGCCGTCAATATTCGCCTGATAGGTGTGGGAACGCGTTGGAGCATCGGGCGTGGTCGGAAGGGGATTGGCTGGGCCAGAGATCCCTGAGCATACCAGCGTCGGCCAGTTGTCGACGTTAAAGGTGCGCGTTTCCTGACAGCTCGATGTCGGTGGGGCGTACCCCATCCCATTATCAACATCCACTTCATAGCGCACACTGACTGGGATTGGATATGAGAGCGAAGTGTCGGTTGGCGCCGTCCATGTGAGGGATGGCCCCGTCACAGCCTGCAGCACATCATTAATATACCAGCGGTAGCCGATCACAGAACGGCCGCTCAAATTCTGGACATTGGCGTTGAAAGTGTAACTATTGCCGTTCGGGTAGACTGTCGCGGGCAGAGTGCTGGACATCTGGCAGTCGAGCGGCGGCCATAGATGGCTGACCGTCCGCGTCTGCGAACAGGTCGAGCCGTCGCTCGTGCTCGCCTCCAACAAGACCTGGTAGCTGCCAAAGCCGATGCTGGCCCAATCGATGGAAATGTTCGGCGTCGTAAATGTCGCCGGCAGGCCGGCACCGCTGCCGGTCACTGTCCAGGCGTAATCGATCGTCCGGCCGCCCTGATTGCCGATGATGCTATTGTAGGTCTGTGGGCCAGCGCCGGGCAGCACTTGCAGCGCGCCAGTAAAGTCGCAGGTGATCTCAAGGCGCGCAACCGAAACGATCACCTCGACGAACGACGTGCCGCCGGGGCCGGTCACCGTCAGCCGGATCGGGTTGGCGCCTAACCGCGTCAGTGCGACGTTGGTCGGGTTTTGGACTGTGCTGTCAGTCACGCTGTCGCCGTCAAAGTCCCATTCCCAACTTGTGATCACGCCGCTGCTTGCGTCGATCAGGTTGATCAGGTTGCCCCACGTGATGTTCGTCCCGGGCACGACGGTGAAGGCAGCCACTGGCGGCGCGACCACGCTCACCTGTGACGAAGCTGTAGAGGTTGACGTCCCATCAGCGTTGCTCACGCGCAAACGGGCTGTGAACACACCCTCAGTCGGATAGACATGACAAACCTCGCTGCTATTATCGAGTCGATCGAAGATATTGTCTCCGTCAAAGTCCCATTCGCTTGTGGCGACCGGTCCAATGCTGTTGTTGGTGAAGCAGACAAGAAAACCGCCAGAAACGGCGCCGCGCAGCTCATAGGTGAACAGGGCCTGCACAGGATCGGCTTCGGGGAAAACCGCCACCTGTTTGACGACTTCGCCAGCGCCACCCGGCCCAGCATAGCTGAGCTTGATCGAATAGGTACCCACCGTCGAATAAGTGTAAGTGTGCGGCCCCGGGCCCGTTGCGTCGATCACGTCATCGCCGTCGAAATCCCACAACCATGTCGTGATCGGCCCTTCTCCAAGGTCAACTCCCTCAACAGCGACCGTCAGCGGCGCCTGCCCCGTCGCTGGCGTGCGGTTGAACGTCGCGAGCGGCGGCGGTGCGTTGAATACGACCGAGCGCATCGCATACCCGCTAACGCCTGCCCCATCCGTAGCGGTGAGATGGAAGTAAAAGGTAGCCGGATAGCTAGCGATCTCAGCACTGGTGAAGGTGTAGCTGATGTTGTCATTGGTGCTGGTGAAAAAAGCTGGATCGGCTGGGTTGCTGCTGGTGCTGATCGCCCACTGGTACTGGAGCGCCCCACCTGTGCTGGTATTGACCGTGCTGACCGTGACCGGCGGGAGCGCAGTGAACATATTGCCCGGCGTTAAATCGAAGTCGACCGTGACGATGCTGCTGACGAAGATCGAACCCGTCAGCACAATCGGCGGGCCAAAACCGGGCAGCGGCGTGCAGGTCAGGCTGATGTCAAAAGTCCCTGTTGCGCTGTAGGTATGCAGCGCCGACTGCGTCGTTGCTGTTCCGCCATCGCCGAACGACCATAAGAACGACTCGATGTGATTGGCCTGCACTGCATTGAATCCAAATGTAAACGGATTGCCATCGCCCAGATCGGTGATGTCCATCCGGCATGAGGTCTCGGGCAGCAGAATGATGATCGTCTCATCTCGATCGGCATTAGAGCTGTCTTTCACATCTTCACGCTCATATTCAGGTTCTTCTGCCGCTCCCTCCAAACTCGCCTGAGCAGCGGTTTCAGCAGGTTCGATATCCGCAGGCTGGCTGACCTCGTCCTCATATGCTGGTGCTGGTGTGGAGTCATCATCTATCTCAAGCTTGCTGGCCTCGACAGCGAGTTCTTCAACCAGAGCGTCTTCCAGCTCTGACACAGCCGTGCTGACTGGCTGCTCGACTGTCGGCGAGGCATTGGGAGTTTCTAGCGCGATAGGCGGCGGCTCCTCTAACGTAGGTGTATCTTGCCAGTCGTATTCAGAGGCCTGACCAGCGGCCAGCATCGGAATCATAGTCGACGTGGGCGTATCCACGTTCAGCGGTGTCCCAGTCAAAACCGCCGTGGGCGTGTCGTCCGCGGTAACGACCAAGGAGCCTATAAATACGTAAAAAATAAGGCCAAAGATAAGCAAGAAGGTGCTACGCATGTGTCGGGCTTCCATAAGCCTCCTCAAGAACGATATCTGCAATGAGCTTGCTTACACCCAGCAGCGTCACCGTATGCGGGCCGGCAGATAACCTACCGCTTTCTCTTTAGATTTGAAAATAAGTATAAAGTGTTTCCCATCCACATCATATGGGAGCGAAGTCAAAAATTGTGAATTTTTGTCGAGCACAAGCTGCGTATTTGGATTGCCTGTTCCAATAGTAAGATGAGATTAAAAGCAACAGCAGCATCGAAGGGACCGTTGCGCCAGCACCTTATTGCTGCGCCGGGGAGCTTGATGCTATGATGACGGTAGCGATGCACAATTGCGGAGACAAAAAGCAATGGCAGCCAATGTTGAAGCCATGGTTCGTGAGGGAGTGAAAGCGCTCAAGGCGGGACGAAAAGAGGAAGCTAATGTGCTGCTGCTCAAAGCGGTAGAACTCGACCCCTACAACGAAGATGCATGGCTGTGGCTGAGCGGGATCGTCGAGTCGCCAGAAGATCAGCGCACCTGCCTCGAAAACGTGCTATCGATCAACCCTAACAATGCGCGCGCGCGCAGCGGCCTCGCGTATCTTGACAAGATAAGTGCTTCAGCTTCGAGTTCGACAACCCCGCCTGCGCAGCCCTTTGTCTCCGTGTCCACCAGCGTCGAATGGCAAACCCCACCGGAGACAAGCAGTCCGAGCGCGCGTTGGAGCCCCAGTCAAGACCCTACGGCGCTTGATTATGATGACTGGGTTTCAAGTCTTAACTTGGCAGCGCCAGAGCCTGCTGCGCCGACCACTTCAAAAATGCCATTCGTGGGCTTTGAAGATAACGCGACGCTTGATGAAGTATCAATTTTTGCTGATGGCCCTTTTCAAGTGCAGCCCGTCGCGCCGGCCGAACCACCGGCGACGCCTTTTCAATTCAGCAAACCGCCGCTGAGCGCTGCGCTCGCGGAAAACGATCCGTTCGCCTTTGCCACTGATCTCGAGACAGAGGAGCAGGTCTCAGAGCTGTCACCATTTGAGGCAGCGATCTTTAAGCAGGCCGAGCAGTTCTCACTACGCGATGATATCGACCGCGATCGGGATGGCATCCTCGAAGAAAGCGAAGGCGCGCTGTTTGGCGTCATCCCGGCCTCGATTCGGCCCACGCGCTTGCCCGGCACCCGCGAACGCGCGCCGCTATTTTTAATCTTGGCGATCATTATGATGGGCATGCTTAACTTAGGTGCTGGCATTTTGCTGGCATCGCGTTTCATTCTGTCCGCCTAGATACACATTCACGCTGGACAGATCGAGGAAGGCCGTGCTATGATCCTCGCGTTCTCGAAGCAGCCCAACAGGGGCATAAACTATTCAGAGAGGGGATGACGGCGCTGCCAACTGGCCAGCTGCTAGGAAACATATGGCACACTCAAAATCGGCGCTAAAGCGCATCCGTCAAAACGAGAAACGGCGCAGCTATAATCGAATGTATCGTTCGCGCGCTCGCACGTTTGTCAAGAAAGCTCGGACAGCGCAGGCAAGCGGCGACCTGCAAACCGCTGAGCAGGCAACGCTGCAGGCCTTGAAAGAGCTTGACCGCGCTGCCAGCCGCGGCGTTATCCACTGGCGCAACGCAGCTCGCCGTAAAAGTCGTCTGATGAAACAGCTCAACGCGGTTAAAGCGCGCTAGTTTGCGTAGAGTACCGTGTTCACTGGAGCCGGCCCATAGCCGGCTTTTTACGTTAAGAATTTACGAAATCTGTAATTTTCACTTGTGGCAAAATATTCGTCGCAACCGGTAAGTCAAGCCGGTACCCTACCCCGCGCACCGTTTTCAGATACATCGGGTCATTGGGGTCAGCCTCAATAGCGCGTCGAATCCAGCGAATGTGGACGTTCAAGGTGCGCGTATCGCCCAAGTAATCCGTTTGCCAAACCTGCTCCATGAGAGTCTTCCGGTCGAGCGTTTGGCCAACATTGCGCAGAAATAGCTCTACAAGCTGCGCGAGTTTGGGGGTAAGCTGCGTTTCTTGACCGTTGGCAATCAGCACTCGCCGCGCCAGATCGATCGCGAAAACACCGCAGTCAATCAAATCACTTTCATTACCCTGACGCAGCAGCCGGTTGATCGCATTAAGCACTTTGCGAGCGGTGAAAGGTTGGGCTAGAACATTATCAGCTGCGATATCTTGGCCTTTTGCTGGCGCACGCTCACTCAGCAGGATCAACGGCGTTTTGGGGAGCGCACGCTTGATCTGTTTGCAGATTCGCTCACCGGGGGTTTGCATTGAGATCGCATTCAGCACGACGACCTCTGGCAGCAGTGGAGCAGCAGCTTTGAGGGCCTGTCGTCCACTGGGCACGCTGACGATATCGAAGTGTCTACTCAACGCATCTGCGAATGAATAGCGCTGAGAGCGGCTTCGTTCAATCAGCACGATCCGTGCCCTGTCCATGCAACTCCTCTCGACGATGCTGTATACTACAGATACGGTATTGGAATACTGATTATAGTTCGCTTTTCAAACGCGGTCAAAAGAGCTGCTTCGGCCAATATCGGTTTCTTCACCAACTCTTTCATCTTTTTACAGGCAAGGTCAATGATTCGAGCCTCGGCGAAATCTCGAATGGCACAGTTAGATTCACAGCTTAGTTGGGATTGGCTTCCGGAGATCGCGTGTTGGACGGTCGAACAAGCGTTAGCAATCCAACAAATCCCAGCGCCGACCTTTCAAGAGCAGCGCCGATCCGCATGGATAGCGAGCTTATTCCATGCCGTTGGCTTGCAAGATGTCCTGATCGACGAGCTGCATAATGTCTTCGGTCGTTTACCGGGCAGCGACGTTGATGCGCAGGGGTTAATGTTCAGCGCGCATGTCGACACCATCTTTCAAGAAAGCATCGATCTGTCAATAAAACATGGAGAAAACTGCATTTACGGTCCTGGTCTGGGCGATAACAGCATCGGCGTGGCCGGTCTGTTGGGTTTAGTCCGGTCGCTGCAGAAGCTCGCGATCACCCCGACGCGCGACTTATGGTTCACGGCGACCACACGTGAAGAAGGCCTCGGCGATCTGGGCGGTATGCGCGCCGCCTATGCCCGTCTTAAAGACGACATTGATGCCGTCATTAATATCGAGGGGCTGGCCCTCGGCCATATCTACCACGCGGGCATCGCTGTGCGCCGACTGCATATTAGCGTCGAGTGCGCCGGCGGGCACAGCTGGCTCCATTTTGGCCGGCCCAGCGCCACCCATGCCTTAATCAAGTTGGGCGCGCTTTTGTGCCAGATGCAGCTTGGGCAGTCTCCACGAACGACGTATAACATCGGCATGATTGAAGGGGGCGAAGCGATCAACGCCATCGCCACCCGCGCTAGTTTATGGCTCGACCTTCGCTCGGAAGACAGCGATGCGCTGGCAGCATTAGAAATGCGCGTGCGCAATTACGTAACTATGCTCTCTGATGATGAGACGCAGTTTACGGTGGCGGTCGTTGGGGATCGGCCGGCGGGGATGCTAGCGGCCGATCATGTTCTGGTCGAGAACGCGCTGGCTGCCCTTGAGCAGGTAGGCATTACAGGTTCGCTGGAAACCGGCAGCACTGATGGCAATATACCCCTGGCAGAGGGCTGCCCGGCGGTCACCGTCGGCATTACGCGAGGCGGCAACGCGCATCGCCTCGACGAATTTATCGAGACGCGCCCCGTCGCGCAGGGCTTGCGCCAGCTCACGCTGCTAACATTGGCAATGATGAACGCTTCATCGTTAGGGGAATAAGTTGCCTTCACACCGCTTAACCCAGACCAGCCTCCTCGTCGCTGTACGCCGCGAACACGCCAGCCGCTACTATAGCGCCCTCAGCAGCGCTGGCGACTATGCGATCGATATCGTCAGCGATGGCGTTGATGTGTTGGAACGCCTCGCGGATGGCAGGCGCACTTTCGATGTTCTCATTTTCGATCATGGGCTGCAAGGAGCGCACGAACTGCTCCTCACTTTACGGCGAGATTATAACAGCTTACTGATCATACTGGTCGATGAAGAAGCCGATTTCGCCGTGCCGGGTTATGCCGATGACATCAGCACTGCACCGTTCATCGAAGACGATCTCGTCCGCCGTATCGACCGGCTGATGGCTGACCGTCGCTTGGAGACGATCAGCGTCAGTGTGCCGCCAGCCGTGCGCAGCTTTGCTAAGCAACTCCGCAAAGCGAGAGGCGAAACCGGTAAACACCGGGCAGCCCTCAGTGTTTGTCGTGAGCTTGGATTTGATTACTGCGCCTTTTATCGCCCTGATGAGAACGGCCGGTTTGGGATGCTGATCGCGCAAGATGGGCCAGAAGTTTTGCTGGCCAATGCTCCACAGTATTCAACGGCCGGCGATATCATCACCTCGGCGCTGCAAAGCGCTGAGACGCAGTCAGGTAATGCGGAGTCCGCTAACCTGCACCCGTTTTTGGAGGACGGCAGTTTAGCAGAGCTGGTCTGCGCGCCGGTTGGCAGCAAAGCGCGCCATGGCATCATTGTGGCGGGCGCCACGCAACCGGACACGATTGGAAAAGAGCAGATCATGATGCTCAATTTGATCTGCGCTCAACTCGCCGCCGTCCTCACAGGCAGCTAGAGCGCTCTCAGGGCGTGTTCCAAACGCTCGATCTCTTCGGGCGTGTTATAGTGCACCAAACCAACCCGCACCATCCCATGCTCGCCATGTCCCAGAGCGCGCATGATCTCGAAGGCATAATAATCGCCATCCCACACGTAAATGCCATGCTGTGCTAAATGCGCCGCCACTGCACGGGGCGTATGTCCTTCGATAGTGAAAATCACCGTTGGGACGCGGCAGTCGAACTGTGCCGGATCCGTAATACCGTAGAGGCACAAGTCAGGGATCCGCCGCAGACAATCCATCAAGGCATCGAGCAGACTGCGCTCATAACGGCCGATGGCTGCCATGCCGATTTCGATCGCTGTGCGGGTCACCTCTGCATGTCCGCCGAGGCTGGCGAGATAGTCAATCGCAGCGCCTAATCCGGCGATCAGTTCAAACGCGGGCGTTCCCGTTTCCCAGCGATGCGGTGGACGATCTTTTGCTGGCCGCACTTTATAGGCGGGCAGGTCAGCCAGCAGATCGTAACGCCCCCACAACACACCCGCGTGTGGGCCAAAAAATTTATAAGACGAGCAGAGCAGAAAATCACACCCGATCGCCTGCACATCGATCGGGATATGCGGCGCGCTCTGCACTGCATCAACGATATAAAGCGCGCCGGCGGCGTGCGCCATCTCCGCGATTCGCTGCACAGGGTTAATCGTTCCAGCAGCGTTAGAGGCGTGCACCGTCGCCACCAGCCTTGTTTTCTCGTTCAATGCCGCTTCCAAGCTGTCTAGATCAAGCGTGCAGTCAGCGCTTCTTAGCTCGATCCAGCGAACCACCATGCCCCGTTCTTCGGCGACGCGCAGCCACGGCGCGACATTGGCATCGTGATCCATGCGCGTGACGATCAGTTCGTCACCCGGCTTGAAACGCTGTGCCAGCGCTCGGCTGAGCGCAAAGTTCAGCGTCGTCATGTTGGGACCGATGACGATCTCGTCGGGCCTGGGCGCGTTCAAGAATGCTGCGAGCTTCATGCGCACAGTCTGAACCATCGCGTCGCTGCGCTCTGAAGTCGCAAACGCTCCCCCTGAATTAGCATTCATCGACCGGTAGTAATCGCCAACAGCCTCAATCACCCGCTCAGGAACCTGCGTACCAGCCGGGTTATCAAAGAACACAGGCATGGCTGCACCGATGGTAGAACGGTTAAGCGCGGGAAACTGCGCGCGGACTGCTGCAACGTCAAAAGCCATGTAACGCCTCTACGATGTTGTTATAATCTTTCTAAACGCGCAAATAGTAACGTGAACGAATATCGTTGGCTAGAGCGTACGAGAGACAATGGCAGATATTCAAAGTTTGATCTCCCAGAATCGGCTTCTTAGCGAAGAAGTTAAACGCCGCGTTGATCAACTAGCGGCGATCAATACGGTAGCTGCCAGCGTTAGCCAATCGTTAGACCTCAACCAAACGCTGCAAACCGCACTGCAAGCCGTTCTTGATATTACCGAGGCTCAGGCCGGCGGCATTAGCCTCATTGATGAACGCGCCGGCGAAGTTGTGCTGCGCGCCCAGCAAGGCTGGATTCATGACTTTGTCGAAGAGAACCCAATGCGCATTCCACTCGGCCAAGGGCTATCGGGCCGCGTCATCGCCACAGACAGCGTGATCATTAACAATGATCTGACCGACAGCGAACAGCTTGCTGTCCCGCGTTTTCACGACGAAAAGTTCCGTTCGATAGCTATGGCGCCGATGCATGCGCGCGGCAAAATCATCGGCATTCTCAGTATCATGAGCCGCAAACCGGGCAGCTTTGACGACAGCAGCACGGATGTGCTGCGCGGCATCGCGGACACTGTTGGCGTCGCTCTAGAAAATGCGCGTTTATACGAAATGGTCACGGAGAACCAGCGCCGGCTGCGAGCGGTGCTGCAATCAACGGCCGATGGCATCATTGCGACAGACCAGCATGGTTTTATCAACCTCGTCAATGCTGCCGCAGAGACGATGCTGGGCGTTAAGGCGGATCATCTACTCGGCGCATCTTTGGATGAAGCAGCCGTTGAACCTCCCCTCCGCGATGCATTATCTGCTGTGCTCAGTGGCAGTGCCAGCCGAGAGCAGGCGATTCAATACGTGACAGAAAGTGGTCGCGCGCTTTCGATCATGATGTCTCCTGTTTTTGTCGAGCGGCAGGTTGAGGCGGTGGATGGCCACAGCGGTTGGGTGATCGTGCTGCAGGATATCACCCATCTTCGCGAAGCGGAACAGGCGCGCCGACAAATGATTCAAGCCGCCGCACACGACATGCGCAACCCGCTGGGCGTCGCACTCAACTCGCTCGGCATGCTGAAGCGGCTGCTCAATGCGGAAGACGATACCGTAGCGGAAGTAATCGACATTGCGCAATCCGGCATCAGTCGCATTCATGACCTCGTCGAAGACCTGTTGAACCTCGAACAACTGCAAACTGGCTACGGCTTGAACCGCGAGACCATCGACCTCGGCGAGCTTGTCTATGAGGTAACTGGCCCGCTGCGCCCTCTGCTTGAGGCCAAAGCCCTGCAATTGGATGTATCGCTGCCTGAGCAACTCTCAGCGCTTTACGCCGACCGGCGGTGGTTGAGCCGCGCTATCTGCAACTATCTCGATAATGCAATCAAGTATGCGCCAAGCGGCAGCACTATCCAGCTTTGCCTACTTTACGAGGGAAGCACGCTTATTATCGAGGTGCGCGATGATGGCCCGGGCATTCCGCAGCACGACCAACAGCGCCTGTTTGAGCGTTTCTATCGACCTCACCCTGACTCAGGCATTCCCGGCGCTGGTCTCGGCCTCGCGATCGTCCGTTCAGTAGCCGAAGCGCACGGCGGCGAAGTCTATCTGCACAGCAGCCCGGGCCGCGGGAGCATCTTTGGCATGCGCCTTCCACTCTCAGTGAACGCTAAGCCAACAGCTTGAACAGCGGTTAAAAACTTTGTTATAATTCGAGCAATCATATAGAGCCTTCGGGGCAGGGTGAAAGTCCCTACCGGCGGTAGCACGTCTCGATACGTGGAGCCCGCGACCCGTGTCATCAGCAGCTTCTCAGCGACATGCACCCACTGCGCTCGCTGATGCTGATGCGTCACAGAAAATCTTCTGTGCCGGTGGATCTGGTCAAATGCCAGAGCCGACGGTGATAGTCCGGATGGGAGAAGGCAAGCAAACAGATACGCGGCGAAGCAGCAGTCGCCAGCGCTATGTTCTCGTGCTAGATAGCGACTGCGCACACTATGCGTTTTGTCTGTTCATTTTACCCTGCCCCCGCTCTGACTTTAACGATAAGCGTGGGGGTTTTTTGATGCAAAACACGCTGCTTCGACACAATCTTCATAATGGGTTCCCGCTGCTGCGGACCTTAGCACCGTGGTTGATGGTTGTTATCGTACTTTTGATCTGGGAGCTGATCACGCGTCTGCAGCTCTACCCAGAATTTATCATCCCGCGGCCAGTTGCCGTTTTCGATAAATTCGTCGAAGTGCTCGCCAATGGCCGTCTGTGGCTTCACGCCAGCACGACGCTTGGGCAGATGGCGATCGGATTAGCGATCGGATTAAGCGCCGCGCTCACCCTTGGATATGCGCTGGCAAAAAGCACATTGCTCGAAGACATCCTCTCGCCGATCATCGTCGCTTTGCAGTCAACACCTGTAGTGGCTTACGCGCCCCTGCTCGTCATCTGGTTTGGAACAGGCCCGACCAGTAAAGTCGTGACTTGCGCGCTGATCGTATTTTTTCCAATGCTGCTCAACACGATGGTAGGCATCCGCAGCGTCCCCTCCAGCCTGCGCGACCTCATGCGTTCGCTGCGCGCCTCGCGCTGGCAGATGTTTTGGCTGCTGGAGGTGCCAGCCGCTTTGCCAGTACTGCTCGGCGGCCTAAAGGTGAGCGCGACGCTGGCGGTGATCGGCGCTGTAGTTGGCGAATTCGTCAGCGCGAATGCCGGTCTCGGATATTTGATCAAGATTTCGCGCGATGCTTATGATACGCCGCTCGTCTTTGTCTCCGTGCTCGCGTTGGCCGTCATTGCACGAGCTTTATACGGCATCGTCGCGCTGTTGGAACGGCGCCTGCTCGCGTGGCAAACGCGCGCGCAGCGCAATAATGTCATTTCATAGCGAGGTCTGAGGTTCACAGTTCGACCTCATTCGTTTAGGTGTTCTAAAGTATTCGTTGGAGGTGCTCTTCTATGAAAGCATTTCGTTTCACACTGCTGGCGCTTTTCCTGCTCATCATGCCAGCAGCCGCTCGCGCGCAAGACAGCGTCACTGAGCTAAAGTTCTTCTTGACCTTCGTGCCCAACGTTCAGTTTTCCCCATTGTACGTCGCGATTGAGAATGGGCATTTTGTCGAACGTGGTATCGCCATTGAAATTGAACATGGTGACGAGCCGGTCGGTCTCGATTTGATCGCATTGGGACGCTACCAGTTCGGCATGATCGGGGGCGAACAAGTGATCGCGGCGCGCGCCAATGGTCGGCCGGTCGTCTTCGTGTACGAGTGGTTCAATCGCTATCCGGTTGGGGTGGTTGTGCCAGCCGATGGCGATATTCGAACGCCGACCGATCTAGCTGGGCGCAATGTCGGCATACCCGGACGCTTTGGCGCATCTTATACAGGCTTGATCGCGCTGCTAGCGGCCAATGGAATGCGCGAGGAAGATATTAATCTGGAGGTGATTGGGTTCAACGCGCCAGAGGTGATGTGCTTGGGCGGCGTCGAAGCCTCAGTCATTTACATCAACAACGAGCCGCTGCAAATCGCCAACCGCGCGCTGATGAATGACTGCCCGGCCGTCTCTGCAGTGTCAGTCATCCCGGTTGCTGACTATGCGAACATGATCTCCAACGGCATCGTCACTAATGAGCGCACAATCGCCGAGCAGCCCGAACTCGTTCGCGCGATTGTTGAGGCTTTTGACGCCGGCTTGCGCGATGTCATCACGAATCCTGCTGAGGCGTACCTGCTCAGCGCACGCCATGTCGAAACACTCCCAATGTCTGACGACCTGCGTGCCGCGCTAGAGGAGGCCGCAGCCGCCCAGCGTGAACGGCTGGCATCTGGGCTGGTGCTCGATGCCGATGAACTGGCGCGCGAGCGAGCAGCGCTGCTGGCGGGCCTGCAAGAGCAGTTTGGCCGAACCATAACTGCTCAGTTCGAAGTTCTGCTCGCCACGATCCCGCTATGGGAAGCCGACGTGTTAGGCTACACGGATCCGGAGGGATGGGCGCTGACTCAAGAAATACTTCTTGCCATGGGATACATCAACACTCCGATCGACCTAGAGGCAGCTTATACCAACGCCTTCGTGCCAGCTCTCGCAGAGGACTAATGCCCGCTAAACTGAAGGTGCGCGGCGTGAGCGCGCAGTATCGCAACGCAGAAACTGGCATCCTGACGGTGCTGGCGAACGTTTCGTTTAGCCTTGCGCCCGGCCAATTTGTCTGCTTGGTGGGACCGAGCGGCTGTGGTAAAAGCACATTAGTCCGCATCATCGCCGGTCTGCAGCCGCCGACACATGGGACAATCCTGATCGATGATCAACCGGTCGAAGGCCCTTCACGCCAAGTCGCTATCATGTTTCAAGATGCAAATTTGATGCCATGGCGATCTGTGATCGACAATGTCGCACTGCCGCTTGAGATCGACGGACAGACGCGCCACGAGCGCTACGCAGCCGTTCGCGCTTTACTGCCTCGCCTAGGGTTAAATGGGTTTGAGAGAGCGTACCCGGGGGAACTTTCCGGGGGAATGGCGCAGCGCGTTGCATTAGGCCGTGTGCTCATCCAACAACCGGCCATGCTGTTGCTCGATGAGCCGTTCGGCGCGCTCGATGCAATGACGCGCGAACAGGTCAGCGCCGACCTGCTGCGCGCATGGGAACAAGGCGGGCATACGATTTTGATGATCACGCATGATATCAATGAAGCCGTTTGGTTATCCGACCGGGTTATGGTGATGAGCCAAAGGCCTGGCCGCATCATCAGCGATGTTTTGGTAGACCTGCCGCGCCCACGAACGCTGGAGATGATCTATAGTGCCAAGTTTGGCGCAATCGCGGCGCAGATTCGCGCGCTTATCGAACGCCCGCACTAATAATCGGACAGGGCGCTTTTAAAACAAGCGCCCTGTCCGCAAATTCTTTGATCTCAAACGCTTTCCGCCTCATGAGGCGACTCAGCTTCGATATCGGCTAGACCCAAAGTAAAGCTGAACCATCCTCCCCTTGTGCCGGCTTGATTGCCTTCAGCCCAAATGCGACCACCGTGCGCCTCGACGATATGCTTGCAAATTGCAAGGCCCAAACCCGTGCCCTCACCACGAGTGCGCGCAGCATCGACTTGGTAGAAGCGCTCAAAGATGCGCTCGGTCAGCTCGTCGGGCACACCCGGGCCGCGATCGCGAATGCTCACGACGACATCATCGCTGCGAGGCTCTGCAGAAATCGTGACGATCCCCCCAACAGGTGACCATTTGATGGCGTTATGCATGAGATTGACGAAAACGCGCCGGATCTGGTCATGATCGGCCCAGACATGCAATCCATTGGAGACTTCGTTGACGAAAACGATGCCTTTGGTTTCGCTCTGATCTTCCATTCGCTCGATCGCCTCGGCCACGATTTCGCGCAGAGGCAGTTCGACCATGCGCAGGATCGCCTGCCCCGATTCGATCATGGAGAGATCAAGCAGCTCCTGCACCAACCACAAGAGCGAGTCGGTCTCGCGGGCGATGGCGCGCAAGGCGCTTGTACTTTGTTTGCGCTTTGGCTTTTCCTGTTCATGGAACAGGCTGTCAATGATCAGCCGGATGTTGGCGATCGGCGTCCGCAGTTCATGCGAGATATTCGCCACCATGTCGCGCCGAGCACGGTTCAGCCGCACTAACTCGGTCACATCTTGTAAAGCCAAGCTGATATAGTAGTTGCCTTCGCGGCGATTTACACTCACTTTGACGCGGTAGCTGCGCCGATCGATCGTGATCTGTTCCTCGAGGGTTTCTTCTTCATTAGCGACGGCGTCCTCAACCATCGACTGAAGCTCTGGCTTGCCGGTCACCTCAACCAAACTACGACCAAGAGCGCTGGTGACATTGAACAGCCGTTCAGCCGCATTATTGATGGCTATGATCTGAAACGCCTCATTAACAACCATTAAGGCATCATAGGCGGCGTTGGCCAACGTGAGCGCCAGCGCAACCCGGTAGCTGCTGGTTGTCTCGTGCTTGGCGAGCTGTTCTTGCAGCGCGACTAATTCACGCTCACGTTCAAGGGTCGCTTCGCGTACGGCATGCAGGGTCGCTTCCTGCTCCGTGATACTTTTTTTGAGCAGCGCAATCGTACGCTCGTTATCATCCAGCGCGCTGCGCAGCGACAGCGTAACGCGCTCGTGATCGCCCAACTGCCGGCGCAGTTCAGCGAGATGCCGTTCCCGTTCCTCAATTTCGCGATCGAGCGAACGATCATCGGTAGATAGTTGAGCCATCACCATTCAACCTTCAAAGCGATAGCCAACGCCGCGCACCGTAACGATGCGTTTCGGATTGGAAGCATCGTCTTCGATCTTTTCACGCAGCCAGCGAATGTGGACATCAACCGTTCGTTTATCTACGAAATAATCGTAACCCCAAACTTTAGTCAGAATGAGGTCGCGCGATAAGACGACACCTTTGTTGCGCATCAATTCAGCCAGCAGATCAAACTCTTTATTGCTGAGCTTTGTCTCACGGTTATCCTTAAAAAGCCGGCGTCCCGTCAAGCTAAGGCGTAGATCGTTAGAGACCAACTCATCTTGAAGCGCGGGTCGCCCGGGTGCGCGGCGCATCACAGCGCGAACACGAGCCAGAAACTCACCCAGCCCAATCGGTTTGACGATATAATCGTCGGCCCCGCTTTCCAAGCCGACAATTTTATCGACTTCAGACATGCGAGCAGTGATCATAATAACGGGGATGTGGGCAGTAGCGGGATCGCGGCGGATAATACGGCACAGGCTTAACCCATCAAGTTTGGGCAGCATGATGTCAAGCACAATAAGGTCTGGATGTTCGTTTCGAATCTTCTCAAGGCCATCCTCGCCATCACCAGCCGAGAGCACGTTAAACCCCTCGCTGCGAAGCTTATCGGCCAATTTTAACGCCAAAGTTTCTTCGTCCTCGACAATGAGTATTTTTGTCATAAAGGCTCCATAGGGCAGCAGGCGGCCCTCAACTCATCCATATTGTAAGATTAACAGCACAACACTAACCTTCTTTTAAATGTTATCTGAAATTTACTTAACAATTCAAGGCAAGATTCACATGTTCCAAGCGCGTATGCCCCCCAGACTGATCGATGTCCGTACACTACGACGCACCGCCGACGCCATCACCTCCGCTGCGAAAGCGCCGATCAAGTTAACGTCGGCTTCGATCTGCCCGGTCGCCAAGGCAAAAATTGTATCCCCGTCGTACATGGTGTGAGCAGGGTTGACTGCTCGGGCGAGGCCATCGTGCGCCATTTGAGCAACTTTATTGGCATGTTCCTTGGTCAAACGCGCATTGGTCGCAACGACACCGATCACAGTGTTTGTGCCCGGCGCAAGCTCATCTGCATCCATGCGACGAAGCGTAGCGCGCAGCGCGTTGATCATCCCCTCAAACATATCGCCGTCTGGCCGGCGGCGCAAACCTGCAAGGATTTGGCCCTGCTCATCGATCACATCGCCCACCGCGTTGACGACAGCCAACGCCGAAACCACCAAAGTATCATCGATAAAGAAAGCAGCACTGCCGAGACCACCCTTAGTCGCATATTCATTGCCATACAGCGCGCCAATACGGCAGCCCGTGCCCGCTCCAACACAGCCCTGTTCAACAGGCGCAGAAGAGGCCGCCTCACAGGCAGCGTACCCCATTTCCGCCGTCGGGTACACATCCGGCCGGCCAACGGCAAGATCAAAGATGATTGCGGCAGGAACGATCGGAACGAGATAGCCTAAGCTCGTGCGATACCCCTGCCGCCGCTCTGCAAGGAAACGCATTGCGCCGTCGGCGGCGGCAAGACCATACGCACTGCCACCGGCCAGCATAATCGCCGTTACTTCTTGGACGTGATTGAGAGGACGAAGCAGATCGGTCTCTCGAGTGCCGGGAGCGCCACCACGAACATCAACACCGCCAACTGTTCCAGGCGGACATAAAATCACCGTGCAGCCGGTGAGCGCATCGAGATCAGTAACATGCCCAACTTGAATGCCGTGAACCGCTGTGAGCGTATCGTTAAGAGTCGCCATCATCTTCACCAAAGTCATCTGCGTCAAAGATAATCTTATCGTTATCATCAGCCAGCACATCTGGCTCATCAGGATACAGGATAGCCAGCGCTCGATCATAATCTTCGACATGAACGACGACTTTATTTTCGCCTAAAGGACCAACGGTGATGCCAATTGCGGTGCCGGCGGGTTCGTTCTGGACCATCGCGGGGATCCCCTCGCTCTCAAGCCTGCCGGCGACAATATGAGCTTCGGGATTGTTATAAGTGGTATATACCACTCTCCACTCTTGCAGAGAACCACGTTGAAGCATAAGAAAAGCCTTCTCATCTGATCGAGCGAGCAAATGAAGCATGTTTTTATGAGAACGCAAAGTTAATCGCAGCGCAAACGATAATTTGTGAATGGTTAAGAAGGAGAGTTGATGCAGAAAAGCGAGAGGAGGAGTTCATAGGCGAGCGAGGAAAGGAGGTTGGCAGCGGCGTACTCTCCCACACGGCGACCCGTGCAGTACCATCCGCGCTGGTGAGCTTAAC
>JBDNDP010000044.1:0-28350 GCA_046719065.1 Aggregatilineales bacterium | reverse complement strand
GATGTGCAACCGGAAGATACGGTTGCATTCTTCGTGCAGGATACCGTTATTGACCAGTTCATTCACCGTGCCGCCGATCTCGAAGCTTGGATTGAGTTGAATAAGCGGGTCTGGCCAGAAGACCCCTTCCCTAAAGCTTTGATGAACCGACTCATACAGGCGTTGATCGCGGATTTGAATAAAACTGCTGGCATAATTCGAGTAATCGCGGATGAGCTGCTCCCGCAATTTAAAAACGTCCATTTTTATTTTCCTCGTAAAGTTTGGTGTCCGGTGACAAGAGGACTGAACACAATGTTGTTCCTAAACGAACAACATTATTGTGTCACACTTCAATTCTATTGTTCCATAACCTTCAGGCTAACGAAACGAGCAGGCAAGAATTGAAGCAGCGCGGTCGTTTGCGGTAGCAAAATCACAGAAACAGCCTGTGGCGGATTGAGGCAGAATGGCAAGGTACTGCGAGTGGAACTGTTGCCCCGTTTTCATATCTGCACGGATTGTCTGATCGCATCCGAAATGCAGACGGCGGGGATGATGGGAATTCAAGAACAAAAGCCAGCTTTCACGCTGGCTCATGTTCCATTTATACCACATCAGATGGACCTGAGGGGATTCGAACCCCTGACCTCTACAGTGCGATTGTAGCGCTCTCCCAGCTGAGCTACAGGCCCTCGATATCTTAATCATAGTTGTACGCGGCTTCGGTTGTCAAGGTGTAGTTGCAATCGTTTGAAGTTAAAGATCGCAATATTCAGAACGTTCAAGAATTCCTAAATAAAAAAACATTGCGAGCTGTGCAGCGCGTGCTATAATCATCAAAAAGGTTCTCACTTCGGGCGTCTCTGCTTGTCCATAACAAGCGCACCCGCGTACCAAAAGATGATCTCTTCATTAGCTTCAGGAGTGCAATCTTGACCTCCCTCGCTTTAACGCTTACCGAAACGCTACGCTATCGCGGCGCAATTGGCCAGTGGAGCTGGGTGCTCCATCGAGTCAGTGGGTTGGGTGTCGTGCTCTTTCTCGTCATCCATGTCATCGATACGTCATGGGCAGTGTTCTACCCCGCGCTGTATGAGAAGGCGATCGCCGTCTACCAGACGCCGCTGTTCACCATCGGCGAATTCATACTGGTTGCCTGCGTCGTCTACCATGCGCTTAACGGGCTGCGGATTAGCATTTTTGATAACCGGCCCGCGCTCTGGAAATATCAGGAGCGCGCTGCCTACGGTGTACTGGGCCTGACTGTGCTCCTCCTCATCCCCACTTTCATCATCATGTTCGCTCACGTGATCCATTTTTATCAGGGCGATCCGCAGGTGCTCGGCCTGAGCGAGGTGATTAGCTCGCAGCTTCCCTTCATCGCTGGCATTGCGCTCGCTATCATTGCGGCGGTGCTGCTGTCTGCCTTATATGGGTTGATCGCTGGCGAGGGGGGCAAAACTGGTGCGCGCTCATCGGGTAGCCGGTTGGAGCGGTTCTGGTGGTCGTTCATGCGCGTGAGCGGTTTGTTGATCGTGCCGCTCGTTTTTGGCCACCTGATCATGATCCATTTGATACAGGGCGTATTCGAGATCAATACTGCCGGGCAGATGGTCGTCGGCACCAATCTCATCAACGACTCTGGGACGGCAGTCGAATTCGTGCGCAACCGGTGGACGTTCCTGCTCGGCCCAGTAGCAGTCTGGCGCGCTTATGACTTCGCGCTGCTGGTGCTCGTGGTCGTGCACGGGTTCAACGGCTTGCGTTACGTGCTCACCGATTACACGATGAGCAGCAGCCTAATGCGCCGCGCCTCCGTCTATCTGTGTGTGATCGGCGCGACCGTGCTGCTCGTGCTTGGCGGGGCGGCGCTGTTCGGGACGATCGATCAGGCGGCGATCGCTATCGCAGCGCAAGCAGCCGCTAACCTGCATCCGTGAAGGTTCGATGGTTGGTTGTAATTGTAAACTCGTCAAGCTGCTAATGTAGTTGGGTATCGAGGAATCCTATGAAAACACACCAGTTTGATGCAGTCATCGTTGGCGCTGGCGGCGCCGGGTTGATGGCAGCTTTATATGCCTGCAAAGGCGGCGCTAACGTCGCTGTCGTCAGCAAGCTTTATCCCACGCGCAGCCACACGGGCACAGCACAGGGCGGCATCGGCGCCGCGCTGGGTAATCTTGAGGAGGATAACCCGCTCTGGCACGCTTACGATACTGTTAAGGGCGGCGATTACCTCGCCGATCAAAATGCGGCCAAAGTGCTGGCGGAAGAAGCGATCGATGCGGTGATTGAACTGGAACACATGGGGCTGCCTTTCGACCGCACCGAAGATGGTCGCATTAGCCAGCGCCGCTTCGGCGGGCACACGAGCAACTTCGGCGAGAAGCCGGTGCGCCGTGCCTGCCATGCTGCCGACCGCACTGGCCACATGATCTTGCAGACGCTGTACCAACAGTGCATCAAGAACAATGTCACCTTCTTTGATGAGTTTCACGTCGTCGATGTGATCATGAATCAAAGCGCCTGCGTCGGTGTGGTTGCCGTTCAGCTCGGCACGGGCGAGATTCATATCTTCCACAGCAAAGCGACGCTGTTCGCCACCGGCGGGTGGGGGCGCGTTTGGTCGGTCACGAGCAACGCGCACAGCTTGACCGGTGACGGCGCGGCGATCGTTTACCGGCGCGGCGTGCCGATGCAGGATATGGAGTTTTATCAGTTCCATCCGACCGGCATCTACAAGATGGGCATCCTGATCACCGAGGGCGTGCGCGGCGAAGGCGGCGTCCTGATCAATGGGCGCGGCGAGCGCTTCATGGAAAAATACGCGCCTCGCATCAAAGACCTTGCCAGCCGCGATGTCATCAGCCGCTCGATTTACCTCGAGATCCGCGAAGGCCGCGGCGTTAAGGGCAAAGACTACGTTTATCTCGATGTAACCCCCGAGACGGTCAACCGCTACTTGGCCGAAGCCGGCGAGACGCGCCGCATCAATGCCAGCGATGTCGAGAAGAAGCTGCCCGATATCCTCGATTTCTGCCGCACCTATCTCGGCGTCGACCCCGTCAAAGAGCCGATGCCGATCCAGCCGACCGCTCACTATTCGATGGGCGGCATCCCAACCAACGTGAATGCAGAAGCAGTCATCGACGAACACTGGACGGTGCTGCCAGGGTTGTACGCCGCCGGCGAGGTCGCCTGTGTATCGTGCCACGGCGCCAACCGCTTGGGCACAAATTCGCTGGTCGACTTGGTGGTGTTCGGCCGCCGCGGCGGCATGGCGATCGCCGATTATGTCAAACATGCCGACTTGATCGCGCTGCCGGCAAACCCGTCTGGCGAAGTTGAGGCGGAATTGAAGCGCATTCGCGAGAGCAGCGGCAAGACCCGCCCGGGCGAGCTGCGCGCTAAGATGCAGAAGGATATGATGGACTACGTCGGCGTCTTCCGTGAAGAAGCGGGGATGCAGAAGGCGCTGGATAGCGTGCGCGAGTTGAAAGAACGCTTCTACACCGACTTGACCATTGACGATAAGGGCTACCAGTTTAATACCGACTTGCTCGAGGCGTGGGAACTGGGCTGTCTGCTTGATATCGCTGAGATCACAACCATTAGCGCGCTAACCCGCACCGAGAGCCGCGGCGCTCACAGCCGCGAGGACTATAAAGACCGCGATGACGTCAATTGGCTCGTCCACACGTTGATAACGCGCCGGCCGGACAGCCCGGTGTTCATGAAAGAGCCAGATAACGCCGAAATCAACCTCAATAAGAAGGTAGATATGTCGCTGGCAGAGGTCGATGAGCGGTTTGCGCCGAAAGTGCGCACCTACTAAGTTCATGCTGGGTGTTTTGCCCGGCCTTAACCGACAACCCTAGACTTGGGGAAAAAATCGTATGGAAGTGACGTTTCGTATCCGCCGTTTTAACCCAGAAGTGCCGGGCAAGAACAAACCCTACTGGCAAGAATTCACCCTGCGCGACGTCGACGAAACCGATCGCGTGCTGGAGCTGCTGCACCGCATCAAATGGGAGCAGGACGGAACGCTGACCCTGCGCCGCGCCTGCGCGCATGGCATCTGCGGTTCAGATGCGATGCGCATCAACGGCGTCAACAAGCTGGCGTGCAAAGTGCTCGTGCGCGACGTGGGCACCAAGATTCAGGTTGAGCCAATCCTCGGGCTGCCGGTGCTCAAAGATCTGGTGGTCGATATGGAGCCGTTCTTCGCTCACTACCGCGCCGTCATGCCGTATTTCATCAATGATACGCCGCTGCCTACGGATGGGCGCGAGCGCCTCCAATCGCCGGAGGATCGCGAAAAATTCGACGATACGACCAAGTGCATCCTCTGCGCGGCTTGCACGACATCGTGCCCCAGCTTCTGGGCGAACGGCCAATACGTCGGCCCGGCGGCGATCGTGCAGGCGCATCGTTTTATCTTCGACTCGCGCGATCAGGCAGCGAAAGAACGCCTTGAAATTCTGGGCGAGCCAAATGGCGTATGGCGCTGCCGTACGATCTTCAACTGCACGCCGGCCTGCCCGCGCGATATTCAAGTGACGCGCGCGATCGGCGAGGTGAAGCTGGCGATCCGCAAAGGCTCACCCGAAGGCATCATTACAGATCCCGTCGTTCACGGGCAATGATGCGTGGTTGATGTTTCAGCGAGGCGCTGCGACTGCAGCGCCTCGCTGTTTAACCCCCATTTGTGGAACACTACGGATGTACGACCCCGAAGACGATCTGCTCGATCTTAAAGACGTCCTCGATGAGGATGACCCAAAGCCGTTCTGGACGACTCGGCGCATCATCTTGACCGTTATCATCCTCATCACGATCATCGCTTTTCTGGTTTACAGCTTTAGCGGTCTGTTTCTTGAGCCTCTCCCTCCGCCGACGCCGACTCGCCCGCTGCCCCTAGCATAGATCGCCTCCAGAGACTCCCTCGCCATCAGTGCGTCATGGGCTAGGTTAAAATTTGTGCTGTTTTGCTATGTTAGGTAAAATATCGGCCCTAATATCAAAGAATGCCAGGTCTTTTGATCCAAAATGATATTGGCGCTTCTTTGGTGGCTTCGAAACTAATTTAATTAAGGAGAAAAGATATGAAACGTAGCAGGTCTCTCATTGTGTGGGTGCTCGTGGTCGCTGCGCTGTTGCTCGCCGGGCTGCCGGCTGCAGGGCAGGACGCGAACACGCTCGTTATCGCCTCCGGCACCGATATCGAGAACATGAATATCCATCTTGTCACGTCATCGCCGTCGTTCTCGGTGCTAGAGCACATCTATGAAACACTTTTCCAGATGAGTCCCGAGGGCGTGTTGGAGCCGCTGCTGGCGGAGAGCATCACCGCCACTGGCGATACGACCTACGTCATTGAGCTGCGGCAGGGCATCAGCTTCACCGATGGCACGCCGTTCAATGCCGAGGCCGTCAAGGCCAACCTTGATTGGGTGCTCGATCCTGATAATGCGGCCCCCTTCCGCTTCTTGTTGGTCGTCGCTGGAGAGCCGGCACAGGTCGATGTGATCGACGAGTACACCATCCAGATCACGACGGCCATCCCCTTTGCGCCGCTGCCGGCCCACCTTTCGCACGGCGCTCTGGCGATGATCAGCCCATCTGAACTGGAGCAGGGCGCTGAGTTCATGGCTTCGAACGCCATCGGCACTGGGCCGTATATGCTCGCGAACTGGGCGCGCGCTGAAGAGGTCGTTTTGACGCGCAACCCCGATTACTGGGGCGATGCGCCCGAGCTGGAGACTCTCGTTTTCAAAGTGATCCAGGAAGACGGCGCTCGTATTGTTGAGATTGAAGCTGGCACCGTCGATGTTGCTGTGCGCGTCCCCCCGGCTGATATCCCGCGTCTTGAGGCCAATCCTAATGTTGACGTGGTGATCACTCCCGGCCTGCGCACGATCTATATTTTCTTCAACGTCACAGCCGAGCCGTTCGATGATGTGCGTGTGCGCCAAGCGGTGAACTACGCCGTTGATGTTGATGCGATCGTGGAGAACCTGTTCTCGGGCGCTGCGTTGGTCAGCCGCGCTCCGTTCGCACCACCGATCTTCGGTTACTCTGAACAGGAACCGTATGCGCGCGATCTGGAACGGGCGCGCGCGCTGCTGGCCGAAGCGGGCATTGAACCCGGAACGCAGGTCGTGCTCTTCCACCCGACGGGCCGCTACATTCAGGATGCGTTGGTCGCCGATGCGGTGCGCGCGCAGCTTCGCGAGGTTGGGCTAGAGGTCGAACTGCGCACGCTTGAATGGCCACAGTACGTGCCTCACGTCCGTCGGCCTGCTCCGGAGAATGACATCCAGTTCGCAATGCTGGGGTGGAGCGTGCCAACGATGGATGCTGACTATGCGCTGTTCGCGCTGTTCCACTCGACGGAAATTCCGCCCGGCTTCAACGGCGCGTTCTACCAGAACCCGGAAGTGGACGCCTTGCTGGAAGCCGCCCGTTCAACGCTGGACCCGGCTGAGCGCCAAGCCGCTTATGCCGAGGCGATCGCCATCATCTGGGAAGATGCGCCGTGGCTGTTCCTCTACAGCGAAATTCAGGTCACTGCGATCCGCAGCAACGTGTCCGGCTTCATCGTCCATCCTGATGAAAGCTTGATCGCAACCTTCGCTTCGAAGAACTAACGGTCATTTGCGCTACGCGACCGTGTAGGAGGGGGCCGCAGCGCCCCTTCTCTACACGGTCTATTAGACTGCGATCGTTTATGACGAATTACATCATCCGCCGTCTGCTCTTGGCCATCCCCACCTTGATCGGTGTGTCTTTCCTCGTCTTTTGGAGCATCCGGCTGGTGCCCGGCGACCCCGCGATCGCGCTGGCCGGCGAGCTAGCCACCCCTGAATTGACCCAGCGTGTGCGCGAAAATCTCGGCCTCGACCAGCCCGTGCCGATTCAATACGTCCGCTATCTTGGGCGTATCGTTCAAGGCGATCTAGGGCGCTCGATCCGCAGCGGCCTGCCTGTGCTCGAAGAGATTCAGATCCGCCTGCCGCGCACGCTGACGCTGGCGACCGCCAGCTTGATCGTCTCTTCGATCATCGGCATCGCTATCGGCGTCACCGCTGCTAGGCGGCCAAACTCTTGGTTTGACGGCATCAGCATGGTGTTCGCGCTGCTCGGCGTCTCGATGCCGATCTTCTGGCTCGGCCTCATGTTGATGATTTTGTTTTCAGTGCAGCTTCCCCAAATTTTAGGGCTTAGCGGTCCGCTTCTGCCACCGACCGGCAGCGGCACATGGCAGCACCTCGTCATGCCAGTGACCGCGCTGGCGGCAAGTTCAATGGCGATTCAAGCACGCATGACCCGCGCCTGCATGCTCGAAGTGCTGCGTCAAGATTACATCCGCACGGCGCGCGCCAAAGGCCAGCATGAGCGCCGCGTCATTTATGGCCATGCGCTGCGCAACGCTATGCTGCCTATCGTCACCATCATTGGGCTACAGTTCGGCACGCTGCTGGGTGGCGCAGTGTTGACCGAGACCGTGTTCGCATGGCCGGGCATTGGTCGGCTGTTGGTGGACGCGATCGGCTACCGTGATTACCCTGTCATCCAAGGCGTCGTGCTGGTGATCGCCATCGGCTTCGTGCTGACGAATCTGGTTGTCGATATTTTGTACGCTTACCTCGACCCGCGCATTCAGTACGCTTGAGGATCACAATGGCCACCGCGATCAAGCCCCTTCCCACCTCCTCCACGACCAGTTATACCGTCCCGGAGCCGCTGCGACGTTTATCGCGCATCCCGATGGCCATGGTGGGTCTGTTCATCGTGCTCGTGTTCGTGTTCGTCGGCCTGACGGCAGATTGGATCGCGCCGCACGATTACGATCTGGCCAACTTTTCACTGGCGCGCCAAGGGCCAAGCCAAGCCCACCCGCTCGGCAACGACGAGATTGGACGCGATATCCTCTCCCGCTTGATGCACGGCGCGCGCATTTCCCTCCAGCTCGGCATCATTTCAGTGAGCATCGGCATCTCAGTTGGGGTGCTCATGGGCATCCTGTCGGGCTATTTTGGCGGCGCGATCAACCTGGTCATCATGGGTATTGTCGATATCATGCTGGCTTTTCCCAGCATCTTGCTGGCGATCATGCTGGTCGCGTTTTTGGGCCCCAGTTTGCAAAACGCGATGATCGCAATCGGGGTGCTGTCGATCCCGGTCTATACGCGGTTGGTGCGCAGTTCAACGCTGGCAATTAAAGAAGAATTGTTCGTTGATGCTGCCCGCGCGCTTGGCGCCAGCCACCTGCATATCTTGCGCTTTCACATCCTGCCGAACGTGTTCGCCCCTATCATCGTGCAGTCGACCTTGCAAATGGCGGTCGCCATTCAGGCGGCAGCGGCGCTCGGGTTTCTCGGGTTGGGCGCCCCGCCCGACGTGCCAGAATGGGGCAACATGCTGCAAAAAGGGCGCACTTATATCTTCTCAGCCCCGCACATCGTGGTATTTCCGGGGCTGGCGACGATGCTAGTCGTGTTCGGCTTCAGCCTGCTCGGCGACGGCTTGCGCGATGCGCTCGATCCGCGCCTGCGCCAGTAAGCCAGCGCCGCCGATCGACTATGGATTGATCGGGTCGACAAAATAGCGATCGCGCTGACCTTCAGCAGTCCAAGCGATCAACCCATTGTAATCGACCTGCCACCAAGCGATGCCAGCCGGGTCGCACACCGGCCCATTGATCACTTGGAAGGGCGCACCTCCCGGTATGAACCCAACGATGGGGTTTTGCGTGCTCGGCCCTGTCCGCATCCGGTTTGGATCGCCCGGCCGCGCGCGGCCTTGCCCGCCCGGCGTCAGCCGTGAAGGCAGGAAACCCGGGCAGATGACCGCGGTGCCGAGGGGCGAGACGCTTTCGACGGGAGCTGTCGGCGTCGCAGCTGGAAGAGTAAAGATCGGCATGGGGATGGCGATGCCCGTATCGGGGATGACCGGCGGCGGCGTGATGACTGGATCGGGCATCACGAACGGCGTCGGCGAGGCGACCAACCCGCAAGCTTCGCGGTAGTTGGGCCGGTCTCGCCAATCGCCCGCTGCCATCAGCATAGACGCGCCTTCGACCGGCGTGTAGCGCACCTCATCAAACCAGACGGCCATGCCGTCAATCTCGATCAGCAGCACGCCGAGCATCCCCGGCATGGTCGGCGCTGCAACGCGCTCGTTCAACTGCCAGCCGGTGATGCTGCAAAAGGGGAGCGGCACGATGAAGGTGTATGTGCCGGTGGCAGTCGGCCCGTAAATTTCTTCCCGCAGCAGGCGCAGCGCGTAAGGTGAGGCGGAGAAATCGCCGGTCAGCGCGAAATCGAGCGCCGAGCTCGTCCCCATACCGATCGTGACGAACGTCATCACAACCGGCCGCACAGGGCAGCGCGCTCGGTAGGCTGTCGTCGCATCCCACGTGCCAGAGCGCGTCATCGTCGTGCTGATCGCCGAACCGCTCGCGAAATCGCGATTGAGGTAAACCTCTTCACCGTCGATGGAAAGATAAAACTCCGCGCCTACCCACTCGTCGGTCGTGCCCGGCGCGAGTTCCAGCGACCACGCGAAGACCTCGCAAAAATCGTAAGGGATGTTGTATTCGTAAGTATCAGTGCGCCCGGGCTGCAAATCGTCGCGAGCATTCAGAATGACGGCGAACGGTTCGCCGCTGAAACTGCCGTAAAGTGAGAAACGCAGGTTGCCTTCAGTGCCCTTGTCGCCGGTCACCAGCGTCAAACGAACCGGCGTTGAGGGGATCGGCTGTGCCAGCCCCCATTTCCACACAGGGAACGCCAGCAAACACAGCAGTAAAAGCAAACCAAGCCGCTTCATCAGAGGTTCATCCTTCGGGGCATATATCTTTTTACTCTATTGTAAGGCGCGCCGTCCCGCCGACGAGCAGTCGGTGGGCGAACGTCAGGAGAGCGCATCGGCCAGCCGCAAATTTATGCGGCTGACCAGTCAGAGCGCATGGGAACGCTTAAATCAACTACCCTTTGGGAGGCAGCACTTCGCGCGGCTTGCTGCCCTCGACCGGCGGCCCGACGACACCGCGCTCCTCCATCATATCGATCAAGCGAGCGGCGCGCGTATAGCCGATGCGCAAACGGCGCTGCAGCAGCGAGACGGAAGCCTTATTCAGACGACGCACCAGCTCAACCGCCTCGCCGTACATGACATCTTCCCCGTCGTCATCGCCATCGCTACCCCCACTATCGTCGGCCCGATCCCAAAAGGCCTGCTGGACTGCCCGCGACGCGCCCCCGGGTGCCCAACTGCGCGCTGTGCTGCCAGAGGCGGTCTCGCGCTCGCGGCTCGCTTCATCGAGCGCGAAGGCAGACAAGATCGGCCGGCTTGCATTGGCCAAGTCCTCGTCGGTAAGCTGATCGCGCCAGAAACGCGTGATCGCGCTGATCTCATTATCGGAGACATAGACGCCTTGCAAGCGCACCGGCGCCGGCGAGTCGCCGCTCATGTAGAGCATGTCGCCGCGCCCCAGCAGGCGCTCGGCCCCGGGTTGGTCAAGGATGACGCGGCTATCAACACTGCCCGCGACGGCAAAGGCGATGCGCGCCGGGAAATTGGCCTTGATCAAACCGGTGACGACATCGACCGACGGCCGCTGCGTGGCGATCACGAGATGGATGCCGGTCGCGCGTGCGAGGGCGGCGATGCGTGTGATCACGCGCTCCGTCTCGTCTGGGGCCAGCATCATCAGGTCGGCCAGTTCGTCGATGATGACGACGATGTAGGGCATTGGCTGCTCGCTAGCGGGCAGGTGTTTGTTGAAATCCTCGATGTTGCGCGCCCCAGCGTTGCTGAAGCGGCGGTAGCGTTCATCCATTTCGCGCGTCACCCATTTGAGCACACTGACGATACGCTCCAGCTCCACCACGACCGGCGCGACCAAATGCGGGATGCCGTTGTAGCCGGTCAGCTCGACACGTTTCGGATCGACCATGATGAACTTGAGCTGTTCCGGCGTGTTGCGCAGCAGCAGGCTAGCGATGATCGTATTGACGCAGACCGATTTGCCGGAGCCCGTCGTGCCGGCGATCAGCAAGTGAGGCATGGCCGTCAAATCCGCAGCGACTGGCGTCCCGTCAACACCTTGACCGAGGGCGATCGCCAACGGCGATTTGATGCGGCGAAACTCCTGCGATTCCATCACATCGCGCAAGCTGACGATCGACGCTTGATCGTTCGGCACCTCGATCCCGACATAGCCCTTGCCCGGCACAGGCGCTTCGATGCGGATCGATTTCGCGCCGAGGGCGAGCTGCAAGTCTTTATCCAGCGCGGCGATCGCGCTTACTTTAACGCGATTCTTCTTGCCGCCGCGGCCAGCAATATAATCCGGCTCCACTCCAAACTGTGTGATCACCGGGCCTGTGCGCACTTCCACGACCCGGCCGGGCGCCCCAAAACTCGACAACGTATCTTCAATGACGCGGGCGCGCTCCAGCAGCAGCGCGTGATTGAGTTCCTGATCTTGACCGGTCGAGAGCAGCGCGCCCAAGTCGGGAAGCCGCCATGCCTTGCGCCCTCGTCCTTGTGGCTGCGGCGGTGGCGCGGGGTCACGTGCGGGCGCTGTCGTTTCACGGTCGCGGTTGGCAGCAGCGCCGGCCGCAGCTAGCCCCGCTGCTGCGAGACCCGCTGCGCCCACGAGCGGGGCGGCCGCTCGCGCAGCCGGCGGCGGCGATGCAGGGGCTGAGCCATGCGGGGTCGTCGACGCGCCGCCTGCCGTGGTCGTGCTGCGCGAGAACGGCCGCAGGCCTGAAGCCGCGGCTGGCACGTCCGCATGCGAAGCCGCAGGTGCGCTTTCTGGTCGCGAAGCTGAAGGGACGGGCGGCGTCTCCGGACGCCCGAGTGGGGAGGCCGCCGTTGGCTGCACAGACGGCGTCTCCGCTGGCTTAGGCGACTCAGTGGCCGCGGCCGGCGCCAGCTCAACAGGGCGCTTGGCCTCTGAGTCGGCATCATCAGCTAGCTCGGCTTTGAACGGTTCATCGACCGCTTCATCGTCTTCGTCAAAGGGAACGATGCGAGGCGCTCGGCGCTCAACTGCGCTCCCAGCCGGTGAGAACGGTTGTGAGGTTGGGTTCGGCTTATCGCGGCCGGCCTCAGTGTCAGCGGCTGGCTGCGCGGCGCGCAGCGCGTTGAGCCGCGTCTGCAAGTCTGGAATCGCCATTGCAGACTTTGCTTCGCCCTTCCCGCCCCCACCCGCTTGTGCCGGCGAAGTCTCAATCCCTTTGGGCCGCGCCGGCGGCAGTTTAGACCAATCGTCTTCATCGTCTTCATCTTTTTTAACATCGAGCGGAGCGGGCTTCGATGCGAGACGGTCTGCCAACGGCCGCTCGAACGGCCGAACAAAGGGCGGCCGCGAGACTGCGCCCGACGGCGCGCCCGATGCTGCCGGCGCCCCCGGACGCGGGATCGCCGGCCGATCTGCGGTTAACCCAAGCGCAGGAGCGGCCTGCTGGCTCGTCTCTTTTGTTTCATCGGCGGGGCGGCCCTCCTTGAGCGCTGCCCCGTCTGGCTTGGCCGCAGCGGCGGGGCTTTCCGGTCGCGCGAACGGCGATGGTCGCAGGGTGAATGGGGCCCTGCCTACCGGGCTTTCAGCAGTGCGTGATGTCCCCTCGCCACCCTCGTTCGCATCGATAGCCGGCTTCGATGGCACGGGAGGACGCAGCGGGTCGCCAAGCCGTACAGGTTGAGCATCCTCGGCCTCAGCCGCCTTCGTGGACGACTCACCGTCTTTCGCGCTGGACGACGGCCGTGGCTGGGCCGCAGCCGCGCTCGTTGGGGTTTGGGGTTCAGGAGCTAGAGGCAGTTTCTCGGCGGCAGGCGCAATCGTTTCAGACTTGCTTTCTGAAATGGCGACGGGCGGCTCATCCGCGGCAGCAGCGACCTGCGCCTCAGTCGATGCCGGTTTGCTTATACCGCGCGCGAACAGCCTGCCGCCGAGCAGCCCGCCGCGAGCTGCCTCTGCAGCCTGCGCGGGTTTCGCTTCCGCTGCGGCTGCAGAGGCCGGCGCAGGCTTCGGCGCCCCGCGCAGCCGGCCACCGATACCGCCGAGCAGACCGGTGCGGCTTGGCTTTTCTTCCTCAGTGGGATGGGGCGCGGGTGGCGCGCTGGCCGTTTGAGGCGACGCGAGTTCGGGCATGGCTGGCGCGCTGCCGGCTTCAACAAGAACCGACTCGCTGGCTCGAAACGGCGCGGTGATGGTGCGCCCGCCCATCGTAATGGGGATGCTGCGCCCTTCCGCATGTCCTTCGCCATCATCACTGGCCAGCACAGCGGCAGCTGCTGGCAGCGCCGGCGCCGTGCCTGCAGCAAGCTGCTCAGACTCAGGCCGGACGACGCTGATGCTGCTGGCTGCAAGCGCAGCCTGTGCCTGTGCGGCGGCTTCCCGTTCGGCGCGCTCGGCCGCGCGGCGCAGCGCGCGCCGGCGTTGGGCATCGCGCAGATTGCGATAGTTACTGATGAAGATCGCCACGATCTCCTGCATGCTCAAGCTGAGCGCGAACATCGCCGCGATCAGCAAGGCGCCTATCAACAGCACAAAGCCAGCGATCTCGCCAAAGTTGCTGATCAGGAAGAAATAAATGCGGCCGCCGACGATACCTCCACCGCGGCCAAAGGCGGCCGAGAGCGGCAGCAGCACATTATCGAGGGCGCGCAGATATTCTTCATACGATTGGTTGGCGCCTTGCGGGTAGCTCAGCGCATCGATGAATTGGAACAACACCAGCACCGCGATATACAGCGCGATCAAACCAATCACGCGGCCGACATCGACAACTGGCGTTTCCTGCCCGGCGCGCAGCATGATCAGCCACAGCCCAACCGGTATCATCGCGATCGGGACTGCAATAGCACCCCAGCCGAACAGCTCAGAGAGAAAATCGTTGATTTGGTTCGGTAAGGCACCCTGAGCCGGCGAGAGGCTGGAGAGCAGCAGCACGATACCCCCAATCACCATCACCAAGCCGAGGATCTCAAGCTTTTTATCGAGCGACAGGCTGAGCGTTCTCACCTCAACCGGCTTCCCAGCGCGGGCAGCTTTAGCCGCGCGGCTTTCCTGCCGCGGTTTGAGCGGATTGAGCTTGGCGAGCAGCTCTCCTAGCGCCAACCCCTTCGCACGACCAGCCTTCGGCGCAGCAGCGCGGCCGGTTGAACCCGCCGATGCGCCTCCGCCCGAAACTGGGGAGCGGGCTGCACTGCCCCCAGCACCAGCAGGCGCATTGGGTTTTGGCGCCTCCTGCTTCTTGCCGCTGCCTAAGCTAGGCAAACCAGGCAGCTTTTTCAACAAGCTGACGCCCCGTTTCTGCTTTGGCTGCGCGGGTTTTGGCTCACCCCCGCCGCCGAGGCGCATCGGGCTGCCTCCAGTTCGGTCATCCTTGCGCGCATCGGGTTTCTTGCCAGCGTCCAGTTTATCGCCAACGCCGATGCGCGAGGTGATGCCGTCGAGTCGCTTCTTCAACGCAGAGAACCTGCCGCCCTCTTTCTTGGGTTTGTCTTTCTTGTTGTCTTCCTTCGGCGGCGCTGCTGATGAAACGCCAGTCAAACCGCTGGGGCGCGGTCCTTGCCCGGCCGGGGGCAAACCTCCACCAGCTGGCTTGGAAAAGGGCGATGAACTCGACCCGCTTGGCGAGGTGCCGCTTGAACCAGGACGTGAAAATAGAGCGCTGCCCCCGCCTGAACTCGAACTACCCCCACTTGACCCTGAGAGGCCTCCTGAGCGCACGGGGCTGGGCACAGGACCGCTGCCCGCTGCGGGCCGTGGAGGGCTGGCCGGTAAGCCGGCTCCGCTCACCCGGCTGCCGCCCGGCAAACCTGACGATGGGGACGAAAACGGCCCGCGCGAAAACTCTTCGTCTTCGTTGAGGTCGTTGTCCCCATATTCATCAAATTCGTCGATGTCCCTCATCTACCATCCCTAACTCACATTCAGAAGGTCAAGCGTGAACAGCGATACATGCATGCTTATTGGTATTACGGTATGCTATGGAAAAAGTCGCACTTTCACTTGATGTAGCATACCACACAAATCGGCAAACGCGCATAAATGTAGCACAAAAGTTCTGTTAGAATTCTATGGGCGCTGTCTTTGCATTGATATTCGCCCCTAACTGCTGATTGCCGATGTCATGCTAAAATTAAATTTGATCGTGAATAGATTAGCGCGCATCGTGCTTCGATAGGTGATGGCGATGGATCGTTCGGCAGGCGTCCTCTGGCAGCTTAACCAAGCTTATGTCCATCGTCTGGCGCGGGCGCATGTTTATGCCGGGCTGCTCGAGGCGATTGCAATCGAACGTGACGGGCGGCCGCAAGGTGGCGCTGGCCCCACGCTCAGCGCTGCGCGCGAGGCGCTGGCCTCCATGTTGGAGGATCACCGGCTTTGGCGTCACCAATTCCTGTACACCTCGCCAGTGAGCAAACGTATTGTGCAGGATGAAACTGCCGCAAACCGCGCACTCGCCCAGTTCACGCGCATGCGCACGCGCCACGACCACGCCCTAAACGCTTTATGGCTCAATTTGGATGCTGCGCCGCGTTTAGACCCCGTCCTGACTGCTGTCCCCGGCGGCGATTTATGGGAATTGTTCGCCGGCGCATTGGCGGATTTATTGAATTTTGACCAAGAAGCGCGAACGATTCTGCCGCCAGCTTAATCTAAGCAGGATTTTTAACTGGCCGGGTATCGCATCATCTGCCAGTACGCTTCATACACCAAAGCTGATCGCCGCTGCGATTGACTTGATCTTTCTCACAAACGTCACGGATTGCCAATCGTATCAACCCCGGCCAAATACTATGGCGGAGAAGGTGTTTCGACAGCGAACGAGCAGCTCAAAAAAGAGCGGTTGAGCATGAGGTTAATCGACATGGCTGCGCCGGCTGCGCCACCAAATCGCAGGCAGGCGGCTGAGCTTGCCCACAGCACCAACGTGCGCCCGCCTCGAAAACACATCGTAGCGATGCGTCTCGATATCGAGCAGGATAGCGCGGTATAGTTCGGCCGCCGCGCCGATGGCAAAGCGCCCTTCGCGGTTCAATAGGCCAATGCCGGGCACACCGTGATCGTAAAGCTGGCGGTTGCGCGCGATCTGAAAGCGCATAAAAGCCTGCCAGCGGGCGTCGTTGCGCCCGGCGTCAATATCGGCTTCGCTCAAACCGAACGCATCCAGTTCATCTTGCGGCAGATACAGCCGGCCAGCCCGCCAATCCTCGCCAATATCACGCAGGATATTGGTCATCTGCAAAGCCACACCTAAGCGCACTGCGTAGGGCAGCGCTTGTTCGCCAGCAAAACCGATGATGTGCATGGCCATCAGGCCAACCGTCGAAGCCACGCCGTACGAATAAGCAGCCAAATCATCGAAGGTTTTGTAGCGCGTTTGATGCAAATCTCGCTCCACCCCATCGATCAATTGGGCGGCGTAACCAACCGGGATGTGATAGCGCGCGCGCGTATCAGCCCAGGCCAGCGCCACCAGTTCATCGGTGGGCGGGTGAGGATCGAGCGCCAACTTTCGCCAGCGCGAAAGCGCGGCGGCACGGTCAGTTCCCGCTTCAGCGCGGTCGACAATGTTGTCGGTCACCCTACAAAAAGCGTAGAGCGCGCGCACGGCGCGGCGTTTTTCTTTCGGCAGCAAGCTAGAAGCCAGATAAAACGTGCGGCTGTTAGCGCTTGTGATCGTTTCACAGTAAAGGTAGGCAGCGTGGAGCGCGTCGCTGTCGGTGCGAATGCGCTCCGCGGGGATATGTTCCTCAAGCGCTGTATAGGCCCAATCCAGCAGAGTCGCTTCCCACGGCGGCTGAACGACGCTCATCGAGCCATCTCCGGCATTAAGGACGACGGCGCAGTGCTCGGCGTCACTTCATTGATTAAGTTCTGCACAATGATCGAGGATGACAACACACCCGGCAGCCCTGCGCCCGGATGTGTGCCAGCGCCCACGAAGTATAGGTTCTCGAAGTCTTCCGAACGGTTATGCGGACGGAACCAAGCTGACTGCGTCAGGATCGGCTGCACCGAGAAGGCCGAGCCGAGGTAGCTGTTAAGCGTATCGCGAAAGTGCAGCGGGTCGATGTAGTGTTCGGCGACGATGTTCGCTTGCAGGTCTGGCAAATAGTTGTCTTCGAGAAACTGCATGATCTTATCGCGATAGGGTTTGGCCATCTTTTTCCAGTCCGTGCCAGAGCCGAGATGCGGCACCGGAGACAGGACGTAGAAGTTTTCGTGACCCTCCGGCGCGATCGACGAGTCAGTGATGGTGGGCATATGCAGGTAGAGCGAGAAGTCATCAGCCAAGATCTGCTTGTTGAACATATCATCCAGCAGCGCTTTATAGCGCTCGCCGAGGATGATGTTATGATGCACCAGTTTTGTGTCGATATAGCGACGCTTCGTCCCGAAATAGATGACAAACAGCGACATGCTGTATTTCATGCGCGCGATCTTACGATCGGTGTACTTGCGTCGGTATTGGGCCGGGATCAGATTGCGATAAGTGAAGGCGACATCCGCATTGGAAACGATATGATCTGCGCTGTGGATCGTCCCATCGGCCATGCGAATGCCCTTAACGCGCGGTTTAGCCCGCGCTCCCTCATCGACCACGATCTCGACGATCTCACTGTTATAATGAATCTTGCCGCCCAATTCTTCGAATAGCCGCACCATCGCGTTGACGATCGCGCCAGTTCCGCCGACTGCGTAATGGATACCCCACTCCCGCTCTAAGTAGTGGATCATGGCGTAGATGGACGGCGAGTCGAACGGGTTGCCACCGATCAACAGGGGGTGGAAGGAGAAACAGCGACGCAGGAATTCATCTTGCACGAACTGGGCAGCGTATCGGTAAACGCTTAAGTAGCTCTGCATCTTGATGAGATCGGGCGCTACCTTAAGCATATCGGTGAAATGCAAGAAGGGCTTATCCGCCAGTTCAACGAAGCCTTTCTCGAAGATGGCTTTGGTCGTGCTCATGAAGCGGCGGTAACCCTCGCGATCGGCTGGGTTCCATTGGGCGATCTGGTCAAGGATGAACGTCTCATCGCCGTTGTAATCGAAGAAGCGGCCTTCGTGGTTAAAAATGCGATAGAACGGGTCGCAGGGCACGAGCTGGAAATAATCCTCGCGCTTGCGGCCAGCCACAGCCCATAGATCATCGAACATAAAAGGGGCGGTGATGACGGTCGGCCCGCCGTCGAACTTGAAGCCATTGATCTCGTAAGTATAAGCGCGGCCACCCGGTTTATCGCGTTTCTCAAACACTTCGACATCATGACCGCTGGCAGCTAAGCGAATGGCAGCCCCAAGGCCGCCGAAGCCGCTGCCAATAATGATGATACGTGCCATGAAGCACTCCTCTCCGATGCTGCTGTATTCTTCCGGATTAAGGCGCACGAACATAAATGTAAGGTGAGCCAAGCATCATACTTACTTTAAACGTGTGACGCTTGGAGGGCTGAACGGATTAATTTGCTGAGCGGAAGAAACTCACCCGCGAACCGTTGTGGCACAAGCGCCAGCTTATGCTACTATAAACAAGCGCAGGAGCATCCAGCTTGTTTCGAGCGAGATTGATGCAACTAAGATGACTGAGTGTGACAATACTCTAATGGCCATCATACTCCTGTAAATTCTTTTCGTCAATTTATCTGTTCGTATGAGGGATTGATGAGATTTTGGGCTAAACCTGTGTGGTTAGGCATCTGCCTATGGGTGTTCTTAGCCGTTTTGTTGATCGCGCCGCTGGCGGCGCAGGATGACCCGCCCCCTGATACAGGCGGCGGAATGGACCCCATTACGACGCCAGCGCCGCTGCCAACGCGCCAGCCGCGCCCCGCGGTCTTCGCCATCGCCAGTGATGATCGGGCCGCACTTCAGTTTTTCTTTCAGGCGATCCCGCAGGGACAAACGCGACTGGCCCGCGTGGTCGGCAGCGATATTGCCAGCGTGCGCGCTCGCTGGATGAATGGGCTGATCGATTTTTTTCCGATGGATGATGGCTTTTACGGCTTGCTCGCCGCCGGCATGGAGGCGCGCACGGGGCGCACGCACGAGCTGGCAGTCTTTGTCACTTTCAACGACGGCACGCGCACCACGCTGACGACGCAAGTTGAAGTAGTGCTGGGCGGCTTCATCACCCAGAACGTCATTATCCCTCCAGACCGCGGTTACCTGCTCGATATCGAGACCGAGCGCAACGAGCTGGCGCGCCTCGAAAGCCTGATCATGCAGGTTACACCGGAACGCTACTGGGATGAAACGGGCTTTCAGATGCCGATCATGGCGGCGCTCACTTCCCCTTTTGGGGCGTTTCGCAGTTTTAACGGCGTACTTTTCACCCGCCATACGGGGTGGGACATTCGCACGACGCTCGGCGTGCCGGTGATGGCTTCCGCTAGCGGCGTGGTCGCATACACCGGCCGCCTTGAAATTCGCGGCAATTACGTCTTGATCGATCACGGTTATGGCGTCTATTCCGGTTATGCGCATTTTGGCACCACGCACGTCACGCGCGGGCAGCGCGTCGCCAAGGGAGAAGTGCTCGGCACAAGCGGCGACACAGGCCGCACGAGTGGGCCGCATTTTCACTGGGAAACGGCCGTCAACGGGTACTGGGTGGACAGCGTGCAGCTTTTGCAATTGTGGATGCCCTGAGCGCCCTCAACGCGACAGAGCGGCCGGCGGGCTGAACCGGCCGGCCTGTTCAATGCCAAGCCGGCCAATGCGCAAAAAACCTCCGATCTCATCGGCAACTAGCCTGATTTCGACGGCATTTTGCGGCCCTATATACGGCTGATGATCGGCGATCGTATAGCTTTCGCGCGTCGCTTCAAAGAGATCCCAGCGCCCAGCAGACCAATTCCACAGGTACAGCGGGATCAGCCGGCCGCCAATGTTGAGGTTTTCCAGCCTCACGCGTAGTTCAGTCACTTCGGAGAGCACCGCATCGGCCAGCGGCGTGAAGCGGAACGCAATTTCTTGCCCCGGCTGCAGATTCAAATCTACGGGGCTGGCTTCGCCCAAACCGGTTAAATCACGAGCAGCCCATGTGAAGCGCTCCGCCGGGATCAGGGCGCGCCGGGCCGGCTGCACTATCTGGACTTCAAGCGCGGCCAAAAGCAGCGTCTCGCCCTGAGCTTCCCAACTTGCGCCCTCTAAATTTAGCCCGATCGGCATTTCATCCAGCCAGCCGGCCAAATAGATGAGATCTCCCCGCCCCGGAGACTGGTACGTGTCATCGACCAGCGCAAGCAAAAAGAGCTGGCGGCGCAGGAAAGCCTGCTGCTCTGGCGTAGCGCCTGTCAGTCGAACACTGCCGAACGGATCGATGCGCTGGGTGCTGAGGATGTCGAGTGCGCTTTGCTCGGCGGCCGCTAACGAAGCCCGAAAGGCCAGCGTTGGGACAGGGGCTGCAGGCATCCGCGGCGAGGGAGCGGCTGGCCCCTCACCCGGCAGCACGAACTCGAATGGAACGACTGCGCCCGGCGCCAACAAGCCTTCGAGCCGATAAGCGACCCCGCGAGCGAGGATGACTGGGTCGTGCAGCGCTATATCACTATCATTGCGCACCGACCCGCGCACGCGTTGCTGCCCAGCGATGACCGGATCATCAGTGATCGTGGCGCTGCCGCTGATCGCTGGTGCTGGGGCGGCGGCATTGATGTGGAAACCGGCAACAAAACTAGAATCAGCCGTGAAGCCGCGCGCCGCGAAAGCTTCTGCCTGTTCGACAGCGATGCTGGTTTGCACCCCACGCATGAGCAAGGTGCCCGTCTGGGGCGGGCGCGGGATCGGCCGCAGCGCTGCGCCCGGCTCGATCACGAGGTCATAAGCTGTGCGGCGCGGGGAGAGCAGGCCAACGAGCAGGTCGGCACGGGCGCGCTCTTGGTTGGGCCAGCTTTGGAGCACAGCCAACTGGTTAATGGTCGCCTCACTGCCGCGCAAGCTCATGCCAAAGATCCACGCCAGCCCGCTGAACACGATGATTAGCAGCGGGATGGTGACCCACGCCCATTCGCGGCGGTTAAGCCGGTTGAGCACTATATAGTTGATTGGGCCGATCAGCAGGATATACCCGATCAGGAACCCGCACAGCGGCAGGACGTCGGGCAGCGGCTCAAAGCCCGGGAAGATTTCGACCGCGCGGGCCGCTTGATCCCAGTTGCCGAAATCGTTCGCCCACCCCGGGGACGGCGGCCGCGTCGCTTGCAGCGCAAACCAAAGATCGGGCAGGCGGCTCCAACCGCGCAGTGGCTGGATGCCGGGGTCAAAGGCCATATAGTCAACGGTTCCCCCGCCAAATGACCAGCGCACGAGCAGTGGCTGCCCATCCTCGGCTGCGACGAGCACCCGGGCGCCCGGCCGCAGCGCCCCAGCGGCTGCCGTCGTTGGCTCGTTAAGGGCATCTTCTTCATGAGCCGGCGCGCCGACCCAACGCGCCAGCGGGTTAAGGTTAGGCACGGTGACAGCCCGCCCGGGCAGCAGCGGCAGCAAATTGAGCAATCCCGCAGCTGTGGCCTGCCAATTTGGGCCTCCAGCTACGACCAAATGACCGCCGCGAGCAACCCAGTCTGCAAGCCCGGCAGCGCGGGCGCTGCTGAGGCTGCCCGTATCCGTATCGTGGATCAGCAGCAAATCGATCGAGTCATAAGCCGCCGCAAGTTCGGGCAGGTCGTCCACCGACCAGATCGCTTGAAAGGCATCGCCCCCGCTGAAACGCGTCCCCGTCAAATCGATCGCGCCGGTCGGTGCGGTCGTGAGGACGACGTACAGCCGGTCGCGCGGCAGGATCGAACGCAGCCGCGCCGACTCGGCGGCCAGCACTAAGCCGTTGTCGTCGATCAGCTCGACGCGCACCTGCGCTGCAAACGATCGCGCCGTGATGTAGAGAAAAACCGATTGGCGCGCGCCCGTCGGCAGCGTGACGGGGGTGCTGAAGGTGTTGGGGATCGCTTCACCTGAAGTCTCTGGGCGGATCACCAACTGCCCGGTGCGCGCTTCGCCATCGTTCGCCAGCCGCACTTGAACCGGCATCCATTCAAGGTCACGAAAGTAGCCGTCAAAGCCGGCCTCAACTGACAGCGACAAGCCGGAGATGCGCTGGGCATCTGGCTCAGCCCAAATTGGCGCGACGCTGGTCGCGATGAGGAGACAGCTCGCCAGTAAGCTTTGGAAAAACTTGCGCATGGAAAAAGCGTCACTCTGCTAGGCGGATACATTAATCTTAGCTGTTTTCCCCGTTAATTGCGATGCACGAACGCGCAAAGCGAAGCGCTCGCGTCGCGTGTTACACTCGCGCGTGTAGGTGGGGTATCGAGGGATTCATATATGTCGAGGTATGATGCGGTCGTGGTCGGCTCTGGGCCAAATGGTTTAGCGGCGGCGATCACGCTGGCGCGGGCGGGCTGCTCAGTGCTCATGCTGGAAGCGAAGGCGACGATCGGCGGGGGGATGCGCACGCTGGAGCTGACGCTGCCGGGCTTCCAGCACGATATTTGCTCCAGCGTGCACCCGCTCGGTCTATCTTCACCGTTTTTTCGGAGCCTCCCGCTCGATCGATATGGTCTGAGTTGGGTCTTCCCAGATGCCGAAGTAGCGCATCCTCTCGATGATGGTCGCGCGGTTGTGTTCGAGCGCTCACTAGAGGCTACCGCAGCGGCGCTCGGCAAGGATGCCGCCGCTTACCGCCGTTTGATGACGCCGCTGGTGACCAACTACGAGGCGCTGCTTGAACAGTTCCTCGGCCCGCTGCGTTTACCGCGCCGACCACTGGCGGCCACGACTTTCGCGCTGCCAGCATTGGCATCGGCGCGCGGGCTGGCGCGGCGCCGGTTCCGCACCGAGGCGGCGCGCGCGGCCTTCGCGGGGCTGGCCGCCCACGCGATCCTGCCGCTCGAACACTCGGCAACCGCCGCCTTTGGCTTGATCCTTGGCTTGCTAGCGCACGCCGTCGGCTGGCCGCTGGCGCGCGGTGGCTCAGGGCGAATCGCCGAAGCGCTCGCCGCCTACTTGGCTGACCTCGGCGGCGAGATCGTCACTGGCGTCGAGGTCAAATCGCTGGCCGATCTTCCGCCATCTCGCCTGACGCTGTTCGACATCACCCCGCGCCAGCTGCTGGCGATCGCGGGCGAGCGGCTGCCAGCGGGTTACCGGCGTCAGCTCGAACGGTATCGCTATGGGCCGGGCGTCTTCAAGATCGATTACGCGCTCAGCGATCCGATCCCGTGGCGGGCGCCGGAATGCGCGCGCGCCGCGACATTGCACCTCGGCGGGACGCTCGATGAGATCTGTCGCAGCGAACGCGACATGTGGGAGGGCCGACACACGCCAGCGCCCTACGTGCTCGTCGTGCAGCCGACGTTGTTCGACCCGACGCGCGCGCCGCAGGGCAAACAGATCGCGTGGGCGTACTGTCATGTCCCGCACGGCTCAACAGAAGACATGACCGAGGCGATCGAGAGACAGCTTGAACGGTTCGCGCCCGGCTTCCGCGACTGCGTGCTGGCCCGGCAGACGCGCCATGCCCTGGCGATGGAAGCGTACAATCCGAACTACATTGGCGGCGATATTAATGGCGGCGTGCAGGATCTGCGGCAGTTATTCACGCGGCCCGCGCCGCGCATCGTGCCCTACGCCGCGCCCGCGCCCGGCTTGTTTTTATGTTCCTCTTCGACGCCGCCGGGCGGCGGCGTGCATGGCATGTGCGGCTATCACGCGGCGAGAGCCGCCCTGCGCGCTGTGGGTATGAAAGGCTAGGCAGTCGCGCATCTAAGTTGTAGGGGCTGGCTGCATCGCGCTATGATTGAGTCATGCTGACCCCGCTGCCCAGTCCTGTGAGGGACGCAGCGCGGCGCTCGCTCTGGAGATATTATGACCGTCATTGATAAACTGCGCGGCAGGTTGATCGTTTCGTGTCAGGCGCTGCCGCAGGAGCCGCTGCACGGGCCGATCTTCATGGCGGCGATGGCGAAGGCGGCGGCTCTCGGCGGCGCGGGCGGCATCCGCGCCAATGGCGAGGCGGATATCGCTGCCATCCGCGCAGTCGTCACCCTGCCGATCCTCGGCATCAGAAAGCGTAAGGTCGCCGGGACTGAGATCTACATCACCCCTGAGTTCATCGATGCGCAGGCGGTTGTGCGCGCCGGGGCCGATCTCGTGGCGCTCGATGGGACAATTCGCCCGCGCTCGCAGAGCGAGCCATCGCTTCCGAATTTGATCGCGCGCATCCATGACGAGCTGCGCGTGCCCGTCATGGCTGATTGTTCGTGCGTGGCCGATGCTGAGGCCGCAGCCGCTGCCGGCGCCGATCTCCTCGCGACGACACTGTCCGGCTACACCGACCATGGCCGCCCACCCTGCGAAGGCCCGGATCTCGATTTGATCGACGCGCTGGTGGAGAGGTTTTCGCTGCCGGTGATCGCCGAGGGGCGCTTCTACCGACCAGAGCAGGTGGCCGAGGCTTTCGACCGCGGGGCGTTCGCTGTGGTCGTCGGGGGCGCGATCACGCGGCCGCACGAGATCACGTGCCGCTTCGTCGAGGCGATCCCGGCCTCAAGGGTCAGGGACGCTGATCGATCGCCCTGATCCGGCGCAGCTTCAGCATTGCCCCGTCGGCCTGTCAACCATTGATCTCTCCGCCGCGCACCTCGTGCGGTAAGCGCGCCCACAGAGAGGGGAATGCCGCTGGAAAGGCCGCCGGATCGCTCAGCCATGCCAGCGTCTCCGGCGCACGCCAGATCAGCTCATAAAGTGGAACCGCGCGGGTCAATCCCATTTCGGGGAATTCTTCGGCCTCAAAGTGTTGAAGCGGCGCAACGGCGTGGTAGGTCGGATTGGGGTGCCAGCCCTGCTCGTCGAATAGGTACGCTCCCCCCTGCATTGCGGCGAGGCCGGCATAATCGCCCGTGGTTTGCGTGCAGATCAGATCGGAGAAGAGCAGCAGTTCGTCCAGCGGGTTGATCGTGAGGTGGTGCAGGTTCGGCGGAACGACGACTTTATCGCCGGGCTTAGCATGAACGGCGTAACAAAATGATGCGCTGCGCGCCTCTAGATTTAGTGTGTGAAAGATGAACTGCGCCTCGCCCCATAAAATCTCGCAGACTTCAGGATAGTTGTGAGGGCTGCCGATGGGAAACGTGTGGCAGTGGCCGTGAGTTTTGCTGTACTGGTTCCCGAGCCGCTTCGGATAAATGAGCGTCAGCTCGTACTGGATGCCGCAGCGCGCAAAGGCAGCCTCATGCTCTGGCAGGCTAATGCCGTTGTACATCCAGTATTGAATCCCGTCAGCCGGTTCGCAGTCGGCATCGCAGGCGAGCACGGGTCGCAGCTCCCCACGCAGACGCGGTTTGATCGTTTTGATGCTGAGCACAGGGTCAAAAATCAGATCATCGCGTGTGTCGTTCCATGCAATGGGGATGCCGGCAGCTAGTGCTAAGGATGTCATCACACCTATCTTTCCGCCACGTTGCGCATGAATTTGATTATAGAATGCAAAATAAAGGCCGTCAATCAACTGTCTTACCCTTGAAACTCGCAATTTACGCAAGATTTGCTTGTTTTCCGCAGCAAATTTAGTTATTTTATGCGAAAATATAGCTGTGTCCCAAGTTCAAGGAGCGGCAGCATGTGCGCCTTTATTTCGAATAACATGGTAGTGCCGGTTGAGGATCTCACGCGGCAGTGGCGGCAGATCGAAGCTGAGGTGATGGACGCGGTGATGGATGTGCTGCCGCGCGGGAAGTACACACTCGGCCCGCATTTAGCTGCCTTTGAAGAGGAGTTCGCGGCGTTCGTCGGCACTAAGTATGCCGTCGGCATCAGCAGCGGGACGGCTGCGCTGCATCTGGGGCTGCTCGCCTGCGGCGTCGGCCCGGGCGATGAGGTGATCACGGTGCCCAATACCTATATCGCGACCGTCTTCGCGATCTCGTACTGCGGCGCGACCCCCGTATTCGTCGATATTGAACCCGGAACGTTCAACATGAATCCCGAACGGCTGGAAGCCGCCATCACCCCGCGCACGAAGGCGATCCTGCCGGTGCATCTCTATGGTCAAGTCTCGAACATGGAGGCGATCCTCGCCGTCGCGCAGCAGCACGGCTTGAAGGTGGTTGAGGACTGCGCCCATACCCACGGGGCAGTCCGCAGGGGTACAAAAGCGGGCGCCTTTGGCGATGTCGGGTGTTTCAGTTTTTACCCAACTAAAGTGCTGGGCGCCTTTGGCGATGGCGGCATGTGCACGACTGATGACCCGGCCATCTATGAGAAGCTGCGCCAGCTCCGTTACATGGGCCAACGCACAAAATACAATCATGAGGTCATCGGCTATCAGGAACGGTTGGACGAACTGCAAGCTGCGATGCTGCGCGTTAAGCTGCGCTATTTGCCTGAATGGATCGAAAAACGCCAGCACGCCGCAGCGCTCTACGACGAGCTGCTGACCGGCCTGCCCGTGCATACACCCTACATTGACCCGCTCACGGATGAGCATGTCTACTATATGTACTGCGTGCGCGCGGAAAAACGCGATGCGCTCAAAGAGCATCTGCTCGATCGCGGCATCGGCTGTTACGTCGTTTACCCCTATCTGATCCCCGAGACGGGCGCATACCAATTTCTCGGCATCGGGCGCGACAATATCCCGCTGGCAGCGCAGTATCTTGACGAGATCCTGTGCCTGCCGATGTTCCCAGAGCTGACGGATGACGAAGTGCAGCTCGTTGCTAATACAGTGAGGGAGTTCTATGGCTCCTGACACGACCATCAAGATCGCCGTGCTCGGCGGCAGTTCCGTCGGCACGCCGGAACTCGTTAATGCGCTGCGTCGCTTGGGAACGCCGCGGCGTCCCATTGAACTGGTGCTGCATGGCCGCACGCCCGATAAGCTTGAACCAGTCACCAACGCTGCGCGAATCCTTGCGCAGGGCTGCGAGTGGCTGCGCGTGCGCAGCACGACCGTCCTTGAGGAAGCCGCCGCGGGGGCGGAGATCATCCTCAACCAAGTGCGCGTGGGCGGCTTGGCGGCGCGCAAATTCGACGAAACATTTCCGATCCAGTTTGGCGTCCCCGGCGAGGAGACCATCGGCCCGGGCGGTTACGCCAATGCCCTGCGCACTGTGCCGACGGTCGTGCGCATCGGGCAGGAGCTTGAGCGTTATGCGCCTTCCGCGCTTATCCTGTCGTTCACCAATCCGGCGAGCGTGATCCAGTACGCGCTCGCCAAGACGACGCGGCTGTGCCTGATCGGCCTTTGCGATGGCCCGATCATCATGAAGCGTTGGGCGGCAGCGGCCCTCGAAACGGAGGCTGATGCACTCGTCGTCGATTATGTGGGCATGCACCACTATGGCTTTATCACGCGCGTCTTCCATGATGGCGCCGACGTGACCGAGGCGATGCTAGCAGGATTGGAGCGGGTGACGGCGCTCGATATGGATGTCGAGATCGTCCGATCGCTGGGGGCACTGCCGACTCCCTACTTCAAATATTTCTTGCATCCGGATCGTATCCTTGAACGACAGCGCGGCAAACAGAGCCGCGCCGAGCAGCTTTTAGCCGTCGAGGCAGAGCTGTTGGCCGAATATGCGGCGCTCACTGGTCCGCCAAGCGGGTTGGCAAAACGCTCAGCCAACTGGTACGACAATATCATTGCGCCGGTGGTGATGGCGCTCATCAACGGCGGCACACACCCATTTATCTTGAACGTGAGCAACGAGACGGCTCATCCGTGGCTGCCCGCTGATGCGATCATCGAGACGCCGTGCGTCATTGAGCAAGGGGTGGTGCGTCCGCTGTATATGCCGCCGCCCTCGCCGGAGCTGATGGCGCGCATTCAGCACAATTGCGCTTACGAGCAGTTGATGGTCGAGGCCTTCTTAGAGGGATCGCAGGTTAAGGCGCTGCGCGCGCTGTTGATGAATCCGCTGGTTCCCAATGCCGCAGTCGCGCGCGATATTCTCCACATGATCTGGCCGGCTGCTGAGCCGCGCGAGCTTTGACGTTGGAGGAGCGATGAACGACCTGCTGCTTGATGTTCGCGCGCAGCCCGAGGTGCTGCAGCGCGCGCTTGACCAACTGTTGCGCGAAATCGGCGCGCTCAGCAGTTGGGCGGAAAAGTTGCGCCGGCGCGAGCTTGATCAAATCGTACTGACCGGCATGGGCGGCTCGTATGCCGCCTTGTTCCCAACGCACGTCAAGTTAACGAAAAGCGGCATCCGCTCATGGGCTGTCGAGACTTCGGAGCTGCTTTATGATTACCGGGAACTATTGACTGAACGCACGCTGCTGATCGCCGTTTCTCAGTCGGGTCGTTCCGTCGAGCTGGTGCGCCTGCTGGAGGAGCT
>JBDNDP010000043.1:0-29716 GCA_046719065.1 Aggregatilineales bacterium | reverse complement strand
CTGGAGGTTTGCCGCTTGAATGGCGAGGGCAAATTGCCGGGCTTGCCGTTTACATGTGCCACGGCAAGCCCGGCAATAACCTGTGGGGATTGTATCGCGATCATATTTCCAATACGCTGCTCAATATGATGCTCAGCTCGCTCCATGCCGATGTGCTGATCACCGGCCACACGCATATGCCGCTTTACGCTCGCGTGGCTCAGGGCTGTGTCATTAATCCCGGTTCGCTGTACACCTTCAACAATGTGCGCTCTAGCTCGCATACTTATGGCATTTTGCGGCTGCCGGCGATGGAGTTCGAACTGTACGATGTCACTGTAGCGCCGGGCGAACCGATCTATCTGCCGGGTTAATGGAGACTGTCACTGTTTCGCCAGCGGTCGATCAACATCTGTGTGCTTGCTAGCGCGATCTCAGGCAGGCTGTCTCGGCTAAACCACCCGACCTCGTCGGCGTCATCGTTTGCGCACAAAGCGCCACCGATGACCCGTGCGCGGTAGACGATCACAATATCGGCGAGGCCGTCGGCATCGGGGCGATGCAGCACCGCCAGCAGGTCGAAGGCCTGCACAGCGATCCCTGTCTCTTCGAGCGTTTCGCGTTCAGCGGCGCTGCGCGGGTCTTCTTCTGGGTCAACGAAGCCCGCAGGCAGCGCCCACCGGCCCTTGCCCGGTTCATTGGCTCGCTTGACGAGCAGGACACGTTCGTCCGTTTCGACAAAAGCGACCGCTGCGACTTTAGGATCGAAAAAGACAGTATGATCGCAGCGCGAGCAGACCGGCCGAAGCTTGCCGAAGCGCTCTATCAGGCGCAGACGAGCGCCGCATTGAGGGCAGTACTGCGCGCTGCGCGTCATCTCTGCCTCGCGCGGCGGTGCCATCTTAGCCAAAGGGCAGCTGTGATCACTAGCAAAGCAGCGCCAGCTCCAAACGCAAGCCCGCCAAGCGCCCGCTGTTCAAGGGCTGCTGCGGAAGGGGCTGGTTCAGCAGCAGGCGATGGCGCTTCCGTTGGGGTGGGCGGCGCAGTCGTAGGAGTTTCCGTCGGCAACACGACAGCCAAAGCAGGCTGCGTGAGCTGCGGTTGAACGGAGTCAGCAAAAGCAGAGGAGTCTTCGAGCATTGCCTCGGCTGCATCCACTTCGCTCTCGAGCTCGACTTCCATGGTCGGTTCTGGCGTTAACTCGCGTGCCGCCTGCGGAACAAGCTCCGCTCGAGAAGGCATTTCTGGCAGCGTCTCAGAGATTTGGCCAAGAACATCTGAATCTGAAATGGGCGACGTGGGCAGGGGAAACAGGGGCGCAGCAGCCGGTTCGACTGCGGGAGCGGCTGAAAACAGCTCGGCAATCACTTCGCTTTCCATTTCTTGAATTTGAGGAAGCGCAGTAGCGATGATCTTCGTCTCAGTAGGGCGAATAGTTGGCGTTTCTGTGGAGACGAGGACAATTTGAGCCGGGGGCGCGGCCGGACTGCCGGCAAGCATAAGTCCTGCGACGATCAGTCCGATTGCAGCTGCGCTGCTGGCTAAGCCAGCGAGCGTCACGATGACGTTGGACCGCTGGCGCGGCTTGGGTTGAGGCATTGCCGTCATGTGATCGTGACGATACGGTAAAGCTCTACGCATCATGATCGGCTCTTGGTCAAGCATGCTGGCGGTCAGGGTGAAATCGCGCGGTGCCTTCAGCTCTGGCAGCGCGCTGATCCATGTTTTGAGCGTTCGCAGGTCGCTGAGCGTCTCGCGAAGCGCTGGCTCGTGCGCTAGCCGCGCTTCAATAGCAGCGCGTTCATCCTCGCTCAGCTCGCCGTCGAGATAGGCGGATAGGCGTTCAAAATCGAGTTCATTCACAAGCTTTGTAGCCGACTAATCGCGGGACGATAAGATCAATCAGCATCATCTTTAAGACGAAAAGCGGAAGGCAAAAGTTCCTTGAATGCTTGTAAACAAGCGCGCACACTGGCGCGCGCTCGGCTGATGCGCGATTTGACTGTGCCGAGGCTTGCATTGAGCTGGTCGGCGATCGTCTGGTAGTTGAGACCGTCGACATCGCAAAGGATTAACGCGACCCGTTGATCGGGGGGAAGCGCGTGAATACAGCCCTCAATGGCACGCAGCAGCTCGCGCTGCTGAATGTCTTGCTCTGGCGTGTTCGCTGAAGCTGGCAGCCAAGCCTCTTCACCGCCCTCGGCTTGTGAAAGATCATCGATGCCGACCACCGGATGGCGCTTGTCGCGGCGCAGTGCATCATAACAAAGATTGGTCACAATTCGCAGCAGCCAGCTGCGAAAGCTGCCGCCGCGATATGTGTTGAGGCGACGATATGCCGTCAGCATTGCATCTTGCGTCAGGTCGGCCGCCGCAGCGGGTTCGTTCATCAAGCGATAAGCGCGCGTGTAGGCCGAGTCCTGATAGCGCAGTACCAGCGCATTAAACGCATCGAGATCGCCGCGCTGCGCTAGTGCGATCAGCGCGCTTTCATCCTCGTTCATACCCGCCGTTGACAACAGTCGTACGACCTTTTAAGATTCATCATAAAGCCGCTTCAAGCGAATAGCAAGCGCTCGCTCGAGCGGTGAGTTAGCCAGCGTGGCGGAATTGGCAGACGCCCGCGACTCAAAATCGCGTGCCCCTTGCGGGCGTGTGGGTTCGACTCCCACCGCTGGCACTTTGACCGGGACCCCCCCGGTCGTTTTTTGCTTCGATGCTAGCAGTAAAATCTTAGCAGGGTTTGAATAGACCCGATAGATGGCGCTGTAGGTTAAGAAAGCTGCACCCTCTTTACACAACCGGCATGCTGCGTTTACCATTGCCATGCGACTTGAGTAAGGAGCGCTCATGATCCGTTTCTTGGGTTCGCTGTTGGTGGCTGCGCTGGTCGGTTTGGCGTTCGGTTTGTATCTAGGTTGGGTTCAGTTTCCTGTTCAGACGATTGACAGCCCGGCTAATCTGCTGGCGCAGCGCTACAAAGACGATTATACTATCATGATCGCCGCTGGCTATGCGCGTGATGGCGATGTGACCGGCGCGCTGGAGCGCATGCGCGTGCTGCGCATTGACGATGTGCCGGCCTATGTCCAAGAAGTGACTGAACGATTCATCACCAATTCGCGCAGCATCGATGATATTCGGCTGTTGGTTGCGCTGTCTGAAGGGCTGGGGCGTCTCACCCCGCTGATGGAACCCTATCGGCAAGTGACGCTGCCGGGGCAGGGGCGATGAAAAAGCGGGGCAAGCCGGAAGAGTTGGCTCCCGCGGCGCGCAAGTACCGCCGCCCGCGGCGTTTCTTTTCGCCCATCGGCGTGATTCTTGGCCTGATTCTCGGTGTTGCTGGGGGATTGACGATCGCATGGGTGTGGCTGCCGGTTGAAGAATATGATGTCGAGCCGTGGCAGCTCCATCAAGTCGATCGGGCGCATTACATCGTTGCGATTGCCTTGAGCCACAGCTACGACGGGGATGTGAACCGCGCCGTCCGCCGTTTGCTTGACCTGCGCCTTTCCCCAGATCCAATTCAAGCGGTGGCCGATACAGCTTGCCAATTGGCCACCACCGGCTATGTGAACAGCACAAGCGGGCTGCGCGCCATTCGCAGCATGATGGCCTTATATCAGCCGCAGGGGCGTGCCGGCTGTGCCGACACCTTGATCGCCGCCGATGCCATCGAGCCAACAGTGGTTATCGAGATCGCGCTGCCGACCGCTACTTTCACGCTCGAACCGCCGGAGACCAAAACGCCGACTCCGCAGGCGCTGGCGACCGCCACCCCACTTCAGTTCGCCGCTCCAACCGCGGTGCAGCAGCGTGATTTTGACCTTATCTCAGTTAATACGACCTGCAGCCTGCAGGACTCTGGCTTGATCCAAGTTTTCGTCTACGATACGAACGGCACAACCGGGCTTCCTGGCCAGCGCATCCGAGTTCGCTGGGATGAGGGTGAGAGCATTTTCTTCACCGGGCTGAAGCCCGAGCGCGGCGCTGCCTATGCTGATTTCGAGATGGAGGCAGGCAAGACCTATCTGGTCGATATGCCCGGCCGCTCGAACACACTGCGCGAACCTCTGCCTGCCGTGCCCTGTACCGACCCAACCACCGGAGAACGCGCGTTAACGACCTACCGCGTCATCTTTCGCGCGGCTTTTTGATTGGAGGAGAAGGATGTCGATCGTCCTCAACCAGCCAGCGCTTGAGTACGCGCGGCGCTTGCTCGACGATGAACAATATGCGATCAATACCGTGTGGGAGCACAACGCGCCGACCGAGGAGCAGAGTTCCGCCTATAAAGCCATGCATGGCGAAGCAGCCTTTAAGCTTTGGTATCTAGCTATTGAGCGAGATGCCAATGGGAACGCGATCTACATGCTGCCCTATGGCGATTTTCGCAAACTGCATCGCAGCGGGGTGGTTGCTGCCTATAAGCGCGCGATCCAGCTCAACGCGGCCGATGTCGCAGCGGGCGCTCGCGAACTGCTCGATCTGCTGGATCGCATGAATGCTTGCTAAGCGGCTCAGTCTAAAGTCAGCAGCAGCACGTTGAGGGCAGCCGCGTCGTTAAGCGCCGGCTGCGCCCATCCAATGGCGACCTGCCCATCGGGGGTTTCAACGAAACTGGGCACATCGAGCGTGAGCGCGCTCGGCGCGGCGAGCTGAAATGCGTTTGGCAGGCCGTTATGAAACCATACGATACCGATGCCCTCATCCGTCTGCACTGCGGCTGGCAGCTCCTCATGCCAACCAGCCAGCGGCGACGCCAATACCGGCGACAGCCCCTCCTCGGCTGACAGCGCCCCATCTTCGTCGATGCGCAGCCGAGTAGGAGCGCGCCAATGACGTTCTTCCGGCCTGCCGCTGGTGAACCATGTCTCTTGTCCCCCGTTGGCGCGTGTTAGGTTCCAGAATACGATGATATGCTCATCTCCGGTTCCCGCGCGCAGGCTGTGAAGGCGATCGCCCGGCCCGATGTAAGCGCCGGCACTGGCGCGGATCGGCTCCGTGACTTGCCCTTCCACGATTTGTGCCCGCATTAGCTCGCCATCGCCCAGCCAGAGGAGATGCAGACCCCCGGCCGCATCGCGCGCCAGTGCCGGATGGCGTCCGTTTGGGCTGACGACGCGCGCTGGCTGCGGCCTTCCAGTGGGGTCGACGCGCGTCAGATAGATCGCAGGCTCTGCGATTGACCCGCCAGAAAAAGCAACCCACAGCGTGCCGTCGTCCTCGGGCAGCGCTGCGTAGTTCAGCGCCAATGCCCGGGATAAATCGACAGGCCCGCGCTCGACGGTTAACTCCGGCGTGATCAGCGCGTTGAACAGTCGAATCTCGCCGGCTGTATCGGCATCCAGCCAGAGCAGGTGGCTTCCATTGCGGTTTGCCGGAAAGACGGTCTGAGCGCGGGGATGAACCGGCGGCAGGGGCAGTATGACTGGGGTGCCTAGAGTGCCATCGCGCAGCCAGCGCCCGTCATGATGAACGCCTGCCGCATCGCTGCCGATCCAAAACATCGTTAAACCGCTGGTGTCATAGAGCATAGCGGGCGGTGCGGTTTGCGGAGCATGCGTTATTGTCAGCATGAGCGCACCCGCAGCGAGGCTTTCTCCATCGTTGGAGCGCACGGGCGCGCGCGCCGGACCGCTAGCGCAAGCACAGCACAGCAACACGAGCCAGTAAGACCACAGGCGCGCGCTCACGATTCGTCGAGCGGAGTGATCCCTTCTGGCCCGGTATAGCGCACGCGGTCGCGCAGATGGTAAGCGATCATCTGGACGACGTAGCGGGCAGCTTCCAGCGACAGATTGGGCAGGACGGCCTCGTAATGTCCAGAATAAACCCCCACATGATAACGATCTGCCCCCCCATAAACGAGGTTTTTCACCAACCAGCCTGCAGGGCTGGCCGTCCGCGCCGCTTTTGCCACCTCGATCTCATCGATGCGGTTCCATTCCATAATTTGCCCATCGATGTTGAGTTCGAAGTTGTTGGCATCGAAGTGGGCTTGCAAGTGACGCCGGTCCTCACTCGATAGGGCGTCCTCGCGCGGCGGCATTTTGAGCGGGATCATATAGCGAGCCATCATATTTTCCTAATCTAAGCCGCATGGCATACGAAATCAAGGCGAATCGGGATCGGGTGGTGTTACCAGAATGCGCAGATAGGCTGGTTCGCTGGCCGTCCCATCGGCGCGAAATGCGATCGCGCTGAAGGCGTGCAGGCCAATCCCCTGCGCCAGCCAGTTCATCGTCACGGTGAAGACTGGGACTGCTTCACTTACGACCGGCTCTCCCTGCTGGTGCGGCAGATCATCGACCAACAGTTCCACCCGTGCCACGCCAGCGCCTTCATCTTGCGCCACCAGCAGTATTTCGACTTCCTCTCCCTCGCGGAAGGTTGCATCAGGAGCCGGTAATTGGAAGCGAATTGTGGGCGCATCGTGCGGGGCAGTAGTGGATGCCACAGCGCTCAAATTACAGCCAGCAGCGCTCACGGCCACCCCTGCCGCCAGCAGCGCTATCAACAGTCGACGCATACCGCCAGCTGACCGGCCTCCTCCTCACCAACCCACTGGTTAAATTCGAACCGCCACTCGCGGCCGCTTGCGCGATGCTGTACGCGCACATAGTCTACATACCAGCCCGGATCCGCGCTGTTATCATGGCCGACGCAGCAGCGCGTCAGTGGGCCAAGATCGGGCACTGCTAAGACGAACTGGTCGAGGCTGCCTTCCTCAAAAGCGAAGATATCCTCTCCCGGCAGCAGCACCCAATCGGTCTGCCCGTTTGTGCCATACAGCATGATGTAAACGTTGGAGTCTGTCCCGCCGAGCGCTTGGTCACCCGTCTTTACCCATACCACGTAGGTTGGTTCCGCCATGCGCGCATACCAATCTATCATGCGATACCGGAATTATGCGATTGAAGACCAGCCGGCGCAAGCTACAATTAAAAAGATTCGGAGGCTAATATGCGCGTCGACATTCTAACGTTGTTTCCATCCATGTTCGATGGGCCGATGACGACAAGCATGCTTTGGAAGGCGCGCGATCGCGGTCTGCTCGAGCTGCATCTGCACGATATCCGTGATTGGAGCCATGGTGCGCATCGGACGGTTGATGATACGCCCTATGGCGGCGGCGGTGGCATGGTGCTGAAAGCCGATGTCGTCGTGCCCGCTGTCGAGCAAGTCGCCGCTCTCGCAGCGACTGCTCCCGTGATTTTGATGACGCCGCAGGGTCGCTTGTTCTCGCACCAGATCGCCGTGGAATGGGCAGCGTTGCCGCGGCTCATCTTGCTTTGCGGGCATTACGAAGGCATTGATGAGCGCATCGTTGAGTTAGTCGTCACCGACGAAGTCAGCATCGGCGACTATGTGCTCACCGGTGGCGAGCTGGCAGCGATGGTCGTCGTTGATGCGGTTGTGCGTCATATCCCTGGAGTTTTGGGCGCAGAAGGCGCGGCTGAACGTGACAGCCATGCAGATGGAATCCTAGAGGGGCCGCAGTATACGAGGCCGCCAGTCTATCGCGGGCTGACCGTGCCGCAAGTTCTGCAAGAAGGAAACCACGCCGCGATGATGCGCTGGCGTCGTGAACAGGGCTTGCGCAAGACTTGGCGCCGCCGCCCCGATTTGTTGATGAAAGCGTCTCTTGATGAAGCGGATCGCTATCTCTTAGCGCAGTTCGCTCGTGAGGACGCCCGCCGTGCAGTCCGTGCGGTAACGGGATAGGCCAGAAAGTTTATTGAGCAGCAAACAATCTTCGGCTATACTAAAGTTAGCGTGCTGTTCAGCAAGCAGCGCAATCGATGTTCGTCCCTTCCGTAAATGAAAGATCGGTCGGTATGGCTCAGGAATACCGTAGTGAAATCCTCGAGCGCACGCTGAAGACGCTGCATATCGCCGCTGACGGCGTTAAAGCCTCGGTCATCGTCAATGTGGATGGTCTGTTGGTGGCTGCTTATCCTCCGGGCGATGACGAAAATCCTCACGAGAATCCTACCAGCAGCCCGCAGGTCGCAGCGATGTCCGCCACTTTGATCGGCTTGGCCGAGCGCACGCTGGGTCGCTTAGCGCAGGGCGACTTAGAACGGCTGCTAATGGAAGGTGAAGAAGGCGTGATGGTCGTCTATCCTGCTGGTCGCGCCTCAGTAGCAGTGCTGGCCGAAAAGGGCGCTCGGCTTAGCCATGTGCTTTATGCGACCAAACGCGCAGCCGCCGAGGTCGCCGAAATTTTAGGGCATTAATGCTGCGCGTTTCATGCGCTCAGCGTCGGTCGCTGGCCTGCTGAAAGATCGCCTTGATTGACATTTTGCCCAGCATGATGAGATCGCCATCGCGCAGCAAATGTGGCTGGTGGGGGGCCAGCCGCACGCCGTTGAGCGAAGTGCCGTTGCTGCTGCCGAGGTCGTAAATCTCCAGCCGTTTATCTTTCATTTTGATGACTGCATGCATGCGACTGACGCCCAGCCGGTAACCGGCATAGTTGGTCAGGTCGATGTCTGGTATCGTCCCGGTATTCGGATCACGCCGGCCGAGAGAAGTTTGCGCTTTAGGATAGAGCAGGATGGGCGCAGCGGCACCTTTGATCTCTAGACGCAGTATCATGGTGTCTTCAAACACAGCCGTGCCTGCGCTGGAGACGGCGGCGCGCTTAGCGTGATCGAGCGGCTGACCATCGAGCGCGTGAACTTGCGTATCTTCTGGATGAAGATCATCGCGAAAGTTGACTAAATTCTTGGTGCCGATCCGCGTGAATTCTCCAGAGATTAAATTTGTGCCGCAGTTCTCGCAGACCATGATCCCGACTCGATTGATCCATCCACAAGTTGGGCATTTTGTCCCGCTTCCGGGTTGCTCGCGCTGTTGACTGGGCGAATCGGTCTCTATTCGTTTAGGCTGCGTGTAGTCTGGCGAGCTAGAAGGATCAAGATGATCGGTCATCTGGGCCTTACTGCGCTTATACTTTATCCACAGTTATTGTAATCCGTTTTTGAATCGGGCTGCAAGCGCTACAATGCAATTCATGCATGGTTCGACTCGGCTTTACGTGGTTGTTATCACAGTTCTGCTCTTGTTCACTGCCCTCGCTGCCAGTGAGATTGGGAAGCAAAGCCTATGGTTTGATGAAGGGTGGTCGGCCTATGCGGCTGCTCAGCCTAATCTGATCGAGGCGGCCGCCGCTGATGCCACCAATCCCCCGCTCTATTATCTGCTGCTCCATGTATGGGTGCGTTTTCTGGGGGAAAGCGAGTTTGCTCTGCGGCTGTTCTCGCTGATCGCGGGGCTGCTAGCATTGGCTCTAGCGGGCAAAATGGCGCGTGCGCTCTTTGAAGGGCGCGCTGCGGTTCTAACACTGAGCCTCGGCGCGCTCTCGCCGCTGCTGTGGTGGGCAGCGCGCGAAGCACGTATGTACACCTTGCTGGCGCTGCTCGTTGCGATCTGCGCGCTGGCATGGCACCGGCTGCTGCGCCGGGCAGGTTTTGGCTGGTGGCTAACGCTGTGGCTGGCTCAACTGGCCTTGCTCTATGCCCATAATACCGGGCCAGTGCTCGTCATCTGGCTTAACGCGGTGACGCTGCTCGCATGGGCTGCTCGAAGACAGGGTGCGCTGCATCCAGAACCCCGCCGCTGGATCGCGGGGCAGGCGGCCGTCCTTCTGCTATGGCTGCCCTATTTCTTCACGAGGTTTTTGACGTTGGGCGAAGCGAATGCGGCTGTCTTTAGCCCGCCAGAGCTGAGCGGAAGGACGCTGTTGGCGCTGTGGATGGCTTTCTGGCAAACCCCGTGGGAGCGTGTACTGTGGGAGCCGTTCCTCCCTGCGCTCTATCTCGGGCTGTTGGCAGCGGCAGTCGCGCTCATCCCGTGGCGGCGGCCAGCGGCGCGCTGGCAAATCGTCCACTGGCTGCTTATCATCGTCGGCCTGCTTGCAGGGCTGGCCGTGCTCGGCAATGCGCTCCACGGTCGCTACTTGGTCATGGTAATCCCGCTGCTGCTCGTTCCAATCGGCGCGGGGATCGCCCGTTTGCCGCGCCTTGGCACAGCTGCGGTTTTGCTGATCTTCGCGGGTGTTATGGTGTTGAACCTTGTGACGCTGCGCGACTCGCCGTTTCGACATGATGACGCGCGCGCGATCGTCGAGTACTACGCCGCGACTTTAGGCGCGCAAGACAGTGTCCTAATGTGGTCTTACGCCGACCGCTACGAGTTAGCTTACTATTGGGAGCGGCTGCAACCACAGGCGGAACGCATCACCTTGCCTGAGGGTGCCGACCTTAATACGATCCTGCCGCTGCTGCCGACCGCTGGCGATGTTTCCCTCAATGTGTGGTTTACGCAGCGCGCCGATTATCGGGGCATGCTTGGCTGCATACTTGGCGCATCGACGTTGGAACCGCCGGAGACGTTCACCGTTCATGGCATGACCGATTATCGTTTTCATGATATTGATTTGACGGTTCCTGCCTTAACCGCACAAGATCAGCCATTTGCGGACATCGATGGCTCGGTCGTGCGCCTCGTCGCTGCTGCTCAACCGGCTCCGGCGACCCCAGACCGCGCGTTGTGCCTGCCTCTTGAGATCGAACTGCTGCGTGCGCATCCCAACGAATTGAAAGCGGCTGTCATCGCCCTCAATGCACACGGATGGGAGATTGCGCGCGCCGACGCTGTCTTTGCGCAGGCCGATCAACGTACCGCGGAGCGCCTCTCGCCGGGGGAACGGATGACTGCTTTCCCGCTGCTGCGTTTTCCGCTCGGAACGCCGCCGGGCGACTATCGCCTTCTGGTACGCATTTATGATGAGGTCGCTGCGCCATCTGGCTTTGAGCCGGTTGGTGTTTCTGCGATCGGCGGGCGTGATATGCTGCTGGCGACGTGGCAAGCCCTGCCGGGCGCTGTGTGGCGCGGCGATCGCGCACTGGAACTCGAAACCACGGTCAATGTGGCGCTGGCGGATGGGTTAGTCCTGCTGGCGCACTCTGTAGCCGAGGCGCCGGTCGCTGCTGTGAATGGCGAGCGGCTGCGGCTGACTCTGCTCTGGGATGGCGAGGGAGAACTGCCGGCGCTGACGCTGCGCGATGCTGAAGCAGGTTGGTCGCTCGAGATCGCTCCCGGTACTGCGCGGGCGAATGGGCTAACGCGCGACTGGCGCACGGTTGCCATTCCCGCCGATGTGCCGAGCGGGGAAGCCTCGTTGCTGCTGCCCGATGGCACCGCAATCGCGCGTTATCTGATCGACGCGCTGCCGTTCAATGCCGAGCCGTCGCCTTTTGGAACAGCAGTGGATGCGGCGTTTCCGGGTGTTGGTCAGCTTGTAGGGTTTTCCTTGGAGCCGGTTAGTTTGTCAGCTTCGCCGCAGGTGACATTAGTATGGCGTGCTGATGATACGACAGCTCGCGACAGCTATACCGTCTTCGTGCAGCTCATTAACGACGATGGCCGGGTGATCGCCCAAAGTGATGCGCTGCCAGCGGCGGGCGCTCGGCCTACAAGCGGCTGGCGGCCTAATGAGTACATCGAAGATCGCCACAGCCTCGCTTATAACTCGCTTGCTGCCCCCGGGCGCGTTCGTCTGATCGCCGGTTTGTACAATGCGCTCACGGGCGAACGCGTTCGCACCGAAGATGGGCGCGATGCAGTCGAGCTGTTAGTTGATTTTGACTTGCGCTAAGGTGCAATGTTTGCGTTCCAATGTCGTTCCAACACAGCTCGCGTTATGCTAAAAATCCATTGCCTGCTTTTGGATGCGAGGACACGCTATTGCAAACCGATCGCGAAGCTCGTGGAACGCGCGTCTTGGTGATCGCTGCTAACCCGCTCGCGCGGGCAGGGTTAGCTGGCCTATTAAGCGATCAGGCTGGTGTTTTGGTGCTAGGACAAGCAGCGGGCGATGCCGACTTAATCGAAGTTGTCGAGGTCTACCGCCCGGACGTGCTCATTTGGGACATGGGCTTCGACTCCCAGAGCGCGCTCGACGCCGCCAGTGCGCTGGGTGGTACTCCGCCTGTACTGGCTTTATTCAGCCAGCGCGATTCTCTAAGCGAATCGCTGCACCTTTTACTCAATGCCGGGGTACGTGGTGCCCTGCTGCAAGAAAGTTCAGTTGAGGTGCTGCTCTCTGCTATCGAAGCAGTCGCACAAGGGTTGATTGTGCTGGCCGAGCCTTTTGTGGAGGCGCTGCAAACGGCGGCCCCGCGCGATTCTTCTGGGGTGCTGCCCGCCGAGCTGCTGACCGTTCGTGAGACGCAGGTGCTGCATTTGATCGCTGAGGGGCTGCCTAACAAGACGATCGCGCAGCGGTTGGGCATCAGCGAGCACACCGTAAAGTTTCACATTAACTCGATTCTGACCAAGTTAAACGCCCAAAGCCGCACCGATGCCGTCGTGCGTGCGACCCGTCTCGGCTTGCTCGCACTATAAACCTACCCCTTCTGCTAGCTGGCTCCTCTCCACTTGGCGGATGTGTCCCCAGTATCAGATCGGCTTTAATCAAGACGCTGACAGGGTTTCAGGAGCAGGTGACCAATGAGCACAGTTTTAGAGTCGTTATCGAACGAACTTGCGGCGGCCGTGGTGACAGCAGGAGCTAGCATTGTGCGTGTGGAAGGGCGCCGGCGTCAGGCGGCCAGCGGGGTGATTTGGTCAGAAGACGGCGTCATCGTCACCGCGCATCACGTTGTTGAGCGCGATGACAATATCGGCGTCGGCCTTCCCGATGGCAGCCGCCTGCCAGCCCAGCTCGTCGGGCGCGATCCATCAACTGATCTCGCTGTGCTGCGTGTCGGCGCGAATGGGCTGAAGCCAGCAAAGTGGGCTGCGGGTGATACGCTGCGCGTCGGACACTTAGTGCTGGCGGCTGGCCGGCCTGAGGAGCAGGTGCAGGCGACGTTGGGCGTGATCAGCGCGCTTGAGGGCGAGTGGCGCACACGGGCTGGCGGCGCGCTCGATGCTTATGTGCAGACCGATGTCGTGATGTACCCGGGGTTTTCGGGCGGGCCGCTGGTGAGCGCTGTGGGCGAGTTTGCTGGCATTAACAGCTCGGCGCTGCTGCGCGGGCTAAGCATCACGATCCCGGCCGCAACAGTTCAACGCGTAGCCGGGGCGCTCTTGGCGCACGGCAAAGTTAGCCGGGGTTTCCTCGGTGTCAGCGCACAGCCGGTGCGTCTGCCAGCGGCGATCGCGGCGCAAATAGCGCAGGAGACGGGTTTGCTGCTGGTCGCCGTTGAGGCGGACAGCCCTGCCGAGCGCGGCGGTCTGCTGCTCGGCGATACGCTGTTGAGCGTTGATGATGCGCCAGTGCGGCATATGGATGATCTGCTCGCTGTGCTGGGAGGCGATCGCATAGGCAAGGCTGTGCCCGTCCGTGTGCTACGCGGCGGGCAAGTTCAGACGTTGCAGGTGATAATTGGAGCTCGAGCGTAATGGCATCGCTGCTGCAAAGTTTGAACGCTGAGCTTTCCGGTGCGATTGCGAGCGCGCGAAACAGCGTCGTGCAAGTGCGCGATCGCTGGAGCGGGGCAGGCGCAGGCACGATCTGGCATCCCGATGGTCTGATCGTGACTAACGCGCACGTGGCCCGCCGCGGGCCGTTCGAAGTGGTGCTGTCAAACGGCCATGTGTTCCCAGCCCACCTCATCGCGCGCGACGAAATGCGCGATCTGGCGGCGCTGGCGGTTCAAGCGCATAACCTGCCGACCATTCAGCCCGGAAATGTACGGGCGCTGCAGCCGGGACAATGGGTGTTCGCGATTGGGCATCCGTGGGGCATCGCTAATGCTGCGACTGGCGGCATTATTATTGGGTTCGGGTCACATCTTCCTGAGCGCCCAGCAGGACGTCAGGATTGGATAGTAGTCGACCTGCATCTGCGTCCGGGCAATTCTGGCGGGCCGCTGGTGGACACCGCCGGGCAGTTAATTGGCGTCAATACCATGATCACGGGGCCGAATGTCGGCATAGCTGTATCTGTCGAGACGGTCAAATTATTTCTGCGCCAGTCGTTAAACGCAGTGCTGGCCGCAGACTCAGCGGCCGCTGTGTAACGCCGCGCGGTGAGATTGCGTCGGGATCGGCGCAATCTCGCCATGCCTTTGGTGATGGCATACCCCGTCTCAGTGTAAATGTGCTACCATCAAGCACAGACTTACGAGCGGGGATTAATCTTATGCGGCAAAGCGTCGTCGATGCGACTTCTGATCTTGCCAGCGCCCTAAGCGCTGATATTAAGTATCTCGGCAGCTTGCTGGGCAAGGTGATCCGCCAGCAGCATGGTGACGCGGCATTCCAGCTCGTGGAAGAAGTGCGTGCACTGGCAAAAGAGCGCCGCAGCAGTCATGAGCGCGATTATACTGGCGATCTGCGCGCCATGATCGAACAGCTCGACTATGAGTCGATCCGCGTGTTGATCAAAGCCTTCAGCAATTATTTCCAGTTGATCAATATCGCCGAAGACCAACAGCGCATCCGCGTGCTGCGTCAGCGCGAGGCGCACGGCACGCTGGATGAATCGATCGATGCCGCCGTGCGCGATCTGCGCGCCGCCGGTGTGAGCGCGCAGGCCATGCGTGAACTGGTCGACCGTCTCTCGGTTCGCTTGGTGATGACAGCCCATCCCTCCGAAGCGAAGCGCAAAGAGGTTTTGATCAAACTGCGCCATGTCGCGCTGAATATCGAAATGAAAGACAGCGGCCGCCTGCTTCCCCGCGAGCTGCGCAGTTTGGAAGCTGCGCTTGCCGAAGAAATCGAAGAATTGTGGCAAACCCGTCCGACCCGTTCCTCGCGCCCAACGGTGATGGATGAGGTCGATTTTGGCCTTTACTTCATTACGTCTGTCTTGATGGATGTCGTCTTCATCATCTATGACGACCTGCGCGCTGCGCTGGCGGCACATTATCCCGAAGAGGATTGGTCGAACCTGCCGCCGCTCTTGCGCTATGCATCATGGATCGGTGGCGACAGAGATGGGAACCCCAACGTCACCGCAGATGTCAGCTTGGAAACCATGCGCAAGCTGCGAGCGGCAGCCCGGCAGGTTTATCTGCGTGAGATTGCATTTTTGCGCGACCATCTCACTCAATCTCTGGATGAGATTGGGGTGTCGCAGAAATTGCTGGACGCTGTACAGGCACATCACTTCCCCGAACGCGCACACGATGAAGTCTATCGCCAGTTCATCGCAATCATTGGCCAGCGGCTGGAGGCAGACGATTATGCCACCAGCGATGCCTTGCTCGATGATCTGCTGTTGATCGATGACAGCCTGCGCGCCAACCGCGGCTTCAATGTGGCCGAGGGATCTCTGCGCCGCCTTATCGACAAGGTGCGGTTGTTTGGCCTGCATCTCGTCCCGCTCGATATTCGTGAGGATGCTCGCTTACACCGGTCTGCGCTCAGCGAGATTTTCGCGGTTTACGGTCAGTGTGAAGATTATGAGCACCTTCCCGAAGAAGAACGTCAAGCGCTTTTGAGCGCCGAGATCGATAACCGCAGGCCATTGTTTCCTGTTGAGCCTGCTTTCTCAGAAACGACCAATCGCATTATCGCCACATGGCGCATGATCGCCGAAGCTCACCGTCGTTATGGCAAGCAGGTGATCGATACGGTGATCGCCAGCATGAGCACTGCTCCGAGCGATATTCTGGCGATGCTGCTGCTGGCACGGGAAGTTGGCGTTGATCAGGATATCGATCTCGTGCCGCTTTTTGAGACGATTGAAGATCTGCGCGGTGCGCCCTCAATCATGGAAGTCTTGTTCAATCACCCGGCCTATTACCGCCACCTTAAGGCGCGCGGCCTGCGCCAGCAGGTCATGCTCGGCTATTCCGACAGCAATAAAGACGGCGGTTACTTCGCTTCGAATTGGAGCTTGTACGTCGCACAGCGCGAGCTGGTCGAGGTGTGTGGGCGCTATGGCGTTGAGCTGGAGCTGTTTCATGGCCGCGGGGGCAGCATCGGGCGGGGCGGCGGCCCGGCCAGCCGCGCGATTTTGGCGCAGCCGCCCTCCGCGATGCAAGGGCGCATCAAGATCACTGAACAGGGCGAGGTGATCGCCTACCGTTACAGCAACGTCGAGATCGCCCGCCGCCATCTGAATCAGGTCATGTATGCCGTCTTGATCGCGACGAGCGCTCACGGCGCGCTGGAGGCGCGCCCAGAATGGCGGCAGGCGATGGACGCGCTTGCTTCCGTTAGTGCCATGGCATATCGGCGTTTCGTGTATGAAACCCCCGGCTTTGTCGATTACTGGCAGCAAGCCACGCCGATCAATGAACTGGCGCGGCTGCCGATCGGCAGCCGGCCGGTCAAGCGAAGCAAGGGCGGCTTTGACGCGATCCGCGCGATCCCGTGGATGTTCTCGTGGATGCAAAGCCGAGCCATCATCCCTAGTTGGTATGGGGTAGGGACGGCGCTGCGCGTCTTCTCGCTCGAACGAGAGGACGGCTTATCTTTGCTGCGCACGATGTATACCGAATGGCCATTTTTCAAAGCCTTGGTCGAAAATGTTGAACTTGATTTGGCAAAAGCGGATATGGGGATCGCCAGCTTATATGCAACGCTGGTGACGGAGACCGCCGTTCGCCAGGCAATCTTTGAGGAAATGCGCGCCGAGCACGCGCGCGCTCGCGAATTCATCTGCCAAATCATTCAACAAGATGACCTGCTCGATCACTCACCGGTGCTCAAAGTCTCGATCGAACGGCGCAACCCTTACGTTGACCCGCTAAACTTCATCCAAGTCGCGCTGATTCGCCGGCTGCGCGCGCTGCCGCCCGGGGATGACGAGCATGAGAGGATCTTTAGCCTCGTGTTAGCGACCGTCAATGGGATTGCTGCGGGCATGAAGACGACCGGCTAGATGCGGAACGGTGCTGCCAGCATGAGCTATAACGATAACGGGTATCAAGGTTTCAGGCGGAAGCTGACGAGAGGAGCGCTGCGTGCGCTGATTTCATTCATCGCGATCGCGCTGCTGGCCGGGGCTGTGTCCTTGCAAAAGCCGGTCGCAACGCCTGGAGAAGCGGGCATCGGCGATTCATTGTTTCCGCTGTTGGGCAATGGTGGCTACTCCGTCCAGCATTACACCCTCGATCTGAACGTCAACATGGGCGAAAATCTGCTCGAAGGTCGCGCGATCCTTGAAGCTGTTGCCGAACAGAGCTTAAGCACGTTCAACCTCGATCTGTTTGGTCTGGAGGTGTATTCGATCAGCGTTGACGGCCACGCGGCGAGTTGGACGCGCCAGAGCCGTGAACTGACTGTGACGCCGTCTTTTCCCGTTGATGAGAACGCCAGTTTTGAAACGGTGATCGAATATGGTGGTCGGCCCGCGAGCATGATCGACCCGGCTATCGGTTTCCGCATTGGCTGGAACTTTCTCGATAATCGAGTTTACGTCGCCAGTCAGCCTTCTGGCGCTGCGACTTGGTATCCGGTTAACGATCATCCGCTCGACAAAGCGACTTATACCTTGCGCATTACCGTTGATCGGCCTTATGTGGTGGCAGCGGGCGGCGTCCTTGAAGAGGTGATCGCCGCGGAAGACCGGATTACGTATGTGTTTGAAATGCGCGATCGAGCTGCCAGCTACTTGGTGACCGTCAACATCGGCGATTTTGAACTTGCGACTGACCGCGCTCCTGAGACCGGCGTGCCGATCCGGAACTATTTTCCCTCACGCTTTAGCGATCTTAGCCAGCGCGTGTTCGCGCGCCAAGGCGAGATGCTCGATTTCTTCAGCGCGGTGTTTGGAGAGTATCCGTTTGAAGTCTATGGCGCTGTCGTCATCGAAGCCGGGCTTGGATTCGCGCTCGAAACACAAACGCTGTCGCTCTTTGGTTCAAATGTGCTGTTGGGTGCGCTGCCAGATGAGCGCAGCCCCGCTGAAGAGGTCATCGCGCATGAGCTGGCTCACCAGTGGTTCGGCAACAGCATCTCTGTGGCCGATTGGGCCGATATTTGGCTGAATGAAGGCTTTGCGACCTACAGCTCATGGCTGTGGTTCGAGCACGCTCAAGGCGCACAGCGTCTTGATGAGATCGTTCGGGATACTTACGCATTTGTCAGCGGCCAGCGCTTTTTTGAATTGGGTATGCGCGGAGAGCAGCTCCAACGTCAGCAGGCAGTGATCGTGCCGCCGGGCGCGCCGCGCCCCGATAACCTGTTTAATGTGGGGGTTTACTTGCGCGGCGCGCTCACCCTGCATGCGCTGCGCCTGCAAGTGGGCGATGAGGTCTTCTTTGCCATTCTGCGCGAGTATTATGCGCGTTTTCGTGATAGCAATGCTCGCACCGCGGATTTCATCGCTGTGGCTGAAGAGGTTAGCCGGCAGCCGCTTGGCGACTTATTCGATGACTGGCTGTATGCGCCAAGTGTACCTCCTCTAACGGCGCTGGGCTTGTTTCCACCCTCTACGCTGGAGTGACCGGTCAACCGATCCGCTTGCCACTCACCGGATCGAAAAAGAGCAGTACGTCGAGGTTAAATGCGCACGAGACTCGATCGCCCGGCGCGACCGTCGTGCCGAGCGGCACCAGCAGGCGCAGTCTTTCACCGCCTGTGGTTGCCTCGAGCTGAAGCTGGCGCTCGGCAAAATGTGGAACGATCGTCTCAACGCAAGCTGCGAAGCCATCATCTGCCAACTGAATGCCTTCTGGCCGAACGCCGAGGATGACTTCGGTTCCGTCTGGGAGGTCGCCACGGATGGGCACGCCGCCAAAAGCCTGTCCATACCAACGATGATCCCAGATCGTGCCGCGGAATAAATTGATAGTCGGCACACCGATAAAAGTTGCGACGAATAAGTTGAGCGGGTTGTCGTACAGCCCTCGATAATGATCGATCTGCTCGATGGCGCCCGCCCGCATCACGGCGATGCGGTCAGCCAGAGCGATCGCCTCAAATTGATCATGAGTTACATAGACAGAGGTCACAGGAAAAGCATGCAGCAGCCGTTTCAACTCTAGGCGAGCCTGCGCGCGCAGTTTGGCATCTAGATTTGAGAACGGCTCGTCGAATAGAAAGATGCGCGGATCGCGCGCCAGCGCCCGCGCGATCGCCACTCGCTGGCGCTCGCCGCCCGAGAGCTGGCGCGGCAGCCGGTCGAGCAGCAGCTCCAGTCCAAAGCCGGTGATCCGCGCGATATGCGCGACGCGCTCTGGCACCTCATGTTCGCGGCGTCGCAGCCAGAGAAAAAACCCGACCGTCCGCCGTGTTTCCCAGTGAGGGAAGAGAGCGCCTTCTTGAAAGACCATGCCGATGCCGCGTTCTTGTAGCGGGATATCTTTGAGCGGGATGTTATCGTATAAGATTTCTCCGCTGTCCGGCTTGACCAGCCCCGCAATCAACCGCAGCAGAGTGGATTTCCCGCATCCCGATGGACCTAGCAGCGCCATCATTGTGCCCGATGTGAGCTTAAATGAAATATCGCGAACTGCATCCACAGTGATGAGGCCACCAGCGCTCGACTGGGTGAATTGTTTCGACACATGGCGCAGCGTCAAAATCGTCATGCCATGATAATAACGAATCGGCCGCGCTTGGGGGATATGTGGGCTGTACAGAGGCTTGTCAGCCGTTGGGTTTCGCACTACGATCAACATGCGCCAGTTCGCATGGAAGAAGCGATGAATACGATCGACCTACGCAGCGACACCGTCACGTGGCCCACGCCAGAGATGCGCGAAGCGATGGCTAACGCTATCGTCGGCGACGATGTCTATGGAGAAGACCCGCTCGTCAACCAACTGCAAGCCGAAGCGGCCGAACTGCTGGGCAAGGAAGCTGGCCTGTTCGTCCCTAGTGGGACAATGGCTAACCTCGCCTCGATCCTCGCTCACTGCAGCCGCGGGGATGAGTTCATCCTCGGCAAGCAGTCGCATATCTTCACCTATGAGGCCGGCAGTGCCTCGATGTATGGTGGCCTGCAGGCGCATACACTGGACGTGCTCCCAGACGGCACGCTTTCCCTTGACGCGATTCGGGCAGCGATCCGCCCATCGAATCCGCATTTCCCAATCACGCGGCTGATTTGTCTTGAAAATTCGCAGGGCGGGGCTTGCGGCGCTCCGCTGTCTGTGAACTACATCGCTGAGGTCAGCGAGATCGCGCGCGAGCACCGGCTCAAGCTGCACATCGATGGCGCTCGCTTGTTCAACGCCGCTGCTGCGCTGGGAGTGAGCGCGCGCGCGCTGGCTGAACCTGCAGACAGCGTTTCGATTTGTCTTTCAAAGGGGCTGTGCGCGCCGGTCGGCTCGCTGATCGTCGGTTCGCGCGAGTTCATCCAGCGCGCTCATCGCATTCGTAAAAGTCTTGGCGGGGGCATGCGGCAGGTCGGCGTACTGGCGGCTGCTGGCTTGATCGCGCTCCATGAGATGCCGAAACGCCTGTCCGAAGATCACGCTAATGCGCGCGCGCTGGCCGAAGGGCTTGCGGAGATGCCGTATGTCCAGATCGACCTTGAGCGCGTCAAAACGAACATGATCTTTTTCTCGCTGGCGGCAGAGGCCCCGTTAACCGTGGAAATGCTGTCGCAGCGTTTGAGAGATGACTTCAACATCTTGATGCGCCCATACCCTGCTGCGCCGCGCACCATCCGTTTGGTGACGCATTATTGGTTCAAAGCCGCGCATGTGCCGGTAGTGCTCTCGGCGCTGCGTGAGCTGCTCGCGCCGGCGCGAGATAGATTAGCCTCCGATTGATGCAAGGTTTTCCGCCCCCGGCCCCGCAAGACGACCAATACGGCCAACCCGCGCCGGGCTGGCCGCGTCGGCGTCCGCCATTAGCGCAGCCGCTTGACGATCAGGATGAGGTCGACGCAAACATTCCGGAACCGGTTCGTGTGCGCTATCGTGGCTCCGGCAGCGATCCCACTTTTGGCCTATTGGTGGGGTTCGCTGTCAGCATCGGGTTGATCCCGATCGCGCCGGAATATGGCGATGTGCGTTATGTGGCGGGGTGGTCAGCGCTAGCGGTATTCGCAGTGTTAGGGTGGTTGCTGGGCGAGACGGAGCGCATCGGCAAAGAGCGCGTCGATAACTTGGTGTGGGGTGTCGTTCTTGGATTGATCCTCGCCGTGCCGATGATGCTCGTCGGTGGCTCGACTCTGGCGACGACGGTTAACCTGCTGTTCCGTTCCAGCATCGATGGGGTGATGCGCGGGCTGCCAGCCGGCGCCGTCTTTGGCCTGCTGGTCTTCACAATGCCGCTGGCTGAGACGCTATTCTTCCGGGGACTGGTGCAGTACCAGCGCGCTTTTTGGATCGTCGGTTTGATCGCGAGCGCATGGTCGCTCCTGCTTTTCTTCCCAATGTTAGAAGTGACGCGTTTCCCTGCCGTTGGACTCATCATCGGCGGCGCGCTGGTCATGATGAACATGACTTACAGCTATGTGCGCCAGCGCAACGGGCTGGCTGCCGCGTGGCTGTGTCAGGTCACTATCAACGTTGTGTTGTTATTCATCCCTTACGTCTTAAGCTAACGCTTCATGGGTTGTAAGTCTGAATACGCTGGTCAAGCTGGCGGCGTGATAGGCGTGGCATCGCCGCGCGGATCTCCTCGAAGATCTCTTCGACCTGAATTCTGAGGAGTTGCCGATCGCGCATGATGACTGCGCCATTCACGATCACCGTATGAACATCAGCGATCTCGGTGTTATAGACCAAGCTGGCTGTTCTGCTGTACAGCGGCTGATGGTGCAGGCCGCTCTGATCAACCAAGATGATATCGGCCAAATAGCCGGGTTCGATGGCGCCTAACTCGCCATCCATCCCAATCACGCGCGCGCTGTCGCGTGTGGCAATGTACAGCGCCTCAGCGATCGGCATCACTTCGGGGTCGCCGGCGCGATCTTTTTGCAGCATCGCCATCAAGCGCAGCGACTCCCACAAATTGAGCGTATTATTGCTCACCGCGCCGTCGGTCGCGAGACCGACGGGCACTCCCATTTGCCGGCACTGCTTGATCGGGGTCAAATCCATCGCCAGCTTCAGGTATGTCTTCGGCGCATGGGCGATGCCCGCTTGATAGCGAGCTAACAGCTCAACGTCCGAGGGCAGCGCGCCGCAAGCATGGGCGATGATCGTCGGCACATCGAGGACTCCAGTTTGTTCCAACACTTGAATCGGCGTTATTCCACGCTTAGCGAGGCTGGCTTCGGTTTGCCCGCGCTCCTCGGCTGCATGAATGTGGATACCAACGCCGAGCCGGCGCGCGGTATGCGCGCATGCGCGCAGATAATCGTCGGTGCAGGTGTACGGCGCATGAGGGGCCATTAGGGCGCGGATACGGCCGTCGGCCGCGCCATTCCACTGGCGCACAAAATCGGCCGTTCGTTCGATCATCTTCTCGCCGCTGCTGCTGAAGATCGCCCAACCGAGCAGCGCGCGCGTCCCCGCTTGTTCGACCGCTGCCGCAGCATGATCCATGTGAAAATAGTGATCGGCCACAGTCGTGATGCCAGCGCGAGTCATCTCTGCTAGTCCCAACAGCATGCCGTTGAAGACATCGCGTTCGGTCAAGTTGTGTTCGAGCGGCCAAATGTACTCGTTGAACCAGCGATCGATTGAGACATCTTCGGCCAAACCACGAAATAAAACCATCGGCACATGGGCATGCGTGTTGATCAGCCCTGGCATGGCGAGCATGCCGCGCGCTTCGATCAGGCTGCGAAAATGGGAAGGATCGACACCACCGGTTGGTTGAATGGCTTGAACGCGAGATCCACTGATGATCACGTCGTAGTCGTCAAGGACTTGAACGCGCGGTGCGTGGCGTTCGATGGCGAGCAGGGAGCAGTTTTGGATAAGCAGATCGCTCATGGGCGTGCGCATTGATCTCTAAAACGGTCGTGTTTCCGATTGTACTGCGCGGCGTTGGGTTAGCAAACTTACTGGAATTCCGGTTCAGCCCATTCAACTGCCCGTTGTTTATAATGTAATTCTTGATAGAATATAAACACGCAAGGTTACTGTGCACATGATGAGACCCTGCGCGCGGCGTGGGGTCTTTTTGCTTGGGAGATGAGATGAGCGATCCTTTTGCACAATTGGGTTTGCGCGCGGAGATTTTGCGCGCGCTGACCGAACTAGGCTACGAGAACCCTACGCCGATACAAGAAGGCGCAATCCCTGCGCTGCTTGCTGGCCGCGATGTGCTTGGACAAGCCCAGACTGGAACTGGCAAGACGGCTGCCTACGCACTGCCGCTTCTAGAGCAGCTTGATTTGAATGGCCGCGGCGTGCAGGCGCTGGTTTTGGTGCCCACCCGAGAACTGGCGATGCAGGTGAACGAGGCTGTTTATCGTTACGGGCGTTATTTAGGCGCCCGTGTTCTAGCTATTTATGGGGGGCAGTCCTACACTCGCCAGATCAAACGCCTCGATGCTGGCGTGCACGTCGTGGCGGGAACGCCCGGCCGTATCCTCGACTTGATCCAGCGCGGCGCGCTCGATTTGTCGACGGTGCGCTATCTTGTCCTTGATGAAGCGGACGAGATGCTCAAAATGGGGTTCATTGATGACGTCGAGTCAATTTTGAGCAGCACCCCGGGCCAGCGGCAGACGGCCTTGTTCTCTGCAACGTTGGCAGAGCCGATTCGCCGGCTGGCAGCACGCTACATGAGCGATCCGGTGTCGGTGACGATTGCGCCGAAAACGCTCACCGTTCCACAAACACAGCAGCGTTATCACTTGGTGTTTGAAGACTCGAAGCTGGCTGTGGTAGCCCGTTTGCTTGAAGTCGAAGCGATTCAGAGCGCGTTGATCTTTGCGCGCACTAAAGTGGGTGCGGCCCAGCTCGCTGAGGCGCTTCTAGCGCGTGGTTTCCCGGTCGAGGCGATCCATGGAGACCTGAGCCAAGATGTGCGCGAAACCGTTCTGCGTCGTTTCCGCAGCGGTCTGATCAAAGTTCTGGTTGCGACCGATGTGGCCGCCCGCGGCCTTGACATTGAGAATGTCTCGCATGTCATCAATTATGATATGCCTTATGACCCAGAGGACTATGTGCATCGGATTGGGCGAACTGGGCGTGCTGGACGCGATGGCATCGCGATCACGCTTGTGACCCCGCGCGAACGCCGCTGGCTGAAGACGATCGAGGGATTTACCAAAAGTCGTATCGAGAAAGTGCCGCTTCCCAGTGTCGAGCAGGTAATGGCACAGCGTGACGCTGCTTTTGCAGCATCGCTTCAGCGCGTATTGGCCGAAGATGATCTTAGCCGTGAACGCGCCTTTGCCGCCGAATTGCTGGCTAACGGGTACGATCTCGAAACCATCAGCGCGGCCGCGATACGCCTAGCGCGGGCCAGTGAAGCTCAGCGGCCCATCGAAGCGATTGATGAGCCGAAAGAACGCGGGGAGTTCCCGCTGCGCCAGCACGACGCGCGCACAACCGGGCGCAGGCCCCGCATCGCGCGCCAGCGTACTGGCCGGGAACCGGGCATGGTACGCCTGCAGCTCAATCTAGGCCGTGATCAAGGCGTCAAGCCGGGTGATATTGTTGGCGCGATCGCGGGCGAGGCTGGGATCCCCGGGCGCGCGATTGGAGCGATCGACATTCGCCGAAACGAGACCTTCGTCGACGTTGAAGCGGCTCATGTTGAGCGTGTGCTTCGGCAGATGCGGCGCAGTACGCTGCGCGGCCGGGCGATCGGCCTGCGCAAAGCCGAGTGAATAAACCTGCCTGTGCAGGCTGCAGCAGTAAACGACAGCTAGGCCATCATCGCCCCGATGATGGCCTAGCTATTTCTTGAGCAGCGGCGCGCTAGGCTAGTGAGAAGGCTTTTTCGTTGCGTTGTACCCGCCGAGATAAGCATTTAATGCGCGTTCGCGTTCGCGCCAATCGGGCATATGATGGGTCATCAGCGCTTTGAAATCGCGGCCGTGGTTGAAAGCGATCAAATGGGCCAGTTCGTGTAAGACGACATATTCAGCTAGCTCGACCGAGAGATGGCATAACGCTGTGTTCAGAGTGATGTTGCCACGTGTAGAGCACGATCCCCATTTGCGGTACATGGCTCGAAACTGCACACGGCCGGGCATTACGCCGAGGCGATCGGCCCATTGATCTACCAGTGCCCGCAGTTCATCAGTCGTGAGTTGTTGCTCGCCAGGATGAAGCCTGTGACCGGCTGCGGCAAGCTTATCTAGCCCAGCTGCAATGAAATCGCGCACTTGGGGACTGTCGGCGCGCATCCACTCCGGAATAAAAACGACGAGGCCGACTGGCGTCAACTTCATGACGAGATTGCGCCGCTTTTGCTGGTGAATGCGTATTAAGGGTATCGCCATAAGGTTTCCGAGCAGAGATACCGCCTAAGTATAGCGGCTTCGCGCCCGTTGTGCATGGGGCCAGCACGAAACCAGCGTTTTAGCGCATATAGAATAGAGAATGGATAGATATGGTGAACTTTTGTGACCCTTAAAAATCTTTCTTGAATAATTTTGTGCTAATTTGACCCTTGCATGGTATGATGCTTTTGCGTGTATAATGCTTAACGGCGTCGAGCTATAGAGACATGGTCTTTCGGAGGGCTGATCATCTTGCCTGATAATAATACAACTTCTTCACTGCCGGCCGCTCGCTGGCGCGGTCTCTGGCAGATTATGGCCGGGTATCGACTGGTCTATTTCATCGCTATGCTGACGCTCGGCTTGGCCGCCGCCGCAAAGACTGCTTCGTTTCTGCTGCTGCGTTATCTGGTTGATGAAGTCCTTCTGCAATCGGCCGTCGCTCAAGCCGTGCTGCTGATCGCGCTTTCGTTTATCGCGCTAGCGCTGGTCGAAGGTGCGTTCACGTATGTCAGTGGCCGCTTGGCCGCACAAACGGGCGAAGGCATTACGCGGCGCTTGCGCAATGCCTTATTTGACCATATTCAACGGCTTCCGTTCGTGTTTCACGATAAAGCCCATACTGGAGACCTGATCCAGCGCGCCACCTCCGACATCGGCGCTATTCAGCGGTTCTATTCGGAACAAATGGTCGAGATGGGGCGCATTATCGTGCTGTTCGCTGTCAACTTCACAGCGCTGCTAATCTTGAACGTAGAACTGGCTTTGCTTTCGATCGTGGTCGTGCCCGTCATCTTCATCATATCCTACTTTTTCTTCAAACGGGTCTCGGTGATGTATGAGGACTTGCAGGAGCAGGAAGCGAAACTCTCGACGACACTGCAGGAGAACCTCTCTGGAGTGCGGGTGGTGAAAGCGTTCGCTCGGCAGAACTACGAGCGAGACAAGTTTGAACGCGAGAACTACCTACACTTCGAGCGCGGCCGTGACTTTCTTAAGATGCACTCGATCTACTGGCCGATCACCGATGTAATTGCTGGCGCGCAGTTGGTCTTTGGTTATTTGATCGGCGCCCTGCTGGCGATCGAGGGAACTATCACTGTGGGAACTTTCCTCGCTTACGCTGGCATGATCGTCTGGATCATCCAGCCGATGCGCGGTATGGGGCGCTTGATCGTGCAAACCTCGACCGGGTTAGTTTCCTACGAACGCGTTGCCGAGATTTTGCGCGAGCCGCGCGAGCCGCTGGGTGAAGACAGCTATGTGCATCCCAGTCCCCTGCGCGGCGAAATTGAGTTTGAGGACGTCAGTTTCGAGTATGAACCCGGCACGCCGGTGCTGCAGAACATCAGCTTTCACTGCGAACCTGGGCAGTCAGTAGCGCTGCTTGGCTCTACGGGTTCAGGTAAAACGACGTTGGTCAGTTTACTGCCGCGCTTCTACGACTACACGAGTGGAGCCATCCGGATTGACGGCGTCGACATCAAGACCATGTCGCGGGATTTTCTGCGTAAGAATATTGGCATTGTTGAGCAAGAGCCGTTCTTATTCTCGCGCACCATTCGAGAGAACATCACCTATGGCGTAGGGCGGCAAGTGAGTGACGAAGAGGTCGTCGCCGCTGCGCGCGCCGCCGCAATCCACGAGGTGATCGAGTCATTTCCCGAAGGGTACCGCACGATCGTGGGCGAACGCGGCGTTACGCTCTCTGGCGGGCAAAAACAGCGCGTGGCGATCGCGCGCACCTTGTTGAAGAATCCGCGCATTTTGCTCCTTGATGATGCGACGTCATCGGTCGATACCGAGACGGAAGCCTCGATCCGCGACGCGCTTGAGCGGCTCATGGCGAACCGCACGACATTCATCATCGCGCATCGCATTCAGAGCGTCATGATCGCCGATCTGATATTGGTGCTCGATAAAGGGCGCATCGTCCAGCGGGGCACCCATGATGAGCTGGTGGCGCAGCCAGGCATCTACCAACAGACATTTGATGTGCAGGCGCGCATCGAACATGAACTGGAAAGGGAAATCGCCAGTGTCTGATTACGGTTTCGAAGAAGAAGAATTCAGTACCAGTTTCAACGGCAAGACAATCGTGCGCATTGCTGCGCAGGTGCGCCCACACTGGAAGTGGGTCATCGGGTTCATGGTGGCTGTGGCGCTGGTCTCAACGCTGGATTCTGTCTTTACCTACCTCGGCAAGCTGATCATCGACGATGCAATCGTGCCCGGCAACCGCGAGGCGTTGGTCAATATCTTCATCGTCTACGGCGCGTTGGTGCTCGTGCAGGCTGTTTGCGTCTTCGTCTTTATCTACCTGACCGGTATCCTCGGCTACCGAGTGATGTACGACATGCGCAAGCGGCTGTTTGATCATCTGCAAAAACTGTCGCTTTCGTACTACAGCCGTACCCCGGTCGGCTGGATCATGTCGCGTTTGACCTCAGACACCGAACGAATCGCCGACTTAGTGACGTGGGGCATGCTCGATATTGTTTGGGCGCTCTTTAACATCGTCACAGCGCTCATCTTCATGTCACTCATCAACTGGCAACTTGCGCTGATGGTTTTTCTCACTATTCCGGTGCTGTTCGGCGTAGCGGTCTGGTTCAAGCAGCGAATTTTGGTCGAGTACCGGCGGGCGCGCAAGATGAACTCGAAGATCACTGGCGCATACAATGAGACGATCACGGGTGTCCGCGTGATCAAAGCGCTGCGCCGCGAGGAAGAAAACCTGAACGAATTCAATACGCTGGCCAGTGAATACTACCGCGCCGCTTTCCGTGCTGCGTGGCTGTCAGCGCTGTTTTTGCCCTCCGTGCAGTTGATCAGCGCCGTCGCGGTTGGCATCATTTTGTACTATGGGGGCTTGCAGGTACAGGTTGGCGGCATGACGATCGGGGGCATTCAGGCGTTCATTGGCTATGTCACGTTCATGATGTGGCCGATACAAGACCTTGCTCGCGTGTATGCGTCGATGCAGCATGCTGTAGCGTCAGCTGAACGCGTTTTTTCACTGATGGATACGCAGCCTGAAATTCAAGACAAACAAGGGGCGATCGATCCCGGTTCTATTCGCGGCGATATCGTGTTTGAAAATGTCGATTTCTACTATGAGCGCGAGAAACCCATAATCACGGGCCTCAATCTAACAGTCAAGCAGGGCGAGACAATCGCTTTGGTGGGGCCAACGGGCGCGGGCAAATCGACGATCGTTAACCTGATCTGCCGTTTCTACGAGCCAAAAGGCGGCCGCATTTTGATCGGCGGTCGCGATTACACCGATCTTTCACTGAATGCTATTCAATCACGCGTGGGCATGGTTCTGCAAACGCCGCATCTTTTCTCCGGCACGATTCGCGATAACATCCGCTACGGTCGTCTCGATGCGACCGATGAGGAGATCGAGCAGGCGGCACGGCTCGCCGGAGCGCATGACTTCATCGCTACATTGGAAAAAGGCTACGACGAAGATGTTGGCGAGGGTGGCAACCTGCTCTCAGTCGGGCAAAAGCAGTTGATCAGCCTAGCGCGCGCTGTGCTAGCGAACCCAGAATTATTCATCATGGATGAAGCGACAAGTTCGGTCGATACGCTTACCGAAGCGCTCATCCAGAAGGGGATGGAGACGCTGATGGCTGGCCGCACCAGCTTCATTATCGCACATCGTCTCTCGACCATCCGTCGCGCTGATCGCATCCTCGTGATCGAAAATGGCAGCATCTCCGAAATGGGCACCCACGCAGAGCTGCTGCGGGCTAAGGGACATTACTACCGGTTGTATACGCAGCAATTCCGGCGCGAGGCTGAGGCGAAGTTCATGCAAGAGAGCGATGGCGCGTTGATTTCGGTGGCGCAGGCATAGCCCTAGCGGCGAATGAAGCGCTAAAGCTAATGTTGTGCAAAAGCGCGGCGCCCAGACCCTCTGGGCGCCGTTTTCTTCGCTCAAAATGCGCTCAAGCCAACCTGTAAGCCGCCTTCTGTACCTCGCTATTCTGCGAGGCGATGATCATCTCTCTAGCGTCTGAATCACTCCAGACGTCGTGCAGCACACCCGGCGCTTTTTACGGGACGGGCCGCCCCAATGCGCCTGCTTGGCCTTGCTCCCGGTGGGGTTTGCCTAGCCGCCGACATCGCTGCCAGCGCTGGTGGTCTCTTACACCACCGTTTCACCCTCGCTGGCTCCCTCATGTGGAACCAGCAATCTTCTCTCTGTTGCACTTGCCGTCGGGTCACCCCGCCTGGTCGTTAACCAGCACCGTGCCCTGTGGAGGGCGGACTTTCCTCAGCATGCTCAACCGCAGCCGAACATGCCGCGATCATCCAGTTTGCTTGAGCGCATCTTGATTATAATTGTAATTCTGTTCGTAGTATAGGGGAGCTTCCGTCCGCGATCGAAGGCGGTTCGTAACGGGTGCATTCGCATTTGGGGGCAGAAGTTAAGCCGCCGCCCAA
>JBDNDP010000042.1:0-29897 GCA_046719065.1 Aggregatilineales bacterium | reverse complement strand
TAGGGAGCGGGCGGCAGGTGGAGGTGGTGCTGGCGTATGACGGCGTGGTCGTGCCGGCGGAAGTGGGGCAGAGCGCCGACGCGCGGCGCCTGTCGATCGCCGTCGCCTCCGCGCGCTTCCTGCCGGTGGATTGACCGCTCAATTGAGGGGAGAGCTTGTGCTGACGTTGCTCCTCATCTATCTCGCGCTGGGCGCGCTGCTGATCGCCGCCGCCCTCCAGCGCCGCGTCCCGCGCCTGCGCTCGCTCGCGGCGGGGCTGCTCGTCTCTTATGTTGTGATCGCGCTGCTGTTTGGCGTGGGCGAGCTGTTCTTTCGCTATGCCTACGCCGAATCCGATGGCTTGCCGACGCTGGCCCTGCGCAACTGGCTCGACCGTTACTGGCAGCTTAACAGCGCCGGTTACCGCGACCGCGAATGGGACCCTGAAGCGTGGGCGCAGCGGGGCACGGTTGTGCTGGTCGGCGACTCGTTCACGGCCGGCTGGGGCATCGAAGACCCGGCCGATCGCTTCGGCGATGTGCTGGGCGCGCGCCTCGGCGATGGCTGGTCGGTCATCAACCTCGGCAAGGAAGGGACGGCCACCCCCAGCCAGTTGGCCCATTTGCAGGCGCTGCCGCTGGCCCAGCCAGACTGGATCATCTGGCAGTACACGCTCAACGATATCGACGATGCTGCGCTCAGCATTGGCCTCGATCCCGGCCTGAACCCATTGGCCGCAATGCCGCCGCTGGCCAGCGAGTCGCACCTCGCCAATTTCCTCTACTGGCGACTGGCCGGGGCGGGGACGCGTGGCCACGGACGCTACGTCGACTGGCTGTTCAGCATGTACGATCACGCCGTCGTCTGGCAGATCCACGCCGAACAGCTCAACGCCGTCATCGACGAAGTGGAGCGGCGCGGCGCTGAGCTAGGGGTCGTCATCTTCCCGGATATGTTCTTCCCGTTCGACAGCATCCCCTATGTCGACCGGGTGGCGCAGGTGTTCGAAGCGCGCGGCTACGGCGACCGCGTCCTCAAGCTGTTCGATCAGGCTGAAGCGATGCCGCTGGCGGAGCGCATCGTCTCGCCGCGCGATGGCCACCCCAGCGCTGCCTTCTCGCGGCTGGTTGGCGATCTGATCTACGCGCGTTGGTTCGCTGACGAGGGCGCATCGTGAAGGGGCGCTACAGCGCTCGGTTGGCCGCCGTTGTTGGTTTCTACGCGCTGCTGGCTTTCGGCGCGCTCCACGCCCCGATCTTCCATGCTGCCACGCATCTGCCGGTCGATCCGGCGTTCAGCGTGACCGATTATTACCACTTCCACTGGAATTACTGGTGGATCCGCCACGTGCTGGCCACGCCCGGCTTATCGATTTACGAAACGGACTATGTGTTCGCGCCGTTCACCTCCAGCCTTGCGCTGCACACGCTCACGCCGTTCTGGTATCCAGTCTGGGCGCTGGTCGAGCCGCTGGCGACGCGCGCTGCCAGCAGCATCGGCATGACGGCCGTCTTCTTCGCGGCCTTTGTGCTCAACGGCGCTGTCTTCTACGCTTTCCTGCGCGCTGAGGGGGCGAGCGCTGGGTGGGCGCTGGTCGGTGGTGCGCTAATCCAGCAGCTCCCGATTATGGCCAACAGCGTCGGCTGGACGAACATCAACTTGCTCGGCTGGTTCTGGCTGCCGCTGCTCATGCTGACGTGGGCGCAGCTCGTGCGGACGGCAGCGACTGCCGCGCCCCGCGGCCGGTTCGCGCGCTCGCTGGCATGGGCGCTGCTGCTTGGGGCGTCCGTCTGGGCCATGCTGCTGACCGACTTGCAGTACCCGCTGCTGGGGGCATTTCTGCTCATCCCCTATGGGCTGGCGGCGCTGTGGCGGCGGCCGCGCGCGGTTGTGCTGCGGTCGCTCGCGCTGCTGCTCGTGGGGGCATTGATCGCGCTGGGCTTGCTCTGGTTCGCCGGGCCGCTCCCCTATCTGATCGGCTATACAGGCGAGGGCCTCTCGCCCACGCCAGCCGAGCGCGCCGTCACCATTGCGTTCCCCGACTGCTTCCTTCGGCGCTGCGAGCGCGATGTTTCGCTGGGCGCGCTGGTGCTGCCGGGGCTGCTCGCCGCGCTGCTGCTCGATCTGGCGCGGCGACGCAACCAGCCCGGCCAAGCGCGCCCATGCGCGCCGCGCCGCTGGCTGTGGCTGGCCCTCGTGCCTGCCCCGCTGATCCTGTCCGCCGGCGCGGAGGTCGTCATCGGCGGGCTGACCATCCCGCTGCCCTACCGGTTTCTGCACGAAGCGCTGGGCGGTATGTTCCGCTACCCAGAGCGCTTCGCTGCGCCCGCGGCGATCGCGGCGGCGGCCTTTATCGCGCTGACGCTGACGCCCCGCGCGCGCGGCGTTGGCCAGCGCATCGGGCGGATCGGGCTGCCGGCGGCGGCGCTCCTGCTTGTGCTGGCCGAGGCGCGCCTTTTCCGGCCGCTGCCTTTGCAGCCGCTGCCGCCTGCCTATGCCGCTCATGCGCGCATGGGCGAGGAGCCATGGCGCTATGTGATCGTTGATGTGCCGACCGGTGGCTCTAGCGGAGAGGGCTACGTCGGTGAGCCAGTCTACGCCACAGCCCAGTTCTACGGCTTGACGCACGGCAAGCGCCTGGTCAATGGCCACATCTCGCGCGTGAACACATGGCACTACATGTACATGCGCACCAGCGACCCGATGATGGCTTGGCTCGGCGGGCGGCGCTATTTAGAGTCGGAGGCCGTCGCGGCGCAGATGCGCGAGCGCATCCCGGCATGGCCGATCGGCTACTTTGTCCTGCATCTGCGCTGGATCGGCCGCGAAGCGCCGGCGCTGGTCGAGATCGTCGGCGCATTCAACGCATGGGATGATCTGCTCTGCCCGCCGGAGGTCGAAGCCGACTTGATCATCTATCGGACGCGCTGGCATCCCGCCGGATGCGCCGCGCGCACGCCGCCGCGCGATCCGATCGCCGGCTACCGCATTGACCTCGGTGCAGACGACGACGTGCCCTACCTTGGCCACGGCTGGCATCGGGCCGAGGACATCTTCGGCACGACGCTGCGCTGGGCTGGCGCGGCCGTCCTCACCGCCGAACCGGTTGATGCGCCGCTAGAAGCTCTCCTCTATGTGGATGTGCCCCCCGGCGCCTATCGGCTGGCGCTAGCGGCGCAGGCCTTTCACGAGCCGCGCCAGCTCGTGGTCTTTGTCAATGGGATGGCATTGGGAGCGCCCGTGCAGGTTGAGGTTAGCGCGCTGGAGACGTTCGCATTTGAGGTGCCAGCAGCGGCGATCGGCACAGGCCAGCACGTGACGATCGCGCTGGCCTACGATGCAGCCCTGCGCCCGGTCGATCTGGGCATAGCTGGCGACCCGCGCGCGCTCTCGGTCGCCGTCGAATCCCTCGTGCTGGAGCCGCTCGCGCCCTGATCAAAAAGGGACGGCCGGAGCCAGATCGCAGCTCCGGCCGCCCCTAAGGCGCATGGCACTGCGTGGATCAGTCGATAAACTGATCCTGCCGCACTTCGAGATAGTCGCTGCTGGCGTCTTCGTGCCGCTCAAAGACCAACTCGCCGCCTACCTCATCGATCACGATCAGGTCGCCGCGGCGCACCTCGCCGCGCAGAAGCTGCGCGCTGAGCACATTTTCGACGTAGCGCTGCAGCGCGCGGCGCAGCGGCCGCGCGCCAAACTGCGGGTCGTAGCCTTTGAGCGCCAGCCAGTGGCGCGCTGGCTCGGTTAAGTGGATGGCGATGCCGTTCTCCGCCAGCCGGTCGGCGATCTCACGCATCTGCAGGTCGACAATGCGCTCGACCTGCGCGGCCGTCAGCGGCTCGAAGATGATGATCTCGTCGATGCGGTTGAGGAACTCCGGCCGGAAGGTCTCGCGCATGGCGCGCTCGATCTTCTGGTGGTCAGCGATCGCTTCTTCATCGGTGGGCTGGACGAAGCCGAGCGCCCCGCCGCGGCGCGCATACTCCGTGCCGAGATTGCTGGTCATGATGATGACGGTGTTGGTGAAATCGACGGTGCGCCCCTGTCCATCAGTCAGGCGGCCGTCTTCGAGGATTTGCAGCAGCGCATTCCACACATCAGGGTGCGCCTTCTCGATCTCATCGAACAAGATAACGCGGTACGGGCGCCGCCGCACAGCCTCGGTGAGCTGGCCGCCCTCCTCATAACCGACGTAGCCGGGCGGCGCGCCGAACAGCCGGCTGACGGTGTGCTGCTCGCGGTATTCACTCATGTCGATGCGCAGCAGAGCTTTCTCATCATCGAACAGAAACTCGGCCAGCGCTTTGGCCAGCTCGGTTTTGCCGACGCCGCTCGACCCGAGGAAGATGAATGACCCGATTGGGCGGTTCGGGTCTTTCAGACCGCTGCGCGCCCGGCGAATAGCGTGGGCGATCGCCGTGACCGCTCCGTCCTGCCCGATCACGCGGTCGTGCAGCGCTTCTTCCATGCGCAGCAGCTTCTCGCTCTCCGTTTCCAGCACTTGGCTCACGGGGATGCCCGTCCACTGGGCGAGCACATTGGCGATGTCTTCAGCGCCCACCACTTCATCGATCGTGTTCTCGTTCTGCCAAGCGATGCGCGCCTGTTCAAAATCATGCTCGAGCTGAAGGCGGCGCATTTTATATTCGGCGGCGCGCTCGTATTCACGCGCGAGGCCGGCCGCTTCTTCATCGGCTTGCAGGCGCGCGATCGTATCTTTCATTTCTTTCAAGCGCGGCGGCAGCGAGTACAAAGCGACGCGCAGCTTGGAAGCGGCTTCATCGAGTAGATCGATCGCTTTATCGGGCAGTTTGCGATCGGAGATGTAGCGGTCGGCCAGCCGCGCGGCCGCGATTACGGCTTCATCGGCGATCGTCACTTTGTGGTGCGCTTCGTAACGGTCGCGCAGGCCGAACAGCATGTCGATCGTGTCATCGACGCTCGGTTCCTCGACGTAAACAGGGGCGAAGCGCCGGTCAAGCGCGCTGTCTTTTTCGATGTGCTGGCGATACTCATCGAGCGTGGTCGCGCCGATACACTGAAGTTCGCCGCGGGCCAGCGCCGGCTTCATCATGTTGCCAGCATCGAGCGCGCCTTGGGCAGCCCCCGCGCCAACGACCTGATGCAGCTCGTCAATGAACAGGATGATCTCGCCAGCGGCGCGCTGCACCTCTTCGATGGTCGCCTTCAAGCGCTCCTCGAACTCGCCGCGGAAACGGCTGCCAGCTAGCATTGCGCCCAGGTCCAGGCTGACGACGCGCTTGCCCATCAAGATCTCTGGCACGTCGGCTTCGGCGATTTTCTGCGCCAGTCCTTCGACGATCGCCGTCTTGCCGACGCCAGCTTCGCCGATCAGCACCGGATTGTTTTTCGTGCGCCGGCACAGAATTTGGATGACGCGCATGATCTCGGCGTCGCGGCCGATGACTGGATCCAGCTTGCCTTCCATCGCCATGCGCGTGAGATCGCGGCTGTATTTCTCCAGCGTGCGGTAGCGGCTCTCCGCTTGCGGGTCGGTGACGCGCTGGCCGCCGCGCAGGTCTTTGATCGCGTCGTAGACGCGGTCGCGCGTGATGCCGTTATCGGCCAGAATTTTGGCGACCGCGGTGTTGCGCTCGCTGAGGATGGCGAGGAAAATGTGTTCGGTCGAGATATATTCGTCGCGCAGGCGGTTGGCTTCTTCGTTGGCCAAGTCGATGATCCGCTTGACGCGCGGCGTGATAAAAACTTGATTCGTGCCGTGGCCATAGATGGCGGCTTTCGGGCTGGCGCGCAGCACTTCGTCGAGCCGGCTGCGCATGACATTCACGTCAACGTTGAGCCGTTCGAGAAGCTGCGGGATGACGCCGTCGGTCTGTTCCAGCAGCGCCAGCAGAATATGCTCAGTATCCACTTGGTTATGACCATAGCGCTGCAAGATTTCATAGGCCCGAGCGGCGGCATCTTGCGCGCGTTCAGTGAAACGTTCAAAACGCATCATAGCGAGTAGACCTCAATTTGCATTGGCGGCAACGGGCGAGGCAGCCTGCATATTACCTCATTGTACAAGAGTTTCACACGCCCTGCGCAAACGAAACCTGCGACATGCCTTCATGCAGCCACCGAAATAGAAACGGCTTTATCGACTGTCATCATGACGGCAGTTCAAGGCGGCGCAGAAACCCGTGAGCGGCCACGCAGCGGCTGCTTTCGCCGGCGGATGTTTCAGCCTTTCAGTATAGGACAAGCGTGTAAAAATCACGTATGCAGCGGCGCGCAAATTTCAGCGCGCCGCTGCGGCTTAGTCAGGGAAGATAGCGCTGACGGCCAGCGAGAAACCGGGCAGCAGCGTGTCGCCCTCAAGCGTCCCCTCGCGGTTGAGGATGTGCACAGGCTGACCGGGCGCGAAGACCTCGATCTCTTTCGTCTCCGGTAGACACCCCACACAATAGTGCCCGCCGCGACCATGATCCTCAACGAAGGCTGCCAGCCTCCTCATAATGCGCGACGCAATGTAGGAAGCATACGGGTTCGAGGGCGCTTCCACCATCTCCCCCAGCGATCAGCTCGAACGTGCGATCGGCATTCTCCGGCAGGTTGACGAACGCCTCGAATGCCTCGGCTGTGACCGCGCGTTTCAGCGTTTGCATCTGGAGATCATCTCCGCCCTGCTCTTTGCTGAACGTTAGTATACCGTACCAGCGCGCCCTCAACCGGGTAAGATGCGCGCCCGCCGCAGATCGTCCTCGGCGCGCGCGAGCAGCTTGTCGAGCATATCGAACACTTCGATCGCGCTGCCTGAGACAAGACGCATGCGGCCGCGGTAAGCTTCGCGCAGCTCATCGAGCAGCAGCCACGGGTCTTCGTCGCGACCGGTCACGATCGCGTTGACGGTCACCCCGCCCAACACCAGCGGCAGGTAGATGTAGGTCAAATCGGGTTCGGTCTCGCCGGCCAGCCAGCTCAGCAAGCGGTTGGCGTATCCCTCGCGTTCGGCGCGGTCGCCCAAATTGACGCGCACGCGCGGCCGGATCAGCTTGAAGCCGAGCAGCACGCTGTCGTACAGCGCCGCTTCGAACAAGTACTGCGCCGCGATCTGGCCAGCTTCCCATGTCGCGACCGAGGGATCATGCGCCAGCACTTGGCACAGGGTTTGAAACCAGCGCAGATCTTCAAGTTTGCTGAGCTGCTCAAGTGTCGCCCCATCATCTAGTGTGTAAGTGATCATTTTAGCGATGGCTTTCGCCTCGCCCGGATGCAGCGGCAGGCCGCGCAGCGCATAGTATTCATCGACGGTGTGCAGCAGCGGCTGGTAAATTTGCTGGCGCGTCATGCCGCTGGCGACGATGCGCGCATCGTCGATTTTGGACAGCACCAGCGTTTTTTCCTGCTTAAACTGCACCAGCGTCCACAGCACTTCGTAGCTGGCTTTGGGTGGCTGCGAGGTAGGCGGCATTTCACGCCCATCGAGGCTGAAGTAAGCGGTCACATTTTCAGGAGACTGCGGGTAGCTTTGCGCGATGAACTGCACTTCTTGCAGCGCTTGCAGCTTGAATGGCGAGACCGCCAGTGCCGAAGGCGGCGCGCCGCCAGCTGGCGGGCGCAGCGGCTTGGCTCCTCGCCCGACACGATGACGCACCGCGACGCGCAGCGGCAGATCGTTGGCGGGTTCGGTTGGCGGCAGCGCCATGATCGGCAAGCGCAGCGCCCCAACTTCGCCCGGCTTCATCGTCAAGCCGACCATCTTCTTCGGCGTCGATAAGTGAATCGGCTGGCCGTTCGCATCGCGCGTGGGAAGCTGAAGCGCGATCTTAACATCCAGCCCATGATCGACCATGTTCTGCAAGATCACGATCACCTCGAACGGCTGGTACAAATACGCGCGCGGTGGAAAAACGCCAACCGCGAACTGGAGCGCATCTATATGGGTGCGCGGCCCGCGCGTGATCGACCCGAGGACATCTGGGCACATGGGATTCAGAAGGCCGTCATCGCTCATGGTTAAGTCGCTCGAAATCCATATTTCTGGCCGGTGCGGTCGATGATGAGGTTGATCAGGTCGACCAAATTATCGTTGTCTTCGCCCGCTGCGGCTGCTTCTGTGGCCCGCTGTTCAGCGTTCACTGCGACGGCGCGCAGCAAGTCGGCAGGCGCATCTTTCGAGACGAGCATCTGCTCATTGATAATGACGCCGCCCAGCACCAGCGGCAGATAAACGCGATTAAAATCGAGGCCGCTGCGGTCGCGCAGCGCAGTGACCAGCGCTCGCGCATACGCAGCCAACTCGGCCGGACTGCCGAGATCGACGCCGCTCTCCGCTTCGACCAGTTCAAACCCATGAAGCGCCGCATCGTAGAGTAGATCATCGAAAACCAGCCGCGTGATCACCTGTACGGTGTGGTCGGCCACGCGCGCATCCCGGTCGAGGAGCCGCAGCATCCCCTGCAGCCAGTGCGGCAGGGTAGGGGCCTGTTCCAGCGTGAGTGGGTCTTTTTCAAGCAGCGGGACGATGGCGTAGCGTCCAGCGCTCGCATAGCCGTGGGCGGTCTGCCTCGGAGCGCTGTATTCCAAGATGATCGTCAGCAGTTTGGCGATCAGCGCGGCTTCCGGATCATACAGTGGGAAGCCCGCCTCTTTGAAACGAGACTTAACGGTCTCCAGCAGTGGTTTGTACAATTCGGCGCGGCGCAAACGCAGCAGAATAGTCGTCAGCAGCAGGTCGCGGTATTGGTGCAGCAGCGGCCGCGCATCGCCATAGTCGATCAACCGGCACACGCTCACCCAGCCCGGTTTCAGCTCAGCGATCTTGCTAATGCCGCCAGTGATGAGGCCAAACGACAGCTCGAGCGGGCCGCGGCCGAGCTTGCTGCGATACGTCGCATAGGACAAACCCCGCAGCGCCTCGATCTCCGCTTGGGCTGCCGGAGGAAGCAGATCAGGGTCAACCGGGCCGCCGCCCTCAGCGTCGCGAATGCGACGCGGTTTGCGCAGCGGTTTCGCCTCAACCTCGACGGTAAGGCGATAGCTGTCGCTGGGGGCGGTCGTTGGCAGCGAGCTGGCTGGCATCACCGCGTAGCCGAACTCGGCCGCAGCCATGCCGACGACCAGCCGCTTGGTCTTGGTCATGAATGAACCGTGCTGGCGCCGGGCATCCATCTCCGGCAGCGTTAGCGTGATGATGGCATCGACATCGACATCGGCGGCGTTTTGCAGCAGCAAGATCACCTCGAACGGCTTGCCCGCTCGCACGACGCGCGGCCGCACGGCGAGTGCCGCCTGCACGACGCCGATGTTGGCGCGCGCGCCCTTCGTGATCAGTCCTAGAAAATCGGGATAGTTAGCGCTGGCTGTCATCGGTCAAAACCAATTTTTCGCACGCTGGCCGGGCGCAGGCCCTACGCCCGGCGTGTAAAAACTCTCTAACGTTTCTATTATACGCTAGGTCTACTTTGTGAAGAAAAAAGACCCCGCAAAACGTCGCTCACGTGAAGACGAGCGCTGCCCCCTGTTCGATCGCCGCCAGACAGGCATCGCGCAGGTTCAGGCAGGTTTGCACCTCAATGCCATAGCGCGCCCAGCCGGTTCCGCGTCCTTGCAGGCTGAACGCTGCGCGCACGCGCTCATCATCGCGGGCAAGCTCAGGGGGGACGCCGAGCGCGCCGAGCACCTGCCGGCATTCATCCAGCAGCACAGGCGCCGAGCCGATCATCGTGCCGGCGATGCCCGCGCTGGCGCGGGTTAACAGCACCTGCGGAAAACGCTGGGGCAGGTAGTAACCGCGGTCTTCGCTGTGCACGATCAGATGCTCGTAGGCCATAGGACAGCGGTGGCTTTCCGGTCCCATCCAGCCGCGCACCGCATCAAAGTAACGCTCAAGCACGGGGTCTCCGGTCGCATCGGGCACGCCGGCCGCGCTGCGACGGGCTGGCTCTGGCACGCCGAGACCCGCCCATAAGTGCGCGGCGATGCGCCGCAGCGTATGCAGGCCGGTATGCCCGTACATGGTAATGATCAGCGGCGGCGCATTATCGCGCAGCGTCTCTGGCTCGTGATGTTCGGGCAGGCCCAGCTCGCGCAGCACCGCATTGATAGCGGCGAATTGGTCGTAATAGAAGGCGTTGCGATCGATCGCGTTGGCGGCTGCGGTCGCTGGTAGGATGCCGACGGTGAGTTCCAGCCCCATTCGCATCACCTTTCCTTGTGAGAACTGTGTGCTTTGATTGTAACGCGAAAGCCCACGCGGTAGACGCGCGATCTGCGCCAGCAACGATGGCTACCTGCTCCCCCGGCGCATCGCACCGAGACAGGACCCGGTGAATGGGGTATCATTGTTCTGCGTTATCCGATGACAGAGAGGACATTCTCGATGGCGAACTTTGACTTAATGCGCCGGCTGGCGCTGGATGAAGGCGGCAAGATCATCATGCTGGTGATGGATGGGCTGGGCGGGCTGCCGATCACGCTGCACGGCCCCACTGAGCTGGAAGCCGCCAATACCCCGAACCTTGACCGACTGGCGCGCGAGGGCAGCACTGGCCTTAGCATCCCGGTCGCGCGCGGCATCTCGCCGGGCAGCGGGCCGGCGCATCTGGCGCTGTTCGGCTACGATCCGCTGGTCTACGATATCGGCCGCGGTGTGCTCGAGGCGATGGGCATCGGCCTGACCGTCGAAGAAGGCGACGTGGCCGTGCGCGGCAACTTCTGCACGATCGACGCAGCCGGCCGCATCACCGACCGGCGCGCTGGCCGCATTCCAACCGAAGAAGGGGAGAAGCGCGTCGCCCTGCTGGAGGGTATCTCGCTCGATGGCGTGACGACTCAGATCAAGGCTGGCGAGGGCTATCGCTTCGCGCTTGTGCTGCGCGGCGAAGGGTTGAGCGACGCCGTCGAAGATACCGACCCGCAGATGACCGGCGTCGAGCCGCTGGCTGCGCGCGCCAAATCGCCGGATGGCGAGCGCACGGCCGCCATCGTCAACCAGTGGCTGGCCGAGGCCAAAAAACGCCTCGCCGGTCACGAACCGGCCAATATGGTCACGCTGCGCGGCTTCGCGACCGACCCGCGCCTGCCGAAGTACCGTGATGTCTACAAGCTGAACGCGGCTTGCGTCGCTGTTTACCCAATGTACAAGGGCGTCAGCCGGCTGGTCGGCATGAGCATCATCGAGACCGGCCCGCACGACACCGTCGAACAGGAATTCGATCACATCGCGCGGGTGTGGGACGTATACGATTTCTTCTTCTGCCACGTTAAGTATACGGACAGCCGCGGCGAAGATGGCGATTTTGACGCTAAGGTCGCCGTCATCGAACAAGTCGATAAAGCGCTGCCGAAACTGCTTGACCTGAACCCGGACGTCATGATCGTCACCGGCGACCACTCAACGCCGGCCGCGCTCCGTTCGCACAGTTGGCACCCTGTGCCGACGCTGCTGTGGGCGCCTGGCACTCACATGACCGATCGGGTTGAGGTATTCGGCGAGCGCGATGCGATGCGCGGCGCGCTCGGCCAGTTCCCGGCGACCGACCTGATGCCGCTGGCACTGGCCCACGCCAAGCGCCTCGCCAAGTTTGGAGCTTGAGTGTTGCCGGAAGTCGTCATCGTTGGCGGCGGACTGACCGGCCTAGCCGCTGCCTGGGAGCTGGAGCAGATCGGCCTGCCCTACACACTCATCGAGGTCAAAGCGCGCCTCGGCGGCAGCATTTTGACCGAGCGTCATGCTGGCTTCGTCGTTGATGGCGGCCCGTTCATCCATGAGAAGTACGGCGAGTGGCCTTTTTTGGAACCGCTCGGCCTCGCTGGCAGCCTGCGTGTCGTCGGCCGCTATCGCGATGGCGAATTGGTCATCTTCAAGGCGGGCACGCAGGCGCTGACCGAGGCGCTGGCCGCCCGCCTACGCGGAACGATCCTCAAGCGCATGGCCGTCAGCAGCCTCGGGCTGCTCGATGGGCGCGGGGGAACGCACTTTGGCGTCTGTTTGGAGAACGGTCTGCTGCTTGATGCTCGCGCCGTCATCATCACCGCGCCCGCGCGCTACGCCGAGCATATGATTCGCAGTTTGCATCCCGAGGCCGCGCTGCGTTTGCTCGACTATCGCTATGACGCGGTAGTGCGCGTCGCGCTGGGGTTTCACCGAGCGGCGCTGCCGGAAGCCATCCTCGCGCGTGGGCCGGCCTTCATCCCGCCGTCTGATGATCGCATCAAGTTCTTGCAGCTTTGCGATCTGGCAGATCGCGTGCCCGCGGGGATGGTGCTGGTGCGCGCCGGCGTGCGCGTGGACGACGCGCCGCCAGCCGCCGAGCTGATCGCTCGTGTCCGATCAGCTGTGGCTTCGGCGGGAGAGCCGGTTTTCGACTGGCTGTATTATTGGCCGGAGGCCGACCCGCTGACTGTGCATCTGCCCGAACATGCCGAGAACATGGCCGCGATCGCCGCGCTGCTGCCTCCGCGCGTTGTGCTGGCGGGCAGCGATTACGACGGGACGCGCCTCGACCAGCGGATTGAAGCGGGGCGCGCAGCGGCGCGTCGTATCGCAGCGGCGCTGTGATATGTGAGAGATGAGGTTCGCTATGCCGACGATTGAAGATGCCATCCTGTTGGCGACTCAGGCGCATCGCGGCCAGCGAGACCGCGGCGGCGCACCTTATATTTACCATCCGCTGCGGTTGATGCTGGCCGTCGAGACCGAAGCGGAGCGCTTCGTGGCCATTTTGCATGATGTGGTCGAAGACAGCGATTTGTCGCTTGAAGATCTGCGCGCCCACGGCTACGACGAGGCGATTGTCGAGGCGGTCGACTGCCTGACGCGCCGCGAAGGCGAGCCGTATCAAGCGATGATCGAACGCATCAAGAACAACCCGCTGGCGCGGCGTGTGAAGCTGGCCGATTTGGCCGATAACATGGATCTACGCCGGCAGGGACTGGTCAACATAGCCGATCTCGACCGGCTGCGCCATTACCAACAGGCATGGGCCGCGCTAACGCGGGAGGCCTAAGCCGGGCGCAGGCCGAGCCGCTCGATCAGCCCATCAAGCGCCGACAGCAGTTCAGCCGGCGTCCCGTCGTTGAGCAGCGTGTAATCGGCGATCGCGATCGGGCCGCCTTTGGCCAGATACTCAATTTCCTGATGGTCGCGTCGCTCAGCCTCTTCTGGGCTTAGTGGGCGTTCAGCGCGCTGCGCCAGCCGCGAATAGCGCAGCGCGCGCGCGCAGGCGATCGTGACGACGACCAGCGCCCCGCCGAACGTGCGGCGCAGCAAGACGTATTCATCCCAGCTGTACAGCCCGTCAATGATCACGCTTGGCCGCGTTCGCAGCGCTTCGTTCAACAGGGGCAGCGCGCGCCGCGCCACTGCATCCATGCCTTCACTGCGGCGTAGTTCTTCGCGCACGCTGCGTTCCGTCTCTGGCGTGAGCGGCCAGCCGCGCCGCGCCACTTCATCGACAATGATGCCCCCGAAGCGATACTGAAAGAAGCCGCGCGCTTCTAGGTGCGCGGCGCATAGTGATTTTCCCGAACCCGGCATGCCGACCAGCGCCAGCGCCCGTGGGGGTGTGGATGCGATCACAGAGTTTCGCCTTGTTGAAGATGTTTGCCGATTGTTGCTGCGCAGGGATTATACAATAGGTAGCGCCTGACGGCACGGTCGCGGGCTGCAAACGAGGCTATAATAAGAGCATGATCAGTCAAAGGCGGGCTAACCCTTACCATGCCGATTTCGGCGACGATGTGGCGCTGGCGCCGTTCGCTGGCCGCCAAGACGCCTTCGGCCGCTTGTACCAGCAGTTCAACGATCCAGCGCGGCGGCGGGCGTTGGTCTTTGTGGGGCGGCGGCGCATCGGCAAGACCGCGCTGCTGCATGCCTGCGATCATGCCTTCAGCGAGACGTTCGTCGGCGCGCTGGTTGCGCTGCGGGCGCCGCCGCCCGCCAGCGAGACGGAGCTGGTGTTGTCGATGGCGCAGGCCGCGACCGCGGCGCTGATCGAGCGCGATTTTACGCTGTCGCGCCTGAGCGATATGCCTCCCCCCGACGATGACCCGCGCGGGTGGTTCGCCGGAACATTTCTGCCACAGGTACTGGCGGCCATCCGCGCTTACCGCCAGCTCACCTTCATGCTCGACGATGTTGACCAGCTCGCGCACAGCGCGCGCACCGGCGCGGTTGGCGCAGATATCTTCACCTATCTGCACGATCTGCTCACCAGGTTTCACCAGCTTGGGTATTTGCTCACGATCGACAGCGAGTTCGAGACCGACCTGCCCGCGCTCGCTCCGCTGGTGCAGATCAGCGACGAGCACCGGCTGAGCAATCTTTCCGCTGAAGAAGTGCGCTGGCTGCTGCAAGAACCCGTCCGCGGCAGCTACACCGTCCCCGATCAGGTGTGCAGCGCTGTCTACCGGGCCACCGGCGGCGCGCCCGCGCTGGTGCAGCAGTTCGGATTTCAGCTTTTCCAGCGCTGGCAGGCGGCGCCTGAACTGAACGTGGTCACGCTGGAGGACATCAAGGCGCTCACCCCGGCCGTCTTCAAATATGCCGAGGACGATCACCGCTATTTGTGGTCACGGCTGACGTTCAACGAGCGGCTGGTGCTCACCGCCATCAGCAGCTTGCAGTACGACGATCCGCTCAACCCGGTCGAGCCGGATGCGATCGCGAGCTGGTTGATCGAGACCGATTATCCGCTCGATGCAACATCGATCAACGCCGCGCTGCGCAGCCTCGAGTACCGCGAAGCGATCGCGCTGGCCGGCGGCGGCCTCGCGCTTAAGGCGGGACTGCTGCAAAGCTGGCTGCTCGATAATGCCCGCCTCGCCCGCCAGCCTAACTCTTCGCGGCCGCTGCTGGCGCTCAACGCCGAAGACGATCTGCCGCCGAAGCGCCCGCCGCTCGGCTCGCTGCTGGCGATCGGGACGGTGCTCGGCATCATCCTCGCCCTGATCATCCTCGCCGTGATCAGCAGCCAGCCGACCGAGGAGATCCTCGAAGTGCCAGCGATTCAGCCGACCGTCACGCTTGTCGTTGAGGATCTGCCCGAGGGCGCGCCGTGATCAGCCAACCGGCCAGCCAGCGCCGCGGCGGCGAACACCCACCAAAAGATTAGCATCGGGAACAAGTAGCGCGGCAGCGCCAGCAAAATCAGGTGGATCAGCGTCGTATAAACGATGAAGCCCGCCAGTGGCAGGCTGATGCGCCAGCGCTGCCGCGTCCACCACATCCCCAGCAGGCCGAGGACGAGGGCGCTGAAATGGAGGAGGTAGAGTGCCAGCTTAGGCCAAAACGACTCTTCCCCTGCCAGCGCGAGCAGTCCACTCGGTGAACGCTCATCGCGCAGCCAGCCCAGCGCCAGTTCGCGCAGCCCCGGCCCGGGGTAGAACAGCGTGCCATGCGGTTGGAGGTAGGCGCTGGCCAGCTCGCTGAGGCGGCGGCGCGCATATCCGAGCGGGTCGGCGCTGATGGCCGCCTCAGCGCCGCTTAGAAAGTCTGCTTGCGACGGGCCATCCGGCACATCGACCAACCGTCGATCGACGGCTTCTGGGTCTTCCCAACCGGTCGCGCCGAGATAGAGAAAGGCCGGCAGTCCCTCCCCGGCCACGACGAACCGTTCCCAGCGCGCGAGATTATATATCGTCCACGTCGAGACGAGTAGCGCATAGAGGCCGAGCAAAAGCGCCGCGCCCATGGCCAGCTCTTGTCGTCTAATCTGGCCGCGCTGTGCTATCAGCCAGTGGACGGTCAGCAGCAGCGGGAACAGCAAAAAGACGGCGCGCGTCAGCGTCGCGAGGCCGAACAGGATCGCGGCCGCAGCCAGCCAGCGCGCCGGGTGCGGCCGGCACAGCGCTTCGATATAAGCCCACAGGCTGCCGCTCACGAAGAAGAGGTAGACCGTTTCGGTCTTGATATCGGCCGCTTCGAGGATGAAGACCGGCGAAAAGGCGACCGCAGCCGCCGCGATCAGCATGGCGCGCGGCCCGGCCAGCCGCCCGGCCAGCCCCGCTGCAAACGCGATCGTTGCCGCGCTCAAGAACGCTTGCATGGCACGGATCGCGAGGATGGCGCCTGCCTCATCAAAAGCAGCCTGCGGGATGCCGATCAGCAGCAGGTAAACCGGCGGCGTCGTCAGCCGGGCGATATCGACTGGATAACCGCGCACCTGCGAGCCGGCCGGCAGGTCATGCACGAGCGCGTAGCCATTGGCGAGATACCAGATTGTATCGCCCCCCTGCGCGCTGTACGGCGCGAGCGGGTCTTGCGACAAGCCGTGCAGCAGGCGCAGCGCCAGCCCTAAGGCGAGGATAGCGAGCAAGCCGCGCCGAGCGGTCATGAGGGGCTGGGCGCTGGGTCGGCCGGGGGCAGCACGCGGTGCAGGCGGTAGTGCGTGCCGGAGACCTCGGCGGCGAACGGAAAGCGCGGGTCTTCCGCCTCGCGCAAGTAGATCGGGTCGAGGTCGGGCCGATCGGCCGGCAGCAGCAGATAATCGACGTCATACCGCAGGGCAACCTCGTAAATCGTGTCGATGTCTTCAAATGGGAACATGACTGAGCGCAGCCCGACGTAGCGCAGGATGAACGGGTCCTGCGTCATCAGGATCGGATCGCTCGCCGCGGGCCCATCTTCGCCGGCCAGTGTGCGGACGACGCCGGCCATCCGCTCGATGGAGGCCAGATAAGCGCGCGCAGCGGCGGCATCGCTGCGCACCAGATCGAAGGCGTTCATCCCCAGCAGCGCCAAGATCAGCACAGCCGCGCCCAGCCGAACACGCGCCGCGTCAACGGCGCGGTCGAGCGCATAGCCGGCCAGCGGCAGCAGCAGCGGCACGAGCATCAAGTAGGCCTTCTTGAAGCTGCCCGCCTGCGCTTTATAGGGGATGAGGAGAGCATAGGCCACATACACGCCGAGCAGCAAGATGAGCGCCGGCGCCAGCGCCAGCCAGCGCTCGCGCAGTTCGCGGCGTTGATCAGGCGCATGCGGTCGGGCGGCCAGCAGCAGCAGAAGCCCGCCGATGAGAGGCAGCGCCAGCCAGTCGAGCGCGGTGATCATCAGCCGCGCCCCGGCCGCCATCTCAAACAGCCGCTTGCCGATGATCTCGCCAGGCGTCTGGCGTTCGAGCATCGTCGCCAGCGTGAAATCGCGGTTGTAAGCGTAATGGTCGTTGTGATGCGTGAAGAAGAACATCGCCCGCGTTTCTGGGGTTGAGAGCGTGCCGAATTCGCTCCAGTTGCGGGCCAGCCACGGCGCGCTCACCAGCATGAAGACGACCGGCATCAGCGCAACAGCCAGCGGCGCGGCTCGCGCTGTGCCGGGCAGTGGGCCGTAGCGCCGGGCGGCCGCGCCGTAGACGAGCAGCGTAACGGCCAACATCGGCAGCAGCAGCACGCCGTCGTTGCGCGTAAGATAGGCCAGCCCGCCCAGCGCCCCACTGGCAGCGAAGGCTACAGCGCGCCCGCTGCGCAGCCCATTGGTAAGCGCGATGACCGACCCGCTGACGAAAAGCGCGGCAGGGATGGTGGTATCGGTGCGCAGCGAATTGAGCACGAACTCCGGCAGCAGGGCCGCGCCGGTTGCGGCGAACAGGGCAGCGAACGCGCTCAGGCGCATTTGTCGCGCCGCTGCGTAGCTGGCGACTGGCAGCAGCGCGCCCAAAAGGGCGAACGGCACGATGGCGCTGGCTGGCCGAGCGCCGGCCAGCGCCATCGGCGCGGCGGCCAGCACGGCGGCCAGCGGCATCCAGTGTTCTTCTGGATGCTCGATCGACTCTGGCGGGAGGGTATACTGCCAGATGTAATCGATGGTGAAGCCGTGCCCCTCCACCAGCCGGACACCCATATTGTAATAGTGCAACGGGTCGGCGATGCCCGGAAAATCGACGATTGAGGCCAGCAGCGCCAGCCGCAGGCCGAGCGCGGCCAGGCAGATCAGGCCGAGGATGTGAAGTGGTTTCATCAACAAGTGCCAGATGACCGAAGCGCGCGCATTATACCATCGCGGCGGCGCAGCGTGGGACGGCCGTCAACCGGCGGCCGCATCTTTGCGCAGGCCGCGCGCCAGCAGGTCGGCAATGTGCACGACGCGCTTGGCGCTGCCACTGCGGCTGAGGCCGCCGTTCATCTGTGTGAGGCAGCTCGCGTCTCCGGTGACGATCAAATCGGCAGCGGCCGCGTTAATGCCAGCCAGCTTATCCTTCAGCATCGCCCCGCTGATCTCCGGCATCTTGACTGCGAACAGGCCGCCAAAGCCACAGCATTCGTCGGCCCCGGGCAGCTCGCTGATCGTCACGCCGTCGATGTTAGCGGCTAACGTGCGCGCTTGCTCGCCCAGCCCCAGCAAGCGATAGCCATGGCAGGTGTGGTGAAAGGCGATCGTCGTCGGCGGCAGGGCCGCGCCTAGGTCGGTCACACCAAGTCCATCAACCAGATACTCTGTGAACTCCCACGTAATGCTGGCCGCCCACTCGGCGCGGTCGCGCCAAACCGGGTCGTCCTTGAATAGTTCCGGATAATAGTGGCGCACCATCGAGGCGCAGCTTCCCGAGGGGCAAACGATGACCTGGGCCTCGGCGAACGCGTTCAGGAACTGTTTGGCGACCGTCCGCGCATCGTTTTGGAAGCCGGCGTTGTAGGCGGGCTGGCCGCAGCACGTCTGGTTCAATGGGAAGCGCACTTCGATGCCGAGGTGCTCCAAAATTTCGACCACCGCGATGCCCGTCTGAGGATAGATCATATCGACAATACAGGTGACGAACAGCGATACCGGCTTGTAACGTGGCGAAGGGCGCGGCGTTTCAGACATCATGGTTTCCTGAGTTGATCTTAACCCTTGCGTCAATTATACCGCGTGGACGCAGCCGCTCACGAAAAGCTGCGCTGGCGCTGGCAAGCTTTGCCGCTGGTCACCCAGTGCACAAGGCCAAAACGACGATCCCTTCCCGCTTGTGTCTGTGGTATACTTCGAATTGTGGCAAGCGCAATTCCCCCAGTTCCTCACCAATTCTGGCACTTGCGTAAGAAGTTTGCTAGAAATTCTTGACGATCTCCGCTAAGCTTGCTATATTATGGGACAGAAATTAGCACTCTGCCAATTTGAGTGCTAAAATGTTGTCCGGCACATTTGAGCTGCCAAGTCATTTTAGCAGGAGGTCAAGTACGTATGGCTGTCAAGATTCGTCCCTTAGGTGACCGCGTCATTGTTGAGCCGATCGAACAGGAAGAGACGATCGCCGGTGGCATGCTGGTGCTGCCAGAGACCGCGAAAGAAAAACCGATGCAAGGTGCTGTCCTCGCGGTAGGCGCTGGCCGTCGTGATGAGGATGGCGAGCGGATTGAAATGGACGTTAAAGAGGGCGACCGCGTGCTATTCGCTAAGTATGCCGGCACCGAAGTGAAGCTCGACGGTAAGAAGCTGCTCATCATGAAGGAAAGCGATATCCTGGGGATCATCGAAAGCTAAGATCCGCGGGATTTCTTTTTGGATTGCCCCCCAAACACTACGTGTAATCAGCTAGAGGAGTGAAAGCATGTCTGCAAAGCAACTGATCTTTCGTGAAGAAGCCCGCCGCGGCTTGCAGCGCGGCGTTGATAAAGTCGCCGAAGCCGTGAGCACCACGCTGGGGCCGAAGGGCCGCAACGTCGCGCTCGATAAGAAGTTCGGCGCGCCGACCGTCACCCACGATGGCGTCACGGTCGCCAAAGAGATCGAATTGGAAGATCCTTTTGAGAACATGGGCGCCCAGCTTCTGAAAGAAGCGGCGACCAAGACCAACGATATTGCCGGCGATGGCACGACGACAGCGACTGTGCTGGCTCAGGCGATCGTCAACGAAGGCCTGAAGAACGTCGCTGCTGGCGCCAACCCGATGCTGCTGAAGCGAGGCATTCTCGCCGCGACCGAGCTGGTTTCCAAGCACATCCGCGAGCAAGCTACACCCATTAGCACCAAAGAGGAAATCGCCAACGTCGCCAGCGTCTCGGCGCAAGATACCGAGATCGGCAACCTGATCGCCGAGGTGATGGATAAGGTCGGCAAAGACGGCGTCGTCACGGTTGAGGAGAGCAAAGGCCTCGAATTTGAGACCGAGTACGTCGAGGGTATGCAGTTCGACCGCGGTTACATCAGCCCCTACTTCATCACCAACCCCGAGGCGATGGAAGCTGCGATCGAGGAGCCGTACATCCTCATCTACGACAAGAAGATCAGCGCGGCGCAGGATATCGTTCCGCTGCTGGAAAAACTGGTGCAAATTGGCAAGCGCGATATCGTCATCATCGCCGAAGATGTCGATGGCGAAGCGCTGGCTACGCTGGTGCTGAACAAGCTGCGCGGCATGCTCAATGTGCTGGCGGTGAAAGCCCCCGGCTTCGGCGATCGGCGCAAGGCCATGCTGCGCGATATCGCTATCCTGACCAACGGCACCGTCATCAGTGAGGAGACCGGCCGCAAGCTCGAGTCGGTCACCGTGCAGGATCTCGGCCGCGCCGGCAAGGTCGTAGCGACCAAAGATGATACTGTCATCGTCGATGGCGCGGGCGATGAGAAAGCCATCAAGGGCCGTATCGAGGAAATTCGCCGCGAGATCGAGCTGAGCACGAGCGATTACGACCGCGAAAAGCTGCAAGAGCGGCTGGCCAAGCTGTCCGGCGGCGTCGCCGTCATCCGCGTGGGCGCGGCGACTGAGACCGAGCTGAAAGAGAAGAAACACCGCGTCGAAGATGCGCTGAGCGCGACCCGCGCGGCGGTGGAAGAAGGGATCGTCCCGGGCGGCGGCGTGGCGCTGATCAACGCAATCGCCGCGCTTGATAACGTCAAGCTTGAGATCGAAGACGAGAACACCGGCGTCCAGATCGTGCGCCGCGCGCTCGAAATGCCGATGCGCAAGATCGCCGCGAATGCTGGCGTGGATGGCGCGGTCGTCATTCAGGAAGTGCGCCGCAAGCAGAAAGAAGAGAACAACCACAACATCGGCTATAACGTGCTCACCGGCGAATATGTCGACATGATCGCCGCCGGCATTCCAGACCCGGCCAAGGTGACGCGTGGCGCGGTTGAGAACGCGGCTTCGATCGCTTCGATGATCTTGACGACCGAGGTGCTGATCACCGATGTGCCGGAGAAAGAGAAACCCGCTCCGGCGCCGTCAATGCCGGACTACTAAACCGGCGATCTTCGCTGAGGTTCAGCAAAGGACAGAGCAGGCCGCGCGGCCTGCTCTATTTTTCCTACTTAGAGGGCGACGATGCGGCTGGCGACGCGAAGCTGCTTGGTGAACAGCGGCAGCAGGTCAGCCAATTCACGGTAGCGGCCGCGCTCGCGTTCTTGCAGATAGTGGCGCAGCACGTGAATGGCTGCCGGCAGCAGCGTGTTTGCGCAAACTTTGCGCTCCATCAACACGAAGGCCTCGGCCTCGGCTGCGCTGACGTGCTGCTCCAGATAAATGGCCACAGCCCCGCCTAAATAAAGCGCGGTAAACTGCTCATACCACGTGGGGTGACGAGCGGCAAACGCTGGGCTGACCGGCAGCGGCGTCCGCACGGCGGCGGCTAGCACCTCGGGTTGGGCGCGCAGGTAATCTTGCAGCAGCAGCCGGCCGAAGGCTATGATGGCGGCGCGATAGACGTGAGCTGGGTCTTCCTCAAACGGCCATGGCGGGCTGTCTCCCCATGCGAGGCGCGGCGGCACGATGGCGAGCAACGCGCCGCCCGCACGCAGGGCCAGCTCGTGGTTGGTGGGGTAAGAAAGATGGGGCATAAAGACCAGCCGCGTCTGAATCGGGCCGGTGAAGCGCTCCAAGAACGCGCCCAGCAGCGCGCGGTCTAGCAGCGTCTGCACTTCGAGTAAGCTGGCCTGCCACACTTCGGCTTCGCCTGCCCACCACGCCGGCAGTTCAGCGCGCTGCATGAAATCACGACAATCAGCATCCCAGCTGGGCGGCGCCCAGTTCGGCAGTTTTGGCGCCGACAGCGAAGGCCATTCCCAGCTTATGCCGAGCGCGAACAGCGCTTCCAGTGGCACGGCCGCATCGAGCATGGTTTGCAGCCCGCGCGCTGCCGGGTGATCGCGCAGCGCTAATACCTGCCGGCGGGTAGCCCGGGCATGCGCATGCGTGCCATGACCATGGCGCGCCTGCACCTCATCGGGATAGCGCGTTGCTGCCAGCAGCGCGCCGATCAGGCGTACGCGGTCGTCGATCTGCGCGGTCACCTCGCGCAAGTTAGCGGTCATCGGCTGCCTCACTACAGATCGCGCTTGCCCTTCTCGGCATAGAGCCAGTCATTCTTCATCTTTTCCCGCGCCCTCCGTAATAATCGCAAGGCGGCCGGAGCTTTCGGCGCCAGCCACGCGGCCAAAAGCACGAGCACGATCACCCACCAGTAGGCGCGCGCAGTGTTAACGATCAGCCGTAACAGTTCGAGCAGCAGCCAGCCGGCGATCAAGATCGCGAATGCGCCGCCGATGATCTGTGAGCAGCGGCGGCGTCGGGGCGCACGACTAGGCGCAGGCGGCCGCCGTCTCGACTGTCGCACCAAATCCTCTCCAGCAAGCTCGATTCAAGCGCTTTTTTGTGAGGTAAGCGCGCAAGCGCTTTACCCCGCGCGTCAAGTGCCGGCCTGTGTCTGCCAGCACATGCTTATTGTAGATCGACTCGCCGCGCTGCAAGTGGATGATTGAGCATTTGCATTAAGATTGTGTTGCCCTGAGCGACCAGCAGCGAGGTTTGGTGTTTTGTATTGTGTAGCCTGTATTCCGAGGGTTGATGCTGGTTTATGCGAGTTGCGCTCTTTACCGAGACTTTTCTGCCGAAAATCGATGGCATCGTCACTGTCGTCTGCCTGCTGCTTGACCGACTCGCCGAGCGTGGCATCGAATCGGCGATCGTCGCGCCTGAGCGCGGTATCGAACAGTACCGCGATACGCGCGTTATCGGCGTGCCTAACGTGCCGTTTCCGCTTTATCCAGAGGTGCGCGTTGGCCCGCCCACGCTGTCCACGTATCATGCGCTGAAGGCGTTCCAGCCCGATATTGCGCACTTTATTCATCCCGTCCTGATCGGCGTGCCGGGCATCTTGATGGCCAAGCGGCTCGGCATTCCTACGCTTGCCTCCTTTCACATCGATATCGCGCGCATGGCGCATCACTACCATCTTGGCTTCATCGAGCCGATCGTTAACTTGTCGACGCGCGTCGTCTTCAATGCGGCCGATTACACGCTGGCTCCATCGCGCTTGATACAGGAACAGATGCAGGCGATCGGCATCAACCGAGTGGGATTGTGGAGGCGCGGTGTCGACGCGGTCAAGTTCAACCCGCGCCATTACAGCAACGACATGCGCGCCCAACTGAGCGATGGGCACATGGGCGATACGATCTTGCTGTATGTGGGGCGGCTAGGCAACGAGAAGCAGGTCGATCAGATCCGCGCCGTCCTCGATCAGGTGCCGGGCACGCGGTTGGCGATCGTCGGCGACGGGCCAGCGCGAAGCGATCTTGAGGCGAAATTTGCCGGGACGAACACCCGCTTCATGGGCTACCTCACGGGAGATGCGCTCTCGCAGGCCTATGCTAGCGCCGATATTTTCGTCTTTCCCTCAGCGGTCGAGACATTCGGGTTGGTCGTGGTCGAGGCGATGGCCGCCGGTCTGCCGGTCGTGGCCTCGCGGGTGGGCGGCGTGCGCGATGTGGTCGCCGAAGGCCGCACTGGCTATACCTTCGAAGTTGGCGACACCGCGGCTATGGTCGAAGGGGTGCGCCAGATCGCTAGCAGCCGCAGTCGCATCGCCGAGATGGGGCGCGCAGCCCGCGCTTTCGCTGAGACGCAGACATGGCCGGCTATGATGGATGAAGTGATTGACCTGTATGCCCACTTGATCGCCGAGCATCTGCGCGCTGAGGTGGCCAGCGCTTGACCCGCCGCCGACTGCCCCTTACCGGCCGATCAATCAGGTGTTTCCTGCGCGCCCTGCGCGCGCAGCGCTTCCGCCAACCGCGCCTTGAGCTGGCTGCGGCGCGCCTGATAGACCGCTAGCTCGATGGTGCCCGCTTCATGAGCATGGTCAAGCGCCGCGATCTGCTCGATCAACGAGTCAATCGTCTCTGATCTCCGGCTGCGCCAAGCGAGCCACCTGCCAGCGATCATCAGCCCGGCCCCGCCGACGATAGCAGCGATCATCAGGGCGATCTGTTCAGCGGGGACGACAGCCGGCACTGCCGCGGCGCCCGGGATCCCGGCCAACCCAAACACGATCGACTCACCCGCTCCTAACCTGAGATCGGCCGCATAAGCCCCGGTGCTGGCCGGAATGCCCTCGCCTACCAGCGGCGTGAACCCACCACCCGCCAGCGTGATGATGTTGGGATGGATGAAGATCTCGGCGCGGCCTTCGAACGGATAGGCAACCGGCTGTGCAATACTCACCTCGCTTGCAAACGGCAGGAAATAGGCGATGCGGACAATATGATCGGAGCCGGGCAGCACTGGGATGGTATCGATCAACGCAGGCGGCTCAGCGCGCGCGATCAGGCGGTCATCCTCTTCATCAATACGCAGCGGTTGTGCGCCGCGTGGCAGCGGCAGCTCGACCGAAGCGAACAGCCCGTTGGCCAGTTCGGTATCGGTGCTAAAGATGCGGTCGTCGTCATTTTGAAAGCGCACGAACTGTACGATTTCGACGCCGCCGCTCACGGGGGTGACCTGCCCGCGCAGTTCAATAATGCGGATGGCTGAAGGCTCGGCTGTCCGTTCATAGACCGTCACGGGCAGGGCGAGGGTTGTTGCCCCCGGCGCAGCGCGGACGAAGTCGCTCAAAAACAGCCGCTCGCCATATTCGACGCCGACAGCATAAGCATAACCGGGCTGGAGTGGGGCATCGTCAAAACGGAATGCTCCTGTTTCATCGCTCAAGGTCTCGTAACGTTGCGGGATGAAATTCTCATCAAACGCGAACAGCCTCACTGGCAGGCTGTCCGGCAGCGCTGCGCCGGCCGTCCCGTTTGCGATCTGCCCGCCGATGGCGCCAGTGCGCGCAGCGGCCACCGCTGTGCTTGCCTCCTCGGTAACGTTCGGCGCGGGAGCTTGCGCCACGGCTGGCAAACCAGCGGCTGGCAGCAGCGACCGCACATAAGCGATCAGGCTCGATCGCGCTCCAGCATCAAGGTGGTGGGCCAATGCTGGCGCATGCGCATGGCCATCTGCCAGCAGCCCATCGAGGACGGCATCGCTCAAGTTCACCAGCGTCAGCGCATCGATGCGCGCCTCGGCCTCACTGTGGCAGTCTGCACAATGCGCTTGCCACAATGCCTCGCCGATCTCGCGCTGCCCCGGCGGGTAGCGCAGCGAGAAACTGTACAGCGTGACATCCCAGCGTTCAGCCGGCGAGAGAGCATCGCGCCACGGCGGCATCAGTCGCTCGACGCGGCCGTTGGTAATTACGTCAAACCAAGAAACCGGCGTCACCTCGCTGAGTTCGGCCGCATCGAGAAAGGAGCGCATCGCCGGGACTTCGCCGCTGGCGACCAGTTCGCCGGCGCCAGCGCCATCTGGCCCGTGGCAGCGCGCGCAGCGCTCCGCGAAGATCGCCGCGCCCCGCGCTAGATCGGGGATATCAGCCTCGGCCTGCGCTTCTACGGGGCGCACAGCGGTCGGCGTGCGCTCCATGCGCGGCGGCACAGTCGCGACGATGCGCGGTTCGCCGCCGAGGCCGGTGCAGGCCGCCAGAAAGCATAAGAACAGCACGGCGAACCCGATGCGGCCGCCGTGCCGGTATTCGCCAAAGTGAGGCGCGGCACAGCGCCGCGCCCGCCGTCGCAGGTCGATCAATGTGCCAGTGCCGTCTCAATGCTTTCGGAAAGGATGTCGACGGTCGTTCCGTTTTCGGCGTTGAAGCGCGCCTGAATGGCAGCGAGCTGAGCCTGCCGGGCCATGTCGATCGAATCGGCCAGCACACGCGCCGCTTCCTGTGGGCTGTGGAAGCCAGTGCTGTTCTCCGATGAGATGAAGTCCCAGCGCATCTGCGCGGCGCGGTGAAGCTGAAGCGCCTCGGCCAGCGCTTCATCAGTCGCGCCAGCCTCTCGTGCAGCGACGATCGCATCGATGGCATCGATCAGGGCATCCTCACTGCTGCGCAGCAGCCCCGCTGTCGTCCGCTGGATGGTCAGCACGCGGTCGTAAAGCTCCTCTTCAGGGATGTTATGGCAGGTTTGGCAGGCATTGTTCAGGTTAACCAGTGGGCTGCGAATCCAGTGGTCAGAAATTTTGATGCCCCCCTGCCGGATGTAAGGCATGTGGCAATCGGCGCACGAGACGCCCGAGCGCGCATGGATGCCGGTGCTCGAGAGCTCATACTCAGGGTGCTGAATCTTGATCATGTCGGCCCCGGTTTCAGCGTGCACCCAGTCGCGGAAGCCGTACATATCATAATGCGCTTCAATGTCGTCGATCGTCAGCCCTTGGCTCCAAGGGAAGGTGAGGATGCGGTCCTCGCCCAAGAAATAATATTCGACATGGCACTGCGCGCACACCAACGAGCGCATCTCTTGCCGCGAGACCTGAGCCAGATCGACACCCATTACTTCCAGCGCATTGACCAGCGCCGGCCGGGTGATGCGCAGCGCCATTGTTTGCGGGTCGTGGCAATCGGCGCACGAGGAGCCGAAGTGAAGCTGGTCGCGGAGATCGTTATAAGGTGTGCGGTTAAAGGCCTCCCAGCCCATTGAAGCGATCAACAGCGGCGCCTCGGCAGCATGGCAGTTAACGCAGGCGCTCGGCTGGTTGGCGACTACGACGCGCTGCGTCTCGGCCTGATCGATTTGTGCATAATAATGCCCACGTTCCTCGTTGTGGTCGATCGAGAAAGGCATGCCCGCCCACAAGCGTACCATCGCCGGGTAGCGTTCCAGCTTGTTATAGGGTTCAGAGCCGCCATAGGGCGTCTCTCCGTAGTTGATCTGCGTCATCATGAAGCGATCATAATGGTTGGGGAAATTTTGGCCCCACACGGCTGGGTCGATCTCGTCTTCCCCGATCTCGACGATGCGAAGCGGGTATTGTAGCCCCTCCATTTGGCGTTGATTGATGTTGACCAGCAGCGCAGCCACGCCCACCGTCACGATCAACATGCCAACAAAGACGAGGATGTAGATCAAGGTTCGCTGCGATCGTTTCATCGATCATGTCCCTTCACAAAGACATCTCACAGAATTAATTCGCAAAAAATATAGGCCGCTCACTGCCGGGTGCGATGGCCAACGCTGCTGTGACAGGCGATGCACTGCGTCGGCTCGGTAGCGTGCGGGCCATCGAGCACGCTGACGATATTTTGGTGGCAGTATACGCAGCTTTGCTGAACCACATCGGCGTTAAAATCGCGAATGCGGATCGGCTCGTGGAAATTGCCGAGCGTGAAGGCCACGCTGTGGTTCCAACCGTTAACGCCTTTGATGATCCACTTGTTGACAAAATCATGAGGCGTGTGACAGTCGTTGCAGGTCGCCACGCGCGCATGGCTAGAGTGACGCCAGGCTTCAAACTGGTCGCGCATGATATGGCAATTCATGCACGTTTCTGGGTTGTCGGAAAAATACGACGCCCCGCGCGCAAAGCCAAATGTGAAGAACCCTAAACCCATCAGCACGCCGAACAGACCGGCAAAACTCACCATCCACCACGAAATGCGTAGTCTGGCCCCGGCACCCGTCTCATTATGAGTCATAGCCGCTCCTTAAGAAGACCAACCAGCTGCTCAATGAATTTAGGTAAGTTTTACACTCACTTCATTCTCATCAAACGCTCATCTATTATGATATGATACAATGCTCCTAAGCACGCCGCTATGGCGCATTTGTGACATTTGCCACCATTTTTTACGACCAATGTCATTAAGCTGCCGTTTTGCCGCGCAGGCTGAACAGCTCGATCACGTCGTACTTCGTTCAAGCAAGTGATTGGCCAGCAGCAAAAAGACCGAAGCCGTCCATGTATAAGCGCGATCGCGCAGACCTTCACCGGTCAGCGCGTCATAATTTTCGGCCATGCCGCTACGGGCGGCCATCGCGCAGAAACGCTCAGCGATCGTGGCGGCCAGTTCTGGGTAGCCGCCGTTGAGCAGCCCATCGAAGATCAGCATCGTCGAGGGCGCCCAGATCGGCCCGCGCCAGTAACCGTCTGGCTCATAGAGCGGGCTGTTCGGATGTTCCGTCGCCAGCCCATACGGCGTCAAGAAGCGCTCCAGCCCGGCCGCCAGCGCTCCCCTCTGCGGCTGTGGCAGCCGGCTGCCGAGGACGATCGGCACGTAGTTGAGCAGGTTATCGCCAGCCGGGACTTCATGCGAACCGCTGCGCCGGCTCACGAACCGGTCGCCCACCCAAAAATGGGCGATCATGCGTTCGAGCAGCGCATCGGCCCGGGCCGACCACTGCTGCTGGTCGTCATCGTGCCCAAGCTGCCCGGCGATCTGCGCCAGCGCGTCCATCTGAAGGATCAAATAGGCTGACAAATCGGGGCATTCGACCGGCACACCCTCGCCGAATGCAGTGCCGTTATCCCAACCCGAGTCGTTGCCATGGTTGTACTGCGGAATGCCATCTCCATCATCATCGCGGTAAGTGAACCACCAATCAGTCCAGCGGCACAGCGGCTCGTAGAGGGCGCGCAAACGCTCTGGGTCATATTCATTTTGACGCTGAAGCAGCCCGCGCACCGCCCATCCATGCACGGGCGGCTTGTAGAAGCTCCACGACCCGCCCGTCTCAACCAGATGATCGGGCAGCGCGCCATGCCGGTCTTGATGATCGAAGAAAATGAACAGTTGATCCCACGCCAGCGCCGGGTCTTGGCGCGCCAGCCCCAGCGCGTTGAAGCAGTTATCCCAGCTCCAGATGCGCGCCATCCAGTTTTTTGACATGAACATGGCCGGCCGAGTGAAGTGGCCGCGCGGCCTCACCGTGCACGACCAGTTGATGTAAGCAGCCAGCTTGCGCGTCGCGGCATACGCCTCCGGCACGGGCAGCGTAGCGGCCAGCCAATCGGCGTAATCGCGTTCGACCGCGGAGACCTGCGCTTCGAATGTTTCGGAGTAAGTTCGCGGCTCAAGCGTGCTGTCAAAACCCTCGATGATGCAGTCCGCCTCGGCCGCACCAGTAGAAGGCTGAAGGTCGATACGGATGTAATCGCTTTTGGCCACTGACCATGGAGCATCGAGCGTCAGCACGCCGCTCAGCGGGATGAACGCCAGCTTGAGGCGCGCCCGAAAGCAGATGACATTTACGCGCACCCCGTCAGGCGAAAAGGCATTGTCGAACGGGCTGTCGCCGGTCTCGGCGCTGAAGCGCAGGCCCACCCCGCGCGTACGCACGCGAACCGTTTCCTCATTGACGATGCAGAATTCGGCGCAGCGCTCCGGCGCGCCGGGCAGCGACAGCCGCAGCAATGCCGGACTCCCCTCGACCCGACACGGAGTAGGAGAGCCATCCACCAGCAGCTCGATATGAAGCAGCCGGCTGCACTCCCCACCATTGCGCACGGTACGCAGGTAGACGCCGCTGTGCTCGCTGCGGCCGGTCGGCCGGTAGATCTGCTGTTGGGTTGCATCGCCGTAGAGGGAAAAGGCCAGATAAGACCCGCGACGGCTGAATGGCACGGCCTCAAGATCGAACTGGAAGCGAGTGTCGATCATGGTGAGCAATCCTTTGTGTGTCAGTGGGCGACGGGCCGCCAGCTCAACTGGACGGCGCAGCGCCGCGCCCCAAGCCGCACTTGTGGCAGGCCTCAGACAAACATTTTACTGCAAAGCCGCGCGAACCGCGCGGCGCTGGCCCTCAAGCTGCTCCGCGCTGGCCGCGCAGCCGCCGTCATTCCACGACGGGGGCTGGTTCGTAGGCACGCACGCGCTCGCGCCAGCTCTCCGGCATTGGGGTGGACTGGCCGGCGCGATAGTCGTAGACGACGCCGATAATG
>JBDNDP010000041.1:0-30119 GCA_046719065.1 Aggregatilineales bacterium | reverse complement strand
CGTTGGGCGGCGGCTTAACTTCTGCCCCCAAATGCGAATGCACCCGAACACCACGCTGTGGCGGCCAATGCCAACGCGAAACCGAAGAAAATACGTTACAATAGCGGCGGGTTTAACCCGAATAGTCCGTTTGTCTAAAGTGAGGATGATGAAAGCTCCGCTTATTCGCTTGTTCACCACCGCCGCTGTCTTCGTCGCTGTGAAGGTCTCCGCCCCTGTTGTCGCCCAAACTGAGTTCGAAGCCGAACTGCCAGCGTTTTCGACAGCTCCATCAACGAATGAGGCGACGCGCAGCCTGCCGGAAGCCGTCCGCCTGACGGATCTGCGCCCGGTCTGGCAGCAGGTCAACCGCTGCGCAGCGGCCGCGCTGGCGATTCAAATGTCATACTTTGGCTGGAGCGGCACCTATGATGAAGTAATCCGCTATTTAAACTCACACCCCGAAGACGTGGCCGTGAGATTAGAGGAGATGGGCGCTTTTGCCGAGCTGCACGGCCTGCGCTGGATCGCGCGGTTCGGCGGCACTGTTGATCTGCTCAAGTTATTGATCGCCGAAGGCTTTCCTGTGTTGATCGAGAACAGCTATTATGATGGCCCCGGCGGTTTTCGAGATTGGATGAGCCATAACCGCGTCATGATGGGTTACGATGATGCGCAGGGACTGCTTTACGCTTTCGACTCGCTGCTAGGCAATGGCCCAGACGGGCAAGGTCGTCCTTTCGAATACGCCGACATCGAAGAGCGCTGGCGGCCGTTCAACCGCGATTACCTGCTGCTGTACCACCCTGAGGATGAAGACCGAGTGCGCGGGCTGCTGGGCGAAGATCACTGGGACCCCGTGCGCAATGCTGAGCTGGCGCTGGCGCAGTCGCAGGCCGAAATCGATGAAGGCCGTGCTGACTCGTACACGTATTTCAATATAGGCACATCACTGCTCGTCTTAGAACGGTACGAAGAGGCGGCAGAGGCCTTCGATATCGCTCGGCGCACGGGCTTGCCGTGGCGGATGTTGTGGTACCAATACGGCCCGTTTGAGGCCTACTATCAGGTTGGGCGCTACGACGATGTGATCGCGCTAGCGCGCCAAGTCATCGATACCACGCCGGGCGTCGAAGAGACCTATTATTACATCGGGCTGGCAGCAGAAGCGCTTGGAGAGACCCAGCGCGCCATCGCCAATCTCGAAGTTGCTGTGATGCGGAACACCAACTTCACCGAAGCCATTGAGGCACTGGCGCGCCTCCGCGGCGCGCAGGCAAACTGAGCATCTAGAAAGAAAGCGCAGGGAAACAACTTTGTCGCGTTTGATAGCCTCGATTGTGCGCGCTGGCGGCATTGCGCTGCTGTGCCTGCCCGCGTGGATGCCACTTTCTGGCCAAAGCGCTGCCGCTGATGAGACAGTGAGCGATCTACGGCCAGTTGAGGTCACGCTCAGCCGAGAACTTGATATCTATGAACAGGAAGTGATCGTCGCTCGCGGCCGCCTTAGCAATGCGAGCGATGTCGCCTATCAAGATGTATCTTTGACGGCGATAGTCCTTAACGCCGAGGCAGTTCCCGTCGGCGAGGGAATTGGTTTTTTGGTCGATGCTTGCGGCGCTGGCCTGCTGCCCGGCTTCGCGCTGCAGCCCAATCACAGCCAGCCGTTCGCCGTGCTGCTCGAGCTTTATGAACCTGACGCTCGTATCGATCACGTTGAAATTAGCGCACAAGGAACGCCCGTCGAGCCGCTGCCGCCGATGGGCACTGGCCTTGCTGCGGGCATTCACCAGATCTCTGACGAGGAAATCGTCGAGGTGAGCTGGCAAGACGACGACTCGCTGCTGTTCGCCGCTGGCTGTGGCCGCGATCTGTTCGTCAACTGGAGATGGCATCGCCATGATCGCACAGCCGCAGAGACGGTGCCGGTCGATCATCCTCGTGCTGACGCAGTGAACGATATCCTGCGCGAACGCCTGCGCCTGACCGATCCTCTGATCTTCGCCAACTCTATGCTGCGCTTTGCGCCTTCGGGCTGGCGGCTGGTTTATCAGGACGCGATCAATCAAGTTTACACCGCCGCGTTCGATGGCACGCTGCAGCGGCTGCTCTACACTGGCCTGAACAACCGCTCGCTGCAAAACATCTATTGGCTGAGCGATGACCGATTTATCGCCTACTATTTTGGCGCACTCGGCGATCCAGTGCTGTACTTCACCGCCGATGCTGAAGGGCGTTACATCAGCCCGCCGCTTGACCTCAACCGCGAGTCGGTCTCGCTGCCCGGCGCATCGCTCGACGGGCGGCGGGTTATCCTCGGCGGCACTTATGATGACGTGACTGGATATTTCCTCAACGTGTTGACGTACCCCTATTTTGAATTGATGTTCACCGGGGAAGTGCCCGGCAACAACTGGCCAGCCCCGATCCCAATCGTCAATCCGGCTGATGATCGTGTTGTGCGCATTTACGTTGCGCGGCCGGTCGAGGGCACACCAATGCTACAGTGCTTCAATCGCGATGAGGGGGTTTTGTATGACCTCTCCACCCTGCCGCTTGCGTTGACCGAAAGTGACCACGCCCAATGGTGGATCTCGCCAGACGGCCGCACGCTGGCGCTAGCCGCTTCTGGCGTCTGGGGCGGCCTGTGGCTGATCGACCTCCCTGCGCTGCCCCGATGCGAGGCCAGCAGCCAAGCTGAGTGACGATCATGGCGCGCATCCTCTTCATCGCCTCCTTGCACCACCCTGAGGCGCTGCGCGCCGTTCAACGCAGCGCAGATGCGGCTGAAGCGCCGCTGTTTCCACCCAGCATGGCGCAGCATTTTTGGGAAAAGGCGCTGCGCCGGCGTGGACATACCCTCGCGGTATTTTACCGCAACCTGCCGCGCGGCCGCCCAGCCGAACGCGGCGCAACCGAACGGCACAGCCAACGGCTTTCCCCGCGCAAGGTGGCACGCGGGCTGATCAACCGCGTGCCGATTGAGGTGAACCCGATCGCCCGCATGCGCAATCGCGAACTGCTCGCCGCGGCGGCAGCCTTTCAGCCTGAGGTGATCTGGATGGTCGGTGACAACACGATCATCACCCCGGAAACGCTGGCTGCGCTCAAAGCGCGGCATCGCTGCAAACTGATCTATGCTTGCGGCACTTCACCGATCGTCTTCTCACATCCGATTGACCGGCGAGCGGCGCGCCTTTACGATCTGGTATTGGCCAGCGATTACTATCATGGCATTCAGTGGCTGGAGCTGGGCGCACCGCGCATGGAATGCTTGCCTCTTTCAGCTTGCGACCCGGAATTCCACCACCCCTACCTGCTCACAGAGGCGGAACATGAGGCCTACCGCTGCGAGATCGCCTTCGTTGGGACGCTGGTTCCAGATACGTTGTACAGCCGGCGAACGCAAGCGCTGCAAGCGCTGCGCGACTTCGATCTCGGCATTTGGAGCGTACACGAAGTGCCGGAGCCGCTGCGGCCGTTTGTGCGCGGTCGCGCGCTGGGCGAAGACATGCTGAAAATCCTGTCTGCCGCTAAAATTTGTTTCAATACGCACGGCGATTTCGTCTTTTACGGCGGCAACCTGCGCCTATTCGAAGTGGCCGGCGCGGGCGTCTTCCAAATCACAGATGACCTGCCCGGCACGCGCCGCTGGTTTCCCGAAGTCGACGGCGGCCCGACGATCGTGACTTACAGTGATGAGGCAGATTTGCGCTCGAAAGTGCGTTGGTATCTTAAAAGCGATGCCGAACGAGCGGCCATTGCCGAGCGCGCGCGGCAGCACGTCTACCGCAATCACACCTATGATGTGCGCGCCGAGCGGTTCGAAACGCTGCTAGCGACGTTAGAATGAGCCAAATGCCTGCGAGATAACATATGACGGTGCCTCAGTCGCCACGATATGACAGCACGCGCAAAGCATGGGAGACGATCTGGCAGAGCGCCTCGGTCGACGTTGAGCTGGAAGCAGTGCGCTACGACCGCTCGCTCGAGACGCTGCGGCGCTACGCTGCCTACCTGCCGAAAGATGCGCCGATCCTTGAAGCGGGCAGCGGACTGGGCGCCGTCGTCATCACGCTGCGGACGCTAGGCTACAATGTCTTCGGACTGGACTACGCTGAGAATGCGCTGCATGCCTCTCGCGTTTATGATTCCGAGCTACCCCTGCTGGCCGGCGACGTGCACGCACTGCCCTTTGCTGATGGTTCATTAGGCGCATACTTGTCGTTTGGTGTACTGGAGCACTTTGAGCACGGGATGGGGCCGGCGCTGGTCGAAGCATGGCGCGTCCTGCGCCCGCATGGCATCCTCGTGCTGACCATCCCGTATCCGAATATCGTTCATCGCGCTGTGGCGTGGCGCCGCCGCCTTCAGAACGCCAGCCCACTGACCGACGAGAGCTTTTATGAGAGCACTTACACGCGGAAAGCGCTGGTCGAATCTGTGCAGGCGGCCGGCTTCTCGCTGCTGTGTGCCGAGCCAACCAGCCACTCTTTCACATTGTGGGGACTGGGCGGCCCCTTTCGAGCGCCCGGCTACTACCGCACCAGCGCGCTGGCCGAAACGCTTGGCGGCGCGCTGCGCTGGCTGCTGCCGTGGCTCTTTAACTTCACGACGCTGATCATCGCACGGAAACCCGCATGAGCGACGGCGCCGCTCTAAACGCCATCCCGCTATCGATCATCATCGTCAATTACAATACGCGCGATGATTTAGAACGCTGCCTCGCCTCGCTGCACCAAGCAGAGCCCCTGCCGGAGATCATCGTTGTCGATAATGCCTCTACCGATGGCAGCGCGGCGCTGGTGCGCGCGCAGTTCCCACGCGTTCACCTGATCGAGCCGGGGCACAATACATGGTTCTGCGGCGGCAATAACCTCGGTTTGGCAGCCGCGCGCGGCAAATATGCGCTGCTGCTCAACCCGGATACGATCGTGCCGCCCGGCGCGCTCAACGCCATGGTCAGCTTCATGGAGGCGAATCCACAGTATGCCGGCGTGACTCTCCAGCTCCGCTACCCAGACGGGACAATCCAGCGCACCTGCTCACGCATCCCAACCTATCGCTATCTGCTGCTGGCCCACACACCGATCGGCTGGCTGCTTCGCGCGGCGCGCCGCCGCGCCACCGACTATCACTGGTATATGGGATGGGAGCGAGATCGCGATTTCGATGTCGAGGCGATACCCGGCTCGTGCACACTCATGCGGCGCGCCGAACTGCGTCTCGATGACGATCTACTGCTCTACTTTCCGGAAGATGATCTCGCCCGGCGCAGCGGCGGCCGCAAGTTCCGTTTCTTGGCTGCGCCGCCGATCATCCATCGTGAAAAATCGGCGACGCGCACTGCAGCAGCAACGCGCATTTATTTCCGCGATATGGTGGTCTACACGCGCAAGCACCATGGGTGGCCGTGGGCGGCGCTACTATGGCTGCTCGCGCAACCGCTAGCGTGGGGGCTAGCGCTTAGATGGTGGTTTCGGGAGCGCAGGACCCTGCCTAAGCGCCAGTAGCAAGGGCCATCTTTCAACCGGTCGAGATAGCCAGATGCGAAGAGTTGCCGACGCAGCAGCGCTGGGTCTTCGAAAGTATGCCATTTGTTTAGCAGCGTATTGACCTCACGCTCGGTATCGTCGTAGCCATCTCTTTCTCGTTCGAGTTCAGCGCAGCAGACCGCCGGTTTGGCCGGAGACGACCGCTTCCAGCTCCTCTGGGGTCGTCACGACAGAATCACCGTGCTGGGTCAGCGCGAGCGCCGCCAGCGCTGTTCCGTAGTGCAGACCACGTTGGAGATCGCCACTTAGCCAACCGTGGAGTACGCCCGCTGAAAGCGCATCACCAGCGCCGATACGATCGACGATCTTCACGGGAATGGCCGGCGCGTGCGCGATATGACCATCAAAACAAAGATAGGCGCCTTCAGCGCCGGCGCTGACGACGCATGCGCGCGCGCCAAACTCCTGCGCGAGGGCGCGAGCCAGCGATCCGAGCGGCCCAGTGAGGCCAAACAACAGTTCCGCATCGGCCGCCTTGCAGAACAGCACTTCAACGCCCGCAATCAAAGGACGCAGGGTGGCGCTCGCCTCGGCGGGCGTCCACAGGCGGGCGCGGTAATTGACATCAAAGCTGATGGGGACGCCCTGCGCGCGGGCGCGACCGATCAGCGCCTCGACGAGCGCCCGACCGTTGGGGTACAGCGCAGCGGTGATGCCGGTCACATGAATGAGGCGGGCCGCCAGCAACAAATCCCAATTTATGGCCTCTGGCGAGAGCTGCGCCGCGCAAGTATCAGTGCGGTCATAGACGACTTGCAGCGGTCGTGGCGGTTCCGCAAATTCGACGTAGTATGTGCCCATGCGGCCATCCACCGACCAGACGATCCCATCGAGACTGACCCCACAGGCGCGCAAATGCTCGGCTGCCAGCCGACCGAGCGGCGAGCGCGGCAGCGCGCTGAAAAAAGCACAGCGTCGCCCCAGCCGCGCTAAGGCCGTCACCACATTACATTCGGCCCCGGCCACGTGCACATCGAGCGACCGCGCCTGATCAAGTCGATACCCGGCGGGCACGCTGTAACGCAGGAGCACTTCGCCCAGCGCTGCAACATCGAGCAAATTGGCCTCAGAACCCATAGCAATTTTTCACTCTCTGCGTTTTAATTTGCATGTGCCATTGTATATGAAATTGTGCCCCGGCCAGTATATTCCTGCTAGCCCACAATGTCGCGGGCATCGTGAAGGAAGCCCATGCAGAGCAGCACAATCACCCTTTTGAAAGACAAGCCTATTTTGCTAGCCGTGACCGGCAGCATTGCCGCTTACAAAGCCGTAGACCTTGCCAGCAAATTGACGCAAGCCGGCGCGCAGGTCGATGTGATCTTGACGGAGGCTGCCCAGCGCTTTGTTGCGCCGCTCACCTTTGAAGCAGTGACCGGCCGTTCCGTGCACACCGACATGTGGACGAGCGCGCATGGCGACCTGCCAACCCATATCGCCCACATCGGGCTGGCGGAAAAGGCGGCCTTGCTCGCCGTAGTCCCAGCCACGGCGGACAGTATCGCCCGGCTGGCGCATGGCTTTGCGGCCGATTTGCTGGGTGTGATCGCGCTGGCTTCGCGCTGCCCGCTCCTGATCGCCCCAGCGATGGATGGCAGCATGTACCAGCATCCGGCCGTCCAGCAGAACTTGGCCTTTTTGCGCGAGCGCGGCGCGATCGTCGTCCAGCCAGAGGAGGGACGCTTCGCCTCAGGCTTGTATGGTCTAGGCCGCCTGCCTGAGACGCCGACGCTGATCGGCGAGATTCGGCGCGCGCTAGGGCGCAGTGGCCCCCTGCGAGGCGCGCAAATCGTGGTAACTGCCGGCGGCACCCGCGAGCCGATCGACCCCGTGCGCTTCGTCACCAATCGGTCGAGCGGAAAACAGGGATATGCGCTGGCACAAGCAGCGCTTGATGCGGGCGCACAGGTCACGTTAATCAGCGCTGCGCGGGGACTGCCTGCGCCGGTCGGCGCGCGTTTAGTGCAGGTTGACACGGCTGAGCAGATGCACAACGCCGTGATGGCAGCCAGCACCAGCGCCGATGCACTGATCATGGCGGCGGCGGTCTCTGATTTTAAACCGTTCGCGCCGGCCGAACAGAAGATCAAAAAGAATGAGGAGACGGACTCGCCGCTCATCCTGACTTTAGAGCGCACGGTCGATATCCTTGGCGCGATCAAAGAGCGACGTCGTGTGACCCGCTGGCCGCGTGTGGTCGTCGGCTTCGCGGCGGAGAGCGAAAATTTGCTGGAGAACGGCCAGCAAAAATTGGAACGCAAAGGCTTGGATCTTTTGATCGCCAATGACATTCGCGCTGTAGATGCCGGCTTCGACGTTGATACCAACCGCGTCGTCTTGTTGATGGCAGGCGCCCCGCCGGAGCAGCTTGACCTAATGTCGAAGACAGCGCTCAGCGAACTGATCATGGAACGGCTGGCTCAGCTCCTCGAAGGACGGCGAGCATCCTGAAGCGGCCACCCGCGCCGTAGGACAGTCGTCGCTATACACCCCCATCTGAGTCCTGTATAATGGCTGACGCCTGACCTGTTCAGGCATGAGATGATTGGGAAGAAATGAGCGGCTGGAAACGGCCGCACAGCGATAGGTCTATGAGCAACGCACCTACTCTTGACGACACCCAACCGCACGGCCCTTTTGATGATCGACCGGTCGAGTCGGCACGGGAGATCAGGCCGGATGATGAGGCTACGATTGACAGCGGCCCCGGCTGCAGCGTCATGGCGCTGGTCGGCGGGCTGCTCTCCCTGTTTTCGCTTGGGATCGTGGTGCTAGCCGCCGCGGCTGGGTGGACTTCCGGCCAGCGTGAGGCGAACGCCTTGGCCGTTGCGACACAAAACGCGGCCATCGACGAACAGCTCAGCCGCATTCCTGCCGATATCGAAAGCGGCAATCTTGTGCTGCTCGATACGCGCATCCGTTTTCTAGCTACGATGACCCCAGGCGTCCCAGGCATCGAGGGTTTCGCGCAAACTGCGACTGCGCTCGCCATTGCGCGCGAACCAACCGCCACCCCAACGCCACAACCAATAATAGAGGCATCGCCGACCGCCGAACTCACGACCGAGATCATTATCACCCCCAGCGGCAACGGCTTCGACCTAGCAGCTTTGGTCCAGCAGGCGCAGGCCGCCGTCAACAACGGCCAATATCAGGATGCGATCGACTTGCTTGAGGTCGTCAATGGCGTAGACCCCATGTTTGACGCGGCTAACGTTCGCCGGCTGCTGACGGAAGCGATGAACGCCCGCGCGCGTTCGCTTTACCAGCTCGGCCAGCCCGCAGCGGCCAATTTGATTGTCGGACGCATGGAGGCGCTAGGCATTCCTTTAGGAGACGGCATCGCCTATGAGCGTGAAGTGGCTATCGTCTATTTGAACGCGCGCGCAGCGATCGGCATCAATCCGCAGCAGGCCATTCGAGCGCTGCAGCAGTTGATTAGCTTCGGGCCAGGACGTTACTATGACGAAGCGCGCCAGCTCCTCTACAACCAATACATCGCCTATGGTGACGCGCTTGCCTACGACCCCAACTTTGGTTTTTGCCCAGCTATTCCGCAGTATCAAGCAGCCGTCAACCTGTTTTCGAGCGGGCCGGCTAACGCGAAATTGAGCATGGCTAATACGATGTGTGCCCAAGCGACGCCGACGTTCGACCCCCTGTTTGAACAGCCCGGTGACCAACCTCTGCCGGAAGGCTTTGCGCCGCTGGGAGTCGTGGAGCCACCCGGGACGTGAGGCGTGGTTCTCATCGGGCATTTATTTTCATCTCATTGATGCTTCAGCCTTGCCGACTATATTACAAATATCAACGAACCTGAACGAAAAGTCTGTAACGTAACTGGTAGCGATATTTACTGGAGTGCTCAGGTTCGCGGGCAATGGTCAAGTGCTAATGTACTGGTCAGCCCTCCCTAGCGCCACCCGGCATGCCCCCCCTCATGCCGGGTGGTTGTTTTTTAGGGTCTTTCAGTTTGGCGCCCTTGCATTGTAGCGGGTCTCTCGGTAATGTCAGCAAAATGAGCAAACAGCCGGGGGCCAGCCCATGCGAGGCAAATATTATGACGAGCTTCAAGTTGGCATGGAGATCAAACATGCGCTGCGACGTACGGTCACCGAAGCCGATAACGTCCTCTTTTGCAGCCTAACAATGAACGCACAACCGCTGCATATCGACGAGCAGTTCGCCGCGCAGACCGAATTTGGCCAGCGCATCGTCAACGGGTTGTTCACTTTGGGTTTGGTTGTGGGCATCAGCGTGAGCGAGCTGACGCATGGCACGATTGTCGCTAATCTTGGCTACGAAAACATCAGCCACCCGCACCCCCTTTTCCATGGCGATACGGTTCACGTTGAGACGCAGGTGTTGGCGATGCGCGAGAGCCGCTCGCGCCCAGACTGCGGCATCGTCACGCTCAAACATATCGGGCGCAACCAACACGATACAGTTGTGATCGAAGTGACGCGCTCGGCCTTGTTCCTCAAACATCCGGCCGACTAAAAGCTGAAAGTGCGGTATAGTTCTGCGACCGTTTCATCACGTAGGAGGCTTCAAGCTATGGCGATCATCACTTTGAAGGACGGACAAACGCTCGAAGGACGCGCAGACCGGCGATTGGTGCTAGCGTTAAAAGATGCGGGCATCGACATTTTGCATCGCTGCGGCGGCAACGCGCGCTGCACGACCTGCCGCGTCAGCTTCCTTGAGGGTGAACCGGACAAGATGACCGCTGCTGAACTTGAACGTCTGCAAGCTCGCAATTTGCTTGGCCAAGCGCGCCTAAGTTGTCAAATCTTGTGTGAAGGGGATATGAAGATCGAAGTGCTGCAGACGCTCTCAAACAGCGATCTCGACGACCCCGGCCCGCGGCCAGCCGATGAGATCACGCCCACGCCGGTTTGGGTCAGCAAACCCTAAGCGCTGCACTTGACTGAAGTTAAGCGTTCGGGGCCGGTACGCACCCTGCCAGAGGGGTATCGAGAAGTTTTGCATTACCGCCTGACTGAGGGGCGCCGGCTGCTGTGGCTCAATATCGCCGCGCTGATACCTCTGGCCCTCGCGGTGGTGCTGCTCGATCTTTGGTGGACGGCAATCGCCGGTGCTCGGGCGCCGGCCCCGGCCGAGCCGCTCAATCTACCGTGGTGGGCGTCCATCGCAGCCCTGATCGTGCTGCCGCTGCACGAGTTGGTTCATGGGAGCGCGATCGCGCTCCTCGGGCACCGGCCGCGCTATGGCATCAAATTGGAAGCGGGCGTTTTGTTCGCCACTGCTGATGGAGCGTTGTTCCGACGCAACGAGTTTCTGATCGTCGCCTTGGCACCGCTGGTCGTCATTAGTCTGATGGGCATGGCGCTGCAATCTATCGTTTATCCGGAGATCGGCCGCATCATCGCTTATGCAGTGGCGATCAACGCGGGCGGCGCCATCGGCGATTTGTGGACAGCGTGGCTGGTCAGCCGGTTTCCGTCACAGGCATTGGTGCGCGATGAAGAAGACAGTTTCCGCGTCTTTTTGCCAGCGGTGAACAACCGCTAAACTGCTGGCAGTTCCACCCAAAACACCGACCCGCCGCCGGCGGGAAAATCGACGCCAACGCAACCGCCTTGCGCCTCAGCGAGCTGGCGCACCACCCACAGCCCTAGCCCTGTGCTCGTTTCGCTGCCGGTTGGGCGTGGACTCAATTTGCTGAACATCTGAAAAAGACCGCCCCGTTCTTCGACTGGGACGCCCGGGCCTTCATCAGCCACAGCGATGCGGGCGGCAGTGCCGCTGCGCTCTACGTATACTTTCGTCTCGCTGCCCACTGGGCTGTACTTAATCGCATTGCTGATCAGGTTGCTGAGGATTTGCGAGAGCAACCGCGCATCGGCGCGCACCTTTTGGTCGGTCGGCGCGACCCTGAGCGAAATAGACTTCGATGCGGCCGTTAGCGCATATTGTTCGCTAACGTTTTGCAGCACATCCGCGACCGAAATCGTCCCGATCTTAGTTGTAATCTGCCCGGGACGCGCGGCCAGCGCGTCTAAAAAGACTCGAATCATATCATTCATTTCGTCGATCATCAGATCGACATTGTCAAGGATCGACAGCGCTTCGGCCTGTTCGCCGATAAGATCACGCAGCACAAATTGCGCCATACGTAGGTTAGTCAGCGGGCCTTTTAGATCATGCGAAACGATGCGATAAAAATTGTCCTGCATCGTCTGCGTTAGCTGCAGCTGCTCGATCGTGCGCTTGTGCTCATCGGCCAACAGTTTGAGCGCGATGTGCGTCTGTACACGGGCGCGCACGACATCGACGTTGATCGGTTTGGTGATGTAATCGCGCGCACCAAGCCGAAACCCCTGGACAACATCCGTGTTATTATCCCGCGCCGAGATCATGATCACCGGCAGGTCATCCAACCACGCACGTTCGCGCAGGATGGTGAGCACATCGAAGCCGGTCATGACCGGCATCATCACGTCGAGCAAGACAAGATGAAAAGGTTCGCACTCGAGCAGTTCTAGCGCCTGCTGCCCACCCTCGACAGCGATCACCTCGTAATCTTCTTTAAAAATTCGATGCAGAAGCTTCCGGTTGGTGGGATCATCATCGACGACAAGAATACGAGGCCGCATCGAAGCTTCCGAGGACGGAGGCGAAATAGGATGTGCTTCTGCCAGCATCACGATCTCCACTGAGGCGGATCATCTTTAATCTACACGAAAAACCTTGCGTTAAGCATAAATTTTTCGCGCGCTAGGCCGAACGCTCAATGGAATATGAAGGAAGACGCGCAGGCAAGGATCAACGCAGTGTGATCGACCAACTGTTGACATGGACGATTACGCCACCGTCGTGCACATAGAGCAGCGGCATAACTGGCACATCAGCGCCGACGAATGGGATTGGCGCGCCGAGCGGTTGATTGTTGAGATAAACGGTAACTGTGCCATCGTTGAGGCTACGGTCGAGGCGCACGCGCATGCCAGCAGCGCTGTCGGAACGCTGGCTGATGGTGATGAGAGTGTCGTCACTGCGCTGGCTAAGTTTGATGACGCCGGGCTGCATCACCTCAATCTGAAGCCCAGCGCTGTTCGCGGGGTTATTGGCATCGGCCAATAAAACACCGAAATAAACATTGTTGTCGATTAGGAGCGGCGGGTTATAGGTCACCAAAGATAAATCGGCTTCCATCCGCGCGACACGGGCTGCAGCATTGTTGCCGTAAACCCACTCTAAAGTGTCGGGGTCAAATGCGATGATGATTTGATCGCCCTCACCGCTCGGCATGCCCATGCCCAGACGCCAAAAGCTGTTGTCGCTAGCGGCGCTGAAGGCTTCCTCACTCCACGCAGGATCTTCTAAGTTAGCGGCCAACGCAAGCAGATTTTGCGGGCCTTGCAGCCCCTGCGGAGGCAGCGTTTGCGTAGGGGTAAAAGTGGGCATGGGCGTCGAAGTTGGCAGCGGCGTATTGGTGGGCGTCCTCGTCAGGGTCGCCGTAGCCGAGGGGGTAGCTGTCGGCGTACGCGTTGGGGTCAGCGTCTCCGTGCCACGCGGCGCGATGGTCGCTAAGATGGCCAGCGGCGTTGGCGAGGACTCAGCAGTAGGCGTCGCTTCGGGCGATGGCTCCACTTCTTCAGTGGCACTCTCAACGACTTGCGCAGGCGTTATCAAGCTGCCGGTCTGCGCTACGCCAGCGGCGGCCGTCGGCGTCTCGCCGCCACCACCCCCAAGGCCGCTGCTCAAGGCGAAGAGCGCGCCTGCTCCAATCAAAACGATGACCAGCAGCAGCACTAACAGCGCTGGCAGCGAACGACGGCTCGCGCCCTGCTTCGCAAGCACTACCTCTGGCACTGACGATACTAGCGTATCGCGGGTCGCATCGCTGACGGTTTCGGCCTCCAGTTCGGTGTCGATCTCGTCGATGCGCGGCACGGGTTCGTCCGTCGGCGGCGCGGGAAACTCAGGCGCCTGTTCAGTCAGCTCATACCAATGCCGATACAATGGATAGGCTGGATGCCGGTCGATGAACATGGCACGAAACAGCTCGTTGAAGCGCACCAGCTTAGCGCTGCGGCGCAGCGACCGGTCGCTGTAAACGGCCAGAAAATCTTCGTAGGTATCGCGCCACGCCCGCAAAGTAGCCGCATACGCCGGCCCAAGCAGTTTTGTGGTCACTTCTGCCTGTGTGTGATGGCCGGTGCGGATGAGATCGACCGAGTGATTGGACTTCGCTTCTACTGCCTGCATGATCCGCCGCGCGCCGGTGTGCAGGTCAGCCGCTGCTTGGATGAGTTCCATTAACCATGCCCGGTAGCTGGTCAGCGTGACATGAGCTGTGGCTTCAACCTCATCGACCGCTTTAAGCGCGTTCTCCAGTTTGATGCCAGCAGCGCGAAATTCACCGTCAGACCAGTCGCGCACCGCCGCTTCTAACTCGCGCAAACTGTAAAGCGCGGCATTCAGCAAGCGCACTTGCGGGTTCTCCTCAAGCGCGCGCCGCGATTGTTCCATCACCGGCAGGGCGTGCGGCCCATTGATGCTGTTCAGGAGAGACGCCGCTATCGTCAGGTCGCGCCGACGTTCGATGAATTCTTCTAGAGCATGCACCAGCGGGTGACGCGCCCCGTGCTCCTCAAGTGTACGCACCGCCGCTTCGCGCCAGAACAAGGCATCGTCGGGGCGGTCTTCATGCGCCTCTTGAACGCCGAGCAGCACATAATTGGCGAACAACACGCGCACCGAGGCGGAATTGCCGCGCGCCAGCAGCTCGACCAAACCCTTTCCCATCGCTCGGAGGTAAGTTTCGGTGCTCGGCATCTGCGCGGCAAAATGATCGCGCGCACTGATTTCGTCAGGGGTATAGAGCAGTTCAGTCGTCGTCAGTGCGGCTTGCGTGCGTTTGAGATCGTTGACGCCGCCGCGCTCTAACCATTCGCGCAGGGTTTGCGCCAGATCGCGCAGACGTCGGGCAGCAAATCGCTCCGGCTCGCTGCGCGCAGCGCCAAATGCTGTGATCCCCAAACGTTCTGCATCCGACAGCCGACCGCGATCAAAGTGCTCCCAGCCATCAGCCAACGCCCGACCAAGAGCGCCATATAGGGCATGACGCTCGACATATTGAGCGGCGCTGACGATAGAACGCAGTTGGCCAAGCCAACCGGACAAAGTCGGGCTGATGGAAGAAACTGCCTTGATCATCTCGGAGATGGCCATTACAGCACCAGCGCGGCTGCCCTGAATGACAGCCTCGTCATAAGCCTTCCAACGCTCGGCAGCGCGGGCCAGCCCATCGACCATCTCGACCAGCGCTTCATCGAACAAACGCTCTGTATACGGCCGCAAGTCTGCTTGCGCCTGCGCCAGCCATCCCTCCAGGTCAGCCCCATCTGCTGCCGGAATGTAGGTCTGGTATGCGCCAAGCAGGGCGTATAAACCATCAAGGAGCTGTGCGACGCCATCCCATGCCGGCGTCGCCGGGGCAATAACCCGGCTGGAGTCAAGGGCCGTCAGAGCGTCACGCGGGCTGCTGGTCGCTTGTTTGCCCAGCACGTGCATGTTATCGGCCAGCGCCATCGCCGCGTTAAGCGCGCGCACCAATGCCGAGAGCGGCAGGCGCCGATTGCTGAGCTGATGCTGCGACTGCACTGTTTCCAACAGCGTGCTGAGCGCGGTAAGCTGGTCGACCACCGCACGATAGCCATCGCGCAGCGTGATCAGGTTGATAGAGTTAGGGTCAGCCAGATCGGAGAGGCTGGCATGAACTTCGGCCAACACTGTGCGTGCCTCAGTGACGGCGATGCCTTCTACCGCTAGGTTGGCTAGCGCCAGATCCAGCCGGTACAGCGCTGGCCGCAGCAGCAGAATTTCGGGAACATGCGCCGAAATTCGCTCTGCTAGCAACCATTGCAGCGCGCGCTGTGTTGGGTCTTCAATATTGACGGTTTGCAGGATATTGGCGGCTTCGTCAGCATCACCCTCAAAGACAGCGGCGATCGCGTCTTGAACAGCCGGTCCTGCCAACTGCACGCTATTCTCAAGCAGCAGCCGCGCCCAGTCGAGCAGCAAAGCGATCAGCACAGCGCTCTCGCCCCGCGCGCGCGGGCGCAGCTCCTCCAGCACTATCGATGCCCGCGACCAGTTGCCGCTCTCGAGATAAATGCGCGCGGCATCCAGATCAGCCGCAACATCGAGATCGCTTAGCCGGCCGTAGATCTCTGCCTGCGCCTCGCGCGCGGAGGGATAACCGGGATCCATCGACAGTGCCATCTCAAGGGTGCGCAGCAGCCCATGGAGTTCATCTTTGCTTAACTCGCGGCGCAGTCGCTCGGCCACTCGGCCCAAGATCGTGTTGCGCTCACGCTCGAGCGGCATCCTGTAATCCGACAGGTCTTTGCGCAGCTCGGCTATCGAGCGGTAGCGCAGGCGCGGGTTCGGGTGCGCGGCGCGGCTCACGATCGTCTGAAGACGAGAGTGCAGCCGTTCGGAGTCCTCGCCGAAGTTAAGTCGAAAATCATCACCAGCATCACGCGGAATATCCGGCCGTTTGCCGCCGGTGATGATGAAATAAAGCAGCTCGCCGATCTGAAACACATCGGACTGCCGGCTGATGCCCTGCGCGGTCACCTCATCACCTTCGAGAAAAACCGCATTGCCCCAGTCGATCAATTTCAGACGATAGCGATCACGGTCCCAAAACAGATGCTTGGCGTCGACATCGTTGTGGACGATCTCGTGGCTATGCGCTAGCTCGAGCAGATCGAGCAGCACATCGACGATCACGAGCATTTCCAGCTCAGGCAGCCGATCGCCGCGTGCAGCCAGCTCAAGCACGAGATCGGAGACGATCACGCCCTCAGCGCGCTCGACGACAATATATTGGTGCGAGAGACCGCCCACCGAAAACTGACCACCCCCTAACAGCTCCGTCAAAGCCGGGTGGCCGCTAAGGCGCATCAACGCTTTGCGCTCATTGAGGATGCTCACCTCCTGCCCAGAGCGGATCGGCGGCGCATCGTTGGGCGCTGGCCGTTTGACCACGACCGGGCGATCGTTCTCCAGCGTATCAACCGCGCGCAGCGTCTCGCCAGAGCGGCCGCGCGGATAAATGTAATCATAACGATAGCGGTTATCGAACAGGCTGTCAGCCATGCGGCAATCTCCTCAGCCCCCTATTGTACGCACCATCACCACCCGCTGCAAAGCAGCGATTGGTTGACGTTGAACCACGAACCCTCTAAGATCGGGAAGAAGATCAGTAGAGGAATGCAGCGAATGACCCTATATGCCGACCGCGAGTATCGTTTTCTCGACACTGAGGCCGACCGACAAGCCTTAGTTCACGACATGCACCGCGTGCGCGAAGCCGTCATTGCGATCGCAGAGGCTATGCCGCCCGAGCTTCATGAGGTTCCGCGTTACCATGGTTGGTCGCTGGCTGCGATGCTGGCTCACCTGCACATGATTGATAACCTCGCTCTGCTGCAAATTAAGGCGGCACTCATCGGGATCTCTCCCGCATTTTCGCCCGCCCTGCGCGACAGCTTGAACGATTTTGCGGCCAAGTTGTTTCAGCGCCGCGTTGTGTCCACGACGATCAAAGGCATTCGCCAAAACGAGAAGCGTTTGGCCGAATTCATCTTCACGCTGCCGGTCGAACAGTTCAGCAAGCGCGTTTATCACCCATCAAGCAACAGCTACTTCACCGTTGAGCGGGCGCTGCAGGCTTATTTCGTCTTCCATTGGGAGGAACATTTAGCGACGCTGGAACGCGGCGAAGATAGGCCGGACGAGCCCTCAAACGCGGAGGGGGAACAGTAAGCGTGCGCGTGTTACTTCAGCGGGTGCGCCAGGGCAGCGTATCAGTCAACGGGGCGATCGTCGGCGCTGTTGAGCGAGGGTTTGTGGCGTTGGTCGGCGTCACTCATCATGACACACAAGCAGAGGCGGAGCAGTTGGCGCGAAAGACAGCGCATCTGCGTGTCTTCGACGATGAAGAAGGCAAGATGAATCGCTCTCTGCTCGACATCGGCGGCAGCGTGCTGGTCGTCTCGCAGTTCACGCTGTACGCCGATACTCGCCGGGGGCGACGCCCCGGTTTCACCGCCGCAGCTGCGCCAGAACAAGCAGCGCCGCTGGTGCAATATTTTGCAGAACGCCTGCGCATCGAGGGCGTAAATCGGGTAGAGATGGGCGTGTTTGGGGCGACGATGCAAGTTGAACTCATCAATGACGGGCCGGTCACAATCTGGCTGGACAGCGAAGACGCGCCATGACGCTGCTCTCAGCCTATAGACGCGCCGCCGGCCTAAAAATTCAAATTCGTTTCTTGCGCGCGTCTGGCTTATTTCTAACAAGAAACCGGTAAACTGCTAATATCAGAGCGCAGCGCCGAACGGCGCTTTTCTGTTTGACGGAGGATTTCATGTTTGAGCACTACATCGCCCAGTTGGCCGATCATAACCCCGAGGCGCGTTACAATGCCGCCTATTGGTTGGGCCAAAATGGAGACCGGCGCGCAGCCGCCGCTTTGATCGACGCCCTGCCAGATGAAAATGCCAAAGTGCAGTACGGCGCTTTCTCCGCCTTGATCAAACTCGGCGCCGATGAAGCCGCTGCGCCAATGGTCGACCTGCTGCTGCGCGAGCCAAACAGCCGGTTGTGGGCGCTGCTCAACCTCAACATCGGCCTGCGTTTGCGCAGCGGGCTGCTCGATATGATCGCGCGCGATCGCGGCGATCTGGCTGAACGGCTGATCCAAGCGCTGGATGATCCAGCGCTTACGACAGCGCAGCGTGCGTTCATCGTGCGTATGTTGGGACGAACGGGCGACGCGCAGCTTGTCGATGGGCTGATCGAAGCGCTGCGGGACAACGCGCCGATGATGCGCGGCGCCGCGATCGAAGCGCTCGGCTGGATCGGCGATGCCCGCGCTGTGCCGCCGCTGCTCGCGCTGCTTAGTCCGGAGAGCGAAAGTTCACTGCGCGAACTGGCGATCGAGGCGCTTGGCCGCATTGGCGACCCGCGCGCTCTGCCGCCGATCCTCGACGCGCTCACTCATGCTGACGAATGGGTGCGCCGCGCTGCCGCCGAAGCCTTGGGCGAACTGGGAGATCGCAGTGCCATTGAACCGCTTTCTGCGGCGCTTAGCGATCACAGCGCGCTGGTGCAAGATGCCGCTTTCGACGCGCTGAAGAAGCTCAGCTATGGCAGTTTCCAGACCGAGATCTAGCTGGCCGTTTTTGCGCAGCGCCCGTGTATAATGCACGGGCGTTGCGTCTCGTTTGATGATCGTGCTGGCATGTCTCCTCGAGCAGGTTGTCTTTTCAGCCTCATCCTCTGTTTGCTCAGCGCCTGCGCTGGACAAGCCCCAGCCGCCTTCCGCGCGACCCAGCCGCCAGCCGCAACCGCTCCGATCTATACCCTAACGCCGACGTGGACTCCGGCGCCAACGCGCACAATTACACCGACATGGACACCATCGCCGACGGCCAGCTTCACCCCAACGGCGACCTTCACCTCGTCGCAGACGCCATCCCCTTCGCGAACGCAGCCGCTGTATACCCTTACGCCGGTCTCGAATGCTGGCGCGCCGCCCCCTTTCTCTGGAGCGACGCCCGGCCTCTCACCGACAGATGGCTGGACCTGCGGAGACTTCCCATGCGCCGATGATATCAGCGGTTTCTTGCGCCGCATTCAGGTTCCAGAACGCTACCGTGTATCTCATTACGGGCGCTTTCCGGGGCAAGTTCAGCAGATCGTGCTTGGGCCAGATGGACGGCTGTTTGCAACAGTGCTAGAAAACGGCACGCGCAGCGGCGCGGTTTATGCGCTGACGCCCAACGGTACGCCCGAACGATATAGTGAGACCTTGATCTCACCAGTGGGACTCGCCTTCCAACCCGGCACAGAGACACTGTACGTGAGCGCCCGCACGACGCTAGAAAGCGGTGGCGGTCTTTGGCGTATTGACCCGGGCGGCGGCATACCTCAGCCTGTTATCACCGATTTACCCTGCTGCTTTACGATCATCGATAATCAACCAAATGGCATGGTGTTTGGTCCAGATGGCTTTTTGTACCTCGGCATCGGCGCAACGAGCGATCGCGCTGAACCACGGCCGGGCCGTTTTTCACGCTTCCGCGAGGTGCAGCCGCCAGAGGCTTCCATCGTGCGCATCGACCCGCACACCGGCACGCTCGATGTCGTTGCAGTCGGTCTACGCAACCCTTTCGACCTCACCTTTGACAGCCGCGGTCAGCTTTTCGCAACGGACAGCGGGCTAGTCAGCGGGCCAGGCGATCGGCTGCTGTCGATCGAAGCTGGCGCGCATTACGGCTGGCCTTACTACGGCGAGCGCGGCTGTCTTGATTGCCCACCGATGCCACCCGGCTTGCGCCCTGCGCCCGATTTACTCACTTTCCCTGATTTCAGCCTGCCGCGCGGTATCGTCGCTTACTTGGGGACAGGCTTCCCCGCCAACATGTTCGACAGTCTGTTCGTCGCACTTTGGAACGGCATCGAAGGTGCTCAGCGCATTGTACGCGTCGATCCGCGTCGCGTTGGTATGGATGACTACACCCCAGAACCTTTTGTCACCGGCTTGATCCGGCCGATCGACCTTGTCCTTAACGAGGATGGCGCGCTGTTGGTCGCAGATTACGTCTATGGCCATATCTGGCGCATCAGTTACGAAGGTTAGGTTTGCGTTTGCGCGTTCGCCGCTCTCCGTGGACAATCTGCGCAGGGATACGAGAACTCATGCAGAGAGGCAGGCAAAAAGATGGAATACACACAACTTGGGCGCACCGGTCTCAAAGTCAGTCGGTTGTGTCTTGGCACGATGAATTTCGGCCCGGAGACCACCGAGCCGGACAGCCACGCGATCATGGATCGCGCGCTCGACGAGGGCATCAACTTCTTCGATACAGCTAATGTGTATGGTTGGCAGAAAGGAGAGGGCGTCACCGAACAGATCATTGGCCGTTGGTTCGCTCAAGGGGGTGGGCGGCGTGAAAAAACTGTGCTGGCGACCAAAGTTTACGGCATCATGGGCGACTGGCCTAACGAGAGCCGCCTGTCTGCCTTGCACATCCGCCGCGCCTGCGATGAAAGCTTAAGACGCCTGCAAACCGATTACATCGATTTGTATCAAATGCACCATATCGATCGACTGACGCCGTGGGATGAAATTTGGCAGGCGATGGAACAGCTCGTCACGGCGGGTAAGGTGATCTACGTCGGCAGCAGCAATTTTGCTGGCTGGCATATCGCGCAAGCCAACGAAACAGCCCGCCAGCGGCATTTTTTAGGTCTCGTAAGCGAGCAGAGTCTATATAACCTGCTCGACCGGATGATCGAGCTGGAGGTCATCCCAGCCTGTGAGCATTATGGGCTGGGTGTAATCCCATGGAGTCCGCTGGCGGGCGGCATCTTAGGCGGGGCGCTGGCGAAAGAGGGCAGCCGCCGCCTGCGCGATCATGTGCAGGAAAAGGTCAACAAGCACCGGCCAGCTCTTGAGAAATATGAGGCGTTCTGCGCCGAGATTGGCGAGCATCCGGCCGATGTAGCCCTCGCGTGGTTGCTGCACCAGCCAGCGGTTACCGCCCCCATCATCGGCCCGCGCACACTGGAACAGCTTACGGGCAATCTACGCGCACTGAAGATCAAGCTGTCCGATGATCAATTGAAAACACTAGACGAGATCTTTCCGGGGCCGGGCGGCCCCGCGCCTGAAGCCTATGCTTGGTGAAAGAGTGCAAGATTATAGCCTCAACGAAAACGCCCGCGGCTTGCGGGCGTTTTCGTTCGTCGTACAGCGTAGCGTATCAGTTGGGAATGTTAATCGGCAGCGGCTCCAGCCGTGGTCGTTTCGCGCGAGGCACTGCTTTCAACGCTCGTTTTATGCTCGGCGCTGCCCTTGTTCACGCCGTTAGCGCTCGCCTTTGAGGCATTCTTGCTGTCGGTGACGTAAAAGCCCGGCCCTTTGAAGATCACCCCTGCTGCCTGCACGACACGTACCACGCGCTGACCGGTTTCAGGATCAACCGTCAGCGGCTCATCCAGAAATTTTTGCCGATACTCGAACGTGGAACCATCTTCGCGTCGATAGGTGTAAACAGGCATACGAATTCCCCCATAGGCAAACATGTCTTGTTCGATCCGTCGTACATCATACAGCACTTTTCGGAGCAGAGTCTACTGGCTATACCAAACTCTGATGAAATTTTTATACAGAGCCTCCGAGAAAAATAGGGCGCAGCTTCAAGCAGCTGCGCCCTGATATACCATAGCTCGAGCGCTGCTCACGTCTCGATTGTCAGGCGCGCCGCTGGTTAACCAGCTCGATGGCCGTCGACAGCACTTCAATACCCCGAACTAAATCACTGCCGATGTGCAGCCGTAGGGCGCGGCGGCCCTTCGTTTGCAGCGCCTCTAGATCGCCAGCCGCTTGCGCTGCTTTCAACGTGCCAAAAGTGTAGGGAGTGCCGGGGATCGGTAGATCGAGCGCGTCATCGCATGTTATTTGCACGAAAACGCCGTTAGGCGGGCCGCCTTTGTGAAGCTGACCCGTGCTGTGCAGATAGCGCGGCCCATACCCTAACGTCACTGCGCGGCGGGTAGCATGGCGCAAACGGCGGCGCGCATCTTCTAGCGCTTGATGGTTTTCAGCTGTCATCGGCACATAGGCAAGGATAGCAAAATAGTCGCCGGCATTGGTCGCGTTCATCTGGGCGGCCAGCAGGCCAGCCAGCGTGCAAGCGTCAAATTGGTGCTGCTCACACAAATCGCGCAGATTGTGCGCCATCTGCGCATCGGCATAGAGCTGGATCTCGCCCTCGCTGATGATCGGTTCAGCATCCGGCAGCTTGCCGTTGGCTTGATAGTATTCAAGCAAGCGGGCGGTGTTTTGTTTGCTCTCGGTGACGTTTGGCTCGTCGAACGGGTTGATGCCGAGCAGTTTGCCGACGACGGCCGTCGCATACTCCCAACGGAAGAATTCGCCGGCTAGCGCAAACGGGTCTTGCAAATACAACGTGACGACAGGATGACCAGCCTGTTTGAGCGCGGTGATGCTGGCATCTAGTTCGGCGTTCTCATCTTCATCCACGCGCAGGTAGATAAACAGCCGGTCGGTCGAGTAATCATGTGGATTGCCAACCGTCGCGCCGACGACGGGCAGCACGCCGCGCCCTTCTTTGCCGGTGCTCTCTGCGATGAGTTGTTCAATCCAGTTGCCAAACGTCTCGATCGAAGGGCTGGCATGAATGGTGACCTTGTCTTTACCCTTCAAGCCCAGCGTGCCGATCATCGCGCCGAGCGTGATTCCCGGATGATCTTTGGCCGGGATCTTCGCTCCGCTGGCGCGGATCATGCGTTCCGCATTCGCCCACAGCCGGTCGAGATCAAAGCCAGCCAGCGCCGCCGGCACCATACCGAAGTAACTGAGCGCGCTGTAGCGCCCGCCAATATCAGCGGGATTGAGGAAAATATCACGGAAACCACGCTCGCGAGCCAGAGCCTCTAGCGAGGTGCCGGGATCCGTGATGGCGATGAACTGCTCGCCGCGCCCCCCTGTTCGCTCGTAAAAATACTGGAAGAACGCGTTGGTTTCGATCGTGCCACCTGATTTGCTCGCAACGATGAATAGGCTGCGCGCTAGATCGATCGATTCTTCAAGCTGCTTGATGTAGACCGGATCGGTGCTGTCGAGCATCAACAAACGGGGGAAAGCTGCCTGTGGGCCAAATGTGCGCGCTAGCACCTCAGGGGCGAGGCTGCTACCGCCCATCCCGAGCAGCACCACCGCATCGAGGTCTTGCCCCCGCACTTCGGCTTGCAGCGCTTTCAGCCTCGGCAGGTCGATCGTCTCCAGCACATCCAGCCAGCCTAAACGCTGCCGGATCGAGGCAGCAACGGTCGGGTTCTCCTTCCACAGCTCGCCTTCGTGCGCCCAGATACGCGCATTCACGCGCTGGGCATCAAGGGCTTTGATCGCTGCCGCAACTTCCTGTCCATGCACGCCCAGCGTCGCCTCCTGCCGCTGAATGATGCCGGTTTGCAAAATGTGGCGTTTGGCATCCACCTGATCAAGTAGATTGCGAAACGACTCTGAAAACGCTTCGACACCATCGATTTGAAGTTGGTAGGTGACCTGATCAAGTTCAATGCCGACTTCAGCCAGCATATCGAGCACCTGTTCGGCCTCATCAAGGCCTTGACCAAGCGTATCGGCCACGGTGCCGTGATCCTTGAAAGCCTTGAGCGTATCGGGCGGCAGCGTGTTGACCGTATCACGCCCGATCAGATTATCCACGTACATCGTGTCGGGATAGGCAGGGTTTTTGGTGCCAGTTGAGGCCCACAACAGGCGCTGCACGCGCGCGCCGGCAGCGCGCAGGCGCTCAAAGCGTTCCCCATAAAACAGCTCGTTAAACTTCTTGTAGGCAACTTTGGCGTTGGCGATCGCCGCCTTGCCTTTAAGCTTGTTGTTGAGCGCCACCCGGCTGACATCGCGCCCTTGCGCCGCGCGGATGTTGTTATCGAGGATGTTATCGACCATCGTATCGATACGACTTAGAAAGAAGCTGGCGACCGAAGCAATCTGCGAGACATCTTGCCCGGCTGCGAGGCGGCGCTCTAACCCGCGGATATACGCCTCGGCGACCTGCAAATAATTCTCGATGCTGAAGATAAGTGTGACGTTGACATTGATGCCAGCCGCGATCGCCTCTTCGATGGCCGGGATCCCAGCCTTGGTCGCCGGGATCTTGATCATGGTATTGGGCCGCCCCACCGCCTCGAACAGCCGCTTCGCTTCAGAAACTGTCGTCTCGGTATCATTGGCGATCAGCGGCGATACCTCAAGGCTAACATAACCATCGCCGCCGTTGGTACGCTCATAGACGGGTTTGAAGAGATCGAGCGCCTGCTGGATATCTTCAATCGCCAGCACTTCGTAAATCGCATATGACTCGCCGTCAAGCATTCCAGCGATCGCTTCATCGTAATCTGAAGAATCGCCGATCGCTTTTTGAAAAATGGTGGGGTTCGATGTCACACCGAGCACCCCATCCTCGTCGATCATCCGCTGCAATTCGCCGCTGTGAATGAGACTGCGGCGGATGTTATCGTACCAAATACTTTGCCCATACTGCTGAACATCGACCGGTGGATTGCCCGACATACTTTACTCCTCACAATTATTATTATGTTTACCGCGCGCCATGCTGCCGGCGCGCCTATCACACAGACTTGCTGCGCGTAGGGCGCGGCGCACAGGCACTGCGCCTTATGCGCCACGCTCGCGCTGTTCAATCGCGAGCAGTTTTTCAAAACGGCGCGCGAAGCGTTCCTCAGCGCTTGGCTGCGCATTGATGAATGCTGCCGCCAACTCATCGGCCAGCGCTGACCCGATGACGCGCCCGCCGATGCACATCACGTTCATCCGGTCGTGTTCAACGCCTTGATGCGCGCTGTAGGTATCATGGCAGATGGCAGCATAGATGCCTTCAAATTTATTGGCAGCGATACAAGCGCCGATGCCGCTGCCACAAACGAGAATGCCGCGTTCGGCGCGCCCTGTGCGTATCGCCTCGGCCAGCGCCGCAGCAGCATCGGGATAATCGCTCGGCACATCGGCCGTATCAACGCCAAGATCGAGGACATCATGGCCGGCCGCTCGCAGCGATTCGACCAGATGCTGTTTGAGAGAATAACCCGCATGATCGGCGGACAGCGCGATCTTCATCGATCTACCTCAGCAAGCTAAGCGCCGCCTCAACGACGCGCGCGGCCGTCAAACCATACTCCTCATAAATGCGCTGGTACGGCGCGCTTGCGCCAAACCGGTTGACGCCGATGGCAACACCCTGCGCGCCGACGAAGCGTTCCCAGCCGAGCGTAACGCCGGCTTCGATGCTGACACGTGCTGTTACCGAAGGCGGCAGCACACTCTCGCGGTAGGAGCGCTTTTGTTCGGCAAACAGCTCCCAGCACGGCAGCGAAACTACCCGCGCGCGCACTCCCTGCTCGATCAACGCGCGGTAGGCATCATGGGCGATGTGCACTTCACTGCCAGTAGCTATGAGGATCACTTGCGGCGTCTCGCCGCTGTCGGCCAGCACATAGCCCCCATGCCCCACCCCTGCATGAATCGCTTCGATACCGCCAATGCCCTCACCGGTTAATACCGGCAAATCTTGCCGCGTGAAGATCAGCGCGGTCGGCTTGTCAAGGAGCATAGCCGTGCGCCACGCGCCAGCGGTCTCGTTGGCATCGGCAGGGCGGAAAACATACAAGTTCGGGATCAAGCGCAGCGACATGACGTGCTCAACCGGCTGGTGCGTCGGCCCGTCTTCACCCAGCCCGATGCTATCATGCGTGAACACGTAGATCGGGTCAATGCCCATTAACGCGCCTAAGCGTATAGCCGGGCGCATATAGTCAGAAAAAGTGAGGAAGGTCGCCGAATAGGGCTTGAAAATGCCAGTATGCAGCGCAAGGCCGTTCACGATCGCGCCCATGCCATGCTCGCGCACGCCGAAGCGCACATTGCGCTGAGCCGGATCGCCCGGGCCAGTGCTGCCAGCGCCTTTGATCAACGTCTTGGTGCTGCCTGCTAAGTCAGCATCGCCGCCGATCATCGTTGGGATGCGCGCGGCGATCGCATTCAGGACTGTGCCGGAAGCATTGCGCGTAGCGATCTTTTTCTCTGGCCCAAACACAGGCAGGTCATCATCCCAGCCGATGGGCAGGCGGCCCTCTACAGCCGCTTCAAACGCTTCAGCCAAATCAGGGTGTGCAGATCGGTATTCTTCAAACAGCGCGTTCCAGCGCCCTTCTGCTTCAGCGCCTCGTTCGAGCGCAGCGCGGAAGTGTTCGAGCGCCTCGCCAGGCACGTAAAAATCCTCTTGCGGCCAGCCGAAATACTCGCGCACCAGCTTGATCTCCTCAGCTCCCAAAGGCGAACCATGCGCCTCGCTAGTGTTTTGCTTATTCGGGCTGCCATAGCCGATGATGGTCTTGATTTCGATCAACGATGGGCGTTCGCTTTCCTGACGGGCAGCGCTGATCGCTGCCGCGATCGCTTCGACATCGTTGCCATCTTCAACCCGCAGGGTATGCCAGCCGTAAGACTCAAAGCGAGCGCGAACATCTTCGCTGAAGGTCATGCTCGCTTTACCATCAAGCGTAATATCGTTGCTGTCGTACAGGTAAATCAGCTTGCCGAGACGCCAATGCCCGGCCAGCGAAGCCGCCTCGGCGCAAACACCCTCCATGATATCGCCATCGCTGACGAGCACGTAGGTGAAGTGATCGACGATGGGAAAACCCGGCCGATTGAAGTGTTTAGCCAGAAAGGCCTCGGCCAGCGCCATGCCCACAGCGGTCGCTGCGCCCTGCCCCAGCGGGCCGGTCGTCGTCTCGATGCCGGGCGTCAGGTGATATTCTGGGTGCCCGGCCGTCAGGCTCCCCCATTGGCGAAAGTTCTTAATCTCATCTAGGGAAAGATCGTAACCGGTGAGATGCAGCAGCGCGTAGATCAGCATCGATCCATGACCCGCGCTGAGGACAAACCGGTCACGGTCGAACCATTTAGGGTTATGTGGATTATGTTTGAGAAAGCGTGTCCACAGTGTGTAGGCCATGGGAGCAGCGCCCATCGGCAGGCCGGGATGCCCGCTATTAGCCTTCTGGACTGCGTCGATCGACAGCATGCGGATCGTATTGATCGCGAGAGTCTGAACATCGTTGGACAAGATGGTTTCCCTCACAGACGTTGAGGCACATCGAAGATTGAGAAGACGATTATAGCACAGCGCAGATGGTCTCGGAAAAGTGATCGGCGGTCAAAACTTTTACCATGAGAAACTGCATAACGTTCGGAACGCAATCTCCTCTTAAAACCACGCTTTACGGTATGATGATAAGTGGCGAAGTGCATTGTGAGGGATGCTCAATGACACTATTTCGTTTGCTGATCGTCCTGCTTATTCTCGCGGGCGTCGCGCCTGCTGTTGGACAGCGGGAACCGGTCGCGCCACCTGCTGGCCGCGCTGATGGCATTGAGCGAGTCGATCTGTACATCTTCGAGGTCTTGAACATCCTTCCCCATCGCACCGAAGACTTTACGCAAGGGCTGGTGTGGCATGAAGGCCGCCTGTTCCAAAGTACCGGGCGTTACGGTGAATCGCGTTTGCAGGAGCTAGACCCTGCAACGGGAGAGCCTTTGCGCGAGATTGCGCTGGACGACGCTTTTTTTGGAGAGGGACTAGCGCTAGTTGGCGACCGGCTAATCCAGCTTACGTGGCAGGAAGAGACCGCCTTCGTTTATGACCTAGAAACTTTTGAGGTGATCGAGACGTATGGTTATGAGACAGAGGGTTGGGGGCTGTGTTTCGACGGCGAAGCCTTGTATATGACCGATGGCAGCAGCACGTTATTCGTGCGCGATGCCAACACCTTTGACCTACTAGCTGAACTGGATGTCACGCTGTTCGGTGAACCGGTTGACCGGCTGAACGAACTGGAGTGCGTGGGCGACGAAATTTACGCTAACGTGTGGCTCACCGATACGATCGTCCGGATTGACAAATTCACCGGGCTAATTACCGGCGTCATCTACGCGAATACCCTACTGAGTGCGGATGAGCGGCGGGCGCTGCCTTCCGGCGCTGTGCTCAACGGCATCGCTTATGATGCCGATGCTGACACGCTGATCGTGACCGGCAAGCTGTGGCCAGTGATGTTCGAAACGCGCCTGCTGTTGCTCGGCAGCGTGACGCCCGAAATGCTCGCTCAAGCAGGAAGGTGATCCCTTCCGCACCTGATAGCGCACGGCATGTGCAGGGGATAACAACCTTTTGGGACTGCTCTTCATAGCTGCCGGGGCGATTTTCGCCCTACTGTTCATCATCAATAATCTGTCGAAAACGCTGCTGCGGCGACAAACCGTCGGCCGCGTCGATATTTTGCTCGCTTTTCTGGCGACGCTGATCGCGGTCTGCGGGCTAACCCTTGAACAGCTCAGCGATACGCCGGACTGGATCGTGCAGCGCGGGACGCTGATCTTGGCGCTCGTGCTGGCGCTTTCTAACCTGATCATTATCGCTTTAGAATGGTTTCGCCCGCAGCGCTTGCGCGGCTCGCGCGGCTTGCTTGGCCTTACGAGTGGGCTGCTGCTGGCTATTTCGACGTTTACCGTACCGTTCGCAGCCACCTACTTGAGCATCGCCACGTTCGATTCGAGGGATAACCCGTCGGAAGGCGAGGCGGCGCCGAGCAGTTCGGTCGTCAACGAAGTGCCTGAAGCGCGCGCAGAACAACTCTTTCAAGCAATTCGCGTCGTCCTCGCGGAAGAGATCAGCGCGAACGAAGTTGAAGTGTTCACGCAGCTCGATGCGGGGACGCCGCTGGCTGAGATCATCCGAGCTAATGGCGGGGACATCGACCGCGTGGTGCGCCGCATTGCTGAGATCATGCGCGAGGGCGTTCGCGAGTCGATCGCGCGCGGCGAGGTCAATGCGTTACAGGCAGCGCTGTTCCTCAGCCAAATGGAACCGATTGTGCGCTTGGCCATCAACAGTAATTTGACCGAAATCGGTGGGCGCTTTGGCCCTACCCCGACCGGCACCCGCGCAAGCTTGCTCGATCTGTTGACCCAGGTGCCAGCAGCCACCCCGATGGCTGCATCAACGGAGATCCCCTCGACCAGCCCACCGCCGACAGCCACCAACACCCCTACGCTGCGCCCGACCAATACCCCGCGGCCATCGGTCACGCCGACGGCCGAACGCACGCGTTTCGCCACGCGCACCCCCACGCCGACTCCAACTACGGTGACGCCATGTCTGGCCTCGGTTGAATATAACCTGCGCTTGCGCGCGCAGCCGAACTTTGAAGCCGAGACACTGCTCGTCATTCCTTACACGACGATGATCACCTTGTCGGCGCGCTCCGCCGACTCGGCTTGGTGGCTGACCGAGTATGACGGCCAGACGGGTTGGGTCGCCGGTGAGTTTCTCACACTGAGCGCAGGCTGCGCGGCGCTTCCAGCGCGCTAGGATATGCCGGCGATCGGGGTAGCTTGGCTGCTTCGAATAGGATATACTCCACTCTCGGGCAACAGCGACTGACCTACGGACAGCACCTGCAGCCTGATTGAAAACAAGCCATCCCATGCCCCTCGGATGGTTTGCGCGAGAGGAACACCCCATGACTAAATTAACCGAGCGCGAACTCGCTCGCGAGTCCAGCCAGTTCTTACAGCGCTACATCCCCAGCCCAATCGCCGGCTCATTCGCAGGCAAGCACATCGTCACCGTCGACCAGTTCGAACGGGATGACTTGCGCATCTTGTTTGATATCACGTTTGACTACCGCCGCCGCGTTGAGGCAGGCGATCGCGAGCTGACCAGCCTCGCCAGCGGCCGCGTCATGGCGACGCTGTTTTACGAGGCGAGCACCCGCACTGATATCTCGTTTCAGGCGGCTATGCGCCGGCTTGGCGGCCGCGTGATCGGCGCGAGCAACGGCGTTCAATTCTCATCGGTCTACAAGGGCGAAGATCTTGCTGATACCGTGCGCGCCGCCGGCTGC
>JBDNDP010000040.1:0-30223 GCA_046719065.1 Aggregatilineales bacterium | reverse complement strand
CGGGCAATTCGCGATCGCGCGCGCGGTCTCGTCTATCATAGCGGTCAGCGTCAGCCGCTCGAATGAAGGGACGTTCAGATCCGGGATGGACACCGGCACGCCGAGCGCGGCGAACCGGCCCTGAATCGTCTGCGCCTTCTGCGAGCCGGGCGACGACGCGAAGCCATGCAAGTAAACGATGCTGGTCATACTCCGATGCGATCTTCGACGCTTAGGTAGCCGGCGGCTATGAGCGCCTCGCGAGCTTGTTCGATCGTGTCCGTGATGTAAAAGTGTTCACGCAAATCGTGCGAGAGCTTATGCGTCATCTCTGCTATCGTGCGCACGACCGCGTTAGAAGTTACAAGCACGAACAGCTTGATGCGTGGGTGGCTATTGTTCAAGATACGGAGCCCGTTGGAAAGGATATTCATCGGGAGCTTCGTGTTGGACGGTAATACAAACAGCGCGGCGCAGTCGTGGCTCACCTGATCTATCATGGCTTCGAGCTGCTTTTGGGCTTCAGATACCTCGCTCCACGTCCATACAGCGGGAAACTCCAATTTGCAGACGGTTTGCTTGCCGTTAATCCATTTGACATCGATCGCCATTGTTCTCCCTCCTGTTCAGTTCACTCATGGCAGCATCCCAAAATAAGCCTCCAGCACCTGACGCGCGATCGGCGCTGCTACGGCCGATCCCTCGCCAGCCGTTTCGACCATGACGACGACGGCGATCTCCGGGTTTTGGCGCGGCGCGTAGGCCGAAAACCATGCATGCGGCGGGGTGCCCGGCTGGCCGGTTTGGGCTGTGCCGGTTTTGCCGCACACGCCGATCGTCTGCAATGGTGAGTTGCGGAACACGAATTCCGCTGTGCCTGATGGCGTGTTGGTGACCGCGCACATGCCGCTGCGAACGACATCGAGCACATCCGGTCGGATATCGAGGAAGCGGGCTTCTGGTTCGAAGGCGGGCCGGCGCCCAACACCGACGAGACCGACTTCGCGCACCAGATGGGGGGTATACAGCCAGCCACCATTGGCGATCGCGGCCGTCCACAAGGTGACTTGCAGCGGCGTCACCTGCACATAGCCCTGACCGATAGCGACGTTGACTTCTTCGGAAAACGGCATCTCGTAACCGAACGAGGTGCGGAACCAATCTGGATCGGGGATGAAGCCGGTTTCTTCGGGGATATCGGTCAGCCCGGTTGGCATGCCCAGCCCGGCGAGGCGGGCATAGTTCGGCAGGATCCATGGGTCGGCCATGAACAACCGGTAGCCCACCTCGTAGAAATAGGGATTGCAGCTGTTGGTGATACCTCCAGCTAGCGTGAGCGTCCCATGGCCGCCGGGCAGCCAGTCGGTGCGAACGATGTCGCGGCTCCACAGGCCGGTACAGGTATAGCGTTCGTCGAGCGCGTAAACGCCGCTGTCGGCGGCGGCGACGGCGCTCAGCGTCTTCATGACCGAGCCGAGGGTGTAAACGCCCTGCGTCGTGCGGTTCACTTCCGGGTTGCGCGGGTCGGCCTGATAGTCTACAACCAACGATTGCCCGGCGCGCTGGCCCATGATGGGGAAGGTGTTGTAGGCGTTATTGTCGAAAGTGGGATAGCTCACGAGCGCGAGCAGCTCGCCGGTGTGGATATCGACGACGACCACTGCCGCCCCGTTCGAACGTGGCGCCCATGTCTCTTTGGCCTGCGTGAAGGCGTCGGCAACGATCTGGCTGACCTGCCGCTGGAAGTCGCTGTCGATCGTCAGCCACAGGCTTTGGCCTGGGCGGGCATCGATGCGGCCCAATTCACGCAGCACCTCGCCGGTCGGCGAGACGATCACCAACCGCGCGGCTGGCTGGCCGCGCAGCTCGGCGTCCCAGCTCAGCTCAATGCCGCTGCGGCCGATGATGCTGTCGCGCGTGAAGCCAGCGGCGATCACGGCATCGACCGAGGCTTCGTCGGGATAACCGACGTAGCCAAGGATGTGCGGCGCGAGCGTGCCGTCGGGGTAGCGGCGCACGCGGCGGCCCTCAAAACGCGCGCTGCAGTATTGTTCGAGCAGCTCGTGCGTGTTCACGTAGGTCTGCTCCTCGATGACGCCGATCATGACCAGTTCGGTCGGCGGGCGCGCTTCGAGGCGGGCTTGAATTTCGCTGGCCGGCTGGTTCAAAGCGGCCGACAGCGCATTCAGGCAGTTGTCATAATCGGGCATGCGGCTGCGAACGACGTTGACGTTGACGATTCGCCCCTCTTGGTCGGCCAGCACCACGCCATTTCGATCGTAGATATTGCCGCGGTTGGGAATAGAGGGGTCAAAGCGCAGCCGGCCGCCGCTCGCCAACTCAGGGAACAAGTCGGCTGGCGTCCAAGCGACGCGCCAATCTTGGGCGCGGTCATCAACGACCAGCCTCAGGTCGCGGTTGCGATCTTCGATCGTGCCCAGCCCATCGGTCTCAAAGACGACGTCGTAATTGAAAACCGCTACGGCCTCGCTTTCGCGGAAGATGGCGTTCGACCGAATATCCAAGGCGGCCAGCCGCATGACAGCCGCGGCATTTTCATAGAACGCGATGAACGTTTCGCGCGGATGGGCATCTTGGCTGGCGAAACTGATCAGCTCGAACATGCGTTCAAGATCGCCATCGTGCCAGTTTTGCAAAAACTCGCGCGCGACGCGCTCAGCGCCCTCGAGTTGATGGACCGACGGCAGCGACGCGAGCGTTGGAATCTGAATCATCGCGGCAGGGCGCGCAGGCCGGCAGCCAACAGCAGCGAACAAGAGGAACACAATTAAGGCAAGACGACCCATGACCCGCCGATCGCTAGACGACAGCGCGATGACTATACCCTATTATAACCAGAACCTCCTGCGGGTCAGTGAAGACTTGGGCGGGCAAATTACGGAATTTGTGACAGCCTGATCATTGACCTGCCTGAACGAATAGCCTACCATTGAAGCAGGTAATGTCGCAGCGCTTCGCCGCGCTCGCGATCCGAAAAGGAGACCCTCGATGAGCGACCAACCGCAGCTCACGCAAGAACTTGTCAACCAGTTCGTCATCGCCGCTCACCACGACCTCGATCAGGTGCGGGCGATGCTGGCGGAAAACCCAGCCCTGCTCAACGAAAATGCGGAGTGGTTTGAGACGCCCATTCAGGCGGCCGCGCATGTTGGCCGCCGCGATATCGTCGAGTTTCTGCTCGAACAGGGGGCGCCGCTCGATATTTGCACGGCGGCAATGCTCGGCCGCGCCGAAGTCGTCGATGCGCTGCTGGCCGAAGATCCGGGCCTGCGCGAGGCAACCGGCGCGCACAACATCCCGCTGATGTATTTCCCTGCCATCGCAGGCGAGATCGCCATTGCCGAGCGGCTGCTGGCTGCCGGGGTGGATCTCAACGCTGGTGAGGGAGTTAACACAGCGCTGCACGGCGCGGCGATCTTCGGACAAACGGCGATGGTGCGCTGGCTGCTCGATCACGATGCGAACCCCTATGTGCTGGATATGAACGGCAAAATGCCGATCGATTTGGCTGAGCAGAACCATCACGAAGCCGCCGCCGCGCTGCTGCGGCCGTTCACTGAAACCGAATAATTCACCGGTTGCGAGGAAAAGACCCGCTCATGAGCCGCTATCAAGACGCTGTCCAAGCTCTGTACGATAACGAAACCCTGCGCGAGGAGCTGGTCGATGAAGAAGCGATCCCGCTGCTGCGTTGGGCCGAGGAGAAGATCGCTCAGCTTGATGCTGAGTACACTGACGATGCCGCTTTTAAGCAGGCGGTCGGCGTCTTCATACGCTTGCTCGACTCGATCAACTTGGTGGTAGGGCGCCGTGGTTACGCGCCCGCCGAAGCGCAGCGCGCCGCGCTCGAAGCCCTGACGGCCCATGCTGCTGAACTAGGCATCGCCCTGCCCGCGCAGGAAGCGGAGGCGATGACCTTCTCGGCGCAGGCTGCGCAGGACAATTTAACGGTGCTCAACGGCCTGCTCAGCCAAATCGATCAGGCCTGGCCGCTCGCAGGGACGGCGGCGTTCGTCGCCCAAGCCGAACCCCCGCCAATGGGCGAGGCCGAAAGCGCGCCCCCTGAGGATGATATGCCGGTGACGAGCATCCGCACCAGCGGCCGCAAACCCGGCGCGGTCGCATCGTTTTTCTCAGCGAAGACGCCAGCCGAAGGCGCGGCGGAAGAGGATGACTCGATCGCTGACGGCCGCAGCACGCGCACTGATACAGACTAGGAGCTTCTCTCCATGAGCCAGCGCAGCGCAGGAACATCTCCGAACCGGACGCGCCTCGGCGGCGCGGCGGCGATCATCACCTTGATCATCATCTTCCTGATCATCCAGTTGGGCGGGGGCGATCTGCTCACCGATCTTGGCGTTATCACGCCGACGCCGACGACGCTGCCGACCGTGACGCCGCAGCCGCCGACGGCTGTTCCGCCGACGACCGCCCCGCCCACAGCCCCGCCCGCGACGACCGCCCCGCCGACGACCGACGCTCTCACCGCTGTGCCGCCCCCGCAAAGCGACATCCCGCCGACGCTAAGCGTAACTATCTCTCCGCAGGTCATCCACTTCGAGTTAGGACAAGGTTATGGGGCGCGTAAGGGCTTCTGGGAGGTCTTGTTCACTGCGCCAACTGGCAGCCGCGACCCAGCCACTTACACGGGCGGCGTTGATGAATACATCGCCGGGCTGATCGATGGGCTGACGCGGACGCTCGATATCGCCGCCTACGAGTTCAACAGCCCGGCGCTCACGCGGGCGGTGCTCGATGCACACGAGCGCGGCGTGCAGGTGCGCATCGTCACCGATGACGGCGCTGGCCTTAACCCGGCGCGCTCGACGCTGCCACAGTTGATCGACGCTGGTATCCCGGTAGTTGATGATGGCCGCAGCGCCCTGATGCATAACAAATTCATGATCATGGACGGCGAGCGCGTGCTCACCGGCAGCATGAATTTCACCGTCAACGGCAGCTACCGCAATAACAACAACGTGCTCATCCTGCGCTCGCGCGCGGCCGTCGAGAATTATCAGACTGAGTTCGATGAGATGTTCGTCGACCGGCGTTTCGGGCCGACCTCGCCAGTAAATACGCCGCGACCGCAGTTCGTGCAAGATGGTATCCCGATCGGCATTTACTTCGCCCCAGAAGATGATGTGCTCAATGCCATCTTTGAGGTCGTCGGCATTGCCGAGCAGTCGATTCGCTTCATGGCCTTTTCGTTCACGGTGACCGAGATCGCCGACCTGATCCTCGAGCGCGCTGCCGAAGGGGTGACCGTGCACGGCATCTTTGAGCGCACGGGCAGCCAAACCCAATTTAGCGAGCTGACGCACCTGTTCTGCGCCGGCATGGCCGTGCGCCAAGACGGCAATCCGTTCGCGCTGCACCATAAGCTGTTCATCATCGACGATGCCATCGTGGTGACGGGTTCTTTCAATTTCTCGGCCAATGCCACCCGTTCCAACGACGAGAACTTGGTCATCATTCGCGATCCCGATCTGGCGGCACAGTATATTGCTGAGTTCGATCGGCGCTGGGCCGAGGCGCTCACGCCGACGGCAATAGTCTGCGAATGATAATCAGGACAAATGTGCTAAACTAGAAGACAAGCAACCGTCCACAAACGCATGAGGTGATGGCTGGTATGCCGTTTATTGAGGCGCCAACGACATTCTATCTTGGGCGTCGGTACGACCCCGACGCGCAGCGCATCAGCGATGATGTGGTCTATTATGATTCGCGCGACCTGACGACGCATGCCATCGTCGTCGGCATGACGGGCAGCGGCAAGACCGGTCTCTGCATCGGCCTGCTCGAGGAGGCAATCCTCGACAATATCCCGGCGATCGTCGTCGATCCTAAGGGCGATATCACCAACCTGTTGCTCAATTTCCCTGACCTGCGCCCGACCGATTTCGAGCCGTGGGTCAATCTCGATGATGCGCAGCGCGCCGGCATGGATGTGCCGGCCTACGCTGCCGATGTCGCCCATCGCTGGCGCGAGGGCTTGTCGAGTTGGGGCATCGTGCCCGACCGGATGCGCTGGCTAAAATATGCCGCCCACTACAGCATCTTCACGCCCGGCTCCGAGGCGGGCCTGCCGATCAGCATCGTTGCCTCGCTACGCGCCCCGCGCGACGGCTGGGCCGGCAACGAAGAAGCCAATCGCGAGGAGATCAACGCGATCGTGACGGCGCTGTTGGCTTTGGTCGGCCGCAACGCGCAGCCCGTGCAGGATAAAGAACATGTCTTGATCGCCAATATCTTCGAATATGCGTGGATGCGCGGCCTTGACCTTACGCTCGAAGATATCATCTTGCAGGTGCAAAACCCGCCCTTCAACAAGCTGGGCGTCTTCCCGCTCAACGATTACATTTCCGAGCGCGACCGGCACAAACTGGCGATGGACCTGAACAATATCGTCGCTGCGCCATCCTTCCAAACGTGGCTGAACGGCGAGCCGATGGATATCCAACGCCTGCTCTATACCCCGCAGGGCCGCCCGCGCGTTTCGATCTTCTACATCGCGCACCTCAGCGATGCCGAACGGCAGTTTATCATCACGCTGCTGCTCGAAAGCACGCTCGGCTGGATGCGGACGCAAAGCGGCACGACCAGCCTGCGCGCGCTGCTGTACATCGATGAAATGTTCGGCTATTTTCCGCCCTACCCGCGCAACCCACCGACCAAAGAGCCAATCCTGCGCTTGCTCAAACAGGCGCGCGCGTTTGGGCTGGGATTGATCTTGGCCACGCAGAACCCTGGCGACCTCGATTACAAAGGTTTGAGCAACGCGGGCACGTGGTTTATCGGCCGTTTGCAATCAGAGCGCGACCGCATGCGCGTGATGGCCGGTTTAGAGTCGATGGCGTCAGTCAGCACTGAGATGAACCTGCGCGAAGTTGGCAGGATGATCGCGGATATCCCGCCGCGCGTTTTTTTGATGCACAACGTGCACGACCGGGGCCGGCCAACGATGCTGCACACACGTTGGGCGATGAGCTATCTGCGCGGGCCGCTCACGCGGCAGCAGGTGCAGGTTTTGATGGCTGACCAGCGCGGGCAGCTTCTCGCCCAGATGAGCGCAGCCAGCTACACCCCGCCGCCGGTCAATAACGCTACCCCGGCCAACAACGCCCCGATCGGCCCGTCATTCGGGGTGCAAGCCGAGTTTTATGCCATGCAGGCCAGCCGCGTCGCGGCGGCCCCGCCACCACCGCCCAGCCTGCCCGAAGCGCCTCCCAATTTGCCGGAGATGCCGTCGAGCGCGCCTGCGCTGCGGCCGACCGAGGCGATCACGGTTGGGCTGCCGGCTAATTCCTCCAATCAAGCGATGCGGGACAGCACACTCATGACGGCAGCGAGTCGCCTGCCGACTGGTTACAGCGATCGCTTGCCGCCGCTGCCGGCCAGCACCGTGCAGTTCTTCCTGCCCAACCGCACAACCAGCCAGCAGGCCATCAGCGACTGGGAACGGCGCACGGGGTTTGCCGCCGAACGTTTTGGCGGGGTGATGCAGGCCTACCGGCCGGTGCTGCTGGCACAGGCGATCGTGCGCTACCAAGATCGCAAGGCGCAAGCCTTCACTGCGCGCACCTATGCCTATCGCATCCCCGATCTCACTCACGCTGGCATCGTCCATTGGGATCAGTTTATCGCGCCGCCCGTCGATGCCCGGCAGCTTTCGAGCGAACCGTTCAACGCTGGCATGTTTGGCGACCTGCCGCCCGGCTTGACCGATGCGCGCCGCTTATCGGCGCTGCGCCGCGAACTCATCGACATGCTCTATGCGACAGCAAAGCTGGCAGTGCCGTTCAACCCAGCGCTCAATCTATATGGCAGCCCAGACGGCGATGTGGCCGAGTTTCGCATCCGCGCGCAGCAGGCCGCCCGCGAGCGCCGCGACGCCGAAGTCGATCGGTTAAGCCAGCGCTATCAAGCCATCTTCGACCGACTTGATGCGCAGCTTGAGCGGCATTTGCAGCGGCATGCCGCCGAGCGCCGCGAGCTTGAGAAAACGCGCCAGCAGGTTTTGTTCACCACGGGCGAGGCGCTGATCAGCCTGATGGGCGGCCGCACGAAATATACCCTTTCGCGCGCCAGCCGCGCGGCGGTCTTCCGCGAGCGTTCCGCCGGGCAGAAGGCGGCTGCTGAACTCGCTATCGAACAAACTGAGCGCGATATCCAACGGGCACAGCAAGATTTACAGGCAGAGCTGAATGCTGTCAATGAGAAGTGGGCGCGCGCTGCCGTGCAGATCGAAGAATATGTGATCACGCCCTTCAAGAAGGATATTTCGATCGAGTTGTTTGGCATCGGCTGGCTGCCTTACTGGTACGCCGTGATCAACGACCAACCAGTTTTGCTGCCTGCGTTTTGACCAAGAGGCCCTCTTGAAGAATCGACCGCTCGAATGTACCGATCTCTATCTTGCCTTTGACGAAGTTCCCGTGCTCAACGGCATCAGTTTCAGCGCCGAGCAGGGGCAGATCGTCGCCTTGCTCGGGCCAAGCGGCTGTGGCAAGACAACGACCCTGCGCCTGATCGCAGGTTTCGAGTGGCCCAGCGCCGGGACGATCCACATCAAGGGGCGCCTCGTCGCTGGCGAAGGCGTGCGCGTGCCGCCGGAGGAGCGGCGCGTCGGCATGGTGTTTCAGGAGTACGCCCTGTTTCCCCATCTCAGTGTGCGCGATAACATCACCTTCGGTTTGAACGGCTCCCGCCGTGAGCGAGAGGCGCGGGCGCTCGAGATGATGGCGCTGGTGGGGCTGCGCGATCTCGGTGACCGTATGCCGCATGAGCTGTCGGGCGGCCAGCAGCAGCGCGTCGCATTGGCGCGGGCGCTGGCGCCGCAGCCCGATATTCTGCTGTTGGATGAACCTTTCTCGAACCTTGATGCCGGACTGCGTCAGCAGGTGCGCGTTGAGGTGCGCGCCATCCTGAAGGCGGCCGGTATCACCTGCGTGTTCGTGACGCACGACCAACAAGAGGCTTTCAGCATCGCCGACCAAGTCGTGGTCATGATGCGCGGCGAAGTCGCCCAGATCGCCGATGCGCGCACGCTCTATAACCGACCGGCGACCCACGAAGTGGCCGCATTCGTCGGCGAATCGAATTTCCTGCCCGGCATGGCGGAAGGGGATGTGGTCACCTGCGCGTTGGGCCGCCTGCCGCTTGACGAGCCGGCGCACGGCCCGGTCGAAGTGCTGGTGCGGCCCAGCGCGCTGCGGATCGCCGCGGATGGCGCGGGCGCAGGGACAACAGCCATCGTCCGCTGGGTCGAGTTTCAGGGCGATGACCAGCGGGTTGGGCTGGAGTTAATCGAACCCGCCTCCGGGCAGCCACTCGCGTTGATGGCGCGCGTCTCCGCCGATGATCAGTGGGGCGAGGGCGAGACGGTCGTCGTCCGCGTCCAGCGTCCGGTTCGTGCCTTCGCAATGCAGCCAGCAGCGCGATAGACGAACCGCGGGGCGAATGATTGACAAGCGACGGCGCCCTTTCTATACTCGGCGCTATTCGCTCTCCATGAGCAAAGCGAGAGAACTTTGCGCCGATCCTTCTGGCTGGCCCTGATCATCGGCCTGACGATCTCGTCTGCTGCCGCTCAGCCCGCTGTTTCTCCACGGGTTGGCGAACCGCCGGTGAGCGCGCTGATCGCCGTCTCGGCGCCCGATGAACGCGGGCTGGTTGTGGTTGCGGGCGCGCCCGGGGCCGCGCCGCCCGCTGTGTCGATCGCCATCCGCAACCTGAACACGTTAGAAACCGCATACACACGCACGAGCGTGACCGGCGCCTTCAGCGTCTCGCTGTTTGGCCCCGGCTTCACGCCGTTTCTGATCATGCCGTTCGATGGCCGCTACGATGATCCGCCCCTTTACCCCGGCGCGCTGCCGGGCGGCCCCGGCGTCATCATCTACGGCGGGGCCGAGCAGGCCGCCGACCCGAGCCGCTTCATCATCAGCGGATCGCTCGGCGCCTCTTACTGGTGGGCCCATGGGCGCGCAAGCGATCGCATGGTGGAGCCAGGGTCGATCTGGACGCTCGAATTGGAGGCGCAGTTCCCAGTCGCGGCGCTGCCACCTGATGCGCTGCTGAGCGGGTCGGTCAGCTTGCAGCCGATCGCCGCTGGAGCGTCTATCCCGCTGGCGATCGCTGACCGTTTTAGCAACAATGGCTGGTCGAACGTGCTCACAGCGGGCGGGCTGCCGCTCGACAATTTGGCCGGCGCGGTCAATCTCGATGCCGAAGCGCTGGCCGAGCCGCTGTCTCCCCTCAGCGATGGGCTGCGCTTTCGACTGCGCTTCGCCCTCGCGCTGCCCGATGACCTGCCAGCCGGTCTCTATGTGCCCGTCTTTCAGGGGTATATTGAACGCGGCGGCCTGCGCCAGCGCTGGGAAGAAGCCGACGTTTTTGGGACGCGGCGCGATCGCAGCGCTGCGGCTTATGCTCGCCTGCCGCTCGTGCTGACCGTCAGCGAGCCAGCGGCAGGGATGCCGGCGGCGAGAATGCCGGCGGCAAGAATGCCGCTCGCGCTTCTGGTTGATGAGAATTCAACCACTGGAGGACGCGGCGCGCTGGCCGAGGAGGATGCCGGGCACTTCGCCCTCTCGAACCGCGTCGCGTTCAACCCGCCAGCGCTGATCCTGCAAGCTGGCAGCGCGGAAACCCCCGCGCGCTATTCCCTTGAGCCATACCTGCTTAACCTGCTGTCGAACGCGGCGGCCGCGCAGGGCGCGCCGTTGATCCCGCTTGATCTGCCCGGCGGCCGTTTGGCCGCTGTCATTCGACGGCCTGACGGCCGCGTTGACCGATTTGAGGGCGAGATCGCCGGGATCGGCGTCTCGAGCGCGGCTGCGGATGAAACGGCTCGCTTTGGCAGCAGCGCTCCGGTCGATACCGCCCGGCTGTTGACGAACGACCCGATGCTGGGCGCTTACCCGTTCGATGCCCACGGCGAATATACGATTGTGCTGACGGCCGAATTTGCGGATCGTTTCGGCAACCGCTACGAAGGCGGCGGAACGTATCGCGTCATCATCGCCGAGCCGCTCTTGCTGCTTCCCGCTGCGCTGCCCGGAACGCCGTTTGCCGTCGGCGATGTCTTTCACGGCGGCGTCACGCTGGTGCCCGGCGTCCCCGCCGAGATCAGCGGGCGGCTGCGCGTGTTTCCGCTGCATGGCGCCGAACCGATCGAGCACGTTTTTGAGGGGCAAGCGAACCCACATGGGTATTTTTATCCAACCGGCGCGCCATTCGTTTTCACAATGTCTGGCGAATACGTCGTGGATTATGAAGCGCGCTATCGCGATGCGGACGGGCGTCTGTGGGCGGCCAGCGTGCGCGGGGCCGGTGTCATCACTGGGCCTGAAAGCGGGTTGATCGCGCGGGGGAGGCGGGGGCTGGCCGGTCATGAGGACGCGGCGCCGCGACCGGCGTGGTACAGCGTTCGCCAGCTCGCCAGCGCCGCTGGAACGCCAGCCGGCGGCCGCTCTGGTCGTGCCCGGCCCTATCTGCCTTTTCACAGCGGCGATGTTCTGTGGTTAAGCCGTGACCAAACGGCCGGCCTTGAGCCGCTGCTGGCCGTTCAAGATCTAGCGGGCGATTACGCTGGCACTCTGCTTGCGCTGAATGCCGTCAGCGAGTTGGAGGCCGTGCGCGGCGAACTGCCGCTCGAGCAGATCCTGGCGCGCGGGCATCGTTATGGCCCCGGCTTGCTGCCCGCATTCGCCGGAGATGAAGGCCCCAATTTGATGGCGCTGGCCAATGACGCCTATTGGTATTTCAGCGCGGTGCGGCCTGGGCTGGCCGCCCGCCAGTTCGTCGCTGGCAGCGCTGAAGGCGGGCTTGATCTCAGCTGGCTGCTGGGCGACCCGTATAACCGCCAGATCGGCGCTGGTTTGAACGGCGACTTGCCCGGCGATCACCTGTTCTTGTTCGGCGGCGCGGTCGTTCGAGGCAACGAGAGCGGCGGAGCGACTGCCGGCTATGCCGCGCTTGCGATCGTGCTCGACCACGACGACCCACGTGGCGCGCGCCTGCTGCCTCCCGGCCGGGGTCGTGATGGCGGCGCTGACGGTGGCCCGCTGCTGGTCATCGACGATCGATCGCGGCACGATCGTGCGCTTGACTTATTTTTCCAGCCCACGGCCATTCGGCCGGGCCAACTGCTGCGGACTGGCGAGATCATCTCAGTTGCCGGGCAGATCGGCCCACCGGCCCCGGCCGAGGTTTGGGTGACGATCACCGCGCCCGATGGCAGCGCAAGAACGTTCAGCGGTCAGGCCAGCCCGACCGGCTATTTTTATATGCCCGCGGGCGATCTAGCGGCCGAGCAGCCCGGCGTGTGGACGGTCGCCATTCGCGCCGAATACGCTGGGGCAACCTCGGCCGGCCTGATCGAGGGAGAGGGGATCGGGGGCGGCGTGCCCGGCGCCGCGCGCGAGCTGAGCGGGGCATTCCAAGTATTTGTGCTGGCAGAAGATGCGCTGCCGCTCTCGTGGAGCGCCGCGCTGCGCGATGCGCGTATCCCCGCAGCGCTGCCTTACAACTTCAGCTACACGCTGCCCGAGGGCTGGACGAACGCGCGCGTTTATCGGACGCTCGCGACGCCCGGCCTGATCCTCGAAGACGGTGAGCTGCGGCTGACTGGCCGCAGTTTCAGCTATGCCTATACGCCCAACCAACTGCGCGCGGTCTTCCCCAATTTGGAGCTGGAGGGCCGTGTGAATGGGGTCTATGTCTCTGACGCCAAGACGCTGACGCTGGTCGTGATCGGGGCGGACGGCGGCGGCCGCGAACGGATGCTGTACCGTGCCTTCACCATCCTGCACGACCGGCTGATCAGCTTGGAGGGACAATGAGGCGCTGGAAAACCTCGATCGCGGCTGCGCTGGCACTGATCGGCCTGCTGCTGGCGGGGGGCGCAGCCCGTCCTGCTGCGGTGGCACAGCCCGGCGGCGTGCCTTCGCCCACGCCGCTGCCTTTATTCGCGCTGCCCAATCCCAGCCTGCATCGCAGCTACACCAGCGGCACGATGGCCCTGCTGCCGGCCGACCCGCGCACGGCGATCGCCGTGAACATGCTGAACAACAGCGCCACGCTGTTCGTGCCCTCGCAAAACCGCGTGATCGCAGAGGTTGAGGTCGGCCGCGACCCGCGCGCCGTCGCCATCACGCCCGATAGCACGCGCGCGCTGGTCGCCAACCGCGCCGATGGCAGCCTGACCATCATCGATATCCCAGCGGCACGACCGGTTGCGACGCTCGCGCTGGAGGGCGTGTGGCCGGTCGGTGTCGTCACCAACAGCAGCGACCGCGCTTATGTATCGCTGCAAGGCAGCAATGCGATCGCAGTCGTCGATCTGGAAATGGGTCGGGTCATCGACCGGATAGCAGTGCCAGCATTCCCTGCAGGGCTGCTGCTGTGGGGCGATTTCCTCTACGTCACCCATCGATGGAGCGGCCAGATCAGCCTGATCTATCTGCCGCAGCGCCGCGTGATCGAGACCGTACCCACGGGCATCGATACCGCATTATCACATACGATAGAGGCCGATATCTCGCGTGGAGTCGCATATCTGCCGCAGACGCGCTTGAATGCTCAAAATACCGCGCTCACCTATGACACAACCGCGTTCCCCGTCGTGAACGTGATCGACCTGCGCGATCTGCGCCTGCTGCCAGAGGCGCGCATCACGCTCGATACGGCTGACCGGCCGGTCAACATGCCATTCGCCGTCGCGCTGGATCGGTTCGCCCAGCGCCTTTATGTGGCCAACGCGGGCAGCGATAACGTCTCCGTCATCGACTTGACGACCGGCACGGCGCGGGCGAACATCCGTGTGGGCGCTAACCCGCGTGGCATCTTGCTCAACCGCGATAACACGCTGCTGCACGTGCACAATGTGATCGACGGCACGGTGACGACCATCTCGACGGCGACGCTGCAAGTGACCGGTGTGCTGCCGATCACGCGCTTCTCGATCCCGGCCGACTTGTTGATCGGCGCGCAGTTATTTCACAGCGCCGTCGATCCACGACTGACGGCCGATAGTTGGCTGAGCTGCGCCACCTGTCACTTTGATGGGATGAGCGATGGCCGCGTGTGGTTAGACTTTCCCGATGGCCCCCGCAACACGCCCCTGCTCTACGCGCTGCCAGAGACTGTGCCCTATAATTGGTCTGGCACTTACGACGAGCTGGCCGATGTCGAGCTGAAGATTCGCGGCCTAATGGCCGGAACCGGCTTGATCGAAGAAGGGCCGGTTTTCCCCGCCTTTGGCCCTTCACACAGCGGCCTCTCACCCGACCTTGACGCGCTGACCGCTTATCTGATCTCGCTGCGCCCGCCCGATAATCCATTCAGTTTTCCGCGGGAATTGATCGCGCGTGGGGCGGCCGTGTTCGACGAGCAGGGTTGCGCGGCATGCCATGTCGGAGAAGCGGGCACCAATCTTGAGGCCTACGACGTCGGCACCGGCGGGTCGCCGCTCGAACAGCGCGGCACGACTTTCGACACGCCCGGGCTGCGCTGGCTGTGGCTGAGCGCTCCATACTTCCACGATGGATCGGCCGCCACGCTGCGCGAAGTCTTCGAGCTGCCCGGGGCGCACCAGCTCATTTTCACGGTCGAGCCAACCGATATCGACGCGCTGGTGGCATACCTGCTTTCGCGGCCAACTGTACCCTAATTGAACTTGACTTTTAACCCTTGCTAACTTTTGCTACAATCGTTATCATCATTATAATAACAGGGATGATAAAAATTAGCCTGTCATAAGGGAACTATCCGCAATGGGCGTCAGCGCCGCCATGCAAGATTATCTCGCCGAGGCATACCGGCTGGCATATTATCAAGATGGTTCGCCCTACATTGCGACATCGGCGCTGGCCGATGCCATGGGGGTCTCTGCGCCGGCCGTCACGCGTATGGTTCAGCGCTTAAAAGAGGCTGGCTACCTCGAACACGAGCCTTATCGCGGGCTGTCGCTCACGCCGGCCGGCGAGCGCGAAGCGCTGCTGAGCATTCGCCGTCACCGGTTGGTGGAAGTATTTCTCGTCGACGTGATGCAGTTCGGCTGGCACGAAGTGCACAATGCCGCCGACGCGCTTGGCGATGCAATTAGCGACAAAGTCGTGGAACGCATGGAACAAATGGCCAATTACCCGCGCCGCTGTCCTCATGGCGAACCGATCCCTACTAGAGACGGCTACATGCCGCGCGTGCGCGACTACCCGCTGAATGAGGCAGAGCCGGGCGCAGCACTGGTTATCAGCCGCATCAATACGCACGATGCTGATAAGCTGGCCTATCTCGCACAGCTTAAGCTGCGGCCGGGCACCGCTTTTGAACTGGTCAGCAAAGCGCCTTTTAATGGGCCGCTTCAGCTCAAGCTGCACGACCACGTGCAGGTGATCGGCCATGAGCTGGCCGGGGTGCTGCGCGTTTGCCCGCCTGAGAACTATGACCTTGCGTGAGCGATTGGGGCGGCCCTTTAGGGACGGCTCCCACGCCAGCCTGCGATCCCCAAACACAGCCACCCCAGCACCAGCGCCGCCCCGCCAAACGGCGCGACCGCACCCATAAATCCGAGCTCGAACAGGCTAAGCAGGTACAGCGCTCCTGAAAACAACCCGACTCCGACGATGAAGAGGATGCCCGCCGCCGCCGTCAAGCGACCGGGCCAGCGCTCGGCTGCCCATGCCACGCCCAGCAAAGCGGCCGCATGGATCAAATGATACTGGACGGCGGTGTCAAAGGTGGCTTGCCGGCCGCGCGCGGCCAGCAGCTCGCTCAAGCCATGCGCGCCGAACGCGCCCAAAGCGACGCCAGCCGCCCCGAGCAGGCCCGCCGCCAGCAGCAGCGCCCGCGTCATGAGTCCTCCTTGCGAGAAGCCGACCATTCCTCGCGCAAGATGCCGTAGCAAACCAGATCGCGCGGGCGGTCAAAACGGAAGACGTGCTGGCGCAGCACGCCTTCATGGCGCATGCCGGCTTTTTGCATCACGCGGCCAGAGGCCGGGTTTTCGGCGAAATGCGTCGCATAGATGCGGTTGAGGCCAAGCGACTCGAATCCCCAATCGACCAGCTGGCGCGCGGCTTCCGTCGCATAGCCCTGCCGCCAGTGCGGCACCCCAATCCAGTAGCCCAGTTCGGCGCGACGGTCGCGCGGCTGAACGTGCAGCCCCATTTGCCCCACCAGTTCGTCGTCCGCCCGTCGAATGAGGACGAATAGATGGTCAAGCCCAGCAGCGCGCGCTTCTTCAGTGTCTGCGAGGAATTGGTCAAAAGCTTCCGGCGGATAAGGATGCGGAATGTTATACGTCGTCGCAGCGATCAATTCATGGCCGACATAGCGCAGAACCGCGGCTTTATCGTCCAGCGAGATCGGGCGCAGCAGCAGGCGCTCGGTGAGCAGCAACGTTTCCATCGCTAACCCCTTACGCTAAACCCTTATGGACGGGGGCATGGACGCGCCGAGAGCGCCGCTTCGATAGTGGGCCGCTCGCGCAGGGTAACGGGCACATTGAACGTTTCATCGCCGCGCACGACCAAGAGATCGACTGTAGTGCCCGGCCGTGTGTTGACGACCAGATAAGCCACCAGCTCATCCATCGTATTGATATAAGTTCCGTTCACAGCGACGATAATATCGCCGCCAACGCAGACGGGCCTTCCGCGCACGATTACCTCGCGGCTGCCGCCGCGCAGACCGGCATCATCGGCGGGAGAGCCGGGCGTGACGCGATCGATGAGCACGCCGCGGGTGACCGGCAGGTTGAGCGTTTCGGCCAGCCCCGCTACGCTAAAGCCGCCATCAGCCGGCAGGCTGGAGATGCCGATCCATGCGTAGTTGACGACCCCATGCTCGATCAGCTCCGGCACGACACGGGCGACCGTGCGCGATGGCACGGCGAAGCCCACCCCCTGAAACACGCCGCTTTCCGTGCGGATGGCCGTGTTAATGCCGACCAGTTGCCCCAACGAATTGAGGAGCGGGCCGCCGCTGTTACCCGGGTTGATCTCGGCATCGACCTGAATGATCGACGGGTTCTGGAAGCCGCCGATCGTATTGTTGATCAACTCTGCCGAGGGAAGCTGACGCCCCAACCCGCTGATAATGCCGACTGTCATCGAGCTAGACAGGCCGAACGGGTTGCCAATGGCGATGGCGCGCTGGCCAACGCGCAGCGCGTCCGAGTCGCCAAATTCAACGGGGAATAAGCGCGCAGGATCGACCTGCACGCGCAGCACAGCGATATCGCTGTAATAATCCAAGCCGATGACCTCGGACGGCGTCACATAGCCATCATGGAAGGTGATGTAGACCTCGAGCGCGTCATTGACGACATGAGCGTTCGTGATGATGTGACCCTCGCGATCGTAGACGACACCAGAGCCGGTCGACTGATCGCCAATGCCCGGATGCGGCGTGTTCACGGTGACATCGATGTTGACGACCGAGACCACCAGCCGCTCGTATAAATTCATGAGTAAAAGGTGTTCTGCATCGGCCGCTTCGACGATCGCCTGAGGGATGGGAGTGGGGAGCTGCGTTTGAAAGGCGAGGTTGATGGGCAGATCGGCGATCGGCGTGCTGCGGACGGCGCGCTCGCTAAAAGGGCTGCTCACCTGTCCAGCAGCGCAAGCGCTGGCGACCAGCGAGAGCAGCAGCGCGGTAACTGCCAAAAGACGATAGATGTTCAAACGACAAGTCCTCATCCCTAGTTTCAATCGCGCGGAGATTGCGCCTATCATCAGTGTATCCGATCGACAGGCCTGGCTTCAATGGCAGGGTTTGATGAAAACCGCGCCGAAGCGCCCAAACGGGCCCCGCGAAGGCGGGCGCCCGTTTGAGCAGGGGAGGAGGTGGCAGTCTACACAGGTTAGGGATAAGCGTACAAGGCGAGCAGGTTGCCCTCGGTATCGAGGAAGGTGGCATAACTGCCGGCCTCGCCGTCCAGCGAGGTTCTGGGCATGATCACGTGGCCGCCGGCCTGATCGATGCGCCGCAGGTAAACCGTCATATCCTCGCCGGCGTCGAGGTAGATCAACGGCCGATGGTCGCCGGGGTTAAATCGCTTCGTCCGGTTCAGCGAGAAACCGGGGACGCCAGCGTTTCCGAAGGGAGTGAGGGTCGTCGTTCGCCGCGCGCCATCCTGCGGCGTGGCAGCCGGCCGCACGTCGAAAACTGTTTGATAAAATTGGACGGCTCGATCGAGATTCCTGACCGGCACTTCTGCCCATACGATTCTAATCATGCTGCCCCCGCATAACACGACCATTTGTTCTGTTGTATGTATTATGCGAACAAATGGTCTATAAAGCAAGCGGGCAAATATAGGGTTTACATGATCTTAATGCGGCCGTGGGCGGCTTTAGCCGACCCAATCGCGCAAGAAGAGAAAATCGTGGCCCATCGTGCGCGTGCTCACTTTGGCGATGTTGGGCATCGTCCGCTTGAAGTGGTTGCCCTTCACGCGCCGCCACACGCCTTCGACAAACGCGCGATCGAATCCTTCTTCGACCGCCTCGTCGACGGTGTAGCGCTCATCAACGAGCAGATACAGCAGCCGGTCAACTTCTTCGTAAGTGAAGCCGAGTTCGTCCTCGTCGGTCTGACCGATCCAGAGGTCGGCCGATGGCGGCTTGTCGATGATCGGCGCCGGCACGCCCAGCGCGCGCGCCAGTGCGCGCACCTGCGTCTTGTACAGATCGCCGATCGGCTGCAAGGCGACGCCGCTGTCGCCATAAATGGTTGAATAGCCGAGCATGATCTCGGTTTTGTTGCTCGTCCCCATCACCAGCCCGCCCCATGGCACTGATTGGTCATAGAGGATAGTCATGCGCAGGCGCGCCATCACATTGCCTTTGCGCATATCGCTCATTTCGGGGAAGCGTTCGAACAGTGGGTCGGCCATCTCCGTAATTGGGATGGTGATGCTGGGCAGGCCCAGCAGGTCGATCACGCGGTCGGCATCGATCAGGCTGTCTTCAGACGAGGTGCGATAGGGCATGCGCACAGCGAGTACATTTTCTGGGCCAAGCGCTTCCGCCGAAAGATAGGCCGAAACCGCCGAGTCGATGCCGCCAGATAGCCCGATCACCGCCCGATGCATGCCGATCTTGGTGATCTGATCGTAGATGAAGCCGGTCAAGATGCGGCGAGCGATCTCAGTATTGATGCGCAGCCGCGCGTCAAGATGGTGATGATCCCGCGTCATGATGTTCATGCTCGGTCCTCGTCGATAATGCGGGCAAGTTCGCGCTGCACCAGCAGCGGTCGTTCATCGCGCAGCAGGGGCAGCCGGCTGCGCGTGCGGTGGATCTGGTTCAGGTCGATCGTATGCGTCAGCAGCGCCTCCTCAAAATAGACGCCGCGACACAGGAACTCGCCGTTCGGGTCGACGATCGATGAGCCGCCCCAGAAGTTTTTGCCGTCTTCGTAGCCCACGCGGTTGCAGTGCACGATGTAATTGGTGAACAGGCTGCCATAAGCTTGGTTGACCAATTCGACCCAGCGCGTGCCAGAAAGCCGGTCGCCACCATCAAGGCCGCGGCTGGGGCTGGAGCTGGTGAAGATGAGCAGATCGGCTCCATCAAGCCAGAGCAAATAGGGCGGCGACACATGCCAGAAATCCTCGCAGATCAAGAGGCCGAAGCGGCCGAAGCGCGTATCGAACGCGCGCGCCCGCTCACCTTGATCAAAAAAACGACCCTCATCGAACATACCGTAGGTGGGCAGATAAATTTTATGGTGAATGTGCACAACCTCGCCGGCCGATAAATAGGCACTGGCGATGAAAAAGCGCTGGCGCGCGTCGAGGTGCACAAAGCCAAAGACGAGGTCAAGCTTGCGGCTCACTTCGAGCAGACGGCCGAAGATCGGATCTTGTGGCTGGGCGCGGATGGCGACCTCTGGCACCAAGTCTTGAACTTGATAGCCTGTTAGCGATAGCTCAGGAAAGACGAGCAGCTCAACGCCAGCGGCAGCTGCCTCATCGATATAGGCCAGATGCTTCTCGAGGTTGGCGCCTAGGTCAGCCAGTTTGGGGTAAATCTGCGCCAGCCCGATCGTGAGGCGCATACGGAACTCCTTTGATAAACAAGGCCATGCCAAAACCTGCGATTCCTGCATCGAGCCACTGATCGGCGCGCAGGCCGGCGAACGTGGGAACCCGATCGGCCCTTAGAAAACCGAGCGTAAACATGCCGATGGCGACCAGCCCCAATGCCAGCCACAAACCGCGGTGTTGGGCAAGCCCAACGCGCCTCGCCGCAACCACCAAAGCCAGAATGGCCAGCGACCAAAGGATGCCAAACAAATGGGTATTGTACCGCGGCTCGACGATGCCGTAGATATCCGGCGTTTCAACGGCGATCAGCGGCGGGTAAAAAGCAAGCGTCTCGACCGCGCTGCCGTAGGCGCAGGCAGCGGCGGCACAGGCTAGCCAGCCAGCTGCTGCCATGACCGGCGGGGCGAGCGCGAACGCAGGCAGCAGCAGCAGCAGTGGCCGCCCGCGCCAGCGGCCGGCGATGGCCAACCCGGCTAACCCGCCTAACGCGGCTCCCTGCCAGTTGAGGCCGCCGGCGCTCAAGCGCAGCGCCTCGCCTAGGTGGTCGGCAAAATACTCCCACTGCAGCAGTACATGCACGATGCGCGCGCCGATGATCCCGCCAAGCAGCGCTCCCAGCGTCAAGTCAACCCGCTCTCCGCGCCCGTCGATGCCTGCCCGTGCCAAATGCTTGTATGCGAGCAGCGCTGCGATGGCCGCGCCTAAGCCGAGGATCAAACTGTAGGGGCGCAGGCTAAGCGGCCCGAAACTGACTTCATGAAACACGGTGTTCCCCACCTGTTTTTAGTATTATAGCGGCGCCCGCCCGCGCAATACAGTGAGCACAATATTTTGACAGATTCTACGATAACCCCCAAAATTGAGGAGATTATTAAAGCGAACAGCTAATGATCGCCGGATGTGTTACAATTTCAACAATCTTTACAAAATGTAACGTCCTGAGGAGCACTCGATGGGAATAAGTTCAATTCTAAGCGCACTCGGCTTGCTGGGGTTCCTGTTGTTCTTAGCGGGAATCGGCTTCGTGGTTTTATCGGCCTCGCAGGGGCGGCCCGTCCGCGGCGGCGTCTTGCTGGCAGCAGTTGGTCTGATCGCCGGTGTCCTGCTCAGTTTGATCAGTCAAGGCATTCTGATCGTACAGCCGCAGGAGATCGCGGTTGTCTTCAACACGCTGTCGGGCAACCTTGAACAGCCGCGCCGCGCTGGCACTCATATCGTCATTCCGGTTATCCAAGATGTGACGATCTACCCGATCGAACAGCAGCAGTATACGATGTCAGGCATCGAACGCGAGGGCGCGTTGGCTGGCGATGATGCCGTGCAGGCGCGCACGGTTGACGGGCAGGTCGTCCGCCTCGATGTCTCGCTGCTGTTTGGCATCGATCCCAACAACGTGAATATCGTACACCAGCGCTGGCGCACGCGCTACGTCAACGACTTCATCCGCCCGACGGCGCGCGGCATCGTTCGCGATGTCGTCTCGCGCTTCCGCGCCGAGGAGATCTACGGTGGCGGCCGCGGCGAGATGGAAGATTCAATTCAGGCGGCGCTGGAAGCGCGCATGGCTGAGGAAGGCTTGATCTTGACTGACCTGCTCGTGCGCGATATCAACTTCTCGCAGCAGTTCACGGAGGCGATCGAGCAGGCGCAGATCGCGCAGCAAGAGGCCGAGCGCGCCCGTCTGCGCGTCCAGCAGATCCGTCAAGAGGCGGAGCAGGTGCGCGCCCAAGCGCAGGGCCAGCGCGATGCTACCATCGCTCGCGCTGAGGGCGAAGCGCAGGCGATCATTCTGCGCGCACAAGCGGAAGCCGAGGCGCTGCGTTTGGTTAGCCAGCAGATCGCGGCCAACCCATCGCTGATCCAGTACCAATACATCCAGAATCTATCCGATAATGTTCGGCTTGTGATGGTGCCGACCAACAGCCCGTTCCTGTTCGATTTTGCCAGCTTGGCCGATCCACAGTTGGATTTCATCCCGCCTGAAGTTCCGGAGCCGGAACTGCTGGCGCCGATTCCGCCCGATGTGACTGTGCCGCCGCCGATCGACTTTGAACAGGTGCCGACGGTCCCGGGAAGCTGATCGAGGCGCCGACCTGCTGAGCGGCTGGCTGCTTCGTCACTTTGATCAACCCGCGCGCGCGTGATAAAACTGTTTTTATCACGCGCGCATGTTTATGCGCTGTTGGCTGAGAGCAGCGCCCAGCCGCGCTAACGCAGCAATCGATCGACCATAAGAGGAGTGCCGACCTGACTGCGTTCGAACTGACCTTGATCGGGGCCTCCCTTTTCATGTTCATCAGCATCCTCGCTAGCAAGGTAGCCGCTCGCGCCGGCGTGCCCGCTTTGCTGCTGTTTCTGCTGATCGGCATGCTGGCTGGCTCTGATGGGCTGGGAGGCATCTATTTCGACGAGCCGCAGCTTGTGCAAGCGATCGGCGTTGTCGCGTTAATTTTCATCCTTTTCTCCGGCGGTGTGAGCACGCGCTGGGAAGATGTGCGCCCAGTCTTGTGGAGCGGCGTTTCGCTGTCCACGCTGGGCGTCATCGTCACGGCGCTGGCCGTCGGCTTGTTCGTCAGCGAGGTGTTCAATTTCACGTTGGCCGAGGGGATGCTGCTCGGCGCGATCATTGCCTCGACCGACGCTGCTGCCGTGCTCTCGGTGCTGCGCGGCAAGAGTGTGCGGCTAAAAGGACACCTTAGACAGCTCCTCGAGCTAGAATCGGGCAGCAACGACCCGATGGCCGTCTTCCTCACCATCGGCATGATCACCCTGCTTATGGTTCCAGAGAGCCAGCCTATCGATTTAGTTCCGCTGTTCGTCTTGCAAATGTCGATCGGCGCGGTTATTGGCGTGCTGGCTGGCCGCCTGATGGTTGAAGCCGTGAACCGCCTGCGCCTCGAATACGACGGCTTGTACCCCGTACTGACGATCGCCTTTGTACTGCTCGTATACGGCTTAACTTCGGTCATCGACGGCAATGGGTTCCTCGCCGTCTATCTGGCCGGGTTGATCATGGGCAACCGCAAGTTCATTCACAAGAACAGCCTGCTGCACTTTCACGATGGCGTTGCATGGTTGATGCAGATCGTCATGTTCCTCACGCTTGGGTTGCAGCTTTTTCCCTCGCGGCTTCCGCCGATCGTGCCGGCTGGCCTGATAATCGCGCTGTTTCTAATCTTCGTCGCCCGCCCGCTTAGCGTATTCGTCAGCTTGGCGTTCAGCGGCTTCAATGTGCGCGAAAAAGCGTTCATCTCGTGGGTGGGGCTGCGCGGGGCAGCGCCGATCATCTTGGCGACATTCCCGTTGCTAGCCGCCGTGCCGCAGGCCAGCACCATCTTCAATTTGATCTTCTTCATCGTGCTCACCTCAGTGCTGCTGCAAGGGACGCTGATCGTTCCCGTCGCGCGCTGGTTGGGCGTTTATTCGGAAGTGCCGGAGTTGCCGCGTTCGCCGCTGGCTTTCGTGATGGATGATGGCAGCATCGCTAGCGATCTGTTCGAGTGCAATATCGCGCCCGATTCGTGGGTCGTCGGGCGGCAGATCGTCGACCTGAATCTGCCTGAAGACCTGCTCGTCGTCCTCATCGGCCGTGAAGGCGATACGATCGTCCCGCGCGGGGGCACGGTTCTGCAAGCGGGCGACCATATCATGCTGCTGGCCAAAAAAGAACTTCAACCAGAGATCACGCGCATCTTTTCAGCCCATACGCCGCCGGCCGATCTATTCGAACACCATGAATAACGAGCGTATATGAGCTTCGTAAGAACTGCGCTGCACCCGTTGACTCAGCGATCAACTGGTTCTACGATCATATGGAGTGAAATCAATGAAATCTATGTTCTGTAACGGTTGGAACACGTGACGACTATGGCTAAGGATTACTACAAAACGCTGGGCGTGAGCCGCACTGCCAGCGATAAGGAGATCAAGAGCGCCTTCCGCAAGCTGGCGAAGAAGTATCATCCGGATGCAAACCCGGATGATCCGTCTGCGGAGGCGAAATTCAAAGAAATTAACGAGGCGTATGAAGTGCTGAGCGACAAAGAAAAGCGCTCGCTTTACGATCGCTTCGGCACGGTCGATCCGCAACAGGCCGGTTGGAACCCAGGCGCTGGCCGCGGGGCGGGGATGGGCGATTATACGACGTATACCAACGTCGATTATGCTGATTTTTCAGATATCTTCGAGTCGATCTTCGGGAGCGTGGGCCGGCGCACTGCCGAGGGCAGCAGCCGGCGCGGCGGCATGGGCTTCCGGGTGGATGGTGAAGACATCTACCACAACGTGCAAATCACCCTGCGCGAAGCTTATGAAGGGGCCGTCCGCCTGATCACCAAAGGCGACCGCACGCTGCGCGCCAACATTCCCCCCGGCGCGACCACGGGCACAAAAGTGCGCCTTTCCGGGGAGGGTGAGCCGGGCTTGAACGGGGGCAAGCCGGGCGATCTGTACTTGATCATTGAGGTGCTGCCCGACGAGCAGTTCACGCGCGATGGCGATGATCTGACCGTCGACGTCAAAGTTGACATGTTCACGGCGCTGCTGGGCGGCGAGGTCGAAGTGCCGACGCTGGGGCGGCCGGTCAAGCTCAAGATTCCCGCGGGCACGCAGGCGGGCCGGCGGTTCCGCATCGCCGGCAAAGGCATGCCAAAGCTGCGTAAAGCCGGCGAGTATGGCGACTTATACGCGCGGGTGATCATCACAGTGCCGGAGAAACTCAGCCCGCAGCAGCGCGAGATGGTCGAGGCGCTGCGCGCCACCTTTTGATGCGCCGAACTAACGGCTCGCGGGCGCGCCTTGCACATGCGCCTCGCACGCGCGCGCCCGTTCAACGCCGCGCGCTGTTACAGGCTGAGCTAATGCAGCTCAATCACGACGTTGACCGGGCCGCGATAGCCGCCGCTGGCATGGGTCACTAGCAGCGTGTAAATGCCGTCGACTGGCAATACATAACCTTCAATGCGAGCGGTATACTGGCCGATAGTAGCATCGTCGCTGCCGATCAGCGGCGTGGTGCCGTCCGGCGCCAGCAGGACGAACAGCGGGTCAACTTGATCGGCCGGCGACGACGCGGTGATGGTGATCACCTGCCCAGCGCTGGCCGTCAACGGCAGGCGGAACACGCGGCCGTCGATCATCTCCAGCGCGGCTGTCGCGCCGGGTTGAAGTGCCAGCCCATCGACGTAATTGAGACGATTCAGCTCGATGTAGCGCGTATAGTCAGCCGTCGCGGCGGAGGTGTTGCCGAGTTGTTCGTAGATGACGCCGCGCGCCAGATAGGCGAACCGAAACCGCTCGTTCAGGGCGATGGCCTGATCGAAATCAGCGATCGCCTGCGCATAATCCCCCTGCCGCACATAAGTGATACCGCGGTCGTAGTAGGGATCCACGTACTGTGGGTCGATCGCGATCGCCCGCGAGAACTCGCCGATCGCGCGCTGGTAATCGGCTTGTTCCATGAAAACGATGCCGCGGAAATAGTAGGTGCGCGCGTTATTCGGCTCCAACTCGATGGCACGGTTGAGGTAGAACAGGGCCTGCTGGGTTTCGCCAGTCTGCGCGTAGGTCGAACCGATAATAGCGAAGACATCGGCATTATTTGGAGCGAGCCGCGTGGCTTCAGCGAAATCTTGTGCTGGAGAGAAGCGATCCCCCAGATATTGGCTCGATGATCCACGGAACAGATAAGCGAAAGCGCTGTCGGCTCCGCGCTGCAAGATCGCGTTGAAGTCCTCGATGGCGCGCCCATCTTGAGCCGAGGCCCACAGCAGTAGACCGCGCAGTGAACGCAGCTCGAGGTCGTTCGGGTCAAACCCGAGGCGCATGTTGTAATCTTCGAGCAGCGCGGTGAACAAACCGGGCGCGTAATCTTTGATCGTGTTGGCGTCGCTCACGGCGAGCATGAACTGTCCAGCATCGAGCGCGGCCATCATGCGGCCGACATAGGCTTCGTAATTGGTGCGATCGCTCTGGATTGCGCACGTGTAGAGCGCGATCGCGCCGGCGAGGTCGCCCCCATTGGCGCGAGCTTGGCCGTTCGTCAGATAGTTGATGCCGGGCGGGCAGCCTTGCGCCGCTGCGGGAGACACCCCCAGCCCCATCGCGATCACGAGCGCGACGATGAAACCGGAGTAAAAGCATTTACGCATCATGAACAAACCCTTAACCTGACCACTATTCACAAGTGTACAGGCAAAGCGACAGTACCGAGTATTAATGTTCAAAGAGTGCATTCTGGCAACAGGACGATTGTACCGGCGGCGCGTTTCAGACATAATAAAGGGCACGAACGACAGATGATAAACATCAGGTATGCCCCTTCGACTGTTGACAATTGGATCGCTCATGCTGGCGCTGCTGGGACTGCTGCCCGCTGCCGCCCAGCCTTACGCGCCGTGCGGCGTGGTCGATGCGATTGGTTACCCGATCGACATCAGCGACACGCTGACGGCTGGCTATGACGATTTCGCGCTGTTTCGCAATCGCTTCGGCGGCAACCATGTCGGCATTGACCTCGGCTTCAACCGGCTGGGCGAGCCGGTTTATGCCGCTGCGCGCGGACGTGTGACCTATTCCAATATCGAGGGATGGGACACCGAGAAGGGCGTAGTCATCCTAGAGCACGTCTTTCCGGATGGCAGCATCATCTACTCGCTGTATGGTCATCTAGAAGAAGACGAGACGATTCGCTTTCCGATGGTTGGCGCGTGCGTTGAGCGCGGGATGCCGCTGGGTGTGATCGGCTGGCCTTCGCGCGGGCTGCCGCATCTGCACTACGAGATTCGCAATTTCATGCCCAGCGACGGCGGCCCCGGCTACGTGCTCGGCAACCCGCAGCATGAAGGTTGGTTTCACCCGCTTGATTTCACGGTGTTGTGGAACCTGCGCCTAGAGCCAGCCTACTTGAACGCCGTCACGTTCACCAGCGTGCCGAGCCTGCCGCCGGTCGTGCTCGACAGCGGGGTGATCGTGATCGCCAGCGGCAGCGTGATCGAAGGGTTCGTCCCGCCCGGCCAGCGCCTCTGGCGCATCACCGCTGATGAAGTGGTGACCGGCTTGATCGGCCTGCCCGGCAACCTCACTATCGCGCGCGCGCGCAGCGGCCAAACGATCGCTCTGCGCGGCGGGCGATACATCGGCGTCTGGTCAATTCCGGGTCCCGACGCGCCGCTGCTGGCCCTCGACGATGCGTTTGCGCTCGTCACCGAAAATGGAGGCATCGCCGCTTACTCGGTAGAAGGCGAGCGGCTGTGGTCGCTGCCACCTCGCATTGAACCGGCTGCTGTGAGCGCCGGCTTGGTCAGCGCTGCCGAGGCGCAGGTTGGCCTTGGGCTGCGCGTGCTCAGCTTTGAGCAAAACGGCGATCAAATGGCGGTGGCGGTGCGGGCCAATGATGCAGTTCACTGGCGCGTGGTGGGCCGCGATGGAACCCTGATCTACGAGACACAATTCGAACGCACGCCGGTGGTCGCCGCAGTGCCGGGCGGGGGTTGGCGCGTCCTCGACGGGGCGACGCTTTACGCGATCGAGAATGGGCAGCAGCGCGAGCTGGGGCGCATCAGCCCGGTGCCGGGGCGCACCGCGGCCATGGTCGTTGACCCTGTGAGGAACGTCTACATCTATCTGGGCGATCCTCAGGCGACGCTGCTGGCGATCGGCGCAATGGGCGAACCGCGCTGGCGCATCGCCTACCCGTTCCCGGCCACGACTCTGCCGCCGCTGCTGGCCGTGGGCGGCGGCTGTCTGCTCTACTCGCTGGATGCCGACGGCGTGATCAACGCTTTTGATGCCTCCAACGGCGAACTCGTTGCCCAACGCTGGCTCTATGCGGGGGGCAATCGCAACAGCAGCCCGCGGTCGCGACTGCTCTGGATCAATGGCCGTGAACAACTTCTGGTCAGCAGCGGTTTTCTGACGACCGTTGCGCTCGATGGCGCTCAACTCGCGCCCGCTGTGTTGGCTGAGTGCCGGCTCGGCTAGCTGCCGGCTCGGCTCGCCGCCGGCTCGGCTAACTGCCGGCTCGGCTCGCCGCCGCGGGTAAAAGTTTCACCCCTGTGCGCCCATGCCTTCTGACCCTGTGCCAACCGGCTCGGTGAAGTAAGCCCCGCCCTGTCCTTCAGCCGTCCAGCCAACGATGCCATTGTAATTCACCTGCCACCACGCGATACCGGCCGGGTCGCACACCGGCCCAGAGATGACCACAAAGATAGCCCCGCCGGGGATGTTCGTCAGCACGTTGCTGTCAAGGGATGGTCGGTCGCGCAGGCGATTCGGTATGCCCGGTGTGACCGCGCCCATGCCCCCGGGCGCCAACCGTGAAGGCAAGAACCCCGGGCACTGCACGGCCGCTGGCGGCGCGAACGGCGCCGTTGGAATGACCGGGGCCGTCGGCAAGCTGAACGGCGTGGCTTCGAACACGAACGGCGTGGCGGTCGGTAAAGCTGGCAGCAGCGCGTCGGGCAGCAAGATCGCCGTCGGCAGTTCGAGTGGGATTGGGGAGGCCAGCAGCAGCGGCTCGCTCGCCGCTGCGCCGCTGATCACTGGAAAAGGCGGGAAGGTCGTGGCTCGCGTGAAGCCGAGCAGATCGGCGCGCAGCACGCGCACGCTCTGCCCAAATGGGATCGGCGCGCCGATCTCAAATTGGGCGATGCTTCCTCCCAAGACTTCATACAAGCGCAAGCGCTGCCCGGTGGCCGCATCAGGCCACAGCGCCAGCCAACCGCTCGGGGTACCCGCCAGTACCTCGGCCCCGGGCGCGATCGAGAGGCGCGTGCGCGTCCCGTCGCGGCGAACAACCTCCCACCAGCCGCCGTCGATCGGGCCGGTGATGAACGCATCGCCATCGGCGATGAAGTGGACGTAGAGGCTGTTCACCTCGGGAAACTCTGTGAAGTAGGCGACTGGTTCTGCCTCGCGCGATTCGAGAAAGAGCGGGAAAACGCCATCAGGATAATAGTTGACGACGTTGGCGGTGGGGAAATAGCCAAAAGCGGCATCGGGATTGTGCGGAAAGTTTGGGTTGAAGCCGACGTAGAGCACCTCGCCGCTGGCGGGCAGCCGTTCGGCGAAGATCGACTCGCGAATGCCTGTCAGCGTGACCAAACCAGTCGCAAGGTTGTAATCAGCCCATTCCCATTCGTAAGGTGGCTCGCAGGCGTAACAGCTCGGCGTCAGTTCAATGCCGCCGCCATACCACGCGCCGATCAGCGGCCACGCCGAGAAGTCATCGCCAAGCTGCGCGCGGATTGGCGCCATTGGGATTTCCGTATCGATCACCCCGGTCGTCGCGTTGATCAAGAAAATGCCGCCATCGGCGCTGAAATCTTGACGGACAAACGAAGCTGCGAAGCGCGTGCCATCGGGGCTAAACGATCCCAAGTGATAAAGCGCTATATCCCCATAGGGCGGAAACACGACTGTGCAGCAGGTTCCCATCAGCAGGTCGGCGATGACGATGTTGTTGGCGCGTTCGAAAGTGACCGGCTGAGAGAACCCAACCAAATAACGGCTGTCTTCAGAGAGCATGACCGAGCGGCCGACGCCTCCATCGGCGTAGAAGGCGGCCGGCACGGGCACGCGCGTCACCCCGCCGGAAGCCTCGACGAACAACAGGTCACCGGCGACTGCGACGAGGTCTGCGCCTGCATACTGCTCAACGTACAGCACAATTTCAAAGGCCTCGCCGCCCTGCGCGCGCGCAGGAGCCAGCGTGGTTCCTGCCAACCCTGCCAGCGCGAACAGCCCGGCTAACAATCCGATGCCGAAGAACGAGCGCAGCGCCTTCATGATGATCCTTTCGCCCCTGCCTGTGCGGCTGTCACTGCTTCGATAGTACGCTAACTCTATTATAATGACCGATATGTCGACAAAGGGCATGATACGCCAGAATTCCTAGATTCGTCAGGTGCGCTAATGCTACAATGTAATTCCAAAGTCGTATGAGGTAAATCCGCTCAATGTCTTTGACGCCGCAGCAAATTGCCCTGATCCGTTCTTGTGCCCGTGATGCCACAGCCGCCGAAACTTTGCTCGCGCTGTTCAAGGACTTGGTGCACAAACGACCGTCACCTGCTGCTGCGGGCGCGGATGACGCTTACTGTGACGATGACGGCAGCCGCACGTATATCTCCCTAGCGGAACGCACGAGAGAGAGCGAAG
>JBDNDP010000004.1:0-188403 GCA_046719065.1 Aggregatilineales bacterium | reverse complement strand
CACTGGGTACTGGGATGCACAGGAACTGGCGCTGGCGCGAGGGGCGCTGGCGCGAGCGCGCCAGTATCTTCCCGGTCATAAGCCGGTTTAGGCACAAAGGCGATCATGGCCGGACAGTTCGGCGCACTGCCAACGACAGCAACCACGCTTTTGCAAGGCGAAACTGTTTTGCTGGCCCCACACAGCGATGATGAGGCGCTCGGCTGCGGCGGGCTGCTAGCACAAGCGCCCGATCCGTCGCGGATACACATCATCTATGCGGCCGATGGTTCCGCCTCGCACGCTTATCTCGCCCCAAGCGGCATCCAGGTGCGGGGCGAATTGGTCGAAATCCGTAAAGCGGAGGCGCGCTGCGCTGCCGCCGTTTTCGGTATTTCGCACTCCAATTTGCACTTTCTCGATCTTCCTGACGGTGCGCTTCTATCTCAACAAGCGCGGTTGTGCGAGGCGCTGGCTGCGCTGCTCGCTGTGCTGCGCCCGCAGACCATCCTGCTGCCCTTCCGCTATGACCGGCATCCCGATCATATCGCCGTCTATCGAGCCGGCATCGAGGCAGCGCGGGCGGCGGCGCTGCTCGAAGCAGCCACTTTCTATGAATACTTCATCTATCCCGAGTGGCGCGAACTGCCCGGCGGCGATGTACGCGCCTATTTAGACGCGGCCGCGCTTTTGGCGCTCGCTATCGACCCCGCAGCCGAGGTCAAACGCGCGGCGCTGGCGTGCTACGCCAGCCAATTCACGTGCTACTTCCCGTGGCAGGCGCGTCCGGTCGTGCCAACGCCGCTGCTCGAACGCAGCTTGTCGCAGCCGGAGCTGTTTCACCGTTGCGATCCAGCCCGGCCGGGTATGGCGGCGGTAGAACGCTGGCGGCCGCTGGTGGCCGGCGCGATCGCGCTGCACCGGCTGGCGCCGGCGTTGAAACGCATCCGGCACGGCCTGTGAACGGCCGCCAGCCAGCAGCTAGCACAAGCGGCAGCGCGAGAACGCTCTAGTCCGATGGAGGCTACCGCCAGCGCTGGCAGTATGGTATATTGATACAATCTTGTTGGATAAAGCGCACTGTGTTGAGAGAGAGCCGCACGCGCTATGATCGATGTGAACCAGCTTCGCAAAGGCACCACTTTCCTTGAGGACGGGCAGATCTGGAAAGTCATCAGTTACTCGCACCACAAACCGGGGCGCGGCAATGCGACTATCCGCGTTGGCGTGCGCAACATGCGCACCGGTGCGACGCGCGAGATCACCTATAATTCCGGAGAGCGCGTGCAAGATATCCGCGTGGAGGCCCGACAGGTCGAGTATCTGTATGATGACGGCGAATTCTTGACCTTCATGGATTTAGAAAGCTTCGAACAGCCGCAGATTCGGCGCGAAGTCTTTGGCGAAGACGTGCAGTACCTCAAAGAAAACATGCAGATCACGTTGATGAGTTACGAAGGCGAGATCATTGACTACGCGCTGCCGACCACCTACGACTATCTGGTCGTTGAGGCGGAACCCGGTTTCGCCGGAGATACCGCCAACAACCCGACCAAGCGGGTTACGCTGGAAACCGGCATGGTTGTGCAGGTGCCTTTGTTCATCAACGCGGGCGATACCATCCGCATCAAAACTGAAGACGGCAGCTACGTCACCCGCGTCTGAGCGCAGCCTACAACGACGACTGTTTACCTCTTTACAAAGACAATGAAGGGGCGATTTGCTGTTCGCCCCTTATGAAAAGCGCCGGCGCGCCTCTTGTACGATCAAGACGCGCCGGCTGCATTCTGCGTTAGTTCATCGCTTCGGCGCGCGTAAAGCGAAGCTGATCGCCATCGCCATAGGTGATGAAGAGCTGATCATCGGCCAGCATGAAACTGGTGGCCGCTTCTAATGCGGCGAAATAAGCCATCTCCTGCGCCATGATATCATCTGAGCATGCCATCAACGTGCTGATGAGTATACCGAAATTGATGCTGTCCTCGCTGGTGGTGTAACCGCTGCTAAAGCTGTTGCAGCCGCCAGAACCGAACGCGCGGTCATCAAAGCCGAACTGTAAGGTGACGGTCGTCTCAGGCAGCACGGGGGTCTCAAAGTTGAGCGAGCGCAGCTCCCATGCTGTGCCTGCCAGCGGGCTGAGGCGCGTGAACGTCAGTTGAGCGCTATCGCCATAGGCGATGATGAGCTGATCGCCCATGAGATCGAAGCTGGTGGCCGCCTCCAGGGCAGCCAGATAAGCCGCTTCCTGTTCCATGATGCCATCTTCCATGCACATCATCATCGTGCTGAAAAGCTGGCTGAAGCGGATCGCGTTCCCGTCGAATTCATAGCCGCCGCCAAAGCGGTTGCAGCCTGCCGTCCCCGCGACGCGGCCCGCCTCGATGAACTGAAGCGTGACGACGCTGCTCTCGACGGCCAGCGTTTCGGCATCGAGCGAAACCAACAGCCAGCTTGTGCCCGTTAGCGGGCTTTGCTGAATGAAGACGAGCTGCTGGCCATCGCCATAGGTGATGATGAGCTGGTTGCCTTCAATGGCGAAGCTCGACGCCGCCTCCAGCGCGTTGAGAAACGCGATCTCTTGATCCATGATCCCATCTTGCGGGCAGAACATGCGCGTGCTGAACAATTGGCTGAAGCTGATCGCTTCGCCGTCGACGGTGTAGCCACCACCAAAGCGGTTGCAGCCCGCCGAGCCGCTCACGCGACCGTCATCCCCGAACTCGAGCGTCACACCGCTGCCGGGGATAGCTGGCGTCTCGGCAGTGAGCGAGACCAGCCCCCACTGCGACCCGGCGAGCGCATCCTCGCCCTGCGCACCCGCGAGCGCCAGCGGGATAAACATCAGCGCCAGCGCGCTGAGAACAGCGAATGGTCGTGCCAGCTGCTTCATAATCCTCTCCTTGAACGAAATCTCAATGCCATGATTAGACGTTACCCAGCCCCAATTGGTTCCATGATCGCTGGTGTTGCTGCTGAACATGCACAAGCTCGATCGTGGTCTGGCTGGGGTTGCCAGCGCGTCAACACTAGATAAGCCGAAGCCCGTTAGAGACTGCAGTTGCCCTGCTTCTCGACGCCGGTGCCATCTATCCATGCCGGCGGGCGGTCGGTCAGGTTGAGCAGATACCAATTCACCTGATTGACCGTCTCGACGCGAAACGCGTTATAAGCGCCCAGTTCGAGCGTGCCCTGCGGGTTGCCATACGGCGTATCGAAAACGACTTTCGGGTTAGTCAACACCAGGAAACACTGGTTGGGGCCGAAGTCGCGTCCCGGGTTGGGTGGGGGCGGCGGCGGCGTGGGCTGAACGCCGCAGTTCCCCTGCGCCAGCGTGTAATCGAGTATTCAACTCCGCAGCTAGGAGAATGCAAAAAGTATCGGCACACTCTCTTGTCAGCTCGAGAGCAAAAGCTGGGCTTGTAAAAACTTACTATGCCATAAATTCAAAACCCCTGCAAATCGCCCTTAAGCCGTTCGTTTGGCGCTTCTGAAGGGGCGCAAAACTCAGGTTTCCGCGAACGCATAAAGCGCGGTATACTGCCCGTGACTATCACACCAGCGAGAAGCCCCATGCCCAGCACAAGCCCAGTCAGCGCCGTCGCCGATGAGGTCTATCAAGTTCGCATCCCGCTGCCCTTTGCGCTCAACCGCGTGAACGCTTACCTGCTGCGCGGCCCAGATGGCTGGACTATCCTCGACACCGGGCTGAACCTGCCGGAGTGCCGTGCCGTATGGCAGGCGGCCTTCGCCGCGCTCGCCATTGACCCACAGGCGATCGCCCGGATCGTGCTGACGCATATGCACCCCGATCACTACGGTTTGGCTGGCTGGCTGCAAGCGCTGGCAGGAGGGCGGCCGCCGGTCTTCATGTCGGCGGGCGAAGCGCACGACGCTCAGATCATTTGGGTGCAGCGCGATGGCCGCGTCGGGCAGATGTTGGCGCTGATGCGCGCCTGCGGCGTGCCGGAAACGTATCATGAAGGCATGATCGCCGCAGGCGCGCGCATGGCCGAACTGACCGCGCCACACCCGACGCGCGTCGAGATCCTCACACCAGGCGAGACGATCGCATTTGGCGGGCGGGCGTTTGCGGTTTTACATGCGCCCGGCCACAGCGACGCACAACTGCTCTTCTACGATGCCAGCGACCGGCTGCTGCTCTGCGGGGATCATGTCTTGATGAAGATCACGCCCAACATCGGCCTATGGCCCGATACGCAGCCGCGCCCGCTCCAGCGTTACCTCGCTTCGCTGCGCGAATTGCGCGTCCTCGATGCGCGGCTGGCGCTGCCGGGCCATAAATCGCTGATCACCGATTGGCGGGGGCGCATTGACGAGCTGCTGGCCCATCATGATCACCGGCTGGCCGCGATGGAAGAGACCGCTGTGCAAGCGCCAGACGGCGCGACTGTCTTTGAGGTTAGCCGCGCCATCTTCGATTACGAGAAGCTCACCCCTCACGAGATCCGCTTCGCAGTGGCCGAGACGCTGGCGCACCTCGAAGCCCTGCGCGAAGCGCATCGTCTGCAACGCGACGAAGCAGCCGGCGTTTGGCGCTATGGAAAACCATGAACGCGGCTTAACCGCTGGCGCGGCCCGGCGGGATGGCTGAGTCGTCATCAGGCGGGGCGTCCGGCGTGTTCATCGCGCCAGCATTCGAGCCGGGCAGGGGCAGCGCGGCAGATGCGATTTCGGATGTCGTGCGGCGCGGCGCGGCATGGGCCTGCCCCGTCAGCCGCATCGCTTGCATGCCGACCGGACGCCCTTCCGCCGACCGCTGGCCAGCACGCGCGGCCTGCGCGCGCCGCTCATCGCCCGCCCCGCCCAAGTTGAACGGCGTATTGGCGAGATTGACGTTGCGCATAATCCCCTGCTCGGTCGCCGACTGCGCTTGCAGCGCCTGCTGCATCCACACATCGCGCTCTTCTTGAAAGATATCTTCGATGCGCTGAACGAACGCCGCTTGTTCGGCGTTTTCATCTTTTTGCTCGGCCGGCAGCACCGACCAACGCGCCATCTCTTGCTCAAGCCGCCGCGCTGTCAAATGATAAATGCCATAAGTGCGGCCATAAAGCTGCAAATCGATGTAGAGGCCGATCGCGACGCCGAACGCCGTCGTGATCGCGACCAGCGGTTCCAGCCCGATGACAACCAAAAACGAACCGAGGCCGGCGAAGAACAGCACCATCGCGCGCCAGCGGCGCAAGCTGCGATAGTCGTGGTGCAGCTTGTTAATGTACCACTCGCGCTGTGGGATGACGCGGCCTTCGATATATTGTTCGACGCTCATCGCGCTGAAGCCATCATCGATCTCAGGCCGATCCACTTTTTTCCTGACTTCAGCCTCAAGATCCTCAAAATTGGGCATAATGTACGGCTCTGGCGAGCCGATCTCATCCACCCGCGTATCGGCCTCGCCAATGCGCTGGATCAACAACTCCTGCTGGTCGAAAGACGGCTTATCGATGTACTCGCCGGCGTTCATGCGGTAGAGGTAGATTTGGCGGCGGATCATCTCGGCGCCGATGCGGTAGGCGATCCACGCCATGCTCGGCATGAACTGAAGCGAAAACGCCAGAATACCGGCGATCACCAGCGGCAGGATGATCAAGACGAGGCGAATCCCATCGGCAACCGCGCCGATCAGCGGCACGACATCGCGATAGGTGATGGTGACGGCCAGCACCGTTGAGACGAGGCTGAGCAAGATGACCCCGCGGCGCACGCGCACATGAGTTCGTTTGCGCCGGTTGGCAGCATAGCTGTACTCTAAATAGCGCTGCCAAGCGACGCGCAGCGCGCTGTCTCCGGGAGAACGCGGGCGGGTGGTCTCTGGAAACGTCTGGATTTTTGCCTTATCCATATCAGCCCCCTTTGACAATCTGAACGCGCGGCTTCGGTGGAGTGCGCGTCGTTGGCGCGTGTAGTGCCACGCAGCCGGTCAACCTACCGAATACGATTCAGTGTACACCCATTTTTGAGACGAGCGCGTTTCAAGCCAATATGTCGAACACCCGCGGCGCGATCAGCCAAACCAGAGCGCCGCGCAGGGGCCGGTAGCCAACCAGATCGACGCGCGCCATGCCGCCTTTTTTCATCAAGACGACGCCGCCCGTCAGCGCGCCGATGGTCACGCTGAAATCCGGCTCATGGCCCACCAGCATGAGATCGTCGCCATTCAAGCCCGCCACCAGCGCTTCAAGCGCAGGCAAGCTGAAACCCGGCGCCAGCTCTGGGCGAATTTGCGCGGTGAGGCCAAGCTCTTTGGCGAGGATGTCGGCCGTCTGCCGCGCGCGCAACAGCGGGCTGGTGAGCAAATGAGCTGGCACTGCGTCGAGCGCCTTGAGGACGCGCCCCGCTCGTTCGACCCGTTCCGAACCCACATCCGTCAGCGCACGTTCATGATCGGGCAGCCGCTCGGTTCCCGGCTCGGCCAGCCCGTGACGAAAGAAAAACAGCCGCATCGTCATCAGCCTCCAAATCCATTGGGATGCGCGGCGTGCCAGCGCCACGCGCTTTCGATGATGAAATCGAGATCGCTGCATTGGGGCGACCAGCCCAGTTCAGCCTTGATGCGCGTGTTATCGGCCACCAGTGCAGGCGCATCGCCCGGCCGGCGCGGGCCGACGATCGACGGGATCGGATGGCCAGTGATGCGGCGCGCAGCTTCGATCACTTGGCGCACCGAGTAGCCCACTCCGCTGCCGAGGTTGTAGGCGCGGCTGCGCCCATCGACCAGTGCTTCCAAAGCCGAGATATGCGCGCCCGCCAGATCGAGCACATGAATATAATCGCGAATGCAGGTGCCATCGGGCGTCTCATAATCGTCGCCGTAAATGGTGATGCGCTCGCGCTTGCCAAGCGCGACCTGCAAAATGAGGGGGATCAAATGCGTCTCCGGGTCGTGGTCTTCGCCGATATGCCCATTCGGATGGGCGCCGCTGGCGTTGAAATAGCGCAGCGCGCAGTACTTAAGGCCGTAAATGCGATCCATCCAATACAGCAGCCGTTCGATGTAGGCTTTTGTCTCGCCATAGACGCTGCCCGGGATGATCGGCTCATCTTCAGCGATCGGGATGCGGCGCGGCTGTTCAAACAGATTGGCCGTTGACGACAAAATGAAACGACGCACCCCGGCCCCGACGGCCGCCTCGATCAGATTTTCGGCAGCATGCACGTTCTCGCGAAAGTATTTCCACGGCCTTTCCATGCTTTCGCCGACCATGATGTGCGAGGCAAAATGCATCACGCCGTCGAAGCGCTGCCCGGCAAACAGCGCGGCGACCTGTGCACGGTCGAGCAGGTCGCCGTGTATAAAGGTCGCTGCGGGGTGGACGGCCTCGCGATGACCGGCAGCCAGGTTGTCGAAGACGACGACGGAAAAGCCGCGCTCGATCAGCAGTTCAGTGGTATGACTGCCGATATAGCCAGCGCCGCCGGTGACGAGAACGTTCATGATGGGCTATCTCCCTTCGGTACGGGCGGTCGTTCTGCCTGCTGCGCCAGCACAGTCGCAGCGGCGGCAGCGGCTGCCAGCCGGGCGCGCATATCGGGCGAAACCGCCGCCAGTTCCTCGCCGGTGCCGCTGGCGGTGTAAAGCGTTTGCGAGGGAAACGCGATCTCGATGTTGTGCTGGTCAACAAGGCGCAAAATGGCCAAAAAAATTTTCTCTTTTTCCGCAGTGAAACCGCCCCAATCGGCGATAGTGACATAACAGCGAATGAGGATATCGAGCGAATAGGTGCCGAATTCGACGAAGTACACAACGACCGAGTCCGTCTCGACGGACGGCCACTCGCGCAGCATGCGGCGCAGGTCTTCAAGCAGGCTTTCCAACGCATCTGCCCGCGTGTCGTAGGTGATGTTGAGGTGCATGTTGATACGCCGCTTGCTCAAGCGCGACCAGTTCAAGACCGCAGCGCTGGCCAATTTGTTATTGGGAACAGTCACCAGCGCCTGATCGAGCTGGCGAACGCGAGTCGAACGCAGCCCTACCTCCTCGACGATGCCTTCAACATCGGGCGTTTTGATGTAATCGCCCACGACGAACGGCCGGTCGCCGACGATGGCCGTGAAGCCGAACAAGTTAGACAGCGTATCCTGCGCCGCCAGCGAGACAGCCAAACCGCCAACGCCCAGACCGGCGATCAACCCAGTGACGTCATAGCCCCATTCCTGAATCAGGATGACACCAGCCACCAGTGCCAGAAAAATTTGAAGCGCCGTTCGGAAGAACGGCAGCAGCGCTTCTTCGACCGCTAAGCCGGTCAGCGTGTAGAGACGCCCGCGCGAGAGGAAAGCGAAGCTGATAAATTGGTAAAGGCCAATAGCGATGGCGATGATGAGGAAGGTGCTGGCGATGCGCAGCACCAGCGTCAGCAGCGGGCCGGCCTCCAGCAGCAGCGCCCCAGCGATCACCACCAGCAGCGCAATAATGATCAGGCGGATCGGGCGGACGACGATTCGTTCAAGCGCCTCGATGTAATGCTGCTGCCCGCGATCTCGAAGCCGGCGGCGCAGCGGCGCGAGGATCAAAAAGATCAGCAAGCGGCGCAACAGCAGCAGCAGCAAAAAGACGCCTATGATGATGACGATGCGCACAAGCACTGGGTTAACGCCCACGATCTCAGGAATCACCGACTCAAAATCGGTGAAGCCTTCCAGCATCGAGGAGTCGGTGTCCATAGCCCTGCACCCTCCACAAGTCGCGTTTCGCTCATGTCGATCTTGCCAGAAGGGACGATGAAGCGCAACCATCCATCACAGGCTATACTGTAAACAATGCTGGATGGCGCAGGAGAAGGTAAACGATGAGTGAATCGGAGTGGGTGAGCTTGCGCCAAGCCGCCGAGATGCTGGGCGTGCATCCGGCGACCGTGCGCAATTGGGCCGACCGAGGTGATTTACACGCGCGGCGCACGCCGGGCGGTCACCGGCGTTTCCGCAAAAGCGAGTTGCTCCAATATGCCGAGGCACAGGGCGAGCTGCAGCCGCTGGAGGTACAAGTCATCATCCAGAATGCGCTTGGACAAACCCGCCTGCAAGTCGTAGGGGGCGGCAGCGCGTTGGCTGCCGAGCCGTGGTACACCGCAATGAGTGAAACAACGCGCGATGCGCTGCGCGAGCAGGGGCGGCGCGTGCTCGAGGCGCTGCGCCAGTACTTGGCTTATGGCGCGCCCGATGAGAAGCTCAGCGCGGCGATTACGCTCGGCAAAGCGTATGCAGAGCGGCTGGCGGAAGATGGTTTGACGCTGCCGCAGGCAGTGCGCGGTTTTCTCTACTTTAGCGATTTTGTCATCAACTCGATCCTCACGTGGTCGGAGGTAACCCCGCCGCGCAGCGCCCCTGAATGGGCCTCGCTGCTGCGGCAAGTTAACACCTTTATCAACGCTATGCTACTCTCGATCATCGAATATTATGAGGAAGAATGAACTTCGCCGGGCCAGCTCCTGATCCGGCATGGGTTGCGCTCAGTTTGATCGATCATTTGGGCGGCAAAAAACTGCGCGCGCTGGTGACGCATTTCAACGGCGACCTCGATGCAGTCCTCAGCGCTGATGCAGGGGCCCTGCGGCGTGTGCCCGGCATTGGCCCCAAGATCGCGGCGGCCATCCAGGCGGTCGATCAGGAGGCGGTCGCTGCGCGCATCCCGCGCTGGCAGGCGGCCGGCGTGCGCATCGTGACGCTCGATGACCCGGCCTATCCGCCGGCGCTGCGCGCGCTCGACGACGCGCCGCCAACGTTGTTCATCATCGGGGACTGGCGCCCACCAATGCGGACTGTCGCATTGGTCGGGACGCGGCAGCCTTCGGCCGCTGCCCGCGCCGCCACCGAGACGTTGGCCTGCGCGCTGGCCGAACGCGGCGTCACCCTCATTAGCGGGCTGGCGCTCGGCATTGATGCTGCCGCTCACCTTGGCGCGCTGGCGCTGCCGGGCGGCCGCACGATCGCCGTGCTGGGCAGCGGCGTGCTCAACATCTATCCACCCGAGCATCGGGCGCTGGCCCGCGCGATCGCCGCGCGCGGGGCGCTGCTCAGCGAAGTCGATCCTCAAGCCGCCGCGCGCACGCCGGCGCTGGTCGCGCGCAACCGCCTCATCAGCGGGCTGAGCGACGCGCTGGTTGTGATCGAGAGCGCGATCGACGGCGGCGCGATGCACGCTGCCGCGCGCGCTTTTGAGCAGGGCCGGCGCGTCTACGCGCTGGAAAGCCGGGCCAGCGGCAACCGCGCGCTCATCGAAGCCGGCGCGATCGCACTCGCCCCCGACGCGCTGGAAGCCGCGGCTGCTCAGATCAGCCGTTCCAGTGACGCACCAGCTTCACTCGACCAAGACACCAACAGCGACCGCTCCGGTTGACCCGCCCAACGAATGGCTCACCAGCAGCGTATAAGCGCCGTCGAAAGGTAGGGTCAGGCGCACAGCCGCATTCATATCGCCCGCGCTGTCATCATCGGCTGCGATCGCGCGCCCATCCGGGCCAAGCAGCACCAACAGCGGGTCAACGGAGTCGCTGGGCCGCCGCTGCGCGACAAAGGTCGCTATCTGCCCGCGGCGGCCTTCGAAACGAAACTCGTGCACGGTGCCGCGCTGAAGCTCGATGAACTGTAGCTGTTCCGAGATGAGCGGACGCTCAGCGCGGATGCGGCGAGCCTCATTCGTCGTAATGTAGGCGAAGTAGTCATCGGCGGCATCGGCCCAACGTTCTAGCTCGATGTTGACGTAGGCGCGGTAAAGGTAGAGCGGCGCAAGGCCGGCCTCAAGTTCGATCGCGCGCGTCAGGTCCGCGCGAGCACTTTCATGATCAGCCAACGCTAGATGCATCAGCGCGCGGTTGGCGAACGCCTCGGCGTTCGGCGCCAGCTCGATGACGGCGTCATAATCGGCCAGCGCCGCCTCGAAGCGGCGGGCATTGCTGTGGATATCGCCGCGCAGCCGGTGAATGCTGGCGCGGTAAGCCCCGGCATCGAGCGGGGCGGTCGCCAGCGCGGCTTCAAAGTCGGCCAGCGCTGCCTCCTCCTGCTCAAGGCCGAGGTAGGTCAGCCCGCGCCCGAAATAGCCCTGACTGTAAGTGGGGTTGAGCAGCAGGAACAAGCTGAAATCGAGCAAAGCGCGATCCCAGTCTCGCTCATCAAGGGCGCGGCTGGCGCGCACGAACAAGTCTGGGGCCAGCGTCAGCGGCGGCAAGGAGGCCTGCCCCGGCTGGCCGGCCCGCCCGGCGCCGCCCTGACCACGGGCCGCCAAAGGCGCAGTCAGCGCGAGGACGATGAGGATAGTGATGAGCATTCGCATGCGCTTGCTCCCTCATGCTAAACGAGCGGGAGGGGTTAAACAGCCAGATTACGCAGCGCCAGAACTTCGGTCGCCGGGCGTCGATCCCCGTTTGAGCTGATGCGGCGGGGGGCATCGAAGAACAAGACGGTGAACCCCAGCCGTTCATACAAAGCGATAATACGCTCGGTCGCTTGGTTAGAGATGAGCGCAGGTCCTGCGTGCGACGCCAGCCACTCGGCCAGCCGCACCTGATCGGCCCACGAAAACCCCTCCTTTGAATAGCTGACGAATTCGACGTCATACGGAGGATCGGCGTAGACGAAGTCTTCCGGATCGAGCTGCATGCGCTCGAAATCGCCGCTGGTGAACGCCCAGTTGGCGAGCGGCTCGCGGTAAGCGGAAAAATCGCGCGTGTAGTTAATCGCGCGATAGCGGCCGAACGGCACGTTGAACTCGCCGCGGCGGTTGAAGCGGCACAGGCCGTTGTAGCCCGTGCGGTTGAGGTAGTAGAACAGCTCGGCGGCGCGTCGCTCCTCTGCGCTGCCGCGGGCGATCAGCGCGTTGAACTCCTGCCGGTGCGCATAGAACAGCGCGGCGTCGTTGCGCATCTCCAGTTCGCTGCACAGCCCACGCTGGAGCCAACCGTAGAAGTTGACTAGGTGCGGGTTCAGATCATTGAGTAGGGCGCGTTCCGGCCTCAAACCAAGTGCCATCGCCAGCCCGCCGCAAAATGGCTCGACGTAACGCCGGCCGCCCTCGCGCTCCCAGTAGGGTTGCACGATCGGGACAAGCCAGCGTTTGCCCCCCGCCCATTTGAGCGGCGGTTTCAGGTCGCTGGCGGTTAGCAGTGTTTTGGTCACCAAGTTTAGATCTCTTTAGTGGTTGCATTAATTATAGCGCAAGCGCCGCGCGATCCGCGGGCGCAAATTTTGAACCGATGCGCGCCTGCCAGCGAATCACAGAGTACAGCAATGTAGACAGTTTAGCTTCCGTTTAAACGAGGCAGCAATTTCACAGTTTGCCGCCATGCTAACATGACTCTACAGCGAGAGGGGGATATGAGGATGATCGCACCTTTGTTTGAAGCACGTACAGTGGAGTATCACAAGCAAGACCTGCTGCGCCAAGCGCGGATACAGCAGCTCGCTCGCGAGGCCGCAGCCGACCGCGCGACAATGCAGCGGCGTTTTCGCGCCATGCTGGCCGATCTGCTGATCGCCAGCGGCGAGCGGCTCAAAGCTGGCGCTGAGCTGCCCACAGCACCCCGTGAACGGGTGAAGCGCCGTTCCGACTCATTCGCATGAGCCTTCAACTCTCGCGGGTGAGGATGACAAGGCTGAGGCGCAAGCACAGCGCCGTGATCGCGGCCGGCAGCAGCAAGGGCAGCGCCATCTCGACGAACAGGCGCGCGCTCACATCAAGCGTCAGCAGGCGCAGCAGATTGATGAAGGCGAAGTACGCCGCGCCGCACAGAGCCGTCGCGATGAACGCTGCTGCGCGCACGCGCCCCAGCGCGCCCATCAGCCCGCCGATGGCAGCGATCATCGTCACTTCGAAGGGGATGCGCAGCAGCGAGATCAGCAGCGCAACCATTAAACCAAAGCGCATGAACAATGGCTGATCTTGCGCCGACAACAGCGCATCATATTGGATGACCAGCAGCGGCAGGCTGAACACTGCCACGGCCACCATGATCAACGCTAAGTTCTCGATCTCGCGCCAGATCGCCGCCGCAATTTTGCTCAGCAGGATTTGGTCGAGTGGGCGCGGGCTAACGCGCAGCAGATCGAGCGACTGATTGGCGCGTTCCAAAGCCACCGCTGCGCTGGCACTCAGCCCGATGGTCAGCAAGGAACGACCATACTGAAACAGCGCCGCGGGCAGTACGACCAGCGAGGCCGTCGCGACTGGCATCAGGATTGTGAGCAAAAACGGCAGCGGCAGCGTGAGCAGGATGAAGGCAAACTGAAGACCAATGATGCGCCCTAGCCCGCCCAACTCAAGCGGCATGGCTTTAAAGTACCCGCCCAAATGCCGGCGCACGATCGGGTTTGAACGGCGCGCCCACTCAGGCAAATTTTGGTCGACGCCCGGCGGCGTCAGTGCGTAGAAAGGATCGCGGCGGTCAAGCGCTCCATCATTCACAGCGTCAAGTCTCATGAGCATCATGCATGGGTACATTATAATCGTCCGCGCGCGATCTCTGAAAAATCCTCATTGATGAACAAAATCAGCGCTCCAACGAGAGCGCTGATCTGTGATCCGCTGCTGCGATGATGCGATCGCGGCCGATCGCAGCGCCAGCCGCAATTTTGATCTATCCGTGGAAGTCCGGCTGCTCTTCCTCACAGATTAAGTCGTCATCAGAACCCGGATCTTGGTGATCGGGGGTGTGTTGGCCATCGTCATGACTTGGGTGATGGCCTCCGTCATGACCTGAGTCGTGACTGCTGCCGTGGCCGCTATCCGCATGGGTGTGATCCGGCTCGGACGGCGGGCTTGGCGTAAATTCGAACGTTTGCGGCGCCGTCTGGCTGTTGGCGACTGGCGTGTAAACACTGGCAGTGGTTGGGCGAATCAGGCTGCTGTGGATGTAGGCGATCTGCCCATCGAACGACACCACTGCCCAAAGGGAATTATTTGAGACTGTGGTTCCAGTCGTCATCCCAATGACTGTGACTGGCGTCCGATTGCGGAGCGTTCTTAAGATCGGGCACGAGGTTTGGGGGCAGGCGCGCAGGCGCGCGCCGCTCGGCGCGGTGACGATATAAACGGTCGGTTCAGAGTCGGAAAGTGGATGATGCGCCATCAAAAATAGCGACAGCAGCGCCAGCAAAAAAGCGAGACGAAGTGATAATTTCATGATTAGGACCCCCTCAACACTTTCTTACACCTTCATTCTATCTCAATGTAAATTCGAAGCGTTTCATCGTCAATAGGATCAAAGTTCAGCCTTGCTCGTCTTAAACTTAAACCGACAGCATCCTCTGCTGGCGAGCGCGCCGCGCGCTGCGCGCATATCGTCTTTATGCTCCGGCAATTATCGGGTGGACTCCTTCGTCAAAATCGTAAATTTTTTTGCCGCGCCTTGCTTTTCCCCTCAACTTCGCAAGCATTGTTCAATAATTGTCAAGACCTACTTATGTTCGGAGAAACTTAGGCTGTGATAAACTGAGCCTAAGGCGTTTTCATTTTTCTACATCATTCGTTTTTTAATTTTACGGAGGGCTGCATGATCTGGCTGGAATGGCTGAGGACGGCCTTTACAGCCACGATACGGCACCAAATACCAAATGAGGGGCAGGGATTAGTAGAATATGCGCTCATTTTGGTGCTGGTCGTCATCGTGGCTTTTATCGTCGTCACCCTGATCGGTCCGTGGGTGGGCAACGTCTATTCAGACGTGGTCAACGCCCTTTGAAGAGGAATCCGCTCTCATTGTAGGTCGTTCTTATTGCATGATGAAAGACCCCGCGGTTGTATCCGCGGGGTCTTTCGTTTAGTATTGTTCGCTGTCATAAACTGGAACGACCGACCGGGCGACATGGAACGTACACGCACTGGAGTTGGAAAGCCCCGGTTTTGAAGGAGCAGAAGTATGTCTCGTAATTACGGTTCGTTGGGACGGCGATCGAGCGCTGCCGTTTGGCAGTGGGTGATCATCGGCATGATCATGGGCTTTGGCTGCTCAGTCATGTTCTTCCTCGGCGCGCTCGCCTTTGGGGTGGTCAACCTCGATGGCGTGGCAGCCGCCAACCTGCCAACCCAAACGCCGTTCGTCATCACAGCGACGCCTGAACCCGTCACCCCGACCGAACCACCGGCTGAACCCACGCCCACCGAGGTGCTGCTCGAAATTCAAGCGCCGACTGCTAGCCCGACGACCGACCCGACCATGTTGACGCTGATGGCCCCCACGGAAACGCCCGATCCGCTGGCGCTGCCGCAGCAGCCCGGCCTCGGCGCCGACCCGCTCGGCTCGCCGCAGGGCGACCCGCTCCAGCCGCTGGTCTCTGGCCTTGCCGGGCAAGACATTCAGCAGCCGGTCGGCGGCGCTATAGGTGGGCAAGCGCAAACCGTCAGCGGCCAGTTCGATCGCGTACTGCTGCTCGCTAGCGAACTGCTACCGGTCGAAGGCGGCACGTTCCAGATGGGCACGACTATCGCCGAAGTGCAGGCTGCGGTGCAGGAATGTTTGGCTGGCTATGGCGGCGACCCTGGCGCCTGCGAATTGGCTTACGGCGAAGATTCGTTCCCGCAGCACCCCGTCACCGTCAGCCCATTCTTGATGGAGCGCACCGAGGTAAGCTACGAGCAGTACTTGGCCTTCATGAATGCGCTGGGGCCGGGCAGCCATCGCAATGGGTGTTTCGGGCAGCCCTGTATGCAAACCCGCACGGACTCCGAGACCAGCAATATCACTTTCGACAGCGCGAACTATTCCGTCAACATCGCCATTTTGAACTTCCCAATGACGAACGTTACATGGTATGGCGCTCAGGCCTACTGTCAAGCGATTGGCCGGCGGCTGCCAACTGAGGCAGAGTGGGAGCGCGCAGCCCGTGGCAACGATGGCCGTATTTACCCGTGGGGCAACTCGTGGGATGCCAATAACGCCAGCACCCGCCGGCCTGCCAGCGGCGAACCGGCTAAAGTCCCGGTGACCGCCTTCGACCCGGTGGGCGCTAGCCCCTTCGGCATCTTGAATATGGCCGGCAACGTCGCCGAATGGGTGTTCGATTGGTACGATCCGCGCTTTTACAGCCGGCCAGAAGCCACACTGCCCGATCCGCAAGGCCCAGCCACTGGGCAGACGAAAGTCGTGCGCGGCGGGTCGTGGGATACGGTGCCCTTCTTCACGCGCACTGTGCACCGGCAGGAGCGCGGCCCGCTTGACCCAACTGCCAGCATTGGCTTCCGCTGCGTGGCCGATATCGATAGTGTTCCCTCGCCGATCCAGCCGCAAACGCCGCTCACCGGCGGCGGCCAACTTGAGGCCGCCGGTGGCTCAGCGCCGGCCGGCCAAGGGCTGATCGACCCGTCCCAGCTCGGCGTGATCCCCGGCGGGGCCGACGAGGAGATCACCGCCAACGCGGCGCCAACGTTGCCGCCGCGACCGACGGCCATCCCAGCGCCGGTCGGCACGCTCGATCCCGGCGGTTGAGCGCACCGAGATGACGGAGACTCCGCCGGCCTCGCCACACCACCCTACTGGAACCCGCCGGCCACGACGACCGCGCCGGTGGCTGGCGGCGCTGCCCCTGCTTCTCGGCTGCGCTCTGATGGCCGGGGTGGCGGCCCTGCTCTTGATCCGCCAGCCGTGGGCAGCGATTGATGCGGAGCTGGCATCTGGCGCTGACGGCCGCCTTCAACTGGCGCCGTCCAGTGACACGATCGCCACCGATGATGCACGCGAGTTTGTGTTTATGTCCAACCGCGATGGAACTTGGGCTATCTATGTGATGCGGCTGGGAGACCGAAGTTCGCGCCGGCTCACTAATGGCACTGCCGATGACGGATTTGCCGCTTTCTCGGCCGAAGGCGGCGCCCTGACCTTCCTCTCAAACGCTGAACGCGCCGACGGCGCAGCGGACAGTTTGACGGCCTATATGATGGATGCCGATGGAAGCGGACGACGGCGCGTCGCCAACGACCTGCCGACCCTGTTCTCCGTGATCGCCAACGGGCGCTTGAACTGGGATTTGAGTGTGCATCCTAGTGGGCTGAGGGCGTTCGTCTCGCTGCGCGATCTCAACCTCGAGATTTACACCCGTCTAGGCGACAATCCAGCCACCGACGAACGCAATCTGTCGCGCAGCGGCGCTATCGACTGGTTTCCGGCCGTTTCGCCGGATGGGCGGCGGATCGCCTTCGCTTCCGACCGCGACGGCAATCAAGAGATCTACGTCGCCAACCGCGACGGGACGGCGCTGCGCCGCTTGACCGATCACCCGGCCGATGACCTGTATCCCGTTTGGGCGGCCGACAGCCGGCAGATCGTCTTTTATTCGGAACGCGAGACGACTCTGACTGGCGGCGTGCTCGCGCTGTATCTGCTCGATGCAGATGCTGCCGTCCCCGAAGCACGCCGCCTGCAAGGCCCAGTGCTCGACCTTGAAGATGCGACGCCGCTCCCCGTCGGCCTTCGTTATGCTCTCGAAGGCGATGGGCACTTGTTCATGGCCAATTTCGCCGGCACGTGGGATATTTATTTCGCGGCGGCCGCCGGCGGCGAGCCGATCAACCTCACCCGTGCCGAGCGCGACGCAGCCGGCCCAGCCGATCACTTGTTTCCAGTCTGGCGCTGAACGTCAGAGCGCACTCAAAGGGGATCTCCATGGATCCAGCCCCGCTTGCCACCTTCGAGGATTTTCTCAAGCTCGATCTGCGCGTCGGCCAGATCGTCGCCGTCGAAGCGTTTCCACGCGCCCGCAACCCCGCTTACAAGATCCAAGTCGATTTTGGCCCGGCGCTGGGCCTGCGCTGGTCAGCAGCGCAAGCGACCAATTACGATCGCGCGGAGCTGATCGGCCGGCAGGTGATCGCAGTCATCAACTTTCCGCCGAAGAACATCGCCGGCTTCGAGTCGGAATGCTTGATCCTCGGCGTGCCAGGCAGCGATGGGAACCTGTCGCTGTTGGAACCCTCGCGCCCCGCCGTCCTTGGCGGCCGCGTCTACTGAGCGTAGGACGATCGTCCAGTCCTCAGCGACCGGCAGTTCAACTCGCCCGCGCCATTTTTGCAGTAGAATAAGCTTAACAGGCGGTAAAGGCCGCCGCGCACCTTAAGCCGTGTTCCACAACCCGGAGGAAAACTCGATGACTCACTCCTTACGACGCATTGTGCTGCTGGCGCTGGCGATCGCGCTGCTGACCGCCGCCGCACTGCCCGTCTTGGCGCAACTGCCAACCCCGACGCCGGAGCCGCCTAACCCGAATGCGAACATTAGCTGGCCGCCGCCGGTCTATGTGCTGCGAGGCGAGTTCAGCATTCGCGGCTCGGCCAATCTACCGAATATGACCAACTACTTCATCGAGTTCCGGCCGCTGGAAGACCCGTTTACCGGCAGCGAGGGTACGGATGTCTTCTTCCCGGCCATCCTGCCCAGCAGCGCTGCTGTGCAAGATGATGTGCTTGGGGTGTGGGATACCGAACTGGTGCCGGATGGCCTGTATGAACTGCGGTTGACCGTCAACGTGCGGGCGGGCAGCCCGGTCTTTGCGACTGTCGGCCCGCTGCGCGTCGAGAATGACCTGCCGCCGTTCGTCGAAGAGCCGTCGGTCATCCTGCCGACGCTGCCGCCCACTCCACTGCCGACCGAGCCGCCACCGCCAACGGTTGACCCAACGCCGCGCGTGACTGTGACAACGCAGGCTGGCAATGTGCGCGCCGGCGACAGCACGCTCTTCCCGATCATCGCGACGCTGTCGCAGGGGCAATCCGCCCAAATTGTCGGCATCAGCAATCTGGGCACGGGTTGGTATCAGGTTCGCCTGCCCAATGGCCAGATCGGCTGGATGGCGCCCAGCATCGTTAGCGTGAGCGGCGATCTCAGCCTCGTGCCGCGCGTGCAGCCGCCCCCGCCGCCCGCCACCCCCACGCCGACGCCCATCCCCGCCACTCCGACGCCGGTCACGCAGGCTAATCTGGTTGCTGGCATCGTCGTGCTCACGCCGTCGCAGCCCGTCTGCAACGAAACCTTCAACGTTGGTTTCGATGTCGCTAACTTGGGCACAGAGCCGACGATTTCGAGCGGGATCGTCTCGCTGGTGAACACTCGCGCCGCCGATGGTTCAGTGCAGGCGACCACCGTGGGCGGTTTCCCGGTGCTCCAGCCCGGTCAGACCTTCCGCGTCGATATGCCGCTGACTGTCAGCACGTGGTACAACGAGACGCATCGCATCACGCTGACGATCGACCCGCAAAACCTGATCCCGGAGACCGAGCTGGGCGATAATACCCGCGTCATCGAATACGTGCTGGCGCAGGGCGGCTGTCCGTAACGGTAAGTTCGCGAGTCAATCTGAGAAACGCGACAGGCCCTCCATCAGCGTTATGGAGGGCCTGCCGCACAGCCGACGAGGATACTTCATGCGCCACCGTCTATTTCTGTTTCTATTTTGTGTCCTGCTGAGCGCAGCCTTTGGGTCGGTGCGCGCGCAGGACGAAGAAGTGCTCATCATCACCGCCCCGCAGCCGCTTGCCCGGCTTTCTGGCGAGGTCGAGGTGATCGGGACGGTCAACCCACCGGGACTGCGTTCGTACTTCCTTGAAGTGGCCGATTTCGTCGAAAACCCGGATACCGCCGTCTGGACGCCCGTGTCGCTGCCGCAGCGCGCCCCCGTCATTAATGGACTGATCGCCCGCTTCTCGACCACGGCCATTCCCGATGGCGTCTACGCGCTGCGCCTGCGCGCCGTGCTCGAGGGCGGCGAGACGCTGACGCTGTTGGTGCGCCCGCTGCGCGTCGATAACGCTTCGGCAGTGCCCACGCCGGAGCCGACTCCTGAAGGCCCGCCGATCGTGCCACGCCCGCAGGTCGTCAACGAGCTGCCGATCCCGGTTGGCGGCCAGCTCGATAATTTCGATGAGAACGCTGCGCGTTTGATGCGCGCGGCCGGCATGACGTGGATCAAATGGCAGATCCCATTCGTGGTTGGCGATTTTTCGTTGATCGACGTGGCGCGTGACCGCATCAACTGGTCGCACGAGCGCGGCTTCTACGCGATGCTCAGCATCAAGGGACTGCGCGATGAACTGGCCGCCCTCGGCGCCGATTACTACCCGCTCTACGCCGAATTCGTCGGGCGGGTGGCCGAGCTGGGCGTCGATGCGATCCAGGTCTGGAACGAACAGAACATTGACCGCGAATGGCCAACTGGGCGCATTAGCCCGGCCGCCTATACGGAACTGCTGCGGCAGGCTTATACGGCGATCAAAGCGGTAGACGAGACGATCCTCGTCATCACCGGCTCGCCCGCTCCAACCGGCGCTGAGGGCGCTTTTGGCCTCGAACGAGTCTGGAACGATGACCGCTATTATCAAGGCATGGCGGCAGCCGGCGCAGCAAACTATGCTGACTGCATTGGCATCCACTACAACGAGGGCATCGTGCCGCCATCAGCCACCAGCGGCGACCCGCGCGATAACTACCCAACGCGCTACTTCCCGACGATGCTCCAGCGTGCGGCGGCCCCATTCCGCGCGCAGGGCATGCCGCTGTGCTTCAGCGAGCTAGGTTACATCTCGCCTGATGGTTTTGGCCGGCTTCCGGCCAGCTTCGCGTGGGGGCAGAACAACACTGTGCAGCAGCAGGCCGCGTGGCTGCGCGACGCGATCCGGATCGCCGCTGAGACGCCAACCGTGCAGGTAGACCTGATCATCATCTTTAACGTCAACTTCACGCGCTTCGTCGAGAACGACCCGCAGGCCGCTTTCGCCATCATCCGTCCAGATGGGTCTTGCCCGGCCTGCGCAACCATCGCCGAGCTGCGCCAGCCGCGCTGATCAATCGGCGAGGGTGAAGAAGATCGGGTTGGTGATGGCGCGCAGGTCGCCATTGGCTGCGCGCACCTCAAGCGCGCACCAACCGCGCTCGCTCAGTTCCCAGTTGCGAGCGCCGCTCTCCGCCCCGCCGATCGCCTTGGCGCTGCTGCCATCGACGATCAGGTGCAGCGTATCGGTTGGGCGGCAGTTTGACCAACGGGCCAGCACCCGCCCGCGCGCCGTCGGCAGGACATCTCCCATCATGGCAGTCGCTTCGCCGTCGCTCTCGGCCGTCAGTTCGAGCGTGGGGCCGCTGCTAAGGTACAGATGGCCCTGCTTAACGGCGGCAAGGATGGCGGCTTCGGTCAAGTCTTCGGCGTAAACCACATTCAGCCCGGCCTCGATCGCGCTGGCGGCCATGCCAACGTCCTCGAGATCGCCGAAGCCGTGAATATCCGTCCCGGCCGTCGCGACCATGCGGTAACCTTGATTGAGCCAGTCGTACCACAGGCGCAGGCCACGCTCGTTGTAGCCATCTTCGCGCGACCAAATGCCACCGTTCCAGATCTCAACGATGCGCGCCGAACCGGGCATCATTTCTGGATAGTTCCAGTTGCAGCCGGTGCAGATCGGGTCGCCGGGGGCCATTGGATGGGCGATGATGAACGTCCCGCCGCGGCGGCGCACTTCGGCAGCGATATCCTCCATCGTGCGCGCGCCCGGCTGAATGCGCCAGTCGATCCATTCGCGCACGCCCAACGCCAGCGCGTGGCCATAATAGGTCGTCAGCTCCATGCCGCCCATCGTCAACAGATCATTGCCGCTGAGGCTGTCCATCTGCGCTAGCCCGGAAACCGTGTTGTGGTCGGACAGCGTGACAAAATCGAGGCCAGCGGCGCGGGCCGCCGCAGCTAAATCGGGCACATCCCATGATCCGTCGGAATGAAAGGTGTGGCCGTGCAGATCGCCGCGATACCAACCCGGGCCGCGGCCGCCAGCGCGGCGCGGCGCTGGCGAGGGCGCAGGGGCGGCGACCGGCTCGAACGAAACTTCGGCAGTCAAGCGCATCTCGACGACCGGGCCGGGCAGGATCATATGCGTATCGACGACGACGACCCAGCGCCCCGCGGGCAGCGGGCCGGGTACATAGCCGGGCGTGGCCGCTGCCGCGCTCAGCTCAACGCGATGATCGAGCCGGTGATGGCCCGCGCCGCGCGCGCCATTAGGATCGAACAGCGTCAAGCTCAGCTCGTTGGTGGCGATCTGCCCTGCTACTTGGCGCGGGGCATACTGCATCTCGATGCGCAGGTGCGTTGCGCCGGCAGGCACTTCGAATGGAAACTCGAGATGGCGCTTGGCATGCTCGTGCGTCAAACGGGCGGTGTGATCGAGCAGCATCAATTTCTCCTGTTTTTTCGGGGCGGCATGCGCCCGTGGAATGAGCGATCAGTGTAACAGCATTCCATAAAAGAATTGCAAGCCTGAGGTTAAAGATCTTCATCTGTGTGTTCCGTCATGTCGTCGTTAGCGCGCCTCGCGCCAGCTTCTGCCGGGAAAATGACGCCTTTTTTCATCTTTTCCGCGAATGGCTTATCATTAAGAAAGATAGTGAGATTGCAGCTTCCGGAGTCAGCCATGTCAGAGGCGCAGGCTAAAGCGCGCGAGCGGCAGATCAACGCTATGATCGATCAACTGTCTTCGCCACGGGCTTCTGAGCGACGCGAAGCAGCTTACTGGCTGGGCGAGGCGGCCGTAGGCGATGCCGTGCCGCTGCTGGTCGCGCTCTATCAGAATGATGACGATCGCGGGGTACGCGAAGCTGCCGCTTATGCGCTCGGCATGTTCCGCGCTGTCGAGGATGCGCTCAAGCAGGGGCAAGAAGACCGCGTCATCCGGCTGTTAGAACAGGTGGAGAACGAGGGCAAACTTGGCAAACGGGCAAATAAGCGCGGGCTGGTGCGGCTGCTGCTGGGGCTAACGCTGTCATTTGCGCTGCTAGCGGCCGCGGCCGCTCTGCTGCCCGACGAGACGGTCGATGCCGCGCTCGAAGCCGCCGGCCTAGAACAGGCGCTGGCGGCGCTCGGCCCGGCCGAACCTGCCACGACGCCAGCGTCGGCCGCGCTCGATGGCGCGGGAGCCGTCGATGAAAGCCGATCTCGCATCGCCGCCGACCTGCGGGCCTCCTACGCGCAGATCAGCGCGGATGCGACGACTCTGCAAAACCAATTCCTCGCCGTCCTCGGCGGGGGCACGCTCGACTGCACAGCGTTTTTCAACAACCCGCCGCCGGTTGAGCCGGAGCGCGCCGCCGCGTATCCAGAACTCGCCGCGCTCGCGAGCCAGCTCGCCGGCGCACAGACCGACCTCGCCGCGGCGCGCGCGCGCTACGACGGCGCTTGTGACGGCGTCCAGCTGCTGCCGGTTGAGGACGTCGGCCCAGTTTACGGCATTGTGATCCGAACGCTGCGAGCGCTGCCTGAGATCGAAGCCGCGCTCTCCGCGGCGGAACGCGGCCAGCCGGGTTCGCCTCCTCCGACGGCCACGCCCGTGCCGACGAATACTCCCACCCCGACTCAAACGCCCCCGCCGACCACCGAGATCAGCATCGCTAACCCGCGCATGCACTTGGCCGGGCTTTACAGCCTGATCGATACGATGACCGGCCAGCGCGGCCAGCTCACGTTGCTGGGCCAGTACTGGCGCGATGTGCAGCAGGCCGGCCGCACCGATGGCTGCAATCAACCACTCCCGCCGATCCCGGCCGATTACAGCTTGCCCCTTCAGGATGCCCGCGCTGCGCCAGCGCTGGGACAGGCGGTTGAGCTGATCAATCAAGGCCTTGAGCTGACGCGCGTCGGCTGGGCCGACTTTCTGATCGCCTGCGGCAGCCGCGAGCTGGCGCCCGGCATCAGCGATGGCCTCGCCCTTTATACCACAGCGCTCACAGCGTTTCAGGCAGCCACCCAGCTTCTCGACAGCGTTCGCGATGGGCTATGAGTTAAGAACGGCCGGACGCCCCGTTTTCGTCAGCACTAGAACGGGATATACTGGTGTCGATCGATCGTACAGCATGCCATCGGCGTGACTGGAGTATTAGTTGACGATGGAGACAGCCTCAAAAGCGCGGCAGCACGCCCCGGTCACCGAGATGGATAGCCCGATCGTCCTCGAAGTGCGGGGGCTGACCAAACGTTTCCCCGGCGTCTTGGCCTGCGATCATATCGACCTACGCCTGCATCAAGGCGAAGTGCTCGGCCTGCTAGGAGAAAATGGGGCGGGCAAAAGCACGTTGATGAACCTGATCTACGGCCTTTACACGCCGGATGAGGGTGAGATCCTCGTCAACGGGCAGCCAGTCACCATCCACAGCCCAAACGACGCGATCCGGCTCGGCATTGGCATGGTGCACCAGCACTTCCAGCTCGTGCCCGTGCTCACCGTGACTGAAAACGTCATGCTCGGCGTCGAATCGGTGCGCGGGCCGTTCCTCGATCGCAAAGCGGCGCGCGCCCGCATTGTCGAGATCTCGCGCCAGTACCGGCTGGAAGTTGACCCCGACGCGCTGGTCGAAGACCTGCCGGTGGGGGTTCAGCAGCGCGTTGAGATCATCAAGGCGCTGTATCGCGATGCTGATATCCTCATCCTCGACGAGCCAACGGCGGTGCTCACGCCGCAGGAGGCCGAAGGGCTGTTCGATATCATGCGCTCGCTCATCGCGCGCGGAGTCAGCATTATTTTCATCAGCCACAAGCTGAAAGAGGTGCTGCAAATCTGCGACCGGGTAACAGTGCTGCGCGGCGGCTGCGTCGCCGGCCATGCCGACCCGCGTACCTCGACCGAAGAATCGCTGGCTGCCATGATGGTCGGCCGCGAGGTCATTTTGCAGGTCGAGAAGGGGCCGGCGCAGTTCGGCGAGGTTGTCCTTTCGATCGAGGGACTGCACGTCACCGATGACCGCGGGCTGCCGGCGGTGCGCGGCCTCGACCTCGCCGTGCGCGCGGGCGAGATCCTCGGCATCGCCGGAGTGCAGGGCAACGGCCAAACCGAGCTGGTCGAGGCGATCACGGGTCTGCGGACGCCACAAGCCGGCCGTGTGATCATCGAAGGGCATGATCTCGCTCATGCATCGCCGCGCCGCATCACGCAGGCCGGGGTCGCCCACGTGCCGGAAGACCGGCAGAAGAACGGGATGGTCGCCACTTTCCCCGTCAAAGATAATTTGGCGCTGCAAACCTACTACATCGGCCCATTCTCGATCGGCATCATCCGCAACGACCGCGCTATCGATGCGCATGCCGAGGCGCTGGTCAAAGAATACGATGTGCGCACTCCCAGCATCTACACGCTGATGAGCAAGCTGAGCGGCGGCAACCAGCAGAAGACGATCGTCGCCCGCGAGTTGTCGCGCGAGAGCCGCCTGCTGATCGCCGCCCAGCCGACGCGCGGCCTCGATGTCGGATCGATCGAATTCATCCACCGCCAGATCGTGCGCATGCGCGACAGCGGCATGGCCGTGCTGCTGGTCTCAGCGGAACTGGATGAGATCTTGTCGCTATCCGATACGGTCGCCGTCATCTATGCGGGGCAGATCATCGGCACGATGCCGATCGAAGCGGCCGACCGCAGTACGCTCGGCCTGCTGATGGCGGGCATCCGCACTGAAGACGCGCGTGAGAAAGCGGCTGCCCATGGCTGAGAAGGCTATGCGCGGACCGGTCGCGCTGGCGCCGGCTGCGCGCGCTTGGGAGCGCTTCGCCTCGCCGCTGCTGCCAGTGCTGGCGGTTATCACCGCGCTGCTCATCACCATCCCTTTCATGATCGTCACCGGCGGGCGCGGCGATGTTCAGCGTGGCTTGCAGATCGCCGGCACTGCCTACAGCGCTCTGCTTGAAGGCTCGCTGGGGCTGGTGATCAACGATATTGTCTCGCTAGATGATCTCGATCAGGTGCTGGCGCTGGCGAACTTTGAAGCGAATCTCAACGGCGCACTGACCAGCGCCGAGCTGCGCCTGCTCTCGCGCGCAGTGGCCGATGTCGCTGCGATTGGGCCGGCGAACGTGCGCCGTTATGCCGAGACGCTTGCTCTGTTCTCCGCGTTGGATGACGACGCCGTGACCGAGCTGGCGGGGCGCGCCGACGACGCAGCTGCGATCGGCGCGGAGACACTCGATGCGCTGGCCCCGCTGCTGGCCGACCTCGACGCGCTCGACCGGGCCGAGGCGCGCGCGTTGGCCGCCAGCTTCGCCGCGTTGACGACCGTGACCCCGGCTGACCGCGCTCCGCTCGAAGCTGCTGCACCCGCGGCGGCAGCGCTCGGCGATGACGAGCTGCTGGCCTTCATGCGCATTGTCGACCGCGAAGGCGTCGTCAAGCTGACGCGACTGATCGCGGCGCTGGAAGGCTTCCGCGCGGTCGGCTTCGACCTTGAGTCGCCGGCCGTCAGCGACCTTGACGCGATCGCCAGGCTGCGCGGCGGCGCAGGACAGGCGCGGGCTTCGGCCGCCACGCTGGAACGCCTCGACGCGGCGGGCATCACCAACCCGGCCGCCCTGCAAACCCAGATCGAATTAGTACGGACGCTGTATGCCCAGAACCTGCTGACCGACTCGGACGTCTCGCGCGCGCTGGCCGAGGAACTGCCCGTCGTCCTTGAGCAAAATCGCATCATTCGGCGGCCGGGCAACCGCCTGTTGGTCGCCCCCGGCGCTGCGATCGCCGGCGTCGTTTATACGAGCGGGACAGCTACCGAAGGCGAGGCGGCGCCCACTGAGGCGGCGCCGGCCGGCCAGCGTCCCTCATTCGCCTTCGCGCAGCTTGGCAGTTTGATGCTGCTGTTCTTTCCGGCCAATTTCGAGACGATGCTCGTCCGTTCGATCCCGTTCATCATCGCTGGGCTGGCGGTCGCGTTCGCCTTCAAGGCCGGGCTGTTCAATATCGGGGCCGAGGGCCAGCTTTACGCGGGCGGCATCTTCGCTGTCTGGATTGGTTTTTCACCGATCTTCGCCGGGCTTCCATGGTTCATCCATGTGCCGCTAGTCATCATCGGCGGCCTGTTGGGCGGGGCGCTGTGGGGGTCGATCCCGGGCATGCTCAAAGCGTTCACCGGCGCGCATGAAGTGATCGTGACGATCATGCTCAACTACGTGGCAATCCGCCTCGTCGACTGGCTGATCAAATCGACCAGCCCGATCATCCTGCTTGACCCGGCCGCCAGCACGCCGCGTACGCCATATCTCATCGAAAGCGCGCGCCTGCCGCGGTTCGTTGAGATCGCGCCGCTCGTTTTGATCGCGGCCGGGCTAGTCGTGCTGGCGCTTGGGCTGTATCAGCGGCGCCACCGCTTGCGCGAGGACTGGCGCTATGCGCTGCGGCCGGTCGCCAACGGAGCGCTGGTTGCGGCCGGGCTGCTCTTCCTCCAGTGGATCAGCGTGCGCGGAACGCTGCACATTGGCTTCATCATCATGCTGCTGGCGGTGTGGTTTGTGAGCTGGTTCCTCGACCGGACGACACTCGGCTTCGAGATCCGCACCGTGGGCGCGAACCCCAACGCCGCTCGCTACGCCGGCATGAGCGTGCGGCGCAACATCGTGCTGGCGCTGGCGTTCAGCGGCGCGCTGGCCGGGCTGGCCGGCGCGGTCGAGATCGGCGGCGTCCAGTTCTACATGCAGCCGGAATTCTTCTCTGGCCTCGGTTTCGACGCGATCGCGGTCGCGCTGCTGGCGCGCACTAACCCGCGTAATATGATTTGGTCGGGCTTGGTCTGGGGATCGCTGCTGGCCGGGGCTGGGCTGATGCAGGTGCGCGCCGATATCTCGATCGATCTGGTCAAGATCATTCAGGCGCTCATCATCATGTTCATCGCCGCCGATGCGATCATCCGTTTCCTGTGGCGCGTGCCAAAGACGAGCGAGAGCGAGGTGGTGACGACGTTCTCAAAAGGCTGGGGAGGCTGACCGATGGCGACTGTATCGCCGACATTAGCGCCGCGCGCGGCTGGTTGGCGCGACTCGATTCGCATCACGCGGTTGGGCATCTTCTCGATCGCTGCCCTCCTTTTCGGCAGTTGGCTGCTCGTCAACGCCGTGACGGGCCTCGATCCAGAAACGGTCACCCGACTGACCTTCGGCGCCAACCTGCCCGAGCTACTCGTCTCTACGCGCGCCTATGCCATCGCCGCCGCGCTAATCTATCTGCTGGGCGGCGCGATTGGCCTATCGCCGGCGCGGCCGCGCATCCGTAAGGCGCTGCTGCTGGTTGGCGGCCTGCTCATCATCCCGACCATCCTCGTGCTGGCAGCCGCAGGAACCAGCACCAACGTGACTGTGATGCTTCAGGTCAGCGTCCGGCTGGCGACGCCGATCGTGATGGGCGCGCTGGCTGGCATCTGGTGCGAGCGCTCCGGCGTCATCAACATCGCCATCGAGGGCATGATGCTGACCGGCGCCTGCTTCGGTTTCGTCGCCTTCACGCTGCTGCTCACGGCCAACATCCTGCCGACCAGCTCGGCGCTGTTGGTCGGCGTGATCGTGGCGGCGATCTCGGGCGGGCTGATGGCGACGCTGCATGCGTGGCTGTCGCTGCGCTTCAATACCGACCAGATCGTCAGCGGCACAGTGATCAATATCCTCGCGCTCGGCCTCACCAGCTTCATGCGCCGCGAGGTGTTGCTCTCTTCCGATGCCGGCCGCGAGACGCTTCAGCCGATCCGCATCCCGCTGCTGGCCGATATCCCGGTCGTCGGCGATGTGTTTTTCAACGGACGGCCGATCTTCTATTCGATGTTCATCTTGCTCGTCGTCACGCATGTGGTGCTATTCTACACCCGCTGGGGGCTGCGCATGCGCGCCGTCGGCGAGAACCCCAAAGCCGCCGATACACTCGGCATCAATGTGCTGCGCAGCCGCTGGATCAATGTCATCATCGGCGGCCTGATCGCCGGGCTGGCAGGCGCATGGTTCTCGCTGGAGACGAACGGCAGCTTCGACGATAACATGACCAGCGGGCGCGGCTTCATCGCGCTGGCGGCCATGATCTTCGGCAACTGGATGCCGTTCGGCGCATTTGGGGCCGGCGTCTTGTTCGGCTTCTCCGATGCGCTTGGTCAGCGCTTCCAATTCCTTGGCGTGCCGATCCCGCCGCAGTTCCTGCAAATGGTACCGTACATCATCACGATCGTCGTGTTGGCCGGGCTGGGTGGTAAATCGCGGCCGCCGAAAGCGGTCGGCAAGCCCTATGAGAAAGAAGGCAAATAAAAGCGTTTTCTCGCTCTGGAGACATCCCCGTGCCTGAATGTGCGCATCACGACTTGCAGCATCTGTTCAGCCAAGAAGGACAGCCCGGGCTGTTCGGCAAGGTGGCCACTCAGCACGTCAAGCTATACCGGCTCGCCAAGACGATGACCGCCCCCACGATCCTTGAATTCGGCGTGGCGCAGGGCATGTCCACGTGCTTGCTGGCCGCGGCTTGCGAAGAGACCGGCGGCCACTTGTATTCCGTGGACATCATCGATTGCAGCGCGGCGGTGCGCTCGCCGGCATGGACGTTTATTCAGCAGAACGACCTTAACGTGGACGCGATCTTAGAGGCGGCCCCAAGGCTGCGAAACGGCATTGACCTGCTGCACATCGACAGCACCCACTCCGAAGCCCATGTGCGCGAGCAGTTGATGCGCTGGTATCCTTACGTCAACGCCAACGGCTGGATCACCTTTCACGACGTTGACCCCACACCTTATCGCTCTGGCCAACGCAAAGACAACCCGCGCCATGAACTCGAGGCCGTCGGAGTATCTGAGGTGATCCGCGCATTTTTTTACGCCAACGAAGATGACCTGTTCCTCGAGTTCCACTTTGGCAGCACGGGCATGGGGTTCATGCGCAAGCTTTGCCCCCGCGGAACGCGCCCCAACCCGCCCCTGAGGCTGCGCTCTCGGCTGTTGCATGTCAGCCTACCGGCGCTGTTCTGGTCAACCCGCCGCTGGCTTGCGAAACATGTCAAAAATTCATCATAATCAGTTGCAACGAGGTACAGACTCAAGAGTGCGCGCAGCGCGCGCAGCACCTGTAGAAAACTGAGGACTATGCCATGTCTCAAGAAGTCGTGATTGTCGAAGCGGTGCGCACGCCGATCGGCCGGCGCGGAGGTTGGCTGCGCGATGTCCATCCCGTCCGATTGGGGGCGCTGGCGGTCTGCGAAGCGCTCGGGCGCGCTGGCCTTGACCCGGCGCTGGTCGATCATGTCATCATGGGCTGCGTCAGCCAAATCGGCGAGCAAACGTTCAATCTGGCGCGCAATGTCGTGCTCGATGCTGGCCTACCGATTGAAGTCCCCGCGACGACGGTCGATTTCCAGTGCGGCAGCGGGCAGCAGGCGGTGCACTTAGCGGCGGCGCAGATCGCGAGCGGGCAGATCGAGATCGCCATCGCCGGCGGCGTCGAAAGCATGACGCGCGTGCCGATGGGGTCAAGCCTCGGCGGGGATGGGCAGAACCCCTTCACCGATCGCATCATGGAAACCTACAACATGATCCCGCAGGGCATCGCCGCCGATAAGATCGCAGTTCGCTGGGGGATCAGCCGCAGCGAGGTCGATGAGATCGGCTATGACAGCCATCGCAAGGCTGCGCAGGCGACCGCCAACGGGTGGCTGGCGGGCGAGATTGTGCCAGTGGAGGGCCTCGATGAGGAGGGTCAGCCGATCCGCGTGACGCACGATCAGGGCTTCCGGCCCAACCCATCGCTGGAGAAGATGGCCGCCCTGCAGCCCGCCTTCACGCCCGACGGAGTGACAACCGCCGGCAACAGCAGCCAGATCAGCGACGGCGCGGCTGCCGTCCTGTTGATGACAGCCGGCAAAGCGCGCGACCTCGGCCTGCGCCCGCGCGCTCGTCTCGTCTCAATGGTGACGGTCGGCAGCGACCCGCACCTGATGCTGACCGGCCCGATTGCGGCGACACACAAGGCGCTGGCGAAGACCGGCCTCAGGCTAGAGCAGATCGATCTATTCGAGGTCAACGAAGCGTTCGCGTCCGTGATCGGCATGTGGCGGCGCGAGATCGGGGCCGATATGGCTAAAGTCAACGTGCACGGCGGCGCGATCGCGCTCGGCCACCCGCTTGGAGCAAGCGGCGCACGCCTGCTAACGACGCTGCTGCACGCGCTGGAGCGCGTCGACGGGCGCTATGGGCTGCAAACGATGTGCTGCGGCGGCGGCATGGGCACCGGCACTATCCTCGAACGCGTGAACTGAAACGCTTAACTGCCCGGCGGGTAGCGCTCGACAAAATAGCTGTCGCGGTCGCCCTCAGCGATCCAACCGGTGAGCGTCCTGCCGTCACCGCGCCGGTGGATCACGCGGTACCACGCATAACGCGGCGTGCAGGCCGGGCCTTCCAGCACGTAGAAGACGCCGCCATCGGCGATCTGGCCGAGGATGTCGCTGGTCGTGCCGGGCCCCGCGCGCACGTTGAGCGGGCCAGAACCGCGCAGAGCGACGCGGCCACGCTCATTGAGGATCAAACGGCCGACCTGTGTATTGGGGCAAACGAGCGTCGGTGTCGGGAAAACGTCGTCCTGCGCCCATAACAGCCCGCCCGCGGTTAGCAGCGCGATGGCGAGCGCAGTAAGCAGCAGCCGGCGCATATCACAAAGCTTTCCTCTGATGCAGCGCACGCAGGTTATTGAAATCGTCGCGCACGCTAGCGATCGAAACGGCGGCAAAAGCGATGCTGTACAGCAGCAGATAAGGCACCAGCCCCGGCGCGAGGCGCGCCGCCATGAACGCGCCCCACAGCGCATAGGCTGCCAGCGCTAGCTCGAAAAACGTGCTGCGACTCAGGCCGGTGGCATAGCGCTTGGCCTCAACGCGATGCGCGAACTTCGGCGTGCGTTTGAATTCGCCTTTGCGCCCCAACAACCCGCTAATGACCGCGCGCGTGTTGCTCCATGCGATGCCGGTTCCAAATGCGATCAAGATGGGCAGCGCCAGCAGCCGGCGCGGCCAGTCGCGATATTGATCGGCTTGACTGATGGCGAACACCATCGGCGGAGCGATGCCCACCAGCCCCACAAAGCCGAGTGGCAGACGCTGGATCTGCTGCGCGATGAGCAGCGGCGGCGTCAGCAGCAGCATGCAAACGAGCAGCGGGTGCACGAGATACTGGCAGAGGTGCATGGTCGCCATCAACCGCTGCGCCAGCGACAGCCGCGGGTGCGCCCATACCGGTTTGAGCAGCATCGTTGCGCACTGTGTGCCGCCTTTGGCCCAGCGCGCCTGCTGCTGTTTGTAGGCATTCATCTGCGGGGGCAGCTCTGCCGGCACAACGATATCGGGCAGGTAGAGGAAACGCCAGCCTTTGAGCTGGGCGCGGTAGCTCAGGTCGAGGTCTTCGGTCAATGTGACATCCAGCCAGCCGCCAGCATCTTCGATCGCTTTGATGCGCCAAACGCCGGCCGTGCCGTTGAAATTCATCAGCCAACCGGCACGGTTGCGCGCCGTCTGCTCGACGATGAAATGCCCGTCCAGCGCCAACGTTTGGCCCATCGTCAGCGGGTTGTCGTCCGAATTGAGATGGCCCCAGCGCCCTTGCACCATGCCGAGGCCCGCATCGGCGACCAAGTGAGGGATGGTGCGGCGCAGGAAATCGGGCGAGGGGATGAAATCGGCATCGAACACAGCGACATATTCAATTTCGGGGTCGGCGCTCAACAACGCCAAGCCATGCGCCAGCGCGCCCGCTTTATAGCCTGTGCGCGCGGAGCGCCGCACATGGTCGATGCGCAGGCCGCCTATGCCGAGCGCTGCAACTTTATGAGCGATCACGTCGCTGGTATCGTCGGTCGAATCATCAAGCACCTGAATGATGAGCCGGTCGCGCGGGTAGTCAAGAGCGGCGACAGCCTCAAGCAGGCGTTCGATGACGTAGCGTTCGTTGTAAACCGGAAGCTGAATGGCTACACCGGGCCATGTGTCGATCTGGGGGGTGATGATGTCTTTGTGTCGAAAGCGTAGATAAGTCAGCAGCAGGACACCCGTCCCGGTGGCGTAAAGCGAAACCAGCATCACGCACAGCAGGTAAAACCCGGCCAAAACCGTCATCAACATGCTGCACTTTGCCTTGGATTGACGTACCGTTGCTTATGACAGTCTAGCAGAGCGCCAGAGGGCACGCAACGGGCACGGGCTGGATAACCTGTAAACAAAGTGTAAACGCGCGCGCCGAAGCGCGGTCAGAACCGGTCTCGCGCAAGGGTTGGGCATCTGGCCGCGCGATCGGATGCGCTCCCAGGCTCCGCGCGTTTGCAGCCCTGCATCGCCCGAGTTATCGTTAGTGCTATCGCGTGAGAATTGGTCAAGACGAGGGACAGACGGTGAAAGGGCGTCGCTGGCAGGCCGCTGTTAACTTGGGGTGGCAAATGATTATCCTGACGATCGGCGCGTTGATCAACGCGGTCGCCGTGATCGTCTTCCAAGCCCCTTTCAACATCGCGCCGGGCGGCATCTCGGGCATCGCCATCATCCTCAATGCGCTGCTGGGCTGGCCGATCGGCTTGATCATCCTGCTTGGCAATATTCCGATACAGATGCTGGCTTTTCGGATTCTGGGCGGCTGGCGCGTGTTGGCGGGCACGATCTATGCTGTGATCGTCTTCTCGCTCTTGATCGACCTGCTGACCCCCATCTTTCCGCCAGATGGCGTGAGTAGCGATATGTTCCTTAACGCGCTGTTCGGCGGCATCATCGCTGGCATCGGCACCGGGTTGATCTACCGTGTCGGCGGCACGCTCGGCGGCACCTCGACGCTGGGTCGCATCTTGCAGCAGAAGTTCGGCATCCCCCTCAGCAGCAGCGCCCTCTATACCGACTCGCTCGTGATCGGCGCGGCAGGGCTGGCTTTCGGCTGGGAAGGCGCGCTCTATGCGATGGTCGCGCTGTTTGTAGGCGGGGCAACCGCCGACTACATCCTTGAAGGCCCCAGCGTCATTCGCACGGCCGTCATCATCACCGACCGGCCGCGCGAGGTGGCTGATGCCATTCTGCACGAGCTGCGCCGCGGCGTCACCGGCTGGGACGGCAAGGGCATGTTCACCGACCAGCCGCATACCGTGCTGTATGTCACCATTGGCCGGGCGCAGGTCAACGCGCTGCGACGGCTGGTGCTGACCGCTGACCCAGCGGCGTTCATGGTCATCGGTCACGGTCACAGCGCTTTCGGAGAAGGCTTTCGCTCCGTGCGCGGGGTGCGCCCGCCGCAGAGCTGAACGCTCATTTGCGGAATTGGGTCGCCTCCCATGCTGCGAAGCGGTCTTGCAGTTTCAGCCGCTGATACTTGCCGGTCGTCGTCACTGGAATGTCCGTCCCAAACACGACGACTTTCGGCGCTTTCTCGAACGTCAGCCGGGCGCGGCAGTGAGCGAGGATCGCTTCAGCATCAAGCTGGGCGCCCGCCTCAGGCACGACGTAAGCGCCAACTTCCTCGCCGTAGTACACATTTTTGAAGCCGATGGCCAACCCCACTTTGACGCCCGGGATTTCAGCCAGCACCTCCTCGATATCGAACGGGCTGAACTTGACGCCGCCGCGGTTGATTAGCTCTTTGATGCGCCCAGTGATGAAAAAGTACGGCCGGCCGTCAGGGCCGCGCTCGAAGAAGCCCTCGTCGCCGGTGCGGAACCAACCGAACTTGAAGGCATCGGCATTGGCATCGGGGCGCTGGTAATACCCTTTCATGACGTTGTGGCCGCGCACGCAGATCTCGCCGCGTTCGCCCGGCCCAAGCTGGACGCCCTCGCCACCGGCGCTGAAGATCGCCATCTCGTTCGGCTCGATCGGACAGCCGATGCTGGGATAGCCGAAATCGAACATCCAATGGCGATGATCGTCCCATGAGAGGGCGATCGGCAGGAAGCACGAGTAGCAGGTCGTCTCGCTGAGGCCATAGCCGTGGAGGATCGGCACGCCGAAGCGTTCCTCAAAGGCGCGCGCCAGCGCCATCGAAAGCGTGCCTGCGCCGCAGATGAAGTGACGGAAGCGCAGCAGATCGTGCCGGCCGACGCCGTCCCCCCAAATCGAAGCGCCACGCGCTTCCTGATCGGCGGCAAAATCGAGGCAGAATTGCAGCAAGGTTGGCACGACGCTGACGATCTGCACGCCCTCGCGCGCGATGCGCTCCCAAAAATGCGTTGAGGAGAAGGCGCGGTTGAGCACGACCGACGCGCCAGCCACCAGTGGGGTGACCAGCGTGACGACGATACCGTTGACATGGTGAATTGGCAGCACGCACATCAGGCGCTGGCCGCCGGTGATAGCGTGCCACGTCGCAATAGCCTGCGCATCAACCAGCAGGTTGTACTGCGTCAGCACCACCCCCTTGGGCGCGCCCGTCGTGCCGCTGGTATAAACGAGCAGGGCTTCGTCGTCTAAAGACGGCGTTTCGTCGGCACTGATGAAGGTATTCGGGCGGCGCTCCAGCTCGGCTTCGAACTGCGGATAACGCCTGGCGGTCATCCCATCCATCGCGCCCATGACCACGATCTGGCGGACAGTGGGCGCGCCGGGGTCGCCGTCACCGCCGCCGATGATGCGCTCCGCCCGCTCGAGGTACTCGGCGCGGACGAAACAGACGACCGCCTCGCTGTTGCGTAAAATGAACGCAATGCGGCGGTCATCCTCGCTCACATTCTGCGGGGCGACAGTCGCGCCGACTAGCCAGCAGGCGAAGTAGAGGATGACTGTATCGGCATGATTGTAGGCGATCGTCGCCACGCGGTCGCCGCGGCGCACGCCGAGGTCGTCGTGCAGAAAGCTGGCGGCTTGATGAACGCGCGCATTGAACGCCGCGAAGGAATACTCAATGCGCGCGCCATCGCCATCATAGGCGATCAAGAACGTTTTGTCGGGCGTGGCCGCCGCATGGATCGACAGGGCATGGCGAATGTTGCGAAAGGCTACGCGCCGGTCTTCCGGCGGGATACCGTGCACATGCTGTGCGGCATACAGGTTCGCCGCAGTTTGCGGGTCGAGGTCGCGCGTCATCAAACTAACCTCTCAAAAATGTTTTTCTCGATTGTAGCACAACCATCCCCTAACTTTAGGGGGCAGAGGGCGCGCCCACCTTTGCGTTATAATCGCTACGCAAGCGCCGCATTATCGTATCATCGCTGGCGCGCCTTGCGGAGAATTCTGCATGAATACCTTGCGAAAGCTGCTCGAGAAGATGACCAGTGCCGATTCTGCCATATCGGCTCCGTTCACGATCACTTTTCCTAACGGCAGCGAAGCGCTGGCGCTGTATGCAGCGCGGCGCGCAGCGCCAGAACGGATCAGTGAAGCGCTGGCGCTGGCACGGCCGCGGCCGGCAATCGTGCTGATGGGCGGCGCTTCGCTGATGCAGACCGAGCAGCTTGGCGCTGCGCGAGCCGCGATCGAAGACGGCATCGCGCGCTTCGCCGCCGATCACGGCGCCAATGTCCTCACAGGTGGCACGGCGGCCGGCGCCATGGCGCTGATCGGGCTGGCGCGTCAGCGGCGCGGCTACCGCTTTCCCCTCATTGGTGTGGCTCCCGGGGCAAAAGTAACTTATCCGGGCTGCCCTAACCCCTCCGATCCAGATCGGATCGCGCTCGATGCCAATCACACGCACTTTGTGCTAACCGATGGCGACGATTTCGGCGCCGAGAGCGCGCTGTTGGCCAGCCTCGGTTATACGATCGGCGGTGGCCACGAACAGGGCGTGCTCGGCATCATCGTCAATGGCGGCGAGATCGTGCGGCAGGAAGCCTACGCCCGCGCGACTGGCGCGCCACGCTTCCCGCTGCTGGTGCTGGAGGGCAGCGGCCGGTTTGCCGATGAGCTGGCGGCGGCGCGCCGCTCTGGCCACGGCGATCACCCGCTCACGCGCAAGATCCTCCAGCGCGGCTCGTTACATTTCCTGCCTTTAAGCGCAGGGACGGACAGCTTACGCGGCTGGTTAAGCAGTTACTTCAGCCGTTGATTGGGGCTATAATTGCCGGGCGTCTTGATAAGGAGTGACGCCATGGGCCGCCTCTGCTGCATTTTCATCCTCTTGCTGGTACTGCCGCTCGCCGCGCTTGCGCAGGGCGAGGTGATTGACCCGGCCGACCGCGCCGAGATCGCGGCTGGGCGCGCCGAAGCAGCCGCCGACCGGGCCGAGGCGGCCGTGGGCGAAGCGCAGCGCTACGCCGAGGAGGCTGGCCGCTCGATCGAACTGGCCTCGAACCTGCTCAACCTCTTTGAAGCGCTGGCCGGTGTGAGCGGCATCCTCATCCCGCTGCTGGCGGTCGTCGCCGCCATCGTCGGCCTTTCGCGCTTGAACAACGCTCAGAGAGAATTAGAAGAAGCGCGCCATAAAATTGAAAGCGAGCTAGCGACGGCGCGGGCGCAGTTTGATCAAGAGATGGCCGCCCGCCGCGATGAGCTCGAGCGGCTCGCCCGCCAGATGGATGAGGAGATGGCGGAGCGCCGCGCCGAACTCAACGATCTGAACGCGCTGCTGGGGCGCAGCATCCGCAAACAGCAGCGGCGCTCGGCGCGGGCGACGCTGGCGCTGGCGCTGCTGCCGCTGGGCGAGCGCCAATATCGGGCGCAAGATTTAAAGGGTGCGCGTGAAACCTACGAGCGCGCCCTCCAACTTGACCCGCGCAATCCAGTCATCCACTACCGGATCGGCTACGTAGCGGTACAGAGCGATCAATTTGACGATGCAGTCCATCATTTTGAGCGCGCGCTCGAGATCGACCCCGATTTTCCGCTGGCGCAGGCGGCGCTCGGCTTCACTTTCCGCCGGCTGGCTGATAAGACCCCGGAAGGCATTGAACGCGAGACGCTGCTGAACCAAGCCGAGGCGAAGTTTCTGGCGGCGCTCAAAAGCTCGCCCAAGCTGGTGGACGATGATGGCGAGTCGTGGTGGGGGTCGCTGGGTGGGCTGTACCGGCGCCGCGGCCAGCTCGATCAAGCGATTCATGCCTACGAGCAGGCAGCCCTCGTCACCCCGCATTCGTCCTACCCATTCAGCAACTTGGCGCTGCTTTACATGCAGAAGCAGAATCGCAGCGCAATGCTGGAGAAATATCGCCGGGTGGAACGGCTGGCGCGGGCCGAAATGCAGGCTGAAGTTGATAATTATTGGGCCTATGCCGACCTGATCACGGCGCTGCTGGCACAGAACAAAGTCAATGAAATTGACGACCTGCTGACAGCCTTTTTTGATATCGCCCCGACCGAGACGCTGTACCCGCTCGAATCGCTGGTCGATACGCTCAGCCGGCTGCTGGCAGCCCTAGGCGGCGCTGAAGCGGCCGCGCACATCCCGCCGTACATCGAGCGGACGCAGGCCGAGATCGCGGCGCGGCGCGCGGCGTTAGCCTCTGAACAACTGAATTGATGGCGTGTGCGCCGTGCAATGGGAGCGGGCTTAACACAGCAGACGCGCCAGCGAGGCTGCCGGCGCGTCTGCATTTGCAAGTAATGATGCTGGTTGATCCCAACGCTGGGATCGTGACCCTGCTTCAGACGGCAGGGTGCGAGGGGCTATGGAATTGATGTTCGTCGAGCACAATCATAGATGTGTGCATTGCCCCCTTTCACTCATCCGCCATCATTAAATTTAACATACACTGTTTCTAGAGAGTTGTCAACCAAATCTCTACACACCAAAATAATGACATCTATCACTTGCGTGCTCGCCCAATCTTCGTTTAAGCAGCGCTGTCGAAAGGAATGCCATGGATCCGATCATTCATATCATCCCGCGCGGTGTGTGGGAACGCGCCCAGCGCGAGGGCATTTATCGCGGTGATACGTTCGAAGCGGAAGGGTTCATCCACTTTTCGACGCCGACGCAGGTGGAGCAGGTCGCCAATGCGCGCTTCCGCGGGCATACGGGTTTGCAGCTTTTGATCGTTGACCCGGCGCGGCTGCGCGCCGAACTGCGCTATGAGCCGCCTTACGAGAGCGATCAAAGCGGCGCGCTGTTCCCGCACCTGTACGGGCCGCTCAACCTTGATGCGGTGATCGACGTGATCGACTTCGAGCCGAATGCCGATGGCTCGTTTACGCTGCCGGAAGCGCTGCGCTGATGCGCACTCGGCGTCCTTCCGGCTGGGTGATCGGCGGGCTGATCGCGCTGGGCGGCGCGGCCTTGCTCGCGCTGCTGGGCTGGATGGTCGACCCGTTTGAACAACTGCCTTACTGGCCTTATGTCGTCTATTCGCAGGCAGCGCTCACGCTGGCGATCGGGTTAGTCGTGGCGGCCCTATGCGTGATCGGGCTGTGGTTCGTCTTCGGCCTGCGCGCCGCCCCGCAGCCGCGCGTGCCCGCCCTCGCACTGCCGATCTGGATCGCGGCGGCGGCGCTTGCTTTCGTTGGCAGCGTTCCCTCGTGGACATTGCAGCTCATCCACCGCGACAGCGCCCAGCTCGGCAATGTGCGTTACCAGCTCGCCTATGCTGTCGCCATTGACAATCAGAACATCTTCATCCTCTACCAGTGCGACCAGCTCGGGCTGCTATGCCGGCTGCGCTATGGTTCCGGCTACTTCCGGCTGACTGACGAGCACGACTGGCTGGCCGCGCCCGCCTTCTTAGTCGCCGACGAGGAACTGGGGCTGTTGGCCATTGTCGTTGATGATATGCCGATCCATATCCACGAGGCCGGATAGAGGGGCACCTGCGACGGGTATCATTCGATCTCAAACAGGCGCAGCAGCTTTAACGCAACCTGTAAGTTTGTGCGCGTTTTGGGATCGCTCAAGTCGACGGCACACAGTTCGCTGATGCGCGCCAGCCGGTAGTTGAGCGTGCTGCGATGAATGCTGAGCTGATCAGCCGTGCTGACGCCATTGCCTCCACAATCGAGGTAAACTTCGAGCGTCCGGAAAAGATCAGCCCCTTGCTCGCGCAGCAGTCGGCGTAAGCCAGCCGCATAGGGGTTTGCGCGCAGAGAGTCGCTTCCCGCGCGATAGAGGGTATGCAGATAGCCGAGATCGTCGAAGTAAATCGTGCGCTGGGGGTCGCGCAGGCGGGCGGCGATCTCCAGCGCATCGCGGCACTGCTGGTGCGCAGCGCTGACCGCATCGGCCCCGCGATGCACGCCGCTCACGCCGATGCGCACTGCGATCGAGGGGGCGCCGTCGGCCTCCGTCACATCATGGATGCGCGCTGCCACCGCCGCGACATCGGCGTGCGCTTGAATCAAGACGACGACCTGACCCGCGAACTGGCCGATCACGGCCGGCCAATTTTCGTTGAGCGCCAGCCGGTTAACGCGCCGGTAGAGCTGGATGAGTTTCTGCGAACCGCGGCCATCGCCACCGGGGGCATCGGCCAGCTCAAGCAACAGGATCGCGAAGGGCGCGCTCAGGCTCAGGCCGTAGCGCAGCGCCTGATCGGTCAGCACTGCTTCTCGCCCGACGACCCCCTGCACCAACTGCGAGATCAAACCGCCCTTAAGCGAGGCTTCGGCGTTCTGCACCGCTTCTTGATAGAGCAGCATCAGCGCGGCGATCGTCGCGCCGCTCTCGATCGCCATTCGGTCGAGGTCGGAGAGCGGACGGTCATCGGCGATGATCCACATGTAGCCGTAGATCTCGCCATGTACGACGATCGGTGCGAGGATGCGCTCCATCTCTAGCCCGACTTCAGGCATCTGCGGTAGATGTACAGGGCGCAGCGTTTGCTTAAGCTGCGCCAGCACGCCGCGCTCTTCGAGCGCACGCACCAGCCGGGGGTCGGTTCGTCCTTCGCTCAACGTGTAGCGGCGCGCTTCATCGACGGCAGCGATGTTGTGGCTCGCCAGCGCCTCGAAACGCTCCGTCTCGATGCTGATCGACTGGCCGACCAGCCCGGCCAGCGTTTCGGCCAATCCTTTAAGATCGCCGCCATCGAGCACGAGCTGCGTGAGCACGCGGTTGATATTGAGCGCGCGCTCGGTCATCAGCATGTTTTCCTGAGCGATGCGCTGGTTGGCCGCGCGAGCGATATCGACGAAGCGCGCTTGATACGGAATTTCGATCAATGGGAGATTAGCAGCGTCGGCAGCGGCGCGCAGGTAATCGGGCAGTTGATCGAGGTAGCGACCGACGGCAACTGCCAAACCGGCGACCTCTTTTTCCGCCATCGCCTGAATGTAAAGGCAGCGCTCGTCCGGAGAGTCAGGCATATTGAGGCCGGTCGTCAGCACCAGTTCGCCGCCGTTCAACCAATGCGGGGCATCGGGCACGCCGACGACATGCACCCATTTGACAGCCCGCGACAGGCCCGCGTGCCCGGCGACGACACGGGCGCCGGCAAATTCCGCCATTTGCAGCGCATCAGCGACAGTTAGCATCAGCTCGACACAATCAATTCAAGGATGACACAGCGCTATAGTTTGAGTGTACCACGATCAGGATTCGAGCAGCCGCTCGCGCAGTCGTTCGAGCGCGGCTGCGTCCAGCCCGGCATGCTCCAGCAGATAAGTCTCAATCGAGCCATAGCGCTCACGTAGATACGCCAAGGCGGCCCGCATCACCTCCGGGTTGGCGACCAGCAGGCTGTGCAGGTCATCAGCCGTGAGACCGGCCGGGGCCAGCGGCGTAATCTGCTCGCTGACGAGACGGTGGAAGAGCGCATAATGGCGGTTGCTGAGCGAGTAATCGGCGGCGATCGTCTCATCAGGCACGCCGAGCGCTGCCAGCAGCAGGGCGGCGGCTATGCCAGCGCGATCTTTGCCAGCCGTGCAGTGGATGACAGCCGGCAGCGCCTGCTCATCGCTGGCCAGCCGCCGCAGCAGTTCGCCCAAAAAGCGCGCATTATTGTCGATCATCACCCGCGTATAGCCGCGCAGCAGCAGTTGATCGAGCCGCCGCAGATTCGCGATCAGCTCGACGATGCGGCTGAAGCTGCCGCCTTCAGTCGGCAGCGGCAGCGGCACGTAGCTCACCCCGTCGGGCAGCCGGTCAGGATTACGGGCGACTTCCTCCGGCGTCCGCAGGTCGAATACCTGACGGACGCCCAAAGCAGCCAGCTGCCCAAGGTCGGCGTCAGTCAGCTCCGACAGCGCGCCGGAGCGATAGACCTGCCCGGCGCGCACGCGGCGGCCATCAGCCGTCCGGTAGCCACCGAGATCGCGAAAGTTGGGAGCGCCCTCAAGCAGCGGGGCTGCGGCTTCGCGTTCAGCCGGCGGTTCGAGGATCAGCGACTCAGGGTCAAGTTTAGGCGGCGCGCCGCGCTTTTGCCGCGCGATCAGTGCTGCCAGTAGCGGGATCAACCAAGCAGGCAGTCGACTCTGGGAGGCCATAGGATTTCCTCTCGCTTCAGCAGCGGTGGCGCGGCGCTGCATCGCGCTCACTCGCGCGGGCCGTCCGGGTCTGGGAACGCGCCGCCGAACAATCCGGGAATGTTGGTGGGCGTGGGCGGCGGCGGCGCGCCGAAATCGATCGGCAGCGCATCGAAAAAGGCCGTCGTCTCGATAGTGAGCATCGCGATCCAACCGACCGTGCCGCCCACTTCAACTTTGACCCACGGGCTGTATGGGCTGCGCGCCAGCAGGGTGACGATCGTTCCGGGGCCGACGCTGCCAACCGGCGGGAAGGCCGGGTCTGGCCCCACGCGCAGATTGACACCGGCCGGCGCGATCACGCGCCCCTGCGTGCCGCCCTCGCCGAAGCGTTGCGGCGGCAGCGGCGTCACATCGTAGACCGCGCTGACCGGGCCGAGATTGCTTGCCAGCAGCTCAGCGAACATCCAGCCCGTCTCGCCGCTGTCGCGGCGCACATGCAGCCATTCGCCGCTGCTGTTTTGACCCAGCACACTGAGCACCTCACCGCCGGGCACCTGCGTGATCACGCCAGCGTAGATCGACGGCTCAGAGCGCAGGTTGACGGCGCCGATCGTGCTGACATTGCCGGGCTGCGGCGCCACCAACGGCCGGTCGAGCAGCGCGATCGGCAGGCCAGCCAGCAGCGCGGGATCGAACGGCCCGGGTAGGCCGGGCGGGCCAGACGGGACAGCGACGTTATCAGGTTGGTGGGGCACGAGGAGCTGCTGACCGGTCAACAGCGGCTGTTCCTGCCCGAAGCTGAGGACGGACGACTGACCGGAAATGGCGACGAAAAACGTATGCTGTGCATCTGTGCGCACGAGCACTGTGCCAAACAAGAAGACCGAAACGCCGTTGACCACAAGGCGCGTCGCTTGCCCGGCTGAGCTTTGCAAGACGACAACGCTGAGCGGCGCCGCCGGGCAAGTGGGAGAGACCGAGCTCGTCTCGATGACCAGCGAAGTCCAGTTGGGGAAATCAGGCGGCGTCACATCGCGCAGGCTCGCCTCGCCAAGCACAAGCGCGGTGTAGCGCGGCTCTTGCGGACGCAGATAAAAGATGCCGGCGCTGCCCGTCTCCGTCGCGATCGGCGGCGTGCGGATGGCTTGAATAGCGCTTAGCTCGACCAGCGCGCCGGTCGCGGCCAGTGCGTTGCTCACCGGCCCCTGCGGCTCGGCGGCTGGGGGGCTGCCGCCATTACAGGCATACCCCACTGGCTTACCGATGCAGGCCTGCGTCGCCACGATCCAAAAACTCTCCAAGATCAGCGGGCACTGTTCCGGGCTGGGCGGCGCAGTTGGCTCCGGCGTTGGCGGAACGACGGGCGCGGTCGGGAAGACAATCGGCGCGGCAGTGGGCACCATCGTCGGGGACTCCTGCGCCAGCGCGGGCTGCGCGGCGAGGCAGCCGATTCCCCACAACACAATAGCTGCCCGCATCCATAGGAAGAGAGTCAACAAGCGCATTACGATGCAGTTGAAATGACATGCGGCAAACTCATACTCTTGGATTGTACCAGAGTGCGCACGAGGTTGTGTTACAATGTCCCTCTCAACATCTACTAGAGAGAGGTTGTACTCCCCGTGACTACGCCTTATACCGGCAATCCCCCCTTACGCTTGCTGGTCAAGTATCAGGAACGTTTTGCGTCGGGCACGCCAGAGGTGCTGTTTCATTTGGCGGAACGTGATGTGTGGGTTGCGGGCAAGTTTAACGATCGCGCGCAGTTTTCGTGCTTATCTCTAGAGATCAACCCGGCGCTCGCGCCCACGTTCACCGTGCAAAGCGCCCGCCAGCGCAAGACCGTGCTTGGCCGGCCGCTGCCGCGCTGGTCGCGCTACCCAGCCGGCGTCATCATGGTGATGAGCGCGCTTGGCTATGACGCGCGCGGATTCAACGCCATCCTGTGCGCCGATGAGCCGCCTGGCCCGCGGTACGAATACGGCCTCGGCCTGCTGTATGCGGCGCTGGTGCACGAACTGAACAATCTCAGCTACAACCACGCGATCTTGTCGGAGATCGTCGATCACGTCCAGCGCGAGTATGTAGACAGCGCTGCCAGCGGCTGACGCGGTTAAACGCCGAGCGCTTCGACCGCTTTGACCACGCTATCGGCCGGCTTGACGCCGATCTGCGCATCGATAATCACACCGTTTTCGTCGATCACCCAGTGCGAACGGTTGACGCCCATGTATTTCTTGCCATACATCGACTTCTCGACCCACACGCCCCATTGCTCCAGCACCTGATGGTCAGGGTCGGAGAGCAGATCATAGGGCAGGTTTTCTTTCTGCTTCCATTTGAGCTGATCTTTCGGCTGGTCGGGGCTGATGCCGAGCACGACGACGCTGCTGGCATCCAGCTTGGGAAACGCATCGCGAAAGCCGCAGGCCTGCGTCGTGCAGCCGGACGTGTTGGCTTTCGGATAGGCGAACAACACCACCTTCTTGCCGCGAAAATCGCTAAGCCTTACGGGCTTGCCATCTTGATTGAGCAGTTCAAAATCAGGCGCTTGTTCACCGACTGCCGGCATCGTTTTTCTCTCCTTTGCAGCAGTTACAGCAAAATGCTAGCGGCTTGCTTCCGTGCGCACGCCCACCGCTTCAAGCGCTTGGCGAACGCTATCCTGCGGGCCAATGTTCACTTCCCCGGCGATGATGCGCCCATCTTCGCCGACGACATAATAAGAACGGTTGACCACTGGAATCTTGACCAACCCCAGCATCGGAATACCCCAGGTGCCCCACTGCTCAAGCATCTGGTGCGAGGGATCGGACAAGAGATCGTAGGGCAAATTCTTGTCAGCCTTCCAACGGCGCAGCGTTTCGACGCTGTCAGCACTGACCCCGAAAACGACGGCATTGGCCGCGCTGATCATCTCGAACTCATCACGAAAGCCGCAAGCCTGCGCATTGCAGCCGGGGGTGTTCGCTTTGGGGAAGAAGAACAGCACAACTTTCCTGCCGCGCAGATCGCTCAAGCGCACCAGCTGGCCGTCTTGGTTGAGCAGTTCAAAGTCGGGGGCTTGCTGGCCGATTTCAAGCATGTGTACCTCCATACATTGAGCACATTCACCAAGTTATAACCGTAATCAGTGTTTATGAGAGCGACTTTAAGATATGCTCATGTCTATGTTGGAAAGACGTCATAGTTCTGTGCTCATCGGGCTGGCCGCGCTGGCCAGCTTAACGGTCGTTTATCTTTCGACACTGCAAACGATCATCAACGGTTCAGATCACTATTATATGATCGACGTTGGCGAGACGCAGATCGTGCTCAATGTGTGGGGCACACTTCACGCGACCGGTTACCCGCATTATGTCATGAGCGGCGCGCTGCTGGTGACGCTGCTGCGCACACTGGGCGTTGACCCGGCGACCGCTCCCGGCGTCGTCTCGCTGATATGGGGCCTGCTGGCGCTCGGCCTGATCTACGCGCTCGCCGCCCGGCTGACCAGCCGACCGCTGCTGGCTGGGCTGATGGTCGTCGTCTATGGGCTGACGCGCACGATCTGGATCCACCATGTCATCGCCGAGATCTATACGCTGACGCTGGTCTTCCTCTCTGGCCTGCTGCTGATCGCGCTCTGGCCCGGGCCGGTGCGCGGTCGCCTCTACTGGCTGGCGCTGATCGGCGGGGCTGGCGTCGCCCACCACCGTTCGATTGCGATGGCGATCCCGGCGCTGGTCTACGCGGCTTGGTCGCAGCTTACGCAGCCGCTTCGCGCTGTCCCGCGCCGGTTGATCGTTTGTGGACTGCTCGGCGGGCTCGGCTTCATCCCCTATCTCTACCTGATGCTGCGAGCGTGGGCCGGGGCGGCTTGGGTCTACGGCGAGCCGGAGACGTTCGCCGGCCTGTGGGATCAGTTCATCGGGCGCGAGGCGGAGCGCTTCATCGGCGCGCCAGAGACAGCTGCCGGCATCTTGGTCAACGCCGCGTTGATCAACGAAGTGCTGGCGACCGATGTCGGCCTCGTCGGAATCGCACTCGGCATCGTTGGGCTGGCTGCTGGGCTGCGCGCTCCCCATCTACGGCGCGCCGCGATCACGTTCAGTTTGAGCGGCGGGGCAGCCTATCTCTTTCACATCTTCTTGTATACCGATGTCCTCTCGGCGCTCATCCTCGCTATTACCCTCAGTTTGGCTTTTGGCTGGCTGTTCGCCGCTGACCGGCTGCTGGCATGGCTGGAGCGGCGCTCGGCCCGCGCATTCAACCTAGGGCGCGCCGCGACTGGGATCGCGGCACTGACGGCCGTCCTCGCGCTGAACGCGCATAACCGGCCGTTCATCAGGGCGCTGACGACCGACACCACCGGTTTGGAGACGATCGCGCTCGCCCGCTCGACGCCGCCCGGCTCGACGCTGATGCTGGCGTGGGGGCCGCGCTACTTCGCCGTTGGTTTCGCTCGCGATGTGCTCGGCGAGCTGCCCGGCCTGCGGCTGGTCGATCACAAAGCCGATTACGCCGCCCTGCTGAACGATGGGCCGCTGGTCACGCCGTGGTATACGTTCTACAATCAGCCGCCATCGTGGTGGGAAGCGCGGCTGGGCGGGCCGATCTATCTGAGCGCTGCCGCGCCCAAACTGGTCGAGATCGCGCGTGAACCGGTTCTGCTGGAGGCAGCGCCGCCCGTTGGCCCGGCTGGAGCAGCGCCGAACGCTGCGCAGCTTTTATGCACGGACGACCAGTTGTTCTTGACGATCGACTGGGCTGCGCCGAGCACGCCGCCGCGCGATCTGAGCGTATTTGTTCACCTCATCGATGCCGATGGCGCGCTGCTGGCACAGGACGACCGCGCAGCGCCAGTTTACGGTTGGCGACCGCTGACGAGCTGGCTGCCCAACGAGCGGGTGCGCGATAGTTACGTGCTGCCGCGCTTAGCGGGCGCCGAGCAGATCCGCTTTGGGCTGTACGCCATCGCGGACAATGGAGCATTCGACAACCAGCTGATCGAGACGCTGCCGGCGGTTTGCAATGGAGGAGATGAGCATGCACACGGATCGACGACCGAGCCGCGCTGAGGGCAGGAGGCGCATTAGCCTGCTGGCAGCGATTTTGCTGCTGGCCGCCTGCGCGCCGGCCGCCGCGCCAGCGAACGAACCGATTGAGACTGTATTCATCGTTCGCCGGCTGGCGACGGCCTATGTCTCGCCGACGCCGGGAGAGGAAGACCGTCGGCTGACGCAAATCGCCAGCCGACCTACGGCGACGATCGCCCCGCTGGTCATTCAGGCTACGCCGACGGTCTACATTGGGGTCTTCCTCGGCGCGAGCAGCAGCATTGATGCCGGACTGCCAGTCATCGATCCGGCCCGATACGAGGGCACGCTGGCCCCGCCCGTGCCGACGCTCGAACTTCCTGCCTGCCCGTTCGCGCCCGATCCGGTCTTCGGCACGACGTGGGCTAGCGATCCGGCCATCCCGCGCGCGCTCGGCTGCGCCGGCGAGCCAGTCACACCCTATATCGGCTCGATCCAGTTCTTCGAGCGCGGCATCATGTACTGGCTACCGACCGGCGAAATCTTCGCAATCGCGCCAGCCGCGGGCGGCGGACGCTTCTGGTACGTCGCGCAGGCTCCGCCAGAACAGACGTGGACGGTTCCTGTTCCAGAGGGACTGCGCATGCCGACGATGGGCTTCGGCGCGGTATGGCAGGCGGTGCCCGGCGTGCGCGAGGCGCTCGGCTTCGCGCGCGGCAATGAGCAGGCCGTCTCGCTGTCATTCCAGCGGTTCGATGGCGGCTCGCTGCTGGCCGATACCAGCGCCGGACAAGTGTTCGCGTTTGCCGGCCGCAGCGACGGCATCGTCTACGGCCCGTTCTGATCGAGCGCGGCCAGCAGCCTCATCAACGCGCCATCAGCCAGCGGCCACCCCACCTGCGGCAGGAACTGCCGCGGGATGACCTGCCGCAGCCACTGCACGTAGTGGATATTGTGCAAATAGAGCGTATCTTCGGCTGTCAGCGGGATGGAGAGGGCTTCCAGCGCCAAGCCGCGCGCCCGCCGCGCGCCCGCCGCGTCGCCAGCTGCAAGGGCGACCGCGCCCTCACCGGCGTGCACCCACGCCGCGTCGGCCCGCCCTAGCGGCAACTCGCGGACTGCGCCGGCTGCGGCAGCCAGCGCCACCTCCGCCGCCGCGCGATCGTCCTCGGCCAGCGCGATCAAAGCGGTGAAGACGTGATCTACGCTGAGCAAGCCGGCCGGCCGCTCTGCCGTCTGAAGCGCGCGCGCCGCCGACACATCGCCGGCTTCGAGCGCGAGCAGCATCAGGCCGTAGGGCGTCAGCGGCGGCGGATCATCGGCGGCCGCTAGCCGCAGTGGGCTGAGCGACCACGCTGGGTCGAGCCGAACATCCGGCATCAGCTCGAGCGCAGCGCGGTAGGCGGCGATCGCGATCTCCGGCTCGCCCGCCGCCTCAGCGTAGCGCCCAAGATTGAACTGCAAGGTTGGGTCGCGCGCGGCCAACCGCGCGGCCTCGGCGCCCGCAGCCAGCGCGCCGGCGTCATCGCCGGCCTGTGCGCGCAGAGCGGCCAGATTGGCCCAGCCGATCGCGTAGTCCGGCGCGCTCGTCACGTAGCGCTCGAACGACGCGATCGCCTCGTCCAGCGAACCGGGCACGCCGTTATGCGCCGCCAGCCCAAACAGGAAACCGCGCTGGTGCTGGTAAACCGCCAAGCCCGGGTCGTTGTCAAAGACGAACTCAAGATCGCGCGCGGCTGCCGCGAATGCGCCGCTAGCGACGCCCTCGCGCAAGGCAGCGAAATAACCCTGATAGACAAACGCGCTCCACATGCCGGTGATCAAAAGGGCGATCGCCGCTTGATAGATCGCCGCGGTGCGCGCCAGCGCCGCTGTGCCAGTCTGCGGCCGCAGACCGGGTTCAGGGGCCAGCGCGACGACGGCCGCCAGCAGCGCAGTGACTGCCACCGCCGGGTTCATCGCGGTCATATCGAGCAGGTGATGGGCTAAAATGCCGACCAGCGCCGCCCCCGCCGCGATGCGCTCGACGCGCGCGTTCCCTTCGGCTGCAGCGATCGATCGCCGCAGCGCGCGCCAGCCCAGCCACAGCAGCAGCGCCAGCGCGGCCAGCCCAATGAGGCCCAACTCGGCGGCGACGTGCAGCGGCAGGTTGTGCGCGTGGCTGTGCGGCTGAACCGGCGGCGTGGAATTCAGGCGCGCCAGCCCGGCCCCAAATGTGAACAGGCCATGCCCAGTCAGCGGGCGCTCGGCGAACAGCGCCAGCGCCGAGTTAAAAATGAAGGTGCGCAGATCGAGGCTGCGGCCGCCCTCATCAAGCGTGCCGATGACGAAGACCAGCCCGGCCAGCCCAGCGAGCAGCAGCGCGGCCGCGGCGGTGAGCAAGGCGACGCGGCGCAGCGCGCTCAAGCCGGCGAAAGTCAATCGCAGCGGGCTGCGACCACCCGCCAGCCCGATCGTCAGAGCCACGAGCGCAGCCACGCCGCCGAGCCACCCGCCGCGCGAAAAGGTCGCGATCAGCAGCAGGGCGGCGGCGAGGGCATACACGCTCATGGTGAGGCGAACGAGCGCATGGGGCGCGGTGACCGCGCGGCCGATCGCTATGGGCAGCAGCACGACCAGCACCGTCGCCAGCGTGTTCGGGTTGCCGAGCGAGCTGCCCGGCCGCGGCAAGCTGAACGGCGCGCTGCGGGCGACGATCTGGGGTAGCGTCTCGCGCAGCCACTGCACCGACTGCATGAAGGCGAACAGCATGACGATTAACCCGCCGAAGATCAGGGCGTCGACCAACATGGAGCGGCGCAGCCCTCGGTTGGCCAGCGCATCGTTGAGCGCATACCAGCCGATACAATACGCGCCGGCATACCACAGCCCTATCGCGATGCGCCGCCAATCTTCGAGGTTGGCGATCAGACTGATAATAAACGCCGCGGCCCAAAGTAGGATCGCGGCGTCCAATGGCGTGGAATGCCAGCTCCAGCCGGCCGCTGCGCGCACCAACAGCCACAGGCTGAAGCAGAGCGCCAGCGCAATAAGCGCGGCGAGACGGAACTCAGGGTTAAGAATGCCGTTGAACGTCGCGCCGATCGTCACCAGAAAGGTGAACAGCGCGATCGCGCCGACATGCGCCGCGCGCTGCATCATCCGGTCATCTGCGGCGCTGTTATGTCCCGGCGATCGCCGCGCGCGCCTCGCGCGCCGGGGTGAAGTTCGGGTTCAAGTAGATCGCCTGATCGAGATTGGTCAGCGCGCGTTCACGTTCGCCCATGGCCGCGCGCGCCAACCCGGCGTAGTAAAACGTTTCCTCCACCCAGTGGCCCCCGCCGTCGTTGAGGTTGGCCTGCGCCAGCGCAATCACATCGCTGTAGCGGCCGACTTCCAAGTACGCTTCGAACGGCCCAAATTGATACCAGAGCATGCGCCACGGCAAGCCGCCGCCGACATTGCGCGCCTGATCGAAGGCGGTCGCCGCTTCGGGATACATCCCCAGCCCGACGAAGTTCGTGCCCATGTTGAACCATGCAAACGGGTCGTTCGGGTTTGCGATTGCCTCTGCCCGCGCAATCTCAAGCGCGTTGATCCAGTTCTGACGCTCGCTGGCGTTGCTCCCCAGCAGGGCCAGCAGTTCAGCCTCGCGCGCTAAATCGTAGACGACGATATAGACATAATTGAAATGGCGCCAAAACTGCATGATGTGATCGTAGCTATAGGGCATGTTGGCGCCGTCGTAGCTGTCCTGCGTGTAAAAGGTGCGGGTCGCGTCGTCATAGCCATCGACGAGCAGGTAGTGCCCCATCCAGCCGAGATTGCGCCCAGGCGGGTCGTAGCCAGCCTCGATCATGACGGGGAAGTTATTCGCGATCAAAACCCGCAGCAGGTCGAGCGTGCCGCCTTGCCGCACGATTGCACGCAGGCTGCCATCGAGCTGCGTATTGACGTATTCCGCCATCTGCCACGGGCTGACATTCTTGTCTTCAGGATTGGGTTTTAGCCAGCGCGCGGCCTGATCCTGCGCCTGCGGCGTGGCGGAGAACCCTTCGTAATAGCTGAGCGCCATCGTCAGCGTCGCTGGGCCACAGTTGTTCCATGTCTGCGCGATATAGCCAATGCCGGTCAAACGATAGGACGGCGGGATGTCGGTCACGGGAGCGCTCGCCAGCACGTTGGCCGGCAGTTCGGCGGTCGTCGTTTGCGCAGCAGCACTGCTGGCACCGAATAGCACTGCGAGCAGTCCCAGCGCTGCCGCGCCTCTGATCAAGTGACGGAAGACCATAACTTTCCTTCGATCTCACTTTGCACACGTTCAAAGCATGCGCCAACGTGGCACACGCTCAAGCATTTTTCATTATAAACAGCTCGCGCCGATTCTTCCCGCCTTTTTTCGGGCGGTCGCCCACTGTTTATCTTCTTATCGCTATTTCAATGTTACAATCATATGGGATCACATTTTGCCACACCAAATTTTGGGCTATGCAAACCGATCCATTTATTGGTCGCCAGATCGACGATTTCATCATCCAAGACCGCCTTGGGCGCGGCGGCATGGCGACGGTCTTTCTAGCGCGCCAGCAGTCAGTCAGCCGGCAGGTTGCGCTGAAGATCATCACGCTCGATAGCGCTCTAGGCGACGATGACCAATTTCGCCTGCGCTTCGAACAGGAAGCTCGCCTGATTGCGGCGCTGGAGCATATCCATATCTTGCCGGTCTATGACTATGGCATCGTCGACAACGAGATCGCCTATCTGGCGATGCGCCTGCTGCGCGGCGGCACGCTGGCCGATCTGCTGCGCAGCGGCCCACTCTCTTTTGAGCGCACGGGGGAGATCTTCACGCAAGTCGCGCGCGGCCTCGCCTACGCGCATCGTCATGGCGTCATCCACCGCGATCTCAAGCCGAGCAACATTATGCTCGACGATTCTGGCAACGCGTATTTGACCGATTTCGGCTTGGCGAAGCTGGTCGAGGATTCGCTCGATCTCACGCGCAGCGGTCATCTCGTGGGGACGCCCACTTATATGTCGCCGGAACAACTGCGCGGCGAACCGCTCGACCAGCGCTCGGATTTATACAGCATGGGCGTGATCTTGTATCACATGTTGGTCGGGCGGCCGCCGTTTGATGCTTCCGATACCAACATGATCTCGGTCATTTACCAGCATCTCGAAAAAACGCCCACGCTGCCCAGCGTTGTGAATCCGAGGATTTCAACGGCGCTCGATGTCATCGTGATGATGGCGCTGCAAAAGACGCCGCAGCACCGGCACGCCACGGCCGATGAGATGGCCGACGACCTCAACGCCGCGTTAGGCGTGCGCGCCGGCAGCACATCCAGCTACCCGATACTGACGACCAGCGGAACCCCGCCCCAAGATGATCCCTCCAGCCCTACGCTCTCCATCGCCGAGACATGCGCACCGTCCAAACCAGCGCAGGCGCGCCCAGCCGCAGCGCCGCGCGCGCGCCTCGCGTTGTCTCTAGCTGCGGCGGCCCTGCTGCTTAGCGCGATGCTGCTGGCAGGCGCAGCGCTGCTGCGACAGCCCCCGGCGCTGGCTGGGCGGCCCACGATCCTCACTGGTGAGACCAGCGCTGCTGCCGATGCCGTGCCGAATGAGGCCGAAATCGCGCGCGCGCGTGATGCGCTTGGCGTGAACGGATTCGTCGCTTTGATCGCATGCAACCTGACGAGCGAATATCATGCCACGCACACGCGCGAAATGCGCGATTTCGCGGCGGGCTACGGCCTGCTCGCGCGCGTGTATGACAGCGACAGCGACGCCTACCGCCAGCTCACCCAAATTGAGCGAGCGCGGACGGAGGGCGCGCGCCTGCTCGTCATCTGCCCGCTGAATATGGAGCTGCTGGAGAATACCCTGCAATCGGCGCAGCAGGCTGGTTTACCGATGGTCTTTTTGCAATCCGATATTCCTAGCTATGGCGGCGTGCTGATCGGCGGCGATGATTATTTGATGGGACTGGAGGCGGGACGCGCCGGCGGCAGGTTGATCAACTCCGTGTTCGGCGGTGAGGCCGAAGTCATCGTGCTCGATTTCCCGAGCATGCCGATCATCGTCACCCGCGCCAACGGCTTGGTGGATGGGCTGCTCGAGATCGCGCCAGAAACCCACGTGCTCGGCCGCTATCTGGGTGGAACGCGCGAAAATGGACGACGCTCGGTCTCGGCGCTGCTGGCGCAGGGCGTCACATTCGATGCAATTCTGAGCATCAATGACGTCGGCGCCTACGGGGCGATCGATGCGCTGGTCGCGGCGGGCGTCGATCCCTCCGAAGTCATCATCAGCAGCGTCGACGCCGAAGCGCTGGCGCTGGAATACATCGCCAACGATTACTTCATGCGGGCATCGGTCGAAGTGGAGCGCGAACAGTTTTCACGGACGGCCATCGACGCAGCGGTGCGCCTGCTGGCCGGGGCGACGCTGCCCGAAACATTCCTGGTGCCGCCCGGCGCCGCGATCACCAAGTCCGACCTGCTGGAGCTCGAAGCCGCGCCAGCGAGTTGAGCAAGACGAGGGTCACTCGCCACCCTCAGCGGCGGTGGGTGCTGTCGCTTCGACGATGGGAATGCCGCTCAAGTCGCCGTAAACGCGGCCGAGGAAAGCGGCCACCCACACGCGCGCCCCGCCGTTATCGACCTGAAGCCAGCCGTTGTCGCGCGTGCGGCCAGTGATCGTGGCCGCATTGTTGAACGGCAGTGTTCCCACGATGCTGCTGGTTTCGGTATTGGGTGCATCGCGCAGGCGGGCATTGTTCAGGCTGACGAACGCCGCGCCGGTTGGCGAGCGCGCGATCAGCGCTGCCACTTCAGTCTCGCTCAGCCCGGACGGCGAAGGCACCGGTGTGCTGGCGGCGATCGGAGCCTCGGTAGTCTCGTAGGTGCGGAAGGCCAGCAGCGCCGCATCCTCGTCGCCCAACGCCTCGATGATGATCACCGGCATCCCGCCGATATCGACTGGAATGCGCTCTTCAAGAAAGCGCTGGCGCGGCGCCTCGGCCGCAGGCAGCGCCAAGCGATAGAAGCCGTCGGCAGGCGCGATCGTCGCTTCGCCCGCCAACGTGACCAGCGTCGCCGAATCGGCGGCGGCTGGCAGCTCGATCGTTAGCTCACGCGTGCGAGTATTCCAGATGACGATGACGCGCTCGCGCGTGCGCGGGCGATAGAAGGTGACGAGGATCGCGCCATCAACGCGCCCATCCTCGATAATGCCGCGGCGGCTGAACGGCTCCGTCCCGAAGACATCAGCCAGCAGGCGGTAGGCGGCCGCGGCCGGACGCGCGCTGCCCGGGCGCGGGTGGCGCGAATAGCAGACGCTGTCGCGCGTGTTGCGGAAGATGCCAAAAGCATCGCCGTAGCATGGGCGGCCGCCGCGGCATAGGCTGCCGTTATGCGGCGGAAAATCGCTGCCGGGCGGCTGATCGCCGCAGTCATCATAGAGCTGGTGGAAGAAGACGACGCTCGCGCCTTCCGCCCATGCATAAGCGGAGCTTTGGATCAAGAAGGCTGCCTGCTGCGCAGCGCTGGCGCGCGTGCTGCGCGTCTCGTCGCCAGCCTCCGCCCACGTTGGGCCGGGATAATCATTCCACACAGCGACCCCGCTTTCGTTGAGCCAGATCGGTCGCTCCAGCCCATATTCGACTAGCGTCTGCCGAACGTAGAGCACCAGCCAGCCGCTGCGCCACGAGTCGCCGTAGCTGTGCACAGCGACCGCATCGAAGTACCAGTTGTATTCGTGGGGTTGAGGAAACTCGTTGTAATAGATGCGCAGCATATCGGCCAGCCAGTTGCGGTCGTCGTCGTTATAGAGCAGCCCGCCGACCATGACCGTCGCCTCTGGGTCGATCGATTTAATAGCGAGATAAGCCACTTTGAGCAGGCGCGCGTAATCGGCGACACCGCCATCCCAGAACTGGCGGAAATCCGGCTCGTTCCAGATTTCCCACACACGCACGCCGAGGCCGTCCTCCCAGCCCTGCGCGCGCGCCAGCGTCCCGCCGGGCCGGTAACGCTCGACAGCGGCGGCGACGAAGCGCGCCCACGGATTCTGCGGGTTGATGGCGCCCCCGGCCGCCAACCGGTCGCTGCCATCGGCGAAGACGGGCTCGAACAGGCCGCCGATCGAGCTGCCGTTGCGATGAAAACGCGGGATGCCCAGCAGCACGACATCATGGCGCAGGCCATAGCCGATATCAGCGATCAGCAAGTCGTCGTAAGCTTCCCACTCAAAGCGGCCGCGCTGCGTTTCGACGCGATCCCAGTAAAGCGGCCAGCGGTTCCAGCCCGCGCCCAGCTCCAAGGCCTGCTGGTAGCGCATCTCATCATGGGGCACATCAATTGAGCTGATGAAGGTGATGCCGAGCCGGTCGGCGCGGATGTAGTCCGGATCGGACTGCGCAGCGGCGGCGGGCAGCAGCAAGGTGAGGACGAAGCAGGCGTAAAGCAGGCATTGGCGCATGGCGATGATCGATGCAGTTGTGAAAAGAACGGCGCATGTTAGAGATTGTAACGCAAAAACGCTGCGCGCTGCCCTTACGTTGCGATCTGGCTGCGCGCCCAGTCGATCGTGCGCGCCATCCCCTCGGCGAAGTCAACGCGCGGCGACCAGCCGAGCAGCACCTGAGCGCGCGCGATGGCAGCCGCCGAGACGCGCAGATCGCCCGGCTGCGCGGGCGCGCGGCGCACCGGATAGCTGGCGCGATTATGGCCAAAACGCGCCAGCACCAGATCGCACAAGGCGTTGACGCTGGTTGGCCGGCCGGTTCCCAGATTGATCACTTGACCATAGGTCGGCTCCGCGTCGATCGCATCCACCCACGCGCGCGCCACATCGTCGATATGGACGAAATCGCGCGATTGCTCGCCGTCGCCATGAATAGTGATCGGCTCGCCGCGCAGCACATTGCCGATGAAGATTGCCAGCACGCCTTGATACGCGTTGGTCAGGCTTTGCCGTTCGCCATAAACATTGAACATGCGCAAGGCCGTCACATGCAGCGGCGTGGCGAGGTCAGGCCGCCGCGCGGTCAGCAAGACATAGCGCTCGGCGGCATATTTGGTGATCGCATAGTATGAAGCAGGAGCCGGCGGCGTCTCCTCCGGCGTCGGGACGACAGCCGCATCGCCGTAGATCGTCATCGAGCTGGCGAAGATCAGCCGCGGGATGCGCTCCCGCAGGCAGGCGTTTAGCACGTTGATCGTGCCCAGCGTGTTCACGTTGAGGTCGGCGGCGGGGTCTTGATATGACAGCCGGATCGAGGCCTGCCCAGCGATATGCAGCACTGCATCGAGGCCGGCGAACGCCGGCGCGATCGCGGCGCTGTCGGTCACATCGGCATGGATGAACTCGGCGCGGGGATGCACCTGCTCGCGACGGCCCGTGCTTTCGTTATCGATGACGACGACCGAATCGCCGCGCGCGATCAACCGCTCAACGATGTGGCTGCCGATGAAGCCCGCTCCGCCGGTGACAAGAATGCGGCGTCCGCTCACTGCGACTCTCCTTCGGCGGTCGTTGAGCCTCCAGAGTCGACGGTGGTCTCAGCGGGCCATGGGTGGAAAACGCCATCATCGGTGCGGCGTGTGTCGTGCTTGACGAGCAGGTACTCGAACCAGACGGTCAGCAATGTATAGAGATAGCGGCTGCCCTGCTCTTTGAGCTTGAGCGCCGAGACGCCCACCTCGCGGTTGCGCCACGTGATCGGGATCACTTTGTACGAATAGCCGCGCACGATCGCTTTGAGCGGAAGCTCGATCGTCAGGTTAAAGTGCGGCGAGACGAACGGCCGGCAGCCCTCGATCACGCTGGCGCGGTAGCCTTTGAAGGCGTTGGTGGTGTCGTTGTAGCGAATGTTAAACATCAGCCGGATGACGAAGTTCGCGATGCGGTTGATGATCAATTTGAACCGAGGATAATTGATCACTCGAGAGCCGCGCATGAAGCGCGAGCCGAACGCGCAGTCGGCTTCGCTGCGCAAGATGTGATAGTAGCGCACGACATCTTCCGGCGAGTCGGAAGCATCGGCCATGTAGATGACGACCGCATCGCCGTCAAAATGATTCAGCCCGCAGGCAACCGCGCGGCCATAACCATGCCGCCCCACATTGCGGACAGCGCGGATGCGCGGGTCAACCTCGTGCTCGGCCATGACGATCGCGCAGGTATCGTCGCTGCTGCCATCATCGACGACGAGGATCTCGAAATTGCGCAGGTCAGCGCTGTCGAGATGGTCGCGCAGCGCGATCACGGTGCTGCGGATGACGCCCGCTTCATTGCGAGCCGGGATGATAATCGACAGTTTCATCGTCCCGTTGCGCGACGGCAGGATCGGGTTGACGTTCAACGGCGTGGCGCTCACGCGGGTTCACGCAGGCGCTGCTGCCAGCTTTCGACGATCTCGTCGAAGATGGCATCGAGCGAGCGGGTGATCTCCCAACCGGGCAGGCTGGCTTTGAGATGCGACAGGTCGGAGATGTAGCAAATGTGATCGCCCACGCGCGGCTGGTCGAGATAGCGATAGCGCATCGGCTTACCGGTGCGCCGCTCAGCATGCTCGAAGGCCTCGAGGATCGAGACGCTGTTGGCGCGCCCGCCGCCCAGATTGAAGACCGCGCCAGCGCTGGGCGTCTCATAAAACAGCTCGATGGCGCGCGCCACGTCATAGGCATGGATGTTATCGCGCACCTGCTTGCCCCGATAGCCGAAGATCGTGTACTCACGTCCTTCGACGTTGCAGCGCACCAAATGACTGAGAAAGCCATGCAGTTCGACGCCGGCATGATTCGGCCCCGTCAAGCAGCCGCCGCGCAGGCAGCACGTCTTCATGCCGAAGTAGCGGCCGTACTCTTGCACCATCAGATCGGCCGCCGCTTTGCTGACGCCGAACAACGAGTGCAGCGAATCATCAATGCTCATCGTCTCATCGATGCCATTGGCGTAAGCCGGGTCGGCATAGTCCCAGCGCGTCTCCAGCTCCACAAGCGGGATACGGTTCGGCCGATCGCCATAGACTTTGTTGGTCGAGAGGTGGACGAAGACGGCTTCGGGCGTGTAGCGGCGCGCCGCCTCGAGCAGGTTGAGCGTGCCGACAGCGTTAACATCGAAATCATCGAACGGGCGTGTCGCGGCCAGATCGTGGCTGGGCTGGGCAGCAGCGTGGACGATCAAGTCTGGCTGCGCTTGCTCGACCAGCGCCAGCACCCCCGCGCGATCGCGGATATCCAGCTCATAATGTCGAAAATTGCGGCATGTGTTTTCGAGGCGGCGCTGGTTCCAGCGCGTATCCCCTTTTTCGCCGAAGAACTCGCGCCGCATGTTGTTATCGACCCCAATCACCCGCCAGCCAAGCGCATCGAAATGCACGACGACTTCCGACCCGATTAGGCCGTTGGAGCCGGTGACGATCAAGTTGCCCACTACGCTGCGCCCCTGCTGTGCTTTGCGCGGATCGATGACTGCCTGTCAAACCATACATCAATCAGGGCAATTTTTCCAGACCGGCCGCTAGTCGCGTTCGGGCAAATCGAACGCGCAGCGCCCGGCCCCAATTGAACAGATCGCCAGCACGCTGTCGCCGCGTCGCACCTCGAATGAGGCGGCAGGATCGCCGATCCAGAACCAGCGCGTAAAAGCGACCGCCCGCCATGCGTGGCGCACCATGCAGCCCGCGGGCACTGGCAGCTCCGGCAGATCGAGCCGCCACACCTGAAAACAGTCTCCGGGCGGCAGCGCGTAAATCGAGCGAGTTCCGCCACTCCACTGTTCAGAGCGGAATGTGAGCGAAGCGCCATCGGCGCGCGTTTGCACGAATAATAGCGCGCCGGCATCAATGAACCGTTCAGCACGGTTGATCAACGTGAGCGACTGCTCGTCATAGATGAGCAAGGTATTTCCTGCGTCAATCTCTGCCGAGACGACTCCCGGCGCGCTGGTGACGATCGCGCCGTTCTCGTCCACCACGATCAGCGCCTCAAGCGAAGCGGGAGAGACCCGCGTCGCGGTTGTGGTCGCTGTCGCGGTTGCAGTCGCCGTCGCGGTTGCGGTCGCCGTCGCGCTCAAGGTTGGGGCCGGCGTCATTGCCGTGGTGACAGTCGGTGTGCTCGCTGACGAGGTTGGCGACAGCGCAGCGGCGGCCGGCGTCCCTGCGGCAAGCGCGTCAGACATCTCTAGCATGCTGGTCGGGACCTCAATCGGCATCGCAGCCGTCGTATCGAGCAAGCCAGCGGTCGCGAACAGCCGCCCCTCGCCGCGGATTAATAAAATTACCACCGGCAGCGCTGCGATCAGCACGATCGCCATGACGGCCAGCCGGCGGCGCTGCCGCGATCGCGCAGCCGGAGCCTGAGCGTCCTGCTCTGGTTGCGGAACATGTTCATTGAAAACAGGCCGGTCGCGCGCGGATGGCTTGGTCTCATGCGCGCTCGAAGCCGGCAAGTCTGCCGGGGTATCATCCCATGCAGCCAAAATCATCGTGCCCGCTCCATCCGCGTTGGTCTCCGCCCCTGCGCGCGCAGACGGCGGCACGAGCAGCGAATCGCTGAGCAGGCTGATGCCGAAAGCCATCTCAAGCGAGCGGGCGAACGCTTCGCCGTTGGGGAAGCGATCCTCCGGCTCTTTCTCCAGCGCGCGCAGCACCACGCTTTCGACCTCCGGCGGCAGGCTGGGGTTGTAAAGGCGTGGCGGCGGCGGCGGCTCGCTCACATGCTTGAGCGCGACGGACATCGCCGAGGCATCCTCGAACGGCACGCGCCCTGTCAGCATCTGGTACAGCACCACGCCAAGCGCATACAGATCGCTTTGCGGCACCGCATTGGCCGATGAGATCGCCTGCTCGGGTGCGATGTAATGCGCGCTGCCGAATGTGTTGCCCAGCGAACCTTCGGGCACGCTTAGCGCCAAGCCGAAATCCGTCAGCACGGCGCGTCCGTCTGCGGTGATCATGATGTTCGATGGTTTGACATCGCGGTGGATGACCCCTTGACTATGCGCGTAGTCAAGCGCGCTGGCCATATCGTGGATGATGCGGACGATCTGGGCGGGCGTGAACGGGAGGCCGCGCTGCTCGCGCAGGATTTGCCCGAGATCGCGGCCTTCAATGAACTCCATCGCCATGTAATAGAGCGAGTCGTATTCGCCGAACTGGTAGATGCCGACGATGCACGGGTGGTTCAAGCGGGCGATGGCGCGCGCTTCTCGCTGGAAGCGTTCGCGGTAGTCGTCCTCCAATTCACCCGATAACAGCCCCGCATCGATGATTTTGACGGCGGCGTAACGATCGAGTTGCTCATCGTAACCTCGATAGACGCGCGCCATACCGCCGCGCCCGAGGAGGTCGATGATCCGGTAATCGCCAAGCTGGCGGCCAATCAGCGGATCGGGAAATGCCATGAGCTACTTTCTTTAGTGGGCTTCACCCTTGCGGTTTCCATTTCATTATAATAACGGAGGCGATGAAATGAGAACAAAATCATTCTCCACGAATCCGCAACCTGCGTTATACTCGTGGTTGCGATGGGGCAGCAGACAGCAGGTGAACGAGAACAAGCGGTGACACCTCAGCCCGATTACTCCGAAAAAGAGATTCGCGCGCGCTGCGCCAAGCTGCTCGAACCAGCCATCGAAGAAGCGCGCCGCTTGATGCATAACTACGTCGGCGTCGAGCATCTCTTCATGGCGGCGACGCGCAACGAAAACGGCCCAACGGCGCATCTGCTCAAACGCGCCGGCCTAAACCCGCGCATCGTGCGCAGCGAAATTCGCCGCGACATCGGCACCGGCGAGGGGCCGCTCGATGCGGTGTTGCCGCTCACCCCGCGCAGCGAGATGGTTTTATCGCTGGCGATGATGAACTGCGACAAAGAAGGCGGCGACAGCGTTGAAGAAGCGCACCTGCTGCACGCCATGCTGGACGAGGGCGAAAGCCTGCCGATCCGCAAATTGGTTGAGCTGGGCTTCAACGTGCGTTTGTGGCTGCAGCGCCTGCTCAAAGAGAGTTATCAGGCCGAATTAAACGGAGAACCGGTCGCCTCCTCTCATTTGTTTGACTCAATCGACCTTGACTTGGTCTCCGACGACTCGCTGCCGAGCGCCATGCTCGGCGAGTTCCACGAAGCGCCGCAGCCGGCGAGCAGTAGCACCCCCACCCCGCTGCTCGATAAATACGGCCGCGACCTAATCGCGCAAGCCGCCCAAGGCAAGATTGGGCCGGCGATCGCCCGCGATCGCGAAATACGCGCGCTGGCGCGAACGCTGGCGCGTAGCAAAAAGAACAACCCGCTGCTGCTCGGCGATGCGGGCGTCGGCAAAACGGCGGTCGTCGAAGGGCTGGCTTATGCCATCCACAAAGGTTCCGCGCCAGCCGCGCTGCTCAGCCGCCGCATCATCCAGATCGAGGTCGGCGCGCTGGTCGCTGGCACTAGCTTGCGCGGGCAGTTTGAAGAACGGTTGATCGGCATTGTTGATGAAGCGCGCAGCGCCGGCAACGTCATCTTGTTCATCGATGAGCTGCATACCATCGTCGGCGCTGGCGATACGATCGACAGCAACCTCGATGCAGCCAACATCCTCAAACCAGCACTGGCGCGCGGCGAGATCGTCTGTATCGGCGCGACGACGCACGAGGAATACCGCCGCGCCATCGCCAGCGATCCCGCACTCGCCCGGCGCTTCCGGCCACTCGATATTGAGGAGCCAAGCGAAGATGATGCCCTCTCGATCCTCAGCAGCCAGCGTGAACGGCTTGAGGCACATCATAACGTGACGATTCGGCCCGAAGCGCTGCCAGCTGCCGTTCGTATGTCGGTGCGCTACTTGCCCGATCGCCGCCTGCCGGATAAAGCGATCGACCTGCTTGACGAAGCCTGCGCGCGCGTGGTCATTCGCACGGTTGGGCCAGATGACGACCCCACGACCGCCAATGAAGTCACGGTTGAGAATATTGCCGCCGTACTTAGCGACTGGACGGGCATCCCCGTCAGCGATCTGACGCAGGACGAGAAGCGCCGGCTGGTCGATATGGAGCAGGCGTTGTTGAAGCGCGTCGTTGGACAAGATGAGGCTGTTAGCGCCGTCGCCGCCGCGATCAAGACGGCCCGCGCTGGGCTGGGCGATCCCAACCGGCCGATCGGCGTGTTTCTGTTCTTAGGGCCGTCTGGCGTCGGCAAAACCGAGCTGGCGCGCGCGCTAGCGCACACGCTGTTCGGCAGCGACGACGCTATGATTCGCCTTGATATGTCCGAATTTCATGACGCGCACACGGTCGCGCGCTTGATCGGCGCGCCGCCGGGCTATAAAGATGCTCAGCGCGGCGGCCAGCTTACCGACGGCCTGCGACGGCGGCCATACACCGTCGTCTTGCTCGATGAGGTGGAGAAAGCAGCGCCAGAAGTGTTCGATATCTTTCTGCAAGTCTTTGATGAAGGACGCTTGAGCGATGCGTACGGCGGCACTGTCGATGCGCGCCACGCGGTCTTCATCATGACGAGCAACATCGGCACCGAAGAGACCGGCAAATCGCTTGGCTTCCTCAGCGGGCCGGAACGTCAGCCAGATTTCACCGCCTATTTGAGCCGCTTCTTCCGTCCGGAATTCCTCAACCGGCTCGATGATATCGTTACGTTCCGGCCGTTGAGCGAGGAAGCGCTGAGCACAATTCTCGATCTTCAACTGCGCGATCTGCATGAGCGGCTGGCAGCGCAAGGGCTCACGCTTGACCTGCGGCCCGATGCACGCGCCCTCATCTTGAAAGAGGGCTATGATCCCGTCAACGGCGCCCGGCCTTTGCGCCGCGCGATCGAGCGGCTGCTGCGCCGCCCTCTGAGCGCGCGCATCGTCGAGGATGCGTTTAAACCCGGCGACTGCATCGTCGTCACTGCCGAGCAGTCGTGCCTGTGTTTTACCCCGCAAAACCCGGCCGCACGTGGAGGAACTGCCTAGCCGAGCCGCGCACCCGCACATGCTTCGCGCTTTGGCAACGAACGCCCTATGGTGATACCACCCATCCCTCAAACTGGACGCCGTCCTCTGCCGCTCACAACCAAAGAGATCGCCGCTGCGCTGCGCCAGCGCCATTCGGCCGATGAGCGCGATTATTTCGCGACCGATCCCGATCCTGAGATTCGTGAGCTAGGGCGCTTGGCGCTGCGCCGCGACTCAGTCGATGATCAGTTTGCGCTCGGCGATCTATGCGCGCGCCGCGCATTGACCGAAGACGGCCGCCTGCTGGTCTTTTATGTAGGCAAGGCGTTGGTCGCCTATCACCGTGCAGCCAGCACCGCCACAAATGACGTCGACCGGCTGCAAGCCCGGCGCGCGGCCGCCGATTTCATTGTGTGGACAGTTCGGGCAGCGCAGGCAAACCCCACACGGCGCAACCTCGCGGTGGCGCTGTGGGCGCTGGCCGACGCGCAGGCCGATCCGATCGGGCATGCTGGAGCGAGCGCACCTCCCAAGGCCGGCAGCCGCAGCGCGTCAGAGACTGCTAAATCAACGGCGCAGCGAGAGAAGCAGCCGCTCGACGAGACCACCCTGCTCGATACGGGCAGCAGCCATGCCAGCCTGCTTTTTTCCGGAGAGTTCCCCGCCGTGCTGGCCAACCTTGAGAGCGAGCCCGATGCGGCCAGCGGCGCATCGGCGCAGGAATCGCAGCCTAACTTGGTCGAGGCGCTGCTGCGCGCCTACGCCGCACAAACAGCGGGGGCTTCGCCAGACGAAGACGATATCGATACTGGCCAGCGCAGCGTCTCAAACCTTGAGTCGACCACGCGCGACCGAAATGATCGCCAGCCAGCCCCTTTTTTGGACAGCGCGCTGCTCATCGAAACGGTTGCCAACACGGATGAACCGGGGCGCCAGCGCGCTTCAGCCAGTGGGGCGGCTTCTCCGCCGTTCGAATCGGCGGCGCTGGAAACCGTCGTCGAACAGGATAACCTTGACGATGGCGCCGCTAGTTGGAGCACCCCACGCGAACGCGGCCGCGCGCCGCAGCGCGAGCCGATCCGGCGGGCAGCCCCATCGCGCTCTCGCGATCGGGCCGATGCAGCCGAATTCGAGATCGGCCAGCGCATTCAAGATCGGTTCGAAGTGGTCGACGTGCGGCGCGGGGGCATGGGGGTCGTCTACCTGTGTTATGACCATCAACAGCGCGAACCGGTGGCGATCAAGAGCTTTCAGAGCCGCTTTCTAGAAAATGAACGCGCCGTCGCTCGCTTCGAACAAGAAGCGCTGACGTGGATCCGCTTGGAGAAGCATCGCCACATCGTGCAGGCCCGGCTGGTGCAGAACATCGGCGCGCGGCCGCACATCATTCTCGAACATATCAGCGGGCCAGAAGGACTCGAACCAGACTTGCGCAGTTGGATCGAGCACCGCCGCTTAACCCCAGCCCTCGCGGTCGAGTTTGCCCTGCACATCGCGCTGGGGATGCAGCACGCCACGCAGCGCGTGCCCGGTCTGGTACACCGCGATCTAAAGCCCGCAAATATCCTCGTCTCTCACGATGGCATCGCCAAAGTGACCGACTTTGGTCTCGTGCGCTCGCTCGATATCGAGGAGATGTCGCTGGTCGATCTCGAAAAAGAGGCAGCGCTTCAGCACCCCAGCGAGCGGTTGACGCGCGTCGGCGCCATCATCGGCACGGCGCCGTATATGTCTCCTGAACAGTGCCGGTCGCTCAACGTCGATCTGCGCTCCGATATCTACGCGTTCGGCTGCCTGCTTTACGAAATGCTGGTAGGCCGCCACGTCTTCAACGTCCGCAAGTTCGAGGCGTGGTTGTATGCCCATCTCAACCAGCGCCCAGCTTTTGAGCCGGAAATCGCGGCGACGCTGCCGGCGCAGTTGGTCGAACTGGTCTTAGGCTGTCTTGAGAAAAACCCAGATGACCGGCCGGGTTCATGGGGAGCACTGGTCGAAGTGCTGGCCAGCACCTATGAGCAGATGACCGGCAGCCCGGCGGTGCTGGAGATCACCGGGCCGGCGTTGGAAGCGCGCGAACTGATGGACAAGGGTTACTCGCTGACCGAGCTGGGCAAGCTGGACGAAGCGCTCATCGCCTATGACCGCGCGCTCGCTTTGCAGCCCGATTACGCGTGGGTGTGGGCGCGCAAAGGCCGCGCGCTGCGCCTGCTCGAACGCTATGAGGAAGCGCTCGCCTGTTACGAACAAGCGCTGTCTTTACAGCCCAGTTATGCATGGGGATGGAAGGGAAAAGGCATCGTCCTCGAACGTATTGGCCGGCAGGAAGAAGCGCTCGCTTGCTACCGCCGTGCGACGGAGCTGGACCCGAACGACGTCTGGAACTGGTACAATCAGGCCGATGCGCTGTTCAAACTTGGCTACCACGCTGAAGCGCTGAGCAAGGTTGAACGCGCGCTGCAAGTCGATGACGGCCACCCGAACAGTTGGGGCAAGAAGGGCCAGATTTTGCGGTCGCTGGGCCAGCACGAAGCGGCGCTGGTCGCTTACCAGCGCGCCATCGATCTCGACCCGACTTACGCTTGGGCGCACAATGGTTATGGATTGGTGCTGCGCGCCCTCGGCCGTTACAAAGATGCGCTGCTCAGCTTTAAACGAGCGGCGCGCTACATGGGCGATGAGGTGTGGCACTGGTACAACGTCGTCGAGACGCTGGTCGATCTCGGCCAATTTGAAGAAGCTGTGGCGCCAGCGCAGACGGCCGTGCGCGTTGACCCCACGCACGCCTACAGTTGGGCTAAACTGGGACAGGTGATGCGCTACATGCAGCGGTTCGATGATGCGCTGGCCGCCTATGACCGCGCCATCGCGCTCAAACCGGAGTATGCATGGGCCTATAACGGCAAGGGCATCGTCCTTGAGCGGCTGGGGCGTTATGAGGAAGCGCTTGAGGCTTACCAGCAGGGCGCAGCCATCGCGCCCGGCGATGTTTGGCATTGGTTCAATCAAGGCAACGCGCTCACCCAGCTCGGCCGCTATGAGGAAGCGCTGTCGGTGCTTGAGCGCGCCGTTCAGGTTGACCCGAAACATTCGCGCAGTTGGGCGCGGCTGGGAACCGTCCTACGCCGGCTGGGGCGCTTCGAAGACGCCCTCAACGCCTACAGCGAAGCCATTCAGTTCGACCCTGACTATGCGTGGGCGTGGAGCGAGATCGGGATCACGCTGAACCTGATGGGGCGCAGCAGCGAAGCGCTGGATGCCTTTCGCCGCGCCTGCGCCTGCGCGCCCGACGATCCGTTTTACATCTACCAACAGGCCGATACGCTCATCGGCCTTGGCGAGAACGAGCTAGCGGCGGAGATGCTGGAGCGCGCGCTTCAGCACGATGCTCGCAGCGCCCACATCTGGGCGAAATACGGTCAGGTACTGCGCCGAATCGGACGAGGCGACGACGCGCTGCGCGCTTATACCCGCGCTGTCGAACTCGAACCGGGTTATGGCTGGGCATGGAACGGGCGCGGCCTTGTGTTGCTCTCGCTGCGCGAGTATGAAGAGGCGCTGCAAAGCTTCCGCCGCGCCAGCGCTATTGACCGAACGGATGTTTGGTCGCTCTATTATCAAGGCGATGCGCTCGTCTCGATGGGGCGCTATCACGAGGCGGCCGAGCTGCTCCAACACACTGTCAGCCTATTTCCCAATCACGCCGAGAGTTGGGCCAAACTTGGACAGGCCTTCCGCCGGCTTGACCGGAATACCGAAGCGCTGGCCGCCTATGATCGTGCGCTGACGATCGCCCCGCGTTATGCATGGGCGTGGAATGGTCGCGGTCTGGTGTTAGAGGCGCTGGGGCGGCGCGAAGAGGCCCTCGCCAGCTACGAGCGCGCCCGCATGGAAGATGGGGGCACTGTATGGTATTACATCAATCAAATCGACCTCCTGCTGCAGATGAACCGCGCGCCGGAAGCGCTCGAACTCGTCGACCAAGCGCTCAAAGCGATGCCGAAGAACGCAGCGGCATGGGCGCGCCGTGGGCAAGTGCTGCGCCGGTCTGGCGACCATGCGGCCGCGATCGAAAGCTACCAGCGCGCCGTTGAGCTAGACCCTAACTACGCTTGGGCGTGGAATGGGCAGGGCTTGTCTCACATGGCACTAGGCCAGCCCGATCAAGCGGTGACGTGTTTCGAGAATGCCGTCGTCAAAAACCCAACCGACATCTGGTTCTGGCTCAATTACGGCGATGCGTGGCTGCTGTTGGGCGATGCCGAGCGCGCCGTCGAAATTTTCCAGCAGGCGCTCCAGCTCGACCCCGGGCACGAACCGACTCGGCGCAAGCTCAAGCAGGCGCAAGACCAGCTGCGCGACCGCGACAATTTGTGAAGCAAGATGACGCGCGATGAATAGAGAAATTTCCATCACCTTCATGAGCGGCCCGCTGGATGGCAAAACCCTCCATTTTGAACAGCCGGAGATCGGCGGCGAGCTGATCATCAGCTTCGGCCGCCGTGAAGACTGCGATGTGCATCTGCCGTTCGACAATCAGGTCTCGCGGCTGCACGCTCGCCTCGGCTGCGTTTCGACCGCGATCACCGCCAGCGACTCGGTGGCGGAGCCATTCATCCTCTCGTTCTGGCTGGAGGATATGAACAGCCGCAACGGCACTTTCATCGAGCGCGAGAAGCAGTCGCTGCGCGGCCGTGCCAGCCTGCGGCCGGGCACGCTGTTCCGCATCGGCCGCACGTGGATGCGCCTTGACGAACCCATGTCGATGTGAGCGTTTCGAGAGAATCGCGCCCACGGATTGCCTCAAATCGTAATGCAATCTATAATATAACCATTCGCATTACGATATGAGGGAGCTTTTGATGTCTTTGAAAGAAAAAGTCGCACTGGTGACGGGCGGCGGTTCTGGCCTCGGCGAGGCGAGCGCGCTGGCCTTAGCGCGCGCAGGGGCGCGCCTCGCCCTGCTGGGCCGCGATCGTGATGAACTCGATCGCGTCGCCGGCGCGATTGAGCGGGCAGGCAGCGAGGCGCTCAGTTTGGTCGCCGATATTTCCGACATGGAATCGATGCTAGAGTCCGTCAGCCGCATCATCGAACACTGGGGTCGGCTCGATATTGTTTTCGCCAACGCCGGCATCAACGGCGTGTGGGCGCCGATCGAACAGCTCACCGCCGATGATTGGCAGCAGACGATCGACATCAATTTAAGCGGAACGTTTTACACGATCAAAGCGGCTGTGCCCCATCTGAAGAAACAGGGCGGCTCAGTGATCATCACCTCGTCGATCAACGGCACGCGCGTGTTCAGCAATACCGGCGCGACCGCCTACTCGTGCTCGAAGGCCGGGCAGGTGGCGCTGGCGAAAATGCTGGCGCTAGAACTCGCGCCCAACCGCGTGCGGGTGAACGTCATTTGCCCCGGCGCTATCGAAAGCAGCATCGATGAAAACACCGAAAAGCGCAATCTCGAAGCGGTGGAACCGCCGGTCGAGTATCCAGAGGGCAAAGTGCCGCTGACGGGCGGCAAGCCGGGCAAGGCCGAAGATGTTGGCGAGCTGGTGCTGTTCCTCGCCTCCGATGCGTCTAAACACATTACGGGGACTGAGATCTGGATCGACGGCGCCCAGTCGCTGTTGATGGGCTGATCAGAGCCTGCGGGTGACCCTCTCACAGCGGCGGCCGGCCAAATATCGGCCGCCGCCGCGTTCTCATCCCCGTGAGATGAGCCATAGTTTTCGGCACAATTTCCCACTATCAATAGAACAAATATGCTAAGTTTGAACCAGTAAACGCGAAACCCGCGCACGAACGAGGCACGTAAACAACGGCGCACTGCCCTCATGCGCCCGCATGGCTGCCCCCGTCTGCACCACTCGACTGCCGCGTGTGGACGCGCCGAGACAGCCCAAAGCCCTCCATTTCGTTCTGTTGGAGCCTGCTGACCGATGCCGAAACCCACTGCCCATCTCAAACTGCTCGACCGTGCAAACGGCCGCATCGGGGGTTACCTGATCGTGTGGGGCAGCCCAAACCAGCGCGATCTGCATGGCGAGTATTTCACGCCGGAGAGTGAGCTCGGCCTCAACTGGTTTGACCGCCGGCCCGTGCTCTACCATCACGGCCTCGATCCTGACTTAAAGGCCGCGGTGATCGGCGCGATCGACGCGCTGCGCCCCGATGCGCTCGGCGTGTGGGCCGAAGCCCAACTTGACCTGCGCGCGCGCTATATCGAAGCGATCCTCCGTTTGATCAAGCGCGGTGTGCTCGGGTGGTCTTCGGGCAGCCTGCCGCATCTGGTCGAGATCGCCGGCGATGGCCACATCCGCCGCTGGCCGGTCGTCGAAGGCAGCCTGACCCCTGCGCCCGCCGAACCGCGCTGCACCGATGTGCAGACCATCAAAAGCGCCTTCGATGCGCTTGGTCTCGACGCCGCGCCGCTGCGCCTGCCCCCATTTTTGCCCGTTTCTGAACTGAATTTTGGAGGACCCTCCATGCCGACCGATCCAATCTCGTTCGAGCGGCGCGCAGGAGCCATGCGCGAAGATGGCCCAGTGCCCGCCGCCGAGCCTTTACGCCGTCCGCGCAAGCGATTGCCGTCTCCGATCGAGGAAGCTGGCACGCGCAAAGCGGCGGCCATTAGCCTCGTCAGCCCTTACGACGCGCTGGAGGCGCTCGACCTGCTGCACGGGTACATGCTGCTGCGCTGCGCCAACAAGAGCTTTCAAGGCGTCAGCGAAGCTTATGCCAACGCGCTGGCCCACAAGATCGCGCGCGCCGGCCTTAGCGCCATCAAAGCCGATGAACTGAGCCACAGCACTGCCAGCGGTTTTGGCGACGAATGGGTGCCGGAGCTGTGGAGCGCGCAGATTTGGCAGAAAGCGCGGCTGGAGAACGTCATCCTGCCGCTGTTCACCGCCATCGAGATGCCAAGCAATCCGTTCGAGGTTCCGCTAGAAGGGGCCGACCCGTCGGTGCACTTCGTGCCAGAGACGACCGATGAAGCGCAGCTCACGCTCGGCAGCGGCAACCCAATCCCAGATAGCCGCATCGGTTCGGGCAAAGCGCAGCTCGCCGCCAAGAAGCTGGCGCTGCGCGTCGGTTTCAGCGCCGAACTGGTCGAGGATGCGATCGTGCCGGTGCTCAACCTGTACCGCCAGCAGGCGGTGCGCGCTATCGCCGACAGCATCGACCATGTACTGCTTAACGGCGACACGACGACGGCGGCCACTGGCAACATCAACCGCGACCACGCCGCCCCTACGCCGACCGACCGCTATCTGGCGTTCGATGGGCTGCGCAAGCTGCCGCTCGTGACTAACACGAGCAACCGCGTCGATGGGGCGAACGCCGCGCCAACGCTAGCGCTGCTGCGCGCGACGCGCTTTAAGCTCGATGCGCGCTATGCCGCCCGCCCGGGCGACCTCGTCTGGATCGTCGACCCCGGCACCTACGCCAAACTGCTTGGCATGAGCGAGTTCCTGACGATGGACAAAGCCGGCCCGCATGCGACGGCCATCACCGGGCAGATCGGGCTGGTTGACGGCGCGCCGGTGCTCGTTAGCGCCGAGATGCCGCTCACTGAAGCCGATGGCAAGGTGGGTAGCGGCCCCAACGACCGCGGCACAGCGCTGTGTGTGCACCGGCCCGGCTGGGTCGTCGGCTACCGCCGGCGCATCAATGTGAGCGTCGATTACCTGCCTTACTACGACAGCTACCAACTCACAGCGACGGTGCGGCTGGCGCTGGCGCGCTTCGATAACGAGGTGGCCAGCATTCTGTACAATCTGGCGATCTGATCAAGGCGGCGCCGGCTCACACGCTGCCGGCACCCAGCCAGATCAACCATGTATTGAGGGCCACCCGCGCCTTGTGCGCATCGCGCGCTGCTGCCGCCGCTGCTTCCAGATCGCCGTTTGCGGCGGCCACCAGCGCATCGGCATGACGATCGACGACCGTCAGCGCGGCGGCGCGCGCATAGCGGGCGCAGCCGGGCACCTCGAGCGCGGTGATACTGTCGCGAAGGCCGCGAAAATCGTCGGCGGCGCGCCGCACGGCCTCCGGCAGCTCGACGTTCAGGTCGAGCGCCGCCGCGCGCGCGGTGAAACCGGTGAAGATCGGCTGGAATGCCGCAAACCACGGCGCCACGTCGCAGTCTGCGCCGCCGCCGCGCGGCAGCCCCATCAATGGCGGCGAGGCCGGCTCGGTCGCCACGCCCAGATCCCACAGCGTCACTTTGAGGCTGGACAGCGTGAAGCGCGCCGTCTGCGCGCGCGCGGCCGCCGTCGCGAGGTCGCCAGCTAAACGCGCTTCAGCTACGCCGATCACCTCATCAAAGGCGCGCAGCAGGCTCGCCCGCGCGCTGGCGAGGCAGTCGGCCGCGGGCACACGTTCAGCCGCGCCGCGATCGGCGCGCAGCCCTTCGAGCAAACTGGCATCGACCGGCAGCAGCTCGATCACCCCGACCGCGCCCCCCGCCGAGTCGTAGCGCGGCATGACGGCCATCCACCAACCGATCGCTTCAGGACAGGTGAGCGAGCTGGCCGCGGCCGGGCTAACCTCTGGCGCAGCCGCAGGCCGCTCGGTCGAAGCGCCGCCGCCTCCCAGCAAACCGGCTGCGCGCCCGCCAATGACGACGGCGAAACCGAGCGTCGCAAACACGACAGCGGCGGCAGCCCCAATCAAAATGGTGCTCAAACAGCCGCCAAGCCACAAGCCAAGGCGGCGCAGCCCATCTCCTCGCTTTTGGGCCACGCGGCGGACTGTGCCATCATCAGCCCGATCGGCGCCGTTCAAAAATTCCTCAAACTCGCTCTCAAAGGTCGCAGCAGAAGATTTCTTTCTCGCCATGTTCGTACTGCCAAAGTTCAGCCGGCTGTACCTGTATTTTACGGTCGCCTGTAAAAAACGAAGCCTTGTGAAAAGCGCGCTGGTCTCTACAGCGCTTCGGCCAGCCCGGCGCGCCGCGCGCGCAGCAGCGGCCACACGAAGATCGTGCCGACCGCCAGCGCATAGACGAGGAATGAGCTGCCAGCGCCATCGAGCAGGGGAGCTGTGGCGAACAGCGTCGTCGGCGCATTGCCGAGCGCATGCACCCCGACGACCAGAAACAGGTTGTCCGTCCGCAGGTAAAGCAATGCGTACAGCAGCCCCCAGCCGAACAGCATCACCAGATCGAGGGCGATCTCGTCCGCTGTCATCCCGAGGTAGATGCGGTTAGGGATGTGCGAGAGGGCAAACAACATCTGCGAAACGACCAATGCCAGCAGGAGGCGCCCCCAAGGATGCGCCCGCAGGCTGAGGAAGCGCAGGTAGAACTGCGGGAACAGGAAGCCCCGGTAGGCGATCTCCTCGAACAGCGCATTGCCGAAGACCTGCGACAGCAGCAGCCCCAGCACGAAGGCCGTTCCCGGCAGCGCCCAGTGCGGGTGCAGCGCGATCGTCCCGTGGTGCAGCAGCCCTGCGATCAAGTGGACGCTCTGCGCGACCAGCCAGAACGCCAGTGTTAGCGCTGCGCCGGGCGCGATGTTATGCCCGATCAGGCCGACATCGTAAGGCCGCAGGCCGCCCGCGCGCAGGATGATCGCGCCGACCAGCACGGCGATGAACCCCAGATTGACGACCAGCGATCCGGTCACCAACCCGCCAGTCGCCGAGTTGAGCGGCCGGAATGTATCGCCCGCAAAGATGACCAGATTGACGACCAGCGTCAGCAGCAGATGAACGATGATGAACAGGCGAACAGTGCGACGGCGAGCGCTACGGATCGGGTCGGGCACGTGCTAGTTTCCTGCGGCCATGATGCGGGTCGAATACAATTTCAGTATAGCACAAGCTGGCGGCGTCCGGTCGAGCGGGCGCCTTAAGGCAATATGGAGCAACGATGAACACCATCGCTACAGTAGAGGATCTACGCCGTTTTCTCGGCCTTACCCCTAGTGATACCGCTGACGACGTCCGCTTGCGCGCTGCGCTGCGCGCCGCCACCGCCGCTGTGGAACGCGAGTGCGGCCGCCGCTTCACACCGCGCTCTGCAGCCCGCATTCACGCCACCAACCGCCTGCTTCGGCCGGACGAACTTCCGCTCGATGACGACCTGCTGGCGCTGCACGCGCTGGCGGACTCCGCCGGTCCGATCGCGCTCGAGCTGGTTGAGCTGCTGCCTTCGTGCGGCCCCGCCCACACCCTGCGCCTGCGCGAGGGACGGGCCTTCGCTGTGGGCGGCGCCATCGTCACTGGTTTGTGGGGCTGGCACGATGATCCGACCGCGGCATGGCGCAGCAGCAACGACGAAGTCCAAGATAACCCGCTGACGATGACCGCCAAAACCATTCACGTGATCGACGCCGACGGTAGCGATGCTGCCTTCGAGGCGCCACGCTTTCAGGAAGGCGCGCTGCTGCGCATCAACGAGGAATATTTGCGCGTGGTGCGCGTTGACGCGGCGGCGAACATCCTTCACGTCAGGCGGGGGCAGGCCGGCACCCAACCAAATGCCCACGGGCGCGGCACGCCGATCGACGTTTACCAGCCGCCCGCCGAGGCGCGCGATCTGGTGCTGCGCTGGGCGGCATGGCTGCTGCGCCAGAGCGGGCCGCTGCCGGCCGAGCTGCGCGCCGCGCTCGCCTCGCTGCGCCGTCTAACGGCCTAGCCCATGTTCGCGCCAACCAGCGGCATAGACCTGGACCGCGCGAAGATAGGCTGCCTCCAAGTCGCCCCCGCGCTGGAACTGACCATTCAGCTCCAACATGATAAATCCATGCGCCAGCGCCCACACACCGCGCAGAGCAGTGAGCGCCTGTTCTGGGCCGGCGATCTGCGCCATGACCGATTGCAGCGGGAGCGCCACGGCCTCCGCCATTTGAGGGTCGCCGCGCACATCGGCGACTGTGATCGTAAACAGCAATCCATAAGCTACAGGAAAACGCAGGGCGAAAGCACGATAGGCAGCAGCCATGCCCATGATTTTCGCCTCAGGGTTGTCGCCAGCTTGCGCGATGCCCTCGTTCATGGTGGCAGCCAAATCTTGCAGGGTGGTCTCGTTGATGGCGCGCAGCAGCGCTGACTTGCTGGGAAACAGCCGGTACAGCGAGGGGGCCTTCACACCCAGTGCTGTCGCCAGCCGCGCCAACGAAAGCTGATCAAGCCCCGCTTGCTCGATCAGCTTTCGCGCCACAGCGATCACGTCTTCAGCAGTAATTTGTGCCGGATAAGGCATTTCTGCTTCTCTAAACGTTCTCTAAACGCGGCTGAGGTGCGTCTCCTTGAAACGAGAGGGATATTTTAATCCATAGCCCAACAGTCGATCGAGGCCGATGTGCGCGCCCCAAATGCAGGCCAGCTGGATGGCGGCGCTCTGCCGGCTGAACAAACCGAACGCAAGCAGAGCGGCGGGGCCGATCATCGTGTGACCTGCATTGTACAAACGCGCTCCCATCGCTGGCCCTACGAGATAGCCGATCGCTGACAGATCTGGGACTAGCAGCAGAACAATGAATGGCAGGGGTGCGCCGCCAAAGCTAGCATACAGCGCAATAGCGCCAACAAAAAGGATTCCCCCCTCTATACGCAGCAGCAGCCGCGGCAAGCTGCGCATCTCTCGCTGAGCAGTAGCTGTTTGAGCCATGATAAGCCTCATCTCAAAACTAACATCGTTAACCTTCAAGGTTAATGATATTAGTTTTTCAAGATTAGTCAACCGATCTTGACAAATTTCACAAAAAGGAGTTGCTCCATGCCAAGCTTGCGCGCCGCGCTCAGCGCCCTCGCCGGGCTGACGGTGCCCGGCATTCGCCATAATCACGATTTAGACGCGCTGCCCGCCTACCTCGACCGTGCCGGCCTGCCCGCGCTGCTCGTCTTGCCCGGCGATGACACGGCTTATGCTGGGGGCACGCCGCGCCGGTTGTTCGCCGAGCGCGGGCGCGCGTTCGAGGCGATCGCCTTCGCCGATGGGCCGCGCACCGTCAGTTACGCCATCACGCATTTGCTGCTGGCCGCCCGCGCCGACGAAGGCCTCGGCCTGCGCGATCATCTGCCTGCGCTGGTCACGCTAGTGGATGCCTACTTCGCCGCACTGGCGGCCGATGTCACGCTTGGCGGGGCGCTGGCCGAACCGGCGCGCGTCGGCGTCGAGGTTGGCGTTTTCGCCTACGGCGGGGCCAACTACCACGGCTGCGCGCTGCGCCACGCATGGCTGATTGATATGGACGGCTCGGCATGAGCACGATCGCCTACGCCATTGCCATCGACTGGGACGACGACGGCGTCTTCGGGCCAGAGGATGACATCAGCGCAGATGTGCTGAAGCTGGAGTGGCAGCTGGGCATGGCAGCGCCCGGCGAGAGCGTCGCCCCGCCCGGGCGGGCCACAATCACCGTGCGCAGCCGGACGCGCATCTACAGCCCAGAAGCCAGCTCGCAGCCGCTGGCGCCCGGCCGGCCGCTGCGCATTAGCAGCCGCCACGGCCAGCAGATGCGCGTCCACTTCACCGGGTTCATCACCCAGATCGAGCCAATCCCAGGCGCCGACGGCCCGCGCCGCGCGGTGATCCACGCCGCCACTATCGATGCCGCCCTCGAGCAGGCGATCGCCCGCCTGCCGCCGCTCACGAACGCGCGCGCCGATACAGTCATCGCCGCCCTGTTTAATGCGCTGCCGCTGCGCCGCCGCGCCCTCGCCGGACGCTGGGTGCTCGGGGTAGCCGGGTTCAGCACCGTCGGATCGGCTGTGCTGGCTGGACCAGCCGTCGCCCCAGCGCTGGAGCCGGGCATTTCGACTTTCGCTTACGTTGGCGACCTCTGGGACGTGCCGGCCAGCGAAGCGCTGCGCGACGCTGTCGCCAGCGAACGCGGCCGTTTCTTCATCGACCGCGAAGGCACCCCCATCTTTCATAACCGCCACCGCCACCTCAAGCCCGCGCCGACTGCCGCCGTCTTCAACGATGACATGAGCGCGCTCGATTACGCCTATCCGCCGCCGGCCAACCTCGTCCGCGTCAATTTTCGCCCGCGTGCCGTCGGCATGCCAGATTCGCCGCTGTGGACGCTCACCAGCCCACAGCGCCTGCCTCCCGGGGCAACGACGATGGCCGCCCGCTTTCGCGACTCATCGGGCCGGCCGCTCGGCGCGCTGGCCATCAGCCGCCTCGTTTTCAGCGCCAATACAGCTGCGGACGGATCGGGATCGCCGGTCGCCGTGACCGCCGTGCTGCGCGAGGCCGCCGCCAGCGCCGCCCTCATCGAATGGCGCAACCCGAGCGGCGCGCCAGCCTTCCTCCTGCCCGGCGCACAGGTGCGCGGCACGCCGTTGATCAGCGGCGAGCCGCTAACGATCGCCCATCAAGATGAGCGCAGCATCACATTCCACGGCCTGCGCGGGCGCGATTTACAGCCGCGCCTGCTCAGCTCGATCGATGAAGCCGACCAAATGGCGCGCTTCGAACTGGCGTTTAGCAGCCGCCTGCGCGGCGTCGTCCGCGCGATCGCCGTTGACGCGCGCGCCCGCCCTGCTGCGCTCGGCTTGACGCTGTTCGACCGCATCGTGATCGCAGAAACGCAAACTGGCCATAACGGCGCCTACCTCATCATCGCCGAGCAGCACACCGTCGAGCTGGGCGGCGGCCGCCACCGCATTCGCCTGCTGCTTGAACCCGCCGACCAGCCGTTCTGGACGCTGGGCACAGCCGCGCTCGAAGAGGCCGTGCTCGCCTACTGACCTCATCGGACGATATTAGAAAGATCGCAAAGAGGAGCTATCTATGCCCGCCATCTGGACAGCGCCGCGCACATGGACGACCGGTGAAGTCGTCACCGCTGGCATGCTCAACACCCATCTGCGCGATAATCTCGAGTTCCTCAAGCTGCGCGAGGATACCCCACTCAACCTGCTCACCATCCTCAACGGTTTCAGCTTCACCACCACATCGACGACTTTTGTCGATGTCAACGCGGCCTTCGTCGGCTCGATCACGACGAGCGGTGCGCCGCTGTTAATTGGCGCCAGCGGGTCGTGGAAGAATTCATCCGCCGGGGCCGACTGCTGCCTCGACATCAACCTCAACGGATCGCGCATCGGCAACGCGACTTACGGCCTGACTTTGATGCAGGCGCCGGCCGCCAATGCGTTCCAGCCGTTCACCTTCACGCAGGTGCGCAACGTCGCTGCGGGAACGCACACCCTGCGCTTGCAGTGGCGCGTCAGCGCCGGCACGCTGGAGATCGGTGGGGTCAATTTCACCAGCTTCTTCGTCGTCGAGCTGATTTAGGCGGGGCGGCGCTGCACCGGCTTGAGCAGCGACCGGTCGAAATTCGCCATGCCTTCCGGCCCCACGCGCTCCAACTCAGCGCGCACGCGGTCAGCATCGGCGCGCAGCGCTGCCACATCGACGCCTTGGCACACATCGGGCAGCAGCGCCAGCCACTGCAAGCTGCGCAGCAGCATTTTGAGCGCGCCGCGCTGGTTGCCGCGTTCGACCTGATAATAGGCCACGCCAACCTGTAAGATCGACCGGTAGAGATCGCGCACCGGCCCCGGCTCAGCCATCCATAGCGCTTCGAACAGATCGTGCTGTCGGTAATACTCGCCGGCGTTGAACTGTGCGATCGCTTCCTCCGCTTCCGGCGGCAGCGGCTCGGCGCACTGGCGCGCCAGCAGGTCTTGCTGAGCCGGATCGGGGGCGCGTGCCAGCGTCAGCAGCTCCGGCAGCCGGTCGAGCAGCTCGGCGGCCGGGCAGGTCGCATCAGCGCCAGCCGTCAGCGCTGCCTCGTCGCCATCGATGACGATGACGGGAATGCGCCGCGTCGCTGGGCTGCTCTTGGGCGTCGTCGTCCAAAAACGCCAATCGCCATCTTCAGCCGGCACGAAGATCAGGCCGGCGTTGGCTTCCGCCAGCCATGCGACGTACCCACTCCGCTCCGTCCGTCGCAGCGGCGTCCAGCCGGCCTCAGCGAGAGCCTGCTCCAGCGCATCTACCCACATCGTTTCGCCTGCAATGACCACCGCACCGCTCATTGTGCTGCCTTCTCTGCGACGAGGCCGTACATCAAGGGGATTTCGGGCGTGCTCTCTGTCGCCGCGTTCCACGAGCGGCGGTTCATCTCATGAAGGTCTTTGCGCATCTGTCTCCATTCTCATCCTCGCGGCTCGATCGAAAGCCGTTCGATGGCCAGCGCTTGCGGCCGCTCCAACGAGGTGATGCCAAAACCGAACCGTCCCTGCGGAGTGACGATCGCGTACTGCGTATCGATCCAAGCGACGAAGCCGGCCGGCCCGCGCGGAGCGAACGGCGTATGCAGCACAACCGCGTCATCGACCGAGAAGAACGCTTCATCCACTCGCCAGTCGATGCGGTAGGTATGGCGTTCGGCCAACAAGGCCTCAGAGAGCACAGCCTCGCTGATGCACAGCGCTTGTTGGATCCTGGGCCAAAGCAGATTGTACAGCCGCGGCACGCGCATCAGCAAGACCGCGGCCGGCGCCAGCGGCGCTAACGCCCATGCCCGCGGCCGGGCTGCGTCGATCGTGGCTGCCTTCCATCCGCTGCCGGGCACACCATGCGCCAGCGCCATGTTACTGGGCGGCGCGCCGAAGAAGAACCAGATCGCGCGCGGCAGCCGCAGTCGGCGGGCATCGGGCGAGAAAGGATGGTTCCAAAAGCCGAAGCCCGCCGTCCCGCGCAGATCGCGCCCGGGTGCGCTGGCCCGCGCGGTCACAGTCAACACCAGCGGCGGCCGCCAGCGCAGTTGATAGGGCATCCTCCCGCCGAACCCATAATCGCTGATCTGCGCGTTGCTGTAGCCCGGGCCAGGTTCGACCATCAGCCGCAGCTCATGCGCCGCCGCGCGCACAGAGGCGCGGCCCGTTTCAACCACATCCCAACCTTGCAGGGCTTCATTAAATGCTGCCCTCAACTCGATACGCTCCAGCTTCGTCATGCGATTTGAAACTTTTCTGCTATAATTGAATTGACTCAAAGCATTTGCAACTTTTTGCCGCCTCGCAGCGTATTTACAAGTGTACACATAGAGTTCAGGGGAGTAGTACGATCATGACTGACCAGCAGCAGCAGGACCCGGAAAGCGGCGATCGCCGCACTTTTACGGAGGAACTGGAAGTGGCCGGTAACCAGCTTGTGGAACGCGTTCGTGAATTGATCGAGCAGGGCAACATCCGCCGCCTGATCATCCGCAACAGCGATGGCCGCACGCTGCTCGAGATCCCGCTCACCATCGGCGTTGTCGCCGGCGGCGCGCTCGCCATCTTCTACCCAGTACTGGCTGGCCTTGCCGTCATTGGCGGGTTGGTCGCGCGCGTGCGCATCGAGATCGTCCGCGATTTGCCCGCCGAAGCGAAAGAGAAAGTCGAAGAGCTGGCCGAACGCGTCGAGGACGCGGTCGAAGACCTGAAGGACGACCGCTAACGATTTCGCCCCCTCACCACAGACACAGGCGCCGCGCTTTGAAATTACGAGCGCGGCGTCTATTTTGATTCATCTCGCTCAGCGCAAGTCGCGCAGCACAGCCGCTGCGGCGTTGCGCCCCGAAGCGCCCATAATGCCGCCCCCCGGGTGCATGCTGGCACCGGTCAGATAGAGACCGGGCAGCGGGCCGCGATATTCGCTCAAGCCGAGCGCGGGCCGCAGCATGAACATCTGATCGATCGACATCTCTAGATGCATCACGTTGCCGCGCAGCAGGCCCAGCTCGCGCTCCAAATACAAGGGAGTCTCTACCAGCCAGCCGATGATCTGATCGCGCGTCATGTTTGGCGCGTAGCGGCGCAGCACTTCGAGCATGCGCTCGGCCTCGCGCTCGCCGATTGCTTCCCACGACTCGCCGCTCGCCAGCTCATATGGGTAATACTGCCCCCAAAGGAAGACGACGTGTTTGCCCTCTGGGGCCAGCGTCGGGTCGCTGGCCGACCACGTCATCACGATCAGGGCCGGCTCGCTCGACGGCCTGCCGGCCAGATAGTCGCCGTAAGCGCGCTCCAGATAGCCGAGGTCTGGACAGATGAACTGCATCGCTGTATGCTGCGGGCCGGGCGAACCATCGGCCGGCGACGGCGCGGCCAAATAATCGGGCAAACTGTGCGTCGCGCAGCGCACGATCATGCCAAAGCCGTTGCCGATGCGCGATCCTGCGATCGCCCGCTGCATCGAGAGCGGCGCGGCATCGCCCAGCAGTTTGAGCGTCGTGTGGATGTGCGCGCCGCTCACGACCGCACGCCGCGCTGTGAAGCGCTCCCCACTCTCCGTCTCGGCGCCGACGACACGCCCTCGTTCGACCAACAGCCGCGCGACCGGCTGCCCGGTCAGCACTGAACCGCCGTGCGCCTCGATCATGCGTGCCAGTGCCTGAGTCAGCATGCCAGAGCCGCCGCGCGGCCGTTTCATCCCGCTCACATGGTACATCGGATGCCACAGCGCGAACGGGGCGGAGAACGGCTCGGTCGGCGGCGGGCCGCTCTGCGCCGCCATCCAGCCGATCAGCGCCGGCACATGCGGCCCCTTGAACGACTGGCGCAAAAGCTGTCCATAGCCGCGAATGACTTCGCTCATGCGCTCCATGCCCCGGCGGCCCATGCCCGGTTTGAACACAAGATAGCGGCCGATGTTGAGCGGCGTTGGTTCATGAAGAAACATCTCAACCATGCCCTCGGCCAGCGGCATCCAGCGCCCGATGAACTGGCGGTAGGCTTCAGCATCCTCCGGCGAGAACGCGGCGATGCTGGCGCAAGTGCGATCGACGCTTTTGTATACAGTGAAGCTGTTGCCATCAGGAAACGGCGCGAAGAACAGTGGGTCGAGGTCGAGATAATCCAGCCCGTAGTCAGTCAGGCGCAGATCGCGCACGACCGGCGTGTGGTTGATTAGGATGTGGGCCGAACCGCCCAGATCGAACTTGAAGCCAGGCACGATCTCTTCAGTGACGACGGCCCCGCCAACTTTCGGCCGCCGTTCGAGCACCGTCACGCGGTAGCCGGCCTGCGCAACGTAGGCGGCGGTGATCAGCGCGTTATGCCCCGCGCCGACGATCAACACATCACAATCTGCCATGGCTTTTTCAATCCTCTCATCCGGCCGCTGACGGGCGACCAGCTCTCACGCGATATACGGGCGAATGATGCCGAGGAGCTGCTCGGCGCGCTGGCGAAAGGTGTGGTCTTTGAGGACGCGCTCGCGGGCTGCCCTGCCGGCGGCCATGCGCGCCGCATCATGAGTGAGCAGGTAGCGGTAGCGGTCAGCGGCTTCCTCAGCGCTCTCAACGATGAACAGCTCTCTGCCCGGCTCAAACCATTCTTCAATGCCGAGGTACGGGTTGGCGACGATGCAGCAGCCCATGCTCGCTAGTTCAAACGGGCGCGACGACGACGACGCGTAGACGCTGGCGTGCGCGGCCCGCGTGATGCACAAATTGATTTTGCTGCGGCAGGCGTACTCGCGCAGGGCGCTAAATGACAGATAGGGCAGGGAGCGCGCGCCGCCCAGATCGCCGAGCTGCGTGCCGCGCACAGCGAAACGGACTTCCGGCAGCGCGCGCGCCGGCGCTGCGATCATCGCGTCGATCCAGTCGTCGCGGTACTCGCGCCCGTGGCCGTAGAAGAACACGTCGATATCCTGCGCGCCAACCGTAACTGGCGCGAACACGTCTGGGTCGGCTCCGTAATAGAGCGTGTGGACGGCGCGCGCCCCGAGCGCGGCGATCAGCGCTGCTCCGCCTTTGCTGTTGCTGATGAAAGCGGTGTACTCGCTCACATCCGCCCCCTGATAGATGCGAAAGCCGCTGGCAAAGCCGTGCAAGGTGGGCAAGCTGGCGGGCACATCGCCGTCATAGTAAAAAACCGGCTTACCATGCCGGGCCTGTAGATAAGCGGGGATGCCGACCAAGTGGTTGAGCGGGGCGGTCAGCACGATCAGCGCATCGATATCTGGCTCACGCGCCAGCAGCCGGTCGAGGTAGCGCCGCCAGAACGGCGCGACCAACGCCCGCGCGCTGCGCCGCAACAGGCGATCGCTGGCGCTTTCCTCAGAGATAGAGGGGGCAGCCCGCCCCGCCTGAGATGGGACGACGCGCCGCAGCGCGTCGCGCGCGCGTTTGAACAGATCGCCGTGCAGTTTGGCCGGGTTGGCGCCCGCCCGCCACCACAACGACTCGATCGCCGGCCCTTGATAGGGCGCAGCGATGATATCGACGCCGATTTCATACAGCCCTTTCATGAGCTGCCACCATGCCGGCGTCGCGCTGAACGGCTGGGTCAGGTCAAGGGAAGACGGGAGAATGAGCAGTTTCATCGAGGCTTAAGGCGCGAGGCTGCGCTGCGCTTCCGCGCGCTCACATCAATCAATGTAACCGAGCGCGCGCAGATGTTCCAGCATCGATGCATCCTCCTCCAGGCGCGCGGCTTCCGGCGCGGGAGCGCCTTTCAAAGCCGCGGCGCGCGCCAGCAGAGCGGCCGCCTGTTCGGGCAAGCTGCTCGTCAAATCCCACGTCTCGGCGGGGTCGGCCGCGAGATCGTACAAGCCTTCGATGTGCGCGGCCGCGAGATCGCCGCGGGCGATCAGCTTGTGGTCGCCGCTGTAGACCGCGCGCCGAACCTCGCGCAGCGCCATGCGCTCGATTACCGACGGGTTGCGATGCTCCAGCACATGAATGAAGGTGAGCGGCGGGAACGCTTCGCTAAAGGCGGTATCGTCTTCAGCATCGGCGCCGCCGTTGGCGACCGCCGCCAGCGAGAGCGCGCGGCCCTCTCTCAGCCCTTCAGCATCGATGCCAGCCAGATCGAGCAGGGTGTGGAACAAGCGCCGCGTTGAGACATTGCGGTCGATCCTCGCCCCGCGCGGGAACCGCTCGCGGTCATAAATGGCCAGCGGCACGTGCACCAGCTCCTGATGCACGTTGAAGCCGTGCCCGAATAAATGATGTTCGCCGTGGCCTTCGCCGTGGTCAGCGGCGAGGATCACGGTCATTTCGTCGAGCAGCCCTGTTTGGCGCAGGTGGTCGATCAGCCGGCCGATCTGGGCATCTTGCGCTGCGATCTCAGCATCGTAAAAATCGAGCAGCGCTGCCTGCTGCCAATCTTCTAACGGCGGCTCTGGCGGGCTGGCCCATGCTGCTCCGTCGGCATTGAAGCGACGCACAAACTGGTAGGCCTGCCGGTCATGGCGCAGGCGCGGCGCCACCCGGTCGATCGCATCTTGCGGGGGCTGGTAAGGCAGATGCGCGCCCATCAAGTTAACGAAGACGAACAACGGCTGCCGGTTTCCGCCGGCGCGATGCGCGTCCAGATAATCGATCAAATCGCCAATGGCGTTAGCTGTGTGTCCTTTGAAATTGATATAGCGCGTCCACAGCGGCACAAACAGCGGGTTCAACGATAGGCGGAACAGCGCGTCGGAATGTGCAAATTGGTTGCCGATGCGCCGCGCATAAGGTCGGAAGCGGCGCGTAAACTCGCGCCGCAACCACGTCTTTTTATGGTCATTAGGACGGTAGGGGATGGCGCTGGCATAGTTGTAAAAGGCATCGAAACCGCGCTGCAAGCCGTTATTCAGCACGCCGACCAGTGGATTATTGCAGAATGCGACCGTATGGTAGCCGCGCGTGCGCAGCAGCTCAGCGATCACGGGTTGGTCGTCGCGCAGTTGGCTGTTGGCCTGTGTCACGCCGTGATCGCTCGGGTACTTGCCGGTGAACAGCGATGCGTGTGCCGGGATTGTCCATTGGGCCGGCGCAACCGCCCGCTCGAACAGCGTCCCCGCTTCCGCCAGCGCATCAAAGGCAGGAGAGGTTTCGCGGGCATGCCCGTAGATCGACAGCCGGTCGCGGCGCAGCGTGTCGAGGATGATCAGCAAAATAGTGCGCATATGTGTCCTTTCCCCGCGCATTGTAGCACAGCCGGTGTGCAGGCCCATAATCTCTCTACAACAATTAAACTGAAAATTGCCAGCCTGCGAAATACTGCTACACTTATGGCATGGTCACATCTAACCAAGGGACTTACTGTGAAAGATACGATCCGAGTCGCGCTGGTTCAGCTCGGCTGGCCGGGCGACCGCGATACGATGATCACGATTTACCGGCAGTTGGTGGCCGAAGCCGCAGCGCGCGGCGCAGCCCTCATCTGCCTGCCTGAGCTGTCGATCTCGCCTTACTTCCCCGCGACGCGCGACCCGAACGGCTTCGAATGGGCCGAGCCGCTGGCCGATGGCCCGTCAGCGCAGTTCTTCGCCGAGCTGGCACGCACCCACGGCGTGCATGTCGCCGGCAGCCTATTCGAGCGCACGCCAGATGGGCATTTTTTCGATACGGCCACGCTGCACGATCCATACGGCCGCCTGGTTGGGGTGACGCGCAAAATCCACATCCCCTCTGGGGAAGGCTATCACGAGACAGACTTCTTCGAGGCGGGCGACTCGTACCCGGTACACACCGCCGCTGCGCTCAAACTCGCCCTGCCGACCTGTTACGACCAATGGTTTCCAGAGTTGGCGCGCATCTACGCGCTGAACGGGGCTGAATTCATTTTCTATCCCACCGCCATCGGCTCAGAGCCGACCGCCCCCGAGATCGACACCCAAGAAGCGTGGCAAACCGTCATGCGCGGCCACGCCATCGCCAACGGCCTGTTCGTCGGCGCGGCCAACCGCATCGGCAGCGAAGGCGGGCTGCGCTTCTACGGCAGCAGCTTCGTTTGCGATCCGATGGGCCGCATCCTTGCTCAAGCCGGCCGCGATACGACAGAGGTCATCACCGCCGATTTAGACCCGGCAACGATGCAGCGCTGGCGCGAGCTGTTTCCGCTGCTGCGCCAGCGCCGGCCGGGTGTCTATGGCCGTCTGCTGGCCGCAGACGCGCAAGCTTAGCCAGCGCTGAAACGAATTTCGAGCGCCGCGCACGCCGGGCTGCCCTGCAAGGAAATTGGTGCATGCCGATACACAGTGAATGGTTTGGCGAGGATCATCGCCTAATCCTCTGGCGTTTTGAAAGCCCGTGGTCGTGGGCAGAGTTCGCGCGCCATTACCAACTGCTAAAAGAGGAAGCGGAGACATTCGATCACGACTTCGACCAAATCTTCGATGTGTCTCAGCTCGAACTGCTGCCGCCCGATGTCGTGCTGCGCGTGCGCAGCGAATTCTTCCAGCGCATTCCGCATACGCGCTTTTTCCTCGTCGTCGGCGCCGATGGTTATATCCAACTGCTCTGGAATACGCTGACGAGCTTCCCCTTCGCAGCGCACATGCAAGCTTTGTTCTTCCAGAAACTGGAAGATGCGATTGCCTTCTCGCGCAACTATCGCGAACCCTAACTTGCCGTGCGGGCTGCCGCGATTAACAGCGCAGCTTGGCCGGCCTTAACGCCTTTAGAGGCATGGCCTCGTTCAAGCGAGATAAACGCCGCACTCGTTTGGTATCGCTGCTGCGCCGGCTGCCAGCCGCCCCCTCAAAACGCAGCCGTCAAACCGTCCTTGCGCGGGTCGCTGCCCCCGTAGAGCACACCCGTCTCAGGGTCGCGGCGGATGATTTGGCCATCGCCAAAGACGGTGCGCGCATAGCCACTCACTGGCCGCACAGCATGGCCCAGCTCGGCCAGCCGCGCCATCGTCGCCACGGGGATGCCCTCCTCCAGCCACAGCGCGCCCCCGCTCGCGCCATCGGCCAGCATCCAGCGCGGCCGGTCGAGCGCCTCCTGCGGGTTCAGGTCGTCGTCGATCATGGCGCTGAGGACTTGCACGTGCCCCTGCGGCTGCATGAAGCCGCCCATCACGCCGAAGCAGGCCCACAGGGCATTGTCGCGCGTCGCCAGCGCCGGGATGATCGTGTGGTACGGCCGTTTGTTCGGGGCGAAGCAGTTAGGGTGGCTAGGATCGAGCGAGAACAGCGCCCCGCGGTTGTGTAGCAGCACGCCCGTCTCGCCGACGACGAAGCCGACGCCGAACCCCATATACAGGCTGTTGATGAACGAACAGGCGCTGCCCTCGCCGTCGACCACGCTCAGGTAGACCGTATCGGAGTGGCCGAGCGGCCGGCCGAACGATGGCGGCTGCATCGCCCCTGCTGGCGAGATCAGCGCCCGCCGCGCCCGGATGTAGTCATCGCTCAGCAGCTCGGCGACCGGCGCGGGATTGGTCGCTGGATCGGCCACGTACCAGCGCGCATCAGCGAAGGCCAGCCGCATCGCCTCGACCATCAGGTGCAGCCGCTCCGGCCCGTCAGGAGCCAGCACGCCGAGATCGTACCCCTCCAACAGGCGCAGGGCTTGCAGCGCGGCGATGCCCTGCCCATTGGGCGGGCACTCCCACACGGTGATGCCGCGGTATTCGGCGCTGATCGGCTCATCCCACGTTGAGCGGTGCGCTTTCAGGTCGTCGGTCGTTAGGGCGCCGCCGGCCTGTTGCACCGCAGCAGCGATCTGCGCCCCGATCGGCCCCTCGTAGAATGCCGCTGCCCCGCCCTCAGCGATCGCTTCCAGTGTACGCGCCAGCGCCGGCAACTTGACCACTTGCCCAGCGGCAGGCGCGCGGCCTCCGGGCAGGTACTCGCCGGCATGCCGGCCTGCAGCCAGCAGCGGCTCGGCCTGCTTCCAAGCGCTGGCGAACCACGGCCCCACGCCAAAACCCTCGCGCGCATAATGAATGGCATCGGCCAGCACCTCGCGCAGCGACATACGCCCATGCCGCGCCAGCAGGTCAGCCCAACCGGCAACTGCCCCAGGGACGGTGACCGCGTAGCCGTGGCGCGGATCGATCGAGTCGAGGCCGCGGGCGCGCATAGCCGCGGCTACATCGGCCAAGCCCACGCTGGAAGGCGCGCGGCCGCTGCCGTTCAGCGCGCTGATGCGCCCCGTCTTGGCATCGTAGTACAAAGCGAAACAATCGCCGCCGATGCCGGTCGAGGCCGGCTCGACGACGTTGAGGACGGCGGCAGCGGCCACTGCTGCATCGGCGGCCGTGCCGCCAGCGCGCAGGATCGCCACCGCTGCCCCTGATGCCAGCGGGCTGCTGGTCGCGGCCATGCCGCGCCGCGCGACGGCCATCGACCGGCGCGATCGAAACTCAAAGTGCATCGGCTTCATCGAAACGCTTCCGTGCGCCTGCGCTATCCTGCGCCCTCGCCAGCGCTCATCTCGATTAGGGCCAGCAGCACATCGAGCGGCACCGGGCCTCGGTCATATCTCTGCCCGGCATAGGTGATGAATGTCGCCCCGGCATCGCCTTGACGCATCATCACCGAAGGCGTCGAGTTAACGCCCTGTTCCACAGCGAACATCACATCGCGCACGATCTGGTCTGCTTTGCCCACGCAGGTGGCAAGCTGATTTTGATCGATGTTGAAGCTGTTGACCTGCCGCAGGATCGCAGCCTCGTTGTACTGCCGCGCCACTGCCAGTTCATACAGGTAAGCGTACATGGAGCGGAAACCGCCGAACACCTGTGCCTCAACGCATTCCGCCAGCCGCGCGGCCGCGGCCGTCAGTGTGCCGCCCGCCGTCGGCAGCGGGCGCAGTTCGAGACGAACCCGGCCAGCTTCGACATGGTCGAGCAGCGGCAGCTCAACCGCATCGTGATACGTTTGGCAGTGCGGGCAGGCCCAGTCGAAGAAAATGATCAGCGTCAGCGGCGCGTCCGTCTCTCCCAGCACAAAAGCGCCGTCAGCCGTTCGGTCTTGGGGCAGCTCCACCAAGCGCGCGATCAGCGCATCGGCGGCGGATGGCTCGCTGGGTTGAGCGGTGGCCAATGAGACCCCAATCAGCATGCTGACCAGCAAGGCGAACACAACACAAAAACGTAATTTCATAAATCATCATCCTGTAAACTTTGCGGAGGCCCGCTGTCTCCTCATTGTAACATCGCCTGGTCATAAACAGGTGATGTCAATCTCAGGTTTTCGCTCAGTCGCCACGACGGTGGCGCTTTTCGATCATGATAACGGTATAGATTGCACATAAAAAGCGATCTGTGTTAAAATTAAAGAAATGATTAAGGAGGGGAGCAATGTACGCACAGGCTACCACCATCCGCGTTCCGATTGGCACTATGCCACAGATGCGCAAGTTGGTTGAAGAGGAATATTTGCCCCGCCTGCGCGAGCGCCCCGGTTTTATGCGCGCATATTTCCTTGAACAGGTGGATGACCCCGATGCCGCACTCCTGCTGGTCGTCTGGGAAAGCCATGCCGCAGTCGAGGCGTTCAATCGCACAGGCCTGCTTGAGGCATCGGTGCAGGCATTAGCATCTCGCCTGCCCGGCGTCATGCTTCAACGGCAAGGATACGTCAGCCGGGTCACCGTCGGCCCGCCCGCCAGCGGTCACAGTCAAGTCGCGCAGATGCAGACGACTTGATCGCCCCCACGCAGCCCATTCATTGCCCATCTAGAACACGCCCGGCCTGTGACCGGGCGTTTCATTGCTTGGCGCCGCCGGCGCTCATGTCTTTGCGATCCTCTGGGCGCAGATCTAACGTCTCGCCAGATTGAATGAACTTGCGCTGATAGCGCTGCTGCGCCAACTGGCGTAAATCGGTCACCAAGTCGCTTTCATCGGTGATCTCAATGCCCAGCAGCGACTCAACCGCATCTTCCATCGTCAAAATGCCAGCCATGCCGCCATATTCATCAAGCACGAGAAAAATGTGTTCTTTGGTGCGGATGAATTCGTCGAAAACTCGAGCGACATCGAGCGTTTCCGGGATCATGTGAATGTCACGCCGGAAGGTCGCCAGTTTCACATCATCTAGATCGCTCGCCGCCCGGCTGACGATATCATGGCGCAGCACGTAGCCGGTCACATCATCGATCGTCTCGCGGTAAACGGGGATGCGCGAATAGGCCAAGTTCGGATGTTCGGCCATCACCTCGGCGATCGTCATGTCTTCCTGCAGGGCCATGACCACAGTGCGCGGCGTCATAATATCGTAGACCTTGACGTTATGCAGATGCAGCAGGTTGGTCAAAATACGGTTTTCGCGCTCTTGCAGCGCGCCCTCGCGCTGGCCGATCTGCGCCATCACTTCAAGATCGGTGCGGCTGACGGTCGGCTCGTCGTCTTCAGGGCGCAGCTGCCGGCCGAGCTGTTCGAACCCCCACACCAGCGGCCCCAGCACGAACAGCATCGCTTGAATGGCATAGGCCGCGAACGGCGTGAGCTGCCGCCAGTAGACAGCGCCGAGCGTTTTGGGGATGATCTCCGAAAAGACGAGGATCATGAAGGTGAGCAGGGCTGAGATCAACCCGACGAGCTGATCGCCGAAGATGCGCGCAGCTTCCGCGCCGGCCAGCGTTGCGCCGGCCGTATGCGCGATCGTGTTCAGCGTCAAAATGGCGGAGATCGGCCGCTCAACGTTCTCTTTCAGCCGGCGCATGATCAGCCCGCTGCGCCGGCCAGCCTGGGCCATCATCTCAACGTGCGAAATCGTCGTCGAAAGCAGCACCGCTTCAAGCACAGAGCATAAAAAAGAAGTTCCGATCGCCAGTGAGACGTAGAGCAGCAGCGCTGTGATCGAGCCGCTGCCTTCACCCTCCACGATGATTGGCGCAGCAGCCAGCCCTGCTAAGGCTAAAAACCCGTCCATGAGCGGGTGCGTGCTATCCCTTCTCCGCGCGATGCACCGACGCAGCGCGAAGCGCCGCGCTTACGACCATTATACAGCATCCCGCTTTAAGGCTGCCTGCGCGCTGGGCCTCGCGGCGCTGGCTCACCCACGCCGCGCGAAGCGATACCATCCAGCCGGATGGCCAGAAGCGCTATCGGCGTTAAAAGCTTCCCACATCAGGGCGAATGAGGGTTCGAACAGCCGGTGAACATCCTCGGCCAGCCAGCCGAAACCTGCATCTTCAACCGGGCAGTGCGCATAGAGCATGAAAGTCCCACCCGGGCGGAGCAGCCCCGCTACGATCTGCGCATAATGCGCCTGAAGCGCCGGCGCGATCCCCTGCCCGCAGCCGATATCGATCGCCAGATCATAGGGCGCGCGCAGCCCGCTAAGCTGATCGAGTCGGGTGACGTCATGACAAAAAAGCGCCCAGCGTTCTGGGGCAAGATTTACCAGTTTAAGTCGCGCCTGTTCAACTGCCTCGGGGACATAATCGACGCCATCCGCCTCCCAACCGTGCTCGAGCAGGTAGCGCACATTGGTTCCTGTGCCACAGCCGAGGTCGATCGCCCGGCCGGGCGGCAGCTCGGCGACGACTGCGACGATCTCCGGCGGCGTGATGTTGGTATCCCACGGCAGATCGCCCGAGCGATAGCATTCGGCGAACATGGCGAACTTATCATCGGTCACGTTTAATACTCACAAGGACTTACAAGGAACTCGCCGCGCTAGTTAAGCCTGCCAGAACGACTCGCTGAGATATTTATATGCGTTATCGGGGAACAGGGTGACGATCAAACCCGGCTGGCCCGCTTCGGCCAGCGCCTCAGCGATCGTCAGCGCGCCGACCATCGCCGCGGCCGCGCTGATGCCGACGAGATAACCTTCCTCGCGCGCCAGCCGCCGCGCCATCTCGTAAGCCGCCTCGGTGTTGATGCCGAGCTGTCGGTCCGGAAAAAACTCGTCGTAGATGCCGGGCTTGATGGCGGTGGGCATGTGCTTTAGTCCCTCTAACCCATGGAATGGCGTATCAGGCTGCAGCGCGACGATCTCAATCTCTGGATTATAGACTTTGAGACGCCGGCCGGTGCCCATCAGGGTGCCGCTAGTGCCTAGCCCGGCTACAAAATGGGTGACTTTGCCGCGCGTCTGCTCCCAGATCTCGACGCCGGTCGTGCGGTAGTGCGCCTGCCAGTTGGCTGGGTTGTTATATTGGTCGGCATAGAAGTACGTTTCTGGCTCGGCCGCCGCGAGGTCGCGCACTGCTCGGATAGCGCCATCAGACCCCTCAAGCGGGTCGGTCAGCACCAGCTCAGCGCCATAAGCGCGCAAGATAGCGATGCGCTCCGGGCTGGCGTTGGCCGGCACAAACAGACGCACTCGGTAGCCCTTCGCCGCGCCGATCATGGCATAGGCGATGCCGGTGTTGCCGCTCGTGCTGTCGAGGATCACCTTGCCCGCGCGCAGGCTGCCATCCCGCTCCGCCTGCCGGATGATGTTGAGCGCGGCCCGATCCTTGACGCTGCCGCCCGGGTTCGTCCATTCGGCCTTCGCGACGATCTGCACAGCTGCCGGCAGGTGACGGGTGATATTTCTGAAGCCGACCAGCGGCGTGTTACCGATCAAGGTTTCTATATCGTGCCCGTGAATGCGTTCTGGGGCGGCCAGCCGCGGTTCGAAATTTAACGTCATACGGTCATCGCTTTCGTTTTGTCATCATCTCATCGAACGGTCATAAAAAAAGCTGGCAGCGATCAAAAAAAGCGAGAACGACTTCCGGCTTCTCGCCGGGGCGTCCTACGCCTTTCATTCGCTGCCAGCTTTCGACGCTGCTCGTGCGTCGTTTCGCTGCTAAGTTACCGTCTCAGCCGCCTGAAGTGCGCCTAACGCCCCCTCTTCAGACAGCAACAACATAGGCAAATCAACATCAGTCACGATCTCAATGTCATCACTATTTATAGTGTAGAGAGGAAACGGACTTCTGTCAACTTTCGCTTAGCGGCTCTTTAAGTCCAATCAGTTTCGGCGAGCGCTAATGCAGCCGCTCCTTTGTTTCTAATAGCGTTTGAGCACCAAGGCATCAGCCGTCCGGTTGATGTTTTCCAGCGACTTTTCGAAGCGCGCCATCGCAACGCAGATGTAGAGCGCATCGGCCACGCTTAACTGCGCGATGCGGCTAGTCATCGCTTCTGTGCGGAACAAAGTTTCAGTCGCCGCGGTGTACAAGACCACGTCGGCATAATCTTGAATAGGCGATTTGCCGTAGTTGGTGATACAGATCGTTTTGGCGCCGGCCTGTTTGGCCAAGCGCATTGCATCGACCGTCTCTCGGGTGCTGCCGCTGTGCGAGATCGTTAGCACGACGACTTTTTCATGCGTCAAGGACGCGCTCACAGCCTGCATATGCGAGTCGATCGAGACGACGCAGTTGATCCCGATCCGCAGCATGCGGTAATAGATATCAACCGCAATAGGGGCGGCGCTGCCGATGCCATAGAACTCCACCCGCTCCGCGTTCAAGATATAGTCCACAGCCCGCTGCATGGCATGCGGATCGAGCACTTTCATCGTATCGACCAGCGCTTTCATATCGCTGGCCAGCACTTTATCGATGATCGTCGCGGTATCATCGGTTCTGGCCACATCTTCGTGGATGAACTTCATCGGTTCGACCAGCTCGCGCGCAAGCGCGATCTTCAAGTCCTGAAACCCCTTCATGCCGATCTGCTGGCAAACCCGCACCACACTGCCGATGCTGACCCCCACGGCAGCCGCAACCTCCGAAACGGACATGTGGACGATCTCATCTTGATATTCCAAGATGTAATCGATCACGCGTTTAGAGACCGGCGACAAACTCTCGCGCAGCGCTGCTAGGCGCACCAACAGCCCTTCCGGCGCATTCTCCGATAAGCCAGCCGGGCCGCGGCTCGATTTTCGTGTCATCAGACTCTCTCACATTTGTGTGCTCGATCGTGCTAAGAGATGAAGTTGAAACAATTTCAATTCTATAACTGAAATCCTGAAAATAAATTAAAGTGCCGATCAATCTTTCTTAAAATCCGTTCGCTACAAATCGTCATGGTGATACCTTTGCCGTCCTCGTTCGCTAAATTGCAGGAGTTTCGACCCGATGGTTCACAATCACTCCCACCGACGTTTCCTATCTCTCATCATAATCGTCTTGGCCGTATTGAGTTTGGTCACTGCGACGAGCGCGCAAGATGATACCGTCATCATCGGCGCGCCCACCACGACCGCGTTCCGTAACAACCCGCTGTGGGCCACCAGCACAGCCGATTTTTACGTGTTCCCGCTCATCCTGCCCGGCTTAACCTGGTTCGATGACCAGATGAACCCGGTGCTGGCGCTGGCCGAGGATGTCACCATCAGCGATGACGGCCTCACGTATACCTTCACGCTGCCCGCCAACGCGACTTGGAGCGACGGCGAACCGATCACAGCTGCGGACGTGAAATTCACCTGGGAGTTGAAATCGCACCCCGCCTTGCTCGCGCTGCCGCAGCCTCCTGCTGGGCGCGGCGATATCACGCTGGTGGCCGGTGTTGACGCTTACAGCAGCGGCGAAGCCGACGAGATCACCGGCATTCAGGTGCTCGATGAGCGCACCGTGTCCTTCACGCTGAATTCGCCCAATTTCCTCTTCCTCGGCAACGCGACGCTCGGCATCTTGCCGCAGCACATTCTGAGCGAGGTCGATCCGGCAGCGATCGCCGACCACCCCTATATGGAGTTTCCGAGCGTCACCAGCGGCCCGTATGTTTTGACGGAATATGTGCGCGATAGTTTCTGGCGGCTGGCTGCTCGTGAAGATTACTGGGGCGAACCGGCTGCGATCCCTAACGTGATCATCCGCGTCTTTGCCGAGCTTGAGGCTCAGCTCGCGGCCATGGAAGCCGGCGAAATCGATGTCACGGCGATCCCTGCTGCGGAAACCAGCCGTTTTGAAGCGCTGGATAGCGTCAATATGGTCTCGCGCGGCGGGCTGGGCTTCTACGTGCTGCACTTCAACATGAATGAACCGCGCGTCGTCGAAGGCTGCACGGCTGAGGCAGTGGCGGAAGCTTACACCGGTCGTCCTCCGCTTGATGATGTGCGTGTGCGCCAAGCGCTTTCGTTCGCCATCGACCGAGATGAGATCATCGATGTGATCGCTGATGGACAGGGCACGCGCATCTTCAGCTCGATCTTCGGCCCCGAATGGCTCGATAACAGCGGTTTAGAGCCGTATGATTACGACCCAGAGCGCGCGCTGGAACTGCTGGCCGAAGCCGGCTGGACGCTCGACGAGGCCGGCACGCGCCTGGTCGATGCTGATGGCCAGCCTTTTCGACAGTTGATCTACGTTTCGCAGCCCGGCGAGGAAGGATTCCGCCTCGGCATCTTGCTGCAAGATTACCTCGGCGCGATCGGCATCCCGGTCGAGATCCGTTTGACCACCTCGGCCAACTTTCTGCCTACGATCTTCGGCGAGGATTGGGATCTGGCGCGCAATGTCGGCGGTTCCCTCGGTCGTGACCCCAGCGAGAGCACCCGTTTCTACCGCACCTGCGCCGGCTGGGCGAACGCGCTCGGCTTCAGCAACGTTGAGTGGGACACCCTGATGGACGCGGGCGCCGCCACCACCGACCTTGCGGAACGCGCGGCGATTTACAACCAGGCCTCGCGCATTCTCAACACCGAGCTACCCAGCCTGTTCCTGATGACGCAGAACAACGTGTGGGCAGTGCGGGACCGCATTCAGGGGTTCACCGGCTCGGCTGGCAACTACATCACGTGGAACCTGCCCGCCTGGACGCTTCAATAAACGTTAAACGTTCGTGATATGGGGGAGCGGGTCGCGCGACCCGCTCCCCAAGGTGATCCATGCTCATTTTTTTGCTGCGAAGGCTGCTCATCGCTATCCCGGTGCTGCTCGGCATCACCATGGGCACTTTTCTCCTCATCAGCGCTGCGCCTGGCGATCCACTGCTCGCCTATGCCAGCCTCGACAATTTGGACGATGCGCAGTTGGAACGAGCGCGAGCGAACTTGGGGCTCGATCAGCCGCTGCCGGTTCAGTACGTTCGCTGGTTGGAAAATATCTTGCAAGGCAATTTCGGGCGCTCACTGGTGACGCAGCGCAGCGTCGCCAGCGAAATCGCCACCAGCTTCAGCGTGACGGTTCGATTGACGCTGGCAGCGCTGGTGGTGAGCAGTCTTGTCGGCATCGGCGTTGGCGTGCTGTCCGCCGTTCGGCAGTACTCGCTGCTGGATTACACGTTCACATTTCTCTCTTTTCTGGGGTTAAGCGTGCCGGGATTTTTTCTGGCGCTGGTGCTGGTGGCGGTATTTTCGCTTCAGCTCGAATTTTTCCCAACATCGGGCATGTACACGCTCACGCTGCCGCCGGATGCTTCGGCTTGGGATCGCTTTTGGGACAGCGTTCGTTATCTGGTGCTGCCGGTGATCACCCTGAGCGCAGCCAACGCTGCCTCGCTCGCCCGCTTCACCCGCTCCAGCGTGCTGGAAGTGTTAAACCAAACCTATCGCTCAACGGCCCGGGCGAAAGGTCTGCGCGAACGGCGCGTGCTCTGGCGGCACATGGTGCCCAACGCCATGCTGCCGATCATCACCATCATCGCGCTGCGCTTGCCGGGTTTATTTGGCGGTTCGGTGATCGTCGAGACGATCTTCAACTTCCCCGGCATGGGGCTGCTGAGCGTGCGGGCAGCGACCGACAAGGATTACCCGATGATCATGGGAATAACGCTGATTTTTGCCCTGCTGCTGTTAGCTGCTAACTTCGCCGCCGATATCCTGTACGCGGTCTTCGACCCGCGGGTGCGCTATGACTAGCCTGCGCTCGCATCCTCAACCGGCGACGGCGCTTCCCGTCAAGGCGAACCTGCTGCCGCAGCGGCGCACCAGCCGCGCGCTGCGCCGCTTCTTACGCCACCGCCTCGCGCTGCTGGGGTCGATCATTTTGCTGCTGATGCTGTTGATGGCGGTATTTGCAGACTCGATCACCGCGTTTGATTACGACCAGCGTAACCGTGATTATCGCGATGGGCCGCCGAACGACCTGCACCCGCTCGGCACCGACCGGTTGGGGTTAGACGTGTGGAGCAACCTCGTTTATGCCACGCGCGTGTCGCTCGCTGTGGGCATCCTCACCGGCTTGATCGCCGTCGCCATCGGCACGCTGGTCGGCCTGATCTCGGGCTATGCCGGCGGCACGGTCGATGGGCTGCTGATGCGGCTCGTCGATGTGATCATTGCTTTCCCAACGCTGGTGATCGTGCTCGCAGCGGTCTCGTTGTTGGGGCAGGGTTTGGGCAACATCATTTTGGTGATTAGCCTGATCACTTGGACCGGCACAGCTAGAGTGGTACGCGCCCAAGTGCTGTCGCTCAAGAACTGGGACTTTGTGATCGCAGCGCGGGCGCTGGGAGCCTCCAGCGGGCGGATCATCATTCGCCACATTTTGCCCAATACGCTCTCCTCGGTTCTGGTTGCGGCCACGCTGGCTATCGCCGGGGCTATCCTCATCGAAGCCAACCTCAGCTTCTTGGGCCTCGGAGACCTCACGCAGCCAAGTTGGGGGCGCATGTTAAACGCCGCACAGTCGCACACAATTCTACGGACGCGCTGGTGGTTGTGGGTTCCGCCGGGGTTGGCGATCGCCTTGTGCACGCTCAGTTTCAATTTTCTCGGCGACGGCCTGCGCGATGCGCTCGACCCGCACACGAAAGACTGATCGCCTCAGCCTTTGCGCCATGCTTGGGGCTGCCCGCGCGCATCCTCGCTGCGCTTTTCCAAGCTTAGCCGCGCAGCCGCATATTCGGGAAAACGGGTTAAGAGATCGCCAAGAAAACCAGCGCCGGCGAATCTTACTGATAGCTGCGGTGTTTACGTGTATGATGCACACTAGTGACGATCGCATGAGCCCGCCCTGACGATGACCATCATCTATGAACAACTTCCACATTTACAGGCAGAGTTTGAAGACAGCGCCCCGCAGGATATCCTGCGCTGGGCTGCGGCGACGTTTGGGGATCGGCTGGCCGTCGTCACCAGCTTTCAGCCAAGCGGCATCGTCATCTTACACCTGCTCCAGTCGATCGCGCCGGCGACAACCGTCATCACGCTGGACACCGGCCTGCTTTTCCCGGAGACCGAACGGCTCATCGATGGATTAACTCAGCGTCTCGGTCTACGGCTGGTGCGCGCTTGTCCTGAGCAAACCGTGCAAGAACAAGCGCAGTCCTATGGCGATGCGCTGTGGACGCGCGACCCCGATCGCTGCTGTCATTTGCGTAAAGTGCTGCCGCTGGAGCAAGCTCTGCGCGGCTACCAGGCATGGATCACCGGCTTGCGCCGCGATCAATCGCCGCAGCGCGCGACCACCGAACATCTCGCGTTCGACCCGCGGGGCGCGCGCATCAAGATCGCGCCGCTGGCCCGTTGGACTGAGGACATGGTTTGGGCATACATTCGCGCGCACGACCTGCCCTACAACCCGCTGCACGATCGGGGTTATCCGAGCATCGGCTGCTGGCCTTGCACGCAGCCCGTGCCCGCTGCGTTGGTTGACCGGCGCAGTGGGCGCTGGGTCGGCCATGGTAAAACTGAATGCGGCCTGCACAGCCCGTGCGCGCCGCCCGTCTCATCTCGCTCAAGCTCTTGAGTTTCCCTCTCGAAGAGGGATATCCACGGCGTTGTGAGAGATGCACCAGCCCCCCCGCCCCAAGCCTTCTGCGGATAGCGCTGGCAGATCTCTGGATAACTTCCTCGGCGCTTTTGGGCGCCGTCTTGTTCACGGCGCTGATCGCGATCCTCCTCTTCACGCCGGTCGACAGGCGCGCGCAAGAGCAGGATGCCGCGGTCTGGCACGTGTGGCGCGCTTGTTGGGCCGCAAGTGATTCGGACGCAAGTTTTACACGAATCCTGTCTCATTGATACGTTCAACAAACGCCGGCCAGTCGCGGCGCATTCCGCCAGCAGTGAGCGATCTTGGCCGCGATGGTTATAGTAGTCTTCTCATTGAGAACGATTACGCTTCAGTCGGTAAGACAGAAGGCTAACTCTACAGAATGATCCTGATTTTCACATGTGTACGCATGTTTCACTCCCAGCACCTATATCTTACCTGCAGTTTATCGGTCATTTCCGGTATCCGCCAAACGGGCTAAGGCCAATCAGCCGAGGAGGGTCATATTCGATTTCGATAATAATCTGGAACAACCGTTCCTGGTTTAGAAAACCATTCTTTTACCTCTACACCTGAATAAAGCAGAATGTTGCCCCATGGATCAAACGCGCCAGTACGCACAATGACTTTCGCGCTTAAGGCTAAGCCTCCAAGTATTTCAGCATGAGGGACGGTGCTGTGCTCAGCTTTTGGAAAGATACGCTTTACTTTGCTCAATAAGTTCGGGTTATTCTCGGCCATTTCAGAAGCATAAGCGACTTTTTCGGCGATGAAGTCGCCATGAATGGCCGTCAGCACAGTTTCCAGATCGGGCACATCCGGCACCAGCGCCAGATCAATGCGCCAGACACTACTTGGGATAGGAAAACCTGCGTCACATACGATCATCAAGTCTCCATGCCCCATTGAAGCAATCGCATGGCTTAGTTCATTGTTTAGAAGTCGGCTTCTCTTCATGACTGCACCCTCTCTCCTGTGCTTGCGATATAAATAAACAGAATTGTTTTAAGCTAAATGAACTATCCAAAATGTCGAGCGTAAAGCGTTTCAAGTGTCGCACGATCTGTCAATGAGGGAATTACACCTAACTTTGTGCAGGCCAACGCCCCAGCACAATTCCCCATTTTTACCGCAGTGATGAGGTCGTGCCCCTCTGCTAGACCTACTGCTAAGCCCGAGTTAAAGGCATCTCCAGCCCCAGTCGTATCCACAACATCAACCTCTATCGACGGGACAATCTCAGCGCCCTCATCCCTAAGCACGAGTGCACCCTCAGCTCCCATCGTCACAACCACTGTTTGTACACCTCGATCCCTCAGCTGCTGCGCCAGTTCATAGGTTGGCGTTGGGTCGTCGGCTCGCAGGCCGAGCAAGATACGCAACTCTGTCTCATTGGGGGTGAGAATGTCAATATACTTAAATACTTCATCGTCCAATGGCGTCGCGGGAGCTGGATTTAGTAAAGTGCGCACGCCATTCTTTTTACCCAATTCCATCGCTCTAATAGCAGCCGCAGCAGGAATTTCTAATACTGACATGACTATTGCGCTGCAGGCGATTTGCGCTTCTGCGCGATCGACGAAGGCTGCATCCATTAAATTGTTCGCGCCCATATCTAAGATGATAAAATTCTCGCCTTTTTGATTTAGGATGATTAATCCCGCGCCAGTTGGATGATCAAAATTAACGGAAAGAAGAGAAGTATGAATTCCCTCTTGTTCATAAAGATTTGTAGCGATTTCGCCTAATTTATCGCTGCCGATAATGCCTACAAAATGCGAGTCTGCCCCAAGCCTTGAAGTGCCGATCGCTTGATTGGAACCTTTCCCGCCCGGCCCCATATTAAAATCAGAGCCGATGAGCGTTTCTCCCCAAACCGGCATCCGCTCTGTTCGAATCGTTAAACCAACAGCAAAACTTCCAACAATCGTGATGACAGGCTTGTTCATGGGAATTCACTGTTCCGAATGCTGAGATTCTTGAATATCGACGGATTGACCCATAGCTGCAGCGAGAATCGCTTCCTCCGAAGCGGTTTCACGTGTAAATTCACCGCGAATGCGGCCTTGGTGTAAAACAAAGATCCGATCGCACTGGCCGAGAAGCTCTGGCAATTCAGAGGATACGATTAAGATGCCAGCGCCCGACTGAGCAAGGCGTTGTAGAATTGTGTAGATTTCGACCTTCGCACCGACATCTATTCCCCGAGTTGGTTCATGTAAAACCAACACAGAGGGGTTGGTCGCCAAGCCTCGCCCGATAATTACTTTCTGCTGATTGCCGCCGCTCAGCGTCATCATCTTCTGTTTAAGGCTGGCGATACGCACATCGAGCTTTTGAACGTAGTTTTCGGTAACACTCCGAGAAGCTCTACGGTCGATAAAACCACCTCGGTTCACGTGCTTTAGCGACGAGGCGATAGTGTTATCTTCCACGTCCATTACGAGCAAGGCGCCAGCACCGCGTCGGTCTGCTGGGATGAGAACCATGCCATTGTTGATGGCATCCGCTGGTGAATGGACGACTATTCGTTTTCCATTAATGACGAGCTTTCCTTCATATGGCCGCAAGCCGAACAAGCATTCGACCAGCTCATCCTTACCCGCATCAGGCAGCCCTGCAAGGCCAACAATTTCACCTCTTGAGACCGAAAACGTTATATCTCGTAGCAGATCATGACTGCTTACTCCATCCACCTGAAGGATAAGATCTGTAGTCGTAGCGTATTCTCGCTCACGTTTAAAGAAATGATCGACTTCGCGCCCCACCATTTTTCTGATGATGCCGTCAATTGTCACTTCTCCGTTATTCTCGAACGTGTCAATATGACGTCCATCGCGCAGTACGGTTATCGTGTCCGCGATCTGGACGACCTCTTCCAGACGATGCGAAATATAGATGACCGCTACTCCGCTATCACGGAGATCAAGTATTACTTTAAAAAGATGTTCCGTCTCTTCGCTCGTCAGCGCAGAGTTAGGCTCGTCAAGGATAAGGACTTTAACATCTGTAGAGATCGCTTTGGCAATTTCAACCAATTGTTGCTGCGCTACAGAGAGTTTGCCTACCTGCCTAAACGGATCAAGCTGATTGATCCCCAAAGAGTCAAGCACCTCCTTCGCGCGTTGCCTTAGCTTACCCTTGTGGATAAATGCCAATGGTGGCATCGAGGCCAAAGCGTTCAGGGAAATATTTTCCATAATACTTAAGTTAGGGCATAAAGCTAGTTCTTGAAACACTACGCTGATGCCCAAACGCTGGGCAACCATGGGGCTGCTGATCTGTTCGGATTTTCCGGCTATGATGATTTCGCCGGCATCTGGATGAATCTCACCTGCTAGTATGTTCATCAAAGTGCTTTTGCCAGCGCCATTTTCACCGAGAACTGCATGAACCTGTCCGGAATAGATGGATAGACTCACATTGTCTAGCGCTAGGACACCGGGAAATCGTTTGGTGATGCCTTTAAGCTCAACAGTCGGTTGTGTCATGAAATAGTCACTATCAAGATAGGGTATAGGTTAGTTATAGATGGGCAGGGTTTCGAATTCCTGCCCATCTATATGTCAACGACCAAGCGGTGTAAGCGACAAGATATGATCTGACACAAGCGCTCTAACTGACAACTTCACATGACAACTTCAATTGTGAAGTTGTCATACGGATCGAACTGCGCTTCTTGCTGCTCAAAGAGCGTATCCCATTGCTTAGCCTGTGCCAAGTGCTTGGTCTCCTGGAAGTTCTGCAAGAGCCTGCGTCCGAAGCAATACTTGCCGGTGTGCGTCCGCTCCTGGTTGTACTGCTCGACCCATTCGCCCAAATCGATTTGAAGCTGCTCGATGGTCACGTAAATTTTCTTGTGGAAGGCAATGGCGTAGAACTCGTCTTGAATGGTGCAGTGGAAGCGTTCGCAGATGCCGTTGGTTTGGGGATGACGGGCCTTGGTCCTACTGTGATCAATGTTCTTAATCAACAGATACAACTGGTATTCGTGGTGTTGGATCGAGCCGCAGTACTCCGTACCGCCATCTGTCAGGATGCGTAACAGCGGTACGTCTTGCTGCTCGAAAAAGGGCAGCACTCGGTCGTTGAACAGGTCAGCGGCTACCAGCGCGTTCTTGCGGTCATACAGCATGACAAACACCACTTTGCTATAGGTGTCAATGAACGTCTGCTGATAAATGCGCCCCACACCCTTGATCGTACTGATGTAGTAGGTGTCTTGCGCGCCCAGATAACCTGGATGCTCGGTTTCAATCTCACCTTCGGCCTCTGTCTCCTGCTTGCTCTTTTCCAGCGCGGCGACCTGGACTTTTGTCAACACCACGCTTTGTTTGGCAGCCAGCTGCTTTTCCAGGGTCAGCAAACGCTTCTTGAACGTCTCCAAATTGTGTTGCAACCAGATCGAGCGCACACCGCGAGGCAAGACGAAAATTCCTCATTTTTTCAACTCGTTGGACATCCGCACTTCACTTGCCCGTAGGCTGGATATTCCGTTGCCATCGCTGTCACAGCTTCCTCGACCGCTGCATCGGTTCTTCGGTTTGAGCTTCTTGCGGCTGATCTCCTGTAGCCCCGCTTCCCCGTACTGGTTGTACAATCCATTGAAACGATAGAAGCTGTCACTCGAGTAGCCCATCACCTTGCAGGCAGGCTTCACTCACGCTCCCCAACGCTCCGCTAGCTTCAGCAGCCCTAGCTTCGTCGCAATGATCTTGTCCTCGTTCGTCATCCTGACACTCCTTTTCGTGTACTCACTACTTTACCGGAAGCGTCAGATTAAGTCTCATCTATTTCATCTTGTTCTTGTTCTACGGAGATAACCTCACTAATGTTGTCGATCGTGTAGATGCCGACGCCAGTGTCAATGTCGCTGATCGTCTCGCCGTTAAGGAACCGAACCAGCAGGTTGACTGCCTCAAAGCCCTGCCGCTCAGGCGCTTGGTCAATCGTGGCCGCAATCGCCCCAGCCTGAATTAGCTCTATCGTCTGCGGTAGCAGGTCAAAGCCCACCACCACCACTTGTCCGACCAAGCCGTTGCGCACCAGATACTCACCAGCCGCAGGCGTCGAGCAACACTCAAGCGACAGAATGCCATCCACATCTGGATTGGCCAGCATCGCATTCTCGATGCTGCTGTAAATTTGCTGCGGCTCAGTGCCAGTGTTGATGGTCGCAATCACTTCAATGTCCGGAAACTCGGCAAGCGCCCGCCGCGCTCCGGTCTCCCGGTCAATCGACCACTGTGCCCCTGCATCTAGCGTCGTGATCAGCACCCGGCCTCGTCCACCCAGCGCTTCAGCAAAGACCATCGCCGCTTCATAGCCCGACTGCTCTAGGTCTTGGCCAGCAAACGCCAGACGGTTGCTCTGCGGGTTGTCCGTGTTGTAGGTGATGACTGGAATGCCCATCTCAATTGCCCGGTTGATAATAGGCGCCAGCGTATCCGTGCTGACTGAAGAAATTGCCAGCCCGTCAACGCTCTCCATCAGCGTTTCCAGTTCCGCTACCTGTGCGTCGGCGTCAGCGCCTACCGGCCCAATGAACCGAGCATCGACACCAAGCTCTGCTGCAGCTCGCTCCACCCCCGCGCGCAGGAACGGCGCAAACTCGTTGGAAACATCGTGATAGGACACTCGTATCACCAGCTGCTCACCGCGTTCCAACCTCGCCTGAATTCGCTCTGACAGCGCGAACTCCGCTAAACTTACCCCTTCGGTATCCTCATCCTCTTGATCCTCTTGTGCAGCAGTGAATATTGCTGCTAAGAGTAAGAGCGCTAGAAGTGAAGCAAGCACCAAAAATGAATTTCTGTTCTTTGACATAACTTAGCGCCTTTCAATTGGAGTCAATCTCATCTAAGCCTTACAGAAACTGGCTTTGCAAATTGCTTACTAATTCGCAGTGCCATCTGCACATCCCTCACAGGGGACATTATTGATTCTTACGATCCCCCTCTACATCTGTGATTTATTCGGTTCAATGGCTCATAGCGCTCCTTATAAAATAAAACAGGTTTTTCATCTAATGAGACGACGTCCTCCTCGCAAGAATATAGCTGGTTCGCAGCTTAAACCCTAGCGTCTCGATGTTGTCCATTTGTCAATAGCGACTGCAATTAGAATGACGAGACCGATAATGGTCGTTTGCCAGAAAGGTGAAATGCCCAGAAGGACCAGACCATTTCGCAGCACACCGATGATCAAAACGCCCAAAATTGTCCCCAGAATAGTCCCTTCTCCACCGGAGAGAGACGCACCTCCCACAATAGCTGCGGCGATCACGTCTAATTCTAGGCCCACACCGGTTCTTCCGGCTTGCCCACTCGGCAAGAATGCCATGCCAAGGATGCCAGCCAGACCAGATAGAAAACCCATTATCATGAAAGCGGCAATTTTGACTCTGAAGACTTTTATTCCTGAAACGCGGGCGGCTTTCTCTCCGCCGCCAACGGCGTATACACGAAAACCAAAGACTGTTCGCGACAACAATATCCAAGCAATTACGGCGACGATAATGAGGAACACAAGCTGCATCGGGATTTGATCGAACAGACGACCTTGCCCAAGGAATTCGAACTGCGCCAATACATGTGGCAGCGCACCCTCTCGCTGATTCACAGTTACCGGTTGGCCGTCGGTTATCAATAGCGCAATTCCACGAACGACGCTTAACATGCCTAAGGTGGTGATAAATGAAGGGAGACGTCCATAAGTAGAGAGAACACCATTGATTAAGCCGATGAGCGTGCCCACTGATAAGCCAATCAAAAGCGCAGGGATAAATTCCCATTGCTGAACGATGAGCATACCGGTCAGCAACCCACTGATTGCATAAGTTGAACCAACTGACAGATCAACCTCACGGGTGATCAGCACGAAGGTCATACCAATGGCCATGATCCCTAACAGAGAGATTTGCCGACCTATGTTTAATAAGTTGCGCGAAGTAAGGAATGTCTCCGTCATTACTGACAAAAATATACACAGTAAGATGAGAGCAATAAAAACTCCTGCTTCACGAGCTTTGAGCAACTGAAGCACACGAACACTGAAAGCCAGTTGATCATTCGACTGGAGCTTATTAAAGTACGAAGTATTGTTTGTCACGTTGACTGACTAACCTACTTTGTGTAGTTTAAGACCCATCAACCAACCTTAGTGTAGTATATAGCCAGCTAATTAGCTAACTTAATAGATTGCAGGATAAACTGATTTCCCTTTCACATTTATACACTTTTAATTACCAAATCTCAGTTTGCTTTATGATTTCTAGATTAGGTAGACATTTACAGACGACTAGATGGTAACATGCCCCCTGTGCTTTGTCAAGGAGTTGGGACTAGGGGGGCAAGGCTTACGCATGAAGATTTTGTATGAGTTGAGAGCGAAAGGCGTCATTGAGAGCGGCTTTGAAGCGTTTCATCTTCAAACTACCCTTTGAGGTGTCGTGTTTGAGGATCGAAAGTGCAATCTGGCACAAAAGCGAAAAATTCTGCGGACTTTCCCCAAGACGGATCCGCGAGCGATCTTCATCGAAGATGACATCCAGCACCCAGTGACATTCATTTTCAATTGCCCAGTGCCGTCGCACGACGTAGAGGACGGTAGCGGCATCTTCGTAGAGGCTGGAAATATATGAAATAGGCAAGACTTAATCTGACACTTCCGGTAAAGTAGTGAGTACATGAAGAGGAGTGTCAGCATGACGAACGAAGAAAAGATCATTGCCACCAAGCTGGGATTGCTGAAGCTGGCGGAGCGATTGGGAAACGTGAGGCGAAGCCTGTAAGGTGATGGGGTACTCACGGGACAGCTTCTATCGCTTCAAGGAATTGTATGACCAGCACGGGGAAGCAGGGCTACAGGAGATCAGCCGTAAGAAGCCGAACCCGAAGAACCGGGTGGACGCCGCCGTCGAGGAAGCGGTGGTGGCAATGGCAACCGAGTATCCAGCCTACGGGCAGGTGCGGGTGTCCAACGAGTTGAAGCGACGAGGGATATTCGTCTCACCCGGTGGTGTGCGCTCGATCTGGCTGCGACACAACCTGGAGACGTTCAGGAAGCGGTTGCAGGCACTGGAAAAGCAACTGGAAGCGAACCAGAGCATGGTGCTGACGGAAGCCCAGATCGTCGCGCTGGAGAAAAGCAAGCAGGAAAAAGAGGCCGAAGGCGAGATCGAGACCGAGCACCCTGGCTACCTGGGCGCACAAGACACCTACTACGTCGGCACGATCAAGGGCGTGGGCCGTATCTACCAGCAGACCTTCATTGACACCTACAGCAAAGTGGTCTTCGTCAAGCTGTATGACCGCAAGAACGCGCTGGTGGCTGCCGATCTGCTCAATGACCGCGTGCTGCCGTTCTTTGAGCAGCAGGACGTGCCGCTGTTGCGCATACTGACCGACCGAGGCACGGAGTACTGCGGCTCCATCCAGCATCACGAATACCAGTTGTACCTGGCGATTGAGAACATCGATCATAGCAAGACAAAGGCGCGCCATCCCCAAACCAACGGCATCTGCGAACGCTTTCACCGCACCATCCAGGACGAGTTCTATGCCATCACCTTCCGCAAGAAGATTTACACCACGATTGAGCAACTGCAAACCGATCTGGATGAGTGGGTCGAGCAGTACAACCGGGAGCGGACGCACACCGGCAAGTACTGCTTCGGGCGTACACCCTTACAGACCTTCCGGGAAACCAAACACTTGGCACAGGCCAAGCAATTGGATACGCGCTTTGAGCGGCAAGAAACGCCGCTCGACCCGTCCGACAGTTCCATGACCGGCGTTGTCGGTTAGGTCGCTAGTGTCAGATGAAATCTTGTCTTTTACAAAATATAGTAGCTCTACTCCTCGATGCATCGTCCGGCGACCTCGCGTTGGCGGCGCACCCTGGTCATGGTGCGTAAGCCTGCCCAACCGTATTGCTCACGAAATTCCGCAATGACGGGTCTATGTCGGATCAGCCAGCACTCCCGTATCTTAATGCGACCACGCCCTTTATTCACGGTTTAAGCGTAATCGTGGTCACCGACCAGACGAAAACCGCGCTGTTTGGCGTACTCAAACCACTCGACAGCATGAGCGTATAGACGGGGTTGGTTTTCTTTCAGCGCCAAAACATAGTCCCCGCCACCCGCCACGATTTGTTGAGCAATTTCCCTCTGACAACCCATCGCGTCAATGGTCACGATACAGCCCTTGAGCGCCAGAAATGCCAGCACCTCAGGAATTGCCGTGATCTCGTTGCTCTTTTCATCCACTGACCTAGCTTGCTCCGTTGCCCATGCTCTCACAAGGTGCAATGCTTTGTGCTCCTGGCTGACATGATGACTGCCTTGCAGGGTTTTGCCACCAATCGCAATGATCCTGCCATCCGTGACAGCCATGACACCCTGTGTCCACCTCTCAAAGCGTGCCATCAGCACGTCCGGGTTCAGAATTTGAAACACCCGCTGGATGGTATTATGGGACGCAATACCATTCTCCAGAACCAAATACTGCTTGAGCCATGTTTCTTTCGAATGACCGAAGGTTTCAATGTCCGTCCGGCTTTGAGCGTTGCTGATCACGGCAAAAATCGCCAGCAAAATGATGTCATCTAACCGATGTTTCACTTTTTGTGCCTGTCGGCGGTCTTCTATGTCAGCAAATAGATACCGAATCCCGTAGTCGTTCATCATCACTGCCTCCTGCTCTCTCACGCCTCCACCACCATTTACTCACTTCATCTTTTCGTGCTTTTCATGCGTAAGCCTTGGCTAGGGGGTGTATTTCAGATTATTGGCAGGTGTGCTCGTATCTGAACTCAAAGACCTTAATCTCTAGAACGCATTTCAAAATTGGGTCAACGCGCCAAAGAATGGTGGCCACCAGACAAAACGCACGGTAGATATGCAGATGACGGTCATAGCGCGCCAAGGCGACGGCAATTGTCCATCCACCCAAAACACCGCTCGACTTTCCAGCGTTGGCGGTAGCCTGCTCCAACTCGGAGCGGACATCCGCGTTTAGGCTTCTTGCGCTGGCGCCGCTCAAAGGTCGGAATAGTCGGTTTGATGCCACGACGACCCAGCTTATGACGAAAATCCGCACTGTCGCAAGCTTTGTCCGCCACCAACTCTTTCGGGCGCATCCTGGAGCGTCCGCGTTTGCGCGGGACGGAGATCGTTTGCAAAGTCGGCTCAGCCAGTGTGACTTCGTGCGGTTATGCGCTCTCCACATGCAAGCCGATAGGCAATCTGTTGCCATCAACCGCTGCCCTGCCTTTCAAGCCTTTGCCGACTTTCGTCTTGCCTACGCCATCGCCCCTTTTTTAGCGGGAACAAAGCTCTCATCCAGAAAAGCTTGTGCCCACTCCAGTTTGCCCTCGGCATCCAATTGGCTCAAGAAGGTGCGCCAAATCCGTTCCCAGGTGCCATCCAGCGACCATGCATTCAGTCGTCGCCAGCAGGTGCTGTCCGAACGTCCTCCTTCGGCAGGTCTGCCCACGCGCAACCCGTTTTCAGCACGTACAGAATACCATTCAACGTGCGCCGGTCGTCGTTACGCGGACGACCCCGCTTACTCTTCTTTTTGGGGATGAGCGGCTCGGTCACCGCCCACTGTTCGTCAGTTAGCTCATGTCTGCTCATGCCCCTATTTTAGCTTCAGCAGACATTTTTGAAATAGGTTCTAGCGCTGTTGCCAAAATATTGAAATGCCCCTTGCCCCATTTCTTGACACGAGTGCGCTGAGAGTTAAACTATGAAAAAATTGCATCGCCCGATGCACCTTAGCAGAGAAAGGAGCTTGCCTGATAAGTTAACCTAGCTCATTCTCTCGAGTAGCCCACTTGCGCAAGATATGCAGAGAGGAATAGAAATGTTAAGACGCCCTATTTTGTTTGTTGCTCTGATTGCGCTGCTTCTCGCGCTGCTGTCCAGTGCAGCCGTAGCGCAGGATAGTGAAATCACGCTTAACGTGATCGGTTTTGTCGTTCCGCTTGACGAACAAGGCACGCCGCTGGATCAAGCCTATCAGCAGTTCATCGCCGATTTCGAGGCATCACATCCGGGTGTCACGATCAATGCGCTCCAAACCCCGCCGGAGTTTGACACGCAGCTCTTGGTCGATTTGGCCGCTGGCACCGCTCCCGATGTGTGGAGTCAAGATGCCTCGTCGCTGGCTCGCTTGGTTGACAGCGGTTACGTACTCGACATGAACGAGTGCCTCGCGCTGGTGCCTGAATTCGACCTAGACCGCTTCTTCGACTCGGTACTGGCCATTCATCAGCGCGAGGAAGGCGGCCCGATCTACGGCGTGCCTAACGATTTCACGCCGATGGTGATCTATTACAGCACCAACGCCTTAGAACGCGCCGGCGTAGAGCCGCCGCAGGCCGGCTGGACTTGGGACGAATTCGTTGAATATGCCATGTCCGTGACGCTGGACGCCAACGGCAACAACGCTGCCAGCCCCGATTTCGACCCCGAGAATGTGGTGCAGTGGGGCTTCCGCGTGCGCAAATTTACTTTTGAATGGATTTATCGCGTGTGGCAGAACGGCGGCGACGTGATCGCGCCGGATGGTTCTACCGCCAGCGGCTACCTCGACTCGCCAGAGACCATTGAGGCCATTACTTGGCTGCGCGATCTGGTGACTGTGCACAGGGTAGCCCCGCCGCCCGATACCTTGTCGCAGATGCTCCAGCAGCTCGGTTTCCTTGACCGGTTCTTGCTGGGCGACTTCGCCATGTTCGACCGCGGCCACTGGGAGCTGGTGGGCCTGCGCGCTAACCAGAACTACGAACCGGGGGCGTTCGGAATAGTGGGGCAGCCGCAGAACGTGAACCGTGCCACGGTGCTGTATGAGTCGGGTTTTGTGATCCGCGCTGATATTCCCGAAGAAAAGAAGCTGGCCGCCTGCCAGTTCGTCGAAGCAGCCACCGATCGCGGCTATCAAGATACGAAGGTGCTGACTGGCATCGCTATCTCTGGTAATCGCGAAGCAGCCGCAGCGGCGATCGAGCAGAGTTTCGACCCGGCCCTCACTCAAGCCTTCTTTGATGAAGTCGAATTTGGCCGGCCGCCGTATGGTTCGATTTATGCGAACTGGCCGACCATCGAGGAGCTACTCGACAACATGATGGAACGCATCTTGGCTGGTGGCGACGTAGAGACCGAAGTCGCGACCGCTGTCCGAGAGATCAACCGCGAGCTGTCGCGCCGCTAAACCGCTGGAAACCCCTTTAGGCTGCCCTTCGGGGCAGCCTTTTCGTATATCTGACTGTGTGGAGAAACAAACCATGCTGCAGGACTCTCCTGTAACTGTGCCGCCTGCACCTACTGTAGGCGTGCGCCAGCCGCCCGTCGCGCCCCGTAAGAACCTCTGGCAGCGCTTCTGGAGCCGCTCTAACGAGCGCATCGGCTATCTGTTCATCTTGCCATCGCTGATACACATTGTTGCTTTTTTGCTCATCCCGTTGGTGTTCAGCTTCTTTTTGTCTTTCCGCGACTGGACGCGGCCTAGCTTTCAAGACGCGCCATACATCGGCTTGGCCAACTACGAATTTCTGATGGGCGACAACCGCTTCTGGCGAGCAATCGGCAATTCAATCTACTACACAGCGCTGGCCGTGCCGCTGGGTATGGCCTTCAGCTTGGCGATCGCGATGGTGATGAACCAGAAACTCAGGGGCGTAAACCTGTTTCGCACGCTCTTCTTCATGCCCGTGGTGTCATCGTGGGTGGCTGTCTCGATCATCTGGCTGACGCTGCTCGATCCAAATGTCGGGATCGTCAACTACGTGCTGGGCCTGTTCGGGATCAAGGGGCCAAACTGGCTGGGCGACCCGCGCTCGGCCATGCCATCAATCGCCCTGATCGCCATCTGGAAGAGCGCGGGTTTCAACATGGTGATTTGGCTGGCTGGCTTGCAGTCGATTCCGCAGGAACTCTACGAGGCCGCCGCCATTGACGGCGCGAATCGCTGGCAGGCGTTCTGGCGCATCACGCTGCCCCTGCTGGCGCCCACCTCTTTCTTCTTGGCGGTGACCGGCATAATTGGCTCGCTTCAGGTATTTACGCCGGTGTTCGTGCTCACGCGGGGCGGCCCGCTCGATTCGACCAACACGGCTGTATTCCACATCTACCGGCGCGCCTTCCAAGAGTTCGATTTCGGCTACGCCTCGGCGCAGTCGTGGGTGCTGTTCGCCATCATCTTCGCTGTGACCGTCGTTCAGGTGGTGCTGCGCCGCCGCCGCGAGGAAATCCAGTATTAATAGGGGGTTATCATGGTGACTACTCATAATTCGCCGCGGCAAACTGTCCTGCGTTTGTTCGGCTATCTAGTGCTGATAGTGGTTGCAGGGATGATGGTTGTCCCCTTTATGTGGATGGTTTCCACCTCGCTCAAAGCGCCGGGGACGGAGTTCTCGCTTCCGCCCCAAATTTTGCCTTCGCAGTTTGACCTGACCAACTACCAAACGCTGTTCAATAACTTGCCTTTTGGCCGCTACTTACTTAACACGCTGTTCGTCACAGTCGCGACGGTAGCCGGGCAGTTGATCGTCTGTTCGCTGGCAGCCTATGGCTTCGCTCGGCTGAACTTCATGGGGCGCGATACCATCTTCGTGCTGTACTTAGCGACGATGATGATTCCGTTCCAGATCACGCTGATTCCGTTGTATCTGATCGTGGCACAACTGGGCTGGGTGAACACCTATCAAGGGTTAATCATTCCGGGGATCTCCAGCGCATTTGGCATTTTCCTGCTGCGTCAAGCGTTCCTCGGTATCCCGCGCGATTACCAAGATGCGGCCCGCATTGACGGCGCCAGCGAATGGGCCATTTTCTGGCGCATCTTTCTGCCGCTCAACGGCCCTGCCTTGGCGACGCTGGGCGTGTTCGCTTTCATGGGCACGTGGACTGATCTCATCTGGCCGCTGTTGATTGCTCGTTCTGAGGAGATGCGCACGCTAGAACTTGGTCTAGCCTTTTTCAACGCGCGTCCAAATGCGTTTCTCCAGCCAAACTGGCCGCTGCTGATGGCCGGCTCGGTGGTAGTGATGCTGCCGGTGCTAATCATTTACATTATCGCGCAGCGCTACTTTGTACAGGGCATCGCGCTCAGCGGCGTCAAAGGGTGATCCATCAGCCGCGAGAGCGGCCGTGGATGGCTGGCTGTTTTGACAGCGCTGAAGTCAGATAAAGACTGCGTTCACGTTTTGTGCGCAGCTCGGCAAGCGGGGCAAGTGCTGCGGCGCGTTCGGCGCCGCAGCACTTGCCGGGTCACATCTGCGACGGCAAGGCCAATATGGCACCATCCGCGCGTTTAGGTCTGTCTGAATGTGCTGCGGCGCTAGCAGCGCTCTACGTCTACCGCATTGTCCTCAAAGCGATTGTCGCCCAAGGTGACACCAGGCGCGCCGATCAGCCTTACAGCTGCCTCAACATTCCCTCTGAACGTGTTATCGCTGAGCGTGCAGTCTCTAACGCGGCTGAAGCGCGCGCCCACGCGGTTGTCGTGGAATGTGTTGCCACGCAGGTGAAAGCCGTAGCACTCCGCATCTGGCACGGTATCGTCGGTATAGCCGCTGAAGCCGACCATGTTCGACTCGAACAAGTTATCGGTGAAGGTGAAGTTATGTGTCACCTCATGGCCTGGCCAGTACTGAAGCACCGACCCACCGCGTGTCCATAGGCGCACGCCATCGCCGTTAAGGCGGATGCGATTGCCGCGCACTTGGAAATCGAAGCCATGCTCGACGGCGATGCCGGCCCAGCGATTGAACTCAACTGTGTTGTCTTCCAGCACGTTCTCCCACGAATAGCCCATCCAGAAACCGTAGTTGGAGCGACTGCAGTCGTTGCGGCGGAAGACGTTGCCCTTCGAAAACGTCGACTCGATGGCGTTGTTGGGGCTGAGGCGGCAGTCGTTATCTTCGAATAAGTTATCGTTGCAAGGGTCGATTTGGCCGGGATGCTCGTAGCCGGCGACAAAGATGCCATCGCCGCCGCCGATGCAGGTATTGCGCAGGAAGCGATTGCGCGACGACGCCTTGACCAGCACGATGCCGGCGCTGTCAGCCTCGGCGCGGATGCTGCCATCTTCCGGACGGCGGTAGAGCCGGTTGCAAAAATCGAACTGGTTGTCCTGCACCAAGCTGTCGTTAGTGCGCGAGAGATAGACGCCCCAGCCGCTGTTGAACGAGGCGTTGTTCTTCTCTACGATTAGGTTCTGGCAGTTGTAAAGCAGAATGCCGTTCATCTGATGCTGCACATCGCAGCCACGCACAGTGCCGCCCTCCACGCGGTGTAGCAAGATTGCGCCGCCGTAAGTCTTCTCGATGGGAAGCCACAAGTACAGAAACGTATCGATACCCTCGATTTCGTAGGTGCTGCGCACGCGCAGCGCTTCGATAGTCACATCGCGGCAGTCGTCGCAGCGCACGCCGTGGTAGAAGCCGGAGATGGCCAAGTTGCGGATCGTGATGCCGCTGCACCCCTGCGCAGTGATGGCTGTCCCTTCCTGTGTGAGCTTCACGATAAGCGTATTGCGGCCCCGTACGGTCAAGTTGTCCGCGCCGATGATGATGCCGTTAGACAGTGGGTAGACACCGGGCGCGAACTCGGTGTCTTCGGTAATTACCATGCCATCAGTCGGGATGACGTCCGTTTTCATGAATGGGTCCTCTCTTGATACAAACGTGTCAGGTGCTGCTCGACCGGCATCGGAAACCAGCAGTGACAGGCCGTCCGGTTTTCAGGACTTCGCTACGGCCGCAGTGAGCCACAGCGCGACGGGCAGCTGCGTTTCACCGCCGCATCGGGGCCAGTTCAGCCGACGCGCTGGCACCAAGCACTTCGGTTTCACTTCTATGCGAGCCGCAGCTTAAGTCACGTCTGACTGTATTGAATTGAGAACAGCAGTAAATTGTAATTCGCGTCCGCCTCATGCGCCATGAGTTTGCAGAGCGGGAGCAAATTGAATTCGATGGAAACACACTCGCGGGTACTTGATCACGTGGAGCGCTGCATCATCAATGCAGTTGTTGGCCAGCAGCACATTGCCGAGGCCCTGCCACGTGCCGTCACGCGGCTGAAGCGTGCCAGCGCTCTTCACCAGCGACATCCACCCCCGTCGCAGCGGACGTAGTGCAAGCCGGGTGGAGGTGGGCCATCCGTGCAAGCTCTTGTTGCTAAGGCCCAGTTCTCACGCTGTATGGCTGACGTTGCCACTGGCTTCCGCCTGCGCTACGGCTTCACGTTTGTATGCTTCGCTGTGATTGCTGTTGCGGCCATGTGCTCCCCCTGCGGCAGTTGTCTTGTACAAGTTCTGGGAGCAACTGCGTCTCTATTTATTAACGCGGGTGGACCAGTATCTCTACCTCGTGTGTCATTCCTGGCTTGCCTGAAATGATACCATCCTGAACGCGTACGCCATTCAGGAAAACACCCTGGTTTGTATCTCGGCGAATATTTATGTGATAAACCGCGCCACGAAATGGCAGCTGCTTTAAATGAACTGTGTCCCAAGTGGCTGGCAACCGCGGCTCAAATGCCATGCCACCTGCCAGCAATTTCATGCCGCATAAGCCGAACAGGATCGATCTGATCATCCGTCCTGATGTCCACGAGTAACCTTTCCCGGTGACGCCAGTAATTGTGGGGAAGCCTTCAGGAGCCTGAAAATGAAGGTGTTTTTCATCTTGTGCCCATTTGACCAGATACCGCAGCCCCTCTTCGGTTTTGCTGTAAACGAACAGCGCATGAATTAGGTTCCACCGCATGAATGCCCACACATACTGACCTCCACGCATGGGAAACTCTGGACTGCTGACGAGCATCCCTTCCTCAGTCCACTGCGGTTCACTAAAGATGGTGTGGAAAGTCTTCTCCGCATGTTCAATCGAGGCCAAATGGTACTGTAAGGGAAGGATCATATTGTGGCCGGGATGCGGGTGCTGTTCGTGATTAGCGTTCAGCCATGACGCGTAGCCATACTCAGTGCGAAATTTTTCGTTGATCGCTTTTGCGATCCGATCTGCATGTTGCTGGTATTCTGCTTGGCGCTTCACATCGCCGAACATTTGTGCCACCACAGACCCCATACGGAAAGCTTGCACCCAAAAAGTATTCGCATATAGCATTTCGTGATTAAATTCGCCAGGGTCTGGTTGTTCTGGGTAAGGCGAGCACGTAACGTCATCGAGGTAGTCTCCGTCACGGTCGTCTTGGAAAAACTGCCCTAGCACGTTTTGAATGTTCCGCCATAGCTGGATGGATTTGTTCCCTGACCAAAGGATGAGGCTGCATGCGCCCATAACCCATTGGGGTTTTGGTCCCAGCTCTAAGGTTTGGATCCATGGCCTGCCAGTTGCATTGATCGGATCGATTTCGACCGACTCGGGTGTGCCGAAGTTATAGAGCACATCGATCGAATTTTGTAAGACAGGATAGAAGTCTTCACCAATTGATCCCCATTCCCAAGCTGATTGAACATTATCGTTTGCGAAAACACCATGGTAGTCCGGCGATGCCGTCAAGACGGGTAAAAATTCTCCCATCGTTTCTGTTGAGAAAGGGGCACCGAAGGGGGCTATGCGGGTATCTTTAAATGCCCACAGTTTGTTTGTCATGAAAAGCTCATTGACAACAGAAACAGGTGTTTCAAGGATCAAACCCGTGTTAAGCCGCCGATCCCATACATCTAAAAACTGCTCATAAATCGATGCATACTCTTCAATGCCTGCGGTCACTGCATCGCGAGCGGTCTCTACGCTGTCGCTGCCGCTAACACAGAGGACAAAATCAGCTTCACCAGCAGGGGGGATCGTCAAGTTCTTGACCATCCGCAAACCAATAGCACATGGTGTAGCGATAGTCGTTAGCTGGTTTTGAGGAGTCTGTACGTCAAATATGCTGCATTTATCCCATTTGGGGTTTGTTTTTATGCAGCCGGCCAAGTTTTTGTAGACGAAGTCGCGAAACTCGACTCTATCGCTCTCGATCGCGGCCGTATCATTCGCATATTTTCGAAATTTACTAACGTAGTTGAGGTTCAGTTCACCGTTTATTTCAATCGAGATTTCAACTTGCTCTGATTTCGTATTGGTAAAACGCCACCAAGAAAGTGCGAGAGGGTGTTCCCAAGCAGCAAACCAGATGCTGCGTGCGGTTACAAATTCACCAACACGGTGCGATTTCTCGACGTGATTGGGGAAGATTTGAATAGATAGTGTCTCCAATTGGCCGATTGAGAAGTTAACTTCTGTCAACACATCCACCGGCGATGTTGCCGTGCGGCCAAAGCTATCCCGCTTTAGGCTAATTTCCGCAACACAGCGTAAGCCGCAGGTGAAAACCGAACCTTCAGTTTCAGGCTGGTCTACGGTTTGGCACAAGTCTAAATATCGAGCTGCTTTAGACACACCATTTCCTATCTGCGCATTCCGCGCATTGCTGCGCGTGTTTGCGCTTGCTCAAGCGATTAATAAAGGGCGAAAACACGTCTCCATGTGAGTAGTGCCACTAATCCCAGCAGAACGTAGATCGCGGCGGCGAGAACTAGTGTCAGGCTGAAGCCATATAACATCGAGAGGATGGCAGCCAACACCGCTCCTGTTCCCGAAGCGAGGGCATTCATTCCCCAAAACAATGGAATGCAGTTGGGATTCGTCTGATGGGCGAGCCGTAAGCATGACGGAAATGGAATGCCCAAGGCGAAACCTAACGGCAGCAGCGCAGCGATAATAACTGCCGTCGTTAGGAGAGTGGGCAGCTCCAGCAGAAAGTTAATGCTATCTCTCGTGACGACGAAGAGCGCGACCCAAATTGCTACACCAGCACAGCTCATGGCGACTGCGGTCGGCAGTTGTGCGAGCCCAATGCGCTCACTAAACCAACTGCCTAAAGCCGCCCCGATCAGTAAACCACTTGTCGTCAATACCAAGGATAAGACCGGATGGCCGACGAAAACTTGGAAGCGGCCCAAGATAGCGATTTCAAGCAGCATAAAGGCAATGCCCAAGCCCGCAAAATAGAGCACCGAAATAACTTGCATCCATTCGTGCGTGCGGCCGCGCGGCTGAATCCAAGAAATGCCAGCCAAGTAGGCTAATGTGATGAGGGACGTAAAAATTAGCAAATTCTGTTGATGTCTGGGCACTACGCGTTCAATATTGTAAAAGAAAGGGCGGTCGTCGGTCGTCGGAAACACATTGTAGTCTGTGTTCTCTTGAATGTAAGTTGCCAGCGTGACGGTGCCATCGCGCAGCATGCGGAGCGGGTCTTCGTAAACATGAGGAGCATATAGAGGGATGAGCTGGCGCTGCCTGCCTTGATCGACGATGGATGCCGATAGCTCTTCTACGAGTGGTGTTCGGTCAAGGATAAAAACTGAAGTGCGCACAGCCGGGTTAGAGGCTTGCTCTGCTGTAAGGAGGAGGACGTGATCAAGCGCGGCATTCAATGCCATGTTTTCTCGCTCTTGTAACATAGTGAGCGCCGTCAGAAGCAGTCGAACGCCCTCAAGCGCATTGTGAGTGACAATCGCGACTCGCCCAGAATCTTCCAAGCGCTGCCAATAAGCGTGCAGGGCCTCTATTGTGAAAATGTAATTCTCAGCCAAAGCCGAAGTTCGTGGTTGCAAAGCTTGGCTGTACACTAAATTTAGATAGATCAGATCATAAGGTTGGGTGTTTTGATGAACGAAGCGGCGACCATCAACAACGATTGTGTTCACGCCTGGCAAATCCAAGATGCCACCGTTGAACTCGCTGTGCGCGCGGGTGAGGTCAACGATCGTGTCGTTTATTTCAACGGCTGTAATGTCCTCAATGCCGCTTAAACGCGCAGCGAGGATGTCGTAGCCGGCCCCAGCGCCTATGATCAGCGCATTGCGATATTCGGCTATGGTAAAAGGGAAACTGGCTGCAGTGCGGCGCAGCCAGGTAAGCTGGTCTTGTTCATTGCTTGGGTCATAGCGCACCATAATACTGCCCGCACCCGCATCGGTGAAAACATAACGCAGGTTCGGATCATCGATTTCGACCAAATCGACCTGAGCGAAAGCGCCCCAGCGCGTCTCGAGAATAGACGCTTGTCGTCGCGGATCTTGTAAAACTGTGATAAGGGTTTTATCGGGATGCGCCTGTGTTATCGAGAGCGGCCGGTAGTCCACGAATTTAAATTCAATATTGGCTGCAGCCAACAAAGCCGCAAAACCCGCTAGGATCAGCAAATATGAACGCTGCTTATCACCTACACCTATTAAAAGACAGTACCCAGCAAATGCAGCTGCGCCCCCCAACAGGATGATGGTGCCGAAAGGGCCAAAGACAATTAAAAGAACAAACCCTGCCCCAAAACCAATGACGGCGCCGCTTAAGTCGGCTGCGTAAATCACAGCGCTAGCTTTGCCGTAGTGTCGATAGACTAGCGCTGTTAACCAACCGATCAATAAAAAGGGGATGATCAAAAATGCGACAAGCTGCGCTGATAGCGTGCTGGTGGTATGTTGCGCTAATGCCCAAGCCGCTAATAAGAAGCTAAATGCTAGAACTGGGCTGCTGATCTTCAAAAGCCTAAGATAGTGTTTTTGTCGAAGATAGCCGATTGCTGCGCCAAGTCCAGATCCCATCACGCCAAGGGCAACGACCACGAATACGTAATTGTAGTCGAAGATCAAAGAGAATATGCGCGTGATCGTCACTTGCAGTGCGAACGCGGTTGCTGCCAGCAGCGCAACGCCCAGCAGCACATAAAACGTTCGCCCTCGCTTAACCTCAATGGGCTTCTGGGCTAGTTGATCAGCAGTTTGCGAAGAGATCATCCCTTCAGTCCCGTTAATGTGATTCCTTCGATGAAGAACCTCTGGGTAAAGAAGAAGAGAATAATCGTTGGCAGCATCACGATCACTGCTGCAGCCATCAAAAGATTGAATTCGGCGCTATACACACCGCTGAAAGCGCTGAGACCGATCGCGACGGTGAAGTTGGGCGGGGTTTGCAGATAGATCAATGCGTTGAACAAGTCATTCCAACTCGCCAGGAACGTGAAGATGGTCACCGTTGCCAACGCAGGCTTCATTAATGGGAGAAGCACATAAACCAGCGTCTGCATCCGATTAGCGCCGTCGATGCGCGCTGCTTCTTCGAGTTCGACGGGGATCGTGGAGAAGAACTGGCGCAGAAGAAAGATGAAGAAGGCATTACCGAAGAAGGAGCGAATAAATAACGGCCAAAGCGTGTTTACCATTCCGAGATTGACAAAGATCTCGTAAACGGGAACAAGCGTGACAGGGAATGGCAGCAGAAGGGTTGCGATCACGATGAAAAAGAGGATGCGTTTGCCTGGGCTGCGCAGGCGCGCGAAGCCATAAGCCGCGAGCGTACAGGAAAACAAATGCCCTGCGATGCTAAGACCTGCAACCATCGCAGAATTCATGAAGAAGCGTATGAAATTTACGCCAGAGATCTCTCGCGTGAGGGCAAGTTGGTAATTGGCAATCCTAAGCGACGGCCTCGTTTTCAGCGAAGTTTCATTTATCATCACATCGCGGGCGGATGCGGCTGCCTCCACCGGAACTACAAGGCTCATGCGCTGAGTCTCTCCGACAAGACCGACAATTGGCCCTGTACGGCTTATATCGACCAGCGGATCATCGGACGTAATACGATTAAAGTCTCTAACCCGCAGGGAAAAGCCGTTGACATTCTCAACTAAGGTCTCTGCGAGCTGGCTTGACTGGATAAGCTGGACATGCTCCTCGACATGCGCGGGTTCCATGACCAGCGCCGTTCCGAGGTTCTGTGAGCTGGCGAGAATAACTACCGGCTGAGGCTCCGCCTCTTGCTCTTGGGGCTGATAGAGCCCTGTCCTTAAAACACTAACTCCGAACACGGAGGGTTCACTGTCTATCGAGAGAGTTGAAAGTGGAACCGTGAAAGCGTGCTCTCTTAGCGCATTAATAGATATAACAGGACGCCACTCAGCCTGCTCAATGAGAATATACTCCTCGTCTCCAACTGTAAAAACCTCGATAAAGGTTTCGCCGACGGGTTGCGTCCCTATGGACTCTAAATCGGTTGAGAAGACGAGGCGCATGTGCTCTGTTGCGTCAGCCGATACCACCGTGATGGTCTCAAATTGCGGTCCCAACGCGATATAGTCTCTCGTGCCTTCGTCCTCGCCTACAAGCGTTCGCACCTCCACAGTTGCAGATACGTCATCGATAATGAAAGTGTGCCGTCCACGTTGCCCTTGATTGAACTCAAACAGGGAAATAATTTCAATTTCTTGTAGCGCATCAACATTAACGACAATGAGATCATCCCCGTACGTGCCTAGCGCGACGACCGGTTCCCCCTGCCATTGTCGAACGTTTAAGTTAATACCATCAACCGGAGTCGAAGTTGCGCGGCCTGCTGCCTCGCGCGGGATGAGCATAACTTGCGTAATCGTCTCGACCGCGACGATCGGGGTATAGCGCTGGCGCCCAAGCCGCACAACATCCTCTATAACACCATCCTCATTGGGTGCTTGCCACAGATTAATAAGCGCGGTCGTCTCACCAGCAGGGGTGTTGATCCACGCTTGCGGAAACCAAATGATGGGCGTTGTGAAGATTTGCCAGTCCGGCTTCAGGCTGGCTGAGACCATCCAGATGACAGGAAACAACATAAAGCAGGCGCCCAGCGTAAGCAGAAGATAGCTGACCGCAGCCCGCAAAAAAGCCTTAATCTTATGAGAAAGTGCCGTACTCATCATCAACGTGCCTCGGTCTCATAGTAGACCCAGTACCTGGCAGAACGCATCACAAGCAAGGTGAATACGAGGATGATGAGGAAAAGAACCCAAGCCAGAAGCGACGCGTAACCCATGTTCACAAATTGAAAAGCATTACGATACAAGTAAAGCATGTAGGTGAGCGTAGCGTTATTCGGCCCGCCATTAGTTAAGACGTAGGCAGCATCGAAGGCTTGGAAAGCGCCGATCAACCCTACAACCAAGTTAAAGAAGATGGTCGGGCTTAGCATAGGGACGGTCACATAGCGAAAGCGCGCCCACGCGCCCGCACCATCGACGAGGGCAGCCTCATAGAGGACTTTGGGTATCCCCTTAAGCCCTGCCAGATAAATGATCATCTGCCCGCCGATGCTCCACCAGCTCATGATAATGATGGCTGGTAAAGCCCAAGTACTACTCGTGATCCAGCCGGGGCCAGAGATGCCAAACCAGCTCAAGATGATGTTGAGCAGCCCGAAATCAGGATTAAATACGTATGACCACATAACGGCAATGGCGACGCCGCTAACAATAGAAGGGAGAAAGAAAATGGTACGCCAGATATTTACACCCACCAGCTTTTGTGATAGAAGCATTGCCACGCCAAGTGCGATAGCAGTTCCAACGGGAACACTGCCAAGAACATAAATGACTGTTACGCGCAGCGATTGCCAGAATAGCTCGTCATTGATCAGTCTTTCGACATTCTCTAAACCCGTAAAACGCGGTTCGTTTAGAACACGATAATTCGTAAATGCTAGATACATCGAGCGAATCATCGGCCATGCTAGAAAGACAAAAAAGCCAATTAACCAAGGCAGAATGCACAGGTAGAATGCAATAGCTTCCTTGCGCGCCAGTGGGGTCATGTCTATTTGCTGGCGCTGTTGTTTTACAAAATTGTCGGGAAAGAACCGGCTCAGCATTGGGTCACCTCCACGAAAAGGTTAAAACTAATCGTGCCTCCTCAGGAAGGATGCTGTAGCCATATTCAACAGGGATTTGCTTTTTTAGGCTAACATTTGGTGGAAGATACATCCGCACTTGCTTAGGCTGAAGAGGCCAACTCAGATCTCGTTCCACCACGATTTCACCTTCGCCGTTTGTAAATGGTGTTAACTTCACCGTAATTGGCCCGAAGCGCGTCGGCGTTTTTTCGACATACACAGGTTGGTCTGCCACAATCCATTCTTCAGGTAGCCCCATAAATAAACTTAGATGTTCAATGCCCTCAAACACGAGAAGGTTTCGCACTAGACGTATAAACTCGGCCGATGCCCAATTGTGAGGCATATCACCAGTAAACAGCCCATGATGGCTTTCAGAGAAACTTTGCTCCTCTCGCCAAACGTAGGTGGGAGCAGCGTGGTTGGCGAAGGCATACAGATAATCAATCGCTTTTTCAGGACGGCCGGCATATAACCAGACATGGGCTGCGAATGAGGCTGCGTAGGTCCAAACTGCTTGATAGGGTTGCCAGCCGGTATTTGCCGGGATGCCCTGCTGCTCATCAATGCTTTCAAACAGCGCGCATAGATCCTGAACGAGCGGATCATCTGGGGCGAAAACCTCTCCCGGATAGATGGAATGACATAGCGCCCAAGTCGCACTCTGTGGGACGAGATGGTGCCATGGGGGTGGAGTGCCCTCATAACCGGGCTGCATGACATGTGCATCATCGTAGGGTCGCCACATGGGCAGAAAACGATACCCCTCTGAAGAGGTTCGCATTTCACGTTGAGCGTGATCACGGAAATCTGCCATTAGGCTGTCAAACTCGCTTTGAAAGGCTTCTGCATCATCATGTAGGTTCAAGATGCGGGCCGCCCGGGCTACTTCCTTCAAACCAAACAGCGTCCAAAATGTCGTCGTGAATTCAGCGCGTTTCCCTCCAAGACCTCCATCGCCAAACGATGCTGGCAGCAAGCCGCGTTCTGGATGAGATGGTGGAAGCGCGCGCGCCTCTGCACGCAGAGATCGTATATGGTCGACAGCGTTTCGAACGATAGGCCACAGCTTGCGGAGCCGCTCCCAGTTGTTTGAAAGCTCGGTTTGGCGAACAAGTGTCGCTAGAGAAATGCTTGTTTCTTTAGAGTGACCGGGATACTGAACAATTGAACCGTCTTCTCGAACACGACGCAGTACAGCGTCAATGCCCCGATCAGCATCTGCCTCCAATCCCAAATAGCGAACAGCTTCAAGCATGAAGTGACCATCAACGATCCATAAGCCACGGTAACAAGTCGCCCCGACCTGAAATTCTGCCAGCCCATCTTTGACTTCCCTCGCCTGCATAATGTTACGCGCCGAAGCAGTGAGCAGTGTTTTGATTCCATCATCCGGAATATCGAGGGTTAGCGTGTTCAGGCGATATCCCTGCCAAAACTGGCGGTTATCGATGAGGGCCTGCTGTGCCCAATCATAAGTTAACGCAGTAAAATCATCTTGCTCAGTTAGAGGGATGATTAGGCAGCCCTCTAGCCCCTCTTCAGCGAACCCGAGTGGGCTTCGGAATGACGGCTCGTCAGAAAACCCCGGCGCAAAGTGCGGCGTTAATGGCTGGGGCGCACTGATGAAACTAACCCCTGTATGCGCCGTGCCGGTCTGTGTGGCTTCAGACGAAGCCACTGGCGTTGTTTGAGCAAAATAGAGCGTTTGCAACCCAGCAGGCAGGGTATTGGGGCTGAAAACCGCCCCGCGCTCCTTTACGGTAAGCCAAAGGGCTGTCACAAAACCTCGGCTGTTCTGGTTAGGTTCAATCTTCCAAAGGACGACATCAGCGCGAAGACCCGATGGTGTCTCGTGACCGAAGGTCTGCGTGATGAGCGTCGCTTTAGGGTACGCTATGCGGGTGATGACGACCGGAATTTTAGGACTTTCAAGTTCTTGAGTGATTGAAACCGGCGCTCGATCGGTAAAAAGGGCGAACTGAAAAACTCTCTCAAAACGCCAGATTCGTTCAGGTGAACGAAAATGGTACATAAGCGCCCCATCCTCGCGGACGAGCGTTTTATTCGAGTCATCGGGCCGGCAAATTGCAGTCCACCGCCACTGCGGGGCAAAACGAAAATCGATCGTGCGCATCTTTTATCTCCACAAATGCCTGATGACCTCGAACCTCATCATGAGTGTCTTTTGAATAACGAAAGATTGAGCGCTTATTTCCACCACTAGTAGGTCATAGAGGGGATTGGGGGAAGTTACTCCCAATCCCCGTTTGTAGATCCTTAAGCGCCGCGCGCTATGCAGGTGTCGGCTTGTTCTGCGAGTGTGTTCAGAAGTTCAGCGATGTCGGCATCGGCACCTTCCTCACTCAGGATAAATGACATGAATTGAGAGATGCGCGCATCAACGCATTCTGCATACAACGGTGTTGTCATGTCATCCAAAGGAGCAATGTGCTCTACACCGGCCAAGAAAACGCCTCGCTGCGGATCCTCAGGAATGCCTAACTCTTCCGCAACCGAAGGCATTGTCGGCAGTGCAAAAGCCCCGTATTGAAGTTGCCCTGGCCCGGCAGCGAGGTATCTGAGCAGTTCCCAAGTCTCTTCTGGATGTGCGGTTGTTTCGTTAATGCCAAAGAAAGCTTGGCAGATGACATTCGCGGGGCCTTCTGGCCCAACGGGCAATGGCGCTACACCGAAATTCAAGCCAGGCGTTTCGTTATAAGTCGTGAGTAACCATGGCCCATACCAGCCGCGCATCGCTATGCTTCCGTTGCGGAAAGGATCCACGCCAGGCTGGGCCTGCAGAGTGGCCGGAGTAGGGGACACTTTATAGCGGTGTACGAGATCTCGATAGAATTCAGCTGCCTGGATGTACTCAGGGCTGTTTACATAACCGCTTGTCTGCGAGCCATCGGGACTGATGCTAACAGCGCCAAACGAGCGAGCAATTGCCTGAAAAGCGCGAGGCCAAGCTGGCGCCCACAAACCGTATTGCGCAATGTTGTCCGGATCAAAGTCTGGGCTGAGGGCGTTGTTGCCGTTGCTGTCGATGGTCAACTGCAGCGCTGCATCGAGCATGTCGTCGTAGGTCCAGCCTTCCTGCGGATAAGGAACGCCGGCCGCATCGAACAGATCGCGATTGTATAGGAAAGCGATCGTCGCGTAATCCTTCGTTAGGTAATAGGGCTCGCCGTTGATCAAGCCGGTTTCGTAAACGCGCGGATAAAAGAGCTCGTATGGATCGAAGCCATTTTCACCTTCGATGAATGGGCGGAGATTCATTATTCCAGCCCCTACGTAATTGAGTGCCCAATTTTCCGCTGTAAGGATCAGATCAGGAGCGGTACCTGCCGCCATCCTGACCAGAATTTGGTTGTTGATCTCGGCCCAGTCAGAACCAGTGCGGATTTCGATTTCAACATTAACGTTCGGGAACAGCTCTTGGAAGCCTTCGATAGCCGCAAGGTCGGGATCGAGGCTTGGGCCAGTTGCCCATGTTGAGTACGTAATCGTGATGGGTTCATTCTGTTGCGCTATAGCAAGTGGCACCAGAAGAACAAGCAATGCCGTTAGAGTGAGCAGAAACAATTTTCGAAACATGCTTGGCTACTCCTTATTGCAACTGTTACTGGATGGACGACGGAAAATTTTAGTTAAAACTAATCCGAGAGCATCTTTCAAACTAACCTCCTTTCGCCTACTGAAGCGTGCAAGAGAGCTACTGCGCGTTCCAATTTCTCAGGAATGATGTGGCTGAGAGCTAATACGATGGCCCCGATTACAGGTGGGAGCTCTGCAGGTGTAAATTGGCAATCACGCAGATGGCTGCGAATGCTTGCGCGCAGTGGCCCTAGAATTGGTTCGCCCGTGGATGCCAAACCACCGGTAACGACGATTTCAGGTTTGTTCAAGTTCAGCCGATGTGCAACTGCAAACACGCACTTTGCAAGGTCTTCAACACCCTGCTGAATGAGCTGCTGAGCGTGTGGATTGCCCCGCTGTGAGAACTCGATGACGAGCGGGCCTAACGCGGCAATTTCGGCCTTGCCGAGTGGTGGCACATAGATACGATTCATGATGTCCTGCGGCTCGACAATTTGAAGCTCCTGCATCACCCGCCAAGCGAGATCCTTTGCCTCAATGCGCCCATCAAAATGCATGACGGTTAGCCGAAGTGCTTGTAATCCAAACCAATAACCGCTCCCTTCATCTGAGATTAAGTAGCCCCATCCGCCGCTGCGCCAATCCTCGCCTTGTAGATTGCGGCCATAAACTGACGAGCCAGTGCCGATGATCACGACGATGCCTGGTCTCCCGCTCAAGCCGCCTGCCAGCGCGATCCGACAGTCATGGTCGATGCCTACAAAAGCATCTTTCTCCAAAGGCAGTTCTGCTGCGATCGTCCCTATCAATTGGCGATCGCGATCGGAAACCACCCCCGCCATGCCGAGAAAGGCAGCAGCGCACAACGCACCATCGAGATTAGCTGCATCACGAGCAGCATAGACGGCAGACAATATGTTCGCGCGCGCTGCCTCAAGTCCAATATCGTTGTAATTCGATGGCCCTGCCTTACCAAAGCCACAGATGTAACCCGTTTCGTCAGCAATAACAGCTCTGGTATGAGTTCCACCGCCATCTATGCCAAGAACAAATCGTTTCACTTCATAAATGCTTTCACAACTTTGGCTTGAGTTTGACCCTGATTGATGAGGCGATACCGTTCGGCCGCCGCCGGAAGAACGAAGGTCTCCGCATAATTGAAGCGTTGGCGCATCCCATGGTGGGTTTCGAGGATAACTGACCTCCCTTCCACTAAGCTAAGCACATGGGGGCTGCCGTTCGTTTCAACGTGTATTTCGCTTTCAAACTCTAACCGGTGGACATCGTAAAAATGCTCAGGGTGCGTAGGTAAATGCACGACTCGCCACCCTGTTCCACTTTCAATAATGTTAGGTTTTGCAACTAGCTCATCGCGCACGCGCAGCCCTTTGCGTTCGAAGCACAAATTATCGAACGCCCGTTCGATATTGAGTGGGCGCGGCATACCGTCTAAATCCAGCCGCATCCAGTCATACATCTTGAAGGTGAAGATGTACGGCGTCGCGCTGATCTCAAGGACGAGAATGTCTTTGCCTGAACAGTGGATAGTGCCGTTTGGAATCAGAAATAAGTCGTGTTTATGAGCCGGCTCACTGTTCACGAATCGATCAATATCAACAGGCACAACGTCCTTAAGGCTGGTCTCTAGCGCATGCCGGAAAACATGCGCGTCAATATCCTCTTGAAAACCGAGATAGACTCGTGCGCCGGGTTTGCAATCCAAAATGTAATACGTTTCATCTTGAGTGAAGTTTTCCCCAAAATGCTGGCGAATATAATCTGGACGCGGGTGACACTGCACTGAAAGATTGCCCCCGTCCCAAGTATCAAGAAAGTCGAACCGAATGGGGAATTCGAAGCGGAAGCGCTCGGCGCATCGGCCAAGCACTGCCGTATATTCCTGATACATCAAAAAGTCAAAAGAGATTTCGAGCCGATAACGTCCATCGGAAAAGATCAAGCCATTTTCTGGCGTGATCAACTCGAAAGACCATGCGTAGTTTTCGACATTTTGAGGCAGTTGGGGAATTCGCTCTTTAAGCCATTGGCCTCCCCAAACTCCAGGTTCAAACCACGGCCGCACTCGAAAATAATTCTGGCTGAGCTTCTGTAGGCCATTCCGTAACGCATCGCCAGACATGAATGTAGGATCATCAGCTCGCTGTGCATCGACGATCAGCTTAATTTTTGGCAGCAGCGCGCATTTGTGCTGGTTGAGTGCCACCCAATCCACAAAGTAAAAACGCTTGTACATTGCTTTGGCAGATGCGGGCTGTGCAGCGCCTAGGTTAGTGATCATCCTCGCCCGCGACCGAAATTGAATCTCGTTTTTAGGAACATCAACAAATACTAAAAATGCTTTATCATCAACCAGCGCCGCACCAGTTCCGTAGAAGATGATTTGCGTATCGCTTTGCGCGGCGAGCTGTGCCAGGGCGGTTGGATCAAAGAAATCGATGAGCTGGCCATCAAAGCGTTTGCCAAAAACAGGGTCATCGCCACCTAAATAAGGCTGGATACGGCTAAGGATGGTCTCTTCGGGGAGCATGGCTGTTGATACATCGACCCACTTCACATGCACGCCCTCCGCGAGCAGTGCCGCATTCAATTTCTCTTGGAGCAGCGGCCATAAAACACCACCGTAGCCATCAATGACAATACGGCTCTCGCTAGCCAGGCGTTTGGCTAAAGCAGCGAAGCCCCGCTCAATCTGACCGCTTGTGATCGGAAACACAGGATAGATATCATATTGGCCCTCCGGCGCCGGCGGCTCGTGTTCCGGGCCTAAAAGGAATTGGTCCGTCTTACGGTAGGACGTTCCCACAAATGTCATTGCTCTCCCTGTTGTGGACGAGCGTAGTCATCCATGTAGCGGGTAATGTCGTCTTGCTGCCAATCGCCAAATGCAACTTCTAACACCCGCACCTCACCCGGCCCCGTTGGGTTGCTGAGCCTGTGCGGTGTCTGCACAGGTATCCAGTATTCTTCTCCTGCTTTGCCAATAAATTCCCTGTCACCAATTTGAATTACGGCCCCATCATCAATAACGAGCCACAGCTCAGCGCGTTTTGTGTGTGATTGCAAACTCAGGCGTTCTCCGGGCTTTACAAACATCATGCTTACAGTCACGCTTGAGTTGTGGGCGTATTGTTTAAAAAATCCCCATGGCCGCACCACAGTAGAAACAGCAGGTTTTTGCTCTGGAATGTCGCCTATTGGCACGCTAGTCACGAGAGCTATCCTTCAATTTAGAAGCAAGATATTGACTGCGTTCAATCATCACCGCCTGCCCGTTGTGTTCAATCAGAATATTCGCAAAATTGCGCTCGCGAATCCTCTCATAGTCGTAACCTGCATCGGCAACGTTAATGCCGATATAGTTCAAAGGCACCGTGCCAGTATTGATCGTGCGATGAGCGGTATAGCCGGGTACGTAGACGATGCTGTTGGGGACAAGGGGCACGACCCACGAATGCCCGGAGTGCTCATGCTCCATTAAGATGTACCCAGTGCCGCTGAGACCTTGGTAAATTTCAGCAGCCTCCCGGCGTTTATGAAAGTGCCCCTTCGTAAAAAAGTATTCTTGACCAATTTTGCCGGGCATTAGTGTGCCGAATCCGCATATGAGATCGGCGCCGCCGCTAGCCCACTTCAGCGTCCACACTTTGTAGACGAGGCTATTCTCGATTGACAAGGCAGCTTCGAACTGATCGCTGTCCACAAAATAACCACGTAAATCAGCGAGGTAGCGGGTGCTGGCTTCCCGTTCCTCCCGAATGGGGTTTTGCGGGTCAAATACAAATTCGGTAGGAATGTTAATCATCATAGACCTTTACTAAGTTCAATCCGGAGTCTATCGAAAAATCCCCTCTTAGCAACAAAAACGAACTGATTTATCAAAATTTATCGGAATTATCGCCAGAAGATAACATTTTCAAAAAAAGCGGTATACTGCAATGGATTACATCTATCTAGTACGTTCAATCAGGCATAAACCATGAGTAAACCAGCTCGATATGCTCCTATTGGTGAACAGAGAAGGCGTGAAATCGCGCAGATGGTCCGTCAAAAGGGTACTATCAGCACGGTTGAACTAGTCGATTATTTCAAATTGTCGCCAATGACGATCTGGCGCGATTTGAGGGTTCTTGAGGATATGGGGGTGATTCAGCGGGTGCGCGGCGGCGCCGCCTCACTGGATGACACGACGGGCGAACCGATTTATACGCATAAAAAGAGCATTAACAGCCGGCAAAAGGAAACAATAGCCCATTACGCAGCGATCAATTTCGTCCGAGATGGTCAGATCATCATTCTCGAAGCCGGTACAACCGTAATGGCTATGGTGAAGTACCTCGATCGCCGAGACCTAACTGTCATCAGCAACGGGCTGGGTGTTCTCAATGAGCTGTCAACCATGCTAACGACATTGACCGTGATCTCGTGTGGCGGGGTCATGCGAGATGTCAGCAAAACATTTATCGGCCCTCAAGCTGAACAATTCTTTGAAACAGTGCAAGCCCATTTATTGTTTCTCAGTGCCACTGGCATCACAATTGAGGGAGGAATTAGCGATCCAAGCCCGCTGGAAATTCAGGTTAAGCGCGCGATGATTTCAAGCGCTGAGCGGGTGGTTTTACTGATTGACAGCAGCAAATTTGGGATACGTTCCTTAAAACAGGTGCTCCCAATCGAGCAGGTGCATGCCATAGTTACCGATAAGGAACCCCCCTCTGAATATATCGATTGGCTGGCGAGGGCGAATGTCGAACTACACATTGCGCCGCCTAAACGAGGTTAGATTGTCCAGCTGACCTTACCCTGATTTTACGGACAGTGAAAATGTCAGGGACAGGCGAGTTGCTCGTACTGGGCTGGGCTGAGATAGCCCAAAGCCGAATGTCGCCGCTGACGGTTCTACAGGCAGGTGCGGGTGTCCAACGAGCTAAAGAAACGGGGCTATTCGTCTCGCCTGGTGGGGTGCGCTCGATCTGGCTGCGACTCTATGACCGTCGTTGTCGGTTAGGTCGCTTGTGTCAGATGAAATCTTGTCTTTACACTTGAGGGCTATGCTTGGTTGGAGCGGTTACACTCGCGCAGGCTCAAGGCAGCGGCGCTTGGTGCACGTTGTATTATCCTTCGTTATGCAGGCGGTTCATCCGCAAACAAAACCTCAATACCCATCTCTTGCAGCGGCCCGATAGTGGATAGGTCGGCAGTGCAATCTGTCACGATCACAGCGATCTCTGACAGTGGAGCAAAACTGGTGAAAGCGCGCCGGTTGAATTTGCTCCCATCGGCCACGATGATGACTATGACCGTAAGGTCGTGCTTGCCCCGCAACCAGCAGGCAACTTCGAGCATGATTGTGCCCACATCGAGGGCGATTGAGTCGACATCCTGAATAAGTTGAGCGGCTCTCCGCCCAATCTACCGCTTGGCGTCTCGCGTTTCGTTTCGACGAAGGGCGAAAGGCGGTTCATAGCTGTGACGGGTAATTTTGACAGCCCCTCCGTGAACACGCCGTAACAATTCCTCACTATCCAATCGCGCAGGTCGGGCCGCATCGTCATATTGGAGACACCCAACAGCTCGCACGGCCAAGACATGGTAACGCTGTTCTGTTCCTCAAGTAGTTGAGGATGGACTGCCAGCGCTCAGGTTGGATCACGTTGTTTGCTTGTGTTTTTACAAACAAGAACCATGTTTTTATGCTATCATATATAATTTTGAGTTGTTGTCAACGCGCTTAGCTCAACAGTGGAGTGTCCTTCAAAGTTTGAGCAGGGGCGCGCTGTCCAGCATCTAAGCGTCATTGAGAGCAGCACGTCGCTTGAGCATTTAACCAATGTGCAGCTCAAGATGGTTTTCGTGCAAATTCAGCATCTACCCGCATAAAACTCTGTTTGAGCATAGGCGCGGCATGTGACTTAAGTCGCGTTTTGGCGCGATGTGCGGGCTGTGAAATTCAAATTTGAGCGGAGACGTGGATAGGTAGGGCGAGAATAGAGACAATCTTAGTTGGCGATATTGCCAGCTTAATGTTAGTCAGTCTTTGGAGGACAAATGTCAATGCTGTTTCGCAGGATAAAGGTCATGCTTTCAGTTGGGAATGCGGGCGGCCACCCGCACCCCCGGTTTAGCGCGAGAGATGTGGACACCTCTCTGGCACAGGATTATATACGACGCTGCTCCGCGCGGCAAAACGCGGTCTGGCTGGGCATTCTGATAAGCTGTCTGGCTTTGCTGATTGTAATGCCAGTGACCGCACAGGTGACAGACGCCGTGACAGTCATCGACGCTTACGGTGAGGAAGTCATCATCACCGATACCTCGCGCATCATCACCATCGGCGGCTCGGTGACGGAGATCGTGTTCGCGCTGGGCGCAGGCGAAAGCGTGGTCGCGCGCGATACTTCCAGTTTGTACCCGCTAGCCGTTAACGATCTGGAGTCGGTAGGTTACGTGCGACAATTATCAGCAGAGCCGGTGCTGGCGCTCGACCCGACCCTGATTATCACCATCGAGGATGCAGGCCCGCCAGAAGCCGTTGACCAACTGCGCGCCGCTGGGGTGACCTTCCTCGTCGTCCCAAGCGCCGATACGGTCGACGGGGTAATCGCCAAAGTCGCGCTGATCGCGCAGGCACTGGGACGTGAAACGGAAGGTGAACGCATCATTGCGCAGATCGAAGCGGATTATGCTGCCGCGCAAACCCTGCAAACCGAGATGACCTCGCGTCCGCGTGTGATGTTTATTTATGCGCGCGGGGCGGGCGCGCTGAGCGTCGCTGGGACGAACACCAGCGCCGCGACGATGATTGAGCTGGCAGGCGGCGAGAACGCTGTCACCGAGTACGAAGGCTACCAGCCGATGACGGCGGAGGCGGTGGTTGCCAGCGCGCCAGACGTTATCCTGCTGATGACGCGCGGGCTGGAAAGTGTGGGTGGCGTGGATGGCCTGCTGGAACTGCCGGGCATCGCCCAGACCCCAGCGGGCGAAAACCGCCGCATCGTGGCGATGGATGACCTATACCTGCTGGGCTTCAGCACGCGCATCGGCACTGCCGTCCTTGACCTGACCTACCTGCTGCATGAGGAACTTGAGCCGCCGCTACTCACCCTTCTTCGTGCGGATGGGCGTTTCAACACCTTGTTGACCGCCGTCAACGCCGCCGGACAGACCGCCCTGTTAAGCGGTGAGGGGCCGTTCACACTGTTCGCCCCGACCGATGAGGCGTTCGCGGCGCTACCGCCGGGCATGATGGATGGGCTGATGCGCAGTGCTATCTCGTTGCAGGCTGTGCTGTCATACCATATCGTGCCGGGCGCGGTGCTGGCGGAGGATGTTATCACGCTGGATGGCGAGACCGTTCAGACGCTTTACCCGGACGGCATGCTGACGGTCGCAGTGAATGCTGACGGCGTGACGCTCAACGAGAGCGTAAGCGTCATCGAGACCGACAAAATCGCCGCCAATGGCGTGATCCACGTCATCAGCGGGGTGTTGATGCCAGAGCGCCCGTGATGAGTTCGGTTCCTGTCGCACAGGGGGATGTCCGCCATCCGGCGGCATCCTCCGTTCAGCTACAGCTCAGGCGTGGTGTGCTGACGCTGGTCGCGCTGGGGCTGCTGTTAGGCGCGGTCGTCCTGCTGGCGGTGGGCGTCGGCGCGGTGTCGATCACGCCAGGGCAGGTCGTCGGCATCCTGCTGGATGAAGCAGGCATCGCCAGCGACATCGAATTTGCCGAACGCCAACGTGCGGTGCTGATGGTTATCCGCCTGCCGCGCGTAGTGATGGGCGTGCTGATTGGGGCGGCGCTGGCGGTTTCTGGCGCGGCCATTCAGGGTCTGTTCCGTAACCCGCTGGCAGACCCCGGTCTGATCGGGATTTCCAGTGGGGCGGCGCTGGCGGCGGCGTTGATGATCGTGCTGGGCAACAGCCTGCTTAGCGAGGTGGTGGCGCTGTTTGGCAGTCTAGCGTTACCACTGGCGGCTTTCGCTGGCGGCCTGCTGACGACTGTGTTGATTTATCGGCTGGCGACCAGCGGCGGGCGCACGCAGGTCGCGACGATGCTACTGGCGGGCATCGCCATCAACGCGCTGGCTGGCGCAGGCATCGGTCTGATGACCTTCATCGCCAGCGATGACCAACTGCGCGACATCACCTTCTGGAGTTTGGGCAGTCTGGGGCGCGCCAGTTGGGCGAATATCGCCGCTATGCTGCCGCTGGTGCTAGCTGCGCTGCTGGCGCTGCCGCTGCTGGCGCGCTCGTTGAATGCGCTGCTGTTAGGAGAAGCGGAGGCGGGGCATCTGGGTGTGGATGTCCAGCGTGTCAAGGCGCTGGTGGTGCTGATGGCGGCGCTGGCGGTTGGTGCGGGGGTGGCGGTAGCGGGCATCATCGGCTTTGTCGGGTTGGTCGTGCCGCATCTGCTGCGTCTATTCGCAGGGCCAGATCACCGTGTCGTCCTGCCCGGGTCGGCCCTGCTGGGGGCGGCGTTGCTGGTCGGCACCGATCTGCTAGCGCGCACCATCGCTGTCCCAGCAGAAGTCCCCATTGGCATTATGACTGCGCTGGTCGGCGGGCCATTCTTCCTGTGGCTGCTGCTGCGCGATCGGACACGAGGGCAGTGGTCATGAGCATTACTGCTGACCGGATCGCCGTGCATATCGGCGGGGCGACGCTGATTGAAGATATCGCGCTGACGCTGACGCCAGGCCAGATCGTCGCGCTGGTGGGTGCGAACGGCGCGGGGAAATCCACCTTACTACGCGTGCTGGCAGGCGAACTGACGCCCACTCAGGGCACGGTTACAGTCGCGGATCGCCCGCTCAAAGCATGGCGCAAGCGCGACCTAGCGAAAATCCGCGCGGTGCTGCCACAGGCGTCCAGCCTAGCGTTTAGCTTCACGGCGTTTGAGGTCGTCCTAATGGGACGCACACCGCACATCAGCGGCAGCGAAAGCCGGGAAGACCACGACATTGTACTGGACGCCATGCGCCTGACGCACACCGATCATCTCGCCGAGCGCACCTACACCACGCTATCCGGCGGCGAGCGCCAGCGCGTGCAGTTGGCGCGGGTGCTGGCGCAAATCTGGCAAGGCGAGTCGGCGCGCTATCTCCTGCTGGACGAACCGACCAACAACCTCGATCTGGCGCACCAGCACGCCACCCTAATGATCGCGCGGCGCTTTGCGGCACGCGGTGTGGGCGTGCTGGCGATCCTGCATGATCTGAACCTCGCCGCGCAGGTCGCTGATCACATCGTCGTGCTGAAAGCCGGGCGGGTGTACGCCGCGGGTGAGCCGGTCACAGTGCTGACAGCAGATATCATTCAGGCGGCTTTTGACCTGCCGGTGCTGATCCAGCCGCACCCCTGTTACAATTGTCCACTGGTCATCCCACTGCCCATCACACCCAAGCAAGTTTTATCGTTACACGAGTTGACCTCTAACAAGCATAAGGAGAACTTAAGATGATCATCACCTGCAACCGTATTCCCGTGAACCCGGAACATGCCGCCGCCTTTGAACAGACCTTCGCCGACCGCGCCAGCCTGGTGGACGGGATGCCGGGCTTCATCGCCTTTCAACTGCTGCGCCCGACGGCTGAGGGCGATCCGTACATCGTGATGACCTTCTGGGAGTCCAAGGCGCATTTCAAAGCGTGGACGGAATCGGCGGAGTTTAAGGAGGGTCACGCGCGCTCCGGCACCCTGCCGCCGGGGACGTTTGCCGGTCATCCCAAGATCGAATTGCATGAGGTCATCCAGAGCACCCTAAAGATCGAGCGGGTAATTGACCAGAAGTAATCTTCTGTGGCGGTAATAAACAAAGTGGCGTCCCATAAAAAGATTAACGTGCGCTCGGTGGCACTGCCCGCTGAACACGGCGGCTGGGGCTTCCTGCTGGAACCAATCCTGCTGGGGCTGTTGGTGGCGGCGTCATGGGCGGGCGCGCTGCTGGCACTCGCGGCGCTGGGAGTGTTCCTGCTTCATCAGCCCCTCAAAATTGCGGTCAAAGACCGCCTCAAAGGTCAGCGCCCAGCGCGCACGGTGTGGGCGGAACGTTTCGCGATCGGCTACGGGCTGCTGGCACTTATTCCAATGCTTGTGCTGCTCGCCAGTGTGCCCGCCGACTTCGTGCTGCCGATAACACTTGCAGTGCCATTGGCAAGCCTACAACTCTACTATGATGCACGAAACCAGAGCCGTAAGTTCGTCCCGGAGATCGCAGGCGCGGCGGCACTAGCGATGATCGCGCCCGCTATCGTGATGCTTGCCGGATGGTCGCTGGCTGCTGGCCTGATCCTGTGGCTGGTTTTGGCGTTGCGGGCAGTTACATCCATCCTATATGTGCGGGCGCGTCTCAAGCTGGAGCATGGTGAGACGGTCTCGCCAACACCAGTGTGGGTGGCGCATGGAGCGGCCCTTGTGGGCACTACAGCGCTAGCAGCGCTGCGTATGGTACCTACCCTGACGATTGTTCCGTTTGTCGTGCTGCTAGGACGGGCATGGCTGGGGCTGTCGGCGCATCGCCAACCGCGCCGGGCAAAGGTCATTGGGTTTCAAGAAATGGGGTATGGCTTGTTCACCGTCGCTTGCATCGCTTTGGGTTATTCCATTGTTTAGGGGTAACTATTTGTGAAAGTTCTGCGCCGTCCGCTCATCGTGTTCATCATCATCCTGGTCGTCACATCGGTTCTGCCTTTTGCCATCCCGATCAACGAAGGCGGTATAGACTCAACGCAGTTAGCTACCAACCCAGACGGCGCATTTCTCACTGCGCAAGATGTCCGCATCTATTATGAGGATGTGGGAGATCGTGACGCGCCGCCCCTCGTCCTGATTCATGGTCTGTTTGGCTCGACGATGACATGGCGGTACAATGTCGATGCACTGCTGGAGGCGGGTTATCGCGTCATCATGTTTGACCGCCCCGGCTTCGGGCTGTCTGACAAGACCGCAGCGTTCAACTATGCCATCAGCAATCAGGCGGATCTGACGGCGGCACTGCTCGACGCGCTCGACATCGAGTCCGCCGTCATCGTCGGGCACAGCGCAGGTGGCAATGTCGCCGCATCGTTCGCCCTGCGCCACCCCGACCGCGTGGATCGGCTGGTGCTGGTGGATGCCGCGGTCGCGTTTGGTGGACCACCGGCATTTGTGGGAAGTCTGGTCACCCTGCCACCAGTCTGGCGCTGGGGGCGCGTTGTCTTACAGGCGTATTTCACCCGCGAGAACGTCGAGGCGACCCTACGCGGTTTTCAGGCCGACCCGTCTTTCCTGACCGAGGCGGATTATGACGCCTACTGGCGAACGTTCCAGACGCCAGGCTGGGATGTCGCCCTGCTGGCGATCACCCGCGATCTGGGGGCCGACGCGCTCGACGACGCGGCGCTGAGCCGGATCACGGCGCAAACCCTGCTGATCTGGGGCGCTGAGGACACTCTCACCCCACCGGCACAAGCGGAGCGGCTGGCGGCGCTGCTGCCGAATGCCCGGCTTGTCGTCATCCCGAACGCCGGGCATCAGCCATTTGAAGAAGATCCGCAGGGGTTCAATCAGGCGCTCATCGCTTTTCTGAGCGAGTGAGTATTGTGCTGTTACGATAGTCACTTTACTTTATAGAAGAGGAAAACAACTTGCGCCAGAGCACTTCACAGGCACCTGATATGATCATGCGACGCATTCTATGGGTTACAGAATCAGAGCGCTCAGAGACGCGCGCCAACATCGGCGAACGCGCGTTAGGCTGGTCGGTCATGTTTTCGGGAGTGCGCTGTATCCTGCAATATGCGATTTTGCCGTTTGTGCTGCCGCTGATCGGGATCAGTATGGAGGTTGCGACACCGCTGTTGATGGTGATCACCGGCATCGCCATTATATCGATTGTGTTCAGCTTGCGCCGGTTCTGGAAGATCAATTACCGCTATCGCTGGCACTATCTGGCGCTAGCCCTTGTCGCTTTGGTTATCCTCACTTTGCTGCTGCTCCAGGATCTAAAGCTGATCGAACTTTAGCGCTAGTCACAAATTGGTCTAGCTCCCTGTTTTCAGAGTTCCGGGTGTTCACCCGGCGTAACAGCCTGGGCGGGCAGGATGTCGCCAAAATGCGCCGCTACTGGTTGTAGAGTTTATACTGAAGATATGTTCGATTACGCTTTTGCCGCTGCCTTTCGACCTCGCTTCGCCCAGCTGACGTTGCTGATGGCTTCCGCTCTCGCTGCTACCTCCAGTTGAAGTTTTGTCGTAATTGCTTTTGTGCTCCCCCTTTCGCTTCTCCTGCTCGCTATCATATCTGAGCGCACGATTTCTGGAAATACCCACGACTCTATTTCAGCGAAAGGGATTCATTGACGATTTTTGCAACAAGTTTGGCTTAGGAACAATCGTTTCATTTACAGTGCCCGCCAGCCAAAGTACAATCTGCCCCCCAGATTATAATTTCACGCCTCGCGCCAACCTAATGGAGAAGGTTATATGCTAGACAAGACGCGCCCGATCGTTAAAGAAGACCTGTTTCAGCTCAAGCATGTGCTGCAGGCGGATCTGTCACCTGATGGTCAGGTAGCAGCCTATGTGGTATCTACTGTAGACATTGAGGCCGAGAAGGAGAGCGCCGCGATCTGGCTGGTGAACGTAAATGACGGCCAGTGCCGCCAGTTAACGACGGGTACAGCTTTCGACTCGTCGCCAGCATGGTCTCCAGATGGCCAATACATTGCCTTCACCTCGACCCGCCATGAGGACAAACCGCAGTTGTTTGTCATTCCCGTTAGCGGCGGCGAGGCACGCCAGCTGACGCATTTCAAGCAAGGTGTAGGTGGCCCGGCAGTTTGGTCGCCAGATGGCAAAGCTATCGCGTTCTCGGCTAATCCCATCGAAGAACCCCGCGATCCCAAAAAACCCTACCGCGTGAAACGTTTTGTCTATCGCTTTAATGGTATGGAATACCTAGACGATGTCGTGCAGACGCTTTACGTCATCCCAGCGGAGGGTGGCGAGGCTCGCCGAGTGATCTTTGACGACTGCATGAATACCGGCCCAAAATGGTCACCAGACGGTAAATTGTTGCTATATTCAGCAGCAATGCTGCCCGATGTCGACGATCCAGCTATGCCGCGCTGGCGTGTTGTCGATTTGATCAACGGCAAAGTGACCGATATTACCGACGGTTGGGGCACAGGCTATGCTGCTGCTTGGCTACCAGACGGCAAGCGGATCGCGCTGATCGGCAAACCACAGGGGAGTGCTATCGGGGCAAAAATGGACCTATGGATATTCGACTTAGGCGGTGGCGCGCCAGAATGTCGTAGCGCGAACCTTAAGGAGGGCGTTGGCGGTGGTTTGCAGCCAGACATGCCATTTAATAATTATGCTGACTCGTTTCCGGTCACGTCTGACGGCGAATCAGCGTTCGTGAATGTACAGATTGGCGGCACAGTGCAGATTTACCGTATTGCGCTGGCTGGAGCTGAGTCCTGCGAACCTTTGCTGGCCGGCGACCGTGCTTGCTCGTTGTTTGCCGCCACCGACGAGCGCCTGCTGTATCATGTTAGCACCATGCACACCCCTGGCGACCTATTTGTCGCCAACACCGATGGAACAAATGAGCGCCGGCTCACATCTATTAATGATGATTTTTTGGCCGGGTTGGATAAGATGCGCGTCGAACATCTGTTATTCCCTAGCAGTGATGGCGTCCAAGTTGAGGGCTGGCTAATGATGCCAGCGCGAGGTAAGGCGCCTTTCCCGACTGTGCTAGTGATTCACGGCGGCCCGCACAGCGCCTTCGGCCATACCTATCACTTCGATGCACAGATGCTGTGCGGCGCGGGTTATGCCGTGCTGATGGTCAATCATCGCGCTTCAACGGGCTATGGCGACGACTTCTCGACAGCAATCACTGGAGACTGGGGCAATCTGGACTATCATGATCTGATGGCTGGTGTCGATTACGTTATTGATAAGGGCTGGGCCGATCCCGACCGACTAGGCGTGTGTGGCCTTTCTGGTGGCGGCAATCTGTCATGCTGGATCGTGGGCCAAACTGATCGGTTCAAGGCGGCTGTTCCAGAGAATCCGGTCACCAACTGGGTATCGTTCTACGGCGTCAGCGACATTGGGGTGTGGTTCTCCACACGACAGCTTGGTGGTCATCCGCATGAAATTCCAGAGGTTTACGCGCGGTGCTCGCCCATTACCTATGCGCACCGTTGCAAAACACCCACGCTACTGGTGCAAGGCGAAAACGACTGGCGCTGCCCACCAGAGCAGTCAGAGCAATTTTACACTGTGCTCAAAGCCAACGGCTGCATCGTCGAAATGCTACGGCTGCCACTGTCGCCGCATGCCGCATCGCTCAATGGTGCGCTAGCTGTGCGGCGGGCACATAACGACGCTTTGCTGGACTGGATGAACAAATTTGTGTTGGCCGAGCATAAACGTTAATATATGCTTCACGCTTCTGATGCTCTAGAGGCCACCCTACATCTAACCACATAGTTTGCGAAAGGGAGGAAAGTAGTTGTGAAACGCCCGCTTTTTGTTCTATTACTATGTCTCTTTCTAACAGTGATGGGAAGCAGCGCCCAGAGTGATGATACGATCATCTGGTCACTCGTGGGCGGTGACATTTCGACCCTGAACCCCGCCCTAGCCACTGATGGAACCTCCCTGCAAGTAATTGGCGCTTTGTTCGACAATCTGTTTCGGGTCAATCCCGAAACAGGCCTGCCTGAGCCCGGACTAACAAGCTGGACGATCTCAGAGGACGGTTTGCAATATACGTTCACTATCCGCGAGGATGCCCAGTGGAGTGATGGCACCCCTATCACAGCAGCAGATGTCAAGTTTACCTATGACGCTATCCTCTCTGATCTAGTGGAGTCACCTCGCAAGGCCGATATTAGCACGATCGCCTCGCTTGAAGTGATCGATGATCGAACCTTTGTTGCTACATTGGAAGCACCCAACTGTACCGTTTGGGGCAGCGCCTTTGTTAACTTGTCACCACTGCCATCCCACATGTTTGAAGCAGATTTCAGCGACTTTATGACTTCGCCGTTCAATACGGCTCCCAGCGTCACCAGTGGTCCCTACCTGTTCGACGAACGCAGCTCCGGCGAATTTGTGCGGCTGGTCGCTAATCCCAATTACTATGATGGTGCGCCTGCCATCGAGAACTTGCTTTACCGGATTGTGGCTGACCCAGCGACATTAAATCAAGCGCTGCAGACGGGGACTGTGGACTATGGGTTTATGTACCCCGATCAGCTCGAACAGCTCTTTCAGCGCGATATGTTCAATGTGTTTGTATATCCGCTTAACAACTCGCCCATCGTCATCATGAACTTTCAAGACCCCAACAACTTGCAGAACGCCTACGACGCTGATGGCAATCTGAACGAACTCGTCCCCAACCAGTTCTTCGGCGATATTCGTGTGCGCCAGGCAGTGGCGATGGGTTATGACAAGGCGATGCTGGCGATGACACTTGGCCCGGATGCCGGAAGCGTTCCCCTGAGCGGCCCTATCGTTCCAGCGTTCTACGAGACATACGATATGTCCGATATCGAGCCATGGTCATATAACCCGGAGCGAGCCGCGGAACTGCTGGAGGAAGCGGGCTGGGAACTCGGCAGCGATGGCGTTCGTGTGAAGGATGGCGTCCGTTTTGAAGTAGACCTGGTCTACAGCAAGTTGGTCGATCTTTGGGGCAACGCCGCGCTGATTATGCAAGACCAGCTGGGCCAGATCGGCATTCGCATCAATATCATCGAGCAGGAATGGAGCGCTTACCTGAGCAATGTGCTGCTGCCCGGCAGGTTCGACATCACCATCGTCGGCTTCGGCGGCGGAACTGAGATCGATGGTATCGCCTATAACCTGCTGCACAGCCGCAATCTCGTCCTAGGCGGTGGTGGTTTTAACTTGGCAGGTTACATCAACCCTGTGATGGACGATTTGCTGAATCGCGCCCGCACACTGCCCGGTTGCGACGTGAACGAGCGTGCTGAGCTGTACCGCGAAGTTCAGCGCATCGCTCGCGATGACGTGGCCTATGACTGGCTCGTTAGCTCTAGTTCGGTACACGTGCTGAATCAGCGCATCACAGATGCTTATATTGGTCAGTGGAGCGGTGTGCCTAACTGGGAAATGATTGGTTGGGGAATAGAGTAGTCTAGTTACCAAGCTGCAAATGCGCGTAACAGAGGCGCGCCGATGGGCGCGCCTCTGTTTTGCTGTTAGCGTTTCTTGCGCGGGTCAAACGCGTCGCGCAGACCATCGCCAACCAAGAAGAAGCACAACACCGTCACAAAGATCATGATCCCCGGCCAGATAATGAGATGCTGGCCAGTCGCCAGCGACGAGCGCGCATCGGTGAGCATGTTGCCCCAGGACGGCGTCGGCGGGCGCACTCCCAGCCCTAGGAAGCTCAAGCCGGACTCGATGAGGATAAGTGAGCCAGCCTCAATCGTCAGTGTCACGATCACTAGTGACACAACATTGGGCATCATATGTCGCAGCAGAATATGACGTGATGATGCGCCCACCGACCGAGCTGCTACGATGAATTCGCGTTCCTTGAGGGCCAGTACTTCTCCACGTACCAGACGACAAGTAGTGATCCAGCCTAACAAACCGAGTAAGATGATGAGCGCTTGTGGCGTAGGACTAAAGACGACCGACACCAGAATGAGGAGGAAGAGTGTTGGTATTGACGATAGAATAGCGATAAATGAGTTGACGGCATCATCAAGCAGGCCACCATAGAAACCAGCTATCATGCCGATGATGACACCAATTGTGATTGACATAAGGCTGGCACCATAGGCCACACCCAGCGATACCCGCCCCCCATACAGCAGTCGAGTGAATTGGTCGCGACCTAGCGCATCGGTGCCCAGGATGTAGTTATCCGTGCCCGGCGGTCTATAACGATCGGTTACATTGGTTCGCGTTGCGCTAACTTCCAGATGGCTCTCGATGATCGGCGGTAGTACGACACAAGCTAGCGTCAGCAGCAGCAGCACGCTAATAGCAAATAATGTCAATCGATCGCGGCGCAGGTGCGTTAGTGCCTCGGATGTCAGCGAGCGTGATTCCACCTTGTCGAGCTGCACGATACTCGTGCGAGAGGTATCTGCGCTGTCACGACTTGACGTTAATGCCATGCTTTTTACCTCTATTTACAGATATTGGATTGTCATTTGTTTTTGGCTGTGTTGAAGTTAAAACAATTACAGCCGGATGCGCGGATCGATCAGTCCGTAAAGGACGTCGCTGATGATGAGACCAATCAAGTACATGACACCGCTAATCACCACTGTACCCATAATGACCGGATAATCGCGTTGGCTAACCGCTTCAATCGCAAGCCGTCCCAACCCAGGCCAGCTAAAAACCTGCTCAATGATGACTGCACCGCTGAGCAGAAAACCAATAGACGGGCCGATGAGCGTGGCGATAGGGATGAGTGCGTTGCGCATCACATGCACCCACAGCACTGTGCGGCCTGATAGACCTTTTGCGCGCGCAGTGCGCACATAATCTTGCTCGAGCACTTCGAGAATCTGCGTGCGGGTATAACGAGAAATGGACGACACAATGCTCAACACGAAAACAGAAACCGGCAAGATCATATACGGCAAGCTGTGCAACAAATCAAACCCAGTGTGTCGCTGGGTAATATCACGCATGCCCCCCATGGGCAGCCAGTTCAAGTTGACGCTGAAGATGAGGATCAGAATCATACCTAGCCAGAAACTAGGGATCGCATTGCCCGCTACAGAGAGCACGCGCGCCACTTGGTCGAACCACCCTTGATGATTGCGCGCTGCTAACAGGCCAATGATAATACCTAGCAGGTAACCGAGACTGATTGAAGGAACAGACAACAGCAGTGTCGCTGGAATGCGCTCGGTAATAAGTTCCCACACTGGGCGCTTGAGCTGAATGGACTGGCCAAAGTCGCCACGCAGCACGCCGCGTCGTGTGCCGTAGATATCGCCTTCGCCGTCGCCATCCACATCGATAAGTACCCAATCGTTACCGATGAGCCAATAAATATATTGAAGCATTGGCGGCTGATCTAGCCCTAACTGACGGCGTAATATTTCCGCTGCGCTGGGGTCGTTGCTGGGCCTGAAAGTGATAGTAGCGATGGGATCTCCAGGCGTAGCCAGCATTAACAGAAACGACAAAATTGAAATGCCAAACAAAGTTGGTACTGCTTGAAACAAGCGACGTGCCAGAAAGGAATTCATGTAACAGCGGTTCTTGGACTTAGAGAAGCGAGGCGATTATAACACTTGGTTAATGCGTGTCAAACGAAGTCAACTGGTTTGGAAGTGTAGTTAGCTTCCTCTTTTGGCGATTGAACGCACAATTGTTCTAAAAAGGAAAATGCCATGCACTTTCGACGAGCATGGCATAGACAAAAAGTTTGCGTGGCAACTAGAGCTGAGGAGGTAGGATTCGAACCTACGAATGGCGGATCCAAAGTCCGCTGCCTTACCACTTGGCGACTCCTCACTATCGACTCTATTATAGAGGAAACTGTGTCCTAGACAACCCCACGTTGAGTACAGCGCGTCCTTTTCAGGGGCTGCCCCTGCCCCCCCACTCATCCGGCGTGGCGTTCCCATTCTATGCCGCGCACCGGCCGCAGCATCCGCCATTCCTCAGCGACCGGCACCAGATTGAGCTGTCGCACCAGATCGCGCGCCGCCAGCCCCACGATCGCAGTATAGGTGGGGTAAGCCAATTCGAGGTCGGCTAACTGTTCGATGGTCGCCTCGGCAGCCATGCCCGCCGCCAGCAGCTGCACGACCTCGACCGCCTGCTCACCGACCACATGCCCGCCGATAATGCGTCGCGTTGCCCGGTCGACGATCAGCTTGCAGAAGCCGACGGTGCGGTCGTCGATCACCGCGCGATCCAGCTCGCCATATGGCACGACAGCAACCACGTAATTAAATTGAGCGGCCGCCTGTGCTTCGGTCAAGCCGACACCGCCATACTCCGGCTCGGTGAACCCGCCATGTGGGACGAGCCGATGCACGATCTTGAACAGCGGCCTTGGCATCAGCGCATTTTCGACAGCCACCCGCGCTTGTGAACTAGCGCTCTGCACCAGCATCATCTTGCCGGTGATATCGCCCGCCGCGAAGATGTGCGGCGCTGTCGTCCGCAGGTGATCATCAACGCGGATATAGCTGCCGTCCACTTCGACGCCGGCCGCCGTTAAGTTCAGCGCGCTCACGTTGCCGGGCCAGCCAACGGCCATGATGATCGCCTCAGCCGTCAGCGTGAGCGGTCCGCCATCGACGCGGGTTGCCAGCCCAAATCCGTCGGCGAGCCGCTCTACCCGCTCTACTCCACTGCTGCTGGTGATGATGCGGATGCCGCGCCGCTCAAATTCGCTGCGCATGGTCGTGGAAACCAATTCATCCTCGCCGGCCAAGATGCGCGGGGCGACATCCAAGATCGTGACCTGCGACCCAAACGCATCAAAGATCGAAGCAAGCTGGCAGCCGGTCGCCCCGCTGCCGACGACCACCACAGAAGCCGGCAGCTCGCGCAGCGACCATACATCGCTGTGCGTCAGCGTATGCTCGCTGCCCGGAAAGGCCAACCGCCGCGCCGACCCACCGGCGCATATCACGAACTTGTGCGCTTGCAGCGCCCGGCCATCAGGCAGGACGATCGTATGCGGATCGACAAAGCGCGCATCGCCGACGCCGTGCAGCGTCGTCACGCCGACCGATTCGAGATAACCAATGAGCTGCTTCTTCTCTTGCAGCTGGTAAATCACCGACTGCGTTCGTTCCATCACCGCCGAAAAGTTGATAGTGGGGAGCGGAGCCTCCAGCCCATATTCCGCGAACTGGCGCGCATCGTGCGCCAGCCGCGCTGCCTTCGCCAGCACGCGGGTGGGCGCGCAGCCGTCGTTGGTGCAGGTGCCGCCCATCCGCCCCCGCTCGATCAGCGCTGTCTCGGCGCCCAGTTCACGCGCGCGCAGGGCGGCCGTCACACCGGCCGGCCCACCGCCTATGATGATCACATCGTACATTTGCGTCTCCGATGCCATTGCGTCTCATAAAAGATTGCCATCTTCATTATCGGCGCAATGACTGCAAACGTGATTAGTCCATGCTGTGAATCTCATCAGGATGTCGCAGATAAATGAACCAGTACACCAGCGAGACCATGCCGCCCCCGCCGATAATATTGCCGAGCGTCACTGGGATGAGGTTGCTGAGATAGCCTTGCAGCGTCAAGTTCGGCAGTTCGTAACCTGCCCGCAGCACGAAATCTGGGTCAAACGTTTGGATCAGCAGGCCAAAGGTGATGAAATACATGTTGGCGATCGACTGCTCGAAGCCCGCCGCCATAAACAGCGTAATGGGGAAGATGACGGCGAGGATCTTATCGGTCGTGCTGCGCGCGCTGAAGGAAAGCCACACGGCTAAACACACCAGCGTATTGCACAGCACGCCCAAAATGACCGCCTGAGAGAAGGACAGGCTAGTTTTGTGCTCGCTGATCAGCAGCGCCGTTTGGCCGATGACGCCGCCGCCAAAGGTATACTGCTCGCTCAAAAATAAGAGGATGGCCAGCGTCGTCGCGCCAATGAAATTGCCAGCATAGACCAACGCCCAGTTGCGCAGCAGATGGCGCGTGCCGATTTTACCGCCAGCCCATGCCATTACGATCAAATTGTTGCTGGTGAACAGCTCGGCGCCACCAACGATGACAAGAATTGGGCCGATGCAAAAGGCGAGGCCGAACACAATGCGCGCGATGCCAAATGGCACTTGGCCGGCCGTCCCTGCCATCGCCAGCGTGCTGAACATCGCGCCGAGACCGACAAAATTGCCCGCCAAAAATGCTAGCGTCAGCGTCCGCACGGGGTCTTGCTTAGCTTTTTTGAGACCCTCCGCTTCGGCGAAGCGCGCGATTTCGGGCGGCAGCAGGGCATCGATAGAGTATCTTCCGGGCCGTGCTAGCATGAGCTTTCCCTTTCAGGGGCCATGTGTCGCTGGCGGCGCGGCAATCTCGTTCTATCCGGCGCGCTTTTTTTCTCAAACGCGCTAAGCTCACTTATGGCGAAACGATCACGCACTCAGCCTTTCATCGCGCCCGAGACCAACCCAGCCACGATGTAGCGCTGCACGAACAGCGTCACGATCAAGACTGGCAGCGTGATCACAACGGCCGCCGCCATCAACCCGCCCCAATCGACACTGGAGTAGGCGAGGAAATTGAAGATCGCGATCGGCAGCGTGCGCGTCTGGTCTCCGGCCAACACCAGCGAAAACATGAAATTATTCCACGAGAAAATGAAGGCCATGATCGCGCCGGTGATCATGCCTGGGATGGCCAGCGGCAGCGCAATGCGGAAGAACGATCCAAACAGCGTTGCCCCATCGATCCATGCTGACTCATCTAGCTCGCGCGGCAGGTTCTCGAAAAACGGGATCATCACCCATGCGATGAAGGGCAGCGCCACGAGCATGTGGCTCAAGATCAGCGCAGTATAGGTGCCCAGCAATCGAAGCTGCCCAAAGATGATATACCACGGGATTAGAAACGTGATCCCCGGGATGATGCGCGCCATCAGCAGGATGACGCCCAGCCAGTTCATTTTATAGCGGGCGATGACATAAGCCGCCGGCAGCCCCAACGCTAGTGATAGGAAAGTCGATACCGCGGCCACCAGAAAGCTGTTGAACAAATAGAGCAGATAATTCTGCTTCTCGAAAACGTTGACGTAGTTTTGCAGCGTCGGCGTGAAATTGAGCAGGTCGCGGCTGGTGGTGATATCGATCTGATTCTTAAAGGAACTGAGCAGCATCCACGCCAGCGGCGCAACCATGACGAAGATCACGATCAGGATAGCAAGATAGCGCAGCAGCCGAACCAGCCAGCGCGCCGCTTTCTGGCGCGAGACGACCAGCGGGCGCGCCGGCGTTTCGACCGGCATTGAACGGGGCGTCATCACATCGGTCATTCGTACGCCACCCCCCAGCGTTTGCGAATTTGAACGAAAAGCAAACTGATCCCGAGCACGATGGCGAAGAAGACGACCAACAGGCTGGAAGCGCTGCCCAGCCGGAAGTACTCGAACGCCTGCACGTATCCATAGATATTGATCGTCTCGGTTGAGAAGCCCGGCCCGCCGCGCGTCATCGTGTAGATGATATCGAAGGTCTTCAGCGCGTCGATCGAGCGCAGCAGCACCGCGGCGATCATCGTCGGCACGAGCAGCGGCAGCGTGAGATAGAAAAAGCGCTGCCATGCATTCGCCCCATCAACGCGCGCCGCTTCAAAAGGTTCCTCCGGCAGCGTAGTCAGCCCAGCGAGGATGATCAACGCCATCATCGGCGTCCACTGCCACACATCAACCATGATCAAGCTCGGCAGCGCCTGCGCCTGCGACCCCAGCCAAAGCTGCGGCGGCAGGCCGAAAGCGCGCAGAGCGCTGTTGAGCAGCCCGATCGTCGGCTCGAACATTAACAGCCATGCCATCGCGATCGCCACCGGCGTGGCGACCATCGGCAGCAGGATGACCGCGCGCACGATGCCGCGCCCCATGAAATCGCCATGGATCAGCAGGGCGATCGCCAGCCCGAGCACCAGCTCAACGCCGACCGCGATGATCGTGAATTCAAACGTGCGGATGACCGAGTCGCCAAAGCGCGGGTCGCGCGTCAGCAGGTTGACGTAATTGTTCAGCCCAACGGGCTCCGGCGCACGCACTGCCGACCCGCTCCACTCGTGCAAGCTCAGGTGAACGGTGTAAACGATCGGAAAGATGATCATGATGAGGACGAACAGCACCGCCGGCAAGATGAAGATCAAACGCGCTCGCGGCCGCGTGATGCTGCTGGATCGAAAGAAAGTCGTGCTGGCCATAAATAAACCATCAAATCTCTATAACATCGGCTTGTTTTTGAAGGGCGGGGCGCCCCCCTACCAAAGAACGCCCCACCGTAAAGCGCCGAATAGTTAGCCGTCGGTCTCAAGGAAGGCGTTGAAGGCTTCGTGCGCTTCGGCGAGCGCTGCCGCCACGTCTCCGCCCTCAATGCCGATGGTGATCGGCGCGCCAACGATATCGCGCGCCTCGCCAACGCGGATCACCAGCGGCCGGTCAAAGCCGACGCCGCGCGCGCTTTGGATCTGTACGACCTCAGCGTAATCCTCCGGGAAGCCGGACAGCCCCTCAGGCGATTCCCACACCGAGGTGCGCGCGCCCGGCGTGCCCTGAAGCTGAAGCGCCAGCACCACCGGCGCGCTGGTCGCCCATTTGATGAACTCCCACGTCGCGTCCTTCACGGGCGATGCATCGTTCATGCCCAGCGCCCACGACGTGACGTTATAGTTGTTGGCCCCGGCAGGGCCGGCGGGGAACGGCGCGAAGCCCACGCTGTCAGCCACGATCGACTGCGTCGGGTCGATCAAGTTAGCATAGAACACGTCAGCATCCAGCCACATGGCGGCGCGCCCCTGCTGGAAGACCGCCAGCGCCTCCGGCCAGCTCATGTTCGATGTTCCGGGCGGGCCGTAATTACGCAGCAAGTTGCTGTAAAAAGTGTAGGCCTCCAGCGCTTCGGGGCTGTCCAAGGCCGAGCGGCCGTCTTCGGTCATCCATGTGCCGCCAAAGCTGTATAGGAAGCTGCTGAACTGCGTGACCGCCGGGCTGCGCCGCCCGCGGATGACCACACCGTAAAACTGGTTATCGGGGTCGTATAGCTGCGCGGCCACCGCTTCCAGCTCTTCCAGCGTGCTGGGCACGGCGATATTGTTCTCTTCGAAGATATCGCGCCGGTAGTAGAGCATCTGGCGCTCAGTCACGATCGGCACGCCGTACAGGAAACCGTCGAAGGTGACGGTATCACGCGCAGCTTGTTGAAAATCTTCCCAATTCCAGTCGGGGTCGCTGCGCACATAGTCGTTCAGGTCGGTCACCCAGCCGTTAGAGGCGAACAGCTTGCCCTCTTGCAGGGGGCGGAACATGAACGCATCGGCCTGTGTGACGCCACTGGTCAAGCCGATTTGAAGCCGCTGCGAAAGCTGGTCTTCGAAATAGCTTTCCACGCGCAGCGTGATTCCGCTGGCCGCTTCAAACTGCGGCAGCAGCCGCTGAATCGCGTTGTTCCACGGGTGGTTGGCGAAGATCAGGCGAACCTCCGTCCCCGCGAACTCATCCGAGACGCCGGCAACCAGCGAGTTATCTTGAGCGACGACCAGCGTACTGAACGAAAACAGCAGCACGGTCGCCACGAGCAAAAGCAACAATCCGGTTTTCCTCATGTCAAAAACTCCTTTCAAAATCTATGACAAATCATTTTGTGACTTGTGACGCTCTACCAAGCGCGACGCTTTGTCAAGCGCGATGATATTTCTTTCATCTTTCATTTTCTCTCAAAATGCATATAAACGCAAAAACTGCCAGTTTGCACAGCCCCGGCGCACGCTTACTGGGTGCTCTTGGGCTGGCAACAAGTCATAGATCGCCGCCTTGTATGTTAGAATGGTGACAATGCCCGGTTGCGCGAGTCCGCAATGACAGACCAACTTAACCTTACACAGTCGGTCGAAAATTTCTTGAAAGCCGTGTACACCCTGCAGCAGGAAGCCAAGCGCGTCTCGACGACTATGCTCAGCGAACGCCTCGGCATCTCTGCGCCTTCGGTAACCGACATGGCCCAGCGGCTGGTCGCTGCCGGCCTCGTCGATTACCAGCGCTATCGCGGTGTGGTGCTCACCCCAGCGGGGGAAGCGATTGCGCTCAAAGTGCTGCGCCGCCACCGCTTGATCGAAATGTACCTCGTCACCGAGCTTGGCTACGCCCTGCATGAAGTTCACAAAGAGGCGGAAGAGCTTGAGCACGCTGTCTCCGACCGCTTCATCAAGGCGATCGCCCATAAGCTCGGCGACCCCGCTTTCGACCCGCACGGCGACCCGATCCCATCGGCGGAGGGCGTCATCGAACAGCGCCAACTGCTGCGCTTGTCCGATCTGCCTGACGGCATCACGGCGCAGGTCTCGCGCCTCGAATCGAGCAGCCCGGAGATGCTTCAACACATCCTTGATCGGGGCTTCAAGCTTGACTCGCAGGTTGAAATCGTCAAGCGCGATCCGTTCGAAGGGCCGATCACAGCGCGCGTCGATGGCAAGAATCGAGTCGTTGGCCATCAGGTGGCCGAGAATATCCTCGTCTCGACCGACTTGACTTCTAGCAAGCCATCCGACGAATGAGCCGCTGCCTGCTGCGCATCGCGCCTTTGCTTGTCTTGTTTTTTGTGCTGCTCATCGCCTCCATTCGCGCGCGCGGCTACGACGCCGAAAGCGTAGAAGCGGTATTCGGGTCGCTTGGCGGCTGCCAGCCAGAAACAGAGCTAACCGCCGAATCGGTTCCCTGTTGGCAGGGCATCCGCGTCGGCGTCACTACCCGCGCCGAGGCCCTGGCGCTGCTGCACCAGCACCCGTGGGTTGGCGAAGTGTTTGAAGGTGCGCAGCATATCTCATGGCGCTGGAGCGGCAGCCAGCCTGCTTTATTCGATGGATCGCAGTATGGGCTGCTCGGATTTGGCGGCGGCGTCGTGCAGCAGGTTCGCTTGCAAACGCGGGTGGCGTTCGGCGACATTTGGACGCTGTTTTCTTCGCCCGCCGCCATGCTGCTGGTGCGGCCCGCTCGCAACACCGCATACCAGATCGTGAGCTATGAACGACCGCAGGGCGCTGTGCAGGTGATCAGCTCGCTAAGCTGCCCTGTCAAGCTGGCGCGCTTCTGGGCCTCGACGACCACCCTCAGTTTGGGCGAGGTGTGGACGACAGAGGCGCTTAACGGCCGCCCGTCCGATCTTTATACACAAACAAATTGGTGGCAGCGCCTCTTTTACTGCCGCCCATAACTTCCGTAAAAATTCATAAGCTTTTACGTAAATTTCATAAACATCTCAACTCTTGCGAGGCATAATGAGGAAGATATTGCTGCACAATGCAGCAGGCTGATCGTGGATGGTCTGAGGAAAATGGCGACTCTGGCGATGTTCAACAACGTTAAACATTTGACTGGACATTTGACTGGCTTGCGGATGGCGACGGCGAGCGCGCGGGCGGCGCTGCTCGGTGCGCATCCCAGCGTGATCGCAGCGGCGCTGCTGCGCATCGGCGCTGCGATCACGCTGACCATCACAGGAGGGCTGGCCCTGATCAGCGGCCAAGCCTACGATGGGCAGTTGCTTCGCGATCTACTGGAGCCCCCACCCGGCTGCGCCATGCCCTGTTGGGAAGGGATTCAACCGGCTGTTACCCCGCTTGACGACGCGCTAGCGATCCTCGCGGCGCATCCATGGGTCGAGGATTACTACGTCACGCCGGGCAAGGTCTCGTGGTGGTGGAACGGCCAGCAGCCTCCTGTGCTGGATGATACGGGGCGCGCTTTCCACGGGCGAATGGAATACGCCACCATCGATGGCGTTCCCGTCATCACCAGCATCGTGCTAACGACGACCATCCCCCTCGGCGAGGTGCGCCTGACGCTCGGAGAACCGGGCGCCGTTCGCCTGTACACTGTACGCCCGAGCGATGCGAGCAATGAGACGCCGCGCCGCGCCGGCATCGTCTACCTAGAAACCGATTACAGCCCTGTCCTGCCCGATCTGTACGTCTTTAACACATACAACTGCCCCATACGCGTCGATCGGTTCTGGCACACGCACAGCTATATCGCTTACGGGCTGCCAGCCCTCACCTTCGAAGGTGAGCTGTTTGAATTGGAAGGTTCGCGCCTGCCATCGTGGTTTTTCCGCGACCAAGCCCCCGGCTGCGGCGCGTGATTGAAAACCGGCTGCTTTGCGCTGCGCCTTCACGCTATCATCATCCGAAACGACCTGCTAGCTTGCGAGACTGCGCTTCATGGCTATCGATTATGTGATCGACTATCCCTGCGTTCCCAAAGAGACGCTGGGGACTGAAGGTATCCTCGAGCGTTTGAAAGGCCGCGATCGCGCGCGCAGCGTCATTGCGCTGTTCCGCGAGCACGGCGATCAGCGCCCGCCCAGCGAAATGGGTTTCGAATTCACACGCAGCCTGCCCGATGGCGGCGAGGAGACGCGCGTCATCGTCGTGCAGGCCATGCTCGATCAGGCGGCCGAACTTGACCCCCTCGCTCCACACTGCGTGGGCTGCCCGGCCAACATCTTTGGGACGCCGTTCGGCTGCGTCGGACAGATCCACTACCCGATCTCGGCGGCTGCCGAGGCATGGCTGCTTGAGCGGCTGCCGGGCATCGACGAACCGCTCATCTGGCTGCTGCTGCGGCAGGGCGTGCAGGAACTGGGTTATGATGGCACAGCCGTCAAACCACTGCGCGCCAACCCGGCGTACTTCGAAGAACGGCGCCTGCGCGGCCGCGATTTGAACGAGTTTATCATCAGCGCCGATCAAGTCTTCGAGATGCTGTTCCTGCTTGGGCACATCCAACCGGCCCACGCGGGCGTCTTGCTGCTGCTGTTCGGCGCAGTGCCGCGCGCGGCCGAGGCGGATGCACTGGTGCAGATCATGAATGGGACGCTGACGACCGAACAGATCGATCGCAGCTATCCCTTCTTGCTCACCGAAGAACCGGGCGACGACAGCACCATCACCCAGCTCAAGCGCTTTTTCAACGCCCTGCACCGCGCTTGGCGGCTTAACGTGCGCCTGCTGCTCGATGTCTAACCGCGCTGGGCTGCCGCTCATGAAGAGGCCGGCGGCAGCCCATAGAGCAAGTCAGCAGCAGCGCTTCGTCATCAGGGCCGGCATCATGTGCACTGGCGCAACCATGTTGGGTCGTTAGCGCAGTCCACTCTGCACTGGCAGCCATCCACATCGAACTGGCAGATGCCATCCCCGCAGAACGGCACCGGCGTCGGGAAACAGATCGCCAGCCAGGTCGGGTCGTTAGCACAGTCCACTCTGCACTGGCAGCCATCCACCTCGAACTGGCAGATGCCATCCCCGCAGAACGGCGCCGGCGTTGGGAAACAGATCGCCAGCCAGGTCGGGTCGTTAGCGCAGTCCACTCTGCACTGGCAGCCATCCACCTCGAACTGACAGATGCCATCCCCGCAGAACGGCACCGGCGTGATCGTCGGGAAGCAGGCCGCGCTCCAAGCCGGATTGTTGGCGCAGTCTCGATAGCAGTCGCACGTATCGATGCCCTCGGCGAACTGGCAGATGCCATCCCCGCAGAACGGAATTGACGGCGTCAGCGTTGGTAACAGCGGTTGTGTAGGCGTCAGTGTCGGCCGCGGCAGCGTCGGCGGCGGCAGTGTCGGCGGCTGGGTATTCGTGGCCGTTGGCGTGGGCGTGCGCGTCGGGCAGGGCGTGGCCGTCGGCATCGGCGTCGGCGTGACGAATGGCGTCAGCGTCGGCATCGGGGATGGGGTCGGCGTCGGCGTGACCATAATCGGCGGCGTTCCCTGTGGCGTTTGCTGGGGCATCAGCGTGACCACGATGTCCGGAGTCTCGAGCGGCATAAGACGACGGTCATCGTCTTCATCACCTGAGGAATCACGCGGCAGGCTGGTCGTCAGCGCCTGAAAAGTGCCTAACGCCTCGTCGTAGCTAAGCGTGCCAGACATCCACTGCGCTTCTAACGTCTCGACTAGCGGCCGGATAGCCGCCTCAGTAGTGGCAACAGCAGCGTATGTGGCGTATAACGCGGTGACCGCTTGCGTCAAGAAAGGTTCGAGCGTCGCGCGCGCGTCGGCTTCGCTCAGCTCGCCGGCGTCGTAGGCAGCCTGTAAGGTGGGCAGTAAAGCGCTCACGGTCTGCCACGGTTCAGGCACGTCAGTTAGGTCGTGGTCGTATGTCTCCGATCCAGACTCAGGGTCTTCAAGAGGCATAATTTCGGCTAGCTCTGGTTCGGAGCTCTCCATTTCCAACGCCAACGCGACGGCTGTCATCGTGGCAGCCTCCATCGTTGCGCGGAATTGCGCCGCCGCCGTGTTCACGGTCGCGCGCGCCTCATCGATGCTGATGGCACCGGTCGCGATCGCAGTGCCAACCGCGACCTCCACTTGGAACAGCGTTTCGATGCCGCTTCGATAGATCGTATCAAAGTCGGGCGTCGGGGTGATCCTCGCTACAGCCGTGGCCGTGATGATATCAGCCGGGAAGAAGCCCATGGCCGTGGCGGTCGCCGTCGCGTCAAATTCCTCCCAATATTCCGGGCAAGGATCATACGGAGTTGGGGTAATGAACGGCGTCGGCGTGCCGTCAGCTGTGGGGGTTCCAGTCGGCGTGCCGATCGGGGTTACGGTCGGCGTCAGCGAGGTGCGGAATGTGGGCGTCCAGCCGGGCCGCGGCGTCGACACGGGGATGCGGAAGGTCTCGCAGCTTGGCGCGCCCTCGCCGCACGATACCAGCAGTTGGATCGTGCCGCGCGCATCCGGCTCGGCGACCAGCACCTCAACCTCGTAGCGGCCGCTGTTCGGCGCGACCGTCAGCCGGTCTTCGGTCTGCCGGCCGCCGCGCACCTCGCCGATGACGATCCCATCCTCGCCGCGCACTCGCACCGCAAACGGGAAGGTGATCGGGCGGCCGCCGCTCAGGTTGAAGATCGTCAGCGTGGTCGGGCAGTCTGGCCGCGCATCGAAGGCGAAATACTGCGGCTCGGCGCGGCTGATTGGGACGTTCGGGTTTTCCAGCGGGGCATCGACCGTCACCGGCACGCCGAACGGGAGCAGCGTCGTCTCGACCGGCCCGCGCCCCTGCAAACGCAGCATGAAGGCGCCGCTGCTGTTGTTCTCGGCGCCAACCAGCAGCGCGTACGTACCCGTCTCCGGCAGGATGAGCGACAGCGCCGCGTCAACCTCGTTGATGGCGAAGGCATCCGCGCCGCTGCTGAGCAGCGGGGCGCCGCTCGGCGCGAGCAGCATCAAGGTGGGGTCAAGCCCGCTGTCGAGGGCGAGCGCCTGCGCATCGACGGTATCGCCAGGCGCCCCTACGAATGTGTAGTTGATCATCGGCGCCTGCGGAGAAAGCGTGCCGATCACGTTCGCACCATAGCCAATCGGCCCCCCCGCCTGAACCATCAGCAGTTGGCCGGCTGGAGGGGTCGGCGTGGGCGTCGGCGTCGCGAAGACCGGCGGCCCGATGACGGGCAGCACGCACGACGGCGCGTTCTCAGCGCAGGTGACGGTCAGCAGCACCTGCCCATTGGTGATGGCATTGATCGACGTGACATCGACTTCATAACGGCCGCTGCCGGCCGCCACGGTCAGCCGGTCTTCGAGCTGGCGGCCGCCGCGCACTTCGCCGATGACCGTCCCAGTCTGATCGCGCACCGTGACGGCATAAGGAAATGAGAACGGAAAGCCCGCGCTCAGGTTAGTGATCGTTAGCGTGGTTGGGCAGCTTGGGCTGGCCTCGAACGCGAAATACTGCCGCGGCGGGTTGAGCGGGATATCGACCAACACCGGCGCGTCGAATAAGAGCGTGTCGCTTAGCACGGGGCCGCGGCCCTGAAGCTGCAGCAGGAACTCGCCGGTTGTATTTTCGGCGCCGCCGAGCATCAACACATATTGGCCTGTTTGCGGTAGAAAGAGCGACAGCCATGCATCGGTGCGCTGCAGGCCGAAGACATGATCGTCGCTGGCAGCGATGCGCTGTTGATCGGGCGCGATGAGCGAGAGGGTTGGGTTCAAGTCGCCCTGCGTGCCAATGGCGCGCACTCGCACCAGATCGCCAGCGCTTCCGTTGAAATTGAACATCACCAATGGTGTTTCCGGCGCAATGCGCCCGGGTATGTTCGCGCCATACCCGATAAACACCCCACCTTGACCAAAAACGATACCGGCATAGGACAGCAGCAAACACGAGATAATACACGTAACGACGCTCAAAGACCATCGACGCATGACTTATCCCTCTGCATGCACGAAAGACAATGAGCAGTTTATAGTGCGTCTCGAAATTTTGCTTGACGATTACAAATTTTTATAATTTTTTTACAACGTAGCCGCAACGCCTATCTTTGAGTGATGCGAGCGGTTAAGGAACTACAGACGGCGCCGGCCGCCGCTGCCCAAGCGCGAACGCTCGCCGGGGACGGCCTGCCCGTACAGACCCCGTGTTAGATCCTCGTAGAAGGCTTCATCATAGGTGCGCGTTTTGACCACAACCGGCATCGGCACGGCATGGCCCATCAAGATCGCCTGCTGCTTGGTATCGAGCCGCGCCAGCACCTCGCGCAGCCCAGCCGCCCCGCTGATGCCGGTCAGCACGGCATTGATATCGCGCTCATTATCGAGCAGCGCCGTCATGCGCGTGCCGATCTGGCTCATCACTTCCTCATCGATGCCGCTCGGCCGCTGGTCGACGATCAGCAGCGTGACGTTGTACTTGCGCAGCTCCCGCGCGATAATGCCGAAGATCGTCTGGCTGGCGATCTTGGGGTCGAGGAACTTGTGTGCCTCTTCAATCGTGATCAACAGCGGCTGCGGCATCTGCTGCTGGTCGCCCAGCGCGCGCTCCACGCGGTCGATATACATCTCGTGGATGCGGCGCGTTAGGTAATTGGCAACCAAAATGTAGGCCTCCAGCGAGTTGCCGTATTGGCCGAACTCCAGCACGACGCTTTTGCCGTTCTGGATCAGCTCCATCATCACAGCAGCGCTGTCTTCTGCTGCCTCTTGCACCAAAAACCCCCAGCGCTCAAAGCGCTGCACGCGCCGCTGCAGCGCTGCTAGCGTGCCGGCGCGCGTGGGTGTATTGGTCTCGATCTCGTCGATATCCTCTGCGCTGATTTGGATCAACCGGCGCACCCAATCTTTACCCCAGCGCTTGCGCAGCGTGTGTGCGGCATCGAGCATCGCGTCGCTCAGGTTCATGGTGATGCGCAGCATTTCGAGGTCTTCCGGCTCGATGGCCTGATAGCCGATCTTGATGGCGAAATCGTAGTTGCCGCCGCGCTTGCGCGAGCTTTCCGGGTCCAGCGTACAGATGCTCACCCGTTCGGGGAAAAGCTGCTTCAGCCCTTTAACGTTGCTGCCGCGCTCTTGGCGCGCCTGCCAGCCGTAGTCATTGTGCATGTCGAAGATGAGGGTCACGGCCTGCCTGCGCGCGATCACCCCGGCCAGCAGCATCCGCGTGAGGAAGCTCTTGCCGGTGCCGCTCTTGCCAAACACGCCGACCGACCGCTCGACCAATTTCTTCAGGTCGAGGTTAATCTGCGTTTCCTCCAACTCCAGCGGCGCGCCGATGTTGAAGTGGCGTTCATCTTCGTCGCCGAAAACGGCGTTGACCTCGGCCACAGTCGCATTCTTGACCACCGTGAAATGACTGGGGATCGTCTTGACCGGGCGCGCTTCGCTGCCGTCAATTGCGAGCATCGGCTGCATGTGGATCTTGCCGTAGACGGCCGTGCCGCTGTAGACCGCTTGCAGGAAGGGATCGGCGATATCGGGCGGATGATTCTGAATATCGGGGTTGGCGCTGTCGAGGACGACATCGGTGATCATGCAGAAGAACCGTTTTTGCTCGCCGTGCACAACGACATACCGGCCGACGGCAAGGTCTTCGATTGGCTGCCCACTGTCGAGCTTGACCACCAGCCCACGGCTGAGCGACCCGCCGACGACGATGCCGAGGCGCTGCGCTCGTTCTTCGCGAGCGAACATTTGTTCTAAATTCTCGAACGGATCTGCCAGTGCCATCGTGACTGCGCTCCTGCAAGTGCCATACCGTTCAGGGGAAAGTACCTTGCATTATAGCACAGTTCAGGGTGCTGCGCGGCAATTTGACAGCGCTGAAGCACAAACTATAATCGAACCATCGTTTGATTTTTCTACGCAATGACCTTACTTACTTAAAGGAATTGTTTTGGCGCGCAAACCCGCTGATCAGGCCGTTCATCGAGATGACATTCTGCATGCCGCCGCCGATGTGCTGCGTCGCAAAGGGTATGAAGCGGCGACGATGAAGGATATTGCCGCGGCTGTTAACTTGACGGCGGCCAGCCTTTACCATCATTTCCGCAATAAAGATACGCTGCTGCTGGCCGTGCTGGAAGCCGGGCTGGAGCTGGTCATCGCCCGCATCGAGCCGATCGCGGCGGCAGCCGATCGAACGGCGGAAAGCCGCCTACGCGCGATGATCTGCACCCACATCAACGCGCTGACTGAGAATACTGCAGTGGGCGCGGCCATGGTCTTCGAAATCCAAGCCCTGCGGCAGGTGAAGCCGCCCTCAACCCACGCCAGCGCCGTCGACCGCAGCGCGCAGGCGGAATTCATCGCGCGGCGCGACGCTTTCTTCGCCCGCCGCGATCACTTCGAAAGGTTGTTTCGCGGCGTCATCGCCGAAGGCTGCGCCAACGGCGAGTTCCGCCCGGTTGATGCCGCCATCGCAGCGAAGGCTCTGCTCGGCGCGCATAACTGGGTCAGCGTGTGGTATCGCTCGGACGGTCGGCTGAGCGGCGCGCAGATCGCTGATCAGATCGCCGATCTTTTGTTGGGCGGCCTCGCGCGCGCGCCATAACTCTCGACCACAGCGCGGTCGAAAATTATGACCTTATGGATAGATAGAGGAAGGAGTTTTGCCGTGATCTCGTTCACCCCCACTGAAGAACAACAGCAGCTCATCGAGACCATTCGCCGTTACAGCCTCAATAACGTGCGCCCGATCGCCCATGAAGCTGACGAAAGCAGCCACTTGCCGCAGGACGTCATCGAGATGGGCTGGGCGATCGGGTTGGTCGCTACCGCAATGCCCGAAACATTGGGCGGCCTCGGCGAGATGAGCGCGCTCACCGGCGTGCTGGCCGCTGAAGAACTGGCCTTTGGCGATCTATCGGCGGCGCTGGCTGTGCTGGCGCCCGCGCTGTTCGCTTACCCAGTCGCGCTGTACGGCACTGACGAACAGCGCGATAACTGGCTGCCGATGTTCCTTGACGAACGCTATGCCCCGGCCACCGCCGCTTTACTCGAACCGGGCATCAGTTTCGACCCAAACAACTTGCAGACCACAGCGACGCATGAAGGCGATCGCGTGCGCCTGAATGGCGTGAAAGCTTGCGTGCCGCTGGCGACCAAGGCACCGGTCATGCTGGTCTACGCCCGCAACAGCGAAAACGGCGCTGCCGACGCCTATCTCGTCCAGCGCGAGGCCGACGGAATCGAGATCGTCAGTGAAGAGAAGCTGATGGGCATTCGCGCGCTGCCCACTTACCGTGTGCGCTTCAACAATGTGCGCGTCGACCAGCCGTGCCGGTTGGGCGGCGCTGGCGGCTGCGACTACCGGGCGCTCATCAACCGTATGCGGGTGGCGCTGGCGGCGCTGGCCGTTGGTGTGGCGCGGGCCGCATCGGAGTATGCGCGCCAGTACGCCAAAGAACGCATCCAGTTTGGCGTGCCGATCGCCACGAAGCAGGCGATCGCCTTCATGCTGGCCGAGATGGCGATCGAGGTCGATGCGGCGCGGCTGATGACGTGGGAAGCTGCGTGGAAGATCGATCGTGGCGAGGATGCGACGCGGGAGGCTTATCTCGCGCGCCAGTATGCCGAAAACGCCGTCCTTTTCGTCACCGATTCCGGCGTACAAACGCTCGGCGGCTACGGCTTCATTCGTGAATTCCCGGCCGAACGCTGGCTGCGCAATGGGCGCGGCTTCATCGCTTTTGACGGGTTGGCGATCGTTTGAGCGCGCAGTGGCGCTGCGCCAGCTCGGTCGCGCCTTCACAATAAACGCCTAACATACGCGTGAAGTTTTACAGGAGACACCTAGAATGGCGATCAATTTCGAGATACCGGAAAACGTTCGGCAAGGAGCCGAGATGGCGCGCATGGCCGCCGAGTTCACCATGCGGCCGATCTCGCGCGAGATGGACGAAAATGAACACACAAGGCCAACGCCGTTCATCGAGCAGCTTTGGCCGTTCATGCGCGATATGCAGAAACGCACGCTGGAGAAACTCGAAGCGGCCGATGGCGATGGGGCCGCCAAGCGTTCTGGCCCGGGCGTGACCACTCTGCGCCTGATGTTGATGATCGAGCAGCTCTCGTGGGGCGATGCGGGCATCTATCTGTGCCTGCCGGGCGGGGCGCTCGGCGGCGCTGCCATTGAAGCCGTGGGCACGCGCGAGCAAAAGCTGCGCTTCCTGCGCCGTTTCGCCGAGGGCGAAGTGCCGGCTTGGGGCGCCATGGCGATGACCGAGCCCGGCGCGGGTTCTGATACTTCCGCCATCCGCACGACGGCTGTGCTCGATCAAGAGACGAACGAGTGGGTGCTCAACGGCGAGAAGATCTTTTGCACCAACGGCAAGTTAGCGCTGGAGGAGTCGAACGGGTTGGTGGTGGTCTGGGCCTCGATCGACCGTTCGGCCGGGCGCGCTGGTATGCGCCCTTTCGTGGTCGAGGCTGGGACGCCAGGCGTCAAGGTGACGAAAGTTGAAATCAAGCATGGCATTCGCGCCAGTGATACCGCCTCGATCGTGTTCGAGAACGCGCGCATTCCATTTGATAATATTCTCGGCAGCCCAGTGGTCGAAGACGCGGCGAAGGAGGGCAGCGCCGGCTTTAAGGGCGCGATGGCGACCTTCGATGCGACCCGGCCGCTGGTGGCCGCCAGCGCGCTTGGCATCGGCCGGGCGACGATCGAATTCGTCAAGGAACGGCTGGCCGAGCAGGGCATCGATATCCCCTACGGCCTGCCCTATCACCGGCTGACCGCCGTGCAGCGCGATGTGCTCGAAATGGAGGCGCAACTCAAAGCGGCTTACCTGCTTACCCTGCGCGCCGTCTCGCTGATCGACCACGGCGAGCATAACAACCTCGAGGCCGCAATGTGTAAGGCCAAAGCTGGCAAGGTTGTCACAAAAATTGGGCATAAAGCTGTCGAGATCTTGGGTATGATGGGATACAGCCGTGAATGGTTAGTTGAGAAGTGGATGCGCGATTCGAAGATCAACGACATCTACGAAGGCACCGGCCAGATCAACCTGCTAATCGTCGCGCGGCGCATACTGGGATACAGCAGCAAACAACTGCAATGACATAGAAAGGTGAAGCCCGTCGATGCCCGTCAACATGCTGTGGGATGATGCTGAAAAAAGCATCCTTCGGTTCGAATATCAGGGGAAATGGATGTGGGAAGAGGTTGAGAGCGCGATGAAACAAGCGAACGCCGAGCTAACCACGGTCCAGCATCGCGTCGATACCATCCACGATTTGACCGGCAGCAGCGGCCTGCCGTCCAACGCGCTCTCGCACGCCTCCAGCCTATCTCGTCACATCCCCGCGCAAGCGGGCATCTCGGTCGTCACTGGCAGCAGCACGCTCATCAATACGCTGCTGTCGGTCTTTAGCAAGGTTTATCCGCAGTTCGGCTCGCGCTATAAAAACGCCAGCACGCTCGAAGAAGCCTACGCGCTGATCGAACGCAGCCGCGCGAGCGAACGAACCTGAAAATAGACATTCTTTTGTTTAAAGAAAGGCACTGAGGCGATGAGCTATCAAATCCGTAAAGCAGCCGTGATCGGCTCCGGCACGATGGGCAGCGGCATTGCCGCGCTGCTGGCCGGCGTCGGCGTCGAGACGCTGCTGCTTGATATTCCCGCGCGCGACAGCCAGCCCGGCGACCCAGCGATCAAACGACAAGCGCTCGTGTTGGAAAACGTCAAACGGCTTAGCAGCTCGCGACCAGCGCAGTTGTTCAGCAGCGCCGATCTTGACCTGATCAAGACCGGAACCATTGATGATGATCTTGAGCGCGTCAAAGATGCAGACTGGGTGATCGAGGTCGTCGTTGAAAAGCTCGATATCAAGCGCGCACTGATGGCCAAACTGGCCGAGGTCGTTGGCCCGAACGCGATCATCTCGACCAATACCTCCGGCCTGCCGATCCAATCGATCGCCGATGGGTTGAGCGACGACTTCAAGCGCCGCTTTCTGGGCACGCACTTCTTCAACCCGCCGCGCTACCTGCGCCTGCTCGAGGTCATTCCTCATCCGCAAACCGACCCCGCCATTATCGAGTTCATCACCCGCTTCGGCACGCAGCGGCTGGGCAAGGGCGTCGTGTTGTGCAAAGATACGCCCAACTTCATCGGTAACCGTTTTATGACCATGAGCGGCATGCAGATGGTCAACTACACGCTCGACCATGATTTCACGGTCGAGGAAGTTGATGCCCTCACCGGCCCGCTGATCGGCCGACCGCGCACGGCCACCTTCCGCCTGAACGATCTGGTCGGTATCGACGTCGCCGTCGGCGTGGCGCGCAACCTGTACCCCGCTATCCCAGATGATCCGGCGCGCGTCATCCTCGAACACCCGGGCACGACAGCGCTGTTCGACCGAATGCTCGCCAACAACTGGCTGGGCAACAAGACCGGACAGGGCTTCTACAAGGCGGTGAAATCGGCTGGCGGCGAACGCGAGTTTTGGGCGCTGAACCTGAAGACGTTCGACTATGAACCGCCGACCAAGCCACGCTTTGACAGCGTGGGCGCGCACCGCAAGGTCGAGGACACCGGCGAGCGCATTCGCCTGCTGTTGGGCGAGCAGGATCGGGCGGCCAAGCTGCTCTGGCACCATCTCGGCTTCCTGCTGGCCTACGCTTCGAACCGTGTGCCAGAGATCACCGAGACGATCCTCAACGTCGATAACGCCCAAAAGTGGGGCTTCAGTCACGAGCTGGGGCCGTTCGAGATTTGGGATGCGATCGGCGTCGAAGCGCACATCGCACCGTTTGAAGAGGCTGGCTACCCGGTCGCAGACTGGGTCAAGGCGATGGTCGGCAGCGGGCATCGCACTTTTTACCAGCGCGACGAGGCGGGCGAGATCAGCGCCTATTATCATGCCGAGGCGGGCGATTACGTGCCCGTGCGGCCAGATAGCCGCGCCTATACCATCAACGGGCTGCGCGCGGGCAAGGCGGCCGGCGCGCGCGCCGGCGGCGAGGTCGCGCGCAATGGCAGCGCCAGCGTGCATGATATGGGCGACGGCGTGGCGTTGTTCGAATTGCACAGCACGGCCAACGCTATCGATACCGACGTGATCGAGATGGGCTGGCGCGCCCTTGAGCTGCTCGATTCGCGTTTCGATGCGCTGGTCATTGGCAACGACGGCGAGCGCTTCTGCGTCGGCGCCAACCTGTTCATGGTGGCGATGGCCGCGCAGGCCGGCCAGTTCGACGAGCTGGAGCGCACGATCCGCTCGACGCAGGCGCTCATGCAGGCGCTGCGCGCTGCCGCTAAGCCGGTCGTGGTGGCGCCGCACAACATGGCGCTAGGCGGCGGCGCCGAGCTGATCATGGCTGGGGTGCGCGTCGTCGCCCATGCTGAGCTGTACATGGGGTTGGTTGAGGTCGGCGTCGGCTTGATCCCAGCAGCGGGCGGCTGCAAAGAGCTGGTGCGCCGCATTGTCAGCCCGGTGATGGCCGCTCATCCGAACGCCGATGCGCTGCCGCACCTGCAGAAAGCTTTCGAGCAAATCGCGCTGGCGAAGGTCTCTGAGAGCGCCAAACAGGCGCGCGAGATGGGCATGCTTACCCCGTGCGACCGGATCGTGCTCAACCGCGCGCACCTGCTCGGCGAGGCTAAACGCGAGGCGCTGCATCTGGCTGATGGCTATACGCCGGAACGGGCCGGCAAGGTTTACGCGGCCGGCCGCGACGCCTATGCCGCTCTGCTGATCGGCATCGAGGGCTTCCGCGAGGCCGGACAGGCGACGGAACACGACGCGCTCATCGCGCGCAAGCTGGCCTACGTGCTCACCGGCGGCGCGATCTCAGAGCCGGGCTGGGTCGATGAACAGGTGCTGCTCGATCTGGAACGCGAGGCGTTCCTCAGCCTGCTCGGTGAGCAGAAGACGATCGAGCGCATCGGCCACATGTTGCAAACCAATAAACCGCTGCGGAATTAATGGCGTCCTAGGAATTAGAGTTGAGGATAAAGGATTATGCGTGAAGCAGTGATCGTCGCCGCGGCGCGGACGGCCGTCGGCAAGAGCAAACGCGGGGTCACCCGCAGCGTTCGTTCCGATGATATGGCAGCCGAGGTCGTCAAAGCGGTCATTGACCAGACTGAGGGTAAGCTGGATCCGGCCACCATCGACGATGTGATCATCGGCTGCGCCATGCCAGAAGGCGCGCAAGGCCTCAACTTCGCCCGCGTTATCGCGCTGCGCGCCGGCCTGCCGGTCGATGTGCCGGGGCAAACCGTCAACCGCTTCTGCTCCAGCGGCCTACAAACGATCGCCATGGCCGCCGAGCGCATCATCGCCAACGGGGCCGATATCATCATCGCTGGCGGCGCCGAGACGATGTCGCTCGTGCCGATGAGCGGCTTCAAGATCAGCCCCAATCCTTACATGGCCGAGCACGATCCGAACGTCTACATGAGCATGGGGCTGACGGCCGAGCGCGTCGCTGATGAATTCAACGTCAGCCGCGAGGATATGGACGAATTCGCCTACCATAGCCACCAGAAGGCCGCCCGCGCGACCGACGAGGGCTTATTCAAGGCCGAGATCGTGCCGTTCGCCTTTGAAGAGACGTTCATTGATGAGGATGGCCAGCGCAAAACCGTCCAGCGCGTCCTCGCGGAAGATGAGCACCTGCGCCGCGAGACGACGCTGGAAGGCTTGGCCAAGCTCAAACCGGCCTTCAAGCCAGATGGCCGCGTGACCGCCGGCAACAGCAGCCCGCTGAGCGACGGCGCCGCCGCCGTGCTGATCATGGAGGCGGGCAAGGCCGCCGAACTGGGGCTGAAGCCGCTGGCGCGCTTCGTCGGCTTTAACGTCGCCGGGGTGCGCCCGGAGATCATGGGCGTCGGCCCGATCGCGGCGGTGCCCAAATTGCTCAAGCGAACCGGCATTGGGCTGGACGATATCGATCTGATCGAACTGAACGAAGCGTTTGCCGCGCAGGCGCTGGCCGTCATCCGCCATTTGGAGCTGAACGCGGAGAAGGTCAACGTCAACGGCGGCGCGATCGCGCTTGGCCACCCGCTCGGCTGCACCGGCGCAAAGCTGACGGTGCAGCTCATTAACGAGATGAAGCGGCGCGGTAGCCGATATGGCATGGTGACGATGTGCATCGGCGGCGGCATGGGCGCCGCCGGCATCTTCGAGAACTTGAACTGACGACGCGCCTCACCCTCGAAGCAAAGTCTGGGCGGCCGCCCATCCGCTGAGCAGCGCCCCGTGCACCGTGCCGGGGAATTCGGCATGGGCGGCCTCCCCTGCGAAGACCAGCCGTCCAGCGACCGGTATGCCCAGCGCGACGCGGTCGGCCGGGCGGCTGCCCACGCCGTAAGACGAATAGGCGCCCAACGCGAAGGGATCGGACGCCCAGCGCGTGATCCGCCAGCCGCCTGGTGCGGGGGTGCTGACGCCATAGATCGCCCGCAGTGAAGCGAGCGCACCCTCGACCAGCGCCGCATCGGGCTGCGTTTCCGCTTCGAGGGCCGCCGTCCCGGCGATGAAGCCGAGCAGCACGGGCGCGCCCAGCACGGGCTGCAAGTTGACGAAGCTGCGCCACATCTGCGCCGGATCGACCAGATCGATCCACGTGACGCGGGAATCCCAGAAGGGCTGAGGAAAGCGCAGGTAAATCTTGTTGAGCGTCCCAAAGTTAAGGCGGTCGATTGCGCGCTGGCTGGCGGCCGGCAGCGCCGGCTCAAAGCGGATCGCGCTCGCCTTCAGCACGCCCAGCGGGACAGTGATGACTGCATAATCAGCGGAAAATGTCCCTTGATCGGCCTCGACCTGCACCCCACGCGCATCATAGCGCACGGCAGCGACACGCGCGTTCAGCCGCACATCGAGATCTTCTCCCAGCACGCGGGGCAGCCAATCGTAGCCGCCGAGGAAGATCGCATCACCTCCATCAAATTCTTCAGCCTCATCCCAGTACCATGCTGACAGGGCAGCCGCATCGGCGGCATAGGCATGCTCGATCTCAACCGCGACGGCGTGGGCGAGGCGCAGCGTCTCGTCGAACTCACGGCCGAACTGCGCCTGCGCTTGCGCGAGCGCCTCGGCCAGCGACAGGTCGCGCGGGCTGGCCTCCGCGATCGCAGCCGCTGCCTCAAGCAAAGCAGTGAAAGCCTCATCACCACGAGACACCTGCGCGGCGCTCAGGCGCTCACCCGTCCCCAGATAGATCTGCCGGCGCTCATGGTCGGTGCGAACGCGGGCGACGCCGTTCGCCTCCGCCAGCGTCGTGATCGGGTTATCCTGCACGCCGTGGGTCCACGATGCGCCCAGATCGAGCGGGATGCCGTCCAGCGTCCGATCCGTCCAAATGCGCCCGCCGATGCGGTCGCGCGCCTCTAAGACGATCACGCTGCAGCCTGCCTCCTGCAGATAGCGCGCGGCGGCCAGCCCAGCCGCGCCCGCCCCAACGACGAGGACGCGCGGCGCCTGCGCGCGAGCGGCCTCCACCTTCAGCTTGGAAAATAAGCGCGCGGGCAGGATAGCGGCCAGCCCACCTCTCAATAGAGACAAAAGCTCTCGACGTGAAAGCATCGCTCCCCCCCACGCTCTAGAATCACAGCGCTGGCAAACCCTGACAGTGCGGCCCGCCTGCGCTATAATAGGCGATCACATGCAGCGCATTCAACATGCGGCGTGCATCGCATTGCTAAAACACTATAAAGCCTGAAAGAAAATCGCAGCGGCACGCAGGAGCTTATCGACCATGAAAGTTTCAACTCTACAGGAGCAGCTCGCTCGCGGTCTGGGCATCGTCAGCCGGGCGGTCGATACGCGCACGACGCTGCCCGTGCTGGCGAACGTGCTGCTTTCCGCCGACGATGCACAGCTCAAACTGACCGCTACCAATCTGCAAATGAGCGTCACGTCGTACATCGGCGCTAAGGTTGAAAGGCCGGGCGCGATCACGCTGCCGGCAAAGACGCTGACCGAGCTGGTCGCCAATCTAGCGCCGGAGCGGGTCGATATGACGCTCGACCCGGCCACGCAGTCGGTCAATGTGCGCTGTGGCACCACGGTCTCCAACATCCGCGGCATCGCTGCCAGCGAATTCCCGCCCATCCCTGAGGGCGGCGATCCAGACCTGATTCTACCCGCCCGGACGTTTCGCGAGATGATCGTGCAAACGGTTTTCGCCGCCGCCAAAGAGGACAACCGTCCCATTTTGACCGGCGTCTACATGCAGTTTGACGGGGACGTGCTGACGATGGCGGCTGCCGACGGCTTTCGGCTGGCAGTGCGCACGGCGCGCATCCAGCAGCATTTTGACCCGCCGCGCGATCTCGTCGTCCCAGCGCGCACCCTCGCTGAGGTCGCCCGCATTATCGTCGATGATGAAGCAGAAGTCGGCATTTCGCTGCCGGGTGAGCGCGACCTGATTTTGTTCTTCATCGAAAATACCGTCGTCACATCGCAGCTTTTAGAGGGACGCTTCCCCGATTTCAGCGCCATCATCCCCAAGACCTACAATACCGCCATCACGGTCTATACATCAGATCTGCTGCGCGCGTGCAAACGGGCCGAGATCTTCGCGCGCGATAACAACTTCAGTACGCGCTTCACGGCGCGCCCACCGGCCAATCCCGGCGAGCCGGGCATGGTGCTAGTGACCGGCCGCAGCAACGAACGCGGCGACAATGAAGGCTTGATCGACGCATCGGTCGAAGGTGAAAGCCTAGAGGCCGCGTTTAACATCCGCTATATGATCGATGTGCTCAGCGTCATCCACGAGGAGAGCGTGATCGTCGAGAGCTGCGGCCCCGCCTCGGCTGGCGTCATCCGCCCGCAGGGTCGCGATGATTTCCTGCACATTATCATGCCGATGAGCCTCAATCGCTGAGCTGCGAAACACCGTTCGACACCCTCACCGCTGAGGGTGTTTTTGCGCAACCTTGCAGCCCCGCCTGCGTATAGAACATATCGCTTGATTTGATCAGGGGGAAGCATGCGCGAACAAATGGCGGTTGTTCTTAGAAACAGCGCGGGGGCAGCCCTGCTCGCCGCGATCTTGATGTTGGCGGCGGCGCAGCCAGCCCATGGGCAAATCGATATTGTGCCGACGCCCAACGAACTTGAACGCACGGCCACCGCTATCATCGAAACGGCCACGGCGCAGGTCGGGACGCCGGGCTTGTTGACCGACCTGACGCCTACCCCTGCTTTCATCGATCCAAATGTCGAGCCGATGGCGGCCACCGCCACCGCGCTCATTGAAGCAGCGACCGCTACAGCCATGCTCGCATCGTTGGCAGCGGCAGAGGCGCAGGGTTCCATCGCGCCGAGCGGGGCAGATAGCACGCCGATCGTCCTCGCGCTGGCCTTCATCGCCGGCGCGGTTTTGTTCAGCGGCGGCTACGTCCTCGGCCGGCGTTCTGGGCGAAATAAATCCAAACGCAGCGGCTAGTCGCCAACACGACGATATCCCAAAAAGTCGGCACGCTTCTAACACGCCGACTTTTTTTGTGAAGTGGGCTTGGGATATCTAAGCGCGATATCCCTGCTTTTTCCAAACAATAGCCCCAACGGTATTAAAGTTTCTATTATGAACTGCGCCTTTGGCCCTTTAGCCTGTCGAAAACCTGTTCACAACCTGTTCACAATTCGGCCGCGCCTGTTCATAACGACCCCTGTCAAAGCGCGCTCGTGGGTGATTTGGCAAATGTTGTGAACAGAACAAATCTTCTGTAGAAACCAGCGGCTGACTTATGAACAGCCCGCCTGTTCACAGATTCGCGCACAAACGTTCTATGAATCCCAAACATTACCCAAAACAGCGCTTTCCCTTCTGTTAAATCTGCTTTATTCTGCGATATGGTCGGATTTGGCAAATGTTATGAACAGTTTCGACACCTCCTACTACCATTACGAGAAAAAATAGTTAAGGTCTATGTGCTAAGTTCTGAAAAAAACTGAACGATGTCGCAGCACGCAAAGGACAATGCTACACTTAGTGCTAGAGACTGCGGAGCACTAACGATGATGGCAGAACACATAATGATAGATCGTATTGCTCAGCTCGAGCGCAAAGTGCAGGTATATGCCCGCCTTTCTGAGATCAGCGCCGTCCTGAATTCGACGCTCAAACTCAAACCCTTGTTGAATATATTGGTGGATGCGGCCGCTGAAATCGTAGAGGCCGAAGGCGCTTCCGTTTTGCTGTGGGATGCTCGCAAAAACGAACTGCGCTTCGCTGCCGCGACGACCACAACCGGCGACATCGGTTTGACCGGCCAGCTCGTGCCGCTTGAGAAAAGCATCGCCGGCATGGTTCTGCGCGAAAAACGCGTCGTCGTGGTAAATGATGTCAAGGACGAGCCACGCCACTATAGTCAGCTTGACCGTCAAGTTGGCTTTCGCACGCGCTCGGTGCTCGGCGTCCGATGCATTCGAAAGACCGACTCATTGGCGTGATCGAAGCAGTTAATAAACGCGAACTGCCGTGGACGGAAAACGACGAGGTTTACTTGTCGATCTTAGCTTCGCAGGCGGCGGTTGCCATCGAGAGCGCCCAGCTCGTTGCCGCGCTGCGCAAAGTGAATACCGAATTGAGCCAGCTCGACAAGTTGAAGAGCGATTTTATCGCTATCGCTTCGCACGAGCTGCGGACGCCGCTCGGCGTCATCCTCGGCTACGCCAGTTTCCTGCAAGAAGCGACGGATGAAGAAGTGCGCGGCCACGCCAGCAAGGTCGTCAGCAGCGCGCTCCAGCTTCGCCGCATCATCGAAGATTTGACCAACCTGCGTTATCTGGAGCAGAAGCAGGTCGATCTTCTGCGCGAGCTAATTTCCGTCGATGAATTGGTGCACGCGGTCGTGCAAGAGGTCAAGCCGATCGCCGATGCGAAAGGGCATCGTCTCATCGTGCTGCCCGGGGCTGGTGACGCCCGCATCGAAGCCGACCGGATCCGGATCGGCATGGCGCTTACGAATGTGCTCAACAACGCCATTCGCTTCACGCCTGATTATGGCCGCATTGTCATCAAGACGGAAGTGCGCGGCGGTTGCGAGGCATTAATCACGGTCATCGATAATGGAGTGGGTATCCCGCGTGACCAGCTCGACCGGATCTTTGAGCGCTTTGTGCAGCTTGAAGATCATATGACGCGCAGCAACGGCGGTCTCGGCATCGGGTTGAGCATCGCGCGCGCGCTGGTCGAGGCGCATGGCGGCCGCATCTGGGCGAACAGCCAAGGGGTCGACAGCGGCGCAACATTCACGATCGCCCTGCCCTTGAGCGCGCGAAACTCATGAAAAGTGCTGTTAGGGTGTTATGATCTGAGGTGATTTGAATCAATCAAGAAAGGGATGGGAGATGATATCTTTTAAATGGCTTGGCCACTCCGCTTTCGAAATGAGCATTGATGGGCACACCATTCTGTTTGATCCGTTTTTGACCGGCAACCCGCTGGCAGCCGCAGCCCCGGCCGATCTCAACCCCGAGTACATCCTGCTCTCTCATGCCCACGGCGACCACACCGGCGACGCGCTCGACATCGCCAAGCGCACCGGCGCGCCGATCATCTGCAATGCCGAGATGAGCTACTGGTATTCGGCCAAGGATGTCAAAGCCCACGGCCAGAATACGGGCGGGACCGGCGATTATGACTTCATGACCGTTAAGCTCACGATCGCTTTCCACAGCTCATCCTTCCCTGACGGCAGCTATGGCGGCCAGCCGAACGGATTGGTCGTCACGGGCAAACGCAGCGGCCTGCGTCTGTATTTCGCTGGCGATACCGCTTTATTTTCCGATATGGAGCTGATCGGCGATGAGCGCATCGATATCGCTTTTCTGCCGATCGGCGACTATTTCACGATGGGGCCGGCCGACTCGATCCGCGCGATCAAATATTTGCGTCCGCGCTTCGTCGTGCCCATGCATTACAACACATTCCCGCCGATCGTGCAGGATGTCGCCAGTTGGGCGCGGCGCGTCAGTGGAGAGACCGCAGCTCAACCGATCGTGCTCGATCCGGGCGGTTCGCACACGCTCGGCGAGTGATGTGCTTAGACGACCAGCTTGTCGTACAGCAGTTCTTGGCTCAGCGAGGGGACGACAGTCTCTGGGCTTTGGAGCGTGAGCGAGGCGGCGGTCATGCCGAGGCGCATCGCCTCATCGATCTCGACTTCGTTGAGCAGGCCGAAGATGACCGCGCCGGAAAAAGCGTCGCCAGCCCCGGTCGGGTCAAGCACGGCGATCTTGACCGCGCGGATGTAGCCGGCGCGGCGGCTGTCGGCATAGGCAACGCCCTGATCGCCCAGCGTGACGACCGCGAGCTGTACCCCCATCGAGACCAAGCGCCGGGCCGCCTCCAGCGCGCTTTCGCGGTCGCGCGCCGGGTCTTCCATGCCGCACAGGGCGGTTGTTTCGCCGGCGTTCGGCGTGACCAAAAACAGCCGATCTAAAAACGGGCACAGTTTGCGCGCCAGCGCCGGCGTGGTGGGGTCTGCGCACACGCGCACGTTATAGCGCTCGGCCAGCTCGAACAGGACGGCCAGCGCCTCCTCAGAAAGCGTCGCGTCGATCACGATGATATCGGCGCGAGCGAATTCCGCCTCATGTTCGTGCAGGTAATCGCCATCGACCGCGCTCATGATGTCATAGTCCATCAGCGCAATCTGCGGCTCGCCCCGCTCATCGAGCAGGGCGAGCGTCGTCAGCGTGCGCCCGCCCGGCATGATGCGAATATCGCGCACACGCACGCCGGCAGCGCGGGTATGGCGCAGCACGCGCAGGCCCGGCCCATCATCGCCCAGCACGCTCAGCAGCCGGACGCGCTGATCGAGGCGAGCGAGGTTCTCGGCAATATTGCGCGCCACGCCGCCTACGCTATTGCGAACTTTGCCGCGGTTGTTCAAATGAGGCTGCAGCGGCCCTTCTGGCTGCGCTTTGATATCCAGCCCCGCCGACCCGATGACCAGAACCCTGCTCATGATGCCCCCTCCAACCAAGCGAACAAATGATGATCAGCCCGTGTGAAAGCGCGTCCGGGCGCGCGCGGCAGTGTCTGCTCTCGCGGGATCAAGCGCAGTCGCAGCCGTGCCGCGCTGGGCGCGCCGGCCCTCTGCCACGCGCTGACCAAGTCTTGCGCGGCCAGCAGCGTATCGGCCCCGCCAAAGACGATCGCTTTACCAGCTTCTTGCATGGGCACAAAACAGGCGCTGCCTTGCGCCAGCAGCGCAAAGCCGCTGCCTTCGATGCCGAAGGGCTGTTGGTTTACAGGGGTCGAATAGCTGGCGAAAATCAACTCGTCGGGCAGGTTCAGCGCGATGAACGGGATCAGGCTGTGCGCGAACTCTGACGCTGAGAGGAACACGCCCAGATGCCCGCTGCTCGCATCCTCAGAAAGCATCATCTGTAGCGCTGCGCTGTCGAGGCGCGCCACATCGCTTGATTGTAACAGCAGCCCTGACCCAACCCGCACGCGCAGCTCCGGCCCGGCCGATACGCCGCGCAGAGGAATGAAGCCGCAGGGATAGTTATCGGCGCTGAGCAGGCTGCCATCAGGCTGTAGATGGAAAGCGGCGCTGTACTGCATCCCCTCAAGCCAAATGGGAGCGACGAGGATGCCCCCTTTCTTGAGCTGCTGCCGCCAAATGCGCGGCACATCCCAAATTCCGGCCGTAGCGATGATGCGATCGTAGGCAGCGCGCGCTGGGTAGCCTAGCGCGCCGTCTCCCTCGACCACGCTAACAGCGCTTATTTTCGCTTTTTGCAAGTGTGTGCGCGCATCATCGGCGACGGCGCGATCGATCTCAATGGTCGTCACGCGCCCATGCGGGCCGACGATATGCGCTATGATGGCAGCATTATAACCCGTCCCCGTGCCGATCTCGAGCACGTTATGGCCGGGTTCGAGCTGAAGCTGTTCGAGCATGATCGCCATCATGCTCGGCTGACTGGAGGAGCTGAAGATCGCCCCTTCCGGCCCGCTTTTGATTGGAATGGCAGCATCGGCATAGACCTGCTCTGGCGGCAGGTCGGGCAGGAACAAGGCGCGAGGTGTGGCGAGGAAGGCCGCTTCGATGCGAGGATCGCGCAGTTCGCCGCGCGCCTTCAACAGCTCAACAAGCGCTTGCGGCGAATCCGGTGGCTCAGACATACCACGCGCGGCGTTTTCGCAGCGACACGCCCGCCTCGGCATCTGTACGACGTGTCGTGTGAACGCGGCCGCGCGCGTCGATATGAACCTGACCGGCGCGCTGCAAGCGAGCGAATTCCTCTGGCGTGATCGCGGGGGCAGGTTCCCCGCCCAGCCGTTCAAGCCGTTCCTCATACCGGTTATCCCTGCTGGCGCGGTTGGCTGGAGCTGCGACTGGCGGTGGGGGCGCTTCCGGCGTTTGGCTCGCGCCGGCGGCCGCGCCTGCTGAAGATGCCTCGGCATTTACAGCGGCGTTCGCGCCGGGGTCAAACGTCTCGTCCATCCCGGCATCGAACCGATCATCGTGATGATTGAATGGCTTTTCCGTCACTTCTGTTCTTCCTTGCTCTGCCGTTGAGCGTGTTCCTCTAAAACGATGCCCGTATTTGACATCAACTCATCCAGCGATACATCGGCCTGCGCCGTCTGGTCGGCAGTTTTGCCGAGCAACGTGCCGCAGACCAGACACTGCGGATCGCGCTCGATGGCAACCCACAGCGCCGTATACGGGAAGCTGGTTTGACCGCTGATGATCTCGAGCGGCACATTGGCGATGATCACCGTGTTGCCCGGCAGCGCGCGATAAACCTCTGTGCCGTGCAGCAGCTCATTAAGCGCGATATCGGCCTGCGCGCTCGCCACACGGGTCACATGCAGCCACAGCCCCGGTTCAGCTTCCAGCGTTCCCTCTGGCCCGATCATACCATAATCGAGCGGCGCAGAGTCATCTTCATGGCTGGCAATGACCTCCTCGCGCAGCTCGGCCGCCCAACAAGCATAACACGGGCCGCCGCCGGGCGTGATCAGGACGACATCGCCGCCTTCGCCGCGCTCATAAACCCCCGCATAAACTGCTGGCAGGCCAAGCGACAGGCACGCTTCATTGAGCGTATATTTCGGTCCTTCGCCATCGAGGCCGACCACCAGCAGGTCAAGCCCGGCCAGCACATCGAGGTGATCCTCGACGCGGCCGTGGATGGCCGTCACCTGCGCGGCGGGGTTGCGCTTAAGGATCAGATCGGCGACCGCCTCCGCTTTGGGTCGTCCCAGATAACGCCGGTCTGCCACATGGCGCACGATGTTCGTCTCCTTGATGACATCGCCGTCGATGAGCACGAAGTGACCAACCCCGCTCATCGCCAAGCTCAGCGCGACGAAACCGCCGCCAGAACCCACCCCGGCGACGCCCACACGTTTCTGCGCCAGCAGTGCAAGATTGTGCGAGCCGAGCAACCGTTCAACGCGATCCCAGTTCATCGCGTTTCCTCCTCATCTCTCTCCGCTTCCGAAGTTGCTGCGCCAGTGAGCTGTGTTGGCGCGCTGCGCAGCCCCAACTTACGCTCGGCGGCATGGACGAGATCGATCAGATACCGTTCGGCCGTCCAATTCTTCAGCAGCACTTCGTCCAGTTCGACCGGCTGCGATTTTTTCCACGCGTTGGCGAATACCTGATACATATCTTCGTCAGGCCCCATGTGCACAAACGGGGCCGCGCGAACGCTGGGAGGCTGCGCGGGATAATCGTGCGGCGTGACGAGGATCAACATACGGTCGCTGCCCATGCGCGCGGTGAGAAAGCAGATCGCCAGCGGCGGTTCGGGCTGCGCTTTCCATAGAGTGATCGAGTGGAACAGCCCGTCGTCATCCAGCCGCGACAGCTCCTGTTCGATGCGCGCTTCGTTCACTAAATGCCACGGGTATGGCGCCAGCTCAGGAAGCTGGCCATCCGGGTAAACGACCGGCGCGATCGGCGCAAAACCGCGCGTCGTCCGGTCGATATACCACCAATCGATGCGCATGGCCTCGCCATCGCAGGGCAGCATGATGAAGTTAGTCGTCACGCCGCTGATGCTGATCGTCGCCGGGTGCCCCAGCGTAACAATGGGCGTCAGCAGGAAGTCGGTGCGGTTCTCAGGGTCTTCGATCCAGTCCAAGGCGGTCATCAAATCGCCGCCGCTGGGCTGAATCATGAAGCCAGGCTGCTTATGCCAGTCGCCCAGATAGCGCAGCGGCACATCCCATTTGTTCTTGCCGAACAAACTAGTTCGGCGTTCGCGTGTCACCTGCCAGTTTTCCTGCATCCACCAGATCAGCTCATCTTGACGGGCATCGCCCTGCTGGAAGGTGTGAAACTGGCGCACTGCGCTGTCATCAGGCGAGATCGTATCGAGCACGTACAACGTGGGCAGGCCGCCGCCATACGTGCCGGGCAGATAGAGGCCGACCAGCGCCTCGCCCGTTTCATCTTGCAAATGCGATTCGGCAGCAGCGCGCATCTTATCGAGAACGCGCTGCGCCACGACCAGATTGGGGATCATCGAAACGGCACCGCGTTGAAGGCGGGTGAACATCGTCGCTTACCTCCTCCGCCACGAGGGCAGCGGGGTATTGGGGTCTACGCGCTCCTCGATGCCCGGCCATTCGCCGGTCGAGCGCCACGTGTAATAGGCGTACAACCACTGAATGGCCCATGCCGTCACGGTGACAGCCGTCGAGCGGCTGGGATTCCAGCCGTAATGCTCGCCATCCTTCGGATTGAACAGGCAAAGCTGGCCATCTTCATACTGATGTTTTTCGCTGTAGATGCGCGGCTTGGTCACGTAGGCTTCCGCGGGCCGGCTCGGGTAGTCGTTCGGATAGACGATCTTAAGCCAGTGCTCGCGCTGGCGCAGCGTGGCCAAATTCAGCTCGACCATGCCCTCCCAATACAGCAGCCCAAACTGCGGCACGATAAGTTTGAAAGTGTTACCGAAAGTCGCGCGCATCGCTTCCACTTCCAATCGCAAACGCGTCGACACATTACTTCGCGTGCCCCACCATGCGGACATAGACCGTACTCCCTGGGTCACCTTTTGCTGCTTCATCGTAGGCTCTATTGTAACACGGCAGCCCACGAGTTCAGCGTTCGACCACGAAGACCCCCGCAGGGTTAGGGGGATTTTTTCTACTATACGAATAATGGAGCGTTAAGTTGCAGCGCTCCTCATGCAATTCGAGAATGTGACTAAAATCACAAAAGTTAACCGCCTGCAACTTGTTCTCTGCGTCGGCAATATCTTTACGCATGACTCGGTTTAACGCAGAGTCTTCACACAGCAAATTGAGAAATTTACCACAAGCGTAGACTTGCATGGGCCGCTTCGACGATAATGAGGACGTGTTCGGCGCTGAACATCTATCGAGGTTTAGGTTTCGCCTAAGGAGAGTTTTGACTGATGCGCCAGTCGTGGAAAGTGCTTTTCCTCGTTTTTGCTATGTTGCTGGTTGCTGCTGCGCCTGCTCTCGCCCAGCCGCCGGCTGAAACATTGGTCATTTATTCTGGCCGTAGCCAAGATTTAATCGGCCCGCTGCTGCAGCAGTTCAGCGCAGAAACAGGCATCAACGTTGAGGTGCGCTACGGTGGCACCGCTGAAATGGCGGCCACCATTCTGGAAGAGGGAGCAAACAGCCCGGCCGATGTTTACATCGCTCAAGATGCCGGGGCGCTCGGCGCGCTGGCGAACGCCGGTTTGCTGCGCCCGTTGTCTTCCGATGTGTTGGAACGCGTCGGGCCGGAGTTTCGTTCGCCGGCTGGGCTGTGGGTCGGGCTTTCAGGGCGCGCTCGTGTGCTGGTTTACAACACAGACATGGTCAGCCCGGATGAACTGCCGGACTCGCTGCTTGATTTGACCGACCCAGTGTGGAACGGCCGCATCGGCTGGGCGCCAACCAATGGTTCGTTCCAGTCGCACGTGACGGCGCTGCGCCTGCTGCTGGGTGAAGACGGCGCTCGCGAATGGCTGGAAGGCATTATCGCCAACAACCCTGTCCAGTACGAAAACAACCGTGCCATCGTCAGCGCGGTCATCGCTGGCGAGGTTGAAGTTGGGCTGGTCAACCACTACTACCTGTATGGTTTTCTGGCGCAAACGCCCGACGCGCCGGCCGAGAATCATTTCTTCACTGGCGGCGACCCCGGCGCGCTGATCAACATTGCCGGTGCCGCCGTTTTGAATACCAGCAGCCGTCCCGGCTTGGCTGAACGTTTGCTGCTCTACATGCTCGGCAACGATGCGCAGCAGTATTTCTCTGACGTGACGTTCGAGTACCCGCTGGCGGCCGGCGTTGTGGCTAACCCGGCGCTGGTGCCGCTGAACGAACTGGAAGTGCCGGCGCTCGATTTGAGCGACTTGGCCGACCTTGAGGGCACGCTCAACCTGCTGCGCGAGGTGGGCGCGCTGCCGTAACCTTTGTGAGGTCTTCCGCGAGGAAAGAGCCGCCTTCATCTCGCCCACAGGCGAGATGAAGGCGGGGGCAAATAAAGTATACAACGTCAGGCAAAATCGATGCAAAATGTCATCTCCACTCCCTATGAGTACCCGCGCAGCCGCGCTTATGATGCCGAACCGCTGCTGGAGCGCGCCCGCCGCGCCCTCTCTCACGGGATGCCCACCCCGCTGCAGTGGCTAACGCTGGCCATCATTTCACTGATCTTGCTGCCGCTGGGATATTTAGTTCTGCGCGCGTTGGGTACCGGGGAACAGGGGATCGCTTACCTGACGAGTGGGCGCACGTTGGCGGTGATCTGGAACAGCGTGGTCTTGATGGTCGCCTGCGTGGCCGCCGCTACCGCCATCGGCGTGCCCTTTGCATGGCTAACGACGCGCACCGACCTGCCGCTGCGCCGCTTCTGGTTGATCGCCGGCATGCTGACGATGGTCATCCCCTCCTATATTGGTGCGATGATGTTCATCGAGGCATTTGGGCCGCGCGGCATGCTGCAAAGCCTGCTGGAACCGCTCGGCGTCGTCCGGCTGCCGTCGATCTACGGTTTCTTCGGCGCGTGGATGGCGATCACGCTGTTCACTTACCCTTATGTCGTTTTGCCCGTGCGGGCGGCGCTGCTCAATATCGACCCGGCGCTAGAAGAGGCGGCCCGCGCGTTGGGTCATAAGCCGTGGGCGGTTTTCCGGCGCGTCGTGCTGCCGCAACTTCGCCCGGCGCTGGCCGTCGGCACGCTGCTCACCGCGCTCTACACGCTCAGCGATTTCGGCGCGGTCGCGCTCATGCGCTATGATGCCTTCACGCGCGTCATCTATCTTCAATACACCGGCTCCTTCGATCGCAGCCGCGCCGCCATTCTGGCGCTTATGCTGGTGCTCCTCACGGTCGGCTTGCTCATCCTCGAACGGCGCGTCTCCAGCTCAACGCGCGGCCGCAATTATCGCGCCGGCACGGGCTGCGCGCGCAAACCAGTCACCGTGCCGCTCGGGCGCTGGAAGCTGCCGGCGATCGCTTTCTGCGTGACGCTGGTCGGCATTGGTGTGTTCACGCCGATCGCGGTGCTCGCTTTTTGGCTCGTGCGCGGGGTGAACGCCGGCATCGTCATCGATGATCTCACGCGGGCCACGCTCAACACAGTGACGGCCAGCGGCCTTGCGGCGCTGGTGGTGGGTTTGCTGGCGCTGCCGCCGGCGGTGCTGGCGGTGCGCAGCGTGACCTCGCGCCACCACCGCCGGTTGAACGCGTGGCTGGCACAGTCCGCCTATCTGGGCAATGTGCTGCCGGGGCTGGTCGTCGCGCTGGCCTTCGTTTTCTTCGCCGCCAATTACCTGCCGTCGCTTTACCAAACGCTGCCGCTGCTCATCGTCGGCTACTGCGCGCGTTTCCTGCCCTTTAGCATCGGCGCGACTCGCAGCGCGCTTTTGCAGATCAGCCCGCGCCTTGACGAAGCCGCGCGCAGCCTTGGCCTGCGCCCGTGGCAGGTGATGCTGCGCATCACCACGCCGCTGGCTCGCGCGGGCATCCTTGCGGGCGTAGCGCTGGTCTTCCTCAACGCGATGAAAGAACTGCCGACCGTGCTGCTGCTATCGCCTACCGGCTTCGATACGCTGCCGATGCGCATCTGGTCGGCCAATATGGAGGCGCGCATGGCGCAAACCGGCGCGCCGGCGCTGCTGCTGATCGCGGTCTCGGCCCTGTCTCTAATCCTGATTCTGCGAGAAGAGCGCGCGCGGCGTCGCTAGCAGCCGCTTCGCCCTGCCCCTTCTCTTTATGGAAGTGTGCGCGAGCGGTTGAACACGAGGATCGAATTGCCCGAGGTGACATAAACGAGCTGCTTGGGCGAATCGGCGACCACCCCTGCAATTTCAGCAAACAGCTCCTCTTCTTCAGCGCGGAAACTGTTGACCAGCGTCCCCGCGTGCGTCGTCTCGAAAATCGTGCGTTCATCGCGGTTGACGAAATAGATCACCTGCGCGATTGGGTTCGTGTTGAGGAACATCGAGCGAGCGCTGCTTGGCGGCTGGTCATCGGGGAAGTTGGCGAAACTGAACCCCACGCGCTGGCCGCCCGTATAACGCTGGGCATCGCCATTGCTCATGACGATGTAGATCGATCCGGGCGTATCGATGCCAAAATCGACCGCATTGCGAATATCAGGGCGTCCTTCGCCGCCGAAATACTCGATCGGCGCATTAGGGAAGGCCCCGCCGGCGGGGTCATAGCGCCAGATTTGATTGGCGCCTGGGTCGAGCACGTAAAGACGCCCCTGCCAAAACTTGATCGCGACCGGGTTGATCCAAACATCGGTGGAGATGCGCTGCGCCCGGCAGCTTTGCAAAAAGCGCGGCGGGCAGTCGATCAGAACGCCGTTGCGATCGAGCGCGACGATCACGCTGCCTTGGCTGAGGCCGCTGCCGTCGTCGGTCCAAGCGATGTCGATCAGTTCGCCCACCGTGAATTGGCTGACGATGCCGCTGCGGCGCATCGCCGGGATCGGCTGGCGCGTGCCCGGCACGAGGCTTAAGCCATCGCTGGACAGCGTCAGCCGGTACACTTGATCGTTGGCATCATCGAGGACGTACAAATCCTCGCCCTGAAGCACGATGCGCGTGAGCGCCGCGCTCGGCAGCGCATCGATCGGGCGAACGACACGCCGCTCGATCTGAAGCAGCGCGTCGATCACCCCGCGGCCTTCGCGCTTGAGCGCGAGCATCTGCGGGTCATCGGGCCGGATCTCGTCGCAGCTTGCTGCCACTCGCAGCACAGCGTTCCACGCGGCCAGTGTGCCTTGCACATCGCTCGAAGCGATGCCGCGGGCGAGGTTAGCGGCCTCGTTAGCGCGCATGACGCATTGGTCAAACTCGCTTTCACCGGTGCCGCTCAGCCACAAGATGACGACCAGCACCACCACCAGCACCGGCACGAAGATCGCCAGACCAGCAGCGGCCGGGCTGCTCAGGAAGCTGCGCTGGCCGGGTTTGGGCTCGGGCAGCGCGCTGTCGAGCGCGCTGTTCAACTGCTCGAGCAGCTGGCTGAAAACAAGGGCGAGACCGCCGACCGCGCGGCGGAAGCCCTGCCCCCGCGCCGGCGATAGGCGCGGCGCCGGGGCCTCGCGCGGCGGGCGAGAGACCGCTTCGGCCTTCGGGTCAACGCGCCCAGAGGGGGAGATCGGCGGTGGCGTTGGCGGCGCGAACGGCGACCCCGCTAGTTCCACGGGCGGCGCGCCGGCAGCCGTCGATTCGACCGAACGCACCGGCAGCGGCGCCGGTTCTTCGGGCGGCACAAACTCGATCAGCGTCAATGTGATGTTTGTTCGCACCAGATTTTTCAGCGCCACGAGCACAGCGCCGATGTCCTCTAGCGCCAGCGCCGAGGAAACCGCGTCGAAGTTGAGATCGGCCAGCGCTGCATTGGCCAGCAGCAGGCGCGTGCCGTGCGCGACTTCATACATCGCCATGCGAATATCTGGCTCGGCGCGCACGCCGATCGGCGGGCCGTACAGCGCATCATCGCTGCTGAAATCGGCCGGGAACTGCTGAACAGCATCATCATGGCGCAGCAGCGCCATGCCTGCGCCCACTCGCCCGACGTAGAGGTCAGTGCCGCGTAAGACGGCGCACAACAGGCTTGCTTCGTAGTGCCGTGGGTCGCGCTGATTGTGGTCAAATAGGTTGGCGTTGATATGGTTGAAGACCGTGCGCAGTCCGGCCGTTACGCTGCCGCTGCTGCTGAAATAACGTTCGGCCGTCAACGCGGCCATCTGCTCGTAGAAGTTTGCTGGCACAATCGCGTCGCCAGCGGGCAGCACAAGCACGAAGATCGTATCGGCCTCGCGCCCGCGCGCAGCTTTGCGCGGCGACACTTCAACCAGCGCGCCCGGCGGCGGCGCGCTGATCGTGCGCCCATTGACGACATATAGATGGCCGACTAAAGCTTCCAGCTCAAACGGCATCTTGGCTACTGCTACTCCTTTTGCGACTCTATGCTCTCATTGTACTGCGAGTTGATCGTTCCTGCTCATGTGACCAGTTCAGGCGGCAAATGGGCGATGCGGTTGAGGTAACGCACCAGCATCCGGTCTCGCGCCATGAAGTCGATGCGAGAAATGGCGCTGTTGTAATGCATGTAGAACATCTGCCGGCTGGGAAGTTGGTAGAACAGCGCCTTGATCAAAGCGTCAATGAACGTGCCGTGCGTCACCAGCGCGATGCGCTCATCGCTCTCGGCGCGCCGCCGCAGCGCATTGGCGACCGTGATCGCGCGGCCATAAGCCGAATCAAGCGGTTCCATCCCCTTCTCAATCGCCCACCAGCCCGCTTCAGTGATGGCGTCAGGAAGGGTGTAATCGGGAAATTCAGCCAAGATCTCGCCGCGGCTTTTGCCCGGATACCCGGTGATCGTCCCGTCGGTCTCCAGATAGATGCCGCCATGCTCGTGAATATCGACCCAGACTTCTGGCTGCAAGCCGAGCGCTTCCGCGATCGGCCGGGCGGTTTGCAGCGCGCGGTACATCGCGCTGCAGTAAAGGTGCGTGATGCCGAACCCCGCCCCCGTCTCGGGCTTGCTCTGACCGGTCGCAGGGTTCACCCACGGGTCGCGGTTGCGGCCATCGGCCAGATAGGCGGCCACCAGCTCGGCCTGCCGCTCGCCGATCGCAGTCAGCGGAGGGTCAAAGGTGCGCAGCCGCTCATCGGCGAGCGCGTTGTTGGTCGATTGGCCATGGCGAATAATGTAAAGTTCCACGCTGGCTACATCCTCTGCTGTCAGTCTAGGTAAGTCGTCGCAGTCAGCGGCCACATCGGTTTGACATCGATCGCCAGATCGTTGCGCAGGCCGGCCGTGAAGCGGTAGTGGCCGGCGGCCGCGATCATCGCGGCATTATCGGTGCACAGCGCAAGCGGCGGGTAGCGCACCGGCAGATCGCACAAAGCGCGCATCGTTCGGCGCAGTTCTTGGTTAGCGCTCACGCCACCCGCCAGCAGGATCTCGGTGACCTCATAGTCGCGGGCGGCTTTGGCGGTCTTTTCGGCCAGCGCCGTGACGACGGCGCGTTGGAAGCTGGCCGCTAAATCGGCCACCGAGACATCGCTGCGAAGTTGTGCGTTCTTTTCAGCGCCGGGTTCGCGGCGGCGGGCGGCTGCCGAAGGCATTACCGTAGCCTCGCGCATGACGGCAGTCTTCAAGCCAGAAAAACTGAAGTCATAATCTCTCTCAAGGCGTGCGCGCGGGAATTCGTAGGCCGCTGCGTTGCCGTTTTGGGCCGCCTGCTCGATGTGCGGCCCGCCCGGAAAGGGCAGGCCCAGCAGGCGGCCCACTTTGTCGAACGCTTCGCCGGCAGCGTCATCAAGCGTGCTGCCGAGCCGCTCGTAGGCGCCGTGGCCGCGCATGAGCAGCAGCTCGGTGTGCCCGCCCGAAACGATCAAAACGAGGACGGGAAAATGAACCTCGCGCTGCGGCTCGGTCAGCCATAATGAATAGATGTGTCCTTCAAGGTGGTTGATGCCGAGCAGCGGTTTGTCCAACGCCAGCGCCAGTCCTTTGGCGTAGTTCATGCCGACCAGCAGCGACCCGACCAACCCCGGCCCACGAGTCACCGCGATTGCGTCCAACTGGTTGTAGCTGGTGCCGGCCTCCGCCATCGCTGTTTCGACGACCGCGCCGATCGCCTCGATGTGCGCGCGCGAGGCGACTTCTGGAAAGACCCCGCCGTAGCGCGCATGCAAATCGATTTGCGAGGCGACGACATTTGAGGCGATCGTGCTGCCCTCAAGCACGACGGCAGCCGCTGTTTCATCGCACGAAGTTTCGATCCCGAGGATGGTGGTCATAAGGTGTGCTGTTATCTCCACTGCTGCTTAATCGGGCGGCGGAGGCGCACCCTGCCCTTGATAGGCGCGCCTGCCGAATGATACAATGTTGGCGGCTGTTTTCCAGCCAAAACTCACACACCGGGACTCGAAAGAGGGTGTTGGTGGCCGCCAACTGGCCGCTTCGTTCTTCGAGGATGAACGGTGTGATCGCGCAAACACTATTCTACAAGGAGTTCACCATGCCTTCGAATGTTTCCATGAAGGCGCTGCTCGAAACGGGCGTGCATTTTGGCCACCGCACCACCAAATGGAACCCTAAGATGCGCCCGTACATCTATACCGAGCGCAACGGCATCCACATCATCGATTTGCAGCAAACGCTCACCAATCTTAATGACTACTACGATATGATCCGCGACCTCGTCGCGCGGGGCGGCACGGTGCTGTTTGTGGGAACTAAGCGACAGGCGCAGGAGGCAGTCGCGCGCGAAGCTGAGCGCTGCCGTATGCCCTACGTCAATACGCGCTGGTTGGGCGGCACGCTGACCAACTGGGTGACGATCCGCCGCAGCATCGACACGCTCAAATCGCTGGAGAAACGACGCGACAACGGCGAGTTCGACCTGCTGCCCAAGAAAGAAGCGCTGGTTTTAAGCCGCCGGATCGAGAAGCTTCAGCACCGGCTAGGCGGCATCCGCGATATGCGCCGCCTGCCCGACCTGCTGATCGTTATCGATACGCGCCGCGAGGCAACCGCGGTCAAAGAGGCCAATACGCTCAATATCCCAGTGCTGGCATTGGCTGATACCAACAGCGACCCCGACGAGATCGATTACATCATCCCCGCCAACGACGATGCGGTGCGCGCGATCAAGCTGCTGGTGGCGGCATTCGCCGATGCCGTCATCGAGGGCCAGTCGATGCGCAAGGCCGATGATGAAGATTTGATGCTGGACATAGCCGAATACGATTATGCCCTTGACGACGACGAGGACGAGGATGATGAGGCATTCCTCGGCGCGTCCACACTGGCTAAGATCCGCAGCCAACAGATCCTTGATGATGATGACGAGGAAGTAGAGGACGAATAACGATGCAAATCACGGCACAGATGGTCAAAGAGCTGCGCGAAGCGACCGGCGCTGGCCCGCTCGACTGCAAGAAAGCGCTCGAAGCTAACGACGGCGATATGCAAAAAGCTGTCGATTATCTGCGCGAAAAAGGGTTGGCCCGCGCGGCCAAGAAGCTGGGCGCTGGCCGGGCGATGAACGAAGGCGTCATCGAAACCTATCTGCATTTCAACCGCCGCTTGGGCGTGATGGTTGAGGTCAACTGCGAGACCGATTTCGTCGCCAATACCGAGCAGTTCCGCAACTTTGCTAAAGAAATCGCACTGCACATCGCCAACCTGAAGCCGGAATATGTGCGCCGCGAACAGGTGCCAGAAGCCGTTGTACAGGCTGAGCGCGAAATCCAGCGCCGCCGTGCTTTGGAAGAAGGGAAGCCAGAGGCCGTCGTCGATAAGATCGTCGAAGGCCGCATGGATAAGTTCTATCAAGAGCTGGTCTTGATGGAGCAGCCTTATCTGAAAGATGACTCGAAGACCATCAGCCAACTGCTGGCCGAAACAGTCGCCGAGGTGGGTGAGAGCATTGAGATCAGCCGGTTCGCCTGTTTTGAGCTAGGCGGCAGCAGCAGCGAGAATGCAGAGTAGCGACAGCTGTTCCATCTCTATTAAGGTGATGCGAAGGCCTATCCGTCACGCGGCGCACTGCCGAGTCAAAACTGCCGTGGAGGGACTAGCACGACGCTATTCCCTCTTTTTTTGCACCGGCGAGGCGCGCCGCGCCTCGCTACAGCCGCGACAGCCATGCCGTGCAGAGACAAGGGAGGGGAGAAGCGATGATGAATGGACAAACAGGCCCACTGAACGGAACAGGGGAAAGGGCTGCGTTCAAGCGAATTGTGCTTAAGCTGAGCGGCGAGGCGCTTGCAGGCGAAGGGGTCAGCATCGATCCGGATCGCGCCGAGTTCATCGCCAAGAAGATCAAACGCGTCCATGATCTGGGCGTTGAGGTGGCGATCGTCATCGGCGCGGGCAACCTGTGGCGCGGCCAGCGCGGCGTCGAGCGCGGCATGGCGCAGAGCACGGCCGATCATATGGGCATGATCGCGACCGTCATGAATGCGCTGGCGCTGCAAGATGCGCTTGAGCGGTTAGGGGTCGTCACCCGCGTGCAGACGGCCATCGCCATGAATGCCGTCGCCGAGCCTTACATCCGCCTGCGCGCCATTCGCCATCTGGAGAAGGGGCGGGTTGTCATCATCGCCGGCGGCACTGGCAACCCGTACTTCACCACCGATACCGCCGCCGCGCTACGCGCGATGGAGATCAATGCCGATATCGTCATCAAAGCGACCAAGGTCAGCGGCGTCTACACTGCCGATCCCAATAAGGATCCGGAAGCCATTCGCTACACGCACCTCAGCTACAGCCGCGTTCTGCAAGACAAACTCGAAGTGATGGATATGACCGCCTTCACGCTGTGCGAGGAGCATAAAATGCCGATCCTCGTCGTCAATTTCTGGAACGACGACGATCTGTACCGCGCAGTCCGCGGAGAGCCGGGTATCGGCACGCTCATCACCTCCGAGTGAGCGGTGAGCCGCGATCGTGAAGACGCCCGTCTTGGTGGCCGGGCGCTAGCATCCGCCAGCAGGTCGCAGGCGGCTACTCGCCCGCAGTGAACGTCTCCTCGCGGATCACATTGGCTGGGCAGCCCTCGAAGATCAGCACGTAGACCTTATTGTTGCTGTCTGGGCCGGCATTAACTTGGTACTCGCCGGTCGTCAGCCGGTACAGCGCCACCCCCTCATTTTCGCGGATCAGCGTGTTGCGCGCTGGAAACGCTGGCACTTGGCTGAGCTGGCGGGCGCTGACGCGAAAGACGCGCATCCCCACGCCATCGTCGTTGAAGCGGTAGGCTTCGATGCTGCAGGTGCCGTTCGCCGCTTCGCGCGCGTAGATCGCGTAATACTCGATGCCCTGACAGTTATTGCGCCTATCCTCCGGGCAGTCGCACGGGTTGCAGGCATAGGCAGTCTCGACGGTGCCCGCTTCGCCCGGTAGCCCGCCGAGCGTCAAACCAAGCCCAAGCAGCAGCGCGCCCAATGTGCCGAGGATGCCTATTTGAATCAGGTGCTTTCTGGTTAGCATTGTCAATTCCTTTGTCGCTGATTAGAATCGGCCGCTGATGTTATACAGCGTCAGCATAGTTTTGACCATGCGCGGGCGCTGAAGGGTTGGAATTCTCTAACATTCCGGCCGCTCCATCTCGTTTGATGTGTGCAGGCAAGGCTGTTGTCCGCAGGTTCTATCAAAATGCCATTAGCCGCGGCTCGCGCTCCAAGGCTGCATGGAGGGGCGCTGGCGCTTTTTTTCGGTCTCGCCTTTTTGACGCTGCATCCGATCCTCTTTACGACTAACACGCACACCGCCGGCTACGACTTCTTCAACTACAACTGGAATTTTTGGTGGATCCGCCACGCGCTGGCGACGCCCGGTCTCAACGTCTACGAGAACGATTTCGTCATGTTCCCGGCGCTCAGCAATTATGGTTACCACGCGCTCACGGCGTTCTGGTATCCGCTGTGGGCACTGCTGGAGCCGCTGATCGGCACGCTGGCCGCCGTCAACGTCATCATCGTCGCTGGCGCGGTGCTCAACGGCTATCTGATGTTCGTCTTCTTGCGCGCCGAGGAGGTTCACGCTGGTCTGGCGTTGGTTGGCGCGGCGGCGCTGCAAGTGCTGCCCATCACCCGCTATTTCTATTACAACACCCATCTTAACCTAATGGACTGGTTCTGGCTGCCAGCTCTGTTGCTGCTGTGGCGGCGCACGGCGGAGGCCGTCCTCGCGCGCGGCTTATGGCTGGGTGCGGCGTGGGGGCTGGCGGTCGGTGTGCTGCTGTGGGCGCTCATGCTGACAGACCTACAGTTTCCCATCTTCGCTGTCTTCCTCGTTATCCCCTATGGCCTGCTGACGCTGGTCCGCGCTTGGCGCGCCGGCCGCGATCGCCTGCTGGCGCTGCTGGCTGCCGGAGCGCTCGCGGTCGGCTTCGGTCTGTTGTTGATGTGGTTCGCCGGGCCGCTGCCTTACATCATGCGTTTCGAGGGCACGCTCACGCCCAGCCCAGTTGAAGATCGCCCCGGCATTCCATTTCCGAGCGGCTTCTTGTCGATGGCCGAGCAGTGGTGGATGTGGCACAGCCCATCAACTGGCGCATTCGTCACGCTCGCGCTGATCGCCTCGCTGATCGTCTCGCTGTCGCCAGCGCGCCGCTGGATGTCGCCGCTGCGCTGGTTCTGGTTTGCGCTATCTTTGCCGCCGCTGATCTTCGCTATGGGGCCGACATTGGTCATCGGCACTGCTGAGCTGCCGCTGCCCTACCGCTGGCTGTATGCGCTGACGGACGGCATGTTCCGCATGCCGTGGCGCCTCGCGCCGGCCGGTGTGATCGCCGGCATGGCTTTCGCCGGCATGACGTGGACACCGGTCGTCCAGCGCGCGCTTCGTCGCCCGGGTGGGCGCGCGGGCGTCGTCTTTGGGCTGACGGGGGCGCTGCTGGCGCTGGCAGTTAGCGTTCGCCTGTTCGAGAGCGCGCCGCTTGACCCCGCTCCATACCCGTATTCGTTCTACCGCGCGATCGGCGCGGAGCGCGGCCCGGGCTATGACGAACTGGTCGTCGTGCAGGCTCCGACCGGCGCTGGCACAGGCGAAGTGCTGCTCGGCGATATGCGCGCGATCCAGCTTCAGTGGTACGGCATTGACCACGGCAAACGGATGGTCAACGGTTTCATCTCGCGCGCGCCGATCGAGAATTTCTGGTACATCGTCACCGATGACCCGCTGCTGAGCTGGCTTGGCCAACGCGTTCCGCTTGATCCGCCCGCCGTCGAGGCGCTGCTGCGCCAGCGCATCGTGGAGTGGCCGATCGGCTACATCATCTTGCACACTGACCTGATCGGTCGCGAGGGGCCAACCGTTCAAGAGATTATCGGCTACTTCAACACCCTGCCCGACTTGCTGTGCTTCTGGATAGCGGAAGGCCCGCCTGAGGCTTACGCAATTGCGTTTCGGACCGCGGCGCACCCGGACGGCTGCCCGCCGCGTACGCCGGCGCAAGACGCGGACGGCGCTTACGTCATCGACCTCGGCGCGCCAGGCGACGAGCGCTTCATCGGCTGGGGCTGGCACTGGCAGGAGGACGTCTTCGGGACGACGCTGCGCTGGGCGGGCGAGTACCCGCAGGCGCGGCTGTACGTCGACCTGCCGCCGGGGGCGTACCGGCTGGAACTGGCGATGCAGGCGTTCTGGGAGGGGCGGACGGTGGAGGTGCAGGTGAACGGGGAAGCGGTGGACGTGGTGCGGGTCGAGCCGGACGCGCTGCAGGGGGTGGTCGTGGCGGTGCCGGCTGGGGTGATAGGGAGCGGGCGGCAGGTGGAGGTGGTGCTGGCGTATGACGGCGTGGTCGTGCCGGCGGAAGTGGGGCAGAGCGCCGACGCGCGGCGCCTGTCGATCGCCGTCGCCTCCGCGCGCTTCCTGCCGGT